>DATNFO010000014.1:0-52729 GCA_035606355.1 Candidatus Limnocylindrales bacterium | reverse complement strand
CTCACGGTCACGGCTCCGTAAGCAGAATCAACTACATACGGAGCCGTGACCGTTAGGGAGCGGCAAACGGTGTCGGGGATGCGAATGCGTTTGAATGCGGCAAAAAAGCAATTTGATATTTTTTCACAACCCCTCACGGTCGCGAAAACACAGGTCGCGGTCTCGCTTCGCTTGCCCGAAATGCTCAGTTAGCGACCGGGCGGGAGCCCGGTCGGGACCCAGGCCAGGCCGTCGGCGGTTTTTCCGGCTTTGATCGTTTTGGTGAGTTTCCAGTCGGTTAGTGAGATTTCTCCGATGTTTCCTTCGGCGGAACTGGAGACGTAGGCGAACTTTCCATCAGGCCTGACGATCACTTCCTGCGGCGCTTTCGCTGTGTCTACCGTGTGGGCGACCTCCCAGGTTTTCAGGTCAACCGCCGCCACTTTGTTCGCTTCCGGGCAGGCGATCACCAGATAGCGGCCATCCGGCGTGACGGCTCCTCCGTAGCCCCTTCCGGGCAGAGAAACCCAACGAGCCACCTTATCGCTCGCCGTGTCTATCACCGCCAATTGCGGCTTCGTCTGATCGCTGGTGAAGACCCACTTGTCGTCGTTCGAAATCGCGATACGCTGCGTTTCTTTGGAGATCGGAATGACGGTGAGCGTCTTTCGGCCGGCGATGTCGAGCACCGACACCGTGCCGGGTCCGACGTTCGCTGTGTAGCCGCGGCGGCCGTCGTGCGAGAGCACCAGCATGTGCGATTCGGGCTGAGTGGTCGGGATCGTCGCGACCACTTTGAAGGTCTTGGGATCAATGATGCTGACGGTCTTATCGATCTCCGTAGTCACGTAAAGCATTCCGTCCTTCGGACCGATCAGCGGGCAATGCGGGCGCACTCCGTGGTCGAATTTCAGAGTGTTGACCACTTTGCGGCCGGCCAGGTCAATAGCGATGATCGTGTCGCCATCGGTGCCCGGCTTCCCAACGCCGGAATTGCCGTAAATGGGCGCGTAGACCAGCCGTCCATCGTGCGACGCAATGAGTTCGTGGACCGTCACCCCACCTTCGGGGACCTCCGCGACCTGCTTGCCGGCCGCAGGGTCGATGATGCCGACCGCATTGTCGCCCTTGTTGGCAACCACTAGCCAATCGGCTCCGTAAAGGGATATTCCGAGAAACAGCATCGATACGAGTTTCATTGCGCCTATTATAATCACGCTATGCGTAACTTGCGGTTAGTGCTCGCGGCCGGGCTGATTTGCGCCGCGGCGGGATATTATGCGACGGCGGCGGCTCCGGGGACGTATCCCCCGGTGCTGTGGTCCGGAATGAAGTACCGGATGGTTGGTCCGGAGCGCGGCGGGCGTGTCACGGCGGTGACGGGCGTGCCGACGGAGCCGCACACGTACTACATGGGCTCGACGGGCGGCGGCATCTGGAAGACCACCGACGCCGGGCACACGTGGGTCAACATCTCTGACGGGCAATTGCCGGTGGGGTCGATGGGCGCGATCGAAGTCGCGCAGTCCAACCCCAACGTGATCTACGCGGGCACGGGGTCCAGCAAGATCCGCAGCAACGTTTCGATCGGCCGGGGGATGTTCAAGTCGATTGACGCCGGGCGCACGTGGACGTTTTCCGGCCTGCGCGACGTGGGCCAGATTTCGACGGTGCGCGTGGACCCGTCGAATCCGGACCTGGTGTATGTGGCGGCGCTGGGCAATCCGTTCGTGGATAGTCCGGAGCGCGGCATCTATCGCAGCAGCGACGGTGGCAAAACGTGGAAGAACGTGCTGCACATTTCCGATTCGGCGGGCGCGGCGGACCTGGAGATTCAGCCGGGACACCCGAACGTGCTGTTCGCGTGCATGTGGCACGGGCAGCGCAAGCCATGGACCATCATCAGCGGCGCACGCGAGGGCGGCATTTACAAGAGCACCGACGGCGGCGACAACTGGACGAAACTCGCGGGCGGATTGCCGCATGAACTGTTCGGCCGCGCGAACGTGTCGATTTCCGCCGCCAAGCCGGAGCGGGTTTACGCGCTGATCGAGGCGAAGCCGGGGTCGGGTCTGTATCGCAGCGAGGACTCGGGCGCGACGTGGACGCTCGTCAATGGAAGCGGAAACATCATCACGCGGCCGTTCTACTACGACACGCTCGGCGTGGATCCCACGAATCCGGATGTGTTGTTCGTCGGCAATGAAAGTTGGTTCAAGAGCACGGATGGCGGCAAGACGTTCCGGACGTCTCCTGCGCCGCACGGCGACCATCACGACATTTGGATCAACCCTAAGAATTCGAATTACATGGTGCAGAGCAACGACGGCGGCGCGAACGTGTCGCTCGACGGCGGACGCACCTGGAGTTCGCAGGACAACCAGCCGACCGCGGAAATTTATCAGGTCACGGTGGACAATCAGTACCCGTACCGAATTTATGGCGCGCAGCAGGACAACACGACGGTGATCGTGCCGAGTCTGCCGCTGGGCAACGGACAGGCGTACCGCACGGGTCCCGGGTGCGAGACGGGGCCGATCATGCCGGACAAAGACAATCCCATGATTGTGTACGGCGGCTGCAAGGGTCAGTTCTCGCGGCAGAATCTCAACACGACGGATGAAGAGCGCTATTGGGTGGGCGCGGAAAGTTTGTACGGCAACGGCGGGGGCACGCTGATTTATCGTTTCCAGCGCGTTTCGCCGATGGAGGTTTCGCCGTTCACGCCGCACACGGTGTATTACGGCTCGCAGTATCTGCATCGATCGAAGGACGGCGGCGTAAATTGGGAGAAGATCAGTCCGGACCTGACGGCGCATCCGGAAGGGACGCAGGGGCCGAGCGGGGAGCCGATCACGCGCGACGCGACGGGCGAAGAAGTGTACAGCACGGTATATGCAATCCGCGAATCTCCGATTCAGAAGGGGCTGATCTGGACGGGGTCGAACGACGGGCCGTTCTTTGTAACTCGCGACGACGGGAAGACGTGGGCGAATGTAACTCCGAAGGATCTGCCTCCGGGCGGGCGCGTGCAGAATATTGAGCCGAGTCCGCATAAGCCGGGGACGGCTTACTATGCCGTTTATCGTTTCCTGCTCGGCGATTTCGCTCCTTATCTCTACCGCACGGACGATTACGGCAAGACGTGGACGCGACTTACTGACGGTAAGAACGGAATTCCGGCGGACGAGCCGACGCGCGTGGTGCGCGAGGATCCGGACCGGGCGGGTCTGCTGTACGCGGGCACCGAGTTCGGCATGTATATCTCGTTCGACAATGGCGGTCACTGGCAGAGCTTCCAATTGAATCTGCCGGCGACGCCGGTGACGGACATACGCGTGGCGCACAAGGACCTGATTCTTTCGACGCAGGGCCGCAGCTTCTGGATTTTGGACAACCTCACGCCGCTGCATCAGATCAAGGACAACAGCGATCAGCACGATGCGTTGTTCGCTCCGCGAGTGGCGATCCGCACACATGGCGGACGCGGCGGCGGGCGCGGGGCGGGGATCACTTATCCGCAGCCGGGCGCGGAGATCGATTACTTCCTGGCGGCGCCGGCTTCGGGCGACGTGACGATGGAAATTACCGATGCGGCCGGACACACTGTGCGTAAGTTCTCGAGCGCGGAGGCGGCGGTGGGCGGCGGTGGACGAGGTCGTGGCGCAGCGGCGGCAGACGAAGAGGGCGGCGGCGATGAAGAGGGCGGATTCAGGTTCCGCGGCGCTCCCGTGCGTGTGGAGAAGACGGCCGGGATGCACCGGCTGACGTGGGACCTGCGGTATCCCGGGCCATGGCAAAGCGCGACGCGGCCGGAAGGTCCGAACGGTCCGGCGGCGGCGCCGGGGAAATACTTCGTCAAAGTGACCGCGGGCTCGTGGACGGCGACGCAGCCGTTGACTCTGACGGAAGATCCACGGGTGGTCGCTGACGGAGTTACTCAGGCCGACTTACAGGAGCAGTTCGACCATAACATGCGCGTTCGGGAGTTAGTCAGTGAGGTCAATAAAGCTGTAAGCCGCATTCGCGCGGCGCAGCAGACTTATAAGAACGATCCGGCGAAGCTGGCGAACATCAACGATCTGGCGGCGAGCTTGATTACTCCGTCGATTCGATATAGCCAGCCGGAGTTACAGACCCACATTACTTACCTGTATTCCATGACGACGGCTACGGATCAGAAGATCGGCCGGGACGCTATCGAGCGGTATCAGGTGCTGAAGAAGCAACTGGAGCAGCGGCTGGCGGAGATGGATCGGTTTCTGGGGAAGTAGCAGTGCGGGTTCACCACGGAGACACAGAGGACGCAGAGAGGTCACAGAGAAGACCTTGGAATTGCGAGGGTTAGGGTCTGGGGAAGAATCCGGCTGTCTCTCTCGTCGCGCTCCATTCGCCTTTCGATACACCTTTTACCGCTCCCTTACGGTCACGGCTCCGTTAGCAGAATCACCTGCATACGGAGCCGTGACCGTTAGGGAGCGGTAAAAGGTGCCGGGAATGCGAGCGCGTTTGAATGCGGCAAGAAAGCAATTCGATAATTTTTCACAATCCCGTAAGGGAGCGGTAAGAGGTGCCCGGACACGAGTGCGTTTGAACGCGGCAAGAAAGCAATTCGATAATTTTTCAGAATCCCGTAAGGGAGCGGTAAAAGGTGCATCGAAATGCGTACAGCCGGACTAGATGCGATGCTCGGTTTAGCGGCTTTGTGACGCGGTGATCGCCTGGTCCAGGTCCCAGATGATGTCTTCGACGTCTTCGATTCCGACGGAGAGGCGAACCAGGTCCTTACTCACTCCGGCGGCGAGTTGCTGCTCGTCGTTGAGTTGCTGGTGCGTGGTCGAGGACGGGTGAATGATGAGGCTCTTGGCATCGCCTAAGTTGGCGAGGTGGGAGAAGAGCTTCACGTTGTCGATCAGCTTGCGGCCTGCATCGAGTCCGCCCTTGATTCCGAACGTCACGATCGAGCCTTGGCCCTTCGGCAGATACTTCTGCGAAAGCTTGTAATACGGGCTGGATTTCAGGCCCGGATACTTCACCCAGGAAACGGCGGAGTTCTTTTCCAGCCATTCGGCGACTTTGAGGGCGTTGGTGCTGTGGCGGTCCATGCGCAGGTTCAGGGTTTCGATTCCCTGAATGAAGAGGAACGAATTGAAAGGGCTGATGCAGGGGCCGAAATCGCGGAGGCCTTCGACGCGGACCTTGATGATGTACGCCATATCGCCAAACACCTCAGCGAATTTCATGCCGTGATAGCCGGGGCTGGGTTGCGTGATCGCGGGATACTTATCGGTCCACTTGAACTTGCCGCTATCGATGATAATTCCGCCGATCGACGTGCCGTGGCCGCCGAGAAACTTCGTGGCGGAGTGCACGACGATATCCGCGCCGTGCTCGATGGGCCGGCAAAGGTACGGCGACGCCATAGTGTTATCGATAACCAGCGGAACGCCGGCCCCGTGCGCGATCTTCGCGATGGCTTCGATATCGAGAACGTTCATCCGCGGATTGGCGATGGTTTCCCCGTAGACCGCGCGGGTCTTGCTGGTGATCGCTTTGCGGAAGTTTTCGGGGTCGTCCGGCTCGACGAACTTCACGTCGATTCCGAGGCGGCGGAAGCTCACATCGAGTTGCGTGTAGGTGCCGCCGTACAGCGTGCTCGCGGCCACGATCTCATCGCCCTGCCCCGCGAGACTGGTGAGCGCGAGGAATTGCGCGGCTTGTCCGCTGGAGGTGGCAAGTCCGCCGAGTCCGCCTTCGAGCGCGGTAACGCGCTGTTCGAAGACGTCCGTGGTGGGGTTCATGATGCGGCTGTAAATGTTGCCGAACTTCTGCAGGGCGAAGAGCTCGGCCGCATGGGCGGAGTCCTCGAACACGAAAGACGTGCTCTGATAGATGGGAACAGCGCGCGCGAGGCTGGCCTTGTCGGGCGTGTGGCCGGCGTGCAGAGAGCGGGTCGCGAACCCCATCTGGCGTTCTTGGTCGGGTTTAGTTTCAGCCATAACTTACGAGGATACAGGGATGATGCGAGCCATTACAAGAGAGGTGAGTCCCACAATTGCGCGCTGCGAACTGCATACGCTGGCGCGCGTGGCGATCGATACGGCCAAGTGCGCGGCGGAACATCGCGCGTACGAAGCGAAACTGGGGGAATTGGGGCTGGCCGTGACTGTCCTGCCCGCCGAACCAGACCTGCCGGATTCGGTGTTCGTAGAAGATCCGGCACTGGTGCTGGACGAGGTTGCGATTGTTACGCGGATGGGCGCCGAATCGCGGCGAAGAGAAGGTGAATCGCTGGCAGCGGCGTTACAACCGTTTCGCGAATTGCGGCGGATGCAAGCTCCGGCCACGCTGGAAGGCGGCGACGTGATGCGGATCGGCCGCACGTTGTTCGTGGGCGCATCCGCTCGGACGAACGCGGAGGGCATCGGACAGTTGCGCGAGCTCACGGCCGAGTTCGGCTACACGGTGACTCCGGTCGAGGTGCGCCACTGCCTGCATCTCAAATCGGCGGTGACGTGGCTCGGCGGCAATACGCTGGTCGCCAATGCGGAGTTGATCGATATGGCTCCGCTGGCGGCGTTCGAAGCTATCCCCGTGGATGCGGCGGAGCCGTGGGCGGCGAATACGCTGACGGTGGGCGGCGTGACGCTGATCGCGGCGTGCTATCCGCGCACCGCGGAACGGCTGCAACAGCGTGGTTATGCCGTGTGCCCGATGGACATTTCGGAACTGATGAAAGCAGAGGCCGGGCTGACGTGCTCGAGCCTGATCTTTGAGGCAGATGCTTAGCGGTATCATCGTCTTTTGGGAGGTTTTTTCCGATGGCTGAAGATCTAAAACGTCGCGATTTCCTAAAGGCCGCTGCGCTGGCAGCCGGTCCGGCCGTGATTTCGGCGCGGGGCGCGAATGAGAAGATCAATATCGGATGGATCGGGGTGGGCACGCGGGGCAACGCGGGAATCGAATGGCTGAAGCAGGCTTGCGGCGACCAAGTTCAGATCACGGCCATCTGCGACACCTACGAGGGATACATCGCGCGCGCGAAGGATCGCATGAAGACGATCTGGGGAAACGAGCCGAAGTTCTATAACGATTACAACGACCTGCTCGCCGATAAGAATGTCGACGCCGTGTTCATCATGACCCCGGAGCACCTGCATCGCAACATGACGGTCACGGCGCTGAAGGCCAATAAGCACATTTACGTCGAGAAGCCGCTGGCGCACACGATTGAAGAAGGCAACGACATCGTCAACGCCTGGAAAGCTTCGGGGAAGATCGTGCAGGTGGGCACGCAGAATCGCAGCTCGTCGCTGTATAAGAAAGCCAAGGAGCTGGTGCAGCAGGGCATGATCGGCGAGGTGCATTTCGTACGCGCCTTCTGGTACCGCAACTCGCTGGATAACGACCCGGCGTGGCGCTACGTGATTCCGCCGGAAGCGAATCCGCAGAATACGGATTGGAATCGATTTCTGGGTCCGGCGCCGAAGCGGGCGTGGAGTCCCGAACGTTACTTTCAATGGCGGCTCTACTGGGATTATTCGGGCGGCATTTCGACAGACCTGCTGGTGCACCAGACGGACATCGTCAACTTCATGCTCGACAAGACCACGCCGAAAACGTGCGTCGCGACCGGGGGCATTTACCGGTGGCACGACGATCGCGATGTGCCGGACACGTTCAGCGCGATTTACGAGTATCCGGGCGACCTGCAGATCAACTATAGCTCCTACTTCGGCAACGATCATTACGGGTACGGCGAGCAACTGTGCGGCACCGAAGGCACCATCGAAGTGATGAACCGGCAGGACCTCTATTTCACTCCGGAGACGTTTCGAGGGAAAGCGCCGGCGAAGATCGCGTCGCGCAAGCCGATCCACCTGAATGGGCGGCAGGATTTTCAGGAAGCCGATGGCGTTAACAACCATTTCCGCAACTTCATCATGAGCGTGAAGGGTTCGGAGAAGGTGATCGCGCCGCCGAGCGTGGGCCAGCAGGCGGCGATCTCCGGGCATATGGCTACGCTGTCGTTCAAGAACCAGAAGAAGGTGGTCTGGGACGAAGCGGCCAACAAGTACCACTTCGCATAACCGGACACCCGATGGCCGCCGTCGCCACTCCCGATGTGCGGGACGCTGTTCCGCGCGCGAATTGCCGCTGGATTATCGGCCGCGGCGTCGATCTTTCCCTGGTGATCGGCAGTGCCGGGGCGGGGTATGTATACCTGCTGCTGTATGCGGCGATGCATGTGCCCATCGGCTATTTGTGGTGGGTGTGGAGCGTGTGCTTCGACGGTACGCACATTTTCGCCACGGCGTCGCGGACGTTCTTCGATCGCGAGGCGCGGGCGCGTCAACGGAAGCTGTTATACGGTAGCTTGCTCTTCTTCTTCGCGCTGGGTCCTGCCATGGTGCTGGCCGGGCTGAAGGGCTGGCTGTATCTGCTGGTCGGCGTATGGGCGTACTATCACGTGGTCCGGCAGCACTACGGGTTCATGGTGCTGTACAAGGTGAAGAATCGCGATCTGGCGGCGTTCGATAACCGGCTGGATCGGGTGTTTCTGGGGGTGATGACCATCGCTCCCGCGTTTCTGCGTTTCTTCGTCCGCCACCCTGACGAACTCGGAATCCCGTTCTCCTTCCCTGCACTGGAATGGCCGGTTTTGGGGCTCAGTGCGGCGATCCTGCTGGTCTGGATCGTGCGCCAGGTGACGCGTCCCGAACCGCTGAATGTGCCGAAGGTCCTGCTTCTCGGAGCCGTCGTTCCGCTGCACTGGCTCACATTCGCGTACATGAGCTGGCAGGCGGCGGTGCCTACGGTGACGATCGTGCACAACCTGCAGTATCACGCGATTGTGTGGTTCCACAATCGGAATCGGTATGCGGGGACGGGGGCGGAGAGTCATGGGCGGATTCCGGTCGCGGTCAGCCGGAGTTTGCTGGTGTATGCGGGGCTGGGGCTGGCTTTTAGTTTGCTGTACCGGGTGCCGGGATTTGAGTTGGGGAAAGTTTCGGACCTCGCGTTCGGTTTGTTCTGTGGGTTTGGGCTGACGCACTATTATTTGGATAGCCGGATCTGGCGGGTGCGGCACGATCCCGGGCTTCGGGCGGCTTTGTTGATGGGGTAGGCGGTCGCGCTTCGCGCGGCTGGTACCGGCCGGGAGGCCGGTACCTACCTTACATCTTTCAGGACTGCGCACCAGGGCGGGTAGCCTCGGGCGGCGGAGTAGGCGTCGGGCTCCACTTGAAACGCTACGTCCACTTGTCGGCCGACTGCTAGTTCGGCGGCGCGTTCGGCGAAGTTCCACGCTTTGAGCGTCAGCGCTCGACCGTTTTGGCGCACGGTCACGCGCAGATGCTTATCCTTCAGCGGCGCTACGTGCGCGACCTCCACGGCCAAGGCGGCGAGCATCGGCGCGGGGTTTCCGTGACCGAATGGCGCGAGCCGGAACAACTCCTCCGTCGTCTCTTCGTTCAGGTCTCGCAACTGAATTACCGCGTCGATCTCTATGCGCCTCAGGAAGTCTTCCGGGGTCAGTCGCGATGCCGCAAACTCGTTCAACCGCCGCCTGAATTCCTCGATGTTCGCTGGCTTCAACGTGACACCCGCCGCATGCGCGTGGCCGCCGAACTTGACGAACAGCTCGGGCATCGACTCCAAGGCTTCGAGCAGATGAAACGCCGGGATGCTGCGGCCCGACCCTTGCGCCTGCCCATCCTCTTCATTGCGGCCGAGCACAAACACCGGGCGGTGCAGCCGCTCGACCAGCCGGCTGGCTACGATCCCGAGCACGCCGCGATGCCACTCCTCGGAGTAATACACGAATGCGGCCGCGGCCTCATCCACGGGAAGAGCCTCGCAGAGCTCGCGGATATCCGCCTCCACCTGCTGACGATCCGAGTTCTGATCGTGCAGGTGCTTTGCGAGTTCGCGGGCGCGTTCGGCGTCGCCCGTGAGAAACATTTCGATCACCGCGGCCGCCGTGTCCATGCGCCCGGCGGCGTTGATTCGCGGCGCAATCTGGAACGCCACCTGACGCGCGTCGGGGACGAGGCCGCCCGTGAAGCCGGCGACGTCGAGCAGCGCCCGCAGCCCGGGATTGCGAACCGAGTTCAAGCCGTCGAGCCCGTGCTTGACGATGATGCGGTTCTCGTCGCGAAGCGGCACAACGTCGGCAATGGTCGCGATGGCCGCCATCTTGAGGAACGATTCTTCGACGCGGCGCTGCTTCGGTTCCGGCCATTCGAGCCGCGATAGCAGGGCCTGCATCAGCTTGAACGCCACGCCCGCGCCGCACAGATTCTTTTCCGGGTACGGACAGTCCGGACGATTCGGATTCAGCACCGCGAGGGCGGGCGGCAATTCGGTGTCCGGCAAGTGATGGTCCGTGACGATGACATCGATGCCCAACTCCGCGGCGCGCCGCACGACTTCGCCCGCGCGGATGCCAGTATCCACACTGACGATGAGCTTGACGCCTTCGGCCGCAGCCTGTTCCACCACCTCCGGCCGCATGCCGTAGCCGTCCTTCAGCCGGTGCGGCACGTGCCACGACGAGACGCCGCCGGCAAGCTCAATGATCTTCGAAAGGATCACGACGCTGGTGGTGCCGTCCACATCGTAATCGCCGTACAGGAGGATTTTTTCGGAAGCCCGTATGGCTGCCAGAAGCCGCTCGACGGCCGGCGCCATATCGAGCATCAGCAACGGGTCGTGCAGGTCTGCGAGCGAGGGAGCGAGAAAGCGCTTCGCGGCGACCGCATCGGCCAACCCGCGGTGGCAAAGCACGGCGGCCGCGGGAACACCGATGCCCAAAGCCTGGCCGAGTGCGGCAATCGACTGCGGATCGCACTGGGGAAGCAGACAGCGGCTGCGGGGCGAGTCCGCGCTAGTTTTTGGAGAAGTAGCCGCCGAGGGAGTCATCTTCGCCCGAGCCACCTTCCACGGCAATGAGGCCCATGATTTCGTCCTGGAGGGTCAGGAACTCTTCATACCAGTCCGGCTGCACTTCATAGACGTAGTGCCGTCCGCCGTATTCGAAGGCAATCTCGATGTCGCAAGTCACGCCGGTGTGCTGGCGAGCTTCGCGCAGCCGTGTGTCGTAGTCGCGGCGATCTTCGCGATCGAGTTCCATCTCTTCGATTTCGCTTTGGAGCTCCTGAATCTCTTCCAGATCGAACTCACGGCTGGCAAACAGGACGAGCTTGACGTTCAACTGATTGGCGACACTCAGGAAGACGCGGTAATCGGGCTGGCGCTCCGAATCCCATAAGATGAGCGGAAGTCCTTCCAGGCCGCCGGGGCTACTGTGAAACACGGCAAACTCGGAAGTATCGAGGTAAGCCATGATGTCGCGTTTTAGACTGTCGAGATTCAGATCCACGGATCGTCCTTCGCCGTGAGGCAAGAATAGAATATCAGAGCGCTGTTCCGGCCGCCCTACCCGTAGCCGCCGCTGTCACCGTTGCCGGAGGGCTTCGGCGGAGGCGACGATCGGCCGTTTTGCGAGAGGAAGCGATCCACCACTTCGGCGGCAATGGCAGCCACCATGTCGCGGGTGACCTCCTGTTTGGGAGATGCCGCGGGCGCGGCGGGCGCCTTCGATTCGCACGCGCACGAAGGTCCGCCGGAAACGGGAGCGGCAGCGGGTGCGGGTTGCTGCGCCAAGCCGCGCGAGGCCAGGAACCGCTCGACCGCCGAAGCCACAGCGCTGCGATCCACGGGACCATCGGCCCCCGCAGCCGCCGCGGCCGCCGCACGTTGCGGAGCCTGGTTGATATCGAGCGGCATTTCAAAAGCCTGCTCCGGACGGCGCGCCACGTACGCGATCCGCTTGGTATTCATCAAATGCCGCGGACTCACGTTGTCGCCTGTGATGTTGCCGGCCACGGCGCCGCAACCGAGCGTCATGGCGGGGAACACGTTGGTGGTAATTCCCGTGGAGCCTTGCGGCGAGGGAGTATTGACCAGAATGCGCATCGCCGGCATGCGCAGGCCGTATTCGCGAATGTGATTCTCATCGCGAGAGTGAATCACGGCGGTGTGCCCCGCGCCGCCGAACTTCAGGAGCGCATGGCAAATCTCCAAAGCCGCGGCGAAGTTATCGACGAAGTACAGGGAGAGCACCGGCGACAGCTTTTCCATGGACAGCGGATGCTTCTTGCCGACGCCAGTGTCTTCCACGCAGAGAATCGACGTATCGGCGGGCACGTCAAAACCGGCCATTTTCGCCAGTTTCGTGGGCGCCTGCCCGACGCAGTTCGGATTGATGGTGAAGCCGCTGCTCACCAGCAGCGACGCCAGCGCGGACTTTTGCTGCTCATTGCAGATGAACGCCTTGTTGGCTTTCAGCAGCGAAATCACGCGGTCGCGGACACTCTTTTCGGTGACGATGGCCTGCTCGCTGGAGCAGACGGTGCCGTAATCGAAGCTCTTACCGGCGACAATTTTCGGCACGGCGTCTTCGAGGTCCGCCGAGACATCGAGCAGCACCGGCACGTTGCCGGGACCGACGCCGAAGGCCGGCTTTCCGCTGGAATACGCGGCTCGCACGATGCCCGCTCCGCCGGTCGAAAGGATCACGCCGGTGCGTTCATGGCGCATGAGCGCATTGGTGCCTTCAATGGTCGCCGTGTCCACGCATTGAATGATGTCTTCGGGAGCGCCGGCTTCCACGGCAGCCTGGTAGAGGATCGCGGCTGTGTGACAGGTGCAGCGATGCGCGCGCGGGTGCGGGCTGAGCACGATTCCGTTGCCTGCCTTGAGCGAGATCAGGACCTTGTAGATGGCAGTGGATGTCGGGTTGGTGGTGGGGAGGATGGCGGCGACCACGCCGACAGGCACTCCGATTTCCACCAGTTTTTCTTCCGGAAGCTCGCGGATGACGCCGATGGTCTTCATGCAGCGCATGCGGCGGGGCAGCCAGTCGCAGCAGAGCAGATTCTTGATGTATTTGTCTTTGGCGTTCCCGTAGCCGGTCTCTTCGACGGCTTCTTCGGCTAACACGCGAGCGTTGGCACGCGCAGCCGCGGCCATCCGCTCGACGATCGCATCCACCTGCTCCTGGGAATAGGCGCGGTACTTCTGCCACGCTGCGAACGCCTTATCGACTTTGGTCCGGACCTCCTGTATGGACAGAAGATCTTTGTCGGCGAGCATCGGCCGTTACTTCTTGTTGAGACCGCTCGTGGGAAGGGCCTTTTCCACTTCCTCATGCGGGCGGGGAATGACGTGGACGCTGATCAGTTCGCCCACACGGCGAGCCGCGGCAGCGCCGGCATCGGTGGCAGCCTTGACAGCGCCGACATCGCCGCGAACGGTCACGCAGACCAGTCCCGCGCCGACGATCTCTTTACCGGTGAGCACCACGTTGGCAGTCTTCACCATGGCGTCAGCGGCTTCGATAGCGCCGATCAAACCTTTAGTTTCAATAAGGCCAAGGGCCTCCATGCTTCCTCCCAGGACGGTTTTGTGAAGTCTCTACCGTAACACAATTTCAGTGGTTTATAGCGGCATTGTCGTTTCGCCACAGAGACACAGAGAAAATCGGCGAGGGCACAGAGAGAACATCAAAAGACGCTCTGTGACCTCCTGCGCTTTCTCCTGATCTCTGTGGTTCAATGACAATCTAGCGGATTCCGGAGAACGCCAAGGGCCTCAGAATCGCATTCGATATGTTGGAGACGATTTCGGCGTCGCTTAGCCCCGGTTGGGCTCTTAGTTTTTTCCAGTCCGGATCTGCTCCGAAGTCTTTCCACAGCTTCTCTCTTGCCGCCAGATCGTCGAAGGCTAGCATGTAGGTGATGTTCGGGAGTTTTTGGCCGAACAGGGTCGCCTGGCCGAAGAATACCGGGTTCATTCCCACTTTCTTGAAGATCGCGATCTCTCCGTCTTCGAACATCTTCTTCTTGCGGTTCGATGCCTTTTCGTTGCTTGATTCGTACGTCCGCAGTTCAAAGATTTTGGCGGCGCGCTTGGCCTCTCCCGGCGGCGGCGCGATATTGGGCATGCCGGAAAAAGCTCGCAGCAGCGTTCCTTCCATGCGTTCGTACGCCGGATCGCCGATCGTGTTATAGGCGTCCGACGTCTTTTGGAACTCGGCGTCGGCAGCGAGTTTCGCCTGCACGGTTTCGAATGCCGCCAGGGACGGATAACTGACAATCGACAGAATAAACGGGCTCGCCGGTGCGATCACGGCGCTGAAGAACCCCGCCATCCCAACTCCAGCACGCTTTGCCGCAGGCAGAAATGCATCGCTGAGGTACTTCGTGGTGCGCTCGAGCTGCGTGCCGTTGCGCATATAGTAATGGAGCAAATGGTAATAGGCCGGCGCGGTATTCTGCTCCTCGGCGGCGGTCACAAACCCCGCGCCGGCTCCGGCCGCCAGGAAGTTTCGTCTTTGCATTCGATCCCGTTCTAACATAGAATCACGAGTTTCTATGGCATCCAGCTCAGGCATTGGCAATCGCGCCGTGGCGCCGTCCACAGATCGCAGCTTTTTTGGGCACCCTCGCGGCCTGGCGACGCTGTTCTTCACCGAGATGTGGGAACGGTTCAGTTATTACGGGATGCGCGCACTGCTGATGCTCTTTATGACATCGCAGTTGACGCGCGGAGGATTGGGGTATAGCACCGAAAAGGGCGGCGCGATTTATGGCGTCTACACCGCGATGGTGTATCTCCTCTGCCTGGCGGGTGGATGGTTTGCGGACACGATGGTGGGGCAGCGGCGGGCCGTCATGTATGGCGGCATCTGCATCGTAGCCGGGGAATTCTGCCTGGCGACCCCCGGCGATCTGCCGTTCTACATCGGGCTGGTGCTGCTCATGTGCGGCACCGGGCTGCTGAAGGCGAACGTCAGCACCATCGTGGGCCAGTTGTACGCGCCCGGCGATCCGCGGCGCGATTCGGGATTCTCGATCTTCTACATGGGCATTAATCTGGGTGCGTTCTTCTCGCCACTGGCGTGCGGCTGGGCCGCACAGAGCACCTGGGTTTCCAGCCATATTCCACCGTACGACCCGAACATCCAGCACTGGCGCCTCGGTTTCGCGCTGGCCGGCTTCGGCATGATCCTAGGGCTGGTGCAGTATGTGCTCGGCTACAAGCATCTGGGCAACGCCGGTCTGCATCCGGCCACTTCCGGCAATATCGAAGAAGACCAGCGGCAGCGGCGCAACACGACCATCGGCGGCTTGGCCTTGTTGGGCGTTTTCGGGTTTCTGGGCGTGCTCGGCGCTACGGGCGCCATTCACTTCACGGCCGAACTGATTTCCGACATCATCGGCTATGCGCTGGTGGCGATCTCCGCCGTCGTTTTCGGCTGGCTCATTTTCGGAAAGGGTTGGAGCGCAATCGAGCGGAAGCGCGCGGTGGCGATTCTGGTTCTGTTCATTGCGTCGGCGATCTTCTGGGCCGCCTTTGAACAGGCAGGCTCTTCGCTCAACCTGTTCGCCGACCGGAATACGAACTGCGTCATCTTCGGCCATCCGTTCCCTTCGAGCTGGTTCCAATCGGTGCAGCCGATCTTCGTTATTGCGCTCTCGCCCGTTTTTGCATGGCTCTGGCTGGCGATGGGGCGCCGCGAACCATCGAGTCCCAGCAAGTTTACGCTCGGCCTGCTGCTGGGGGGTCTCGCGTTCGTGGTGCTGATCCCCGCGGCGAAGATCACTCAGACCGGCGTGCAAGTGGCGCCTTACTGGCTGACCACCACATACTTCCTGCAAACGCTCGGTGAGTTGTGCCTCAGCCCGGTCGGGTTAAGCGCCATGACGAAGCTGGCTCCGGAGCGTCTCGCGGGCTTCATCATGGGCCTGTGGTTCGTTTCGATCAGTATGGGCAACTGGCTGGCAGGCAAGGCCGGGGCGCTCTTCGATTCCATGCCGCTGCCGACCCTCTTCACGAGCGTGGCGACGGTGGTGCTGGTTACCTGCCTGGTGCTGGCGGTGCTGATCAAGCCTACGGTTCGCATGATGGGCGGCGTGAAGTAGCGGCGCGCCGAATCCTTCGCGATAAGCATCGCTGCGGCTCGGGTATTTTTGGCATGTTTCGCGTACGGCTCGCTCACGCGATTTGAAAAAATCCGGCCGCCGTTCTTGTCGCGATCCATCCGCCCTTCGATGCACCTTTTACCGCTTCCTAACGGTCGCGGCTCCGTTAGCAGAATCAAGTACATACGGAGCCGTGACTGTAAGGGGCTGTGAAGAAATATCGAATTGCTTTTTTGCCGCATTCAAACGCACTCGCATCGCCGGCACCGTTTACCGCTCCCTCACGGTCACGGCTCCGTATGTGGTTGATGCTGCTAACGGAGCGCGACCCTAAGGAAGCGGTAAAAGGTGCATCGAAAGGCGAATGTAGCGCGACGAGAACAAGGGCCGGATTTTTTCATAGCCCGTGAGGGAGCGGTAAAGGGTGCATCGAAAGGCGAATAGATCGCGACGAGAACGAGAGCCGGATTTTTTCACAAACCCGGAAGGGAGCGGTAAAAGGTGCCGGGGTTCGAGTGCGTTGTGAAGTCGGCGTAATAGCAACTCGATTTTTTCACAGCCCCGTAAGGGAGCGGCAAACGGGGCCGGGGATGCGAGTGCGTTTGAATGCGGCAAAAAAGCAATTCGATGTTTTTTCACAACCCCCGATGAACCGCGCGTTCTTCCGCAATCACGTGGATTGTTGAGCTCGCCGGTACAGCAGCCAGCCCGAGCCGAGCACCGCCGCTGTGCCGATGGCCAGCTTCGCTTCAAACAGCCACACATTCGTAATCTCAGCGGTGGGGACAAGGGAACAGAGAATCGCAATTGCGGTCACCGCGAGTCCCGCTACCACGCTGAGGCGCTTGCCGGCCTTCCATGCGCTGCCGAAGATGTAGACGTACGGGAGAAAACCGGTAATCACCATCAGCGACACCAGTTCCTGATAGGCGGCGCGCATGGTGTCGCCGAACTGCATCGCAATTAACAGGAACGAAGCCAAGCCGCCGAACACGAGAATGGAAATATGCGGCGTCCCCCATCGCGGATGCACGCGCGCGAACGCCTCGGGCAGCAGGCGATCCACACCGACGGCAAACGGCAGGCGCGAAACGGATGTACCCAGACCGCCGAACTGCCCCACCGAACCGATGAGCACCAGCAACGCCACAAGCGGCGACAACCACGCAGCGCCGAGCACCTGACCGGCAGACTCGGCTGTTTCGGCGAGACCGTTCATTTCGGTGATCCGCCCCGGCGGCAGAATGACCAGCAGGGCTAGCGTGCCAAGGGCGTAGTAAATGCTCACAAATCCCGATGCGATCCACCCGGCGCGCGGCAGCGTGCGTTCGGGATCGTGAATTTCGCCGCCCATCAGCCCGGCGAGTTCGAGACCGGTGAGCCCGTACGCGATGGACGACCAGAAGTTTACCGTGTCCCAACTCCAGTGCGGCCATATGTGAATCGGAGTGGCTGCACCGCGTTTCATCCACACCATTGCCGCTACCACCGCGAGCAGAGCGCCGAACACCCACTGGCATGCGCCGCCAATGTTCTCCGTCCACTTTCCGATCTTCATGCCGATCATGTTGGTGCCGAGCGCCACCCAGATCGCCGCAAGAGAAACACCCACCAGCCACACGCGGTCCTGCCCGAGATGCGCGTATTTCGGCCCTAGCATGTAGAAGCCGACGCTCATATAGAACATGGCGGCGCTCGGAAACAGAATGGCGATCGCGATCCAGTACACCCAGAAGCAGATGAAGCCGTGCCACGGGCCGAAATCGTTGCGCGTCCACAAATACATGCCGCCGGTGCCCGGATACTTTTTCACGAGGGCGGAGATGGCGATGGCGAGCGGGACAGCGAACAGCAGCGCCGCCAGTATCCACAGGGTGATGGAGCCCGGTCCCGCGTGCGCCGCGGCCGGAAGCCACCGCGTGCTGATGATGCACGCGATCGCGAAGAGCGTAATATCGCGGAGCCCGAGTTCACGCCGCAGTTTCAAGAAGCGGCGCCCGCCGTGGCATTGGACCTGATGACTGCGAGTTCAACGCCGATCCTGCGCAACCCTTCCCTCAGGAAGTCCTCGCGGCCTCCCAGCCAAAGCCGCAGATAGCCTTCCAGACCCAGATGCATGCCAGGGACTATGAGTACGCTTTGATTGATGCGCACCCGCTCGCACACGTCATAGCTCGCCAGCGGAGCGGCATACTTCACCAGGCACAGCGCTCCAGCCTGCGGCTCGTTCAGTGTGAGAAACCCACCGAGGCTCGCGATCCACTCCTTCATGACCGGCAGATTGTTCTTCAGAATGGCTCGCGTCCGCGCGTACAGCTTCTCACGATTCGCGGGCTGCACGGCGATTCGGGCTACGGCATCGGAGATTTTGTTCGGGCCGATGGTCAGGTAATCGTGCTGCGTCCAGGTCTCCGCAACCACCTCGCGCGGACCCACGATCCACCCGATACGCACGCCAGGAATGCCGTACGCCTTGGAGAGGCCGCTGGTGACGATCACGCGATCGCTCATTTCCCAGAAGCTCGGCGTGCGCTCGCGATAGATCTCCGCACCCTGATACACTTCGTCCGCCAGCAGATAGGCGCCGACCTTTTCGCAGCGCGCGACAATCCGGCGCATCGCTTCACCGCTCAGAACGGAGCCACTCGGATTGTTGGGATTCGACAGGTATACCAGGCGCGTCCGCTCATTGACGGCGGCTTCGAACTGCTCCCAATCGGGTTCCCAGTTGGCATCGCCGCGAAGCTCGAAGCGATTCACCTTTGCTCCCAGGCTCTGCGGCACGCCACCGTACTGCATGTAGTTGGGAACTTCCAGCGCCACTTCATCGCCGGGCCGCAGGAGCGCCAGCGCCAGCAGATAATTCGCCTCGCTGGTACCGTTGGTGACTTCGATGTTATCCGCGGCCGCCCCCGGATAGTGCAGCGCCAGTGTTTCCCGCAGCGGCACAGTGCCGTTGGACTGACTATAGCCGAGCGGCATATTCAGAATGGCGTCGATATCCAGACCCATCTCGCCGAGCTCGCGTAAACTCACCGGCCGCACGCCGCTCTCGCTCATGTCCATTTCGACGATGTTTTCCCACGTCGACTGCATGCGCTCCATTTCGAATTGTTCGATTTTCACTGTGAGTCCCCCCAAATGGCTTCGGCGATGAACAGATCTTCCACGCCAAGGCCGGTGAAATCGCAGACCACGGTGCCGCGCGGAATTCCCGGGTGCGCGCAAAACGCGCCTATTTCGACGGCCCGCTCCGCCTCGCCCTGCGCGTGCTGCAATTCGCCGAGTTTGCGGCACTGCTGCAGCGAATCCACCAGGATCAGGCCCGCGCCCTCCAGAATGCCCGGGTCCAACTCCTGTTTACCGGCGCCATCGGAGCCTACGGCAAAAATCCGCGACCCCGGCTGTATGTCGGCGGCGCGCAGCAGCGGAGCACGCGCAGAAGTTGCGGTCACAATCGCGCGGCACTCGGCGGCGACGCGCGCCGGCGATTCCGCAAGCTGAACGGCGATGCCGCCCATCGTCTCCTGAAGTTCGCGCGCGCAGCCCGCGGCATGTGCGGCATTGCGGCTCCAGATCCAAATGGTTTCGAGCGGCAGCACCTCCGCCATGAGACGCGCCTGCAAGCCGGCCTGCACACCGGCGCCGATGATGCCCAGCGTGGCTTCGCGGCAGCCCAACGCGCGCGCCGTCATCGCCGTCACCGCGGCAGTGCGCACATCCGTGAGAAACCCACCATCCTGAAGCATCACGACCGGATCGCCCGTTTCCGCCGAGAAAAGCATCATCATTCCGGTGCTGGGGGAAGCGCCGCGATCGCGATTGCGCGGAAAAGAGCCAGCCACCTTCAACGCAAAGTGCCGCGCGCCGCGACGGTAGCTGGCCTTCATGTGAACTTCGGCGCCGGCCGACGGCACGTCCAGATGCATCGGCATCGGCGTATCGCACTCGCCCGCCGACTGCGCCAGCAGCGCCTCGCGCATGCACTCAATCGCCTCCGCGAAATCCACGCGCCGGCGGATCTCCTCAAGCCCGAGAACTTGCATTAGTCCGCCCATTCTATCCTGAACGTATGCACCTCAGCGAAATCGACACCCCTGCCCTGCTTGTCGACCTCGATATTTTCGAACGTAACCTCGCCCGCGTCGCACAATACACGCGCGATCACAACCTGCGGCTTCGACCTCACACAAAGACGCACAAATGCGTCGACATTGCGCGGCGCCAACTGGCGTCCGGCGCCGCGGGACTGACCGTCGCCAAGGTGTCCGAGGCCGAGATCATCGTGCAAGCCGAGCCTGCGGACCTGCTGGTCGCGTTCCCCGTGCTCGGCCGCGCGAAGCTCGAGCGTCTGATGCCGGTGGCGCGCCGAACCCACGTGATTGTCGCGCTGGATAGCTTCGCCGCCGCGCAGCAACTCTCCGAAGCGGCGCGCGCCGCGCAGGTGCAGGTGGGCATTGTTGCCGAGGTGGACGTCGGGCTCGGTCGCGTGGGAGTCACTCCGGGTCAGGAACTGCTGGAGTTGGTCGAGTGCATCTCCAGGCTGCCGAATGTCACCTGCGAAGGCATTACGTTTTATCCCGGACACATTAAGAGTCTCGACGCCGGCGGCCTGCGGGCGCTCGATTCGCTTTCGGAACTGGCGGCCACGATGGTCGAGGATCTGAGCGCGGCCGGGTTCCCGCCGAGGATCGTCAGCGGCGGGTCGACTCCCACACTGTTCCACTCGCATGCCATCGAAGGGCTGACGGAAATCCGTCCGGGCACTTACGTTTTCAACGACCTGAACACCGTCCGCAGCGGCGCATGCGCGTTGGAGGACTGCGCCGCGACAATTCTGGCGACGGTTGTTTCTACGGCGCGCCCGGGACAGATGGTGCTCGATGGAGGCTCGAAGACTTTCTCTTCGGATCGGTCTGTCGCGGCCGCGGACGACACGTTCGGCCGCATCGTCGAAGCCCCGGCCGCACGCTTTCACAAAATGAACGAGGAGCACGCCTTCGTCGATATGACGGCGGAATCCGCGAGGTTCTCCGTCGGCGACCGTGTACGCGTCATTCCCAACCACATCTGCGTCGCGGTCAATCTACACGAAAAGGTTTACGGCATGCGCGGCGAATCGGTCGAGCAGGTCTTGACGGTGGATGCGCGCGGAAAATTGCAATAATTTCTCTTGACCCTGACGTTACGTCAGGCTCGATGCTGATGTCAGAGGGAACCAAGGTGAATCAGCGCCTTCAAGTGCGGGAATTCGCAAAGCGGACCGGCGTTACCGTGCGCGCGCTCCATCATTACGACCGGCTCAAGCTGTTGCAGCCTCGCCGCTCGCCGTCGGGGTACCGGCTGTACGGCGAGATCGAACTGCAGAAGCTGGAGCAGATCGTGGCGCTGAAATTCCTTGGCATTCCTCTGCGGAAAATCAAGAGCGTGTTGGATCGCGACACGCGCACGCTGCCGGAGCTTCTAACCGCGCAGCGGCGCGCGTTGGAGGAAAAACGGCATCGTCTGGACATGGCCATCAAGGCCATTGGCGATGCCGAACAGCAAATCCGCAGCGGTCCGGACGCTCACACCGCAGCTCTGACAAAAATTATCGAGGTGATTGAAATGCAGGAGAACGAAGAGTTTTTCAAAAAGTATTACTCCGACGAAGCGTGGGCCAAGGTCTCTGAAAAGCGCAAGCAGTGGGACCCTTCGCAGCAGGCCGAAGTTACGAAGCAGTGGACCGAATTATTCCGCGACGTGGAAGCGGCAATGGCTGCCGGCGAAGATCCGCAGGGCGAGAACGTGCAGGCGCTTGCGGCGCGCTGGAAGAAGCTGGTTGAAGGCTTTACCGGCGGCGACCCGGCGATCGCGCAAGGCGTCGGGAAAGTCTGGGCGGATCAGGCCAACTGGCCCGCGCAGATGAAGGAGCAGGCGGCGCCGTTCGGGAACAAGAAGGTGTGGCAGTTCATGCATCAGGCGATGAATTGCGGCAAGTAGGTTGAAGTTGCATTCCCGTTTCGATGCACCTTTTACCGCTTCCTTACGGGAATCCGGCTGCTGTTCTTGTCGTACTCCATTCGCCTTTCGATACACCTTTTACCGCTCCCTTACGGTCACGGCTTCGTTAGCAGCATCAACTCCATACGGAGCCGTGACCGTTAGGGAGCGGTAAAAGGTGCCGGGGATGCGAGTGGGTTTGAATCCAACAATCCGCCTTTCGATATACCTTTTACCGCTCCCTTACGGTCACGGCTCTGTTTGCTCACCCCTCGATTCCCCGTACGTCCAAGAATCAAGTTACAATCCCCTCTGTCCCTAAGAAAGGAACACATGCGAGCCCGAAACTCCCTATTGCTTGCGTTCGCGCTAGCTGCCCTCGGGGCACAGGCCCAAACGGTGCCGCCCGGCGTCACAAAGGTTACCTCCGTTGAGGGGATAACCGAATATGCCTACCCCAATGGACTGCGCGTCCTCTTATTCCCCGATGATTCAAAGCCGAAGTTGACGGTGAACATCACGTACCTTGTCGGCTCCCGCCACGAAGGCAACGGTGAAACCGGAATGGCGCACCTGATGGAGCACATCCTCTTCATCCGCTCCAAAACCGGGCGCGACATCAAGAAAGACATGACGGACCACGGCGCTCAATGGAACGGCAGCACCTGGTACGACCGCACCAACTACTTCGAAACTGTGAACGCCTCGGACGAGAACCTCAAATGGGCGGTCGGCCTGGAGGCGGAGCGCATGATCCAAATGCGCGTCGAAAAAGAGCTCCTGGATAAGGAGATGACGGTGGTGCGCAACGAGTTCGAGATGGGCGAAAACAATGCGCAGGGGGTGCTCTTCGAGCGCGCGCTGGAAGCGTCGTTCATCTTCCACAGCTACGGCAAGCCCACCATCGGATCAAAATCCGATATCGAGCATGTGCCGATCGACAGGCTCGACGCTTTCTATCACAAGTTTTATCAGCCGGACAACGCCGTCCTCACCATCGCCGGGAAGTTCGATGAATCCAAGGCGCTGGCTGACGTGGCGTCGTCATTCGGCTCGATTCCGAAACCGGCGCGCACGCTGCCGGTGACATACACGGTCGAGCCCACGCAGGATGGCGAGCGGCAAGTGATGCTGCGCCGCGTCGGCGACGCTCAGTACGTGCTCACGGTTTACCACACGCCCGCGGCTTCGCACCCGGATATCGCCGCGCTCAACGTACTGAGCGTGGTGCTGGGCAATGCCCCCAGCGGACGCCTGTACAAGGCGCTGGTGGAGAGCAAGAAAGCCGTCGGGGTAGGAGCGGATCAGCAGGAAATGCACGATCCCGGTTTCTTTATGGCGACGGCGTCGCTGCGGCAGGACCAGAACATCGAAGACGCCAAGGAAACGCTGCTCAAGACCATTGCGAGCGTGAGCACGGAGCCGCCGAGCAAAGAGGAAGTGGAGCGCGCCAAAACCAAATTGCTGAAATCGATCGACCTGGAGCTGACCAACTCCGAGCAGATCGGCCTCGCCATGAGCGAGTACGCCGCTTCGGGCGATTGGCGGCTGTTGTTCCTGCAGCGCGACCGCATCAGAAACGTCAACCCCGAGGATGTCGCGCGAGTCGCCAAAGCGTATCTCAAGGAAAGCAATCGCACGCTGGCGATGTTCGTTCCCGACAAGAATCCGGATCGCGCGGAGATTCCCGCCGCCCCCGATGCCGCCACCCTGCTGAAGGATTATAAGGGCGGAGCGGTGATGGCAAAGGGCGAAGCGTTTCTGCCGACGCCCGCCAATATCGAAGGCCGGATCATCCGCGCCAAATTGCCGAACGGAATGAAGCTGGATCTGCTGCCGAAGAAGAATCGCGGCGGCGAGGTAATGGCGAGCCTGCGGCTGGA
Organism: Candidatus Limnocylindrales bacterium; assembly: GCA_035606355.1. GTDB lineage: Bacteria > Acidobacteriota > Terriglobia > Bryobacterales > Bryobacteraceae > Sulfopaludibacter. The sequence goes on along the minus strand of DATNFO010000014.1, from coordinate 28,896 downwards.
TTTCGGCGACGAGCAGTCGCTGATGAATCGCACGACGGCGGCGGGCATTGCCGGCGGGCTGCTCATCCGCGGCACGCAAAATAAAAACCGGCAGCAAATTCAGGACGAACTGGACAAGCTGAAGGCGCGCGCCGGGGTGACGGGCGGAGCCACGAATGCAACGGCGACGATCGAAACGACGGAGGAGAATTTCCCGGGCACGTTGAAGCTCATCGCCGAGGTGCTGCGCCAGCCCGCCTTCCCGCAGCGCGAGTTCGAGCAGCTCGTACAGCAGCAGATCGCCGGAGTCGAAGCCTCGCGCAGCGATCCGCAGTTCCTGGCGATCAATTCGCTGCAGCGCATGTTGAACCCCGTGCCGCGCGGCCATGTGCGCTACGTCAACACGCCGGACGAGCGGCTGGAGGACCTCAAGAAAGTCACACTCGAACAGGTGCAGCAGTTCTACAAGGACTTCTACGGCGCCTCTCACGCAACCCTCACGGTATCCGGACAGTTCGACGCCGCGCAGGTGCAGAAGCTTGCCGCGGACCTGTTCGGCGACTGGAAGAGCCCTGCAAAGTACGCGCGCGTGCGCGTGGACTACGCGCCGGTGCCGGTTACGAATCAGAAGATCGAAACGCCGGACAAACAAAACGCCGTGTTCCTGGCCGTAACGCGGATCAAGATGAATGACGACGATCCCGATTACGCGGCCATGCAGGTGGCGAACTTTATCTTCGGCGGGTCCGGATCGTCGCGCTTGTGGAAGCGGCTGCGCGATAAGGAGGGCTACAGCTACGGGGTGGCCACGGGTTTCAGCGCGCCGGAAGTGGACAGCGCCGCGTCTTTCACTATGCAGGCCATCTGCGCTCCGCAGAATGCGCCCAAGGTGGAAGCGGGATTCCAGGAAGAGCTGGCAAAGGCTCTGGCCGAGGGCTTCACCGCCCAGGAAGTGGCTGACGCGAAGAAGGCGTGGCAGGAACAGCGCGACGTGACGCGTACCCAGGAGGCTTACCTGGTGAGCGTGCTTACGCAGCGCGAGCGCTTCGACCGTACGATGAAGTGGGATTCGGCGCTCGAAGCGAAAGTGGCCGCGGTCACGCCGGAACAGGTGAACGCGGCGTTCCGCAAGTACATCGACCCCAAGAGCCTGGCGATCGTCAAAGGCGGCGATTTCAAGAAAGCCGGCGCTTACTAACCTCACCCGCAGCCCGGATTTCAGGCACACCCAGGACCTGAATTCCGGGCTGTGCATTTTCGGCGCAGGCGAGCAAGGCCGCCACCATCTCCGAGTGCCACACCAAGCCGAGCCGCCGCGCACGCTCCCGCGTGGCGGGTATCCATTCCATCACCTGGTAAATGGGAATCAGCGCGACGGGCCACCAGTGTCCCGGACCGAGGACATACCACGGCCGCAGGATCTGCACGCACTCGAAGCCCGCGGTTTGGACGGATTGCTCACCTTTAGCTCTCGCCGCCTGGTAGGCGTGCATCATCGGCGCGGGCTGCGCCACGCTGACGTAGACGAAGTGGCGGACTTTCGCGCCGGAAGCGGCTTGCACGGCGGCGCGCACGGAAGCCAGATCGATGGTCTCGAATTGCGCTGCCTTCGCGGGGCTCGGATGCGCGACCCCCACCAGGTGCACCAGGGTGTCGCAGCCTGCCACGGCGGTGTGAAAGGTGGCGGCTTGCAGTGCGTCGCCGGTTACGACGTCGCAGTTCGCGGGGACGCGGCTTTCCGACCCTGCCCGGGCCAAGGCGCGAACGCGATGGCCGCGCCGGGCCAGCGCGGAACACAGCGCGCGTCCCATGTATCCGGTGGCGCCTGTCACAAAGATGCAACTCATATGCGGCTATCGATTGTACGCTTCCGGAGGGTTCGCCGGATTCATAACGGAATGGGCTAAGCTGAAGCAAGTGATTTTCGCCCACCTCCTTTTGGCCCTGATTGCCGCACAGCAGGAGCAGGTCCCGCAGACCACGATTCGTACGCAGGTGGAACTGGTGGAGGTGCCCGTGGTGGTTCGCGACGGCCACCGCCGGGCAGTCGATGGGCTGACGCAGAACGATTTCGAGATTTACGATAACGGCAAGAAACAGGCCATCGCCGCCTTCTCCGTGCAGCACTTCGCGCCACAAGCCAACGGTCCGGCCGCGGCAAGCGGGCCGGCAGCGAAAGGGGCATCCAAGGACGCACCAAAACCAACAGCGCCCCGCCGTTTCGTTGCGCTGCTGTTCGACAACCTGAACATGGATCTGGGCGCGCTTCGCCCCGCGCAGGAAGCTGCCGAAAAGTTCGTGCGCACGAGCCTCGCGCCCGGCGATCGCGTGGCTGTGGTGACCACTGCCGAATCGCAGAGCGTGGATTTTATCGGGGACGGTCTGCGGCTGGTGCAGGAGATCGAAGCGGTCAAAATGCGGCAGCGAACCCGCAGCGACGCTTTAGGCTGCCCGCGCATTTCTCCGTACGAGGGGTACCTCATCGCCAATCGCCTGGACCGAAGCATTCTGCAGGCCAAGGTGGACGAATATCGGGCATGCGCGGGGAATCGGGTTGCGCATCCGGAAGATTACGTGACCAGCCGCGCGGATGGGGTTTGGGAGGAGACGAAGTTCAACTCGCGCGCCACGCTGCACATGATCGACATGATGATCGGAGGCATGGCGACTTTGCCGGGAGAGCGGTCCATTCTGCTGACGTCGGGCGGGTACCTCTCGGGCAATCTGGAATTTGAGCAGGAGCAGATCATGCACAAAGCGCTGCGCGCCGAAGTGGTGATCAACGCTCTGGACGCCAAAGGTCTCTACGCGATTCCGCCCGGCGACGTCACGCAAGGGCCGCCGCTCGGCCGGCAATCGGCGCGCGGGCGGATCGCCGAGACGCAGATTGAGACGACGGCTGTGAGCGCGCAGGACGATAGCATGGCCGTGCTGGCGTCGGGCACGGGTGGAACGTTTTTTCAGAACAACAACGATCTGGTGAAGGGGTTCCGGGAGTTGGGGATGGTTCCGGAAACGGTATACCTGCTGGCATTCTCGCGCGCGGACGTGCCGCCTGACGGGCGCTATCATGCGTTGAAGGTGAAGCTCACGCAGAAGAAGGGCTATAGCGTGCACGCTAGGGTCGGTTACACGGCGCCGGCAGCAGCCGCGAAGTGAGCGGCATTGTGATTGAACCACAGAGACACAGAGGACGCAGAGAGAGCACAGAGTAAACCTCACGGCAGGGCTGCTTGCGTTCTCTGTGACCTCTCTGCGTCCTCTGCGTCTCTGTGGTTCCCTCGCGATGCCGCCGGCCCTGATAACTCTCGCAGGTCGTCGATCCAATAATCGGGCGAGAAGTTTGCCATTGCTTCGAGATTCCCGTAGCCGTAACGGACTGCGCAGGTCGCGACGCCTGCCCGTTTGCCTGCTTCCATGTCGGCGGCGGAGTCTCCTACGAAGAGGCAATCCTCAGGCTTTGCGCCGAGCGCTTCCAGCGCTTTGAAGATGACGTCCGGCTCCGGTTTTGCGGGAAAGCCGTCGGTGCCCTGCACGTGGTCGAAGTATGGCAAAAGGCCGAACTGATCCAGCACGGCGCGCGTTGTGATGCTGCCCTTGGTGGTCGCCGTGCTCTTGCGTCCGCCGAGAGCGGCGAGGCCTTGGGCGACTCCAGGGAACACTTTCGTGCTCGCATGCTGCCGGCCGAGGTACAGCCCGCGATATTGCTGAATCAGCGCATCGCAGCCGGCAGTGTCGAGGCCGGGAATCGCGTCCAACAACACGGCGTTCAGATGCAGCCCGATAAAGCTGCGCAGGTACTCAAACGAAAAAGGGCGCCCTGGACAGGCGCCCTCCAAAACCTGCCCGACCGCGCCGCAGATGTCGGCGGCGGAATCGAGCAACGTACCATCGATATCGAACAGGTAGACGGGATACCGGGGAATCACGCGGGCTGCGAGCCCTCGTTCAACCCGGGCACCCGGCGGCCCGATTCGGGACGCAGCACCTGCTGCGTGTGATCGGCCGAATCCTTGGGGCCGGAAGAGCTTGGCGGAGCCAGCGGCTCGCCCTTGATGATCTGCATCACTTCGTTGCCGTCCAGAATCTCGCGTTCCAGCAGCGACTCGGCGATCTTCACCAAAGCATCCGTATGCTCGAGGATGATTCCCGCGGCCCGGTCGTATCCGCCCTGCACGAGCTTTTTCACCTGTTCGTCGATGCGGATCGCGGTTTCTTCCGAGTAGTCGCGATGCTGGGCGATTTCACGGCCGAGGAAGATCTGCTCTTCTTTTTTGCCGAAGCTCAGCGGACCGAGCTCGCTCATGCCCCACTCGCAAACCATCTTGCGAGCCAAATCCGTGGCGCGCTCGATATCGTTGCCCGCGCCCGTGGTCATGTGGTGCATGTACTTCTCTTCCGCGATGCGGCCGGCCATCAGGATGGCGAGCTGAGCGAGCAGGTAATCGCGATCATAGGAATGCTTGTCGTCGATCGGGAGCTGCATCGTCACGCCCAGCGCCATGCCGCGCGGAATAATCGTGACCTTGTGCAGCGGATCCGCATTGGGAAGCACCGCGGCCACCAGCGCGTGACCCGCTTCGTGATACGCCGTATTGCGCTTCTCGGCGTCGCTGAGGATCATGCTCTTGCGCTCGGCTCCCATCAGGATCTTGTCCTTGGCGAGCTCGAAATCGATCATCATGACCACTTTGCGATTCTGGCGCGCCGCGTTGAGGGCAGCTTCGTTGACCAGGTTCGCCAGATCCGCGCCCGCCAGGCCCGGTGTTCCACGAGCCAGCACGCTGAGATCGACGTTGTCGCCCAACGGAATCTTCTTGGTGTGCACGCGAAGAATGGCTTCGCGACCTTGCACGTCGGGACGACCGACCACCACGCGGCGATCGAAGCGGCCAGGCCGCAGCAGCGCGGGGTCGAGCACATCGGGCCGGTTGGTCGCCGCCACCAGGATGACGCCTTCGTTGCTTTCGAACCCGTCCATCTCCACCAGGAGCTGGTTCAGGGTCTGCTCGCGTTCATCGTGGCCGCCGCCGAGCCCTGCGCCGCGATGACGGCCCACGGCGTCGATTTCGTCAATGAAGATGATGCACGGGGCGTTCTTCTTGCCCTGCTCGAACAGGTCGCGGACGCGGCTCGCGCCGACGCCGACGAACATCTCGACGAAGTCCGAACCGGAGATCGAGAAGAACGGCACGCTCGCTTCACCGGCGATGGCGCGCGCCAGCAGCGTCTTGCCGGTTCCCGGAGGTCCGATCAGCAGCACGCCCTTCGGAATGCGTCCGCCGAGCTTCTGGAATTTCTGCGGCTCGCGCAAAAACTCGATGATCTCCTGGAGTTCTTCCTTGGCCTCTTCCACACCGGCCACGTCCTTGAACGTGACCTTCTTTTGTTGCGTGGAGTGGAGGCGCGCGCGGCTCTTGCCAAAGCTAAGGGCTTTGTTGCCGCCGCTCTGCATCTGCCGCATCATGAAGATCCAGAAACCGATGAGCAGGATGAAGGGCGAGGCGTTCAGAATGATCGAAAGCCAGTTGCCCGAATTGGCCGGCTTGATGGTGACGCCGACGCCCGCGTTGATCAGTTTGTTGTAGAGATCGGGATAGTTGCTGGGGATAACGGTATGAAGCCCGTTGGCTCCGGCTGTCAAATCGGCGTGAACATCAGTCCCATCGATCGTAACGGCCTTTACCTGATGTTGGTCCACTTTGGTTAAAAACTCAGTGAACGCAACTTCGTCCTCTTTATGACCCTGACCGGTGCGGACTACGGCAATCAAAACGATCGCCACGCAAATCAACACCACCCAAAAAATCGCTGTTTTTACGCTTGAATTCACACTTGCCTCCGCTGCCGGCTTGCCCTAACCTTTAGACGCCGCTACTGTCTGTTCCGATTCGTTTTCGCGTCACGCGGTTTCCGTTTCTCGAATGGTGAGGAGCACGTGGGTTTCCGCATTCGGCGCGAGCGCCGCCGCCGCACCGAAACGCCGAGTCCACACGATGCCGGAGCCGTCTGTTAAAACCGGCCACTCGCTCCGCTCCCATACCGGAACCCGCGCTTTTTGAAAGAGCGCCTTAATTTTGTGCTCTCCGGTGCTGCCATGGGGTTGGAACCGGTCGCCGGGATGCCAATTGCGTAACAACAACGGACCGGAGACACGTTCCCAGTCTAGAAACCCCATCCTCGTATTATATACGTATTCAACCGGCGGCGAAGTTTCCGATTTTTCAAGCAGTTCCAGGCAGAGCTCGATTTCGCCGGGCAGGCAGACGCAGCCGGGAATTTGCGGCGAGAGGTGAAACTGCGACGAAGGCGCCCCGCCGAATCGTAACCAATCGAAACTCCGAACGATGCGCAGGCCTCCCGGCGCCGCGGCCTCCCCGCAGCCATCCACGGCGCGCGCGAGCTCCAGAATCCGCTCAACATGCTCGAAGCCGAGTGCCGCCTCACCACACGCATAGCGGACCACGCGACGCGCCACCGCTAATGGCAGACTCCGCAACGCGCTGCAACAAATCAGGATAGCTCCGTTCCTCCGCTCCAGAAGCTGGGGCGCGATACGGGCCATTTCGCCGTCCCAGAACTCCTCTTCGGCGCGTGCCCACTCAGCCGTTCTCGCCAGCATCTCCGTCAGGCGCGGATTGGCTTCGTTCCGTAGAAATGGAAGCACCTCATGGCGGATGCGGTTTCTGGCAAAATCCAGGCTCTGATTGCTCGAATCCTCCCGCCAGCTCAGATGGCGGCTTTTCAGCCAGGCCTCGACCTCAGCGCGCTCCGTTTCGAGGAGGGGCCGCACGATGCCATCGGTCGTCACCGGGCGAACCCCGGCCAGCCCAGCCGATCCGGCTCCGCGGAGAAAGCGAAAGAGCACCGTTTCCGCCTGGTCGTTGCGGGTGTGTCCGGTGGCGACGAATCGCGCCGCGCCGGAAGCGATCGTCTCGCGAAAGAAGGCAAGCCGCGCCGCGCGCCCCGCCGCTTCTACGTTGCCGGCCGCCAATTGCGCATCGCGAATGGTGCACGGCAGTCCGAGAGAGTCCGCGAGAGCGCGAACGAAATCGGCATCGCCGTCGGATTCCGCGCCACGCAACCGGTGGTTCAGATGGATCACGCTAAGCTTCAACTGCCACGCCGCCGCGAGTTCCACCAGAACGTGGAGTAAACACACCGAGTCCGCGCCGCCGGAGACTGCGACCGCGATGCGATCCTCCGGCGAGAACATGGCGAACCGTCGGACTGCGGCAGCAACGCGCGCGACCAAGCCTACCATCATGCTTCCGTCTTCATTTTCCGATACAGAATGTCGAAAAAATTCGATTCAGAATGTCGTCCGCGGTAGTGGCGCCTGTAATTGCATCGATCGGCCGCAGCGCCGCATACAAGTCGAGCAGCAGCATCTCATGGGGAATCTGCGCGCCCGCCGCTTCATGCGCTTTCGCCAGGAATTCGGCGGATTCGCGCAACAGCCGTTCATGGCGGATGCTCGTGATGAAGCCGGTTTCCTGGTCCAGCACGCCCGCCGGCGCCACCGCGTCGATAATCGCCTGTTTGAGGGAATCGATTCCCGCTCCCGTGAGCGCCGATACCGCGCCGCTCGGGTCCGCTGCGAGATCCGCCTTATTGCGAACGACGATGTGCCGCCCGGCGCGATTCATGAGCGCCTCATCTTCACATGTAACCGGCTGCGACGCATCGATCACGATCAACGTGAGATCGGCGTCCGCCATGGCCTGAAGGGAACGCTCGATGCCCAGCGCTTCCACCGTCTCCGCTTCGCTGCGTATGCCTGCCGTATCGTACAGCTTCACAGGAATTCCGGCGATCGCCGCGGTTTCAGACACAAGATCGCGCGTCGTGCCCGGAATGTCGGTGACAATCGCCCGGTCCTGCTTCAGCAGGGCATTAAAAAGGCTGCTTTTGCCGACGTTCGGGCGCCCGACAATCGCCAGCGTGAAGCCGTCCCGCACCAGGCTTCCATACTGAAAGCTATCCGCAAGCTGCGAGACACCGGCGAGGACCAGCGAAATCCGCCGCTGAATCTCGGCGGTGGAGGCCACCGAAACGTCGTCTTCGGCGAAATCGATGCCCGCCTCCAGCAGTGCGATGAGCTCGAGCAACTGCTCCTTCGAGGGAGCGATGCGGCGCGATACGGACCCTTCCACTTGTTGCGCGGCGATGCGCGCCTGATACAGCGTAGTCGCATCGATCAGGTCGCGGACCGCCTCGGCTTGCGGTAGATCGAGGCGGCCGTTCAGAAAGGCGCGCAAGGTGAATTCGCCGGGCTGAGCGAGGCGCGCGCCACAATCGAGCGCGCGTTCCACGGCGAGCCGCAGCACGACCGGAGCGCCATGGCAGGATAGTTCGACGACATCTTCGGCGGTATATGAGTGCGGAGCCTGGAAGTAGGTGACGACCGCACGGTCCACGGGCTGACCTTCGCTGTCCAGCAGCGTGGCAAGGGTAGCCCGGGCGTGTGACAACGGCGCAGTTTTTAGAAGTCGATTGGCGATTTCGGCCGAGCGCGATCCCGAAAGCCGCACCACCCCGATGCCCCCGCGCCCCGGAGGCGTAGAGATCGCGACGATGGTATCGGGAAGCAACCTACCGGCGCGCCGAACGCGACCGCGGTCCGCCCGGTCCGCCCGGTCCGCGGCGGAAATCCTCGCGCGGAGGCTCCGGCAGACTGGCCATTCCGGCGGGGTAGACGATCACCTGCCGCTGTGGGCCGGAGCCGAGACTCTCGCTGCGCACTTCGGTTTCCGTTCGCAATGCCAGGTGAATCACACGGCGCTCGCGGCTGTTCATCGGATTGAAGCGGAACGGAGTGCCCGTACGCTTCACCTTTTCGGCGGCGGTTTGTGCGCTCAAGCGGAGCTCTTCAATGCGCAGCAGCCGGTAGTCGTTCGCATCGAAGGAAATCCGCGAGTGGTCCTCGCTGGGCATGTGGAGCACTTCCATGGTGAGGTGCTCGAGCGCCAGCAGCAGCTCGGCGCGATTGGTCAGCAGCAGATCCACGTCCCGCCCCGTGAACTTCACGAGCACATCGGGGGTCTCGAAGTCATCTCCGGCCGATTGGCTATCCGCCATCTCGTAGTTGACATGAAAACCTCCATTGCGGAGGGTGGGCTGCAAAAATGCGTCAATTTTTGGGCCTATGGTGGCAACCGAATATTTGCGCTCAGTCACGGTCTATTTCCTGCCGTTTTTTTTCTTGGGTGGTTCTACGCTGCGGGCGGCTTCCTGGGCGGCTTCGGTGTGATTGAAGAACACTTGCTGCCCCATATTAACGAGATTGCTGGTCAAGTAGTATAGCACCAGGCCCGAGGGGAAATTATAGAACATCACACCGAAAATCACCGGCATCAGCATCATCATTTTGGCCTGACCGGGATCCTGATTCGGCTGCGGCGTCATCTTCTGCATGAAGAACTGGCTGGCGATCATCACGATCGGCAGGACCTTGATCACGAAGTGCTCCGGCTGCGAGAGGTCGCTGACCCAGAGCCATGAGGCGCCGCGCATTTCCACGCTCACCGTAAACACGCGATAGAACGCGAAGAAGAATGGAACCTGCAGCAGCATCGGCACGCAGCCCCCCATGGGGTTCACACCGTACTTTTTGTAGAGGTCCATCACTTCCTGATTCTGGTCTGCCTTGCGCGCATCGCGCAGGCCCACGTCCTTATACTTGGCATTGATGACATCGATCTGCGGTTTGAGAGCCTGCATCTTGCGCATCGATTTCATGTTGGACAGCTTCAGCGGGAACAGGATCATGTTGATGATGATCGTCACCAGCACGATGGCCCAGCCGAAATTGTGAACGAACGTATCGTTAATCCAGTTCACGATCAGGAAGAGAGGCTTGGCCAGGAAGCCCAGCCACCCGAAATCGACCACCTGCTCGAGCTTGGGGTTCACCTTCTTCAGCAGGTCCAGATCCTTGGGGCCAATGAACAGTTCGAAGTGGTTGCTGGGGCCGTTACTTAAGGCCACGCCGCTCAAGGCAACGGGCTTTTCGTCCAACACGGTATGGACGTTGTCGGAAAACGTCACCTGCTCCATTTGGTTGCCGCCCGTTGTGGGCAGGAAGACCGCGGCGAAGTAAGTGTCGGCGACCCCTGCAAATGAGAAATCGCCTTTGGCGGTCGCGGGACCGTTCTTGGCGGCGCTGGCGTGCAATTCCACTAACTTGTTCTCAGGCACCGAGAAGTAGAGTGTGCGCTGCGTGGATGCAGGGCTGGGCACAGTCAGATCGCCGAAGCCGCCACGCCACTCGATCAGGTTCTCGACCGGCTTGCCATCGATCGCGACGCTGCTCGACACCTGCACCAGGTAGCTATTCTTCTCAAACCGGAATTGCTTGTGCACGACGGTATGGCCGTCGGAAAAATCGTAGGCGACGCCGAGACCGTCGGGGTCCACCTTCTGGTCATAGAAGGACCAATTGACGTTGGACGTTGGCTTTTGCGAAGGGAAATATAGGGAAAACGGGAAGTCAGTGGTGACTGCGGTGTTCGTCAGCTCGAGCGGCTTCTCATCGTTGCCCTTATAGCCCTTAAGCTGCCAGCTACGGACATTTGCGCCCTGGTTGCTGAACGCGACCTTGTATTTGTTGGTGACAATCGTCAGGACAGGCAAAACCTGCTGGGCAGTGGCCGGCGAGTTGGCCGGACCCGTAGCTGCCGCTGTTTCGGCAGCCGCCGGCTTGGCGGCATCGTGCGCAGCCGGGGCAGCCGCCGCAGCCGCCGCTGGAGCGGCCGTCGTCTCAGCCGTTTTGGCGGCCTCTTTTTTCGGCGCCGGCGGGGTATTGCTCTTGAACAGATAGGGGGTCAGGAACATCACCACCCCCATCAGGATGAAGGCCAGCAGAAGCCGGATCTCCATCGACATTTCTTTGGGCGGTTGGTTGGGAGCGCCGCCGTTCACAGGTTCTGCCATTTAGAAAAAATCCATCGCGAAACTCGATTATCGGACCGGGTCGAAACCGCCGGCGTGAAACGGATGGCAGCGCGCCAAACGCCGCAGGCCCATCCAAAGTCCCCTGGCAGCGCCATGGCGCTCAATCGCCTCGCGCATGTATTCCGAGCAGGTCGGCCGGAAACGGCAAGCAGAGGGGAGCCACGGGGAAACACAAACCTTATATACGCTGAGGGATCGCGTTAAGATCCACTGCACCGCAGAAAGAGGCGCTCGATCTCGCGCAGGATCTCCGGAAACGGAGCATCCAGGGATTTGCGCCGCGGATTGATGACGATGGACCACTGCGGGTTCAGCCGATCCAGGCAGGCTCGGACGGCTTCACGGAAGCGCCGGCGAATGCGATTGCGCACCACGGCCTTACCGACGGCGCGTGGCACGGTAAACCCGATACGCGGCCCATGCGGCTGCGGCTCTCGCAAGCAGAACGCCGCAAAGAGCGGGCTGCCGAATTTGGAGCCGGCATCATAAACTTTGCGGAAATCTGAGGAGCGCAGCAGGCGGGCACGTTTCGGAAGACCAGAGATGGTACAACTACCTCTCGCTGCTTACGGTCAACTTCTTGCGGCCGCGAGCGCGGCGGCGGGCAAGCACCGCACGGCCGTTTTTGGTTTCCATGCGGACCAGGAATCCGTGCGTTTTTGCGCGGTGGCGATTGTTCGGTTGGAAGGTACGTTTCGGCATTTTAGTTCAAGCGACTAGTATATCAGGTTTGAATTGGGCTCGCTCAGAGGCGGGCCTCATCATACCGAAATCCCTGTAGGCTGTGTCAGTTTTGCCGAAGGTGTGTCAGCGCCCAATCTCGGGCGGCGTCTGCACCATCGAAAGTAACAGGCAAAACACCACTAAAAGCGCCAATCCCGCTGCTACGATCATTGCTTCCTCCTCACCTCTGGTCCGGGAAGAGCAATCGAAGGGCCATGATGTAGACAATTCCGAGCTATCGCGCATCATTGCCGCTCCCTTTACGGGTTTGTGAAAAAATGCGGCTGTTGTTCTCGGAGCGCTCCATTCGCCTTTCGGTAGACCTTTTATCGCTCAGTCACGGGTTTGTCGAAAAAATCCGGCTGCTGTTCTTGTTGCGATCCATTCGCCTTTCGGTACACCTTTTACCGCTTCCTTACGGTCGCGGCTCCGTAAGGGAGCGGTAAAAGGTGCCGGGAATGCGAGTGCGTTTGAACGCGGCAAGAAAGCAATTCGATATTTTTTTACAACCCCGTAAGGGAGCGGTAAAAGGTGCCGGGAATCGGAGTGCGTTTTGAAGTCGGCGAAAGAGCAACTCGATTTTTTCACATACCCTCACGGGACTACTGGTGCTTGATGTAGACGATTTCCGAACTGTACGGCGTAGGCACGGAGACACGGACGCCGTTCGTCATCAATTGAGACCCGGGCAGCGAGTAAACCGCCGCGCCCACTTCATAACTCACCGTATACCGCATGTCCGGATTCAGGCCGAGCGGGTGGAAAATGTACTCGGGGCTGCCTCCCGCGGCACGAGTCACTACCGCCAAGGCGCTATCCTGCGCGTCGCTGTAGCTTTCGATGACGTCCACTCCCGCGGCGCTCGGCGGCAGGATGTGGTAAACCTTTCCCGTAGCAACCGCCGTGCGCACTGCCTTATAGGTTGCGATTTTCTCCGTCAGAAATCCAATCTGGTCGGCATCGAGCGACGCTAATTGGTTCATCATCACCCAGTTGCCGCCAAACATGTAGCTGTGCGTGCCGTACGTATCGATAGAATCCGACGGCGTCATGTACCTCTCGGCATAGCGAGGCGAAAAAGGGAACGTCGCGCCATAGGCGGCCTGCCGCGACGGCAAGGATCCGCTGGCATCGTTCGTAATCGACGTGACGTAGCGCGACACCATAGAAAACGTCATCATGTTTCCGCCGTCTTCGCAGTTCTCCCAAAGCACGTTCGGGCGAGCCGCCTGGATCGCCGAAACCACTGCGTCAATGCCGTTCACCGCGCCGGAATAGTTACTGTCGGCCGGGTCATGCGTGTGCGTCGTCTTGGTGCAGCGCTTGACCATGTTTTCGCCGTCCTGGAGAATCCAATCCACGTGGTAGTCGTCGATCATGCGGATTGCCTGCTGCACCAGCCAGTCGCGCGTGGGTTGATGGGCGAGGCACAGGGAAACCGCGCCGTGATAGTTGTCATTCTCGGTGGATGTCCAGTCCGGGTTGGCTTGCAGCACCGGGCTGTTCGCGTCGGCTTCCGTCAGCGCAAAGTGAAGCCCAAACTTCATTCCCAGCGAATGAACGTAGTCGGAAACCGCGGACAGGCCGTGCGGAAACTTCTGAGGATCCTCATACCAGTCGCCGATCGCGCGCGCCCAGCCAAGGTCTACGATAAACAGTTCTACGCCGCTTTTCGCTGCGACGTCCGCACTCCGCTTCAATGTATCTTCGTCGATCGCCTCGCCGTATGCCCAGGAATCCCACGCGACATAAGGAAACATCGAGGCGTCCGGCATGGGTTTTGCGAGCACCGCTTCGACGAAGCGCTGAGTGCGGAAGCCGGCGTCGTCGAAATCCCCGTGAAAGAATCCGATGAAGGCGAAGGGAAGCTGGAAGTCCGCGCCCGGATCGACTGGATGGTTCAGCGACTCAATGGTGGACGAAAGTTGCAGCAGATTTGCGGAACGCTGCTGCGTCACGGTCGCTTTACTCTTTCCATCGAATTCCCATCCGGCAAACAGTCCGCGCGACAGCGTGTCGCGGAGAGCCAACCAGCCGCAGTGGTTCGCATGCGCTCCGGAGTAGACGGCAAACGGAGTTCCCGACGGATCAACCGCCGCCTGCATCTGTTCAAAATCTTCCGGCAGGGTGCTTGCGGACCATTGATTGACGCGCAGGGCAGTGTAGCGCTGATCGAAATCGTTGAAGCTCCACGGCAGAAGATCCGCGAGTGTGACGTTCGCCGTGGCACCCGTCAGATTGCGATAGGAGATCGCGTAGCGGAGCACGGGCGAACCATCGTAGAGATCCAGGATCACGGTGATTTGCGCAGCGCCCTGTACGTCGTTGAGCACGATGAATTGCCGCAACCCCGCGGGCGTCAGTTGCTCCGTCCGCTGACCCACAAGCTCGAATACGCGCTGCGCATCGAAGAGGTCATTGCCGGCCTGAAGGCGAATCGGCGAGGACGGCTCATTCGGCGCCGCCGTCCACAGATCTCCCGTCGTCAAATCCGAAAGAGACGTGAATACGAAGCGCCCGCCCTCGGTGAGTTGAAACCCCAGAGAAATGGCGCCGTTACTCAACAGCCATTGATGGTTGACCGGATCGAAATACGACTGCGCTCCGAACGACGACAAGGTGGCCGAGAGCGACAGGCACAAAAGGCAAATCGCTTTCCGCATGTTATCTAAGAAAACACCCTTCGGCGCGGAAAGTTTCTTTCTTGTACCTGTAAGTGCTGAATCCTTACTGGGATAGGGGTATCGCCTGAGCGCTATTGTGTGTGTTTCAGGATGTCCCGGTGGTTAACCTTAGCCTTATAACCAGCGTCAACTAAGTTCTTGCGGATTTGGTCCGCCATCATTACCGATCTGTGCTGGCCCCCCGTGCAGCCGAACGATATCGTCAGATAACTCTTTCCTTCGCGAATGTAGTGGGGGAGTAAGTAGTTTAATAAATCGGTAATTCTCTGAATGAATTCAGCGGTTTGTGGAAACGAGCGGATGTAATGCGCCACCGCCGGATTCCGTCCCGTGAGGTTCTTGAACTTAGGGATGTAATTGGGATTCGGCAGAAAGCGCACGTCGAAGACGAGATCGCTATCGGTAGGCACCCCGGCCCTATAACCAAAGCTTGTTACGTAGATTAATATTTTCGATTCGTCCCGTTGCCCGCTAAACCGTTCGCCGATGACTTCGCGGAGTTCATGTACGGTGAACTTCGACGTATTGAGGACCAGGTCGGCGACGTCGCGGATGGGTGCAAGCTGGCGGCGTTCGGCGCGAATGCTCTTCAGAACCGATTCGCCGGAGCCGAGCGGATGCGGCCGCCGCGTCTCGCTGAACCGCCGGACCAGCGCCTGGTCGTCGGCTTCGAGAAAGATCACTTTGGCATTTGCGGATTTGCGCAGCCGCGCCAGAATCTCCGGAAAGTTCTTGAGGCTCTTTCCTTCGCGGATGTCCACCACAAGAGCGGCGCAACGAATCGATGAGTGATCGCGCGTCAGTTCGGCGAATTTCGGAATCAGCTCGAGCGGGAGATTATCCACCGCGTAAAAACCGAGATCCTCCAGCGCCTTCAACACGGAGCCTTTGCCCGACCCGCTCAGTCCCGTGATGATGACCAGTTCGGGTTTTCCCGCGCGAGCGACGGGCTCGCGGCGCACGGAGCGTTTCTTCTTTGCAGGGACGCCTTTGCGTGCCGTCACCGGCCGCTAGCCCTCCACCAGATCGAAGTCGCCGTCACGGCGGCGCACCAGCACTGAAACGCGGTCCGTTTCAGCGTCACGGTAGACCAGATAATCGCGCTTGTTATCCATTTGCAGCAGGGCTTCGTCGAGCGTCATCGGCTTGCGTTTTTGATGGTGATTGACGCGATAGATCCGCGGAGCCCCGGCGGCTTCCGGCTCCGGCTCAGCCGGCGGTTCGGTAGCTACTTCGGGCTCGGCTTTGCGCGGCATGCGCTTGTTGTCGCGCCACTTGGTGCGCGCCTTTACGGCTTGCTTTTCCAGCTTTTCAGCGGCGCCGTGAATGGCGGTGAACAGGTCCGCACTGGAGCCAAGGCCCGCCAGCGGATGCCCGAAATAGTTGATGGTCGCCTCTGCGTTATGTAGATGCCGTTCCTGGGAAAGAATGACATGACACTCGCATTCGCGCTTGCCGTCCAGCAGCTTGCCGATTTTCGAGAATCGCGCAGCCAGCTTCTTCTGTTCCGCGGGAGCGAGTTCCACTTGACGGCCGGTGTAGGTGATCTTCATAAAGAGACCTACATCCGTTATACCGCGAGTGACTAATTCCTGACCCGTCTTTGATGGGTCGACGGAATTTTCATGTCTTCCCGGTACTTTGCCACTGTCCGGCGGGTAACGTTGATACCTTGCCCCTGCAACAGTGTGGTGATCTGCTCATCGGTAAGAGGCTTGGAACGATCCTCGTCCTCGATCATCTTCTTCACCATGCGTTTCAAGAGTAGCAGCGGAGTCGCACCGCCCGATGGCCCCTGCACGGCTTCGGAGAAGAAATAACGCAATTCGAAGACACCCTGCGGCGTATGGACGTACTTGCTCGCCACCGCGCGGCTCACCGTGGAGGGATGCACGCCCACTTCCTCAGCCACTTCCTTAATCATCATCGGCTTGAGGTGGTCCAGCCCGTGACCCAAAAACTCGATCTGACGCCGCACAATCGCCTGACAGACCTTCATGATGGTCTGCTTCCGCTGCTCAATATTCTTCATGAGCTGGATGGCCGACGTGTAGCGCTCGCGCACGTAGTCGCGTACTTCCTTGGTGGCGCCGTTCTCGCGGTCGAGCATGCGGCGGTACTGGGCGTTCAACCGGAGCTGGGGCACGTCTTCATCATTCATCTGGATGATGTAATCGTCGCCATCCTTGATGAAATAGACGTCCGGCTCCACCACCCGCGCGCCCGCTCCGGAATAGCGCAGACCGGGACGCGGATTGAGGTGCTGAATCATATGGACGGCGATCTCGATGTGCTCCATCGGACGCCCCATCAGCTTAGCGATCTCTTTGTACTGCCGCGTTTCCAGGAGGCGCAGGTGGCTCGATACGATCTGCCATGCCACGCCGCCCTTTCCGTTGACGCTTTCGATTTGCAGCAGCAGGCACTCGCGCAGGTTCCGCGCGCCGACGCCGGCCGGATCGAGCGACTGCACCACGTGCAGTCCAGCTTCTACCATCTCGGGTTTATGGCCGCCGACCGAAGCGATCTCGTCCAGCGACGCCGAAAGCCAGCCGTCCTCGTCCAGGTTGCCGATGATCGATTCCGCTGCGTCGCGCATTTCATCGGAAATCAGGCTGACGCTGAGTTGGGACCGCAGATAATCGCCGAGCGTTACCGGCGCCGACAGAAACGTCTCGAACGACGGCTTTTCCACGGATTCCGAAGCCGGGCTCTTGTACCCCGGATCCAGGTAATCGTCGAAGAAGGAGCCGAAATCGATCTCGTCGAAGGGGTCGGTGGCCGCCGGCACGTCGAGGAGCGGATCGTTCTGGCTGGTAATATCCGGTTCGGGTACCGCCGCGGCAGTCTCTTCGGCGTCCGGAAACAGGGTCCCATTGATGGCGACGTCACCGGCGGAGCCGTCCAGAGAGTTGGCCCCGTTCAAAACCGAGGCTTCAAGCAGTTGCTTATCGGCCGGATCCAACACGTGTTCGGCTTCGAGCAAAGGCAGCAGTTCCTCGGGCGTAACGGCCTCTTCGGAACCGTCTTCCCCAGCTTCTTCCAGAACCGGATTCTTGACGATCTCCTGGGTGATCATCTCCTTCAGTTCCAGCCGGTTAAGCTGAAGAACCGTGACCATCTGCACCAGGCCGGGAGTCAGAATCTGCTTCTGCGCGACCTTCAGTTGTAATCTGGGCGACAGTAAGCTCATCTGGTTCCTATCTTATCACCGCAATACTGCATTATCGGCTGCAAAACGGAAATTTCCCTAGCACGTTTTGTGCCGTTTTGGACGTGAGCTCGTGAGTTTAGACGTAAACCCTGCGAACACGTGCGCTAATACTGCACAAAATGTTGTAGGAAATGGTTCCGGCAACCCGTGCGATCTGCTGCGCATCGAGTGCCGCCTCCCTTTCGACGCCCAACAGCGTGACCTCATTTCCAGGACACAGGGCTGTTGTATGGGAGAGGTCGATGGTGGTCAGATCCATCGAAATCGTGCCGAGGATAGGCGTCAGCCGCCCCGCCGCGATCACTTTTCCCCGATTCGAGAGCCGGTGGAACATGCCGTCGGCATAACCGGCGCCGAGTATGCCGATGCGCATCGGCCGGGGAGCCCGGAACGTGCCGCCGTAGCCCACCAGGGCGCCTTCGGGGATGTCTTTGACCTCCAGAATCTTGGCTTTCCACGTCAATGCCGGCTGTACGTCGAGCAGTTGCCTGGGAGCGTCGCCCCTCGCCGGCGACACGTAGCCGTACAGGGCATGGCCGGCGCGCACCATATTGTGCCAGCCCGCGATTCTGCCGTACCCAATGGCATTGGTGCTGGACGTATGGAGCCTTGGCGGCCGCACCCCGGCCTGCCCGAGCGCATCCGTAACGGCGTGAAATTGCGCAAGTTGCTCGTCTGTTTGGGTGCTGCTGTAATCCGCTGCCGAGGCGAAATGCGTCATCAGGCCTTCGAGCTGAGCGTGGCGCAATTCGTTCAGCACCGCCAGGATCTCGCCCGCCGAGGCGCGCGTGCCCAATCGCCCCATGCCGGAATCGATCTTCAGGTGATAGTGCAGCGGCTTGCCGCTGGCATTCGCCACCCGCTCGACTTCCCGCATCTGCGTGAGCGAATGGACCACGGGAGTGAGATTGTACTCCGCCACCGCCTCGCCTTCGTATGGCAGGAATCCGCCCATCACCAGGAGGCGCGGCTGATGAATGCCGGCGCACCGCAGCGTCACCCCCTCATCCACGCTGCTGACCGCCAGCCACTTCGCGCCTTCGTGCACCAGCACACGAGCGACCTCAATTGCGCCGTGACCGTAACCATCCGCCTTCACCACGCCCGCTACGTCCACCTGGGGACCGACGACGCTGCACACGTTGCGGTAATTGCGCGCGATCTGGTCCCGCGACACCAGAACGTACGAGCGGAAAGGAGGGTTCACTAGTCTTATTCTAACGACCGTATGGCCAGCGGCTTCTGAGTGACCTGGAAATCGATGAACTGCGTCGCCTGTGGATGTTTCTTCTGTCCGCGGTCCGTCACCGTCACCTGCAGCAGGTACTCGCCCGGAAGCATCCTGGACCCGAGGCGCAAGACGCCGCCCGCATGTAAATGCGCCGGGTCTTGAGCAACGGCGACTACGGAGCGTTCGTTGCCTGTGTAGATGAGCTTGCCGTTGGCATACAGACGCACCTGCGACACCACGTCGAACTGATTGTCGTGCCCGTGCACTTTTGGATTGACTATGCTGTAGCCGAACACAATGTCCTGGCTGGACAGGTAGCGGCGGAGGGCTGGTCCGCCCTCTTTCCAGGGCTCGCCGAGACCTTCGGCCGCGGGTCCGGAGTGTTGGTCCACGCCGAGTTGCTTCAGGATCTCCGGACCGGCGAGATTCAGCATGAGCCCGGTAATCGCAAACCGGTTCTTGCGTGTATCGGGCACCGTGACGAACTGGCTGGCCGACCCGATCGCCTGCGACGCATGGTCACGCACCACGACGCGCAAAATAAATGCCCCCGGCTGTTTTACGGGGTCGCCCAGGTTGTACACCAGGCCTTCTCGCAATGCCTCATTGTGCTGCGCGTCAGATAGCCGGATTTCGCGCACCATCTGGTGCTGCAGCATCGGCTCATCGAAGCCTCTGTAGGCAAGCGACACCAGATCGATGGTGGTGTGCCAGTCGCCGGCCGGTTCATGGATAAAGGAGAGCCCGCGTGCGCCGATGTGAAGCATGGAGTAGACGAACGGGCCATCCTTGGCGTTGTGATAGAAGAGGGATGTCAGCCGGACGTCCAGGCCCTTGGCGGCGAACGGCGAAGCCATGGTCTCCAGAATCTGCCGTTCGCGCGTCTGCGGCGTCTGCACCGCCGGAGCGTCGTCGGACACGCCGTTGAATCCGCTCTTCCATCTCACGTGCAGCCCGGGACGCCGGACCCGTACCGTAATCCGGTGGAACTTCGCTTTGTCCGGATTTTTTTCGAAGGTCCCCTCGCGCGGAGTGTAGGCGAGCAGGTAATATCCGCTCTGATCCTCCGCAGCCTGCTCGATGCATTCGGGAATATCGTTGCGGTCATGAAAACCGAGGCCGCCGGTGTGCGTCGCAAGGTCCTGCAGACCGCCGAACTCGGGTTCGTCCGATGCCTCTTCGCTATCGGAAAAGACTGCCGGAACCCGCGGACCGTTCGATGGCACAGGCGTGCGTGGCACGGCGTTCTGCGTCTGTGCCTCGTTGGTCCGCAAACCGCCGGGGTCGATGGAGTATATGGATACGGCCGAGCGATTTGCCAAATCGGTAAGGTGATCCAGCGCGGAATTAATCGTCGTATTCTGACGCAATCCATTCGAGAGGAAGACCACGGACTTGCGGCCCGGCAGATTCTTCATCCCCTGCACCACCTGCTCCAGCGCTCCGAGCGAACCAAGCACGGACAGCGTGTAGCCGTAGTCCAGCGATTCGGGCGAAGTGCGGCGCGCGTCCAGGTCGGCGGCGCCCAGCGGCTCAATGTGCCCCATGCCTGTCCGGCCGGCGAACCTCCACTTCAGCAGATCGATCGCCTCCAGCAGTACGCGTTTATCGGTGGTGAACTGCTCGATCATGGCAATGCTGCCGCCGGTGCGCACCACCGCTACCAGGTCGCCGCGCTGCATGTTGCGGGTGACGTAATCGCGCAGCGCCTGTCGGGTGCGCGCCAAGTCCTGAAAGCTGAGCGCGAGGTCGTCAACTACCAACGCGATGGTGCGCTTCACGTCCGACGGAGCGATCGGCGCATCCTCGGCGATCAGGGCAGGCGCGACTGCGGGGACCGGCTTCTGCTGGGGGCTATAGGCAAAGAGCTTGAGCGTTTGCGGCTGCCCGTCCTGCAGGAGTTCGAAGTCGTCAGCGTGCAGATCCGTGACGCGACGGCCGGCCGAATCGGTTACGGTGGCGTCCACCTGCACGAGCGTGACGGTGATGCGAAGCGTCGGCAGGGGCGCAGGCGGCTCCTGTGCAGCGCCGGCAGGCAGTAGGGCGAGTGCCGGAACGAGAACGGCGAGGGCCCGAGTCATGTGTCAGGATCAGTGTACCCGGGATTTCCGGAGGCGCGAAGCTCCTTTGGGGCTATTGCGTTCGCGTTCACGGGCAGGTACAACTATTTCAAATATGCTCGCTGGCTTGTTCGCCCTTCTCGCCGTCGCGCAGATCGTGCTCAATCCGCCGAAAGAGGCGGGCACCATTTCGGTGGACGTCAATCTGGTGAACGTAATCTGCACCGCGCGGACGGCGCACGGCGGCTACGTCGCGGACCTGACGAAGGACGATTTCGAACTCCATGAAGACGGGCACAAGCGGGATATCGCCTTCTTCGCCCGTGAAGTGGATTCGCCGCTTACGATTGCGCTTCTGCTGGATGTGAGCGGTAGCGTCGCCATGGTGATCCCGGAAGAGCGGGAAGGCGCCAATCAGTTCTTCGCGCAGGTGATGCGTCCCGGCGACAAAGCCATGCTGGTGGGCTTCGCGCAGCTGGTTCACGTCTGGCAGGACCTGACGCCGAACATGGATTTTATCCACGAGGCTCTCGCCAACGCCGGGCCTATCGAGGTCACATCCGCGGACGCGATCGAGATGCGGCCGCGCGGTGGCACACTTCTTTACGATGCGGTGAAGCTGGTCACGGAAAGAAAACTGGAGCGCATTCCGGGACGCAAGGCGATCATCCTGGTGACTGACGGGCTGGACAACGGAAGCATCGCGAAACTCGACGGAGCAACACAAGCTGCCCAAGCGGCGGATACAGCGGTTTACGTCATTCATTACGCGAATAGGCGCGGATTGCCGCCGATGGAGAAAATGGCGAACGCCACCGGGGGGCGAGCTGTTCACGTGAGCGAAGATAAGCTGTCCGAGGTATTCAAGTCGATAGCAGATGAACTGCATCATCAATACGGAATCGGATTCACGCCGGCGAAGGAAGACAAGGAATTCCACAAAATCGAATTGAAATGCAAGCGCGCGGGGGTGAAGGTGCAGGCCCGCACGGGTTATAGAAAATAGCGGCAGTCAATTCACCGCAGAGACGCTGAGGACGCCGAGAAAGCGCAGAGCGAGCACGTTCCTCTGCGTACCTCTGCGTTCTCAGCGCCTCCGCGGTGAGCTCTTCCCTGCGAGCTTAGAGAGAAGCCCCTCATAGGCATCGGTCACCGCGTCCCACGAGTACTTTTTCTCTATTCTCTGCATTGCTCGCTGCCGGTAGTTTTGCCGGTCGGCCTCGCTCATTGCGAGCAGCATCCGGATCTTGTCCGCCAACTCCGCGGGCTCGAAGGGAATGCCCGCATCGCCCGCGACCTCGGCATTTTCCGGCGTGTTGCGATACAGCACGAGCGCCCCTCGTCCCATCGCTTCGATCAGTGCCGGATGCGTTCCGCCCACTTCCGTGGCGTGGATATATGCGAAGCAGTGCGAGCCCAGTTCCCGGTATCCTTCTCCGTAGATCGCTCCCGGCATGACGATTCTCAGGTCGTCCGTATCGCGCACGCGCCGGATGTATTCGTGCGCGTACGGCGCATCGCCGATCAGCGCCAGCTTCATTGGCGTCTGCACGCTTTCGAACGCCTGCCGCACTTCCAGCGGATGGTTCTCCGGTTCCATGCGGCTTACGTACAGGAAATATTCGCCCGGCCGCAGCCCTAACGCGTCCAGGACTGCCTGCGTGCGTACCGGGCCTACGTCCGCTCCGTATGGAATAAACACGCTGTCCTTCTTGTAGCGGTCGCGATAGTAGTCCTGGATCGTCAGCGCGTCTGTGATCACGATGCTCGGGCAGAATGTCGCCAACCATTCGCTCACCAGATACCACGCCTTGGCGAGACGATTCCACTTCTTGCGCTTGCGCTCAATGCCATCCACATTCAGCGCGACGGGGATACGAGTGATGCGCGGCAGCAGAGTGAAAACGGCGTTTGCGCCGTTGCAGTAGAGTGCCACATCGGCGCGATGCCGCAGCAGATGCAGCGTGGAAACGGCCGTATGCGCGAGCGTATCGAAATATTTATGCCGGATCGTCGGCAGGTATTGCAGCCGCACGCCGCGAAACGCCGCCTGCGGATGCCGCTCCCGGCAGTAGACGGTCACCTCGTGGCCGCGCGCGACAAGCCTGGTGGAAAGTTCCTCCGCGAAGGTTTCGAAGCCGCCGTAGTTTGCGGGGATGCCGCGGGTTCCGAGCAGCGCGATGCGCATGAGCGCAGTTTACGTCCGCGCGGCTTCGGAGCGGGAAAGGACGCGCGTCATCTTCTTGGGCGCTTCCTTCGTCACCGGCGAATACTGGAACCAGCTCGCCATGTACGCGTCGTCTACCCGGCAATTGGCCTGAATCAGTCTGCGCTTCGCCACCACGCGGCTGAAATTCTTCGCCAGGAACCAGTAAGCCTTCAGCGAACTGTGCTCCCACAACAGGCAGCACATGATCACCGTGAGGTCGCGGGCGGTGATGGAGACGCAATTGCGGCGATACAGATCCGGCGAGATGTTCTTGATCCGCATCAGAAAGCGGTTCTTCACCGAGTGCATGTTGATCTCGGGCGGCAGCGCGCGCCGGTTGCCCGGTAGCACTTTCCGCACGTGATAGCCGCGAGCGTACGGTGCGTACAGGCACTTCCACCCCATGAGCTGCGAGCGCCACGCGACATCGGCATCTTCGCGATACACGAAAAAGTCGGAATCGAAGAACTCGCCGTCAAGGGAGATGTCTTCGATCATGGCGCGCCGGTACAATGCCGCCGCCGCCGTGGCGCCGAAGACATATTCGTACTGCAGATAGTGCCCGTTGTCCACTTCCTGGCTGCCTCGATCCAGGTGCCGCAGCATCGGGTTGAAATAGATGCCGGTAGAATCCACCACCGGCTTTTCAGGAATCTCGAAGTGGGCGGTCATCGCCAGCAGCTTGCCGCAGACAGTGCCGATTTTGGAATCGAACTGCCCTGCATCCACCAGCGCCTGAATAAAGTTCGGCAGCAGCAGCACATCGGGGTTCAGCGTGAGAACCCATTCGCCGCTGGAGAGCTTGATCGCCTGATTTTGGGCCGCGGCGAATCCAATATTCTCCTCGTTGTAGTAGACCCTGCAGCGGTCTTCGAACTGTTCGAGAATATCGATGGTGCCATCGGTGGACGCGTTGTCCACAACCACGATCTCTTGATTCGGATACTTCTGCGCGAGCACCGATTCGAGACATCGCTTGATGAAGCGCCCGCTATTGTAAGTGACTATCGTGACGGAGACGAGTTCGTTGTGCGCCATGAACAAGAACCAGAGTGAGCGAACCTTTCTGACATCCGTTTACCTACAAACTTCCAGTCTCCCAGCCGGAGTACAAGCACCGGCCGGCGAACCGCACTACCTTTCCGTATTCCGCCATGGGTTTCAGGCTTCTCCTTCTTATGCTTTCTGCCGCCACCCGGAGGAGAGAACCTGTTACTACTGCTAAACACATTGCTCGAAACGAAAGCGGGCGAAAGTGTTTAGCTGTGTATCTCAGTAAACTACGATACCAATAAAACAGCCGCGTCTCCACCGGCAACCGCGGGATAGAATGTCCGCCTGTGTGTTTCACAACAGCATTTGGTACGAAGTACATGCGGTACCCGCGATCTATAGCACGCTTGCAGAAGTCCACATCTTCAAACCAGAGTGGATGAAATTCTTCGTCGAAGCCGCCGAGCGCTTCCCAGGCGTCGCGCCGGATCATCAGAAACGCTCCGGCCGGCTGCTCCACTTCTGCCGGCGCGGAAACATCGAGCGCGAGATTGCGATAGCGGCGATTCACGGGATTATTCGGCCAGACCCGGTTCAGCAAGAGAGCTTCCAAAATCAATGCCGCCGGTGTGGGCAGGCTGCGCGCCATAAAACCGGTCTGCGGAGTGCCGTCAGGGTTCAGCATACGGCCGCCCGCTCCAGCGGCGTCCGGTTGCTCACACGCTTCCCGTAGTGGCGCTACATCGGTCAACAACACGGCATCCGGATTTAATAACAATACGAAGCGCGTCTGCAATACGACAAACCCTTGATTCACCGCAGCCGCGAAGCCCCGATTCGTGGCGTTGGCGATCAACCGCACGCCGCGCCGCGCGACCTCCTCCGCCGTGCCGTCCGTAGACCCGTTGTCGACTACCACGATCTCATCGGCGCGCCCCGCCGCGGCTGCCAGACACGCGCCAATCTCGGCGCGCGAGTTGTACGTGACGATGACGATTCCGACGCCGGTCATTGTGTCAGAATGCCTCACCCGCGGCCCGGAAATAGAGCCGCCAGTAGGTGTCAAATCCGGCGGCCGCTTGTATCCGAAAGATCTCTCGTTCCTGCGCGCGCAGCAATTCGACTAGTACGGCTGGATCTCCCGCCTCACCCTTCCGGCGTGCCGCGCTGAAACCGTTCCACCCTTCAAACTTGCCCCGCATCCATGCCCAGCCTGCGCCGTGCCGCAGCGCCACCGCGCCCCAGAGCAGTTGCCCGGCTACGATCGGCCACAACGGCATGCGCGCATAATGTTTCGCGACCAGCAGCACCTGATTGCGCGAAATTCTCCGCACCGTATCGGGATGCCACATGCCGAGGCTCGCCGATCCACGATGCCATGCCACCGCCTGCGGAATGTATTCGCCCATCAACTTCTTCCGCGCGCACCGCAGCCCGAACTCCACATCCTCGAGATACGATTCGAAACTCTCTTCCAGATATCCGGTACGGTCGAACAACTCGCGGCGGAACAGCGCCGCGGTCCAGGGCGGTGAGAAGATCGGCACGCGAGTTCCGAAGAGCGGACCATCCGGACACCCGTTCCCCACGCGCCATGCGGTGCCTGCTCGCGAGACCAGATCGTAGGTGCCATCGATTGTGTTGCTGCCCGTTCGCAGAATCTTCCCCGTGGCAAACCAGCCGGTCGCCGCGCTCAGCTTCTCGAAATAATCAGGCGCCAGTTCCACGTCGCTATTGAGCACCGCGACCCATTCGCCGGAGCTCTCCCGGATTCCGCGATTGACCGCGGCGGCGAACCCGGCATTCCTGCCCATCGCGATCACGCGGGCGCCGGCTGCGCGAGCGGCATCGGGAGCGCCGTCGGTGGAACCGTTGTCCACGACTACGATTTCCGCGGCCGGCAGAGTCTGTGCGGCCACCGTTCGCAGCAACTGCTCCAGCAGCTCGCGGCGGTTCCAGACCGGCACAATCACGGCAATGCTCATCTGAGGAAGCGCTTCTTCACCAGAAACGCGAGGTTCTGAAACCCATCGCGCCATGCATTCAGCTTGGTCTCGCCCAGGCGCGACGAGTACTGAATGGAAATCTCGCCGAAGCGAATGCGCGGGTTCCGCAACGCCTCAATTTTGATTTCTTCGCTGAACGCCATGCCATCGGATTCCAGCTTCATGTCTTTCAAAATCGCGCGCCGGAAAACCCACATCCCCGATTGCGAATCGCGCACCCAGCGGAAGAAAAGCATGGACATCGCCGCGGTCAACACAAAATTCCCGAACTTGTTTTTAAAGCTCATGGCGTGCGCATCCCGCACCGGAAACCGCGACGCGTTCAGAAAATCCACCTCCAGGTGTAGAAATGCTTCCAGCAGATACGAAAGCGCGTCCACGGGATAGCTGTGGTCGCCGTCCAGGGTCACAATGACGTCGCCTGAGGCCAGCGCGAAGCCGCGCTTGTAACTGCGGCCGTAGCCGCGCACATCTTCGCGAATGACTTTGGCCCCGAGGCTCGCCGCAACCTCGCTGGTGCGGTCCGTAGATGCGTTGTCGACGACAATCACTTCGTCCACGAACTCCGGCATGGCGCGGAGCACCTGCTCGACGCCCTGCTCCTCATTGAGGCAGGGGATGATTACGGTTATGGCCTGACCCTTATACATTGTTCCGACTTTTACCGGACTTGGCGCGTCCTAACAATTGAAACACCGATTGGTACCATGAAGCTAATGACGCGGTTTCTTCTCCTTGTAACCTGCTGCGGCGCGCTCGCGTGCGCCGCGGACCTTTCCAGCGCTCGTGATGTCTATGTCATGCCGATGTCGCATGGCATGGACCAGTTTCTGGCCGTTGGACTCACCAGGGAGCACGTGCTGCAAGTGGTAACCGATGGCAAGGCAGCCGACGTAGTGCTCACGGACCACATCGGACCCGCGTTCGAAGCGCAGCTTGCCGCGTTGAATCCTCCCCCGGCTCCTCCGCCAGTGGCGAAGAAAGACGAAGCCGCCAAGCCCGCCACAACCTCGGACTCCGTAGTTTCCATGTTCACCGATACGGCGGACCAGGCGCGTCCCGTGCCGACCGGAGGTTTTTCCCGCGCGCACGGCACCGTTTTCCTGGTGGACGCCAAGACACATCAGGTGCTCTGGTCGACCTACGCCCCGCCGAAGGATACCTCGGCCGGCGCGCTCGACCACACCGCGAATGAAGTGGTCAGCCGCCTGAAGAAAGATATCAGCCCCAAGAAATAGTTGCGCGTGGATGAACTGCTGAAGCTGGCGGCGGGCACGGCCGCGCGGTACCTGCAAACGCTCGAACATCGCGGCGTCGCTCCCACAGCCGAAGCTCTCGCGCGCCTTGCCGAACTGGACGAAGCCTTTCCCGCGCAAGGAGCCAGCCCGGAGGACGTGCTTCGAATGCTCGATGAAGTAGGCTCGCCCGCTACGGTTGCAATGGCCGGGCCGCGATTCTTTGGCTTCGTGATCGGCGGCTCTGTACCTGCTGCTCTTGCCGCCAACTGGCTGGCCGGGGCGTGGGACCAGAACGCGGGGCTCTTCGTCTCGTCTCCCATCGCGGCCACGCTGGAGCAGGTCTGCCTGAAGTGGTTGCTCGATGTGCTGAAGCTTCCGCCGGAATCGGCCGGAGCCTTCGTTACGGGAGCTACCCTTGCGAACTTCACCGCGCTCGCCGCCGCGCGCCACCGCGTCCTCCGGCAAGCCGGTTGGGACGTCGAAGCCGACGGTCTCTTCGGCGCGCCTCCCATCACAGTGGTCGCCGGTGAGGAAGCGCATCCCTCTATGACCAAGTCTCTCGGCATGCTGGGCATGGGCAGATCGCGTATCGTGCGCGTTCCGGTTGACGCTCAGGGACGCATGATTGCTTCAGCCATCCCCAAGCTGCGAGGTCCGGCGATCGTTTGCATGCAAGCCGGCAACGTCAACACGGGAGCATTTGACCCCGCCGAAGAGATCTGCTTGCGAGTTCGGGAATCCGGCGCCTGGCTGCACGTGGATGGCGCATTCGGTTTGTGGGCCGCGGCGAGTCCCCGGCACGAACACCTTGTCAGGGGCGTCGCCGGCGCTGATTCCTGGGCGACCGATGCGCACAAGTGGCTCAATGTGCCTTATGACAGCGGACTGGCGTTTGTCCGCGATGCGGCGGCGCTACGAGGCGCGATGTCCATCACGGCGGCCTACCTGCCGCAGGGCGAACATCGCGAGCCTTCGATGTACACGCCGGAGCTATCCCGCCGGGCGCGCGGAATCGAAGTCTGGGCGGCTCTGAAGTCTCTGGGCCGCAGCGGTCTGGCCGAATTGATCGGACGCAATTGCAGTCTGGCGTGCCGTTTCGCGGAAGGGCTTCGCGCCGCCGGGTGCGAGATTCTCAATGACGTCGTGCTGAACCAGGTGCTTGTCTCTTTCGGCTCCCCGGAACGGACGCGAGAGGTCATCCGGCGCATTCAGGAAGACGGAACCTGTTGGGCGGGTCCCACGGAATGGCAGGGTCGGACCGCCATGCGAATCAGCGTTTCGAGTTGGGCGACCACGGAGAAAGATGTCGACTTGAGCCTCGCCGCAATGACGAAGGGGCTACCGTGAATTGCTTTTTGCCGATTCAAACGCACTCGTGTCCCGGGCACCTTTTACCGCTCCCTTACGGGTTGTGAAGAAATATCGAATTGCTTTTTGCCGATTCAAACGCACTCGTGTCCCGGGCACCGTTTACCGCTCCGTTGAAAGTCACAATGGGAGTGCTGCGTCCGTAGCGGGTTTGATATTGACGGTGTAACCGAGAATTCGCAGTTCCCGGGCGATTTTCTGAGCACGGCGTTTGGCTGCTTGCGGAGTTGTGGGT
>DATNFO010000013.1:0-37505 GCA_035606355.1 Candidatus Limnocylindrales bacterium | reverse complement strand
ACAAGCCGGAAATAAAACGGCTGGCGAAGGTGCCATTCGCTGAAAAGTCGCAGCTCGCCGCAAGACTAGCCGCCGGTAAGTTCGTGGCCTTCGTCGAAATCCTGCCCCCGCGCGGCGTTGATGCTGCCCGCGAGATTGCGGGTGCAAAGCTGTGCAAGGAAAATGGCATCGATTGCATCAATGTTCCCGACGGTCCCCGTGCAAGCGCCCGTTTGAGTGCTCAGGTCACCTGCCAGTTGATACAACAGCACGCCGGAATCGAGGCCGTTCTCCATTTCTGTTGCCGTGATCGCAATATTCTCAGCATTCAATCTGAGCTGCTTGGCGCACATGCCACCGGCGTACGAAATCTCATCTGCATCACCGGCGATCCGCCGCGCATGGGCGCTTATCCCGATGCCACCGCCGTTTTCGACGTCGACGCCATCGGCCTGGTGAACATCGTACGCAACCTGAATCACGGGCTCGATATCGGCGGCAATCCAATGGGTTCGCAGACCGCGCTGCTCATCGGCGTCGGGGCGAACCCGGGCGCGCTCAACATGGATGAAGAGATTCGGCGCTTCGAGTGGAAGGTGGAAGCCGGCGCGGAGTATGTGGTCACGCAGCCGGTTTTCGATCTCAAATTGCTGGAAGATTTCCTCAAGCGCATCGAGCATGTCAAAATTCCGGTGATCTGCGGCATCTGGCCGCTCACCAGTTTCCGCAACGCCGAATTCATGTGCAATGAGCTGCGCGTGCCCGTGCCCGAAGAGTTCATGGACCGCATGCGGAAAGTGGATAGCGCCGAAAAGGCCCGCGATGAAGGTGTCGCCATTGCCCGGGAGATGACGTCCCGGGTTCGCCGCATGGTGCAGGGCGTGCAGTTGAGCGCTCCGTTTGGCCGCTACCAAATGGCGCTCGATGTGGCGGAAGCAATCGGTCCCCGATAGACTTGATAACCGACAAATGGCAACGGACCTGATCGAGATCAACCCGGAGCAGCCTCAGCCCGAAGTGCTGGAGCAGGCGGCCGCGGCGGTTCGGCGCGGTAAAGTCGTGGCCATCCCGACAGACGCCCTGTACACGCTGGTCGCCGATCCATTCAACCTGCGCGCCGTCACGCAGGTTTTCAAAGCCAAGGGCCGCGAGCCCAACCGCTCGCTGCCCATCCTGGTGTCCGGCACCCTGATGGCGGAAGAACTCGCCAGCGAAGTCACCGCCCGCTTTCTGCTGCTGGCGCGCCGCTTCTGGCCGGGACCGCTGACGATGATCGTACCCGCTTCGGCGCGCATGCCCCTCAAGGTAACCGGCAACACCGGGCGCCTCGCGCTGCGGCAATCCAGGAGCGTGGTCGCGCAGCAGTTGATTGAGGTGCTGAACCAGCCTGTGATTGCGACCAGCGCGAACATTTCCGGTAAGCCCACCTGCCGCAGCGGCATCGACGTGTTCGGCATGATGGACGGCCGTGTCGACCTGGTAATCGATGGCGGAGTCTCCAGCGGCGAGGGCGCCACCACGATCGATATTACCGAGCCTATCTGGAAGATGATCCGCGAAGGCTCGGTCTCCGAGCGCGAAATTCTCGAGGCGCTTTCCTAAAGCGATGAAGTTCCTGCTGGTGGCTATCGGCGGAGCGGCGGGCTCGCTGCTGCGCTTCATTGCCGCCACGGCCATCATGAACCGCTACGCCGGCGCTTTCCCCCTGGGCACGTTTCTCATCAACGTCACCGGCTCGTTCATCATCGGGTTCCTGCTCACGGTGATCGAAACGCGCGCCGGCTTGAGCCCACACTGGAAGCCGTTGTTGATCATCGGCTTTCTGGGCGGCTACACCACGTTTTCCAGCTTCGAATGGGAGACGTTGTCGCTCGTTCGCCAGGATGCATTCTGGGTGGCTGTGGGCTACCTGATGGCCAGCGTATTCTGCGGTTTTACGGCCGTGTGGCTAGGCGCGCTGCTGGCCCGCCGCTAAGGCCGCCGCTCCGCTTGCCATCAAAACTCCCGCCGCGGCAAATCCCGCTACGGGCGAAACCAGCGTCCACAGCGTTCCGACGAGACCGCTGGCGATCAGGTCGCCCACCCCATTGACAGCGCCCAGAATTCCGTAAGCGGTTCCGCGGTCGCTCGCCGCAATCAGGCCCGCGGGAATCGTGCCTTCGAGCGTATCCTGAATCGCCACAAATAAACCCGCCAGCACGAACACGCCTGTGAGAGCCGCGGTCGAGGTGACATGCCAGAAGAAGCAATGCGCCGCCGAAAACGCCGTTAACGCGCCCAGGCCATATCCCACTGCCAGCAGCCTCGGCTGATTCATACGATCGGCCAGCGCACCCGCGGGAAAGGCAGCCAGAGCGTAAACCAGGTTGCGAACCACGTACAGCAGCGCCCCTAACTCCGCGCCGCGCAACTGCGTGACCGCGAGGATCAGCAGCGTCGGAGCGAAATCGCCCGACCCGAACAGCGCCACGGCCACCAGGAAGCGGCGGTACTCCCGCGGCATCGCGCGCACGCTTTTCCAGAACTTGTGCCGCGGATTGGGAACGCCGCGCCGCTCCTTCACGATGAACACCATCGCGAAAAAGGACATCAGACCCGGAATCAGGCTCACCAGAAAGATGGTGCGAAACGGTGACGAAGGCGTGGAATGCGGCAATCGCGTGAGCAGCCATGCGCCGAGCAAGGGACCGATCACCGCGCCCGCGGTATCGCTAGCCCGGTGGGCGCCGAATACTTTGCCGCGCACTTCGGGCGGCGATGATTCGCTCAGCATAGCGTCCCGCAGCGGACCTCGAATGCCTTTGCCGAACCACGCCACCATGCGCCCGGCGAGAACGAGCGGCCAACTTACCGCCACCGCGAAGACGCTCAGCGCCGTCCCCGAAAGGAAATAGCCCAAAGCGACGATCGGCTTGCGATGTCCCACCCGGTCGCCGTACCAGCCGGACCCCAGCTTCACGAAGCTCGACACGGCATCGGCAACGCCTTCGATCCACCCCAGTGCCGCGGCCGCGACTCCGATCGAAGCCAGAAAACCGGGGAGCACCGCGCTCACCATTTCGTAGCCGACGTCGGCGCAAAAGCTCGTGACGGCCATGCCGGCGACGTTCCGATTCAGCCATCCTGTCATCCCTCCAATCCTAGCGAATGCGTCGTGTTACTCTGTGAATCTATCTACAAGAGATGCATAACGTTGTAATCATCGGGTCGGGTTGCGCCGGAAATACGGCGGCTATTTATACCGCGCGCGCGAACCTGAAACCCCTCGTCATCAGCGGCCACGAAGCCGGCGGTCAACTCTCTCTCACCACGCTCGTCGAAAATTTCCCGGGGTTCCCTGAAGGCATCAACGGGCCGGACCTGGTGGAAAACATGAAGCGGCAGGCGGAGAACTTCGGCGCCGAATACCGGCACGGAGCGGTGGAAGATACCGATCTCTCCGTGCGGCCGTTCCGCCTGAAGGTAGACGGCGAATGGATCGAGACCAGAACGTTGATCATTGCTTCCGGAGCGTCGGCGCGATGGCTGGGCCTCGAATCCGAACACAAGCTGATCGGGCACGGCGTCAGCTCCTGCGCCACATGCGACGGCTTCTTCTACCGCGACAAGAACATCATGGTGATCGGCGGCGGCGATTCCGCGATGGAAGAAGCGAATTTCCTCACGCGTTTCGGCCGCGAGGTCACGCTGGTGCATCGCCGCGAAGAGTTCCGCGCCTCCAAGATTATGCTGGACCGCGCGCGCCACAATCCCAAAATCAAGTTCCTCATGAACACCGTGGTAGAGGATGTTTTCGACGTCCACAAGCATCTGGTCACCGGCGTCCGGCTGCGCAATCTGAAGACGGGCGAGCAATGGGAACAGGATGTGGACGGCTTCTTCGTCGCGATCGGCCATATCCCCAATACCAAGGTTTTCAAGGGGCAGATCGAAACCGATTCCGACGGTTACATCATTTCCAAAGGCGGCGCCCGCACCAACATCGCGGGCGTGTTCCACGCAGGCGACGTGCAGGACCGGACTTACCGGCAGGCCATCACGGCATCCGGCGCCGGCTGCATGGCGGCCATCGAAGTAGAGCGATACCTGGAAGCGGAAGGACACTAAACCATGATTCAGCGCATGACTCCGAAAGGTGTAGCTACGCCCCGCGGGCCTTATTCCCCGGGCGTGAAGTGCGGCGATTTCATTTACGTTTCGGGCCAGATTCCGGTCGACCCGGAAACCAACAAGCCGGTCACCGGCGATATTAAGGCCGAGACGCGCCAGGTGCTCGAGAACGTGAAGAGAGTTCTGGAAGGCTGCGGCGCAACCATCGCCGACGTGGTGAAGTGCAATGTCTACCTGGTCGACGTAACCGACTTCGCGGCAATGAACGAAGTGTATTCGGAGTATTTCGGGGAAGCGAAACCGGCCCGCACGACCGTGGCAGTCGCCGCTCTTCCCCTCCCCGGAGCCAAAGTAGAGATCGACTGCATCGCTTATAAGGAGTAAACCGGTAGCGACAGGTCTCCAGACAGTCTCCAGACGCCCGTCACTACTGCACTTTCAGCCGGCGAGGCCCGGAACTCCTCCCATCGTCTTCGCCATTCTCACGGCTCGCACAATCGCCTTTGCGACTGCTTCCGCCGCGGCGACTCCGAGCGAGTTCACATCGGCTTCGAGCGAGCCCATCGACAGGGCGAACAATGTGTCGCCGTCGAACATCGTATTCACGGGGTTGATGGCGCGCGCCATCCCGAGGCCGCCGAACTGCGCCAGTTTCGTCGCTTGCAATTTATCCAGGCGCGCGTTGGTCGCCACCA
Source organism: Candidatus Limnocylindrales bacterium (assembly GCA_035606355.1). Taxonomy (GTDB): domain Bacteria; phylum Acidobacteriota; class Terriglobia; order Bryobacterales; family Bryobacteraceae; genus Sulfopaludibacter. Next base: position 32,721 of record DATNFO010000013.1, on the reverse strand, counting down.
CCCCGATACTCGTGTTGCGCGCTCCGAGTCCGCGCACGGCGTGCTGCTTCATGTACTCGGCGGAATCCAGGAATTCGCGCGACTGCGCCGTTTTGCGCGCGCCGGCGATGATTTTGCCTGTTTCGATGTCGCGCACGTCTCCCATCGCGTTCACCGCCATCAGCGCGGAAACCAGCACTCCACCGGGCAGCGATACCGTCCAACTGCCCACGCCCGACTTCATGGCATTGCCCATGCCGAGAATCTTGCCGACCGTCGCGCCGGTGCCCGCGCCGACGCAGCCTTCCGCTACCGCCGCATCGCTTGCGGCCGCAGCTGCCGCTTCGCCCATGGCAAGTGTCGGACGCACGGTCGCCTTTCCGATGCCCAGGTCGAACAGAATCGCCGCCGGCACAATCGGCACCTTCGTGACGCCGACGTCGAAACCGGCGCCGCGGCGCTCCAGGAATCGCCGTACGCCCGATGCCGCTTCCAAACCGAAGGCGCTGCCGCCCGCGAGCAGGATTCCGTGAACCGCAGGCACGATGCCGCCGGGTGCGATGGTGGGAGTTTCCTCGGTGCCGCTGGCCGAGCCGCGTATATCCACGCCCGCCACGGCACCCTTTTCGCAAAGGATCGCGGTGCAGCCGGTGAGCGCGTCAAAGTCTGAAACATGACCGACGCGAATCCCGACTATGTCCGTAAGTCCTTTCACTTTGTACGTTTCATGGTAGCATCGGAGTTCGGGGACCGACCGCACTTGCTGGATTCGCTGAAAGAGCCAGTTCTCGCCATCCAAGAATTCTACGTTCTGATCGGCCGGGCCCTTCGGAACATCTTCCGCGCGCCCCATTATCTTGATGATGTCATCCTGCAAATGGACACCATCGGCGTCGGCAGCCTTCCTATTGTCATCATGACCGGGTTTTTTAGCGGCGCCGTCATGGCGCTGCAGATGTCCCGCGCGCTGGCGACGTACGGCCAGGTCGGCAAGACCGGCATGATCGTCTCCCTCACACTGGTGCGCGAACTTGGCCCGGTGCTGACCGGCCTAATGGTGGCCGGCCGCAACGCGTCGGGTATCGCCAGCGAACTCGGGTCGATGAAAGTCACGGAGCAGATCGACGCGATGCGCGCACTCGGCACCGATCCGGTGCAGAAGCTCGTGACGCCGCGCCTGGAGGCAACCTGCGTGATGCTGCCTCTGCTGACCATCATTGCGGATTTCGTCGGCATGGTGGGCGGTTGGGTGATCGCGTACTTCTTCCTGGCGCTCACCTCGCGGCAATACTGGAGCTCCGCCTGGCGCAACCTGGAGTGGAAGGCGGACGTCGCGCAGGGTCTGATTAAGCCATTGGTGTTCGCGGTGGTGATCTCCATGGTGGGCTGCTATTACGGCCTGCGCACCACCGGCGGCACACAGGGGGTGGGCCGCAGCACCACGCAGGCGGTCGTGCTGGCTACTGTGCTGATCTTCGTGCTGGATCTGCTCATCACGAAAATCTTCGTCTTTCAGGGCGCATCGTAAATGGCCGCGGCTTCCGAACCCATTCTCCGCTTCGACCACGTCACGGTTCGCTACGGCGATGTGGCGGCGCTGGACGACATCTCCTTCGATGCCGTGGAAGGCGAATCGCGCGTCATCATGGGTGCGGCGGGCAGCGGCAAGACCGTGCTGTTGAAGACGGCGCTCGGGCTCATTCAGCCGGACGGCGGCCACGTCTTTGCGTTCGGCAAAGAGATCAGCAGCATGAGCGAGCAGCAACTATTCGAAGTGCGCAGCAAGATCGGCATGCTGTTCCAGGAAAGCGCGCTTTTCGATTCGCTCACGATCGAAGAAAACGTGGCGTATCCGCTGGAGAACCAGGCATCGATCCAGTGCCCGCCGGACCAGGTGCATCCGCGCGTTGTGGAGGCGCTGAAGTTCGTGGAACTGGGCGGCACGCTCGAAAAGTTCCCGAGCGAGCTCTCGGGGGGCATGAGGCGGCGCGCGGCGATCGCGCGCGCAGTGGTCACCAATCCACCGCTGACGCTGTACGATTCGCCCACGGCGGGGCTGGACCCGATCACCGCGCACACCATCATCGCGCTGCTCATCAAAGCGCGCGATACCAGCCACACCACCGCGCTGATGGTCACGCACCGGTACCAGGATGGAAACCTGATGGCGAATTTCCGCTACAATTCGGAACAAGGGAGTCTTGAGCCCGCCGCCCGGCAGAACGGGGGAAAACGCGGCGCGCGCACAACGTTTATGCTCCTTCGGGAAGGCCGCCTGGTGTTCGAAGGCGATCAGCAAAGGCTGGAAAGCTCGAACGATCCGTACATTTGCAAATTCGTGAAGGCACGGGAATAGAGGATGCCGGACCAAAGCCGAGTCCAGTGGTCGAAGCTAAAAGTCGGGTTGGTGGGGACCATCGCTTTTCTGATCCTCGCCGCGCTCATTTTCCTGATGACCAGCACCCACGGACTGTTTCAGCACAACGCGACGTTGTACACCTTCATGGCCGACGCGGGGGGCATCGCGGACGGCTCGGCGGTGCGCCTGAACGGGATTCAAATCGGGTTCCTCGATAAACCGGTGCTGACCACATCCACGGACCTGAAGAAGGCGGTGCGTTTCGATATGAAAGTGCCGCCGCAATTCCTGCCGCAGATCCCGGTGGATTCGGTGGCCGGCATCACCGCGGCGAACGTGCTCGGCGACAAGTTCATCAACATCACCAAAGGCCGCAGTTCGCAGCATGTGGAAGATCAAGCGACGCTCACCAGCCTGCAGGCGCAGGACATTCCGGAACTGATGGCGTCCATGGGAAACCTGCTGCAATCCTTCCAGGTGATCGTCAACCGCGTCGACAACCTGCTCGCCGGCGTGGAAGCGGGCAAAGGCAACATCGGCAAACTGCTGAAGGACGAAGAGCTGTACGACCGCCTGAACGGTATCGCCCTGGAAGGCCAGAAGCTGGTGAAGGACATACGCACCGGCGGCGGGACTTTGAGCAAGCTGATTTACGACCCCGACCTGTACAATCAACTGCAAGCACCGCTGAAACGCGTGGATGCCATGCTCGCGGACTTGCAATCCGGTAAGGGCACCGCCGGCAAACTGCTTTACGACCCGGCGCTGTATGACGAAGCGCAGCGGACCATCGTGGAGATTCGCGGTGTGGTGGCGGGCATCAACGCGGGCCGCGGCACGGCCGGCAAGCTGCTGCATGACGACCGGCTTTATTCTCAACTGAATGAGTTGATCGCGAAACTCGGGTCCACGGTGGACAAGATCAATTCCGGTCAAGGCACCATGGGCCAGTTCCTCACCAATCCGCAATTGTACGAAGGGCTGACCACGGCGACGCGAGAGCTGCAGGGCCTGGTGAAAGACATGCACGCCAACCCCAAGAAGTTTCTGACGATCCGGCTTACCCTGTTTTGAGCGCGCGCAAACAGCTCGCGGTGAATGCCGACGACTTCGGATTCACGCCGGATGTCAATGCGGGAATCGTGGAGTGTCACGAGCGCGGCATCCTGACGTCGACCACGCTGATGGCGAATGGCGATGCGTTCGACGATGCGGTTCGGCTGGCGCGCGCAACGCCGTCGCTCGACATCGGCTGCCATTTGGTGCTGGTGCAGGGAAGGTCGCTGCTTACGGGGGAGGAGTTGCCGCCGACCACATCTCAGCTTGTGGCGGCTCTCGCGCGCAAGCGAATTCGGCCCTACGAGGAGCTGCGCGCACAGGTGGAGAAGATTCTCGATGCCGGGATTCGTCCGAGCCATCTGGATACACACAAGCACACGCATCTCGCGCCGCCCGTGTTGGACGCGGTGGCGCGCATCGGCGAAGAGTTCGGAATTCGCTGGGTGCGGCGGCCGTTCGATTTTCCGATGTCCGGGAGGCGCGCGCCGCTTCCGCGCAGAATGCTGAGCGATGCTCTCGGCGCGCTGCGCGGGCGCTTTCATCGCGTATTGTCAAAGCGCGGCTTGCGGACGACGGATTACTTTGCAGGGTTTCAGATCACGGGGTTATACGGGACGGCGGACCTGGTCGAGCTGCTGCGTGCGATTCCGGAAGGAACTACGGAGTTGATGGTCCACCCCGGCCGGTGCGGTCCGGCGTTGCGTGGCGCGCGAACGCGTTTGAAGGAAAGCCGCGAGATGGAGTTGCAGGCGCTAGTATCGCCCGAGGCTCGGGAGACCGTGCGCGACGCGCGGATCGAGCTGGTGGGGTTTGGGAAACTTTCAACCTGACTAGGGCGAGCTAGGCCGCGCTCCGCGCGGCACGAGAGCAAGGATTCCTGTCGTCACAGTTAAAACCGAAAGATCTTTCGGTTTTGGTTCTTAAGTCACTGGATTTACTCGGCGGCGGAACGGAAAACCGAAAGATCTTTCGGTTTTCCGCTTCCGTCCGCCGAGGTTGGCCCGTAAGCCGGCCTGGGTGTCCCTGGTTTCATGGTGGCACGAGCGCGTGCGGGATTCAGGCAGCCCGGGTTGTAAGTGGCTGACGGGCAAAGGAAGAAAAATGCCCAAAGCTTGTGAACGGCGTCCGCTACTTGTCGGTTAGTGCCTGATCCAGGTCGGCGATCAGGTCATCGGGGTGTTCCAGGCCGACGGAGACGCGGATCAGGTTCTGCGGCGTGCGGCTCTGCGGACCTTCCACACTGGCGCGATGTTCGATGAGACTGTGGGCCGCTCCCAGGCTGGTGGCCCGAATGAAGAGGCAGCATCCCGCAACGGCTCGCATGGCTTCGTCGCGGCCGCCCTTCACCTGGAACGACAGCATGCCTCCGAAATCCGACATTTGCCGCGCCGCGATGTCGTGACCGGGATGAGTGGCAAGTCCGGGATAATGAACGCGCTCCACCTTGGGATGGGCGGAGAGCCATGCGGCGAGCTGCCGGGCGTTGGCGCAGTGGCCGCGCACCCGATACGGCAGCGTATCGATGCCGCGCAGGCTCAACCAGCAATCGAAGGGCGAAGGCACCGCGCCGCCATAGCGCTGCGAGACGCGGGCTCGCTCGAACAGGTAATTGTCGTGGCGGGTGATGAGGGCACCGCCGACCACGTCGCTGTGGCCGCTGATGTATTTCGTGGTGGAATGAGCCACCATATCGATGCCGCAATCGAGCGGGTGCTGCAGCACGGGTGTGGCGAAGGTGCCGTCACAGATAGTGACGATGTTCGGTCCGGCGGAGCGTGCAATTTCGGCGAGACCGGCGAGGTCGCAGATCTTCATCAGCGGGTTTGACGGCGTCTCCACCCACAACAGGCGCGTGTTCGGCCGGATGGCGGCGCGGACGTCGTCGAGGCGGCTCATATCGACGTACGTGGTCTCCAGCCCGGCCTTGCCGAAGACGTCGCCGATCACCTTGCGGAGTCCCCAGTAGACGTCGTCGGGCGCAAGAATATGGTCGCCCGGCTCGAGGCCCTGCACTACCGCGGCCGCGACGGCGAGACCGGACGAGAATACGAGCGCCTGCTTGCCGCCTTCAATGGAGGCGAGGCACTGTTCGAGCGCCTGGCGATTCGGATTGTTCTCGCGCGAGTAGCTGAAGCCCAGCGGATACTCGCCTTCGCGAGTGCGCTCGAAGGTGGTGGAGAGGTGGATCGGCATGGTGACGGCGCCGGTCGCGGGATCTGTATGGCGTCCGGCGTGGATTGCGCGAGTTTCCAATTTCATCAATCGTTAGTTTAGCGTTTCGGGGGAACTCGCCTGCCTGGTGGGTGCTATGACCCATCGATTTTGCCAATTGTGGAGTTTTGCCTCGTATTTTCTTTTAGATGCGCTTGGCCCCGGAATTGCAGGTCCCGGGAGCATGGCATACGTTATTACCGACAGTTGTACGAAGGACGAATTGTGCGTGCAAGCCTGCCCGGTGGACTGCATCCACCCGAAGCAGGACGAGGGCAGCTTTGCCGACGTGCCGCAGCTTTATGTCAATCCGAACGACTGCATCGATTGCGGCGCTTGCGTCCCGGTCTGCCCGACGAATTCAATCTTCGTGTTGGAAGAGCTGCCTGCGGAATTGGCGAGCTTCGCGGAAGTGAACGCGAATCATTACGTCAGTTAAAAGTGCAACCGGTCTGGAGACCGGTCGCTACTTGCACTCTAGGGTTCGAGAAACATGGAGATGCCGGCGATTCCGGCGGCTCCGGCGGCCAGGCACTCGGGTGCGTTGCGGGCGTTGATTCCGCCCAGCGCGAGCACAGGGATGTGCACGCAACGCACAGCTTCCTTCAGGCGTTCCACACCTTGCGGTTCCCCGTACTCTGCTTTCGATGCCGTATAAAAGATGGGGCTGAAGACGGCAAAATCGGCCCCTTCCGCTTCGGCCGCTCGCAGCTCTTCCAGGTTGTGCGCCGATACTCCGATCAAAAACCCCGGCGGTGCGATGGCGCGAAGCAGACTAGGCGCGATGGAGTTGGCGGGCAGATGCGCGCCCACCGCGCCGGCAGCGAGCGCCACATCCACTCTTGAATTCACCAGTATTTTCGTGCCGTGCGGATTCGGCAGGGCAAGGGCGCGCCGGGTGAGGCCGGCAAGGTCCCGCGCCGGCAGATCCTTCTCGCGAATCTGAAGCCACTCGACTCCGTTTTGCATGGCACGCGCGATGAGGCGCAGCAACGCGTCGATTCCGCCTGCGGCATGACGATCCGTAATGCAGTAACGGATCATTCGACCGGCGTGTAGTAGCGCTCGCCGGCACAGGCGCGGCACAGGGTACGGCCATCGCGCCCGACCTCGCGGGCAAAGCTGATCGCCTCTCCGCATTCGGCGCACTCCACGCGCGGGCCCTTGTAGCCGGGCAGATCTTCAGCACCGATCCGGACACGCACCCACTGAACGGAAAAGAGCTCCTCATCGGGCATCTCACGATAGGCGCGCATCTGCTGCTGATTCCTGTTTTCGATCTCCGGGTGCAGTTCGCGCGCCCTCTGCTTGGAGCTTTCGAGAGCGGCGACGCGGACAGCGCGTCCGTCGCGCAGGTCGCAAAAGGTCGCGGCGAGCTTGCCGAAGTCGCGGAATTTCAGAGCGCGCTTGCCGAGACGGCATCCGGTGACGATGGGGATGGCGTCTGTCGCGCAGCGGTCGATCTCGACGTAAGTGACCACGCGTTTGCGATCCACGCCGGTGGGATCTTCGATGCCCAGCAGCCGCATGCCGTAAACGGCAAGCCGCAGCCCGAGAATCTGGCCGGCGCAGAGATGGCCGTGAGCCGCGGCGGCAAGCGTTTCGTATTCGGGCAGCGATTTCATGGGAGTTGGCGGAAGCGCGCGCTGAAGTGCCGCAGGTACGGTGGTTCTTCGACGATCTGGAGGCCGCGAATGGCGTCTTTGCGCTGATTCACTTCGAGGATGGCTTCCACTACGTAATCGATGTGGCTCTGCGTATAGACGCGGCGCGGAATTGCGAGGCGCAGAAGCTCATGGCGCGCTGCCTCACCGAACATCAGCGTTCCGATCTCAACGGAGCGAATGCCAGCATGCCGGTAGAGCTCAACGGCGAGCGCCTGCCCGGGAAACTGCGACGGCGGAATGTGGGGCAGCATGCGCGCGGCATCGATATAGATGGCATGTCCGCCGGGCGGTTCGACGATAGGCACGCCGCGATCGGCAATATGGCGCCCGAGGTAGCCGGTGGAAGCGATGCGATACTCCAGGTAATCGGGGTCAAGCACTTCTTCGAGGCCGATGGCGACTGCTTCGAGGTCGCGGCCGGCGAGTCCGCCGTAAGTGGGAAAGCCTTCGGTGAGAATCAGGAGATTGGCTTCCTGCTGCGCGATGTGATCGTCATTCGTGCAGAGAAAGCCGCCGATGTTGGCAAAAGCGTCCTTCTTCGCGGAGAAGGTGCAGCCATCGGCAAACGAAAAAATCTTGCGCGCGATATCGAAGGGCTTCCAACCCGCATAGCCCGGCTCACGCTGCCGAATGAACCAGGAGTTTTCGGCAAAGCGGCAGGCGTCGAGATACAGCGGAATTCCCGCCTTTTGACAAACGCGCTTTACGGCTTCGATATTGGCGAGCGACACAGGCTGGCCGCCGCCGGAGTTATTGGTGATGGTGAGCATCGCCAGCGGAATCCGCTCGCGGCCCTCGCGTTGAATGAGCGCTTCGAGGGCGTCCACATCCATGTTGCCTTTGAAATCCAGGCGAGCCTGCGTATCGGCGGCTTCGGGAACCGGCAGATCGACGGCGCGGGCTCCCGTAAACTCGATGTTGGCGCGGGTGGTATCGAAGTGCGTGTTGGACGGCACGATGTGCCCGGGCTTGCACATTACCGTAAACAGGATGCGTTCGGCTGCGCGCCCCTGATGGGTGGGGATCATGTGGCGGAGTCCGGTGAGTGCATCAACGGCGCGCTTCAGGCGAAAAAAACTCTCGCTGCCCGCGTAGCTTTCATCGCCGCGCATGATGCCAGCCCACTGTTCGGTGGACATGGCGCTGGTTCCGGAATCCGTCAGCAGATCGATGAGTATGTGCCCGGCGTCGATCTGGAACAGGTTGTAGCCCGCCTGTTCCAGGAAGCGCTCGCGCTGTTCGCGCGTGGTGTGCCGAAGCGGTTCCACGCTCTTAATGCGGAATGGCTCGATGATGGTTTTCAATGTCGTGTCTGGTGCGAGGCGGCTTCCCAGCGGCCCACCATGAGGTCCACTAGGCTCAGCCATGCCCCTTCGGATCGCTCGAGTTTGCGGTAGAGCGCGACGTACTCGGGCTTCTTCAGGCCAATGCCGGCGAACGCCAGCGAATAGAGCCCCTCGTTGGTGAATTCGGTGATCTGCTGTTTGGCCCACTGCTTGGGGTCAGCTAGATAGGGCGTGAGGTAATCGATGATGGTGTTGAGGGTGGCGCCGTTCCTGGTTTTTATGTCCCACAGGTCCACGCCGTTGACCTGGGCAATGCGGCAGATACTGGCGAACGCCTCCAGGTTGAAGGCGGAATACCAAAGCGATTTGGTGCGGGCCTCTTCGCGCGGAGCGCTGCCATCGGCGCGAATCTGGCGCGGAAAAATGACATCGCGGTAATGAGCGAAGGCGAGCTTCTCATCCGCCGGACTTTCTACAAAGCTGGCGACCGCCGCGGTCTGCGCGGTCCACCAGGAAGCGTGATTGTTGCCCGCGTTCTTTTCGTCATCGGCATTCTTGCTGTGGGTCAGCCAGTGCAGATATTCTTCAAACCACTTATGAGCGGCGGCCTGATCCTTAGGGTCCCATTGGCCGGTGCGCGCGAGGAATTCCATGCCTTGAATCGCGCGGATGAAGACACGGCCATCCAGAATGCCGGCGCCGCGCCCTTCGTTGACTCCGCGAATCGCCTGGGCATAATCGAGGCTCGGCGACATACGCGTCTTGGGGTTCACGAACCAGACATTAATCACGCGAGCGGCGCGCTGGGCGTAGCGCGTGTCATCCAGGAAATAAGCAGCAGTGCCGAGCGCGAAGACGGCTTCGGCCATGGCGTTCAGCGAAGCCTTGTTGGCGGTGAAGCGATTCGGGTTGGTTTGCCCGTCCTTACGAAGGTACGGCCCGGTAGGGTTGGCCGGGTCGGGCCACCAATAGGGAGCTTCGCTGTAATAACTGTGCGGGTCCAGATCCAAGCCCTGAGGACGCTCGCTGGTGACACTCCATGGACCTTCTTTGAGGCGCTGCTCGGCGGCGGCGCGCAGGCGGCGGACGGCATCCTGCGTCCATGGCTCGCGGCGTATGATGGCGCTGTGAATCGGCTCGGCCTCATCGTCGGAGAGGAGGGTCGCCGGAAGTCCGGCTGCACGAACCAATGTGGCGCACACAAGTAAGACGGCGGATTTCACTAAACACTGATTGTAACGGATAGATGCAGTTGGTTAAGTGTGAATTACGCGGTGGACGCGCGCTCGAATTCGGCATTAAACTCACACCCGATGAGCGCGATGGCAGCAAGAAGATACATCCAAACCAGAAGCGCGAGCGCGGTGCCGACGGAGCCGTACAAAACGTTGTAATGCGCGATGTGTCCCGCGTACCAGGCGAAGCCCGAGGTAGCGAGCAGCCAGAGCGTGGTGGCGAGAATCGCGCCCGGCCAGACGAAGCGCCATCGCTGTTTGCGGTACGGGCCGAAGTAATAAAGAATGGCAGTCACTGTTACGGTTGTGACAAACGCAAGAAGGTAACGCGCCACCCTGCCCAGCAGCAGCCAGATCCACGCGTAACTGCTGATGAGCTTATCCGAATTGATGGTGGCGAGGACCGCCTTTTCGAGTTGACCGCCGAAGAGAATCAGCACGCTGGCGGCGAGCAGCGGGACGGCGGCAAGGAGCACGAGCGACATGGCGAGGGCGCTGCCGCGCAGGAAACTGCGATTGCGCGGGACACGGTAGGCGGCCTGGAAACCTTCGATGAGGCTCTTGATGACGCTCGACGCCGCCCACAAAGAGACGAACAGCGCGACGACGATCAGCGAATTGTGCCGCACGCCGGCGACGCGGAACTGCTGCACGACGAGATCTTCCGAGCCCGGCGGAACGATTTGCGAAAGGGCGTCCTGCAGGGTGTGGGAGACGAAGTCGGCGCGCGTCTGCACGAGGATGGTGGCGGCCGAGGTAATCACCGGAAAGAACGAGAGCAGCGCCGAGTAGGCAGCGCCTTTGGCGATGGAGAAACAGTTGTCGTCAAATGACGCGAGGACACTTCGCCGGAGCAACCAGGCGAGGGTCCGCGGAGTGAGACGCACATCCGTAGTTTGGCACAGGTGTTATCGCTGGCTCTTCTCGCCGGCGGCAACCTGACGGTTGAAATCCGCGGAACGGTTGCGCGGAATGCTCAGGCTTTGCCACCGGTCATGCGCAAAGTGTTTGGCGAGGAGAACGATTTGGCCGACGTGATGGGGATAGTGGGCGAGCTGACGGTTCACCGCCTGCATCACAGAATGCGCTTCGCCGCGGATGGCGATGGTGCGCGAGAGATCGGCATCGGTGAGGGGCTCGAGAGCGGTGAAGACGCGGCTCCAACCGTCTTCCCACATGCGCAGCAGGGCTTCGCGCGTGGCGGGCGGAGCGATGAATTCCGTATCGCGGGCGCGGTCGGGCTTCTCGCCATCGGTGGTCAGAAAATCGGTCCAGCGGGAACGCATGTTGCCGGCCATATGCTTCATGATGACGGCAATCGAATTGGCTTCGTCATCGAGGGTGAGGAAGAGTTGCCCGTCCGTAACTTGCGCGATGGCGCGTTCGGCCAGGGTTTTGTAATAGCGGAATAAGGTGAGGGCGTCTTTCACGTACGACGTGGTGAATTCGAGCGGCATGCCTCTTATTTTGCCTCGTGCGGGGGAGGGTGTGGGTAGGTGAGTATGGGCGGGCTTCGACATCGCCGCCGAGTATCCAAGAGACTCCGGCTGCAGTTCTCGTCGCGCTCCATTCGCCTTTTGAGGCACCTTTTACCGCTCCCTCACGGTCACGGCTGTGAAAGAATCCGGCTGTCGCTCTCGTCGCAATTTATTCTCCTTTCGATACACCTTTTACCGCTACCTCACGGTCACGGCTCCGTTAGCAGCATCGAGTACATACGGAGCCGTGACCGTGAGGGAGCGGTAAAGAATGCGGCATAAACGCGATTCGACTTTTTCACAGACCGGCGGCAAGCGCGAGCCTTTTCCAAGCTCTCCAGCACCGCTTTTTCGCCGCGTTACTTCAGCACGATCTTGGCGGTGCCGGTGTTGTTCGCGGCGTCGGCGGCGCGGATCACTACGAGGTGCTCGCCCGGGGGGAGCTTCGTTAATTCGAGATTGAACGTTTCGTGCAGAGAATCGATTACACCGTCAGCGGCTTCCACGGGAATCCACGATTGCGCATCCAGCGCATATTCACAGCGGCGCAGCGCGCTGGCGGCATCGGCGGCTTCGAACTGAATGTGCGCTGTTCCATTGGCGTAGCGCACGGGACCGACCTTAAGAACCGGCGGCGTGTTATCGATCATCACCGGCGCGCTGACGAGCTGCGCGTCACGCGCCCAGGCGGGCGGATTCGCTTCGCTGTCCGATGCGGTGACGCGAAAGTAGTATTTGCCGTCGGCGAGCACGTCGGCGTCAAACGTGAGCACATTATCGTGTGTGGTGCCCTTCAGGAGCTTCCACTGCGTCTCATCGTCGGCGCGAAAGTAGACGTTGTAAACCAGCTTGTCGCCATCGGGATCTTCGGCCTGCCAGGTGAGGGTGATCTGCTGCACTGCCGCGCGGGTCAGCGTCTGAGTGGGTGTCCCGGTGGAACCGGACGAGGAACTCGTATCGGTGTCGCTCACGGTCACACTGAACGTGCCCGCGGAGGCCGCGGATTTGGCGGCGTTCGGCGCCGCGACGGCCTGCGTGATCACGTTGATGCTCTTGACCACGGGCGGCGAGTTCTGCGGCAAATAGGCGAGCGTGACGCTGTTGAGGAAAGGAGTAACGCCAGGCTTGGTGGATGCCATTTCGAGCTTCCACTGAATGTAGCGGGCGTTGGGGCTGGTGATGCGCGAGCCCAGCGGATCTTTCAGCGGCGCGGACCAATCGCTCCACGTGCGGTCGGGCTTGGACGAGTTCCCCGAGCGCGTGCGGAAGACGATGCTTCCGCCGGCGGGAACATCGGCGCGCCAACTGATGCTGCCCCATCGCGAAGCAGTGCCGGAATCGTGCACCGGCGCTTCATAGGAACCCGACGCTCCGGCCGTTTCGCCCAGGCGGAAGATGCGGCCCATGTCGCTGGTGGCGGCGAGAATCGAATGGTCCGACGCAAGCAGGCGCGTGGTTTCGCCTTCGTTGGTCTGGGTAACGAGCGTGACGCGGCGGTCCGGCGCGAGACCGTAGATGCGGCCATCCTGATCTGTGGAGAAAAGAATCTGCTTTTCGAGGGCGAGCAGATCGTAGACGTTCTCCTCTTTCGACGACCAGAGGGTTTCGACGGTGTTGTCGGGGTTGATGCGATAGACGGCGGACTTTTCGACGCCGCTGGTGTCGGTGGAGGCGGACGCGCTGGGAGTGAGTTGCTGCGCGGAGGACGTTACACCCGCCTGCGCCGGTTGCGCAGCGGGAACGGGCGGCTTGATCTCGCCGGGGCCGCTGCTCTGCGCTTCCACTGTGATGGTAGTGGTTACGGCCGCACCGCCCGAAGTGTTGGTGCTGTTATTCTGTGAAGCCTGCGCGGCGGCGCGCGCCTGCCGCGCTACGGAGCCGCCGAGCGCCGCGGCGTAAACAGTGCCATCGGGCATGGGAACGATGGCGCGGATCTCGGGCAGAGCCGCGTCATAAAGAACGAAGGCTTTGTCCTTGGCGGAAATTCGATACAGAATTCCATTCGGCTCCGTGCCCGCCAGGAGACGGCCTTGCGAATCGACGGCAAGGCCGGTGATGTGATTCTGGCCGGTATCGTAATAGAGCTCCGAGGCGTTCGGTCCGGTGACGCGGAAAATCTTGCCCTGGTCGCCGGTGCCGACGTAGAGGACGCCGCCCGGCGCAACCGCGAGCGACCAGATGTAGCGCGCGTGCGGCGCGAAATACTCCGAGGCCTGGCCGTTTTGAATGCGATAGACCTTGCCATCGGGCGATGTGCCGGCGTAGACAGTGCCGGTGGAATCGACGGCGACCGCGAAGACTTCCGGTTCCGGCGCGGTCCAGAGCAGCGACGATTTGCCCGCGGGATCTATGCGGTAAACGCGGCCTCGATGGCCGGTGGCGGCATAGATGGATCCATCGGGGGCTTGCGCGGCGCTCCAGATGACCGGCTGGTCCGAGGAGAAAACGGTATCGACCTTGGGCGCGAGCGAGAGGCGGCCTTCGCGGCTAAGTGAGATGCCGTTGAAGCGGCCGCGGATGAAGTCGCTATACGAGTTCATCTCCCAGGCGGTGGTGCCGCTGCCGGACAGGGTAAGGGCCAAGGCCGCGCAGAGCGCCGCGCGGCGGAGGGTGCGGTAAGCCGTCATTCTTTCACTTCCACCTGAATGGTTTTGACGCCGGAGATGACGGCGCCGCCTCCATCGATTTCGAATTCCGCAATCTTGGAGTTGCGCGCCTGCGTGATGCCGGCCTGACTGGTCTGGGAGCCTTCGAGAATCAGTTGCACGGAGGCGGGCGGGTTGGGCAGGTCGGCGCCTTCGAGTTGAAACGCGGGGTCGGTGCGCCAGACGCGGACGTAGGCGCGGGTGTTGGGATGAAGCGCGTTGACTGTGCCGATCACTTGCGCGGGACTGTGCGGGGTGGCGGTGAGCACCTGTTTAAAATCGGCGATGTTGGCGTTGGCCGCGTCGGCGACGGTGAAATAGAGCGCGCCCGGTTCGGCGCCGATGGGGACATCGTAAACGACAGAGCGCTTCACCTCGACGCCGTTATCGCCGGCGAGCACGACGTTCAGCGTCACCTTCTCGCCGGCGCGCACCTGCTTGCGCGATGCCGTGAGGGAATCGATGGTCAATTGCCGCTTGGTGTCAAAGGTATCGACGTGCAGGGCGACGCGCTTGAGCTTCATGGAATTGAAGCCGGCCTGCATGGCGTAGGCGAGGGGAATGGCGGCGGAGAGAGAGACCTGCATCGGAGTTCCGTTGTCCGAGGCGTACATGTTATCGATGCGAATGGGCGCCGGCGCGTTCTGGAAATCCATTTCGCCGGTTACGCGAATGGTGGAAGGGCCGACGGTGCGCTCGGTGGAATCGATGATGGAGAAGACAGCCATTTGGGTCAGGAGCGGCGAGAGGAGCGGATCGTCCACCATGTCCATGGTGTAGGAGGCGATGTTGGTTGCGCCGCGCGCGACGCTGACGGAAATCGGAACCATGGTGGGAAGGCGCCCGATGGAGCCTGTGACGGCGGTGTTGCGGTCCTGGTCAATGGTGCCCATCCATTCTTTGGAAGAGACGAGCTTGAAGGAGGTATTCACGTTGGCGAGGAGGGTGAGTACGTCGGCGCGCGCGAAGGGCAGAGCGGTGGCGCCGATATCGAGGAAGCGGTGACCGAAGGCGTAGACGCGCGAGCCATCGATGTGGGTGACGGTGCCGGCGGCGCCCACGCTGAGGTCGCCGGAGAGGAGTTGGACGCTGATCATGCAGCCGGGCTTCAGGTCGGCGGGATTGCCCATGTGGGGGGCTTTGAGGTCGGAGCCCGCGGTGGGCGCCTGCCTGGGTTCGAGGCCGAGGGAGCGGAGTTGGGGCGCGAACGCGTCAATTGCCGCGCGGGTGAAGCCGCCGAGCGAGAGGGGCGTCGCGATGGGGACGAGGGAGGGTTCGTTACCCGTGGCGGCCGGCCGGGGAAGCCGCGGGAGAAGGCTGGCGAGGTTGTTGGCAGCGGCGAGAATGAGGCCGGCGGCGTGCGTGGAGGGAACGGGCGCGGAGGCGATGTTGGCGGAAGGCCGGAGCATGTCCTCAATGGGGCGAATGGCAGCGATGGGATCTTTGGCGTACGGAAATGCCATGGCGACGGCGCCTGCGATGCGGCCATCGAGATAAACGGGACTGCCGCTCATGCCTTCCATGACGCCGGTGTGCTCGAGGGGTCCACCGGAGAGGCGGGCGAGGATCAGGGATTCCTTGGGGCCGAAGTTATCGAGGACGCCGAGGATTTCGACTTGGAACTCGTCGACGCGGCTGCCGGTGAAGACGGTGCGGCCGGTACCGCGCATACCGGGGCGAACGTCCTTGAGGGGAAAGATGTTGGATTGGGCGGAAAGGGCAGCGGTGAGCGCGAGGACCGCTGGGACCACGAAGCGGGGCACAGTCCTATTGTAGCGGGGAGGTCGGGAGGAAATTGGGGAGGCGACGTTGACCGGAGGTGACGGGTGAGATAGGATGAGAGTGCGGGGTGGAGCAGTCTGGTAGCTCGTTGGGCTCATAACCCAAAGGTCGAAGGTTCAAATCCTTCCCCCGCAACCAACTCCCTCAACAACTTACGGACAGGCACTACCAGCCAGCCATGTCCACTTCCCACAATCGATTCGTTATCTGCTGTGCGCACCTACGAGCGCCGTCGAGGTTGTCCAACGTACCACTTCAGGCTTCCGGACATCGCTTTCAGAATCACTTCCTGCACTTTCATCATCCGCTCGATTTCTGCAGCGGACACTGGCTGGTCGACAATCAGTCCCACCTTCCAGCTTCGCCCGCCACCAAAGCGGACATTTCACGTGCTAATCGGACCGGACAATTCACATCCTTAACGACAGACGCACATCCTTAACGACAGACGCAGTTTCGGTTACTGAGCCCCGCGCAGGGCCGGATGTTACAATGATCCGGCTAACTTGTGACGATCACCCGGTGGTTGCTCCTGCTCCTTATGCCCACGTGCGGATTCGGGGCAGCCGCGATGGATTCGATCCGATTCGAACCGAATCAAGGGCAGACCGACCCGCAGTTCCGCTTCGTATCCCGCACGCGCGGATCCCTTCTCCTGATCGCCGACTCGCGCATTGAACTCCTCCACTCCACTCCCACGCGCGACGCCCGCTTCGTCCTCGTCTTCGACGCAGCCAATCCCCAGGCCCGATGGGAATCGCTCGACCCGCTTCCCGGCGTCACCTCCTACACGCTCGGCAATCAGCCCGAACGCTGGATCCACGATGTCCCGCACTTCGGCCGCCTCATTCGCCGCAACCTCTATGACGGCATCGACCTGGTCCTCTACGCCGCTGGGCCCGACCTGGAATATGACCTCGTCCTTCATGCCGACGCCGACCCGCGGCGCATCCGCCTCCGCTTCTCCGGCGAACGCCGCCTCACCCTCCGCCCCGACGGCGCACTCGTAGCCGAAACCGAATCGGGCGACTTCTTCCAGCGCCCGCCCAAGCTCTACCAGATCAACGCCGACGGTTCGCGGTCCAGCGCCACCGGACGTTGGCGCATTGCCGGACCGCATTCGGCGGCCTTCGACGTTCGTGGCCGCCGCAAACACTCCACCGTGATTGTCGACCCCGTCCTTATCGCCGGCTCCTACATTGGCGCTGAAGGCGACGACCGCGTCGTCGCCGCCGACCCGCGCACAGCTATCGTCGGCACTACCACCTCCGTCGGCTTTCCAGGATTTCTCACGGCCAAGCACCGCGGCACGGACATCTTTGTCTATAACCCGCAGAGCCAATCCACCAACATTATCGGAGGCTCCGGCGACGACGTTGCCACTTGCGCGGTCCTGGGCTACACGTCTCTCATCGGCGGCTACACCAACTCTACGGATTTCCCGGTCACCCAGACGAACACGGCCGTCGGATTCGCACCCAGTCCGATTCAGTCGCAGTTCGGCGGCGGACCATGGGACGGCTTCATCGTCGAGGCGCAGAGCGGCGGCGCGATCGCTTTCGCCTCTTACCTCGGGGGCTCGGGCGATGACCGCGTACTCGGTATTGCGCCGCAGGGGTATTACGGCTTCGCTGCCGTCGGGTCCACTACCTCGACCGATTTTCCGCTTACCTCCGCGTGGCAATCCACCGCCGCCGGCGGCAGCGACGGATTCCTTGCCGTCATGAACGAGCAGGGCACGCTCGCGCTTTCCACTTACCTCGGCGGATCGTCCGACGATCGCACCGTCGCCGTCGCCTTCTCATCTACCGGCGCCGATCTCTACGTCGCGGGAGTGACTGCGTCGGGCGACTGGAACACGCCCGGCACGTGGAGCGGCGCGCGCAACGGGTCGACCGATGCCTTCGTTCTGCACGCGACCGCCAACGCCGGGTGGACCCAGATCCAGCCCGCGCAAGGAATGTACTTCGGCGGGTCGGCGGACGATCGCATCAACGCCATCGTCGCGATGCCGAGTGGCAACGTCGCCGTGGCGGGCGCGACGTCATCTGCAGACCTTTCTTTCCCCAACGCGCCTCAATCCGCGTATGCCGGCGGCGATACCGACGCCTTCGTCGCGCAGTTCTCGCCGGATTTACAAACGCTTATCCAAGGCACCTACCTGGGTGGGTCCGGCGCCGATGAAGCTCTCGCGCTCGTCGTCACTCCGTATAACGAACTCCTCATCGGTGGTTGGACCAACTCCTCGGATTTTCCCGTCACCGCCAACCCGATCTCCGCTTGCGGCAACGGTCCTGCCGACGGGTTCGTCACCCACCTCGATCCCGCTGCCGTCATTTACTCCACGTGCTTCGGCGGCTCCGGCACGGACCGCATCGTCAGCGTCGCCTCCGACGGCGCGCAGAACGATTACATCGCCGGCTACTCCGATTCCGCCGACCTCCCACTCCTCAATCCCACGCAGCCCGGCAACGCCGGCGGCAACGACGGCTTCTACGCGACTCTCTCCGTTCCAGTGATCCACGCGCAAGGCGCCACTGTGGGCAAGGACCTCGCCGCGCCCCTCCTCGCCTCTCTCGGCGACCCCGCCAACTACATCGGTGTGCCGCTCACCGCCACGTCCAGCGACCCCACGCAAGTCCTCATTTCCATTCATCCCGACGACCCCGGCCAGGCCTCCGCCACTCTCGCCGCGGCCGCCGATCCACTATTTCAAACACGCCGTTTCCTCGCGGCGTGCCTTACCGATAGCGGCGGCGCGACCGTCACGCTCACGGCGCCCAACTACCCCGCTCGCAGCGTCAACGTGCACTGCGTGCCCAGCGGGCTTTTTCTATCGAATGCGACAGCTTCCAACAACGCCGCCATCGTGACCGTAGTCCCCGTCGCACTCGAACCCGCGACCGGCCAGCCGCTCGCGCGCCAGAACCCACGCGGCGGAATTCCTCCTATCGAAGTTGACGCCGTCAATCCTGCCCCCGACATCCTCAGCCTCGGTCAGTCTTCCGTAACCATCGACCAATTCTCGACTCTTACGAGCCCCGAGCAGTATCCCTTCCTCGGCTTCACTTATACCTTCGCCGCGCCCGGGTCGGCCGACCTCGCGTTCACCACCGCCGCGCCCTTCAACTTCGTTCCCGCAAGCACGATGCACATTGCTGCGCGGGGAGCCTCGCTGTCCCTCTACATTCCCTACATGATGCGGGACCTCATCGCGCAGGTCGTGGCCAGCTATGGCCTGAACTTATTCCAGTCCGGCGTCCCGATCACCTTCACCACATCCGATCCTTCGAAGGCGCTTCTCTCCAGCGGCGGCGCCTGGCAAGACTCCGCTACCGCAACCACCGACAGCTCCGGCCAGGCCCGCGTCTCCCTGGAACTTCTCGACTCCACGGGCACGGTTTCCATAACCGCGACGGTGCCCGGCAGCGATCCCGTCACCAGGGTGGTGCCGTATGGAAAACTCCAGGCCGGCTTCTTCCAATACTCCAACTTCCAGTCGTCCTTCTACCTGACACCCGGACAGACCGCCCAGACTACGTTGCAGCTGTACATGAGTCCATGGTTTGCGGGGTCGGCGCCCAACGCCGCCGCTTACACACTCCGACCAGGGGCCGCTCCCATCGTCGTGCAGGCCGTGAGCAGCACACGTAATGTGATCTCTCCAGAATCGTCCGGTCCCTTCACGCTCGGCTATCCCGGCGGATCCCTCAACGCGACCGCCAGTCTCGCGCTTCAGGCCGTAACAGCCGGCGACACGAACCTCACCGCCAACATCGTTTCCGGAATGGCCGTTACCGGCCCCGCCGTGAAGGTCACCGTTGTGCCGAAAGGCGTCACCCTTGCCGCCGGGCCCACCGGTTACAACCTGCAAAGCGGCATTACCGAGACCATCGCCGGTAAAGCCGATACCGCGCCTGTAAACGTCACCTTCACCGTCTCCGACCCCAACCTTGCGCTGCTGAGTGTTGACGGCAAAACGCCGGGGCAGGGGACGCTCACGTTTTCTCAGCCGTTTGCCAACACGACGGTATACTTGCAAGCGCTCGCCGGGTCGGGCTCCGTCGATGTCACCTGCGCTATCGACGGCTACGGCAGCGCGAAAACCACAGTCCCGCTCGTACCTTCCGGATTCGCCTGGAACCTGCAGACTTACACGGTCTCCGGCTCGGGCTTCAATCCCGCCGTGGCGGCCTTCGCGCTGGATCCCTCGTCGCACGCAGCACTCGCGCAGCAATCCGTGCGTCCCGGTGCAACCGGCGCCGTAGCCCTACAAGTCTCCGATCCTGCGGTCGCGACTGTCAGCCCTACTTCCCTCACGCTCGCAAGCCTCGCCGCGAGTGACGCCAACCTCACTTTCACCCCGGCCGGCGGCGGAACCGCTCAGGTAGCGATCACGCAGCCGGCAGGCTCCGTCCAACCGGCCGGAGCGCGGCCGTTGCAACTCATCGCACAAAGCCCGACTCTCTCTGTACAGGCCGGCGTCATCAGCGTCAATGCGCAAGCCTCCCTCACGGTATCGCCAGGCCGGTGGTCCTCCTCGACGCTTCCCGCCATCACCCTTACCAGTTCCGATCCGTCGAAGCTTCTTCTCTCCACCAACAGCTTCGACCTCGGCGCCCCTTCCGTAACTCTTCCCGCCCTCACCAACTACAGCCTCGGCGGTCAATTCAGCGTCTACATGAACGCCATTGACGGACCCGCCGACGCGCAGGTCACGGCGACCGCCGCCGGATTCCCGCCCACCTCCACGACTGTGCCGATCGGTCTTACGGCCCTTGGTCTTTTCCCGGCATACCCGGGTTCCGGCTCCGCCGTGACCGTCAACGTCCAGCAAGGCCCTACCAGCGCCAACCTCAACATCCTCGCCTTAAATAACTCTGGCGCGGTCAAAGGGAACGTCACGCTGCGGCCCGGACTCAATTCGATGCCGGTGGGGATCAACAATTCGAATCCCTCCGTTGCCACCGTTTCCAACCAGCCGATCCTCAACAGCCTGACTTCCTCGTCTTCGTTCTCGGTGACCGGCATCGCCCCCGGCCAGACGGATCTTTCGCCCGCGCTTCCCGCCGGTTTCCTCGCCGCCCCCACCTCCTACGGCCGCTCCCTGCACGTCACCGTCAACGGGCCGTCGTTTGCGATCGCCGGCTTCACCCTGGGCCAGGATCTTGCCACCGCCTTACGCGTCAATCTCCAGAATGGCGCTGCGACTCTCCCCACCGACGTGGATGTCACATTCACGAGCAGCGATCCGTCATCTCTGCTCCTCAGCGTCGACGCGGCGACCCCAGGTGCGCCTTCGGTAACTCTTCACCTCACCCGCGGATCGACCCCGTACCCCACAATTTACGCACAGGCAATCGCCGGTTCCGGCCGCCCCACCATCACCATCTCCGCGCCGGGCTACGCCACCACCACAACCAACGTCGCGCTATCACCGACGACCTTGGTTGCGCGCGCGCCGAGTCAGGTCACCCTCCAGGATTCGAACTCCACATTCGCGCTGTTCCCCGTGCCGGCTGCCCAGCAGCAAACGAGCGGCACTTTCTTCTTCCGGCCGGGAGTCTCGCCGACCGTCTCAGTCGCCGCCTCCCCCTTGGGCATAGTCTCGCTCTCTCCCGCGTCCACAACGTGGAAGTCCGGCGCCACGGAACTCGACCTGAAAATTCAGCCGCTCGCCGCCGGGTCAGTTACCATAACCACCACCGTTCCGGCGCCATATACCGCTCCCCCTCCGGTCAGCATCGCCGTATCGGGAGGCTACCTCAACATCGGCCTGTCCCAGATCACCCTCGGAGCGAATCTCCAGGGTTCGATCCCCATCTTCGTCGCAGCTACCGTGACCGTCACCTCGAGCGATCCGTCGCGCGTGCTCGTCGCGGCATCCGCCACGGCCGCCGGGCAGGCGTCGACTACCGTAGTTGCGAGCTCCAACAACAACTCCCTTGTGTACGTTCAGGCACTCGCATCTACGGGTTCGGCGACCCTCACCTTCTCCGCGCCCGGATATCAGAACTCCACGGCGACCGTCCAACTCACTCAGCCGGTTGTGATCCTCGCGCCCCCGAGCATCGGCACTCTGACGCCACTGTCAGCTCCGCTTACTTTCCAGGCAACTCTCACCACCCTGGACCAGTTTGGCTACAGCGGGACGTTCGGCGCCCAGGCGCTGCGGCCCGGCGCTCCTCCGGTCGTTGTCCAACCCTCCCTCTCAGATCCCACGGTCGCTTCCATCTCTCCGGCCCAGATCACCTTCAATCCAGGCGACTCCGTGAAGGCATTCAACGTTCAGCCCACAGCCCGCGGAACCGCGCTTCTGACACTCAGCGTTCCGCCCGGATTCGCGGACCCCGTATCGAATCGCCAGCAACTGCTCACCGTCATCCCGCCGATCGTCTCCTTCGGCAGCACCCTCGCCGTCGGGCAGAACCTTGTGCGCCCCACTTCCATCTCGCTTGCTTCCGCCGTGGGTCGCGCGATATCCCTCCAACTCACCTCCAGCGATCCCGCGCGCCTGCTACTCTCCAACGCTTCAGCCGGCACTCCTGCCGCGACGCTCAACCTCACCATTCCTTCCGGCTCCTCCACCACCGGTCCATTCAACCTGATCGGCGGCGATTCCGCCGGCGCGGCTACGCTGACGCTGTCGGGGGATGGCCTCTCCACCGCGACCTATCCAGTCACGGTCCAGCCGGCCGGCTTCATCTTCACTTCCGCGCCGGCCGCGGTGAGCATAAACACCAGCTTCACCATTTATGTTGAGAACGACGCGCTGGATTCCACACTCAGCCCCCTGGGCGGCTTCGCACTGCGGCCCGGAGTCGCTCCGGTCCCGATCGCAGTCACCAGTTCGAATCCGTCCGTCATCGCGCCGCCTGCGAGCTTCTACATCAACGGTGGCCCTCAGGCCACCACTGCCGTCGTCGTCCGCGCGCTTGCTGCCGGAACCGCTACCCTGACCCTGCAAACTCCGCCTGGCTATTCCACACCCGGCCGCGGAACTAGCGTCACCATCGTCGTCCACTAACCCTATGCCGACCCGCGCCATTATCTTTTTCGCCCTTGCGCTGCCGCTTGCCGCTGCCCACCCTCCCGTCGATATTTGGGGCGCGCGCGCCGGCCTCTCCTTCGAAGCCAATCGCGGGCAGACCGACCCTGCTGTTCGATACCTTGCCCGCACCGGCGACGGCATCATCTTGTTTACCGATGCCGGTGTCATTCTTCCCGGGCGCACGGCCGCGGCCCGATTCCAAATCGCCGGCGAAGGCCCCGCCGCCCGGTGGGAGCCACTCGACGCCACCGGCCGCACTACTACGTACCGTGTCGGCCGCGACCGTAGCCACTGGGTCGACGATGCGCCCAGTTACCGCAGCCTCGCGCGCCGCAATGCGTACCCCGGCATCGACGTCGTCTACTATGGCGCCGCCGATCGCCTTGAATACGATTTCCGCCTCGCGCCCCATGCCGATCCGGCCGCCATCCGCCTCCGCTTCACCGGAGCCCGTCGGCTCAGAATTGCGTCCGATGGCGCTCTGATCGTCGAGACCGCGGAAGGCGAGGTGCGCCACCAAAAGCCCGTCGCCTACGAAACTCTGCCGGATGGCTCCCGCCGCGAGGTCCAATCCGCGTACCGTCTGCTGGACGCCCGCGATGTAGCGTTCAGCGTCGGCGTACACGATCCCGCGCTCCCCCTCGCCATCGATCCTGTCCTCGACGCCTCCACCTTCTTAGGCGGCAGCGGAGACGATTCCGTTATCGCCGCCGGTGCAGACGTAGTCGTGGGGAACACATCCTCTCTCGATTTTCCCGGCGCTTCGTTCGGCCGCCGCAAGGCGAACTGCATCTTTGTGCAGCAGGGTAGTTTCACCACCATCTATGGCGCCACCGGCGATGCCATCGTCACGTCCGCTGCGCTGAGCGGCGTTGGTACCGGCTACGTTTCACTCATCGCGATCGGCGGATATACCAATGCCACCGACCTGCCGACCACCACCAACGGGGCTTTCACGTATACAGCGTGGCAGTCCGAGTATTCCGGCGGAGCAACCGACGGCTTCTTGCTGCTGATATATCCCACCTCCAGCAGAAATAATACTTTCCTCAGCTACGTCGGCACCTCCGGCGATGACCGCATTACCGCAGTGTCAGCCAGCGGCACGAATTTCGCGGTGGCGGGTGTCACCACCGGTCGAGGCCTGCCCTCGGGCGACGCCCCTGTTTTCCAAGGCGTTCCTTCCGATTCTGCCGCGGGCGTCGACGGCTTCTTCATCGCAGGTTTCAACATCTTTCCAGAAGTCCGCATCACGGCGACCGTATATTTCGGCGGGTCCGGTGACGACACCCCGTCGTCCATCCTCCTCTCGAACCCCAACGTCTATGTTTCCGGCGAAACCAACTCACCGGATTTTTCGCTGCCTGGCGGCCCGTCGCCGCTGAACGGCCCCTCGGACGCGTTCCTGATGCTCTTTCCGAGCTATCGCTCCGCGCCTGCATCGGCGGGCGTCTTGTTTGGAGGGAGTGGCGCCGAACGCGGAACTGCTCTTTGCCGCACCGTCACCTCCATACTGCTCGCTGGAACCACCTCATCCACCGACCTGCCGACCAGAAACGCCGCGCAGCCGAACTATGGCGGCGGCGCGAGCGATGGGTTCCTGGCGGTTTTCGCCACCGATCTTTCCTCCGTCACCCTTGCCACTTACATCGGAGGCTCGGGAGCGGAACAGCCGTCCAGTGTCGCGACGGATTTCGGTACGGGCATCTTCGTGGCGGGATGGACCTCCTCCCCCGATTTTCCAGTCGTCAACCCGCTTCAGGCAAACTTCGGCGGAGGCGCGGACGACGGCTTTGTCTCGCACTACGATCTCAACGGCAGCCTTTTGGACGCCACTTACTTTGGCGGTTCCGGTAGCGATCGAATCCTCGGACTGCAAGCGTTCGGCGGCTCCGCGATTACCGTGTGGGGCCAGACATCGTCCGCCGACCTGCCGCTACAAAACCCGACGCAAACCGCCCTGAAGGGTTCCAGCGATGGGTTTATCGCGCGCTTCGGTTCGGCAGCGATCAACGCGCTCCCCGCCTTCGGCGGAAAGGACCTGCGCACCTACGGATCTGCATACATCGGAGAGGCCGCCGCCAGCCCTGTTTCTATCACTCTCACCAGCAGCGACCCATCCATCGTCCAAATCGCCGCCAATCCCACCGATTCGGGGCAGTCCTCAATTCAACTCTCCGGAACGTACCCAAACGGATTCATCTACTACCTCGATTGCCTTGCGGACCACGGCGGCGCCACCATCACGATTTCCGCGCCCGGCTACGCCACGCAGATCGTGCCGGCCCAGTGCTACCCGGCGGCCGTCTCCGTCTCCTATTCCGGCAGGACGGTAACCTCCAGCGCGAATTCGCCTGCACCGCTGACCCTTGCGCTCTCAGGTGCGACTTCGTTTGCCTTTCAACTGGCGGTTTTCCCCCCGAACGGTGGGCCATATTACGCGCAGAGTCTCCGGCCCGGAGTCGGCCCCCTCATGTTCCAGATCGCGACTTCCAACCCGTCAGTCGGCAGCTTCGATTCAAACACCGCGACGTTCGCTTCCTCGGCCGATTCCAGCGTCAGCGCCGTTCGTACGAACTTCACGCCCGCTGCCGCAGGCGAGACCTTCGTCACGTTCTCTTCAGACACTCTGGCCTTCCCGTATAATCCACTCGACGTGATCGTCAGCTCGCTCTCCGGCTTGAACCCCACGTACTCCGTGCCCGCGGGGTTCCAACGCGCCATCCAACTCTCGTATCTTCCGCTTGACCCCAAACAGACCGTCACCATTACCACCCAGGACCCATCCAGCGTCCTTCTCTCAACAACCACCAGCCAGGCTGGCGCGGCAAGCATCTCCTACAACGCCTCAGGCAGTTTCGTGCAGAACTTCTACGTGCAGGCCATCGCTTCCAGCGGCGACGTGCCGGTGACGGTCGCCGCGCCGGGTGAAGCTCCGGTAAATGTAAACATCCATATCGTCGCTCCAGCGCTCACGTTCCCCTACGCCGCGTCGTTGCCGCAGCCGATTACCTTGGCGCTCGGTCAAAGCATCGCTCTCACCGCAGGCGTCGGAACCTCTGATGTGTCTGCTGTCTGCTGCTTTGTGCCGAATCCGGGCGGCACGCTCAGCCTCACTCTGACCTCTTCCAATCCACAGGCGGTCAGCATCGCCACTCCCACCGTGGTGGCGGCCAACGGCAGCGCCTCGTTCTCGATCAAGGGTGAGTCGGCGGGCTCCAGCGTCCTCTCCGTTCGCACCCCGCCCGGCTTCGCAGAGAGCGCGAGCAACCGCACGCCGGCCGTTCTGGTGAAAACCAAGCCCGCCATCATGGCGGACATTGAAGTCGGCAACAATCTAACCGCCCTGATGACCCTCACGCTCCCCGTAGCGGCTACGTCGCAAACCGCCGTTCACCTGGCCAGCAGCAACCCCGGTCTGGTCCTTCTATCGCCCACTATTAATCAAACCGCCGGAGCGGCGCAGATCGATCTTTCACTCGCCGCCGGCGCCACCACCGCGCAGTTTTATGTTTACGGTCTCGCGCCCGCTGGACAGGCGCGGATCACCGCCACCGTCTCCGGCGGCGTCACCGTAACCGCCACAGTCACGCTGGATCCCTCGGGCTTTCTCTGGGCTGCCGATTCGACCACAGCGACGCTCTACAGCAGCTTCAACCTGCCGTCGATCACCTCGTACGCGCTCGATCCGGCAACGATGCTGCCCGTAGCGGCGCAAACGCTGCGTCCGGGGCTTACCGCGAGCGTGGGTATCACGAACGCAAATCCCGACATCGTCTCCCTCTCTACACCTTCCTACACCGTGCCGAACGGATTCAGTCTGCAGATCAAGAGCGTCGCCGCCGGTACCGCGACTCTCACGCTCGTCCAGCCGGCCGGTTTCAGCCTGCCGGCCCTTCGTCAGAATCTCGCCGTCGTCATCAAGACGCCCACCATCGTCATGAACACCATCACGATCGGCAAAAACCTCCAGGCGCCGATCCAGTTCGGCGGCTTTGGCAGTCCCGACCTCCCTCTGACCGTCACCAGCAGCGACCCCGGTAAGCTGCTCATATCCGCCGACCCGTCGCAGCCGGGAGCCGCTTCGGTCACCGTGAACCAAGCCGGGATTTCAAGGTTGACCGTGCAGGCGTTGGACGATCAGGGCGCCGCCACCATCACGGCGTCCATGCCGACGTTTAATCCCGGAACTCTTACAGTCGCTATGGCGCCGACCGCCATCGGTCTGAACGCCAGCGGCGATTCCGTCCCCGTGCCGCAGCAGACTGGCCAATTCACCACTACGACGCAATCGCCGCCTACCACCATCACGCCGCAAATTCTGATCCTCAGCGGCTCGACACCGCAACCCACTGGTCTCGCGCTGCGCGCCGGTCTCGGACCGGTGCAGTTCGATATCGTGAGTTCGAATCCCTCTGTCGGCGCGATTTCCGGCAGCCCCATCACCCTGTCCGCCGGCCAATACGCGCAGCAGCCCACAGTCGCATTCACTCCCCAGACGGAAGGCCAGACCACCGTCTCGGTCGTCACGCCGGCTGGATTCACAGCGGCGCCCGGCTTGTCCAGTCTATCCGTCAATGTCACTGGCCCCACGTTCCTCACCTACAACGTCCTGCTGGGCAAAGACACGGCGCTGTCCACCTCCATCTCCCTTCCGAACAACGTCGCCGCGCCTCGCGCGAACGTTGCCGTCACGCTCACCAGTTCCGATCCGTCGCGCGTCCTCCTCAGCCCTGATGCCGCCACCCCGCCATCCGCGGCAATCACTCAGATCATGATCGCCGGACACAATGGCGCGGGGCCGTTCTATATTCACGCGTTGGACAATAACGGCGTCGTTCCGATCTCGGTCGC
The DNA here is from genome assembly GCA_035606355.1 of Candidatus Limnocylindrales bacterium. Taxonomy (GTDB): domain Bacteria; phylum Acidobacteriota; class Terriglobia; order Bryobacterales; family Bryobacteraceae; genus Sulfopaludibacter. The sequence continues at coordinate 5,115 of DATNFO010000013.1, read as the reverse complement.
TGCGAGCGGGTACGCCCCCGGGACCCTCAACATCGCGCTTGCAGACCTGTCGTTCGCGTTCAACTACTTCGGATCTACCCAGGTGCTGCTGCAGAGCGGAGCGCAAACCGCCAATGTGGTCCCCGTGATCGTGATTCCGCGCAATCCCCCCGTCGGGTATGGCTTGTACCAACCGGTCATTCGGCCGGGTGCGTCGATCCCGGTTTCCGTCACTTCTTCCGACGCCGGCACCATCGGCGTAGACACCCCACAGCTTGTCTTCAGCGGCGGAAGCTCGCAAGTCGCGGCGAAATTTCACGCTGTCCAGACCGGTGCCGCCACGCTCACTCTCGGCGTGCCCTCCGGCTACTCCTCGCCCGCAAGTACTGGGCAGATAGCGCTGACGGTAGCCGGCGCGCAGCTTGGATTCGCGGGCGTCAGCAGCGCGCTGGTCGGACGCGATCTTCAGACTTCGCTCACCATCTCATCGCAAGGCTTCCCGCCGAACGCTATCACCGTTACGTCCTCCGACCCATCGCACTTACTGCTTTCAACCGATGGCGTGGCGCCGGGGCAGGGCAGTATCACGGTGACGCCCGCCGCCAGCGGCTTTGCCGGAGTCTACTTGCAAGGGCTCGCCGATAGCGGCACTTCCACCGTGACGGTCTCCGCTCCAAGTTACGTATCGGCGAGCCTCACGGTGACGCACACTTCGTCAGCCGCCGTATTCAGCAACGTCAACTCGACGAACACTCAGTTGAGCATGCAAACCAACACGCCGGTGCAGCCGTTGACGGTGAACCTGTCGCCGCTCGACCCCGCCACGCTTCAGCCGCGCGGCACTCAACTGCCGCGCCCCGGTGCGAACCTGTCAGTGACGCTGACGTCGTCGAACCCCGCCGTGCTTGCGGTGAGCACTCCGGCAATTGCCTTCCTGCAGCCTGACCCGGCCAAGCCCGTGACCTTCACCGCTTCGGTTCAGCCCCTATCGGCGGGTACTGCCGTGCTCACGTTGGGTCCGCTTGCGAACGGAGGCACGCCGGCGTCCGGCGGAGCAGTGGTCGTCAACGTGACCGAGCCGAATCTTTCGATTCCTTTCTTCACGATCGGTCGCGACCTCGAAGGGCCGATACAGGCGAAACTCGGCGCCTCGGCGCCCCTCCCGGTGTCCGATCTAACCGTGGCGGTGAACGCCTTTTACCCGCTCCTAACTTCCACCAGTCCGACCGGCCCCATGTTCAACACCGTGACAGTCACCATACCCGCCGGTCAACGCACCTCGACGCCGTTCTACATCGCAGGGAACGCGATCGGCGCCGCGAGTGTCTATCTCTACGCCGGCAATTACAACTGGAACGCGCAAGCCAACGTCACGCAGACCGCGTTCGTCTTTAAGGAAGCCGCCCAATCGCAATCCGTTGCGGTGAACGCAGGGTCGACGGGCAGTCTGACGGTCGTCCCCGCGCTGTCGCCCCCCGCGACCTCCGCCCTCGGCCCGCTGATGATAGGAGGCGGAGTCGCACCGATTCCGATCACTGTGACGTCGTCGAATCCCGCGGTGCTGGCCGTCGTCAATTCGCAGACGTTCCTCAACCCCGGCGATCGGCAGGTTACCGTCAGCGTGAAAGGATTCGCCCCCGGCCAGGCAACAGTCACCCTCTCAGGGGCCACCTACGATTTCACTCTACCGGAGTCCAGAATTGCCGTGACCGTGAAGTAGAAGTCAATACAGCCGCAGGGCACGTTATTTTAGAAGGGCCAAAGGATACCGCTGCCGTCGAATCATCAACGCGCGTATGGCCGCTTGCTTTTTGCCGCCGTGCGACCGATACTCATTCCAGTGCGCGTTTCGGTCAACAGCACGTCAGGCAGTCTCAGCGTCCGGGGCCTTCCACATCGACTTCCACATTGGCATGATCGAAGGTCCTCGATATCAGGGCAGTTCATGAGAAGTCACTGCGCGGCAGAAACTCCGCATTGCAGCCGCATCCTGTTGACTTTCGATAACATAGGTCGAATCGCCAGCTTGCTGGCGACAGCGTCAGGCGTTTCGGCAGGCGCCCTCATAACCCAAAGGTCGAAGGTTCAAATCCTTCCCCCGCAACCATCCGAATGCGCTTGGTTGCTGGGTTTCCAGCATCTTCACCGTACCCACCTAAAAGATTCCATTCCCCTTCTGCGACGTAATGGCCTTTGGACCCTTCTACTTGCGGCACCATGCGAATCTCGCTGATGTGCTTTTGCAGTTCGGCCTTTGCCTTCTGAACGTCCACCTTTAGGATTTGCCGGATGTCGCCTAGCCGCCCGGTAGCGAACTGGCGAATGCGCCCGATCTCTGCCGAAACTGAATCCGGTTCCGTGCTGAGAAGCTGGCGGGTGATTTCGTCAAGCTCCTGTTGGCGGGTGTTGATTGCCTGAACGAGAGTCGGATTGTTGTTGCAAGCGATCAAATTCCTAACGGCGCTTGCGATCTCGTGCTTCAATTCTTCGGCACGCTGGCGCATACGCCCGATCTTGTTGTCGAGACCAGCCAATGAGGACTGCAAATTCCGCTCGAATTCCTGCACGACGTATTCTATGGCATCAGGCCGCAATACGGCGTTTTGGAGTTCGGAGAGAAGTTGCTTCTCCAGGACATCGGCACGTTCCTTTAGCCCATTAGTGCACGCCCCACGGTTGAAGTGCTGCGGGCAACCGTAGCGGTGGTGGCCGTTCTTGCCACGTCCGGTCACGATGATGAGGTTGGCTCCGCACACGCCACACTTCATGAGGCCAGTCAGCAAATTCGGGCTTGTTGAAGCTCGATGTGCGAGACCGGGGCAGTTGCCGAAGTTGTACTTTTTAGCAACGAAGGCGATGCGATTCTGAACTCGCTCCCAAAGGTCTTGTGGGATGATGCGAAGTTCTGGCGCTTCGATGGGCGGTGTCCACTCAGTCTCAGGACGCTTGCGGCTCACACGCTTGTTCGTGTCGGGTCTCTTCATGTAGCGGCGGCGATTCCAAACAATGCGCCCGATGTACAATTCCCGTCTCAACATCTCCCGGATGGCGCTTGGGCACCACGTAGCAAATTGCCGCCCACGACGCTTGCGGGGCGGCGGAAGATGCTCTGCGTTCAGGGTTTTTGCAATGCCCTTCAGCGAACCACCATCAGCGTACATTTCAAAAATCCGCAGGACTACAGCGGCTTCAGCCTTGTTGATCTGTCGGCGGCGGGCGGCAACTCCGTCAGCGCCGACTTCGCTAGGAACGGGAACGGAGTCGTATCCGTAAGTTCGCCCACCTGTGCTCAGACCCTTCAACGCACGCCCTTCCAGTCCACGATGGGTCTTATCGGCCAACTCGTCAATGTACATTTCGTCAGCGAGGCCGTGAAATGTCATGACCAGCTTCGACTGCTTGTTTTGGCTGTCAATGCCTTGCGAGACCGCAATGACCCGAACTCCAAGGTAGTTCAGTTCATCCAGAAATTTTGAGTTGTCGCCAAGGTTTCGATTAAGGCGGCTGGTATCGTCTACTAACAAGACATCGAATGGGCGGGGATTCCGCTTCATGGCGGAACGCAGTTTTGTCCATCCAGGCCGATCCGAACCAACGCCGGAAAGCTCTTCATCTTTGTAGATGTGTTCGGAGAGCACTTCCCATCGTTCCCTGTCAGCGTATTCCTTGCACCGCCGCACTTGATCTTCGATAGACGCAGGGCTTTGCCGGTCGCTGGAATATCGTGCGTAAATACCGCATCGGCTCATTGGACACGCTCCAAAATGGAGATTCTTCCATTATCCGGGCTGGAACCACATTCCGCTAGGTACAGCCGTACCAGCGCCGGGACAATCACATTATCAATCCACGCCTTCAAAGCCGGATCGATCTTCCGCTTCTTGAACGGCCTCGCAACTTCACTCGCCACCTTGACCATTGCGTCGGGAACTCTCCCGCCGTTTTCAACTTCACCATTCGTCAACATTACATTTGGAACCAACTTTCAAAAAGTCAACTGGTCGCCCCTCATCAGGCTCGAAGTTGCTCCGGGCCACGGAATGCGATCTTCCGTTGCCCTGCCGTCACCGGGAAGTGCCCGATTCCGGCGAAAGAGCATCACGTTGAATCACGAAACATTCTGAGGTCTCCTTTCACTGAAAATCTTTCAGCGCCGAATCGTGGCCGAGGCGCTGTCGCCGGGTTTGGTCCAAAGCGGCTTCAATACTTCTGACCGTTGACAATCTGGCTGACGGGAACGGGAGTGAAATAGCGGTCACGCTCGACGGACGCCCCTAACGGACCCACCTGCCGCAATAGATCACTGAGCAGCACATCGCCAAACTCATCGTATTCGTGATCAGGACCAGTGGCGTAGCAATGCAGAATCCAATCACCACAGGTCTCGTGTCCAGCCAGGACGTACCATCTCAACCCCGTTCCCGGCATGAACAATTTGAAGCGGACAGTTGGATCTTCACCAATTTCCGCTACTTTCGGCAGGTCTTGCAGCAGATAATCGAAGCTGCCATTCGGCTCTAGGCTCATCACATCAGCCAGCCATTGATCGTGTATTTCTTGTAGATGTTGTGTCACCATATTCTTCCTCTTGTGCGCCGTAGGGGAATCCCACGGAATGATCGCTCATCCCGGCGATTGGCCGGGTTGAGCGTACGGTTGATGTCAACGGCGCTGACGAATCTGGTCGCACCAGCCGCCAGCTATCCGCATTCTACTTTCGAGTTGCCAATTCGCTGGCGACTCGTCGCTGAACCAGATGGAGGATGCCGCCGATTTCAGCAAGTTCGTTGCCGACAGCGCCCTCCAAATCTTCCAGAATTTCCATGCCCGATGTGATGTTGGCTTGGTCAAAAAGCCCATCGAGAGTTTGGACGAAGTGGGCTATTCCACGTAGTTCGGTGACCGGGTATGCTGAGAGATCACGGCGCAGAATTGCGAATCTTTTTTTCAACATGAGAGTGTTTCCTGTCCCGCTATCCAGGGGTTTGACCGCTCTTCCGCCAATTGGCCGAGATGAGCGATGGGTTGAAGTTCAACGGCGCTGACGAATCTGGACGATCCAGGGTTGCCAGCAATCCGCCAAGGTGGAACTGATTATGCTGCCGCCATTTCAGGCTCTTCCATCTTGAGAAGATC
>DATNFO010000012.1:0-164497 GCA_035606355.1 Candidatus Limnocylindrales bacterium | reverse complement strand
CTGCGAAAAACCCGGCTGCTATTCTCGTCGCGCTCCATTCGCCTTTCGATACACCTTTTACCGCTTCCTCACGCGGCTGCGAAAAACCCGGCTGCTATTCTCGTCGCTCTCCATTCGCCTTTCGATACACCTTTTACCGCTTCCTAACGGGGCTGCGAAAAACCCGGCTGCTATTCTCGTCGCGCTCCATTCGCCTTTCGATACACCTTTTACCGCTTCCTAACGGTCGCGGCTCCGTTAGCAGCATCAACTACATACGGAGCCGTGACCGTGAGGGAGCGGCAAAAGGTGCCGGCGATTCGAGTGCGTCGAAGTCGGCCCCGTCAGTTGGCGGTCGGCTTTTCTGCCTTTTCTATAACTATGTTCTCGACCGGTTCTTTCGCCGATCGCAGGCGCAGACCCAACTGCTCCTGCAGCGCGGATGTTAGGCCGGGCCACGGTCCATCGGGTGCCGACTTGGCCTCGTTACTGGCAATCTGCACTTCGTCGGGGCTCCATTCGACTTTGTAATCGAACACGCCGGTGAGGCTGGTACGGTCGAGAACGGGTCGGCCGAGGAGTTGCGATAAGGTGTCGGTCAGGTGTTTCGTCGCCCGAAGGCTGAAGCTTGGAACCGTTCTTCCCGAGTTCAAGGAGAAACACCGGCAGCGGCCTTCGCCTCTATATCGAAGCGGTCATCGTCAATCCACTTAGGGCTTCCGGAGACCTGAAATTGGTAGACGCGATAAGCGGCGGCGATTAACATTCTCAGGGAAACATTACTGAATAGCCGCGAAGGCCGCTGGCAGCAGGTTTAATGGATACCGCCTCGAATGTCTGAGCAGTACACATCCCCGCAAGAAGCATCCCCGCAGCAGCCAAGCGCGGTAGAGAGGTCATGCGGTATGGACGCCCATGATGATGTTTCGTTAGCCTCGCAAGCGGTTGCATGGTTGCGCGATGATACACTGATCGGTGCATGTCGTTGCGCCATCTCCTATTTGACGTCGAAGCGGCTGGCGTTGCGCTGGTGACGGTCAACCGGCCCGAAAAGCTGAATGCACTTTCGGGCGCGGTAGTGGAAGATCTCGACGAAGCGTTTGCGCGCATTTCGGGCGATCCGGAAATTCGCGCGGCCATCCTGACGGGCGCGGGAGAAAAGGCATTCGTCGCAGGCGCGGACATCAATGAACTGGCTGCGCTGAGCGCCGTGGAAGCTCGCGAGTTTGCCCTGCGCGGCCAGCGCGTGTTCCGAAAGATCGAGACTTGCGGCAAGCCCGTCGTGGCGGCGGTGAACGGCTATGCTTTGGGCGGCGGTCTGGAACTGGCGATGTCCTGCACGGTCCGCTTCGCCAGTGAGAACGCGAAGGTCGGGCAGCCCGAAGTGAAGCTGGGGATTATCCCTGGATACGGCGGCACGCAGCGGCTTCCCCGGCTGGTGGGTCGCGGGCGCGCGCTGGAGCTGCTGCTTTCCGGTGAAGCGATCGGCGCCGCCGAAGCGCATCGCATAGGGCTGGTGAACGGCGTCGTGCCGCAGAGCGAGTTGCTGGCGCACTGCCGCGCATGGCTCGAAAAGGTTCTGGCGAACGCGCCACTGGCATTGAACCTGACGATGGAAGCGGTGGACGTGGGCCTCGATTGCGGACTCGACGAAGGGCTGCGCTTTGAAGCAGCGGCCTTCGGCGTGAGCGCGGCGAGCGAAGACCGTCGCGAGGGGACGCGCGCGTTTCTGGAGAAACGGCGTCCGGCATTCGCGGGAAAGTGAAACATGGCAAACGTATTTGAAGGCAAGCTTTCAGCCGAGGGGCTGCGCTTTGCAATTGTGGTGAGCCGCTTCAATAGCTTCATCACGGAACGGCTGCTCGCCGGAGCGATGGACGCATTGACGCGCACGGGCGCAGACCCGGCGATGGTGGATGTGGTGAAGGTTCCGGGTTCGTGGGAGGTTCCGCTGGCGGCAGGCGAAGTGGCGCGGCAGCATCGGTATGACGCAATCATCTGCTTGAGCGCGGTGATTCGCGGCGAAACGCCGCACTTCGACTACGTGGCATCGGAAGCGGCCAAAGGAGTTGCGCACGTATCCGTTGAAACGGGCGTTCCCGTGGCCTTCGGCGTGCTGACTACCAATACACTGGAGCAAGCGATCGACCGTGCAGGCGCCAAGGGCGGCAACAAGGGTTTTGACGCCGCCATGACGGCAGTGGAGATGGCGAACCTGATGCGGTCTCTTCGCCAGGCTACGTAATGGCATCACGCACACGGAGCAGGCAGAGGGCGTTGCAGATTTTGTTTTTGTGGGACGCGCGCCATCAGCCGGTGGACGACGCTATCAACGCGTACTACGACACCCTGTATTCGGAGGAGAAGCCCGAGCGCGATGAGTTTGTCGCGGATCTGGTTCGCGGGACAGTGGGACACATCGAGGATGTGGACGCGTTGATCACCAGGCACGCCGAACACTGGCGCGTGGAGCGCATGCCCGCGGTGGATCGGAACATTCTCCGCCTGGCCGTGTACGAGTTGACGCGTGGGGGAACGCCGGCCGCGGTCACGATCGACGAAGCGCTGGAGCTGGCGCGTAAGTTTTCTAACGAAGAGAGTGTGCAGTTCGTCAACGGAGTGTTGGACGCGATTCATCGCGAGCGGGGCGCGGGCGGAGCGGCGTAGCCGGAATCGCGCGGCAGGCATCTAACGGATAAGAGGGAATTGCCGGATGGTCCGGAAAAAAGCACTATCGGGTTGGATTTTGCCGGCTATTCTGCTGGCGTGCGCGGGTTTGGCTGGAGTGCTCGGCGGCCAGGTGCACGCCCAGAACAGCGTAGGCCAGGATATTCGTGCGTTTGCGAACGTGTACTCGCTAGTGGAGGCCAACGCCGCCACCGTGCCGACGCCGGACAAAGCCATTTACGATGGCGCGATTCCAGGCATGTTGCGAACTCTGGATCCGCATTCGACCTTCTTCGACCCGAAAGCGTATAAACTGCTGCGCGAAGACCAGGAAGGGCATTATTCCGGGGTCGGGATGCAGGTGACACCGCGCAACGATCAGACGGTGGTGATGTGGCCGTTTCCGGGGTCGCCGGCTTACCGTGCGGGCATCCGTCCGGGCGACGTCATTTCTTTCGTCAATGACAAATCGACGCAGGGCCTGACCACTACGGAAGTCGCGGACATGCTGAAGGGACCGCGCAACAGCAAGGTGAAGATTACCGTGTCGCGGGAAGGCGCAAAGGATTATCTGAGCTTCACCGTGATCCGGCAGGACATTAACCGTCCGACGGTGACGGGATTCTGGATTAAGCCGGGGTATGCCTATGTCAAGATCGCGAGCTTCGGCGAGACTACGAGTCACGAACTCGAGGACACCCTGCGAAATTTGGGCGAGGACCGGGTCAAAGGCCTGGTGCTTGATCTCCGCGGGAATCCGGGCGGGCTGCTGACGGAAGCGGTTGCGGTGTGCGATCACTTTCTGCGGCGCGGCCAGGTGGTGGTGTCGCAGCACGGGCGGTCGTCGCCGGAGCGGGTGTATCGCGCCGCGCACGGGAATCATGGGCACGATTACCCGATTGTGGTGGTGGTGAACCAATCTTCGGCATCGGCCGCGGAAATTGTGTCGGGTGCGCTTCAGGACCATGATCGCGGTTGGATTCTGGGGGAGACCACCTTCGGCAAGGGCCTCGTGCAGACGGTGATTCCACTGCCCGACGAGACGGCACTGGCGCTGACTACGGCGCATTTTTACACGCCCAGCGGCCGTCTGATTCAGCGCGACTATAGCCACATCTCGTTCTACGACTATTACTCGCACAAAGACGGCGCGCACAACGATATGAAGGACGTCAAAACGACGGATAGCGGGCGCAAAGTGTACGGCGGCGGTGGAATCACGCCGGACGAGACGTTTAAGCCCACGCCGTTCGATTCCCTCGAAGTGCAACTGTATCGCAAGGGGCTGTTCGATTTTTCGCGGCAGTATTTCGCGGCGCATCCGGATCAGCAGTTCACGTCCGGCTGGATGCCGGATGACGCGATGTTGAAGCAGTTACGCGATTACCTGCACAGCAACGGGTACAAATTCGAGGATTCGGATTTCCAGAAGGACAATGAGTGGATCAAGCGGTATCTCGCCAAGGAAATGTACATCTCGGGCGTGAACGTCGACGAGAGCAATCGCATTTTCGAGGCGACGGATCCCGAAGTAACGGCGGCCGTGGCGGCGATGCCCAAAGCCGAGGCGCTGCTGGATCGCGCGCACAAAGTAATGGCGGAACGGGTGCGGTAACAGCCGCGCTCCTGCCGGTACCTTACAATTAGGGTTTGAATCCCAATCCACAGATCATTGTCTTGGACGCGGGCGGCCAGTATTGCCACCTCATCACCCGCAAAGTGCGCGACCTTGGTGTCTACGCCGAGGTGCGTGCGAGCGAGACTGCCGCGTCTGAGCTTGCGGGCGCTCGCGGAGTGATCATTTCGGGCGGCCCCAGCAGCGTTTATGACGCAGGCAGTCCTACGGTGGACCCGGCATTGTTTGACCTGCATGTGCCGGTGCTGGGGATTTGCTACGGCCAGCAATTGATGGCTCATATTCTGGGCGGCGACGTTCGCCGTGGCGAAAAAGGCGAGTACGGGTTGGCGACTCTCCACCTGGACGAGCGCAGCGATCCGCTGTTCGCCGGACTTGCGGGGCAGCAGCAGATCTGGATGAGCCATCGCGACACGGTGGACGCAGTGCCGCCGGGGTTCGCCGTCGCGGGCCGCACGAGCACATGCGCCGTCGCGGCGATAGCGGCTCCCGAGAAGAAGTTGTACGGACTGCAATTCCATCCCGAGGTAGCGCACACAGCGCGCGGCCGCGATTACCTGACGAACTTCGTGTTCCGCGTTTGCGAGTGCAGGAAGGACTGGGACGCCCGCGAGCGGCTGCCGGAGATTCAACGCGAGATTCGCGATTGCGCGGGCTCGCGCAACGTGTTCTTCTTCGTTTCCGGCGGTGTGGATTCGAGCGTCGCCTTTGCGCTGTGCACGCTCGCGCTGGGTGCGGACCGCGTGCGCGGCGTCTATGTCGATACGGGGCTGATGCGCGAAGGTGAGACCGGCTTCGTAGGCAAGTTTCCGAATGTAACGGTGGAACACGCGGCGGATCAATTCCTGGGAGCGCTGGCCGGCGTCACCGATCCGGAACAGAAGCGCCACATTATCGGCGAAGAGTTCGTGCGGGTGCAGGAGCGGATCGTGGAATCCCGGCACCTGATGGACGAGCAGTGGATCCTGGGCCAGGGCACGATTTATCCGGATACGATCGAATCGGGTGGAACGGCCAAGGCGTCGCTGATCAAGACGCATCACAATCGCGTGGCGGGCATCCAGAAACTGATCGAGTGCGGGCGCATTGTGGAGCCGCTGAAGTCTTTTTACAAGGATGAAGTGCGCGAGGCGGGTCTGGCGCTCGGGCTTCCCGCGGAGTTGCTGGAGCGGCATCCGTTCCCGGGTCCGGGGCTCGCCATACGGTGCTTGTGCAGCGAGTTCGATGCTCCGGTGAGGCAGACGGACGACGGCATCGTAATTCCGGTGAACTCGGTAGGCGTGCAGGGGGATTCGCGCAGCTACGCTCCCGTGCTCGCCATCGATTCTCTGGATCACGGGCGCGCGACGGAGCTGGTGAATTCGCTGATCAACGTCAATCGCGTAATCACGGCGGTCGCGACACGCGAGCCGCTCCTTCAATTGCAGGTGCGGGCTTGTTCGCTGACGGGCGAACGGATCGAGCGGTTGCGTCGCGCGGATGCGATTGTGCGGCGGATGTCGCACGATGCGGATTACGATCGGAAGGTGTGGCAGTTCCCGGTGATCCTGATTCCGCTGGGGTCGGCGGAGGCTCCGGATTCGGTGGTGCTGCGGCCGGTGGATTCGGTGGACGGCATGACCGCGCAATCGGTGACCATGCCGCCGGAGTTGCTCGAAGCAATGCAGCGGGCGCTGCTGGCGGAACCCGGTATCGCGGGCGTGTTCTACGATCTGACGCATAAGCCTCCGGGCACGATCGAGTGGGAATAGCCGGCCTCGCCGCTACAATGGATGTATATGTCGTTTATTACGGTTCCGGAGGCGGTAGAGGAGATTCGCGCCGGCCGCATGCTTGTCGTGGTGGACGATGAGGACCGGGAGAATGAAGGCGATTTGACGATCGCCGCGGAGAAAGTAACCCCGGAGATCATCAACTTCATGGCCACGCACGGGCGCGGCCTCATCTGCCTGACGCTGACTCCCGAGCGCTGCGATTATCTTCGGTTGCCGCTGATGACGGCGCAGAACACATCCAACTTCGGCACCGCGTTTTGCGAATCGATTGACGCTCGCGAGGGCGTAACGACGGGGATTTCGGCCGCCGACCGAACCAACACGATTTTGAAAGCGTTAGACCCGGAGTGCCGTCCGGGAGATCTCGCCCGCCCGGGGCATGTGTTTCCGCTGCGCGCGCGCGACGGGGGCGTGCTGGTGCGCGCCGGGCAGACCGAGGCAAGCGTGGATCTCGCCCGCATGGCCGGGCTCCCGCCGGCCGGCGTGATCTGCGAAATCATGAATGAGGACGGCACCATGGCGCGGGTGCCGCAACTGCGCGAGTACTGCGCGCGGCACAACCTGAAAATGATCTCGGTGGCGGAGTTGATCCGCTACCGCATGAAGACGGAGCGCTTCGTGCAGCGCGCCGCAACGGGCTGCATCGAAACCGAATTCGGCGAATTCCGGACCATCGCGTATAAGAGCGACCTGGACCCGGAGTATCATCTGGCGCTGGTGCGCGGCGAAGTGTCCGGGCAGGAACGCGTGCTGGTGCGCATGCATTCGCGCTGCGCGTTCGGCGATGTGTTCGGGTCGACGGCCTGCAATTGTGGAGACCTCGTGCGCGGTTCGCTGCGCGCGATCGCGGAAGAAGGAATGGGCGTGCTGGTGTACCTGCACGAAAGCGGGCCGGGTTTCCGCGTGGAGAATGGCGGCCGCGGGGATGCGCGCCTGGTGTCGCACGAACGCGAGTTCATGCACTATCAGGGCGAGGCCGGCCAGCGGCAATTGCAGCACGAGCACGGGATCGGCGCCCAGATCCTGAGCGACCTGGGGCTGCACACGATCCGGCTGCTGACCAATCACCCGCGCAAGATTGTGGCGCTGGAGGGGTTTGGCATCGAAATCGTGGACCAGGTGCCCATCGGACGGCGGGTGGCGGAACATTCCGGTGGAAAGGCGCGTTAATAAAGGTGAAAGGGCTTCGTCGGATGGTTATGACTTCAAGATTTCTTACCAGCGCTGCTATGTTGACGGCATTCTGCGGCGTGATGCCGGCCGTGGATCCTCAGCTTTTGAGCCTTGCGCCAGGCGATGCCGTCGCGATCGCCGACGTGAACGTGCTGACGGCCAAGGCGTCGCCGTTCGGAAAGTACGTGATTACACAGATCACGGCGAATGGCGGGTTCACGCAGGCCACGGCAGCGATCGGCTTCGATCCCCGGCAGGACTTGAATGAAGTCCTGGTGTGCAGCAACGGTGTGCCGAAGACGGGCCTGGCGCTGGCTTCCGGCACGTTCAACGTGGGCGCGCTTACGGCGGCGGCTTCCCAGGTCGGCGCCGCGAGTGAGACATATAAGGGAGTCACGATTCTGGAAGACCCGACTCACGAGCATGGGTTCGCGTTTCTCGGGTCAAGCATCGCCGTCGCTGGGGATATCGCGGGTGTGAAGGGCGCGATCGACCGGCAGGGCAACGCTCCGGCGCTTCCCGGGAATGTGGTCACGCAGATCAATCAGCTGAGCACGGCAGACGATGCATGGTTCCTCAGCACGGTGCCCCCGGCGACTCTGGAGAAGAAGGGGACAACGCTCCCTGGCCTTCCCTCGAATGCCGCGGCGAACGTTCTGCAGCAGATTCAATCGGCGAGCGGCGGCGTGAAGTTCGGCAGCACGATTCAATTCAACGCGCAGGCCCAGACGGATACGGCTCAGAACGCGACCGCGATGGCCGGGCTGTTGCAACTGATGGTGAACATGGCGCAAATGCAGCAGCAGTCGGGCAAGAATGCCGAGGGCTTGGCGGCGCTCAAGAATCTGACGGTGACGGCGAGCGGAAATTCGGTAAATATCTCGTTGTCGCTGCCCGAGGCCCAGTTCCAGCAGTTGTTCGCTAAGCCGGGTGTGGTGAAGAAGGCTGCGATCCGGCGGTAAATACGGCACGTTTTACCGCTCCCTCACGAGCTGGTGAAGAAATCCGGCTGCCGTTCTCGTCGCGCTCCATTCGCCTTTCGATGCACCTTTTACCGCTCCCTCACGGGCTTGCGAAAAAAAAACCGGCTGTCGTTCTCGTCGCACTCCATTCGCCTTTCGATGCACCTTTTACCGCTTCATCACGGGCTTGCGAAAAAAACCGGCTGTCGTTCTCGTCGCACTCCATTCGACTTTCGATGCACCTTTTACCGCTCCCTGACGGGTTTGTGAAGAAATCCGGCTGCCGTTCTCGTCGCACTCCATTCGCCTTTCGATACAACACCTTTTACCGCTCCCTGACGGGTTTGTGAAGAAATCCGGCTGCCGTTCTCGTCGCACTCCATTCGCCTTTCGATACACCTTTTACCGCTCCCTGACGGGTTTGTGAAGAAATCCGGCTGCCGTTCTCGTCGCACTCCATTCGCCTTTCGATGCACCTTTTACCCCTCCCTTACGGTCACGGCTCCGTTAGCAGAATGAATCACATACGGAGCCGTGACCGTAAGGGAGCGGTAAAAGGTGCCGGGAATGCGAGTGCGTTTGAATGCGGCAAAAAGGCAATTCGATTTTTTTCACGACCCCGTCAGGAAGCGGTAAATGATCTTACGAGCATCCTTTACCCTTTGGGCAAGGGGGCCGGGCAGAGATCCTGGTAATACGCGCAGCGGTGGCAGTGCGAACCTTCGATCAAGGGGAAATCGAGATTCGATTGCGCTTCCTGGAAGTCGCGGATGACGTCTTCGGGGGCGTCGATCAGCGACGGCGCGAGGCTTACTTCCACCAGGGCATTCGGGCGAAGGAAGTGCAGCCATGCGCGGCGCGGCGCACGAGCCGTCGCCTTCTCGATCGCGATCGCGTACAAGCGCAGTTGCAGGGCGTAATCCGCGGCTCTCTTGTGGGCCTCGGTCGCGCTGACGGCGTCGGTCTTGTAATCGACGATCTCAATCTCCCCATTCTCTTCAAACCACAAATCGATCTGACCTTGAACCACGATGCCTTCCAGCGCAATCAGAAAATCGTATTCGCGCTCGACCCGCGCCGCCGCTTCGACCCGGCGGGCGAGCGGACTGCTGCGGAAGACGCCGGCGAGGCGCACGGCTTCGGCATCCGGCTCCGGAACCGGCGTGCCGGCCAGGAGCGCGTGAACCTGCGTCCCCAGCTCGGCCGCCGATAGGCCGGCGGACTCCGCGGGTTTCTGTTTCCGGCCTTGGAAGCCCAGGTACTGCCCCAGAAAGTATTCGCGCGGGCACTTGGAAAAGAGGCGGAGGTCCGTAACCGTGGCGTTCGTGTCCTGCTGCCCGGTGGTCGGCGGCGCGGGCAGCAGCGTGGCGGAAGCGGTGACAGCGGTTTCCGCGCGCACCGTCAACAGATCAGGCGGCTTCGCCGTAACCAGCAGGCGGAAATCCCACTCCGCGCCATCGGGCGCGTGTCGTGTGAGGACCTGCTCGCGTTCCGCGGCGGGGTCGAAATCGAGACTCTCCACAAGAGTCTTGGCCCACTCCGCGGGCTTGCCGGCGTAGCTAAGAACCAGGTGCTGCTCGGCGCGCGTCATCGCTACGTACAGTAGACGATTGCTCTCCTCGGTCTCGCGCTTTTTCCATTCGCCGCGCAATGCGTGCTGGTAGAGATCGTCTTTATCTTTGCGAACAGCGGGGCTCCGCCAGCGGGCGCCCAGACCGAAATGCCGCGAGAACGCGACCACCGGGGGATTGCTTTCCACGCCCTTGTGCATGGCGGCGACAAACACCACCGGAAATTCGAGGCCTTTCGCCGAATGCACAGTCATAATCTGCACCGCGTTGGCCGCATCTTCGGGCGGAGCATCGGGCTCGCGCGGATTGGTCGCCCTCAGCAAGGCGAGTTCGGCGATGAACTCGTCCAGCGACATGCGGGCGGAGGCTTCGCGGGCATGCGAAAGGAACTTATCGATATTGGCGGCGCCGCGCGCGCCGTTTTCCGGCTGGTAACCGCAATCGTCCATGGCGGCGAGCAGAAGGCGATCGAACGAACAGTACTCGCGGCGAATGCGCCACTCGCCGAGGCGCTTGCGAAAACGCGTGAGCTTGTCCCAATCGGCAGCGTGGAAAGACGCCGCCATTTCGGAGCTGAGCCGCATGAAAGCGCCGCCCATATTACCCGAAGGCGAGACGACACGCAGCGCAAGCAGGGCTTCATCGCCGGCGCAGACGAGCGGCGAGCGCAACACAGTCGCCAGCGAGATTTCATCGCGCGGGTTGGCGATGACGCGCAGCAGATGGACCAGGTCATTCACTTCGCGCGATTCATAGAAGCCTTTGCCGCGGTTCACGACGTAAGGGATAGCGGCCGCATCGAAAGCCGTGGTGAAATCGCCGAGCACCTCGGTGTTGCGCACCAGGACCGCGATTTCACGCAGCTCGAACTCCCCGCTGAATTCGGCGATCCGCCGCGCGACCCACTGCGCTTCGAGCTCAGGCTCGGGGAGCGCCATCACGTCCACACAGAGATTGCGGCTGCTTTCGAATTCGCGGCCGGGCACCAGGCGGCGCGGCTCAATGCCGGGCTGCCCATCGAGGACGGTTTCGACGGCGCTCAAAATCTGCGCGCGGCTGCGGAAATTCGCGGTGAGCGGGACCACGCGCCGTCCGGTGGCCTGCACGGTCTGGCGGTACTGGTCGAAGCCGCTCGGGTCGGCATGACGGAAGCCGAAGATGGACTGGTTGATATCGCCGACCGCATAGAAAGCATCCGGCGGCCGCACGAGCTCGAGAAGGCGCGACTGTTGTCCGTTCGTGTCCTGGAATTCGTCCATCAGAATGCGGTCGAATTGCGCGCGGATGCGCTCGCGAACATCCGCCCGGCTTTCCAGCAGGCGGACGGCGAACTCTTCAAGATCGGCGAAGTCGAGCGCGCCGGCGGCAGTCTTGCGAGTGCGATATGCAGCGTCGAACCGGCGGAGAATCTCGATCAGCAGTTCGCGCTCGCGCTGAAAGTGCCCGGTCACGAGCGTGTATTCGAGGCTCTTGAGCTGCTCGTCCTTGAGGTGCTTGAGCAGGTTGTATGCGCCGGTATTTCGCTTGCAGCTTCTCAGATTGCAGGTGAACGCGGCGACGGCGTGCAGCGCCTCAAGCGGCGTGCGGGCGCTCACGATGCGTTCGGCGGATTCCAGGGCGTCACTCAATTCCTGGCGCTGCGGCAGCTTCCAATCGGTGACGGGCTCGGCCTTGATGGCGCGCGACGTCGCGGCGATATCGCCGAGCGTGACGCCCGCAGGCACGGGGTAGCGATCGAGATCCGTAATCCTTACACCGGCTCCGCGCATGGCATCATACGCGTTGAGCACCGCTGTTTCGAAATCGATGGACGAAAGGGCGCGCACCAGCGCGCGAACTCCGGCGGGACGCTCCTGAAAGAGGCTGTCCATCGCCTCATCCATGCACTCCTGCTGGCGCCGCCAGGATTCGCGCTCGCCGGCGACATAGAATTCCGGATCGACGCCCGCGAAAACCGCGTTTTCCTTCAGCAGGCGCGCACAAAATCCGTGAACGGTAGAGACCCACGCGCGCTCGAGTTTGGCACGCGTGGACGGCGATTCCTGAAACGCAGCCGCCAGTTTCTTGCGCATGTTGGCCGCGGCTTTTTCCGTGAACGTGATCGCGAGTACGCGCTGCGGGTCTATCCCCGCTGCGACCAGTCCCCGGAAGTACTCGACGAGGACGGTGGTCTTGCCGGAGCCGGGGCCGGCGACGACGCAGGTATCGAGCAACGGACCGGAGACGTCGATCGCGGCCTGCTGTTCGGGCGTGAACCTGGTTTCGCTCATGCGCCCTCCGCCGCTGCGCCGCCTTCGACTTCCACGTCCGCTTCGGCGGTGCGCACGCGGCAGGCGTCGCGAAAATCGCAATACCGGCAGTTGCCGGGGTCGGCAGGCAGCACTTCGATGCGGCCGGCGCGGATCTGCGAAACCACCTCAAAGACGAGCGCTTCGGCTTTGGGCAGCCAATCTTCGGGGAGCGGCTCGGAATCCAGCAGCGGCGGATCGCTCCAGCCCACGTACAGGGGCTTGGGCTTGAGGCCGATGTAAAACATGCCGGCGGGGCGCAGGCCGAAGCAGCGTTCGGCGGCCATGAGATAGATTGGCGCCTGCACCAGGTTTTCGTTGGTGCGTTTTGATTTCGTGGTCTTGGCCGCGGAGTATTTGTAGTCAATCACGAAGGCGCGGCCATCGGGAGCGGTATCGAGTCGATCAATTTTGCCGCGAATTTCAATGGGCCCGAGCGGAAAGGTGAAGTCGAGCTCCGTGCGCGACGTGTAGCCGGCGGGCCACTGATCATCGGCGGCGAAGGCGCGCAGGTCCTCGAGCATGGCATTGCGCATGCGCTCAGTGCGGTAGGCCTGCGGAATATGTTTCTCCGCGACGATGCGCTGGAACTCGGCATCGAGCAGCGTCTCGATATTCTGCGAGCGATCCGGCCACCACTGGCGCAGAACCTCATGGATGACGATGCCGCCCGTGAGGAAATCGAGACGCTCCTGGGGGCGCTTGGGCGCGGGGCGAAGGCGGAGCGTCTGGCGTCCGAAATACTGGAACGCGCATTGGAGGTACGCTTCCACCGCGCTCGGAGAGATCTTCGCGCTGCGGGTGGCGAGGTATTCGAGTGCCGCGGGGGCGCCGATTGCCGCCGGTTGGGCAAGCGTCAGAGGGCGTCGTGGAGCGGGACGAACGGAGGGCGCCTCGGAGGCGGGCAGGAACAGATCTTCGAGGTAAAGCGAAGGGAGCAGGCGATCGCCGCGCGCGTCGAATTCCGGGCAGGTGAGGACGGTGAGAATGCCGGCGCGGCTGATAGCGGCTTCGAAAAGCGCGCGCTCTTCGATCTCGAATTCCGCAGTGGTGCGGACGCGGATGCCCGCGGCGTTGAGGGCGCAGCGCGCGGCATCGGGAAAGAACGGGTCCTGCTGGTGAAAGCGGGGGAACTGCTTTTCCACCATTCCGCATATGAAGACGACGGGCAGTGCCCACTGGCGGGCCTCGTGCGCGCTGATAACGTGGACCACGTTGCGGCGCGCGTCCTCGAGCCGCAGCGGCTTGAGGCGAAGAACACTTTTTACGGTGCGCCAGAATTCGGGGAGCTCGATGCTCTGTGCCGCCGGGAGCGCGAGAGCCGCTTCCTCTACCGCCTTGCGGAATTCGTCAAGCACTTCGGCTTGGCTGCGGAAGGCCAGGGCGAGTTCGTGCGAGATGGGCGATTCGGGTCGCGCGGGGCGGAACAAATCGCGCAGTGTCTGGACGCGCCCGGCCCAGTCTGCCGGACACAGCGCCAGATTCCGCCATTCCTCGAGCGCGGCGAGAGATTGCAGGAAGTGGAGCAGCCGCTCGTTCGAAGGATGATTGAGGAGCAGCGCTTCAAGCGCGCCTAGTCCCTGGTTCGGGAGTTGCTCGCGCACCGTGAAGTGGAAGCGATCCATGGTGCCGGAATCGGCATAGCGAGGCGCGAGCAGGACCGCCGCGAGCGTCTGTTCGTGGTCCCAGCCGCCGAGCATGGCATCGAGAATGCCGGAGAGGAAGCGAACCGCCGGGTGACGATCGAGCGGCTCGTCAAAGTAGAACCCGGCCGGGATGCCGAAACGCTCCAGCGTGGACCGCAGGATCGGAACGTAGGATTCGGCGGAGCGGACCACGATGCCCATTTCGCGGAACGGTCTGCCTGCGGCGACTTGCGCGAGCACCTGGCGCGCGATCTCTTCGGCTTCGCGTTCGAGACCGGGCGCTTTGACGAGTTGTAGCGCGGGCGTGGAGCGCGCCAGGCCGGCGCGTTCCTGCTGAAAACCGCGTTCGCGGAGACGCGCGCGCGTTGGCGCAGTGGCATTGTTCTCGGCGACGGTGACTGTGATGTCCACATGCTTGCCGAGTGCGGAGATGAATTCGAGTTCGGGATCGGGGAGGGCGTGGAAGCCGTCGATCCAGATGTGCTCGATGCCGGCGACGCCGTCCGCGGCGATGCGCGCCGCGGCCCTGGAAAGACGCGTGGAGCGCAGCGCGAGTCCGCGCGCCGCCAGGTCTCGATCCACTTCCCGATAGACGGCAAGGAAAGGGGCGGCGAGGGGCGCCTGGGGGAG
This sequence comes from Candidatus Limnocylindrales bacterium, assembly GCA_035606355.1. GTDB lineage: Bacteria > Acidobacteriota > Terriglobia > Bryobacterales > Bryobacteraceae > Sulfopaludibacter. The sequence goes on along the minus strand of DATNFO010000012.1, from coordinate 150,170 downwards.
ATGCCCGGCGAGCCGGGTGCTGTCGCAACCGGCGGATGCAAACTCCTGAACCACTTTCGTAAGCGAAGCACAGAAGCCGTGCAGGCCGCCAACCTCCGCGAATTCGGGCCGGCCTACACGGCGAACGGCCTGTTCGACGATGAGATGCAGGACGGTATCCGGAACCTGCGCGAGATCGGAGGCGTACGTATCGACGAACTTGTTGAGCGTCTGGACGTGCGAGCGGCGCAGGACGAAGCCTTCTCGCGCGAGGCGGTTTTGCAGGTGCCGCGCCATGGTCGCGGTGGGCACCAGAAGACGGACGCGGTCATTGCCGCCGCGCAACGCAGTCCGCAATGCGTCCAGAACGAATGCTGTTTTGCCCGATCCCGCGGGCCCCGTGAGCAGCCGCATTATTGCGCCGCGGTGGCCTGGTGCTGCTCGGCCGGGGCCCTCTTGAAATCGGTCCACGCGAAGTCGAACGTGCCGTGGATTACCTTGACGAGCGCGATGCGCACAGAGCCGCGGAGTGAGACGCGCGTTAGCATCCACGCCTGCGCGTCCACGGGCGCCTGTTCCATCACGATGTGCGTGCCTTTGGCGACGCGGACCAGGAAGGCTCCGAAGGCGATGGTGTCCAGCGTTTCGCCGTCCGCCTTGAGCCACTGGTAGTTGGATTTATCGATCCAGAGACGCGCCTTCACATGCGGCAGATATTGCGAGGACTGGTGCTTCGGTTTGTAGCCGGGCACCGGAACGGCGTCGATCACCCATGCGGCGCGGCCGTTCAGAGTTTCTTCGCCGGCGAGTTTAAAGGTGAACGCGTCGGGCGCTTCGCTGAGCGGTTCATGCATTCGCGCCTGGCGGCGATCCCAGGCAGCGAGGCGTTCATTGCGCTGCGCGGCGGTTTCATGGCTGCGGATTTCCTTGTCGGAGCGCAACTTGGCGTCTTCCTTTTGCTGGTCGGTGGAGGGCAGAGGCTTATCGTCTTTGGCGACCAGTTGCCGGTATGGCGAGCCTTCGAGCCAGATGACATCCGTAGTCCGGCTATTCTTTTCCTTGAGTGCCCCGGCGGAATCCAGGATGCGGGTTTCCTGATGCTCCACGTAAGTGTAATTGCGCGCCTGTTCCAGATTCTTGCGATCGAGATCCACCGCGCGGCGAATGATGTCGCGAGCGTCCTGCGCCGAAAGAAGGCAGGGTAAAACTGCGAGGACGAGGGGGAGTTGGCGCACTACTGTTATTTTACTTCGAGTTACTGACGCGCAGGCTGGCGCTGGTGGCGTTTCCCAGGTGGTAGTTCGTGTAGGTGACGTCCTCACGGAAGTTGTGCAGCCAGAAGACGAACGTGCGCGCGGATGCTCTCGCCTCCATTTTCGCCGGCACCCAATCTCCGTCCGGGAGTTTCTGCTGCTCGAGGATGATGTGCGAGCCTTTCGCCAGACGCGCGATGAACACTCCAAACGTGACTGTACTGGTAGCGATGGCGTCGGCTTTCACCCATTGCACGTCCTTTTTATCGACCCACAGAGTGCCCTCCATATAGGGAAACATGTGCGAGTAGCGCGACTTGGCTTGATAGCCCGGGCGCGGCGTGGCGCGGATTACCCACGCTGGTCCGGTGGGCAGATTATCGGTACGCAGAATTTTGAAATTGAACGCGTCAGGGACTTCTTTCATGTAGGAGCGCTCGGCCACTAGCCGTTGGAAGCGGCGGCGTTTCTGCGCGGGTGTCTCGGCGCGCCGCAACGCGAGTTCGTGCTCGGCCTTGGCACGCACTGCCGGCGTCACGGGTTCGTTGTCATGCTTGAGCGGCATTTGGAACGATGACCCATTGCCGAGCGGGATCATCTGCGAGAGGTCTTCATCGACGCTCTTCACCATGCCATTGGAGTTGTACTCTTTGGTGACATCGTTCTCTTCGCAGAAATAGTCGAAGGACCGTGCCCAGGAGCGCTCGCCGTTGTGAATGGATTGACGCACCAGTTCGCGAGCGTCCGGTTGCGCAAAGCCGACGGCAGCGGTCGCGATAACGATCAATAGAGATCGCATACCGCTCACTGTGCAATTTGCGTGCCGCAGTGATAACTGGTTCTAGTAAATCAGTTTCTGAAAGCGCGAACCGGGACGCACGATGGTTTGATTGCGCTCGGGTCCGGTGGAGATGCAGCCGGCCTCCACTCCCGTTCGCTCTTCCAGGTAAGCCAGATATTCCTTGGCTTTTGCAGGGAGCGCGTCGTACGAATCGATACCGAACGTGGAGGTTTTCCAGCCCGGGACGGATTCGAAAACCGGCTCAATGCGTTCGATCTCGGCGACCGTGGGCGGCATGCCCGTGAGTTCGCGGCCGCCGCAGCGATATGCTACGCAGACCGGGATGGTATCGAAATCGTCAAGAACATCCAGTTTCGTGATGACGAGGCTATCGAAGCCGTTGATCGCGGCCGTGTAGCGCAGCAGCGGAACGTCAAACCAGCCGCAGCGTCGCGGACGTCCGGTGACGGCGCCGAATTCGTTTCCGCGTTTGCGGATGCGCTCGCCGTCTTCGCCGAGGGCTTCGGTGGGGAACGGTCCGCCGCCGACGCGTGTGATGTATGCCTTCGAAACGCCGATGACGCCGGAGATGCGGGTGGGCGCCACACCGGTGCCCGTGCAGGCTCCGCCGGCGGTGGCGCTGGACGACGTGACAAACGGATATGTGCCGTGGTCAATGTCGAGCATGCTGCCTTGCGCGCCTTCGAAGAGCACGGTCTTGCCCTTGCGAATGGCTTCGTTGAGGAGCAGAGCGGTATCGCAGACCATCGGACGGACCCGGTCGGCAAAGCGCTCGTATTCGTCGCGGATTTTGGCGGAATCGAGATCTTCGTAGATGCCGAGCGACCGTGCGATGGTGGCCTTCTCTTCCATCACCGAGTCGAATTGCGGGCGGAAAATATCCGGATTCAGCAGGTCCGCTATGCGTATACCTCGGCGCGCAATCTTGTCTTCATAGCACGGTCCGATGCCGCGGGACGTGGTGCCGATGGAGATGCGGCCGGGACGCCCTTCGCTCATGCGCTCCATCATGCGATGCGCGGGGAAGAGCACGTGGGCGCGATTGCTGATGAACAGGTTGCCTTTCACCTGCACGCCCAGAGATTCGAGCATCTCGATTTCGGCGAGCAGAGCGGCAGGGTCCACGACCAGGCCGTTGCCGATGACGGCTTTCTTGCCCGGGCGGAGGATGCCGCTCGGGATTAGTTTGAGGACGAATTTCTTCTCGCCGATGAAGACGGTGTGGCCGGCATTATGGCCTCCCTGATAGCGCGCGACAATATCGAAGCGCTCAGAGAATAAATCGACGATTTTTCCCTTGCCCTCGTCTCCCCACTGGGAGCCCAGGATGATAATGTTACCCATTTCAGACCAAAGTGGGTATTTTAGCGCATTGCGCGGCAGCGATTACTTCGCGCCTTTGTAAACCACTCCGCCCTTCATCACGAATTGAACCCGCTCCAGCTCCGTGATGTCCTTCGTGGGGTCTCCGGAGACCGCAACCAGGTCCGCGAACTTCCCTGCTTCCACGGTTCCAAAGTTACTCTGCTGGTCAATCGCGGTGGCGGCGGCCAGCGTGGCGGATTGGATCGCCTGCATCGGCGTCATGCCCCAATTGACCATCAACTCAAATTCCTTGGTCTCTGTCTCGGTCCACGGATAGCCTCCAATGTCCGTGCCGAAGATGATCTTTACGCCTTTTTGCACGGCGAGTTTGAAATTGCGGGCGCGGATTTGAGAGAGCTCCGAATTCGCGGCGCGGTTCCCGCGCTGGTAGATGTAGAGCGTCGGACACCATGCGGCGTTTTTGGCGAGCATCATGTCAATGATTGCCTCGTCCGTGCCATTGCCGTGCTCGATGGTATCGACGCCGGCGCGGAGCGCGGACTCTATGGCTTCTTTGCCGCCCGCATGCGCGGCAACTTTGTGTCCCAGCCGGTGGGATTCGGCGACCAGCGCGGCGGATTCCTCGTCCGTATAATTCGGCCGCGAGTGCAGGACGCCATCGCGGAATTGCGTGCCGCCATCGGCATAGTATTTGATCCAGTCGGCGCCGTACTTGATCTGTTCCCTCACGGCGCGGCGGATCTCGTCGGGGCCATCGGCGAATTGCGTACCGGTGGGCATATTCGGCAGTTCCCAGGAGAAGCGCGTCGGGTTATACATGCCGGTGGGCGCGAGCGAGCGCGTCGCTACGAACATTCGCGGACCGGGGATGACGCCGCGATTGATGGCGGTCTTCACATCGACATCCGCGTACATGGCGCCCTCGGTTTCCAGATCGCGGATGGCGGTGAAGCCGCTTTCGAGGGCGATGCGCGCGGAGACGGTGGCGCGAATCGCGCGATACGCGATGGATTCCTTGATGAGTTGCTCGTCGTAATCGGCCGGCGTGGGATGCGCTTGCAGGAGCACGTGCGTGTGCGCGTCAATGAGGCCGGGAAGCACGGTGGACTGGCTGAGATCGATCACCCGGGCGTCGGCCGGCGCAGCGACATTCGGGCCGACTTCGACGATGCGGTCGCCTTCGATGAGTATTTTCTGATCGGCAAGAAGGCGGCCGGAGCGAACGTCAACCAGATGCCCGGCTCGGATAAAAATTTTGCCTTGCGGGCCTGGATTGCGCTGCTGCCGCTGCTGAGCGGGAAGTGTGGCGATGGCGGCGAGGAGGATCCCGGCGAGAAGAGTGCGCATAGCGACACTCATTGAACCATAAAAAAATCGCCGCGGCACGCTGGTGCGCGTCGCGGCGAGGAGGGGTCTTGCTTAGTTGTGGAGACAGCTCTTGGTTAACGAATCTGTCCGCCGGGCCCGCCGCGGCCGAAACCGCGTCCGCGTCCACCGGTCTGCACGGTGTAGCCGGTGGGCGGCTGGAAAAGTGCCGCATCCGGTTCAGAGCGATTGATGTTGTTCAACTGGCGAACGGTGGTGCCGAAGCGCGGATCAATGGTCTTTTCCAGGATCGGCACCTTGAGGTCCGCCGATACCCAGCGTTCAAACGTGGTCTGGATAGCCTGCGCGTTGCCGATGGCTCCGGCCGGAATGGTGTGGGTCACGCGCGTTCCGTTGGCCATCACGCCGTTAATGCTCTGCGTTCCGAGGTCTTCCGTCTTGATGTTGGGATCGGTGGTGGCGACGCCGTTTCCACGCAGCATGCCGCGTCCACGCGGCCCGCCGGCAACCCCCGCCGTGTTCGGGTTAGGCCGATTTGCCGGAGGACGGCGCATCTGGTTTTCGTGAACCACTTTCGCTTCGGCGTCCAATTCGCGGACCACGCCGGCGACGGGGTCGGAGATGCGGACGATTGTGCGGGGCGTGGACGTGGCGCCCGTGCTGGTGGTGCCGGTGTTTGCGCCCGCTCCGCCGCGATGGACCATCGTCTCTTCCGTACGAACGCGACCTTGGCTATCGCGATAGACCTTGGTAATGTTCTGGCGCGTAATCACATTGCCGTTGGCAAGGGTCTGCTGCTCGGTCACGACAAAATCGCCGGCAAACGGAGCGCCGGTGACGGTTTCGCGTTCCAAACCCATCGGGCCGGGGCCGCCGAATCCGGGGCCTCCGGGGCCGAAACCCATTCTTCCGCCGCGCGGTCCTGGACCGCCGGGGGGCTGCGCCAGCAAGCTGGCGGCGGCAAATAGTCCTGCAACTAGGATTCTTGTTTTCATTCGCAAAGTCTTCCTTAACGTAAAGTCCGCTCTGCAAGTGATTCCCGGCGGCGGAAGAAAAGTTCCAGCGAGTCTTGGACTACGCCGAAGCGGCAGGAGCATCGTCGCCGCTTGGCCCATAGATCGACGGAACCTTGGAGCCCATCGGGCGAAGATAAGTCGAAAGCTGTCCCCGGTGGTGGGCCGAATGTTTTATATTCAGCGCGAGGTACGTGTACGCGGGTTGTTGGAACGGGCCGAAGCCGATGACGGCGGTCAGCTTTTCGACCGGCAGTGCACGGGCCTGCTCAATCAACGCCGGAATCGTGGCGTTATAGGCCTCCAGCGCTTCGGCCGGCGTCTTGAACTCCGGCTGCTTCCATTCGAATGCGCCATTGACTATCCCGCGCAGGAAGAAGTCTTCCGATGCGGCGATGTGGGTTGCGAGGTCCAGCCCACTCATGCATTTTTCGCTCGGCTTGTAACCGCTCTGTTCGGCGGGAACAGCGGCGAGCACCTTGCGCGTAATGGCGGATTCCTGCTCAATTTGTTGGAGGAGGAACTCGGAGAGGAATTTGACGTTATCTTCGTTCATGCGGAATAGTGTACTCCCGATATGCCCCATCTACACAAGCAAGTGGAAGCAGCTTACAAATGCATCGCCGGGCAGGTGCGTGAGACGCCGGTGGAGATGTCCGAAGCGGTAGCGGACGGCGTGCCCGTACTGCTGAAGCTGGAACATTTGCAAAAGACCGGATCTTTCAAATTTCGCGGCGCCTGCAACAAGGTCGCGGGATTGACTCCCGAACAGGCCGCCGCTGGTGTGGTTGCGGCATCGAACGGGAATCACGGACTCGGCGTCGCGGCGGCGGCGCAACCGCTCGGGATCGCGGCGGAGGTATACGTGTCGTCGCACGTTTCGCCGGCGAAGGCACGGCGCATCGAGGCGCTGGGGGCGCGGATTCGCTGCGTGGGCACAGATCCGGTGGAAGCAGAGGTGGCGGCGCGCCGTGCGGCTGAGGAATCGGGGCGCATCTTCATATCGCCATACAACGATGTGGAAGTGATGGCGGGTCAGGGCACAATAGCTGTGGAGTTGCAGCGGCAGGCGCCGGATTTGGATGCCGTGTTCGTCGCAGTGGGGGGCGGCGGTCTCATCGGCGGCATGGGCGCGTATCTCAAGGCAGTGTCACCGCGCACCGAGATTGTGGGGTGCTGGCCGGAGGCGTCTCCGGTGATGTGGGAGTGCATGCGGGCGGGCCGCATTGTGGAAGTTCACGAGGAGGCGACGCTCTCGGAGAGCACCAGCGGAAACCTGGAAGAGGGCTCCGTGACGCTGGAAGTATGCAGACGCGTGATCGACCGCGCCGCGATGGTGAGCGAGCGCGAGATTGCCGATGCCCTGCTGCTCCTGATGCACACGGAGCATTGGATCGTCGAAGGCGCGGCAGCGGTGGCCGTGGCCGCATTTCGCAAGGATGCGGAGCGGTATCGCGGGAAGCGCGTGGCGATCATTCTGTGCGGCCGTAACATATCGCCCGAGGCTTGGGCCCAAGTCATGAGCGGCCGTACGAAGTAGCACAGCGGCAGGGTCCGTGCACTTACCGCTTGTATGGCATCGACGGTGTGGCGTGGACGCTTGGCATTCGGGATGGTGGCGATTCCAGTGCGGCTGTATAAAGCCGCGCGTCGCGAGCGCCTGCGCTTCCACAAGGTCTATCGTCAGCCAGCGCGGAGTCACGAGTCCGAACCGCTAACCGAGTTCGATGACGAGCCTGATGAGCCGGCCGCGCCGGTATCGAATATTCGGGAGATGCCTGCGCCGCCTCCGCTGGAGCGCGTGCGCAATCTGCCCGTGCAGGAATTCGAGGATACGCCGGTAAAAGCACCGGAAACGCTGCGCGGCTACGAAGTGGAGAAGAACCGGTTTGTGGTTGTAGAGCCCCAGGAGGTACAAGCGCTTCGGCCTGCGACTTCAACGGAGCTGGATATTCTGGAGTTCGTACACCTGGCGGAGATCGACCCGATTTATTTCGACGCCTCGTACTACGTCGCGCCGGACCCCGGCGGCGAGAAAGCGTACGCGCTCTTATTCCAGGCCATGCGCGACGCCGGATATGTCGCCCTCGGGTCGCTGGCGATGCATGGCCGCGAACATTCCGTCGTAGTGCGCGCGGGCGAAAACGGGCTGGTTCTGCATACGCTGTTTTACGCGAATGAGGTGCGGTCGGGCGAGGAGTACCGCAGTTCGGAAGCAGTGGCGCCGAAGGAATTGGATCTGGCGAAACAGGTGGTCCGCAGCATGGCGGCGAAATTCGACGCGGCCCGACTGAAGGACTCTTTCGAGGAGCGGCTGCGGGAGCTGGTGGAGAAGCGGGTCGCGGAGGCGGTGAGTCCGCGCGGTCAGCAGGAGGCTCGGACGGCGGCTCCGGTCGTGGATATCATGGAGGCGCTCAAACGCAGCCTGGCCATGGCGAAGAAACCGGCCGCTCGGGAGGTCGCGCCGAAGAAGGCTCCGTCCAGGAAACGCGCTGCCCGATAGCTAGACGCTAGTGTTTCTTGCTCAGAATGAAGTTCAGGACTCCGAAAGCTCCGATTGCGATTCCTGCGATTCGGTTCATCCATACCATCGTCCGATCCGTGATCTTGTCACGGAGTTTGTTTACGGTCCCGGTTAGAATGATCCACCAAGCCATCGATCCAGTGAAGATGCCGGCCACCAACAATACGGTCATCCAGACCGGCCGCCGCTGACTCATTCCGAGCGTGGCGAGAACGGCGATGAAAGAAAGCACGGTGGTGGGGTTCGTCAGGGTCAGCAGGAATGTGGAGACCACATCGGAGTGCGAGCTTTCTTCGCAGGGATCCTTCAGAGATTTCGGTTTTTTGAAGTAGTACACGAGGCCGATGAGCAACAGGAGGAAGCCGCCGACCAGCCGGATCCAGAACTGTTCGCGGATGAGCCAGTTGATTACGAGTGATATCCCAAAGCCCGCGACCCCGCCATAAATGGTGTCGGCGGCGGCCGCTCCGACGCCGGAGACCAGGCCGGAACGCCACCCCTTTTCAATGGTTCGTTGAATACAGAGAACGTTCACGGGCCCTACCGGGAAAGCGATGATGAAGCCAGCTAAGAGGCCGCGAAATGGCAGTTCGAGGTCCATCATATGGATAGATTAGGGTAGCAGTGCCGCGCGGAGCAGCGCGCTGAATCCGTTCCAGAAAATCTGAACGCCGATGCACAACAGAATGAAAGAAGACAACCGGATGAGCGCGTTCATCGCCGTGGCGCCCAGCAGCCGGGCAATCGCATCGGCGAAGCGGTAGCTCAGGTAAATGGCGACGGCAATGACGGCGGGACCGATCAGAGCGGAGGAGGCGGCCGGCCAGTTCGTAAGCCGCAGACCCGCCCAATTGGCTCCCACGGCGATGGCCACGGAAATCGAACCCGGGCCGACGGTCAGAGGCAGGGTGAGGGGGTAGAAAGCCCGTTGCGAGAGGTCGGGCGGGCGGAGCGTGGCAGTCGCGGCATCGTCCGCATCATGATCTTCGGCGCGTAGCAGATTCCACCCGCTGGCGATTACCACCAGGCCACCACCCACCTGCACCACAGGCAAAGAAATGCCGAAGAAATTCAAAATGTGAGTGCCGACCACAATCGACATCACCAATAGAACGAAGCCGTTGAGGGCAATTTTGCGCGCCAGCACGTGACGGTCCGCGCTGGAGACCCCGCGCGTAAGGGAGAGGAAGATGGGCGCGTTGCCCAGCGGATTGACAATCGGAAACAGGGCGCCGATGGTGACCAGCGAAGTGCGCACGAGTTCGTTCATCTCTGGACTAGGGTAGCCTTTCCAGGACGGCCGCGGTTTGCTAACCGGTTTGTGGGTCTACAGTCTAAATGGACAGACGGATGGAGTTCACCGATGCAGTGGCAGTCGGTAAAGCGCGCGCCGGTGATGCCGACGCGTTTCGGGTGCTGGTGGAGCGCCACAGCCGATCTCTGTTTCGCCTTGCGTATCGTATGACCGGGAATCAACAGGACGCTGAAGACGTGGTGCAGGAAAGCTTCATGCGGGCCTACAAACAACTGCACAAGTTCGATGAGCGGGCTTCCTTTGGAACGTGGCTGTACCGCATCGCCGCCAACTGCTCGCTGGATCTGGTGAGGTCGCGAAAGCGCCGCGGAGATGATGACACGCCGCCGGAGGTGGTGGAAACCAAGGCCACAGCCGATCCGAATCCGGAGCGTATCGCGCTGAGCACGGAAGTGCGGGAGCGGCTGGCAGCCGCCATGGAAGACCTGAGCGCCACCGAGCGTACCGCGTTCGTGCTGCGCCACTTTGAAGGAATGTGCATGGAAGAAGTTGGGCGCGTGCTGGAGTGTCAACCCGGCGCGGCCAAGCACAGCGTGTTTCGCGCTGTGCAGAAATTGAGGCGGGCTCTAGAGCCCGTTGTGAGTCCGGCAAAATGAACCACCTGAGCGAAGAAGAACTGATTTTGCATTATTACGGAGAGGAGGATGGCGGCCTCGAAGCGGCGCGGCACCTCCAGCAGTGCGGCGATTGCCGGCATGCCTACACCTCTCTGCAGCGCGTGCTCAACGTGGTGGATACCTATCCCGCGCCCGACCCCGGTGCGGCGTATGGCGAACGCGTGTGGCGCAATATCGAACGGCAGATTCCCAGCCGGCGCGGGTGGCGGCTGTTCGCAACTCCCTGGCGCTGGGCCGCCGCGGCGACCGCCGTCACAGGTCTGCTGGTGGCGGCATTTCTGGCGGGGCGCTCCTATCCGGCGCGGCCCGTGCCCAAAATCGCGGCGGCCGATTCGCAATCCGGCGAGCGCGTGCTGCTGGTGGCGGTCGGCGATTACCTGGAGCGCAGCCAGATGGTGCTGATCGAGCTCGCGAACGCGAAGCCCAAGGGGAAGATGGATATCTCCGCCCAGCAGGCGCTCGCCGGCGACCTTGTAACCGAGAGCCGCCTCTATCGCCAGACCGCGGCCCACACCGGCGATGCCACCGTAGAGACCGTGCTGGAGGAGTTGGATCGCGTGCTGCTGGATATCGCGCACGCGCCCGCGCAGGCCTCCGAGACAGACCTGGAACGTCTGCGCGAACGCTTGGAAAGCGAAGGAATTTTGTTCAAGATTCGTGTGCTGGGGGCGAACGTCCGCCGGCACGAAAGCTTATAGAAAGCAGGAAAGCACAACCACTATGACTCGTTTTCGATTACTCAGTTCGTCTTGTTTGCTGGCGGCCTCCGCGGTCGCACTGGCGCAGCCGCCCGCGCCACCCGCTCCGCCGGCGCTCCCGGCAACCCCGGTGCCCGCCGTGGCGCCGCTTGCGATACCGCTTTCCGACTGGGATGCGGCGCCCTATCGGGTGGATCTGGAAGCCGCGCGTGCGGCGGTGGACATGGCGCGTGACCAGGTGCGCGACCTCGATATGGATGCCGTGCGGGAGCAGGCGCGCGCCGCTCGCGAGGAAGTGCGCGCAGAGCAGCAACAAATGCGCACGGCCCTGCGGATCGACACGCGCGACCTGCTCAGTTACCAGGTTGCTCCGGCAGCGGGGGTGCGAGCGCCTACGACATTGCGAACCCTGTCGCCGGCGTACATGGCAGGCGCCGATACATTGTACGATCGCGGCATCCGGTCGCTGGACCGGCACGCCTACGACGAAGCTCTCGACGATTTCACGCAAGCGGCATCGCGCGGTAGCTCTCGTTCCGACGGCGCGTTGTACTGGAAAGCTTATGCGCTGGACAAGCTCGGCCGCCGCGACGACGCTCTCAAGGCCATCGCCGACCTGCGCAAGAACTATGCCTCCAGCCGCTGGCTGGACGACGCGAAGGCGCTCGAGATTCAGGTAAAGCAGGACGCGGGGCAGAAGGTCTCGCCGGAAAGCGAATCGGACGAAGAGCTGAAACTCCTTGCCTTGAACGGCCTGGTGCAGTCCGACCCCGACCGCGCTTATCCCTATCTCGAAAAAATGCTGAAGGGCGCGCAATCTCCGCGCGTGAAGCGGAACGCCATCTTCGTGCTGGCGGAGAGCAACTCGCCGAAGTTCCGCCAGTTGCTCGAGCAGGTGGCGCGCGGCGGAGCCAACCCGGATCTGCAGGTCACCGCGATTCAGTACCTGGGCCGCAAGAAAAGTCCGGGCCTGCTGATGGAGATCTACAACTCGACGCAGGACGCCAGTGTCAAACGCGCCGTGCTCAATGCGCTCGGCGATGACCGTGCCGCGATTCTGCAGATCGCCAAATCCGAGAAGAACCCGGAGCTGCGGTTGGCCGCCATTCAGCGCATGGGCCGCCCGGGCGATCAGGCGGAAATCTGGCAGATGTACCAGACCGAGCAGGATCCGAACGTCAAGCGGCAGCTCCTCGGCATGCTGAGCGGCAATCAGGAAAAACTGCTGGAAGTGGCCCGCAACGATAAGGACATGAACTTGCGGCGCCAGGCGATTTCGATGCTCGGATCTACGAGAAATCAGCCGAGTTCGTCGGACGCTCTGGTCCAGCTCTACAGCACCGGGCAGGACGCGCAAATGAAGCGTGCGATCATCAACTCGCTTGCCGGCCAGCGCAACGTGCAGGGACTCATCGCGATCGCACGCAAGGAAACCGATCCCGACATGAAACGCGAAGTGGTTCGCCGCATCGTGGAAACGCACTCGCCGGAAGCCACCCAGTTCATGGAGGAGATTCTGAAATGAAACATGCATTCCTGGCCGTGCTGGCGGTTGCAGCGGCTTTCGCCCAGCCCAAGCTTCTAACGAATGCGCAGGTGGACACCAAATCCGCCGGCTCCGGCCTGGATGCGGTGTTCCATGCGCTGCTCACGTCGCAGCCGCAGCCGGCGTGGGTCGGCTACGCGGTTTCCTCGGTCCGCGTCAGCGTCGGCTGCGACTATGTGAGCCGCGACGGCATGAATCAGCCCGGCGTGATTCACTTAGAGCCGCCCGCTCAGGCGGTAATTCTGTTCCGCATCGATAACAACCGGGTGGACCGGATTCGCACGGTGTCGCCCGATTGCGAGATCGATGGCGGAGGCACTCCGATGCATTGGCTCACGGATGTGAATCCGGCGCAAAGCATCGCGCTGTTGAGCACGTTCGTGCTTCCGGGAGACAATTCGCAAGCGGGCGCGATGAATGCGATCGCCATCCACGAAGGCGCGGCGGCGGCTGATGCTTTGGACAAGTTCGTGTCGGCAAACCAGCCGCAATCGGTCCGGCTGCGCGCAATTTCGGCGCTCGGCTGGGCACGCGGACGGCACGGTTTTGACGAGTTGAAATCGCTGTTGAACGATCCGGATGAACGGATCGCGGAGCGCGCCATCATCGCGATGGGCACCAGCAGGGAGCCGGATTCCATCGACACGCTCATCGCGATTGCGCGGACGGGAAAGACGGCGCGGATGCGGTCGCAGGCCGTGGGAGAGCTGGCGCGGAAACCGGGGCCGAAGATTTTGCCGGCGCTCGGCCAGGCGCTGCACGATCAGGATCCGCAGGTGCAGCGGCGCGCAGTAACGGCGCTGCGCGAGGTTCCCGACGGGCAAGGCATTCCACTTTTGATCGAAACCGTGAAGACGACGCAGGACTCGCAATTGCGCAAAGACGCCATGAACTCGCTGCGCAACTCGCGCGACCCCCGCGCGCTCAGCTTTTTCGAAGACGTGCTGAAGGCGCAGAAGTAAGCACTCAAACAGCGCCGATAAAAACGAAGGGGACTGCCCGCAAGCAGCCCCCTTTGGTTGTTTTGAATCGCGACTTAGATTCTGGACACGTTCTCGGCCTGCAAACCCTTGGGGCCTTGCTTCACCTCGAACTCCACCTCCGAGCCTTCGTCGAGAGAGCGATAACCGCTCGACTGAATAGCTGAAAAGTGAACGAAGACATCGTCACCGCTCGCCCGCTGAATGAAGCCGTAGCCCTTAGCGGCGTTAAACCACTTCACAGTACCTTTTTCCTTCACTGACACTTCTCCTAATTACTTGTTCGTCGTGCTCCCGGGGTGTTCCTGCACAAGGTAATCTGAGACCTGCTAGAGAACTCTTGAGGCGCGTCCAAACAACCGTTTCAAACTGCGTACGGTATTCTCTCAGATGGCATTTGTATGGTCAAGTGTTTTAGCGGCGAATGGCAGCTAACTGAAGATATACGCCGGCTGGCCGGAGTACGGCGGGGAAGCGGCGTGGAGCTGGGAATCGGCGACGATTGCGCCATCGTTCGCAGCCGGGGTTCGGCGGAAGACCTGCTGTTGACCACCGATCTGCTGATTGAGGGCGTCCACTTTCTCCGCGATACGCACAGCGCAGCCGATGCCGGATGGAAGGCGCTGGCGCGCGGGTTGAGCGACATCGCGGGGATGGGCGGCGAGCCTCGCTTCTGCCTGGTTTCGCTGGCGGCCGGGCCCTGGACGGATCGCCGCTGGATCGACGGATTCTATCGGGGGCTCATGGATCTGGCAAGGCGCGAGGGGGCGTTGCCGATCGGCGGCGATCTGGCGCGGGCGGAGCAATTCGCTTGCGACATCGTGGTGGGCGGCGCGGCGCCGCGTGGATCGGCTCTGCGGCGGGACGGCGCTCGCGCGGGGGATAACGTTTACGTCTCGGGCGAACTGGGCGCCTCCGCACTGGGGCTCGCGACCAGGCGCGGGACAGCGTGGAGGCGGCACAAACGCCCCGAGCCGCGGATTGCGCTCGGACGCCTGCTGCGCGAACGGGTGCACGCGACCGCGTGCATGGATCTGAGCGACGGACTCTCGCTGGACCTTCGCCGTCTCGCCTTGAAAAGCGGCTTGAGCGCCGAAATCGAAATGCCGCCGCTGTTTCGCGGAGCGTCGATCGAGCAGGCACTGCACGGCGGCGAGGATTACGAGTTGCTGTTCACAGCTTCACCGCGAACCCGCGTGCCTCGTGAACTTGCGGGCGTGCGGCTGACGCGAATTGGTACGATGCGGAAAGGGCCGCCCGGCGCCATCCTTCTGAACGGAGCGCGGCTGGAGCCGCTCGGGTTCGACCACTTCCGAAAATGAGCCTTCCCGATCCGTCACCCGTCCTCAACCTGATCGACGCCTTCCGTCATTCGAAGACGATGTTCGCCGCAACCGCGCTGGGCATCTTCGACCGGTTGCACGAGAAGCCCGCGACCGCAGCCGAGCTCGCGGAAGCGGTATCGGCGGATAGCGGAGCGACGGAGCGGTTGTTGGATGCGTGCGCGGCCCTGCGGCTGGTGCGCAAAGAGGACAACATCTTTCACAACGAACCGGTCGCCTCCGCGTGCCTCATTTCTGCAAGTCCGCAATCGATGCGCGGCTACATTCTCTATTCCGATCGTGTGCTCTACCCGGTGTGGGGGAATCTGGCGGATGGCATTCGTGAGGGGTCGCCTCGCTGGAAACAGACCTTCGGACTTGAAGGCGGCATCTTCGACGCGTTCTTTCGCAGCGACGAAGCGATGCACGAATTCCTGCGCGGCATGCACGGCTTCGGGATGCTCAGCTCGCCGCGCGTAGTGGAGGCATTCGACCTCAGCTCCTACCGCATGTTGGTGGATTTGGGCGGCGCCACCGGACATCTCGCAATCGCCGCGTGCACGCGTTATCCGGAGCTGCGTGCAACGGTCTTCGATCTGCCGCGCGTAGCGGAAGTGGCGCGAGCGCACGCCGCCAAATCGCCAGTAAACGAGCGCATCGGTGTCGTCGAGGGAGATTTCTTTCGCGACCCGCTGCCTGCCGCGGACCTGTACGCAGTGGGCCGCATTTTCCACGATTGGGACGATCAAACGGTCGTGACACTGGCCCGCAAGATCCACGCAACGCTGCCGGAAAACGGCGCTTTGCTTGTGGCGGACAAGCTTCTGAACGAAGACGGAGTGGGTCCGCTGCCTGCCAACATGCAATCGCTCAACATGCTGGTGGTGACCGAAGGCAAAGAGCGCAGCCTCAGTCAATTTGAGCGGCTGCTGCGGGAAGCCGGCTTTGCCCGCGTGCAAGGAAAGCGCACCGGCGCACCATTGGATGCGGTATTGGCGGTTAAAATAACAGTTTGATCGTCACTCTTACGATTAATCCAGCAATCGACCGCACTTTCAGTGTGGACCGGCTCGCGTTCGAAGACCGGGCATATATCAATTCGTGCCGCGAATCGCCGGGCGGCCGCGGAATCAATGCCTCGTGCGTGATTCACTCCTTCGGCGGCGATACGATGGCCGTGTTCCCGATGGGCGGGGAAGCGGGCAAGCGCATGGAGAAGTACCTGTCCGGGTGCGGCTATCAGGTGGCAATCGTGCCGATTCAGAACGAGATTCGCACCAACATCACGATCACGGATCGTCATGGCCTTACTGTGAACCTGAATGAGAAAGGTCCGCAACTGAGTGCGGCGGAACTGGCGAGCCTCGAAAAAATGATTCGCGAGCGTTTGCAAAAAGCGTCCTGGCTGATGTGCTGCGGGAGCCTGAGTCCGGGAGTTCCGGCCGATTTCTACGCCAAGCTGATTGCGTACGCGCGGCAGAAGAAAGTCAAAACGCTGCTGCACGCCGATGGCGAAGCGCTACGCGAGGGCATCGAAGCAAAACCCACGGTGGTGACTCCGAACCAGCACGAAGCAGAGCGGCTTCTCGGCCGTACGCTGCTGACCCGGACGCATTATCTGGAAGCAGCCGCGCGCATCCGCGATATGGGAGCGGAGAGCGTCGTGATGTCGCTGGGCAGCCGTGGAGCTATCGGAGCGTTTTCCGACGGCATGGTGGAAGCGCTGCCGCCGCGCGTGGATGCCGTGTGCCCCATCGGGAGCGGCGACGCGCTGGCTGCTGCGTACGCGTGGGCCGTCAAACGGAGATCGAAACCGGTGGACGCGCTGCGCTGGGGCGTGGCAGCGGGAACGGCCTCGGCGCGCATCCCTGGGATGGCCTTCGCGACCCTGCCGCAGACCGAAGAGATCTACCGCCAGGTGGAAGTGCGGAGGGCCGAGTAGAAAGCCGCGAGCACGGTAAATTCTTTCGCGCGGCGGGAGCCGTTTCGCTGGCCGTATCGCTGAGCCGCGTCACCGGCCTGGTGCGCGAGATGGCCATGGCGCGACTCTTTGGCGCGGGCGCGGTGTACGATGCGTTCCTGCTCGGCAACCGCGTACCCAATCTGCTGCGCAACCTGTTCGCCGAAGGCGCGCTGTCTCAGGCCTTCATTCCCATCTTCACGCGCGTTCTCGCCGCCAAGGGCAAAGAGGAAGCTCGCGAACTTTCGAACGCGGTCGCTACCGCGCTGCTGCTGGTAACGGGCGCGGTGAGTCTCCTCGGAATCGTCTTCGCGCCGCAAGTGGTGGCACTGCTCGCCCCCGGCTTCGCGCAATCGCCGGGAAAATTTCAGCTCACCGTGCTGCTGATCCGCATCATGTTCCCGTTTTTGATGCTGGTTGCGCTCGCGGCGCAGGCGATGGGCGTGCTCAATTCGTGCGACGTTTACGGAGCCCCGGCTGTTGCTCCGGCGTTCTACAACATTGGCTCGGTGGGCGTGGGACTTGCCCTGGGATACACAATCGGCCGGGCGTTCGATCAGGGGTTGATCGTGTGCATGGCTTGCGGCGTGCTTGTGGGCGGCGCGATGCAGCTGGCGTGGCAATTGCCCGGGCTCTGGCGCGCGGGCTTTGCCTTTCGGCCGCGGCTGGATTTTCGTCACCCGCAGCTTCGCGAATTGGCAAGGCTGATGGTTCCGGCGATTCTGGGAAGCGGCGCAATGCAAATCAACGCGCTAGTGAACACGCGGCTGGCCTCTACCATCACAGCGGGAACGGGTCACGCCATCGATGGACCGGTGAGCTGGCTGGGGTACGCCTACCGGTTTTTGCAATTCCCGTTGGGGTTGTTCGGAGTGGCAGTCGCATCGGCGACGTTGCCCGCGGCGTCGCGCGCGGCGGCTCGTACGGCGGACTTCCGCGCGATCGTGAGCCGGAGCCTTGGCGCCATTCTGCTGCTCACGATTCCTTCGAGTGTCGGATTGGCGGTGCTCGGCGAAAGCATGATCGGGCTGGTGTATCAGGGCGGCCGATTCGACGCATACGATACGCGACAGACGGCCTCTGCCCTTACTTGCTACTCGGTTGGGCTTGCGGGACTGGCGGCGATCAAGATTCTCGCTCCGGCGTTTTATGCGCTTGACGATGCACTGACACCCATGTGGATTAGCGTCGCGAGCATTGGTTTGAATCTGGCAGTCGCTTTGGCGCTGCTTCGTTGGACTTCGCTGGGACACGCAGGCCTCGCTTTGGCGAGTTCGTCGGTGGCTTTGGGTGGGGCGGCGGCTCTGTTTGAGGTTTTGCGGCGGCGGATCGGCGGGGTAGAGGGCCGGGCGCTGGGCGCGAGCGCGCTGAAGATTCTTGTGGCTGCTGGTTTGATGGGCGTGGCTTGCTGGCTCGCGAGCAAAGGCGTGCTGGGACACTTCGGCAGCCGTGCGAATTCGCGGATCGCGCAATTCACGAACTTAGCTGTCTCTGTGCCGCTCGGAATCGGGTTGTTCGCCGGGCTGGCGCGCTTGTTGCGGGTTCCGGAGCTAACACTGTTACGCCGCCGGTGAACACGAAACGCTAAAAACCTTGCCACGCATACGCGGCGAACTTGCGGATGGTGGTGAAGCCGACGCGCTCGTAGAGAGCGACCGCGTCCTTATTCGCCGCCGTCACGGTGAGACTCGCAGAGGTACAGCCGGAGTCATACAGCGCTTGCAGCGAGTGGCGCAGCAGTGCGTGTCCGATTCCCGTGCCGCGCACCGCGGGCGAGACGCAGATTTGCGTGATGTGCCCGGTTTCGGGCGACACCAGGCTCGCCAGCGAAACTCCGCAGATGCGGCCGGACCCCGGATCGAACGCAAGGCAGGACGCCGGCCGGAAGAATGTGCCGCAGCCGGGGTATTGCACGATGTTGTACAGGAACCGGCGGGCGCCGAGCGTGCTGCGGTACTGATCGTTGATGCGGCTGTCCACATGCCCGAAATAGGCTTCGGCGATGAGCTGCGCTGCCTGATCCTGATAGTGATCGTTCCACTTGTCCAGATACATGGGCCGGCGCACGCGGCCGTCGGCGAGCCTGGCCGAAGTCAGGTCAATCCGCATAAAATTGCGCTCATAGCACTTCACGCACTCCGGCCGCGGCACCGGCCGGTTGGGCGTATAGTGCAGCATGAGGAGTTGAGATTCGATGCGGCGGATCTGCGGATTCGCGGTCATGGCAGCGAGGGCCGGTTCCAGGAGCGCGTTCTCCCGCTCGATGGTGCGGCTCGCTCGTTCGATGTATAAGTCGCCGACCAGGCCCTTGTTGTCTTCCAGAACGTAGTACAGGTACCCGATGGCACGCCCGTTTTCCAGCAGCGCGTGACCGTTGAGGGCGCGCAGATCCACGAAGCGGCGAACCAGGTCAGCCGACTTTTCGAAATCCCACTCCAGCTCATCGTGCCAGGAGGCGGTCTCTTCGGACAGCAACGGGTCCAGTTCGCGCGCGGATAGGCGTCGCAAATCAACAATTTCTGCCGGCCGGAAGGGCGCCGGATGTAGCCGGGCAGCCATAAAGGTGCTGTTATTGTACTCCGTCAGGAAAGCTCCTAAACGGGTAGACGCGCGCGCGAGGGCGATGGGTGCGGCAAGCTATAATCGTCTGTTAGGCTCGAGGACGGTTTTTCTTCATGCAATCACGGCGTAATTTCATCAGCAACGTAGCCACGGGGTTGGCCGGCACGTTGGCGGCTTCCAATGTCATGGGCGCGAACGAACGCATCCGGCTGGGCATCATCGGTCCGGGCGACCGCGGCAGCGAGATTCTGCGCCAGGCGGTAAGCCTGGAAGGCGTAGAGTGCATTGCCGCGGCGGACGTTTACACCAGGCGCCTGGAGGCGGTGAAGAACATCGCGCCGAATGCCAAGACCTATCTCGATTACCGGCGGATGCTCGAAGATAAGGACATCGACGCCGTCCTGATCGCCACGCCGCAGCATCTGCACAAAGAGTGTTTTGTGGCGGCGCTCGATGCCGGCAAGCACGTGTACCAGGAAAAGACGATGGCGTTCACGGTGGACCACGCCAAGAAGATGCGCGCGGCGTATCAGCATGCCGGTCCGAAGCGCGCCGTGCAGATTGGCCATCAGTGGACCAGTACCGGAATGCTGCCCGATGCGCTCAGCTATCTCAAGCCTGAGCTGATGGGCAAGATCACGTACATTCACGGCGTGATGTATCGCAACACGCCGCACGGAAAGCCGCAGTGGTCGCGGCCCGTGACCCCGGACATGAACCCGGAGAATATCGTGTGGAAGAGCTTCCTGGGCGAGGCTCCGCCGCACGCCTTTGACGCCAACCGCTATATCAACTGGCGCTTCTTCTGGGACTATTCGGGCGGGAACGTGTACGAGAACATGTGCCATCAGCTTTCTTTCTGGTACAAGGCGATGGGCTTGAGCATTCCGCGCAAGGTGACCATGACGGGCGGCCTCTATCTGTGGAAGGACGGCCGCGAAGTTCCCGACACGATGAACGTTTCCATGGAGCACGATGAAGAGCTGCTGTTCGCATGGAACTCCGGTTTCGGGAACAACGACCTGGGCGTGGGCGACGATGTTCTCGGAGACAACGGAACCATTCACCACACCCAGCAGAGCATCCGCTATACCCCGCAAAAGGTGAACCGCAAAGACGCCAATGAGATGGTCGGGACCACAAAGACGGACCCCAAGGCGCACATGCAGAACTTCATCGACAACATTCGCGGCACCTCCACCAGCCTTGCGTGCCCGTTCGAGTTGGGCTTCCGCGTGGCGATCGCCTGCCGCATGGCCGTGGAGAGCTACCGCCAGGGCCGCAGCGTGCGCTGGGACGCTAAGAAGGAAGAGATCGTCTAAACGTGGATTTCGAGTACACGCCGGAGCAGATACAACTGCGCAGGAGCGTCCGCGAATTCGCGGAGGTGGAGATTGCGCCGCACGTGATGGAGTGGGATGAAGCGCAGACGTTCCCGCTCGACGTGATTCGCAAGCTCGGGCAGTTGGGCTACATGGGCGCGATTTTCCCCGAGGAGTTGGGCGGCGCGGGCCTGGGCTACATCGAATACGCGATCGTCATTGAAGAATTGTCGCGCGTGGATGGGTCCGTCGGTATTATCGTGGCCGCGCACACTTCGCTGTGCTCCAACCACATTTACAAGATGGGGAGCGAGGAGCAAAAGCGCAAGTACATTCCGAAACTCGCATCCGGCCAGTGGCTCGGGTGCTGGAGTCTGACCGAGCCGGAAGCCGGTTCCGACGCGGCGGGCACGCGCACGACCGCGCAACACGAGACCGATTGCTGGGTGCTCAATGGCGCGAAGACCTTCACCACGAATGCGCACTACGCGGACGTGTGCGTCGCCATGGCAGTGACGGATCGCGCCGCCGCGCAGCACGGCATTTCCGCGTTCATCGTCGAAAAGGGCACGCCGGGATTCCGGGCGGGCAAGAAAGAAAACAAGCTCGGACTGCGCGCCAGCGCCACGGGCGAGGTGATTTTCGATAACTGCCGGTTGCCCCAGGAGCAACTTCTCGGTACGTTGAATCACGGGTTCGTCGACAGCCTCAAGGTGTTGGACGGCGGGCGCATCTCCATCGCGGCGCTTTCCATCGGCATGGCGCAGGGGGCGTATGACGCGGCGCTCAAATACTCGAAACTGCGCAAGCAGTTCGGGCGGCCGATCAGCGAGTTTCAGGCAATCCAGCACAAGCTGGTGGATATGGCGACGGAGCTCGACGCCGCACGGCTGCTGAATTATCGTGCCGGGTGGATGCTGGATCGCGGCATGCGCGTGACGCGCGAATCGGCGATGAGCAAGCTGTTCGCTTCCGAAGCGGCCGTGCGGATCGCCAACGAAGCGGTACAGATTCACGGCGGTTACGGGTTCATTAAGGATTATCCCGTGGAGAAGTTCTACCGCGACGTGAAGCTGTGCACCATCGGCGAAGGCACCAGCGAGATCCAGCGGCTGGTGATCGCACGGCAGCTGCTGAAGAGCTGACTGCCGGCGATGACGTACTCGACCAACGATTGGATTCGCCGGATTCGCGAGGGCGATGTGCGGGCGCTCGCGCGCGCGGCAACTGCATTAGAGAATCGCGAGTCCGCGGGCGCGGATCTGCTACGCGGACTTTCCGAACACACCGGACACGCACGGATTGTAGGCATAACCGGACCGCCGGGTGCGGGCAAAAGCACGCTGGTTGATGCCGTCGCGCGGGCATTGCGCGCGCGGCAGAAGACGGTCGCGATCCTGGCGGTGGACCCGAGTAGCCGCATCACAGGCGGGGCGATTCTAGGCGACCGCATCCGCATGCAGGACCATCACGCCGACGCCGGCATTTTCATACGTTCCATGGCGACGCGCGGCACTACCGGCGGACTCGCGCGCTCCACGGCGGACATGGCGCGCCTCATGGATGCCGCGGGCAAAGACTACGTGCTCATCGAGACGGTGGGCGTCGGGCAGGACGAAGTCGAGATCGCGGGCCTGGCTCAAGTGACGGCCGTCGTGCTCGTGCCCGGCATGGGTGACGATGTGCAGGCGATCAAGGCCGGCATCATGGAGATCGCGGACATTTTCGTGATCAACAAGGCGGACCAGCCGGGCGCCGATCGCGTGGAGCGCGAAGTGCAAGCGATGCTCAGCCTCGCCGATGGGCACAAGCCTGCGATTCTGCGCACCGTCGCGAGCGAAGGCCGGGGAATTGCGGAGCTTGTGGACGCGATCGATGCGGTTGCTCCGCGACGTGCGATTGCGAATGTTCCGGCGGCAGCCGCGGGAATCGATCATCTCGGCATCGCGGTGAAGTCGCTGGAAGAGGCAGTCAGGTTTTACGAATCGTTGGGGCTCTCGGTGGCACATCGGGAGACTGTGGCGGCGGAGAAGGTGCATGTGGCGATGCTGCCGGCGGGCGATTCGCGCATCGAGCTGCTGGAGCCTTCGGCGGCGGACTCGACGATCGCCAAATTCCTCGAGAAGCGCGGACCGGGGCTGCACCACGTTGCGCTCCGCGTGCCGGATCTCAATGCGGCGGTGGAGCGGCTGCGTGCCAATGGGGCGCGTTTGTTGAATGAGCCGCGGCAAGGCGCCGGCGGCCACCTTTACGTGTTTGTGCACCCGGCTTCGGCCGGCGGTGTGTTGTTGGAACTCATTCAGGAGAGCTCACGTTGAAAGCGGAAATCGGAATTATCGGCGGCAGCGGGCTGTACGGCATGCCCGGATTTGCGGCACAGCAGGAGGTGGCGATCGATACGCCGTTCGGGTTCCCATCGGACAATTACGTGCTCGGGACCCTGGCGGGGCGGAGCGTCGCCTTTCTGGCCCGGCACGGCCGCGGACATCGTATTTCGCCTTCGGAACTGAATTTCCGCGCCAACATTTACGGGATGAAGTCGCTGGGCGTGGAGCGGATTATTTCGCTCAGCGCTGTCGGCAGCCTGAAGGAAGAACACCGGCCGCTGGATTTCGTGATCCCCGATCAGTTTTTCGATCGGACGCGCGGCCGTGTTTCCACATTCTTCGGCGAAGGGCTGGTGGCGCACATCAGCTTTGCCGACCCGGTTTGCCCGGAAGTGAGCGGCGTTGTCGCGGCGGCGTGCGACACGACGGGCGTGACGGTGAAGCGCGGCGGCACCTATCTGTGCATGGAGGGGCCTGCATTTTCCACTAAGGCCGAGAGCAACGTGTATCGCAGTTGGGGTATGGACGTGATCGGCATGACCAATCTGCAGGAAGCAAAGCTCGCGCGCGAGGCGGAGATCTGCTACTCGACAGTGGCAATGGTGACGGACTACGATTGCTGGCACTCCGAGCACGATGCGGTTACCGTCACCGATATTCTCGACAATCTCACCAGGAATGCGGCGAACGCGTGCAAGGTGGTGGCGGAGGCGGTGGAACGCATGCCGCGCGAGCGCAGTTGCAAATGCGGGTCGGCTTTGGCACACGCGTTGCTCACTGATAAGAGCACCGTGCCGGAACCGACGCGGCGCAAGCTGGGGATCCTGATTGATAAGTACTTCGTGTAAAGACATCGCACAGGAACTGCTGGATCAGTGCGTGGCCGGTACGCCGCCTCAGCGGCTGCCTCGCACGCTGTTGGCCGAGCCCTGCGGCAAGGCGCTGTTCGGAGTGCTGGTAGAAGGGCTGGCGGACCGCTTCGAGCCTGCCCTGTGCGATGTTTACGCGCGCTTGTTTTCGCAGGCTGTGGAATACGCGGTAGAGACGGTGGACGCCGCATCGCTCGTGGCGCGCTATAACCGGGTTCGCAAAGTCCGGCCGGTGATGGGGAAACCGCGGCGGATCTTCGTGCTGTCGCGCGTGACGTTGGGCGCCGATGTCGCGGTCACCAGTGTACTGATGGCCGCTGCGAAACGCCGTTTTCCGCACGCGGAGATCGTGTTCGTAGGTCCGCAAAAGAACTATGAGCTGTTCGGAGCGGAGGGTCACATTCACCATGCGCCGCTCCCGTATACGCGCGGCGGCCTACGCGACCGTCTGGCTGCATGGCAACCGCTCCGCGACCTCATCGAGGGCGACGATTGCCTCGTGGTGGATCCGGATTCGCGGCTGACGCAGCTCGGCCTGTTGCCGGTTTGCGCGGAGGAGCGGTATCACCTCTTCGAGAGCCGCGCGTATGGAGCCGACACCAGCGATAGCCTTCCGCAACTCGCCGCCAAGTGGGCTCGGGAGACCTTCGGCGTCGCCGATGCAAAGCCCTTCATCGCGTTGGGCGGCACGCATACCGATGGCGGGCACATCGCAATCAGCCTGGGGGTCGGCGAGAATCCGGCCAAGCGCATTGCCGATCCGTTTGAAGAAAAGTTGCTCGGCGTGCTGGCGGAATCGGGCGCGCCTTTGTGCATCGATGAAGGCGCCGGCGGCGAAGAATCGGAGCGCGTCCGCGCTGCCGTGGAGCGCGCGGGCGTGAACGCAGTTTTGTGGAGCGGTTCATTCGCCGGGTTCGCCAGGATTATCGCGGCGAGCAAGTTGTACGTCGGTTACGATTCGGCGGGACAACATATCGCGGCGGCGTGCGGCGTTCCGCTGGTCAGTATATTTGGCGGCTTTCCCGTGCCGCGTATGTTCGACCGCTGGCGGCCGGTTGGCGCGAACGTACAGGTAGTGCGCGTTGAAAAAGCCGATGCTGAAGAGACTTTGGAACGTGTGCGCGAGGCGCTGGTAGGTACCGGCCTCCCGGCCGGTACCATGCGCGCGTAGCGCGCATAATGCGTGGAAACAGGAATCTTTCCTGTTGCGGCGAGCGTTGCTTGCCTGGTACCGGCCGGGAGGCCGGTACCTACCGCACTTCAAACCAGTAGGGCATTTCGCGCAGGTAGCCGCCTTGCATCCAGGCGCGGAGCGGCACATTGCCGACCACTTGCTTCAGCCGCATGGACAGGACATCGGATTGCGGACGTTTGATCAGCAGATCCAGCCAGGTGCGCGCGCCCGGATAGACATCGATCGACACATTCTCATTCGCGGCGATACCCGCCTTCTGCTTCAGAAGCGCGACCGCAGTGTCGAAGCCGCCAAGCTGATCGACCAGTCCGCGAGGCTGCGCCTGCGAGCCGAGCCACACCCGACCCTGCGCGTTCGGCTCGATGTCGTTGTAAGGGCGATGCCGGGCGGCAGCGACCTTCGACACGAAATCGACGTAGCTCTCATCGATGCCATGGCGCAGAATCGCCGCCTCATCCGGCGATAGCGGCACGTAGTCCGAATCGATATCGGCGTGCGCACCCTGCTGTACGGCGTCTTTGGAAATTCCGAGCTTGTCGTAAAACCCATGCAGCACAGGCTTGCCGAAGACGACGCCGATGGAACCGGTCTCGGTCGCAGGGTACGCCACGATCGGCGCGCCCGTCATCGCCATAAAGTACCCGCCCGACGCGGCGACGTCGGACATCGAGATTACCATCGGCTTCTTCTGGTTCAACAGGTTCATCTCGCGCCAGATCTCGTCGCTCGCGGTCACTTCTCCGCCGGGAGAATCGATGCGCACAATCACGCCCTTGATGGACGAATCGCCCTCGAGATGCTTCAGCACTTTAACGAAGCCATAGGAAGTGAGCGAGGATTCCGACCCATCGTTTGACGCATCGCCGCGGACGATATCGCCCTCGCCGATCACCAGCGCAATATGCTGCTTTCCGCCGAGTCCGACCGACGAAGCAGGCACGCGAACGTAATCCTCCAGCGACACCTTATGGGGCTGGCCGGAATGGAGCGCGGTCTGCAACTCGCCGAACATTTGGTCTTCGAAACGCAATTCGTCGACAAGGCCCACCTGAAGCGCTCCCGGCGCGGTGTAGGGGCCCCGATCGATAATGGCACGCACATCGGCCGCAGACTTATGGCGCGCAGCAGCAATGCGATCCACCAGATTGCCATAGAGGTCGCCGACCACGCTGTCCATCACCTCTCGCGTTTCCGGGCTCATGTTGGTGCGCTCAAACATGTCGCCGAAATCCTTGTACTTGCCGGCGTGCTGCACTTGCACAGTGACGCCGAGCTTATCGAGGGTGTTCTTGAAGTACATGATTTCCGCGCGTAAACCTTTGAGCATCACAGGCTCGGAAGGGCCAAGGTAAATGCGGCCGGCCGCGGTGGCGACGTAATACTCATGCGAGCCGGGCTGCCGTAAGTACGCGTAGACCGGCTTGCCGGATTTGCGAAATGCTTCCAGATCGGAACGGATCTCATCGCATTTGGCCCAGCCGGCGGAAAGGCCCTCCGGCTCTACAATCACGGCTTTGATTTGCGGATCGACGGCCGCTTTCCGCAGCGACATCCAGACATCGGCAAGTGTGGCGCGCGGCCCGGCAGCCGGCGAGAGAAGGGCCGGCAGCTCGATCGGCGCTTTTTCCGGCACGTCCCCTGAGAGACGCATTACCAGCACCGAATTGTCCCTGATGGAGGGCGGCGCCTGAGTAAAATGCGCCACGGCGAAGAGGACCAGAACGCCTGCCACGAAGACGAGCGCGAAGCCCGTCAGGATACCCAAGAGAAACTTGCCCATCTATTCCGACGGTAGCATGGGCGCGCCGAGGCCTACGCCAGCCCCTGGCGCATGGCGCGCAAATCGATACCGAGGGCCTGGCACTTCTTATACAAATGGCTGCGCTCCAGGCCCAGCGCTTTGGCCGTATCCGTCATCCGCTGATTGTGCCGCTTGAGCTCGGCCAAAATCTGTTCGCGCTCGAAGTGATCCACGCGCTGCGCCAGCGGACCGTCCATTACGGGGACTACGGCTGGAGAAGCAGCGGCGGCAGCCGGAGCCGCACCCGCTGCCTGCGGTAGCGCAAGCCGCACATCCGCCGCCTCCACGGGCCCGTCGGCCAGCAGCAACAGCCGCTCCACAATGTTGCGCAACTCGCGCACATTGCCCGGCCACGTGTAGCGCTGCAGTTCATCGATAGCAGCCGGCGTAAACGGTTTCGGCTTCCACCCGTTCTGCGCCGCCACCTGCGCCGCGAAGTGCGCGACCAGCGCCGGAATATCGCCTGCCCGCTCTCGCAGGGGCGGCAGCACGATCGGGAATACGTAAATGCGATGATACAGATCCTGACGGAACGTTCCTTTGCGAACGAGCTCATCGAGATTGCGATGCGTCGCCACGATGACGCGCACGTCCACCGGAATGGGACGGTCGCCGCCGACGCGCTCCACCTGACGATCCTCCAGCACGCGCAGCAGCTTGGCCTGCATGACGAGCGGCATATCGCCGATTTCGTCCAGAAACAGAGTGCCGTGATTGGCCTGCTCGAATTTACCGAGATGCCGTGCCGCCGCGCCGGTGAACGAACCCTTTTCGTGCCCGAACAACTCGCTCTCGATCAGTTCGCCGGGAACGGCCGCGCAGTTGAGCGTGATGAACGGCTGATCGCGGCGGCCGCTGCGCTCATGGAAGGCGCGCGCGATCAATTCCTTTCCCGTGCCGGTTTCGCCGAGGATGCAGACGCGCGCTTCGCTGGGCGCGACGCGGTCCACTTGCGCCATGACGCGGCGCATGGCCTCGCCCGCATGCACGATTTCATGCTTGCCGACGCGCTGCCGCAGGTCACGGTTTTCCTGTTCGAGCCGCTGGAATTTGATGACATTGTCGATGGTCAGCAGGAGCTTGTCCGTGGAGATCGGCTTCTCCAGAAAATCCACTGCGCCGAGCCGCGTGGCGCGGACAGCCATCGAGATGTTCGCCTGCCCGGAGATCATCACCACCGGAATGGAAATCTCCGAAGCGCGAATATCCTCGAGCAGCGAAAGGCCGTCCTTTCCGGGCATGACGACGTCCGACAGCATCATGTCGAAGTGCGTGAACTTCACCAGTTCCAGAGCGCGTGCGGCGTTATCGCACACCGTGGCTTCGTGTCCGGCAAGGCGGAACGCGCGGGAGAGCGACGCCAGCGTATTGGCGTCGTCATCGACGATTAAAATGTGGGCCAATCTTGAGGATAGCAAGGCCAACTCAGCTCAATTCCATTCGAAAAGTGGCGCCCTGCCCAGGCCGGGAGTGCACCGAGATTTTGCCATGATGGTCCGCCACTACGGACTGCACAATCGCGAGGCCGAGGCCGGTGCCGTGTGTTTTGGTGGTGTAGTACGGCGTGAAGAGGCGCTCGCACTCCTCCGGCGTGAGGCCTTCTCCGGTATCGGCGATTTCGATGCGCACGCCCGGGTTGAGCGCGGCCGTGCGGACGGTGAGGGCGCCTCCTTTGGGCATGGCGTCGATGGCATTGAGGATCAGGTTGCGCAGCGCGCGGTTCATCTGGTCGGGATCCGCCTGGACCGCAGGCAAATTGGGGTCGAGCTCCGTGCGGCCAACGATGTGCGCGGCTGCGAGTTGCGGCTCGAATAGCTTCATGACATCGGCGGCCATGGCGTTAAAATCCACGGCCTGCATTTCCGGCGCGGGCATCTTGGCGAAATCGCTGAACCGGCCGATGATTTGCTTCAAATTCTGCAGCTCTGCGAGTAGCGTGTGCGTGCCTTCGCGAAACACCTCGTCGAACTGCTCGGGATAGCTGTCGCGCGCCCTCTGCATGTTTTCCACTGTGATTTGCAGCGGGAACAGCGGATTCTTCAGCTCATGAGCCAGGCGGCGGGCAAGTTCGCGCCACGCAGCTACACGCTCTGTCTGCACCAGGCGCTCGCGCTGTTCCACGAGCTCATGCGTCATTCGATTGAACGATTGCGCGAGTTGCCCGATCTCGTCAGCCGACGCGATCTCCACCGTGGTGTTCCAGTTGCCCGCGGCCACTTTGCCCGCGCTATCGGCGAGACGCCGGACGGGGCGCGTAATGCGAGCTGTAGCCCACCACGCCAGCATCAGTCCGGTGAGGATGCCCGCGGCGGCGACCGCAATGCCCGTGGTCCGCAGCGACGCTTCGAGTTCCACGAGCGAACGGCGCGAGCTTCCGGCCAGCAGCACGCCGAGCAGGTTGTTCTCGTATCCCGTCAGAGGAATCGCGTGGAAGATCTCCGCGTCCGCGCCGCCGCCGACGGTTGCAGCCGTTTCTTTGCCGTCGCGGACCACGGATTCGACGAGCGGCTGAAGCATAGCCGGTCTTCGTGCCGGTCCGGAGGCGTCGATCAGGTCGGGCGCGGAAAAGCCGGCGCCCAAATTACGGTAAAGCAGTGCGCGCATGCCCACGGGAAGCACGAGAGTCGAGAGGAATTCGCGATCGAGCTCCTGTCCGCCGACGATGTACAGGCGACGATCGCCCGCATTCACAGTCGCAACCGAAACCAGCGCGAGCGTCATGCCGTCAGGCAGTTCCTCGCGTTTGAGGAATGCGCCGAGAGAGCGCCAGTTCTCGCGCGTCAGCAGCCAGTCTTCTTTGTAGCCGAAGCGCGCGGGCCACTCGGCGGAGGAAATGATGGAGCCGTCACCGGCCACCAGTTCCAGCAGCCCGAGATTGTGGGCGGCCGCGAGCGAACGCGCATCGTCATAGTTCGGGGCGTAATCGGTGGCGAGCGCCAGGTTCAGCATGGCGTCGGAGCCGGCGATGCCGTTCACCGCACGCACGATGCCCTGCCTCCGGCGGTCGAATTCGCGTTGAAACTGCCCCACCAGGGCGTTCACCCTCTGTGTCTCCGCGCGCTCGAACGACTCGCGCGTGGTGTCCAGACCGACCCACTCGACAATTCCCACGCTGGCGACCACGGCAAGCGTGAAGATCAGGAGGATGCGCGTGCGGAAGGTCATGGCCGCGGATTCTCCAGCCATAGATTTTCAAAGCGCCACTCGCCGAGCGGGCTGATTCCCGGGCCGCCTTTCACTCGCGGCGAGACCGCATACACGTCCGGCAGATGAAAGAGCGGGATCACGCGAAATCCATCGAGCAGATTGCGCTCGGCATTGTAGAGCGCCTCGGGAGTCAACGCGCGCGGGGGCTCCTGAAGACCGAGCGATATCGCAACTCCGGCGAGCGCTTTCGCGGGGTCGCTGGAGATCATGCGCGTCTGCACCAGGCGCACCGTTCCACCGGCCGGCGCGATGGTGAAGGCGATACCGGCGTCGCGCGCGTTGAGCACGATCCGGTCGGCGATGGGTCGCAGCGCGGGCGAATCGAAGGAGAGAGTCAGCGATCGGGACGAGGCCGGAAGTGCGGCTGCGAGCGCGCGCGATTTCGACACGTCGGCGGCGGCCGGAAAAAGGAACGCATATCCGCTGAGCCACTGCGGCAGCAGCGCCCCGGAGACCTCCCCCTGGCCTTGCAACAGCACGCGTTGGATAGCGGTGCGGTCCACCGCGAGCGACACCGCTTCGCGCAGCCGCGCGTCTTCGCTGCCGGAAAATCGCAAGGCGACGAGACGCACCGGCGATGACGACCAGATCTTTACGCCGGCAGGCGGACGGCGCATTGCAGCGGGGTCGAGTTGAATGATATCGGCTTTGCCCGTATCCAGCGCAATGGTCATCTCACGCGTGGGCCGTCCCATTTCGATTTCGATCGAGTCCAGAAACGGCCGGCCGCCGGCGGCTGACGGGTTCGCCGAAAATGCGGCCCGGCTGCCCGATTCCCACCGCGTGATGGTGAACGCCGCGAAGAGATCGGGAATGCCCGGCCCGAGTTGCGGCGGGTCGGCGCCCTGGATCGCGTCCTGCAGTTGCACGCGCAGCACTCCGCCGTAGTGCGGGCGCGTTGCCGCGAACAGCGCGGCTGCCAGAAGGAGCGCGAGCATTGAGCTACGAACCACAGGTCACCGTCACGAGGTAGGCAGAGTATTTCGAGGTAGACGGATCGCGGGCGACGACGATGGCCGCCGTCGCGCCATTGGGCCAAAGCGCCGTGATGGCCCCCGCAAATAGAGCCGGAGCGCCGAGCGGCGCGGCGGAACGAGCGGCTACCGCAAACGCCTGGACGGCATCCCCCGCCGTTCCATCTCCGGGTCGCGTGGCCAGAATTTGCGGGCGGGCACTGCACGGCGCGTCGGCGCCTGCAAGGTCGCTTCCCCAATTCGGCACCGAACCGGCAAGGGCGAAGCTTGCATCGTAGATTTGCGTGCCATTTTCTACGGTGGCGAGCAGCCACGACGCGCGCCCCTGTTCCACGACAGCAGCGGCCGAATAGAACGGCGGTACGGTTTTCGGAGTTCCCGTCTGGGTGACGATCCGGCCGTCGAAATAGTTCGCATCGGCCGCGTAGTTGGCCAGGAGAAGCCAGCGAGCGCCGGATTCAAGGGTCCACGGCTGGTCACTCGGGCGGCACTCGACGGTGAGGGATGGCGCCGTTGCTCCGGTGCATGCGATTCCGGGAAGCATCGCCTGAAACGCGCTGCCCATCGCCCGCAGACGGCCTCGGGGATCGCGCGGCAAGGGCCGTGAGGCGGCAATCGGCGCGGTCTGGCGCAGCTGCCACTGGCCGGAGGCGCGGTCAAGAAAACTGACGCTCGAGGGCGAAAGCACCAGCATCCCACCTGAAACGAAGGCCACGTCCAGGATGGGTGCGTCTTGCTCCCAAAGCAGTTTTTTATCGAGGGAGACGCCGGAAACCGCGATTTTCGGTGCGCCGGTGCGCTTCCAAAACGTCATCCAGACGCGGTGATCGTCGCTTCCCTGCGCCTCGCCGACCAGAAGGTACTCGGCCGGATTCTCGGACAGAGTGATGCGCAGGGTGGATGCAGCATTCGCGGCCGTCCGAACCCCGGCATCCTGCCAGGCACTCTCGAAAGAGCTGCGGACTTGCGCCACCGTGGCCCCATCCAACGACGAGACATTCCGCCAAATCACCGCGACCGGCTCACCGTGTGCGAACGCGGCGGTTTGGCGTGCCAGATCGCGTGCGGCGGCTGAGGAATCCTCGGCTGCCCACGCGCTCCCGGCCAGCGATAGCGCAAGAACGGCTGCAGCCCCTTGCCATGCCTTCACGGCTTGGATCATAGCATGCCGCGGCTACTGCGCCCGCTTGACGGCGCGCACGAGTATCCGCAGACACAGACGCGCGACCAGGAAGGAAACCGGTATACTGATCGCCGCCATCGAGACCGCTCCAATCAGGCTCTGCATGGCCGCTCCCTTACTGCCCACCGGCATCGTCCGTCGCTACCGTCGCGGGAGCGAAGATCCGATCGAGTTCCGGACTGCGATCCTTGTGAAGTTCCACCGCGTCGCCTACCGAAACCATGGTGAACAACTCTTCTACGTCACGGTTTCGCAAACGGATGCAGCCGTGCGAGACATTGTGGCCGATGGAGGCGGGTGCGTTCGTTCCGTGTATGCCGTAACCCTTCACGCTCAGCCCGATCCAGCGCGTTCCGACCGGATTGTTTTTGCCCGGACCGACCACCTTTCCCTTGCTGTACCAGGTGGGGTCCACAACCCGCCGCACGATGGTGAACTGCCCGACAGGGCTCGGGCTGTTCGGAGCGCCTACGGCTGTCGGGAACACTCGCAGCACGCGGTCATCCTGCAACACCGCCAGTTTGCGGTCCGGAATGCTCACGACCACCCGGCGAGCGGCCCGCGGCGCCGTCTCCTGCGCGAACGCCTCGGCAGCCGCGATTGCGATTACGCTCGAGACCGCTGCCAGCCTCTTGAGTTGCTCTTGCGTGCGGAACATTGTTTCCTTCTCCTGACGAAAGAAGAAGATGCAGGCCGGCCGCCAGAGCGCAAGTTATTAATTTCAAAGATCTTGCCGGATTCCAAACACGTGTCTGGGCAAACACGCGTGGTTAGTTCAACACCGGATCCCCAAGCCGGATGATTTTCTTTTGGATGGCGTACTGCACCAACTGCGCCTTGTTATGGATGTCCAACTTCCGCATGAGATTGAATTTGTGCGCCTCCACCGTCTTGACGCTGAGCTCGAACGTTGCCGCGATGTCCTTGACTGAATTGCCTTCCGCAAGCAGTTTCAGGATTTCCCGCTCGCGCTTCGTAAGAGTATCGAAGCGGCCCTGGCGCGGGCCACTGCGGCCGTTCGCTCGAAAGTCGTTCACCAAACGCGTGAGCAGTCGCGGACTCAAGTAATTACCCCCGCGCTGCACTTCGCGAATCGCGCCGAGTAACTGGTCCGCCGGACTATCTTTGAGCACGTAACCGTTCGCGCCGATATCGACGCTTTCCGAGAGATAATCCTCGTCGTCGTACATCGAGAGAAACAGCACGCGCGTTTCGGGGCGCTCCCGGCGGATCTGCCTGGTGGCTTCGAAGCTGCTCATCCCAGGCATACCGATGTCCATCAGTACGAGGTCCGGCCGCAGTTGCGCCGCCATCGATACGGCATCCGCGGCATTCGCTGCTTCGCCGGCCACCTCGATATCGGACTCGTGCGCGAGCAGCGTCTTGACGCCGTCGCGAAATAAAGTGTGATCGTCAGTTAAAAGTACGCGAATCTTCGACATTTCCATTGACTCCCTGTGCGCCCGCGGGCACCAGCAACGTGATGCGAGTTCCTTTTCCCGGCTTGCTGCGGATGCACACGCTTCCGCCCACCATCGCCGCGCGTTCCCTGAGCCCCAGCAAACCGAAGCCGGTGGCCTCGCTCTTCGCCCGGTCCGCGCGAAAGCCTGCGCCATTATCCGAGACGCATAACCTGATGTACTTATCGGCACTTCCGAGCGAAAGATTTACTGCTTTTGCCTGGGAATATTTGGCGGCGTTTTGCAGTAGCTCCTGGGCAGCACGGTAGACCACCTCCTGAGTCTCAGCGGGAAGCCTGGGCAGCCGGCCTATCCGCATCCGCAATTCGCCGCCATGAATTCTCTGGAATCGTCCCGCCAACTGACGGACCGCGGCCTCCATACCCAGGCGCTCCAACACGGCCGGACTCAACGCGGAGATGATGCGGCGCAGCTCTGCGATGGTGTTTTCGGCAATCCCGCGGATTTCCGCCAAACGCCCGCGAAACTCCGGACCGGCATCACGCTCCAGCATTTCCAATTGCAAGCGCAGCAGCATGAGACTCTGACCCGCTTCATCGTGCAGATCGCGGCCGATGCGCCGCCGTTCCTGCTCCTCCGCACTCCGCGCCTCCGCATGCAACGCCCTCATGCGCGCGCGGGCCGCGTCACGCTGGACGGCCTCATCGCAGCGGAAGGCGATCGCTTCCAGGAGAGCAAACTCGCGTGCCAGCCACGGATATGGTTTGACGAACCCCAACAGAATGACGCCGCCGGACTTCATCGGATACGCCCAATAGGATGCGCAGCCGGGCAGCTCCGCGCAAGGGCTCGCGACGTACCGCGCCCGGGTCTCCGCTGCCTCCGGAAGAAATCGGCCGGTGCGAGCCCGGAATGCCCGGGTAAGCACGCGGACCGCGCTCCGCAGAAAGGCATCCGAATCCGCAGCTTCCACCTCCGCCTTCTCAATGCCGAAGAACGCCTGCGACTCACTCTCGCGGACCCTGTAATAAGCCTGCTGCACCCAAAACGCCGTAGCGAGACTCAGTTGCTCGCGAGCCGGCTCGTGACCTTCGGGCAACAGACGATCGAAGGCCTCCAGTGCGCAGCCCACCTGTTCCGGCGTAACATTCATACGCGCCAGGCGTGCGGCGTGATAGCCGATGTGCTCCTCAATGCCGGTAACGTCGCGCAGCCCCGACGGCGTGATCGCCGACAGAGCGTGCATCTGCAGCGCCGTGAAGCCCTCTTCCGAGACAGCAGCACGAAACCGCCGCTGCAACACGCCCGCGTCCGGCCCCATCGCCCGCAAAAACTTGCGAATGAATCGCGACGCGGCAGGCGTGAATCGAGGACCGGGCACACTTACACATCGGCCGGTTGAGGGGAAAACTTTAGGCTGGAGAGCAGGCTAAAAACCGACGTACTGGACTTCTTCCTCAATTCCGATGCCGAACCGCTCCCGGACCCGTCTCTTCAACTCGGCAATGAGCGTGCAAAGATCCGCCGACGTGCCGCCGCCGGCATTATAGATCAGGTTGGCATGATAGTCCGCGACCTGAATGCCGCCGCGATGCATGCCCTTCGCGCCCACCTGTTCCAGAAACCATGCGGCCGGGATCTTCCCTTCCCTCACGGCGGCCGCTGGAACCGCCGATGCGACGTCAGCGGGCAGTTCGCGCAGCAGCAAATTCTTGAAAATGCTGCCCGCGCATTTCATCGTCACGGGGAACTTCGCATTGCGAACAGCGAGGATATCGTCCGCCACCTTGCGCAGAGCGGCCGCATCGTCGGGGTCCAGCCGCAGTTCCGTCGAGAGGATGATCCACTCCTTGTGCTTTTTGAATATGCTCTCGCGGTAGTGGAACTCGCACGCCGCATTATCGAACGTGCGTACCGCCGTTCCATCGACGAAGCGCACGCTCGTCACGCGCTCCGACATGGAGTGGCCGTAAGCGCCCGCGTTGCCGTAAACCGCCGCGCCGACCCAGCCAGGGATTCCGGCGAGCGTCTCCAGCCCTTTTAAACCGTGTGCGATCGCGAAGTCCACCAGATCCTGCAGCACCGCGCCTGCTTCCGCGTGGACGCGGTCGCCATCGGAGCACAGGCCCATCGCCGAATAGCGCAGCACGATTCCGCGAAAGCCCGCATCGGAAACGATGAGATTCGTGCCGCCGCCGATCACCATCACCGGCAGTCCTGACCCGCGAGCCGCCGCGAGAGCAGCCACAAAGGCATCGGCATTGGCCGTTTCCACGAACACGTCGGCCGGTCCGCCGATTCCAAAGCGCGTATGGGCGCTCAGCGGCTCACCGCTCAAAATCGCAAGATCAGGAATTCCCGTGAGGCGTCCACGCGCCTCTTCGGTGGTGTGCATTAGTTCGATTATATCGGCCCGCGCGCTTGCGCCCGCGCAACTGTGCGATCCTCCGCATTGCCTCAGGCGGCATGCCGCTACAATCGATGTTTGACTGTGACTCCACGCAAAATATTAGTTGTCGGCGGCGCCGGATACATCGGCTCGCACACGGTGCGCCTCCTGCTCGATCAGGGTTATGACGTGACAGTGGTGGATAACCTTTCGAAGGGACATCGCCACAACGTTCCGGCCGAGCGTCTGTACGAGCTGAATCTCGCCGATACAGGCGCCCTTACCGAACTGATGCGCGAGAAAGGGACGGATGCCGTGGTCCATTTCGCCGCCTTCATCGCGGTTGGCGAATCCATGAAGGAGCCCGCGAAGTATTTCAGCAACAACGTGTGCGGTTCGCTCTCTCTGCTGGACGCGATGGTGCACGCGGGCGTGAAGCACATCGTCTTCTCTTCCACCGCCGCCGTTTACGGCAACCCGCACGCATCGCCGATTCTGGAAGATTTTCCGATTCAGCCGGTGAATGCGTACGGCGAATCGAAAGTGATGGTCGAGACGCTGCTGCGCTGGTTCGACGAGATTCACCACCTCACCAGCGTCTGTCTGCGGTACTTCAATGCGTCGGGCGCGGATCCAGAGGGCCGGCTGGGCGAGGAGCACGAGCCCGAAACTCACCTCATTCCGCTGCTGTTTCGCGCCGTGATCAGCGGCAAGCCCGTCACCGTTTTCGGCAAGGATTACCCGACCTCCGACGGCACCTGCATTCGCGATTATATTCACGTGAACGATCTTGCCCAGGCCCATATTCTGGCGCTCGAATACCTGATCGCGGGTGGCAAAAGCGAGAAGTTCAACGTCGGCACTGGCGAGGGCCACACGGTGCTCGAGGTGATTGGGGCAGTGGAGGAAGTCACGGGCAAGAAGGTGCCCTACGAAGTCGGACCGCGGCGCGAAGGCGACCCACCGGCGTTGGTCGCGGGCTCGGAAAAGCTTCGCCGCACACTCGGCTGGAAGCCGCAATATGCGGACCTTCGCGTGATCGTGCAGCATGCCTGGAACTTCGCGCAGCGTTTTATATAGCGCATGCTACGCTAGGGCCAAGTGAACATCGGCATCACGTGTTACCCGACGTATGGCGGCAGTGGAATCGTCGCCACGGAGCTCGGCCTGGAACTCGCCGCGCGCGGACACGAAATTCATTTCATCACTTATGCGAACCCGATCCGGCTGGATCCCGATACGCCGCGTATCCACTATCACGAAGTAGAAGCGGCGAACTACCCTCTGTTTCAGCATCCGCCGTACACCCTGGCGCTGGCCTCGCGCATGGCCGAGGTCGCCGAAGCGTACGGGCTCGACGTGCTGCACGTTCACTACGCGATTCCCCATTCTCCCGCGGCGATGCTGGCGCGGCAAATGCTGCAACCGACGCAGCCATTGCCATTCATCACCACGCTTCATGGCACGGATATCACGCTGGTGGGCACGGACCCCTCGTACTTTCCGATCACGAAATTCTCGATCGAGCAATCGGACGGAGTGACCGCGATTAGCGACCATTTGCGCGCGGAGACCATCAGCGTTTTCGGAATCGAGCGCGAGATCCGCGTGATCAAGAACTTCGTCAATTGCGACCTTTATAAGGCCGATCCGGAGCGCAGGCTGGCTCACGAGTACGCGCCTGATGGCGAAAAACTGCTGATTCATCTGTCTAATTTCCGTCCCGTCAAGCGTGCCGCCGATTGCATCCGCATTCTGGCAGCGGTCCGCAAGGAAACGCCGGCACGGCTACTGATGGCGGGCGATGGTCCGGATCGCGGCGCATGCGAGCATCTGGCGCGGCAACTCAAGGTGGAGAAGCACGTCACGTTTCTCGGCAAGCAGAATCATGTCGAGCGGCTGATTCCGCAGGCGCACGTGCTGCTGATGCCGAGCGAGATGGAATCGTTCGGACTCGCGGCGCTGGAAGCGATGGCGTGCGAAGTGGTGCCGGTCGCGACGCGTGTGGGCGGCGTTCCCGAGTTGATCACCGATGGTGAGGATGGGTTTCTATCGCCGGTCGGAGACATTGGTGCAATGGGGGGGCATGTAGTGCAATTGCTCACGGATGAAGGCTTGCGGTATCGCATGAGCAAGGCCGGCAGGTGGAACGCAAGCGAGAAATTCTGCTCGGAAAAGATTATTCCGAAGTACGAACAGTATTACAAGGATGTGATTGGGAGTTGATTTGCCGTCGCAGGGAAGGCGCCTTTCGATGCACCTTTTACCGCTCCCTAACGGGCCTGTGAAATCCGGCTCTCGTTCTCGTGGCGCTCCATTCACCTTTCGATGCACCTTTTACGGCTTCCTAGCGGGCCTGTGAAATCCGGCTCTCGTTCTCGTGGCGCTCCATTCGCCTTTCGATACACCTTTTACCGCTTCCTCACGGTCGCGGCTCCGTTAGCAGAATCAACTACATACGGAGCCGTGACCGTAAGGGAGCGGTAAAAGGTGCCGGCTATTCGAGTGCGTTTTGGAGTCGGAGTAAAAGCAACTCGATTCTTTCACAGCCCCTGACTGTCGCGGCTCCGTTACTAACTAAGCGAGCGGTAAACGGTGCCGGGGATGGGAGTGCGTGGTTGCGTGCGAACCAGGCAAAGCCCGAACTGAACTACTTCGCGCCGGTGAGCATCTTCAAGTCTTTGATTACGCTTAGCAGACCGGGCACGAGCGTGATCACGAACAGCACCGGGAGAATGAAGATTACGATCGGGAAGAGCATCTTGATGCCTGCCTTTGCGACAGCCGCTTCTGCCGCGAGCGTCCGGCGCTTCCGCAACCCTTCCGCATAGACTTTCAGTGCGACTGCGAGACTGGTTCCGAACTTTTCGCTTTGAATGATCATCGCGGCCAGCGATTTGATATCCTCAATCCCCGTTCGCCGCACGAACTGATTAAACGCGATGCCGCGCTCCTGTCCCGCTCGCACCTGCATCACGACCGTCGCGAATTCCGCGGCCAGTTCGGGGTAGATGTATTCCATCTCTTCGCTGACCCGCAGCATTGCCTGATCCAGCGCGAGCCCCGTGCCGAGCACGATACCGAGCAGGTCCACCGTGTCCGGCAGCGCTTCCTGCAGCTTGCGGCGGTAGCGCTTCACCATTCGCTGGAGCACCATTTTCGGCAGCAGGAACCCGAGAATTCCGGCTGCGACAAGTCCGCCGATCAGATTGGCTCCGAGATTACCGGCCTGCAGCCGGATCATCACGGCCACAATCGTCGCCAAAAACAGCAGTGTGCCAGAAACGTAGATCGCGACTGCGTTCTTCCGGCGTATGCCCGCCTGGATCAGCAACTTTTCCGACCCGCGGATCCAATCGTCGCCGCCCGGCGCCAGGCTGACAAGATACAGAATGCGATCCGAGACGCCGCCCGTGGACTTGCGCCGCGGGGTGCGCCCCGTCGCGACGAGCGCCTTGGACTGCAACTCTTCCATGCGAGCGCCGAGCGCGTCTTCCTGCGCGCCGAACAACTCGATGCCGCTCCACACCAGCAGAGTCAGCGTGCCGCCGGCAATCAGGAAAAACAGGAGAGTCGCCATAATTGCTTCAAACCCTCACGTTGGAGATGCGCCGGATTACGACAATCCCCACCAGCTCCGAAATGATCGCGTATGTAAAAAACTTGCTGCCCGTTTCATCGGTCCACAAGAGGCGGATGTAGTCAGGCTTCAAGAACCAGCAGCCCAAGCCGAACACGATCGGCAGGCAGCACAGTAGCCCCGCCGAAAATCGCTGCTGGGCGGTGTGCGCTTTCAACTTCGCAGCCATTCCCAGGCGTTCGCGCACCAGGCCAGCGAGACCTTCCAGCACAGCAACCATATTCGCGCCGGTCTGCCGCTGCAGGATCAGAGTCGTAATAAAAAATTTCAGATCGATGAGCGGAACGCGCCTACCCAACCCGTGTAGCGCCGGCTCCACCTGAGACCCCAGCCCGAGTTCCTCCATCAGCTTGCGAAATTCCATGCGGACGGGGTCCGAAGTCTCGTTGGCAATCGTCTCCAACCCGCTGTGGATGTTGTGACCCGCCCGCATCGTGCGCGTGAAAAGATCGATTGCATCCGGCAATTGCTCCTCGAACTTCTTGAGCCGCCGCGCGCGCACCCGGCCGATGTACAACACCGGAGCCGCGCCGCACAACGCGGCGATCAGCAAACGCAGCAGCAAAGTGCCCGCGCCGAAGAGGCCGAATAGCAGGAAAGCCCCGATACCGAGCGCGAGGCACAAGCCGAATACATCGGCGGCACGATACTTCAAGTTCGCCTGCTCAATCATCTCCTGCAGCCGCCGCAGCACACCCACCCAGGTGACCAGATCTCCCAGAAACGCAAACTGCCCGCGGTGCTCCTTGCGCAGCAATTCCGGCGAGCTCGCACTTCGCGTCCGCGAATGCGCCCGCAACTCGCGGAAGCGGCCGCCGAGCACGCGCGCGGCCTCCTGCTGCGGCACCGTCCACACGTAGTAGCCCGCCAGCAGCATGGCCACTGTGAAAATCAGCATGGCGGCAAGAACGAACATCTACTTCTCTTTCACCTCATGCTCTTCCTTAAAGATCGAAGGCGAAATGTGGATTCCGTACGCCTTCAGGCGATCTGTGCAAACCGGACGCGCGCCCGTCCCACGGAAGCGGCCCAGCACCTTGCCGCGAGGGCTGATGCCGGAGCGCTCGAACTCGAAAATGTCCTGCATCTCCACCAGGTCATTCTCTACGCCCACCACCTCGGCAATTCCCGTCACTTTGCGTGCTCCATCGCTCAAACGCGCGCAGTGCACCACTACGTGAATGGCGCTGGCAAGCTGCTGCCGGATCACTTTGTCCGGCACGTGCTGGCTGGCCATCATCACCATGGTTTCCAACCGCGAGAACGCATCGCGCGGAGCATTGGCGTGCACCGTGGTCATGGACCCGTCGTGGCCGGTGTTCATCGCCTGCAACATATCCAGCGCTTCCGCCCCGCGCGATTCACCCACGATGATACGGTCCGGCCGCATACGCAGCGTGTTGATCACCAGGTCGCGCTGCGTGATGGCTCCCGCGCCTTCGATGTTCGCCGGCCGCGTCTCCAGCCGCACGACGTGGCTTTGCTGAAGCTGCAGCTCCGCGGTGTCTTCGATCGTGACAATGCGCTCGTCATCGGGAATGAATCTCGAGAGCGTATTCAGCATCGTGGTCTTCCCCGACCCGGAGCCGCCGGAGATCACGATATTCAACCGCGCTTCCACGCAGCCGCTCAGAAAATCAAGCATCCCGGTCGTCAACGTTTCGTTGCGCAGCAAATCTTCCGTCGAAAGAACCTTCTTGCCGTAACGGCGGATGGACATCACCGGCCCGATCAGCGACAGCGGGGGAATCACTGCACACACGCGCGAGCCGTCGCTCAGGCGGGCGTCGACGATGGGCGAGGAGTCGTCGATGCGCCTGCCGATCGCCGAAACAATGCGCTCGATGATCAGCCGCACATGCGCCTGGTCCTTAAACCGGATGTTGGTCTCGACAAGGCGGCCGGCGCGCTCGATGTACACGTTGTCGTAGCCGTTCACCATGATGTCGCTGATGGTTTCGTCCTTCAGCAGCGGCTCGAGGGGTCCAAGGCCGAATACTTCATCGAGAATTTCTTCAATGAGCTTCTCGCGCTCGCCGACGGTCATCGGAAGGCCGTCGTCGATAATCAACTTCTCGACCGCCATGCCGATCTCGCCGCGCATCCTGTCTTTGTTCAGGTCGCGCAACTGTTCGGCGGTGAGGACATTCAGGAGCTTGCGATGAACCTGGCTCTTGAGTTCGAACCAGCGGTCGGCGCCGGTACCGGGGCGGGCGAGGGGGCGACTAGACATGGGATGCTCCAGGCAAGCGGCAGCC
This sequence comes from Candidatus Limnocylindrales bacterium, assembly GCA_035606355.1. Classification (GTDB taxonomy): domain Bacteria; phylum Acidobacteriota; class Terriglobia; order Bryobacterales; family Bryobacteraceae; genus Sulfopaludibacter. The sequence continues at coordinate 108,361 of DATNFO010000012.1, read as the reverse complement.
TCTTTTCACCACAGAGACACAGAGAAAAGCCGGAGGACACAGAAAAGAATATGCTTGGCTTTTCTCTGTGATCTCTATTCTGAATCTCTGTGCCTCCGTGGTGAAAATGCGATGCCTCTTCATTTCGCCACCGCCAATGCCGCCGCCGGCTTCTTTCCTCCCGTGGCTTTATCCACGAAGGCTCGGAAGATCCGGTCCAGTTCCCCTGCTTCCTGCCGGTTCGCTACGAAAGGTCGCGCTTTGTTGATGGAGGCGATTACCGCCGGCGACGGCGGTATTCCGTAGAAGACCGATTGGTTCAGGGTTTGTTGAATCTGCTCTAATGTGGCGGCATTCGGGTTCGACTTCTTCGAGTAGCGGTTCACCACTACCTTCACCTGATCCTGATTGAAGCCCATGCGCATCAGAAATGTGACGTAGCGCTGCGCGTTGCGGATCGACGGGAATTCCTGGTCCACCACGATGAAGACGGTCTGCGACACCTGGGCGGCGGCAAGTACCAGTTCATTCGAAATCGCCCGCCCTCCATCCACCACGATGGCATCATATTTTTCCACCAGGAAAGTCGCGAACTCGCGCAGGCTGTGCTCGCCGAACTGGCCCTGCTGCTCGAGCGAATCGGGCGGCCCCACCAGCAGGAACCCCAGCGGATCGCGCGTCGCCACGCCTTCGAATAACGCCTGGTCCATCCTTCCGAGGTTTTCCGCTACTTCCATCAGCGTGTACTGCGGCGACGCGCCAAGCTGCATCGCGCAATCATTGCCCACCCAATCCAAATCCAGCAGCACGGTGGGTTGTTTGCGCTGCGCCAGCACGGACGCGAAGTTCACCGCCAGCGTGGTGGTCCCGACCCCGCCTTTGGTCCCGATGAAGGTATAGATCTTGCCCAACTTGCTCTCGGTAGCGCTGGCGTGCCGCGGGGCGCGCTCCAGCCGGCCGAGCGCTTCGCGAAACTCGGTGCGCTTGAGCGGCTGCACCAGGAATTCATTCGCGCCGGCCCGCATGCACGCGATCACCGTTTCCGCATCGGCATGAAAGTTGGAGGCGATCACAAACAGGTCCGGCACAGCCTGTTTCGCCTTTTCGATCGCCTTGATGGCGCTCTCGGAATCCATCGACAGATCCACCACCAGGCCCGCGCTGGGATGCCGTTCCAGGTCCTGCAGCACGCGAATGTACAGGTTCGCCGCGACCTCCTGGTATTCGGCGACCACCTTTGCTTCGGGCACGTTCAGAGTCTGGTCCCGGACCATCTCGCGAAAATGCTCATCGCTGGAAGCGATCAATAGAGCGACATTAGACATGAAGACCCCCACTCACGGCTGACAAATCCCCTGTTCGTCACATCCCATGGATTCCACGTGGATGCTCGTAGTAAACGGCGGAATGCTCACCGGAGGCAACTTAAAAAAACTGGCAAAGCGTAAGAACTGATAATTCGTGATGCTGACACTCACGGCATCCGGCATGCACGTGGCGCTGCACTCGCCCGAATTGCAACTGAACGGGCTCATAGCGCCGCTCACCGGATCCTGAGCGAAATATAGGACTCCGATGGCGGCCGCGCCGGTCTGAAACTGATTCTGATCGATCATCGCCGGCACATGCGCCTGCATGTATTGCACGACGTTGCTGCCGTCGGCCATCCAACAGTGAGTGGCCGCGTAACGCGCACCGTCGCGCGTGAAATCGTTGACGCTGTGCCAGATCCACAACATCTCGCCGATAAATATGATCATGAACGTGAGCGGCAGCGCCACGCCGGTGTACAACAGCGCGAACTCCATGGTGGCCTGTCCGGAACGGCGCCGCATCCGCCTCATTGCGTTGTCCCTCCGAATGGCACAGTCACTTGCGGCGTCAACTGAATCGCGTCCAGCGTCATGTAAGGAATGCGCGGCTGCACCGGATATCCGCCCGGAATCCCCACCACGATATAGGACGGCCGCTGTGCGCTGACGTCGCTGCCACAGCCTGAGATGTCACAAGCGCCCAGCACGCCGCTGAACGGGTCCACACACTCGGTAGAGATCACGACCATGTCGGGCGTCAGATTCGAAATGACCGGCGCGCCGGTAGTGGGGTCGTTCAACGCAAAGGTGAGGGCGTTGACGGTATTCGGGTCATCCGCCAGGTCGCAGAAATTCACGCCCTGCTGCACGGAGAGATAGCGCGCGACCGCGTACATTTCCTTCTTCAGCGAATAGTACGTGTAGATGATTTTGCCGAACTGGATCATGCCCACGACCAATAACAGGAGCACTGGAAACCAGAGCGCCAGTTCGATCACCATATTGCCGCGGCGCAGCCTCATTGGTGGATGACCACCTTTCCCGGTCCGCTGGTGGGCAGCGCGCCGCCCGCGAGTCCGAAACGGTCATCGATCCATCCCTGCCGCACGGGCGCGGGACTGCCGATGTACATGGCCGCGAAGCGCCCGTTCGGGTCGCCCGGAACGATGTACGATCCATCGGCGTTCACTTCCAGAAAGAACTGCCGGAATCCGAGGATGGTCATGGTTCCCGTTGTATTGCCCGGAAGAGCATCGACAATCGGAAACGTAACCACGCGCCGGCCATTGCCGCTGTAGGACGTGTACGGATCCGTGATGGTCGTGACGACATCCGGATCGGGCGGGAAAGCTGCCACCAGATTGGCCCAATCCGTTACAAACGCCGTGCAAGCTCCGCTGGGGTCGAGGAAATCGAAGCGCGACCGCAAGCCGCATAATGCCGAGACGGCGATGCGCCCGAGTGGAGCGCCGCAGGTGAGGGGAGGCGCCGATGCCCAGATCGTGTCCACGGTGTCGCCGATGCCGACACACCCGAGCGGTACGGCGGAGCCGGAAGGGTTCGGGTCCGCCGACGAAATCAGTCCGCCCGCGGCGTCGCGGAACGCCTGCTGCGTTTCGTCGTACGTGGCGCTCGACGCGTCATAGCGGTTCAACAGCACGTACCGGATCACAGCCGGGGTTCCGGTGGTGCCGGCAAGTGCGATGGGTGGCGGATTGCCGGTGCACGAATAGACGAATGTGAATACGTTCAACGCGCTGGGGTCGCCGAAGCCGAAGTTCACGAGGTCCGTGGGGTCGAGTGCCGCGACAGCGAACGGCTCTATGCCGCAGGCGGTGCACACGGGCGCGCTGATGCCCGCGGTCGCGGTCGCCGCAACGGTGGTTTTGCGCGACTCGCCGCCCGGCATGAGCGACCAGAAGATCAAGGGCGCATCGGCGGTTATCGCGATCTGAACGTGGCGCGCGGTGGTTCCGTCGGCTTGCGTCGATCCGCCCGCGGACGCGGCGTTGGCATCGGCAATCGTCGCGAAGAATGCCGGGGGAGACACGGTGCTCGTGAGATTGCCCGTCGATTGGCCGATCTGCACGGAGCCGAACAGGTATTTATTCGCCGCGCCCGCGGAATCGTCCAGCGATTGTTGCGCGGCCGTAGTAGCGTTGCCCAGCGATGCCGAGGTTCCGATCAACTGGCTCGCGCCGGCCAGCGCCATCGCGCTCGCCGCCTGATTGAGTTCGCCGCGAACCAGATACAGCCGGCCGAGGTCGATGGCGAACCCCATCATGGCGAGCAGCACCGGCACCATGATCACCAGCAACGGCAGTGACATGGTTCCGGCGCAGGCGTGTGCCCTATTTGTCTTTTGGAATCTGCTGCCCACGAGGTCCTACAAACTCCGGCTTATCGTCCTTCTTGCCTTTGCCCTTCTTTTCCGGGGCGGCCGGCAGGAACGTCTCCGGAAAATCGAGCATTTTCATCTGCTGGTCGGGCGTGAGCGGGCGCACCAGATGAGGAGTAATTACAACCAGCAATTCGTCGTCGCTTTTCTGCTTGGTCCGGCTCTGGAACAGCTTGCCCAAAATGGGAATGTTGCCCAGGCCGGGAATCTTATCGATGGTTTCGATGACCGAGTTATCGATCAGCCCGGCAATCGCAAAACTTTCACCGTCTTTCAGCACTACTTCGGTTTCGGCGCTGCGCTGCGCGAGGGCGGGGATGGTGAAGCCTTCGAGCGTAACGGCATTGGTGTAATCGAGCGAGCTCACCTCAGGCGCAACTTTCAGATCAATAGCGCCCAGTGCCGTAATCGTCGGAGTGAAATTCAGCTTGACGCCGAAAGGTTTGAACTGCACCGTGATCACCGGGGCGGTTGCGCCTCCGGTGGGCGTCGTCGTGATTGTGGGATACGGGAAAGAGCCGCCTGCGAGGAAGCTCGCCTCTTTTCCATCGAGCGCGATGAGGTTCGGCTCCGCCAGAATCTGCAGCAGGTTATTCTCTTGCAGCGCCTTGATGGTGGCGCCGATGTTCAAGTCAGGACGGAACGCGAAGAGGTTCAGCAAATCCGAAAAATTGACGCTGGGGGCCGTGCCGCCCTGGATCGCGCTGAAACGCGGCGCGTTGAACTGCTCCGTGGTCAGCGTGCCCTGCAGTTTGTTGTTGGTGCTGAAGAGGTTGAAGCCGATCTGCTTCAGCGCCACGCGATTCAGAGCCGCGAACTTGACCTGCAAAAGCACCTGGCGAGGCTCCGCGGCCGGAGGCGATTGCAATAAATTGATGACGGTCTTGGCGCGTGTCTGCGCCAGCCCGGCGAGGCGCTTGGAGATTTCGGCGCTGCTCACCTTGCCGGTCAGCACGATGGTATCGCCAGTCCCCGTGGCTGTAACGGCTCCGCCCTCGGCGCTTTCCTGAATTTTTTTCGTGAACGCGTCCCACTCGCTGTTGTCTTTGAAGACCGACACTTCAAACTTCAGCGGCGCGCTGTCCCCTTCCCACACGATGACCGTAGTGCTGCCCGCGCCCTTGGCGTTCACCATCACCTCGCGCGGCGACACCACCACCGCGTCGGCGATCTTTGGTTCGGCGACCACCACGCGCGTAATATCCCGCTGGAACTGCAACAGATGCCCCTTGCCTTCCATCAACGTGAGGTCATGGGGCTGCGTATCCTGGGCCGCCGCGGTCCATAGCACCGCAGCCAGCGCCGCGCCGAGTATCCGGTGCGCCAATCTCATCGAAAGATTTCCTGAACGTGCTTATCGCCGCGATAGACGTCAATCACGGCACGCGGCTTTTCCGGTTCTTTTGGCGGCTCTTTCTTGAGCAGCGCCTCGAATGCTCTGCGATCCACCGGCGGGGCTTTGGGAGCGCGCGCCTTTGCGATCCGCTCCGCCAGCGTGGGGTCGAGCGCATCGTTCGTAATGGGGGCCGAGACTGCTGCCTGCGTCGAATCCAGCGGATTGCGCAGAGACAGGCTGATCTTTCCCTGATTCTTGGCGAGTTCCAGTTTCTGCGCGTCTTCCGGCCGGAGCACCAGCGTAATCACCGGCGATCGCGGCGCCGGAGCGGCTTTGGCGTCAACGGCACCGCTTTGCGGAATACGCCCGTTGCTGAGCACCTTTACGTTTTGCAAAATCATTGATGTGCTGGCTTCCGTCACGCTGCCGGGCCGCGTGAATAACACGTCCACGTGAGAATTCGGCTGCACTATGCTCAGGACTCCGGGGTCGCTCACCTGCACGGAGACGGCGCGATAGCCTTGCTCAATGGTGGAAGAGAGCCCCTCGGCGGTGGTGGTCCCGGAAAGCTTTTGCTGTAAGACGGGCTCGTTGGTATTCGCCGGATACAGAAGCACGCGATTGACGGCCTCTTTGACATCCACCATGGCGCCGGCGGGTAGACCACGCTCCGGCAGGCTGACGACTTTCAGATCGGCCGGCTTCAACAGCGTGCCCACCTGCATATCGCGGGCTGCCACCACGACGCGCACCTGCTTCTCAGCCTTCGGCGCTACGGTGGCAGCATACAAATACCACGTCAGCAGCAGGGCGGAAACCCAGGCGCCGCCGAAAATCAGGAATTTCTTCTGCCGGTCCATCTAAACCTCGAGCGGGTACACGTCCCCCGCCGTATTTTCTGCCGATGTTCTGTTGTAACACAGCATACAGTCTCTAAGTTCCGCCTCTGGACAGCAGAAGAGCTGTGTTATCCGCATACACCGCCCGCCATCCCGATTGACCGAGGGCGACCACCAGGGGCGAATCCGCGGGCAGCAGGGCGTGCGTGAATCCGAACGACTCCCACCAATCGCGCCAACCCGGTCTCAATTGGATGAGCTGCGCGTAATGCTTCATGAAATCCACGCCATAAAAGTCGCTGCGGCCGTCGAAAAACACCTTTCGCGTACCCGCCGAACGGTAGATCAAATAGCCGCCGTAAGAATCCGGCGCGTACAAGCGCGCGCCCGGCGGGATGTGCGAGTAGGCGGCTACCGGAAATACTGCGGGAGAGAATCCCGTGGCCGCTTCAATCGACGGCATCTGCAGGAGCTCGAATGCGGCCAAAATCAGGATAGGCACAAAGATCCACCCGCGGCATTGCGCATCCCATCGCCGCAGCCCATCGGAATAATTGGTGAATGCGGCGGTTGCGGCGCGAGCGCGTGCAGCTAAGCCGTTCGAGCCGCGCAGCGCACCGGCGATGGACGCGTTCGCCACCGGCAATAGCACTAATGCCGCCAGCGGCAGGGCGCGCGCCGACCGCAGAGCCATCGCCCCAAACACGAGTGCCAGCAGGAAGTGCTCCGGACGCCGCCGCGTCCACGCCAGAAAGCCTCCGCCGATGCACAGGATCACAGTCGCAAGAATCTGCGTGGCGCCTTCCGCGAAGAAATTGAAGCTGTGAAATTCGCCGATTCGCGCCAGCAGTTCCGAATCGCTGAGATATCGCACGACGTGTTCGTGCAATTGCCAGCCGTAGGGATTTGCAAGCCCGGCGGCGGCTGAAATCGCTGCCGCCCAGAGGAACGGCCGCAGATTTACCTTTTCATTCCAGAAGAAGCGTCGAATGAGCGCGCCCGCCGCATAGAGCAGGGCGATCATCGGCGCGAGAAAAAAAGTGCCGTGCACATTGGCCCAGAGCGCGGTGAATGCCGCCAGGCACAGAGCTGCCCGCCAACCGCTCGCGGCTACTCCGAGCGCCGCCCGCTCCACCCAAATCATGGCGGCCAGAAGAAATAGCCAGCCGAAAACGTGCGGACGCGCCAGCCAGTGAATATTCGCGGTAGTGAAGAGCAGTGGCGCCATGGCGCACGCCAACAGAAAATCCCCGTGCATGACCCAGTGCAGCCGGAACCACAGCCAGGTGACCATCGCGATCACGATTCCGTACAGCAGAGCCACTCCGCTCAATCCCGCGGCGCGATCGGCCTCGCCGGCCGCGATATCCGCCAGCCATTCCCAGGCAAACCACGGCTGTCCGGCGCGAGAAAAGGAGTAAGGGTCGGAACGGGGCAACTGCCCGGTGGCCAGTATGGCTTCTCCGTTGCGAATGTGCCAACCGGCGTCGGAATCCCGGAACAGCTTTTGGTATCCCTGAAAGAGAAAAAGGCAGTAGAACAGCGTGACGCAAGCGGCCATCATCGCTACATCCGGCACGAGCCATGAGAGGCGCGTCCGCATTTCGTACCGGCGGCGGATCCGGCTTACTGCGCCGGAGTCCCGATGCTGGCCAAATCTCCCGTCATGCTCTGGTAGAGGCTCACGATGCCCTGCGAGAGCTGGTTCACCGTGGTGATCAGGGCCAATCCGACGGCCGCCACAATCAGGGCGTACTCGACGAGATCCTGCCCTTGCTCATCCTTAATAAAACTGACTACAAATGCTTTCATGGTTCCTCTTCTGAACGCGGCGGCACGGGTTTCCCCGCGTCCGTCCGCGAAACGTCTAACGGTCCTACAAACAGCCTGATAAACCCCGCCTTCCAACGTTCCCAACGGGTCCCGCTGCTCTCGTGTGCGGGTAAAGTGGCGGGTTGCCCTTCTAAGCGGGACAGCAATTCCAGATTCCTAAGGGCTGCCGGGTGAAGCCTATTATACCCGAGGGCTATTTCCAATTCCTGGTGGGCTTCGGCGAAGTTCCCTTTTTCGATCAGGACGGCAGCCATGTTGCTGTGCGCGGTGGCGGGGTCGGCTCCCGTTTGCAGCTCGGCGACCGCCTGCCGGTTCTCACCCTGTCCGGCCAACACGACCGCCAGATTATTACGCGCCATGGCCGAGCCCGGCTCCAGCCGCAAAGCTTCGCGGAACTCTACGGCGGCCTCGGGATACCTGCTCTGCATCCGGAGGTTATAGCCCAGATTGTTGTGCAGGTACGCGGCTTGCGGAGCCAGCGATACGGCTTTCCGATGCAGAGGCTCGGCCGCGACCCAATGCGAGGACTCATCCTCAAGAATGCCCATCCACGAATATGCCGAAGCGGACGCTTGCGGCTGAGCCTTCATCCAGGCGTCGAGCACCGAAATGGCTTCGCTTTGTAAATTGGCATCGCGCAGGGATCGCACCAGCGAAAGCTGAATGGCTTCGTTCCCCGGAAAACGCGCCGCCGCCGCCCGCGCCATCTCCAGAGCGACGTCCGGATAGGAGAGGTCGCGGTAAGCCTGAATCAGCGCCAGCCGGACTTCGGCGTTCTCTGGCTCCGCCGCCGCTTGAGCGCGCAGCGTATTCAGGTGGTAATCGCCGTCGCCGGCATCCACCGCGTTGTGGGCATTGCGAACCTGTTGCGCGAAAACGGCAGGCGTCGTCGAAGGAGCATGCGTCACGCGCGTGTGCGTGCATCCGGCGAGCAACACCGCCTGAGCCGCCATGTATAACCGCAGTTTCATTCGCTCTCAGCCCAGCTTTTCGATGGACAACTCATCGCCCACCCGCGTCCCGGTCCGCTCCGCCGTGCCTGCGGGAAGCTCCAAAACCGATTTCGCAGTGAGACATCCGGACATGCGCCACGGCGGCACCGCATGCCGCACCTTTCGAACCTTGCGGCGCTTATCGATGTACACGAGATCGATCGGGAACTTCATGAAAAACGTGTGCACCGCTTCACAGGGCACAATCCATAGGCCCTCTCCGGCGTTGAGCCGCTCATGTTTGAGCAATCCCGTCCGCCGCGTCGCCCCGGAATCCGCCACAATGACCGAATCGCCGAGGACGACACCGCGAGTATCGTTCCGTACCTGTACTTTCAATTTTGAAAACTATAACACGAGGCAGATCCCCTATGTTGCGCAAGTCCAGTGACGGAATTCCTGGAGTTTTTCGAAATGCGCTAACCCGCTGATCCTATTGAGGGACCTAGGACAAAAAGGAATCCCGAAACGGCCCCGATCGGAAAACGCATGTTTACCTGAAATCGGCAGGAGTGCTTTCTTTCTGCTTAGAGCCGCGCCGCCGAGCGCGGCTTTTTTACTTCCGGAGGAAAACCCATGTTCCGACGTTTTCTAGCGGTCCCGGCGCTGCTTGCCGCCTGGGCCGCCGCGGCGCCGCCGCTCACCACGATTCAAGACGTCCTTTATAAAGCGGACGGCACCCGCTTCAACGGCACCCTGACCATCGCCTGGAACAGCTTCCAGGCGCCCGATAACTCCACCATCGTCACGCAAAGCACCACGGTCAAAGTCACCGACGGCAACTTGCGCGTGCAACTCGTTCCTACGATCGCGAGCACTGCGGCGTCCTACACCGTCACTTACCATAGCGACGGCCACGTGCAGTTTCAGGAAACGTGGCAGGTGCCGACCAGCGGACAACCGCTGCACGTTCGCGACGTTCGCGTCGTACTCGCGAATCCGTCCGACGGTTCGACCGCCGCCGGCGATACGACGGGAACCACAGCCGTTACGGAATCGACCGTCGTGGGGCTCATTGCCGATCTGGGCGCACGGCCTGTCAAAGGACCGTCCTACGCTGCCGGACGCACCGCCGTGGTCGACCCCACCGGCATGCTTTCCTCCGCCTCCGGAAATGCCTCCGATTGCGTGCATGTGGACGGCTCGTCGGGCCCCTGCGGCGGAACAGCGCCGAGTTTCATCGACGGCGATTCGCCCACGGGCATCGTCGATGGATCCAACACGACGTTCGGCCTGAGCGCCGTCCCCGATCCCGTCGCCAGTCTTTCGGTGTATCGGAACGGAATTCTGCAAAAGGCGGGACTCGATTATTCGCTGAGCGGCTCGACCATCCAATTCACGCCCGAATCCACACCGCAACCGGCCGATACGCTGCTCGCGAGCTATCGCTCGGGCACTGCGGATGCGGCCGTCCCGGCACCTTATACTTCGACGCAGGTGCTTTGCAGTGGCGCCGGAGCCTCCAACGCCGCCACTACCCTCGCGCCGATCGGCTCCTGCAACATCCCCGCAGGCCTGCTCGCGGCCGGCGACCGCATCGAAATCCGCTTCGACCTGGCACATCCCGGCGCAACCTCCGGCTTCAGTTTCGCGGTGCAGTGGGGGGCCACGACGCTGTTCACCCGCACCGCGGGAGCTTTGGACGCGCTCGTCGCCGGGCGCGCCGATGTGTCGATTCTCCCAACCGGAGCGCAGGCAAGCTGGCAATCGTGGGGTTCCGCCCTGCCCTTCGCAGCGGGTGTGGCCGCGGCTTCGGACGGTTACTCGACGGGCCTGACTCTCTCGTTTCTCGGTACTGATTCCGCAGCTCTCGGCAACTTCAGCGTGGTGCGAATCCCGTAATCACGCGCCGATGTATTTCGCGTAGAGGCCCCGGGCCACCCCGGGGTCGTCTGTGCCTTTGACAATGGCGCGGCCGTCTTCAAAAACGGTGAGCTCATAGGCGTCCACAAAAAATCGCAGCGCATATTCGTTCACGCGCACTTCTCCCAAGCCCTTCAGCCGCTCGCCCAACTCCCGCAGGTTCAATTCCCGGTCAGCTTCCCGAATTTGCACCGCATTGCGTCCGCACAACGTCACCGGCGGCCTCGACGTTTCGCGCAGCGCCGGCAATTCGCGGCGTCCGCAAGCGGCGCATTCCGGGTCGCGCTCCGGAAGAGCGATCTGCCGGATGCGGCCGTCCCACACGTCGATAGTCGTAATGCGCCTGCTGACTGTACCGGCAGAGCCCGAAAGAATCTTGAGAGCCTCGGCAACCTGTAGCGACGCCACTGCCGAAATAATCGGATTCACAACGCCCGCGGTCTCACACGTCGGTTGCGCTCCACTCGGCGGCGTGGGATAGACGCATCGCAGACACGGCGTGTCACCGGGCAGAATGGGCATCGTAATCCCATAGCTGCCGACCGCTGCTCCGTAGATCCACGGGATGCCGCGACTCACCGCGAAATCGTTCAGCAGGTAGCGTGTCTCGAAGTTGTCCGTGCCATCGAGAATCACTGCCGCGCCACCCAGCAAATCATCGATATTTTCGACGGTCAGATCCGCCACAGCCGCACGCACGTGAACCGAAGAGTTGATGCGGCCGATCCGCCGCGCCGCGGCCGCGGCTTTCGGCAGACCATCCGCGGCGTCCTCTTCCTCAAACAGCCATTGGCGATGCAGATTGCTTGGCTCGATATAATCGCGATCGATAATCGTCAGCCGCCCCACGCCCGCACGAGCGAGCGCCGCCGCCTGAAAACTGCCCAGCGCTCCGCAACCCGCGACGGCCGCATGAGCCGCGAGCAGCGCTTCCTGACCACGCTCGCCGATGCCCGGAAATAGAATCTGCCGCGAGTACCGTTCGCGCTCCTCCCTCGTCATGGCAAGCCGATGGTAACAAAGTTGCTTCAGACAGGCTTACGTTATCATGAGGATGGTGCGCCGCCTGCCCGCCTACCTTCTCGCGCTACTCCTATTCGCGGCCGCTCAGCACCCGCTCCTCCGCGCGCAAAACGAGCGCTACGACGGTCTGCCCGTGAGGAACATTCAGTTCGATCCCGCCGACCAGCCGCTCGAAGCCGCGGAGTTGCATGACATTCTACCCCTCAAGATCGGTCAGCCTCTGAGTATGTCGGTGGTGCGCGCCGCCATCGACCGTCTCTTCGCAACCGGCCGATACACGGATATTCAGGTGGACGCGCAGCCCTATCAGACAGGCGTCCTCATCCGGTTTATAACAACCAACCGGTGGTTCATTGGAGCCACCCACGCCGCCGGCAACATCTCAAGTCCGCCGAATTCCGGACAGATCGAAAACGCGGCGCAACTCGATCTCGGCACGCCCTACACAGACGCCAAGATCGCCGAAGCGCAGGCCGGGCAGCTACGGCTGTTGGAGAATAACGGCCTCTTCCGTGCCAACGTCCATCCGATATTCGATTGGGAGACGGGGCGCGATTATCAGCAGGTCAATATTCGATTCGAAGTGGACAGCGGTCCCCGTGCGCGCTTCGCCACACCTGTGCTGGCAGGCGATATCAAAATGGATGCCGAGCGCATCCTCCGCGCCAGCAAATTCCGCCGCTGGATTATTCATACGTGGAAGCCGATGACGCAAACCCGCCTGCGCCAGGGACTCAACGGCATACGCTCGCTCTACATCAAGGACAACCGTCTGGAAGCCAAAGTCTCGCTGGACGGCATCCAATACGACGCGGAAACCGATCAGGCCGTTCCCTCTTTGCGCATCGATGCCGGACCTCGCATCGAAGTCCACACCATCGGCGCGAAAGTTTCACGCGGCAAGCTCGAACGCTACATCCCGATTTATCAGGAACACTCCGTCGACGACGATCTTCTCCGCGAGGGCTCACGCAATCTCCGCGATTATTTCCAATCCGAGGGCTTTTCCGACGCCGAGGTGGAATACAAACAGCAGCGCGTGATCAACGACCGCGCTGCCATCGATTACCTGGTCAACCTGGGCAAGCGCCACCGGCTGGTGGCCATCTTCGTGGAAGGTAACCGGTACTTCAGCACTGCCGCGATTCGCGAGCGCATGTTCCTGCGCACCGTCACGTTCATCCAGTTCCCGCACGGCCGCTACAGCGAAAACCTGCTCACGCGGGATATCGACGCCATTTCGACACTGTATAAGACGAACGGCTTCCGCGACGTGCGTGTCACGGCGCGAATTCAGGATGATTACCTCGGCAGGATCGGCGATCTCGCGGTCACCATTCAGGTTGTGGAAGGTCCGCAGTATTTCATTCAGACGCTACAGGTGAACGGCATCGAACACCTCGACAAGACCGCCGTGGTGGCGCAACTGAGCTCGGGTGAAGGCCAACCCTTCAGCGAGTTTAACGTCGCGGTGGATCGCGACGCGATTCTGGCGCGCTACTTCGAAAAGGGTTTCGCGAACGCCACGTTCGAATGGAGCTCCAAGCCCTCGCCCGCCGATCCGCATCGCGTCCTGCTCAGCTACCTGGTGCACGAAGGCAACGAACAGTTCGTGCGGCAAGTGGTCTACAGCGGCAATCGAGTCACACGCGCCAGCCTCATCAACCACGTGCTCGAAATGAATCCCGGCGACCCGCTGTCCCCAACGCAGATCACCGATACGCAGCGCCGTCTATACAATCTGGGCGTGTTTGCGAAAGTGGATGCCGCTATTCAGGACCCGGACGGCGAGACCGATCGCAAGTACGTGCTTTATGACCTGGACGAAGCGCGCCGCTACTCCTTTGCACTGGGTTTCGGCGCGGAATTCGCGCGCATCGGCAACCCGTGCGCGGAGTGCCTGGACGCCCCCGGCGGAGAGACGGGATTTTCGCCGCGCGTATCGCTCGATGTGACGCGCAACAATCTGTGGGGCATCGGCCACAGCATCAGTCTGCGCAGCCGCGTCTCCTCCATTCAACAGCAGGCCCTGCTCACATACTCCTGGCCGCGATTCGAGGGCAACGATAAGCTCAGTCTCGCGATCACCGGTCTCTATCAGGATTCGCGCGACGTCCGCACCTTCTCCTATAAACGCGATGAGGGCTCGATTCAGCTCTCGCAGCGCGCTTCGAAGGCGACGACGGTCTTATATCGCTACACCTATCGCCGGGTGGGAGTGAGCGAGTTGAAGATTACGCCTTTCCTGGTTCCCCTGCTCTCGCAGCCGGTGCGCCTCGGTTCGCTTTCGGGAGGGGTTGTGCAGGATCATCGCGACGATCCGGTGGATCCGCACAAGGGCTACTACACCACGCTCGATCTCAGCCTGGCCGAGCACGCCTTCGGCTCCCAGCGCAACTTTCTGCGGTTCCTGGGCCGCAACGCCAGTTACTATCAAATTGGAAAGCGCTTCGTCTTCGCCCGCAGCACGGAGTTCGGCGATATGTACGCGTTCAACTATTCCGGCAACGCTCTGGACGCCATTCCGCTCGCCGAGCGTTTCTTCGCCGGCGGCGGCAATTCCAATCGTGGCTTTCCGGAATTTCAGTCGGGTCCGCGGGACACGGAAACAGGATTCCCGATCGGCGGAACTGCCCTCTTCTTCAACCAGACGGAACTGCGCTTCCCGCTGATCGGTGAAAATATCGGCGGCGTCCTTTTCCACGACATGGGCAACACGTTTTCCAGCCTGAGCAACCTTTCGTTCCGCGTGAAGCAGCGCAGCCTGCAGGATTTCGATTACATGGTGCACGCGGTGGGGTTCGGCGTCCGCTATCGCACTCCGGTGGGCCCGCTGCGAGTCGACCTGGCGTATAGTATCAATCCGCCGCGGTTTTTCGGCTTCAAGGGCACGGAAACGGACCTCATCAACGCGGGGGTCAACCCGTGCGCGGCGGCCCAGAATCAGTGCACGCAGACGGGCGTCAGCCACTTTCAATTCTTCTTTTCGATAGGGCAAACGTTTTGAGGTATGCGCTAACAGTTGCGCTCATCGCGGCCGCGGCGGCACACGCCGACATCATCGACCGGATTGCCGTCTCTGTAGGCGCGCACGTCATCACGCAGAGCGATCTCTTCCGCGAGATCCGCGTGGCCGCATTTCTGAACGGCGTGCAGCCCGATTTTTCTCCCGCGGGCAAGCGCTCTACCGCCGACCGTATGGTGGAGCAGAGGCTGATTCGCAATGAGCTCGAAAACAGCCGCTACCCGGTTCCGTCGCCCGAAGAGGTGATCCCGGAACTGCAGGCGTTTCAGAAAAAGTTTTATCCCGAACCGGGCGCTTACGATCGCGCGCTGACTGCGTACGGCATCACGGACCAGGATGTTCGCGATGAGTTGCTTTGGCAGCGGTCGCTGCTCCTGTTCATCGAAGTGCGCTTCCGCCCCGGCGTGCAGGTGTCCGATCAGGACATTCAATCGTACTTCGAGAACACAGTGGCGCCAGCCGCGCGGCTGGCGCATCCGGGCCAGGACATTTCGCTGGAGGATTACCGCGACCAGATCGAGCGCACGCTGACCGGGCAGCGCGTGGATCAACAGATGGATCGCTGGCTGGAGCAGGCGCGTGCCCGCACGGAAATCGTGTTCCACCCGGAGGTGTTCCAGTGACCTGGAAGCGCGCTCTCATCGCCGTGACGGCATTGCTTGTGGGAGTGACCGCCACCCTGCTACTGGTCGTGCAAAGTGCGTGGTTCTACGGCAAGGTGCGGGACCGAATCGTCACCGAAGTGGAACGCGCTACCGGTGGACGCGTGGAGGCGCAGTCTTTCACCTTCGACTGGCACACGTTCCGCGCAGAGCTGCGCGGATTCGTTCTGCACGGAACGGAGCCGGCCGGCAAACCGCCGCTGCTGCGCACCGAGTCCGTCGCGGTCGGCATGAAGATCGTCTCGCTTCTCAAGCGAGACTTCGACGTGCAATACATAGACGTCAGCAAACCGCAGCTCTACCTGATTATTAATGCTGATGGCAGCACAAACGTGCCCAAGCCGAAGATTCCCGGCCACAGCAACACCATGCAAAAGGTGATGCAACTGGCCATAGGCCGATTCCGCGCATGGAATGGCGTCGTGGATATCGAAGCGCGCGAGCACCTGCCGTTCACGATTGACGGGCGCAACGTTGCGGCGACAGTTTTCTTCGATGGGCGCGGGCCGCGGTATCAGGGCAACGTCAGCATCAATCCGCTGAATCTCAACGACGTGCCGGTGGACTTCAACGCGACAGTCGCTCTCGAACAGAACCGGATTTCCATCGCAAGCGCCAATCTGAAAACAGGCAACTCAACGATGACTCTTTCGGGCGCGCTGGAGAACCTGGTGCAGCCGCGCGCGTCATTCCGGTATAACGCCCGGATCGCGGTTGACGATGCCGCGCACACGCTGAAAACGAAGCTTCCGGCGCGCGGCGGTGTGGCGCAATCTTCCGGAACCGTTACGTGGGCGGGGAAGAGCGACTTCTCCCTCTCCGGAAAGTGGCTGGTTCCGAAAACCACCGTTGAGCAGATCGGGACCACGCGAGCGGAAGGAGATGTTTCCGCATCGCCAAAGGGAATTCAGCTCAGCTCAGTTCGAGTGTGGGCAGCAAGGCCGACCGCCTTCGATGCCCGGATTGCGCGCGTGGACATCAATGGCCGCAACCTCGACTTGCACGGCCTCCGCGCGGACGGACTCGGTGGGTCGTTCGCCGGAGAAGCTCGCGTCCGCAACCTCGATCGTTTTACGGCGACCGGGGACGTCACCGGCATTGACGCGCGGCGTGCGGTGGCGCTCTACAGCACCGAAGTCCTGCCGTGGAATGCCGCGGTGTCCGGCAAAGTCGATGTGGAAGGTTCGCTGTCACGCCGCAACGATTGGCGCGCCACCGTCGCCCTGAGGGCCGAAGGGGCGCAGGTTCATGGCGAGATCGCCGCTACCTATGACGCTCGCAGCAGCGCGGTGGATATCTCACGCGGTTCGCTCACGCTGCCGTCGTCGCGCGCCGAAATTGCGGGGGCTCCCGGAAAAGACATCCGCCTGCACCTGGAAACACGCGATCTCGCCGACCTTCTTCCCATCCTTGGTCAGAGCGCGGCGTCGCTGCCGCTGAAGATTCGCAACGGCTCCATCACATTCGACGGCACGGCAACCGGCCAACTGAACGACTTGCGCGCCGCCGGCCGCGTCAGCGCCACGGATTTTACGATTGAAGGCCGAGATTTCGATTCGCTCACCGGGAATTTGACCGCCTCCGCCGCTAACGCACAACTCACGGACGCCGTGCTGAAACGCGGCGGCATGCAGGCGCAGTTCCGGCTCGCGGTGAATCTGAACAACTGGAAGCCTGAGGACAACAGCCTCATCGACGGCTCCGGCAGCGTGCGCAACGCCTCCGCGCCCGAGCTGATTGCGCTCGCCGGTCTTCCCGCGCAGCCCTTGACCGGCGCCGTCTCGGCAACAGCTCGGATCAACGGAACGGTCGCCAATCCGCTGATCACCGCGGACGTTTCCGCCGTGAAGGGCAGCTTTCGAAACGAAACATTCGATCAGGCAACAGCGCAGATCATTGCCACGAAAGCCACAGTGCAGGTCCGCAACGCTGTGGTCACGGCCGGCGGCAAACAGCTCCACGCCTCCGGCACGTACGATCGCGGGCGGCTGAGTTTCGATCTCCGCAGCAATTCCATGCCGCTTGACGAAATCGCCACGGTGAAGGATCTACATCCAGGAATCAAAGGCACGCTGCAGCTCACCGCCAAGGGCGCTGTCCACGTTGACCCGTTCCGCATCGAAGCGCTGCAGGCGGAAGTGAATGCGCGTGGGCTGCAACTCGCCAACCAGCCGCTCGGCGACGCGCATGCCGACGTCACGTCCGGCAGTGGAACGCTGCACGCTCGTCTGGATTCGAATTTCGCGGGCAGCGCCATTCAAGGCACGGGCGAATGGAAGCTCGAGGGCAATTACCCCGGCAGCGCCACCATCACGTTCGCCAAACTCGATTTCGCGGCGCTGCGCGACTGGCTCTACCCCTCACTGGCCGGAACGCCGGCATTGTTCAGCGGCTCTGCCGAGGGGCAACTCTACGTGGACGCGCCGCTGCTCAACCCGGCGGCCGGCCGCGGCGAACTACGGATTCCGCAACTGCAAATCTCGGCGACGAGTGAAGCGGCATCGCTCACGCTCAAGAATTCCGGACCGATCGTCGCGATGATTGCCAACTCCGTTGTGACCATCGCCAGTGCCCGGTTGGTGGGTCATGATACGGACCTCGCCATCAGCGGCAAAGCCGCACTGACTGCGAAGCAGGCGCTCGACCTTCGCGTGAACGGCCACGTGGACCTGGCTCTCGTGCACGAATTGAATCGCGATTTTACAGCGTCCGGCGAACTGGTGGCCGATGCCGGCATTCACGGTACGCTCGATGCGCCGCAACTCACAGGACGCGTCAGCTTTCAGAACGCGTCCTTCTACGTCGCGGACCTGCCGAACGGCATCACGGGAGCAAACGGCGTGATCGGCTTCGCGGCAAACCGCGCCACCATTCAGAGCTTCACGGGAGAAACCGGCGGCGGCAAAGTCACCCTCAGCGGGTTTGCCGGATTCGGTAACGGTCCCATCATTTTCCGCTTGCATGCCAGGCTCGACCAGGTGCGCGTCCGCTACCCCGAGGGCGTCAGCACAGTCGCGGACGCAAATCTCAATCTCACCGGCACCACGGACCGCAGCATGCTTTCGGGCACGATCTCAGTGATTCGGATGGGCTTCAATCCCCAGGCCGACCTGAGTTCGATCGTGGCGCAATCGGCGCAGCCGGTCCACACGCCCTCCGTGCGCGCCGGTTTTCTGGGCGGCCTCAATTTCGACGTGCAGATTCAGACCGCGCCCGACATTCAATTCGAAAGCTCGCTCACGCAGGACGTGCAGATGGAGGCCAACCTGCGGCTCCGCGGCACCGCGACCAACCCGGCGTTGCAGGGCCGCGTGAACGTGACCGAAGGTGTGGTGACCTTCTTCGGCACCAAGTATCACATCAGCCAGGGCTCCATCTCGTTTTACAACCAGCTGCGCATCGATCCCGTACTGGATATCGATCTCGATACGAAAGCCAGAGGCATCGACATTACCCTGACGGTCTCCGGTCCGCTCAACAAACTCACACTGACGCCGCGCAGCGATCCACCGCTGCAGTTCAACGAAATCGTAGCGCTGCTGGCGACGGGCCGCACGCCGACAAACGATCCGACGCTGCTCAACCAGCAGGCCACGTCGCCACAATCGTGGCAGCAGATGGGAGCTTCCGCACTGCTGGGGCAAGCGATCGCTAGCCCCGTAGCGGGGCGCCTCCAACGCTTCTTTGGAGTGAGCAACCTGCGAATCGACCCGACGCTGCCCGGAGTGGAATACAATCCGCAAGCCCGTTTGACGCTGGAGCAGCAGATCACGCCCGAAATCACGTTTACTTACATCACGAACGTGACGAGCAGCAACCCCGAAGTGGTCCGGGTCGAGTGGGCCTTCGCCAAAACATGGAGCGTGGTCGCGTTACGGGAAGAGAATGGGATGTTCGGTGTTGACTTCTTTTACAAGCGGAGATTTTAGTTCAGGAGCGGCATTGTCGATTCACCACAGAGGCACGGAGAACGCAGAGAGGTCACAGAGAAAACCAAGGTTTTTGTGTTCTCCGTGTTCTCTGCGAATCCTCTGTGTCTCCGTGGTGAGAAGCGATGGCGCCGCTTACCGCGAGGCAGCATGGTGAAGGAGACTCTTCTCACCACGGCTGCTACTGCCGGGTTTCTCACTTGGGCTACTCGCGGCAGGTCCTCTCAGGTGTTTGGCGCTTCGCGTTGGCGCGGTCCCCGCAACGCTGACACAATCGCTCTGACCTTCGACGATGGGCCGAGCGAGAGTACTCTCGCGATCCTCGACATCCTGGCTGAGCACGGCGTGTCTGCCACGTTCTTCCAGGTTGGGGCGAACGTCGAGCGGCTGCCGGAGATCGCCCAATGCGTTCGCTCGGCCGGGCACGAGATCGGAAATCATACGCACACGCATCCGCGACTTTGGCTTCGTTCCGGATCCTTCATAAGAAACGAACTGCGGCGAGCACAGGACATCATCGGCGAGCAGACCGGCGCGCGGCCTGTCTGGTTCCGGGCCCCGTACGGCGTTCGCTGGTTCGGGCTGGATGCGGCACAGCGCGCGCTCGGACTCACCGGCGTGATGTGGACGGTTATCGGTTATGATTGGACTCTGAAGGCGAATCTCGTAGCGGCGCGCATCGCGCAGCGGGTTTCCGGTGGCGCTATCATTTGTCTTCACGATGGGCGTGAACTGAACCGCAAGCCGGATGTCAGTGCGACCATTGGAGCCGTCCGGCAGCTGGTCCCGCTGTTGCTGGAACGGGGATATCGATTTGAAACGGTTAGCCGACTATTATGTCCGACGAACTTGTCCAAAGGGTTTTGAAAACCATCGCGGCGTCTAAGCGCATCCCGGTGGAGAGCGTCACAATCGACAGCGAGTTCCAACAACTCGGCATCGACTCCATGGATGCAGTGGAGATTCTCTTCGCGCTGGAGAACGAATTCGACATTTCCATCCCCGACGATGATGTCCGCAATGTCCGCAACATACGCGAGATGTGTGAGGGAGTGGATAAGCTGGTGGCTGCCAAGTCCGCCGGCGCGCAGGCCGGCCACTAGGAATGCGCCGGGTCGCCATCACCGGCGCGGGCACGATTAGCGCCATCGGCCGCACACTCGCGGAGTTCGCCGAATCTCTTCGCCAGGGCCGCTCCGGAATCGGCCCCATACAATC
The DNA here is from genome assembly GCA_035606355.1 of Candidatus Limnocylindrales bacterium. Taxonomy (GTDB): domain Bacteria; phylum Acidobacteriota; class Terriglobia; order Bryobacterales; family Bryobacteraceae; genus Sulfopaludibacter. The sequence goes on along the minus strand of DATNFO010000012.1, from coordinate 87,951 downwards.
CACGGACATGTCGCAGATCCGGTTCCAGAATGGAGCGGAAGTCCCAAACTATTCCCACCAGCCGTATTTCGACGATCGACGAGCCGACTTCATGGATCGCTTCGCGCAGTTCGCCGTCATCGCCGCACGGGAGGCGGTCGCCGACGCGGGAATTGAGTGGACGCCGGAGTTGCGCGAAACGGCCGCCATTGTGACAGGCTCGTGCGTCGGCGGTCAAAGTACCGAAGACACAGGTTTTCACGAGGTCTATAAACTCGGCCACAATCGCGTTCATCCATTGACGATCCCAAAAACGATGTCGAACGCCGGCGCGAGCCATATTTCGATGGAATTCGGCGTCACCGGACCCAGTTTCACCATCTCGACGGCGTGTTCTTCGGCCGGCCACGCAATCGGCCAGGCGTTCTGGATGGTCCGCAGCGGCATGACCGACGTCGCGATCACCGGCGGCAGCGAAGCCCCGTTCAGTTTCGGAATTCTGAAGGCGTGGGAAGCCATGCGCGTAGTTTCTCCCGAGACCTGCCGGCCGTTTTCCAAGGATCGCCGCGGCATGATTCTGGGCGAAGGCGCCGCGATGCTCGTGCTGGAGCCGCTGGAGAGAGCGCAGGCTCGCGGAGCGCGCATCCACGCGGAAATCGTGGGCTTCGGCATGTCGGCGGATGCCTGTCACATCACCCAGCCATCCAGCGAAGGCGCAGCACGCGCGATGCGCGCCGCTCTCAAAGATGCGCACCTCGCGCCCGAACAGGTTGGCTACATCAATGCGCACGGAACGGCCACCCCTGCGAACGATCCGGCGGAAACAGCGGCCATTCGCTCTGTTTTTGGCGCGCATGCCGGGAAACTGGCTGTCAGTTCCACAAAGAGCATGCATGGTCATGCCTTAGGCGCGGCTGCTGCGCTGGAATGTGCCGCCGCAATGCTCGCATTGCGCGATGGAATGCTCCCGCCGACCGCGAATTTCAGCCAACCGGACCCAGAGTGCGACCTGGACGTAGTCCCGAACGAGGCGCGTGCCATGCAAACGGAATTTGCGCTCTCTAATTCTTTCGCTTTCGGCGGCCTGAACGCCGTCCTGGCGCTGCGTGCTCCTCATTTTTAGCCGCCGATGAACGCCGATGAACGCCGATAAGCAAGGGTGTTATCGGCGTTTATCGGCGGCCATTAATTCATTCGCCTTTCATACACCTTTTACCGCTCCCTTACGGTCACGGCTCCGTATGTAGTTCATTCTGCTAACGGAGCCGTGACCGTGAGGGAGCGGTAAACGGTGCATCGAACGACGGATGGAGTGCGACGAGAACGGCAGCCGGATTTTTTCACAAGCCCGTGAGGGAGCGACAAATGATGCACGGGTTTTCCACACCCCGCAAAAGGTGGTAATCGGACGTTAACGACTTTTTTTGCTCCCCTCGAATCGGTGGTGTAACCCACCGCCTATCGCATGCGCCTACATAATTGCGAGCCGAAACGTATTTTTTTAAAGACGCCGGCGGAACGAGGCCTCGTGCCCGCCCGGGTTCGCGCACTTACAACGAAAATTCTCAAAAGGAGAACCCTGACCATGACGTCGAAATCCCTCATTCTGGCTGGAGTACTGGCTTTTTCCACTCTTTCCATTGCAAGCGCAAAGACTTACGAGCTGACCCTCGCCGCACCCACGAAGGCCGGCAATGTGCAACTCAAACCCGGACAGTATCGCCTCAAGGTGGACGGGAACAACGCGACCTTCACGTTCGTCGATACGGACAAGAGCGTCACCACGCCTGTGAAGGTGGAAACCACCGACAAGAAGTTCGATAACACCCGCGTCGATGCCAACAAGGAAAATGGCACGGACGTGCTGAAGGACATCGAACTCGGCGGCTCCAAGCTGAAGATTGAATTCTAAGTCTCCCCAAAACGTAGAAGCGGGGGCGTCGCGAAAGGCTCGCGGCGTCCCCTTTTTTATTTCGATACCGCATACAATAGCTCGCATGCGGATGATTCTGGCCCTCCTGTGCGCCGCGGCAGCATTTGCCCAGCAGGCGCCCACCCCCGTAATTCCCCCACTCCGGCAGTTGAACCAACTCATCGACGATTACGGCAATCGCGCCCGCTACGCCGCTGATAACCAAACCATTGCTGCGCCTGCGGCAGGCGAAGAGCGCGTGATCTTTATGGGCGACTCGATTACCGATGCCTGGGGTCGCGGCGTGAAGGTTCCGTTCTTCGCCGGCAGGCCGTACATCAATCGCGGCATCAGCGGACAGACCACCGCGCAGATGCTGCTCCGCTTTTATCCCGACGTGATTCAACTGCATCCCAAAGCCGTGCTCATCCTGGCGGGCACAAACGACATCGGCAGCAATCTCGGACCGGAGACCCTCGACTACATCGAAAGCAATCTCGCCGCGATGTCCGACCTGGCGAAGGCCAACGGCATCAAGGTGATCCTCGCGTCGCTGACTCCTGTTTGCGATTATCACCGTCCGCAAACCGCGCAGCGGCCTCCCGAGAAGATTAATGAGCTCAATCGCTGGATGAAGGCTTACACGCAAGAGCACGGCTATGTTTACCTGGATTACTTCTCGGCCACAGTGGACGATAAGGGCTTCTTCAAAGCCGAGATCACCAATGACGGATTGCACCCGAACGAAAAGGGCTACGCGATCATGGCTCCGCTCGCGCAAAAAGCAATCGACCAGGCTCTCGGAAGGTAGCCATGGCGGACAGAAGAGGCTTTCTACGACGGCTCATGGCCTTTGGAGGCGCAGCCGCCGCAACATCCCAGTCGCAGACTCTTGGGGCGGAAGTCGCGGGCGGGTATCCGCTCCCAGACTATGCGCGCGCCCAGACCTACCGGTCGTTGAAGCAGTCGAGTGCAGACCCGAGCGGCGGAAATCGTGACTCGTGGGCCATTCCACCCGGCGGGGTGCGTGAGGTTTTCCGGGCCGACGGCGCAGGTGTCATCACGCATATCTGGTTCACCATCGCCGCGCGGGGCGCGGATCATCTCAAGGAGCTGGTGCTGCGCGCGTTTTGGGATGGCAATAGCAAGCCAAGCGTGGAAGCTCCAATCGGCGACTTCTTCGGGCTGAATCTGAATTCGTACTTCAATTACGAATCGAAGTACCTGGCATGCTCGCCCGGCAAGAGCCTCAACTGCTACTTTTCGATGCCGTACCGCCGCGGAGCGCGCCTCACGGTGACCAATGAAGGAAAGCTGGACGTCAACAGCTTCTACTCAAACATCGATTACGCGAGAGTGCCGCGTCTTCCGGATGACGCCCTCTACTTCCACGCGCAATACCGGCAGGCTGCGCCCTGCGCCGCTGTCAAGAGCGACGGCGCAAAGATCAACCAGGACGGGAAATCCAACTACGTCTACCTGGAAACCAGAGGTCGCGGGCACCTGATGGGGGTGACGCTCGGAGTTCTGCAAAATGCCAACGGCTGGTGGGGCGAAGGCGACGACATGATCTTTGTCGACGACCCGGCGAAGCCGCTCATCAACGGAACCGGCTCGGAAGACTACTTCCTCGGGAGCTGGGATTTCGGCGGACGCGACGGCGCGCAGCCATTCGCTCATGCGATGTACGGAGCGCCTCTGATCGTGAACGCGGAGCGCACCGGCGGCAGGTATTGCTGTTATCGTTGGCACGGCGACAATCCGGTGACGTTCCAGCGATACCTGAAGCACACGATGGAGCACGGCCACGCCAATGATCGCGGCGATAACTTCTTTTCCATGGCATATTGGTATCAGGACACGGTATTCACGGATTTCCCCGGGCTGCCGGCGGTTGCCGAACGCCTGCCCGTGGTTCGAACGGCGTGAGTTGGGGTCGAGCGTACACCACGCTACAACTGTGGTATCCTAAAAAACGTACCAAAACGAGATTAAGAGAAGACAAGGAGTATACCCCTTAGAATGGCACTGGCGATTGAAGCAAAGCGGCAGATTCTTTCCACGAATCAACGCCACAAAACCGACACCGGGTCGCCAGAAGTACAGATTGCTCTGTTGAGCCAGCGTATTTCGATGCTGACAGAGCATTTCAAGACGCACAAGAAGGACCATGGTTCCCGCAAAGGGTTGCTGACCCTGGTTGCTAAGCGTCGCCGGCTTCTGACTTACCTGCGCGATACGGATCCAGAACGCTACAAAGCGGTTCTGCAACGTCTCGGTATTCGCCGCTAGTCCATTCGCTGGGCGGGACCCCGCGTCCCCCAGTGGGCTCGCGCGGATCCGATCCAATCCAATTCGTTTTTCGCCGCGTTTGGGCGTTGTTGCCCGGCGCGGCGGGAAACATCCATCCTGTCAACTCCAGTCTCTATGGGCAGGCCTTGAGGCCTCGCTCAATGGCTCCTGGCCGGAACCGGTTTCCGGCTGAGGTTGGAGGTTTTAGAAAGAATGTTGCACAAAGTTGAAGTAGACCTGGGCGGCCGCAAGCTGACCATAGAGACAGGTCTGATGGCCAAACAGGCGAACGGCGCTGTTGTCGTTCGATCCGGAGACGCGGTGGTCCTCGTTTCCGCCTGTATGTCCGATGAGCCGAAACCCGGCGCGGGATTCTTCCCGCTCACCGTGGATTATCGCGAATACACCTACGCCGCCGGTAAAATTCCGGGCGGCTTTATCAAGCGCGAGGGGCGTCCCTCCGAAAAGGAAATCCTCACCAGCCGCCTCATTGACCGGCCCATCCGGCCGCTCTTCCCCGAAGGCTTCCTCAACGAAACCCAGATCATCGCCATGGTTCTCTCGGCCGACCCCGAGCAGGATCCGAACTCGCTGGCCATCGCCGGCGCGGCGGCGGCCCTGGCGATCTCCGATATCCCATTCCCATACGTCCTCGCCGGCGTGCGCGTCGGCATGAAAGACGGCCAGTACACTGCGAACCCCACCTACACGGAAGGGCGCGAATCCAAGCTGAACATCGTGGTGGCGGGCACTGCCGAAGGCATCGTGATGGTGGAAGCGGGGGCGCAGCAGGTTTCCGAGAAGGAAGTGCTGGGCGCCATCGAATTCGGCCACGACTGCTGCAAGAAGATCGCCGCGGCCATCCAGGAACTGGTCAAAGTGGCGGGTAAGCCGAAGCGCCAATTCGCCGCTCCGGAGCTCGACCCCGCGCTGTACGCGTCCATCGAAAAAGAAATCCGGACCGATCTCACGGACGCGCTGAACACGCAGAAGTACACCAAGGAACAGAGCCACGATCAAGTCGTCGCCCTCAAGAAGAAGGTGGTGGCTGCGCAACCCGAAGAGAAGCAACCGGAAGCGGCCAAGTGCATTGAAGCGCTCCGCGAGCGCATCTTCCGCGACGAGATGTTGAAGGACCATCGCCGTCCGGATGGCCGCAAGTTCGACGAGGTCCGCCAGATCTCGATCCAGACCGGCGTTCTTCCCCGCACTCACGGCTCCGCGCTCTTCACTCGCGGCGAGACACAAGCGCTGGTGACGGTCACGCTCGGCACTAAAGACGACGAGCAGCGCATCGAGCTTCTGGAGCCCGGTGAAGCGAGCAAGCGCTTTATGCTGCACTACAACTTCCCGCCCTTCAGCGTCGGCGAAGTCGGCTTCATGCGCGGCCCCGGCCGCCGCGAAATCGGCCACGGCGCTCTGGCGGAGCGTTCACTCACGGCGCTCATCCCGACGGAAGCGAATTTCCCGTACACGATGCGCGTGGTCAGCGACATTCTGGAATCGAACGGCTCCAGTTCGCAAGCCACGGTTTGCGGCGCGTCGCTCGCGCTGATGGATGCCGGGGCGCCGCTCGCCTCGCATGTCGGCGGAGTCGCGATGGGCCTGGTTCTCGAAGGCGATCAATACGCCATCCTGACGGACATCGCCGGCGCCGAAGATCACTACGGCGACATGGACTTCAAGGTCGCGGGAACGCGCGAGGGAATCACCGGCCTGCAAATGGATATCAAGGTGCCGCGCGTCACGCTGCAGATCATGACGGAAGCGCTGGAACAGGCGCGCCACGGCCGCCTCTTCATTCTCGACAAAATGTACGAAGCGCTGCCCGGAGCTCGCACCGCGATCAGCCAGTACGCTCCGCGCATTTACACTCTGAATATTCCGACCGATAAGATTCGCGACGTGATTGGACCGGGCGGCAAGGTGATCCGCGGGATCATCGAGCAGACCGGCGTCAAGATCGACGTGGAAGACGACGGCACGGTGCACGTGGCCTCGGCCGACGAAGCGTCGGCGAAGAAAGCAATCCAGATTATTTCCGATATCACGGCGACGGCCGAGGTCGGCAAGACGTATCTGGGCAAAGTGGTCCGGCTGGTGGATTTCGGCGCGTTTGTCGAGATCTTCCCGGGCACCGATGGTCTCCTGCACATCAGCGAAATCGCCGAGAATCGCATCCGCGACGTACGCGACGAGCTGAAGGAAGGCGATCAGATTCTGGTCAAGGTATTGGCTCTGGAAGGCAATAAGATCAAGCTCAGCCGCAAAGCGGTGCTCAAGGAGCAGCGCGAAAAGCTGAAGCAGGGTCAAGGGGCCAAAGAGTAGCTCCCGCAAGAGCAAGCAAAGGGCGCCGCGCGGCAAAGGCCGCCGGCGCCCTTTTTGTTTTATAGGCGGCTTGAAAGCTCTTATTGCTTCCCCTGCACCGGCCGCCGCGGATCTCCCGGCTTTTCGCTCGTGCCCCCGCTGCCCGGCTTCGACGGAGTGCCGGAAGGACGTACGATCACTGTCACGGGAGCGCTATCCTGCGCCAGCGCCAGGCTACGCACTTGTACCACCTGCGTGCCTGCCGGCAGTGTGTCGGGCACCTGCGCCAGAATCTGGCCGCTCGACGATTGCAGTAGCGGCACCGAAACATCTCCGAAGGTCACGCACGATCCACCCAGCACCGCCGGAGGAGGCACGGTCGTCGCCACCGCCTTCGATGCCAGATTCTGCCCGCGCAGTGTGATGAACGTACCGGGCTGGATGTTCGCTGTCCCGTCGGTTGAATTTACGATTCCGTTCACCGGGGCGATCACAGGCGCTGCGGCCCCCTGTACCAGCGGAACGACACTGAGGCCGGAGATCGTGATGACATACGCTGTCGTGCCCGCCGAATCTACTACCATGAGGCGAGGCTGCACGTTCGTGCGCGTCGTGCCGAACACGCTGATCCACGGATTCTCCGGCGCGACCGCGGCCAAAGTATCGGTGCCCGCCGTCAGATCAACCAGTTCCACTGTCGCGCGGGAATCGTCCGTTCCGGTGGCCGTAACACTCGTGCGTACCGGAGTCGTGATGCGCAGGTATTGATGATCGCTCAGCGCCACCAGGCCCCAAACGTTGCGCGGAGTGGTCACCACCGCCACGCCGCTGGGAGTCGCGGCGCCAGCCATAGTGTTCAGGCTCTGACTCAGCGCGAGCGTGTTCGCCGTGAAAAAGGTCCCGCTGTTCGCAACCGCGAGCGGACCGTAGTAGCCCTGAATGGTCGGGAACAGCAACCGGCCCGTGATGTAGGTATCCGCCATCCCGTTGTAGACATACGCGTGACCATCGCCGCTCAGCGTCACGATCCACGAGCCATCCGGCGATGCCGCCATGCCGCAGTTCGGGCAACCGGCGAGCGTAATTGGAATCACAGACGTATTCGCCGCGCGCGGGAGCGCATTATTCGAAACCACTTCCCACTGCCCGCCGTTGGACATCACGAACTGCAGCCCGAACAGCCCCAGTGCCAGCGACCGCGGAAAAATCGGCGTCACCGTTCCGTTGCGCGGGACCGCCGGGAATGTCACGTTGCCTATCACCTGCTGCAGGTTGAGATCGACAATGCTTATGGATTCGCCGCCCGTATTGCCAACGTACAACGTGTTGCCATCAGAGCTCATCGCCATTTGATGCGGCATTTGTCCCACGGGAATGGGCGCCAGAAACACCTGATTGGCAGTGTCGAATACCTCTATGCGGTTGTAGCCGGAATTACTGATGTATAACCGGCCGCGGCCTTCGTCCAGCACCAAGTCCTGTAAGCCTTCGTTGGTAGCTGTGCCCGAAGACGTGGTTCCGCTGGGATTGCTGTTCCGGGTAGTCGGCACAGGGAAGATCTGTCCGCGCTGATCCGACTGCCGGAAATTCATGTACACCTTGATCGTGTTCGGAATGTTGATGGCGTTCGGCGACGTGAGCGTCAACGTGTAGGGCGTTCCGGATTGCGTGCCCGCGCCGCTCCACAAATTCGTCCCCGCGAATCGCGAAACCCCGCTGCGCCCCGGTTCCATCGTGAAGGTAATCGCCGAGGGCGCGAGGCCGCTCGACTGCTGATACACCAGCGCCGCCGACGCCGTATCCGCCGCGACGCTATATGTCAGTTTGCCGCCGCCAATGTTGTTTACCTTTACCGCTGCCTGAGCGAGCCCGCGATTGCAATCGTCCATGGCCAAAAAAACCGCGGTCGTGTCAGGAACGATGATCGGATTGTCGTACAGATGCCCCAGCGGCAGGTCCATCATGCCCGACGCGGAAAGCGCCCAGGCCTCGCTACCGTCCGCCTTCATCACAATCTTGGCGATGATGGCTTCCTTCAGCTTGATTCCCAAACGGATGCCGAGATTCGCCGGATCGTTGAGCAGCAGCGTGGAGGAATTCGGAGGCGATGCCGGCGTGGTGGTCGGCTGCGTGTTGAATGCGGCGTACAGCGTCTTCCCGTCCGGCGCGAATACGCTTCCGCCGATGCCTTGCGCGCTGTTGAAGTTGTTCGCCATTACGAACGGCGCGTTAGCGATGTTCTCCTGTGCGATCACCGAGAGCGTGGACGTATCGAACATCGTCAACCCCGCCATGAAGCGCGACCCGTCCGGCGAGACCGAGAGTACGGAACTGGTTCCCTGCGAGGTGCGGTTGCGAAGCACGATGCCGCTTGAGACTTCGTACACGAAAACGTACGTGGTGGCGTTAGTCGGCGTGATGACGCCGATGATGTAGTTGCCGTCAGGAGTTCGCTGCAATTTGCTGGTGAACGTGGTCACCGCGGGCGGCAATGCGGGCACCGGCAGATTTGCCGGCGTGCCCGGAAGGGCGGGCACGCTTACCGGCAGCAGGTTTTGCGTTCCGGTCAGCGCCGGATCGAAGAGGCTCAACGTCCCTTGCGGAACCCCGTTCACCACTCCAGTTCCGCTCATGCTAACCAGGACGCGCCCATCGATTCCCACGGCAACGCCCTGCGGCTTCGAAGGCAATCCCACCGTCTGCACAACGCGATTCTGCGTGAGGTCGATCTGCGCCAGACCGCTGGTGCCGTTGCACGTGACGTACAGATACTGCGGCACCGATTCCATGCTGAGCGCGCCCGCGAGCGGCGTGGTGCAAACGCCGATGGTGCCGGTTACCATCCCGACGGTGTAGTCGAAGATCTGAACCTGGTTGAGCGTGTTGCTGATGAGATAAACTACGTGCCGCGATTCGTCGAGCACCAGATCCGAAGGCGTGCCGCCGCTCAGCGAAATCGCCGAGCCGAAGGTGGCGCCCGTAGTGGTTTGCGCGAGGCTCGCCGATGCCGCGGCAAGCCCCGCGGCCAAAACGCACAACTTACTGATACAACTTGAGTTCACAACGAATCCTTCCCTGGGTCAAGGTGCTGCCGGATTGTATATGGTACAACCTTTAACCCGTTCAGTGCAGGGAAGTTCCTTGCTCCTACTCGATGGGAATTTCGAAGTACAACAGCTCTTTGCCGGTCTGCGCTTCCACCATCCCGCTGAGGTAAAGAGTCGCCCCGTGCTGCAGGCCCGTCTGGAAGTACAGAAAGCCGCTCGCGGTGTTGCCGGATGGAACCATCTGCGCCGCGAACGCGCGACCTTCGATCTCCCAGGCCTCGAGCGGATTCTTCTTGCCGTTGAGCACCTTCCCCGCCGGACCGCCGACCATGGATGGCTTCCGCGGGCCGCGCAGGAATTTGACGTCGCTCGCCGGAGTGGCCGGCACGCGATCGCCGTTTGGAGAGACGTACTCGGCTCTCATCTTATCGAGACGGAGCGGCTGATCGCTGTCATTCTGAATCACAACCAGCACCGGCAGCACGCCGTAGTTGTTCGGCACCAGTTTGCCGAACGCGGTTTTTACTTTGTCGCCTTCCACGTACGCGTCCACTGCCACGGTGACCCTGCCGGCGGTCTGCTTATGGGCCAGACTGCTCGCGGCCGGAGCTTCAAAGGTGGAATGCTTGTCCGCCGCGAAGCAGGCGGCTATACTCATGAAAAGAGCCAAACGTTTGAAAACAAAAGGCATCTATTTCCTCTACCGAGTCCTTCAGGCGTTCGCTCAGCCCGTCGTCCTATTGTATTTCCTCTACCGGGGACTGCGTAGCCGCGGTTATCTCGGTTCGCTTCCGGAGCGTTTCGGCTTTCTGCCGCGCTCGCTTAGACAGACCGGCCCCGGAGCAATCTGGTTGCACGCAGTTTCGGTGGGGGAGATCCTCGGCTGTGTCGAGTTGCTCCGCCGCGTGCGCGCGGAACTCCCTCGCACGCGCCTGTTCGTCTCCACGTCAACGCTTGCCGGCCGGACCGCCGCGAAACAAAAGCTGGCGCCGCTTTGCGACGGCATCTTCTTCGCACCGGTCGATTACCTGTTTGCTGTCCGCCGCGTCTTCCGTGCTCTGCGACCGAGCGTTGTCGTGGTGATGGAAACGGAAATCTGGCCAAACCTCTTCGCCGAAGCCCATCGCACGGAAGCTGCCCTCCTCATCGTCAACGGCCGCATTTCCGACCGTGCCTTCCCGCGATACCGGCCGCTGAGCCGGCTATTTGCGTCCGTCCTCCCGTTTGCCGACGCTATTCTCGTCCAGACGGATGCCATCGGTGAGCGCTTCCTCGCGCTCGGGGCCCCGCCTGACCGGGTGCGGACCGCCGGCAACTTCAAGTACGACTTCGAAGCACGGGCCGCCGATCCATCAGGCCCGGTAGCGCAGTTTCTCGCCGCCCGGCCGCGTGGGCAAGTTTGGATCGCGGCCAGCACGATGCCCCCCGCCGAGCCCGGGGACCCCGATGAAGACGACGCCGTCATCGCCGCCTTCCGCGATCTTACGCAACGTCACCGGGACCTGCTGCTCGTGCTCGCGCCTCGCAAGCCGGAACGCTTCGATGCCGCTGCGGCAAAATTACAATCCGCCGGAATCCCGTTCGCGCGGCGTTCCGGAATCGCCGCCGCCGCGCCGGAAGCCCGGGTCGTTCTGCTCGACACCATCGGCGAGCTTGCAGCGCTGTTCTCACTGGCCGACGTGGTTTTCATGGGCGGAACGCTCGCCCGGCGCGGGGGGCACAACATCCTGGAACCGGCCCTCTTCGGCAAGCCTGTAGTCTACGGGCCGCATATGGAGAACTTCCAGGCCATCGCCGATGATTTCCGCCGGGCGGGCGCGAGTGTCGAGATCGCGACGGCCACCGAACTTGCTCCCGCGATCGACCGCCTCCTCGCGGAGAATGATGCACGGACCGAAATCGGCGCCAAGGCGCTCCGCACCGCCGAATCCAAACGAGGTGCGACGGCCAAGGCTGTGGACGAGATCCTCAGCATGTATCGCACTCGCGTTCCGGTTTACCGCCCGCCTATGCCGTGGTACGTATTTGCCTGGGTGATGTCTCGCGGATGGCAATTCGGAAGCTCCCGCCGCCAGGAGGGGATGCTTCGCGAACAAAAGAAGGTGGATGCGCCGGTGATCAGCGTCGGAAACCTCACCATGGGCGGCACAGGGAAAACGCCATGCGTTCTCCTGCTCGCCGACCGCATGAAGCAGCGCGGCTATTTCCCGGGCATACTGACGCGCGGCTACAAGCGGTCCTCACCAGAGAAGCACCTGGAAGTCGCTCCCGGGCAGGCAATCAGCCCGATCATTTCGGGCGATGAGCCGCAGATGTTCATCCGCTCCAAGCTCGCCGCCGTCGGCATTTCCGCTGATCGGTACCGCTCCGCAATGGAGCTGCGCCACCGCTTCGGAGCCGAGCTCATGCTGCTCGACGACGGGTTCCAGCATGTTCGGATCGCGCGCGATGTCGATATCGTGCTCATCGACGCCTTATCCCCCTTCGGCGGCGGGCACGTGTTCCCGCTGGGCCGTTTGCGGGTACCTTTGGCGGCGCTTTCGCGCGCCGGCATCGTGTTGATCACGCGCAGCGAATTGTCCGACCTCGCTCCCGCGATCGAGCACACCGTTCGGCGGTATAACAAACTGGCTCCCGTGTTCCGCGCTCAGCTCAGGGCCGAATCGTGGGTCAACGTGCGGACCGGCGAGAGTGTCCCGGCTGCGAACCTTCCTTTTCGGCGCCCGGCGGCATTTTGCGGACTCGGCAACCCGCAGTCCTTCCGCCGCACTCTGGAGCGGCTCGGGGCTTTCCCCGTGACGTGGTTCGAATTTGACGATCACCACAGGTATTTTCCTAACCAGCTCCGCCGCATCGCGCACCAGTCCACGGTGTGCGGCGCCGACGCATTAGTAACCACGGAGAAGGACTCCATCAACTTATGTGACGGCGCGACCGACTTAGTTGCTCCCTTGCCTATTTACTGGCTGAAGGTAGTCATGAGGGTACAGAATGAGACAGCCTTTTTGAGCGAGATCGTACGCCGCATGTCCTAAATAGGTATGTTGCTCACGGTTCCGCGCGTCACGCGGTAGGACCCCGCACAAGGGAGGGCATCCGCCATATTGCCGATACCTGCAACGGCACCGTATCGTGGATTCATGTGGTTCGAACGCGCCATCTTACGAGTCTCCGCTGCCGCGATGCTATTTTGTGCCGGCGCGTATGCCAACGAAGTTATCTCGAACGGAAACTTCTCGGCGGGACTTACCGGATGGACAGTTTTCACTACCCCGAACGGGACAAATGGGACCGGAGAGCCTACGGTAGCCACCTTTACACCGGTGAGTTCCCCTGCCGAGACAGCGGTTCAGTTCGATGTGGGCCAGGCGACGGGGGGCAGCATGGACTTTGAAGGTGGCGGACTCTCGCAGACCGTTAACCTCGCGGCGGGCATGCTCAACGTATCTGTGGGGATCGGAGCGCAGGGCGGCACAAGCTTCAACTTATTCGGCGGCATCGCTGAGTTACTGATCGACTCGCAACCGGTGGCCGGGTATAACTTCGGCTCCCTTCAGGCAGGCCAGGTAGTAAGTTCGACTCTTACTTACGACGCCTTAGTCGCGGACGGACCGCACACGCTCGCCATCGAGTTCCTGCGTCCGGCGACCAGCGATAACACCACGCCCTCCCAGTACGCATATGACTTCAGCGCGGATGAATTCTCGGATGTACCCGAGCCGTCCAGCGCCGGTTTCTTTCTTCTCGGAATAGCAGGTTTGGCCGGATACTACAAGGCCATGCGCGGGCGGACACACCTTGGGCGGAGCGCCCGCCCGCGCGTTATTTGACCACGCCCGGCGCGCCTAAAAATTCACAATCGATGCGAAACCGACCGGGTCCAGGCTAGCCCCGCCGACCAGCACGCCGTCGATCTCCGGCTGCGCCATCAGCGTCCGCGCGTTGTCCGGTTTCACGCTGCCGCCGTACAGAATGCGGACGGAGTCGCCGGCCGGCTTCCCGTACTTCCTGCTCACTTCGCCGCGAATGACGCGATGCGCATCGGCGGCCATCTCCGGAGTCGCGGTTTTGCCGGTGCCGATGGCCCACACAGGCTCGTAAGCGATCGCGATCTTCGCGAACTGCTGCTCGCTCAGCCCGGCTATGCCTTTCTCGAATTGCCGCACGAGCACAGCGGCGGTGTTGTTGCTCTCGCGCTCTTCGAGCCGCTCGCCCACGCAGACGATCGGCGTCAGGCCGGCTTCGAGCGCCGCCAGCGTCCGCTTCAAAACGGTCTCGTCGGTCTCGCCGAAGTATTGCCGCCGTTCGCTATGGCCAACAAGGGTATGGGTCGCGCCGGCGGCGGCGATCATCGCGCCGGAAATCTCCCCTGTAAACGCGCCTTCCTTCGCCCAGGCGATGTTCTGCGCGCCAATGGCAACGCGCGATTGACCAGCCGCCTGCACTGCAGCCGGAAGATCCGTGAAAGGAGGACAGATCACGATCTCGCAATGCGAAGAGTTCGCCACCAGCGGTACGAACTTCTCGAAGAATTGAGTGGTTTCCGCGGGCGTCTTGTACATCTTCCAGTTGCCCGCCATAATTGGCTTTCTCATAAGATTTCCTGCAAAAAACTCTTCCCGTGGGCGATGTGCGCGCCGAAGTTTTCGGCGACCGTCTGGCCGATATCGCTCAGACTCCCGCGCAGCCCCAGATCGACGCCCCGCCGTGCCTTCGGCCCGAAAACCAGCAGCGGCACATACTCGCGGCTGTGGTCGGTACCGGGGATTGTCGGGTCGCAGCCGTGGTCCGCGGTGAGGATGACCAGGTCTCGTTCCCGCAGCGCGGCCTGAAGTTGCGGCAGCCATGCATCGAACTCTTCCAGCGCGGCGCCGTAGCCTTCCACGTCATTGCGATGCCCATATTGTTGGTCGAAGTCGACCAGGTTGACGAAGATTAAGCCGGTTTCCGCCGAGGCCATAGCTTCCAGAGTCTTCGCCATGCCGTCGGCATTGCTCTTGGTCTTGTCGGACTCCTGAATTCCGCGGCCGAGGTACACGTCGAAAATCTTACCGACGCTGTGCACCGGAATCGTACGGTCCTCGAGCTGATCCAGCAGCATCCCGGCGGGCGGAGGCACGGCGTAATCGTGGCGGTTCGCCGTGCGCGTAAACGTGCCGGGAGTCCCCGTGAAGGGGCGTGCGATCACGCGGCCCACTTCGTTCGGTCCGCTCAGAATTTCGCGAGCCGTTTCGCAGAGTTTGTACAACTCCCACAGCGGAATGACTTCTTCATGGGCGGCGATCTGAAATACGCTGTCGGCCGAGGTGTATACGATCGGTGAGCCGGTGCGCATGTGCTCCTCGCCGAGCTCACGGATAATTTCCGTACCGGAAGCAGCCTTGTTCCCCAGCGTTCGCCGGCCGATGCGCCGCTCGAATTCGTTCATGATCTCGGGGGGAAATCCGTTCGGAAACAACGGGAACGGGCGGTCGAGGTGGATGCCCACCATTTCCCAATGTCCGGTGGTTGTGTCTTTTCCCGGCGATGCGAGAGTGCATCGACCGAAGGAGGCTGCGGGGGCGTCCGCCGCGGGGATGCCAGTCAGGGGTTTGATATCTCCGAGCCCGAGAGCGGCGAGATTCGGAAGCTTCAACCCGCGCAAGCGCGCGATGTTGCCCAAGGTATCGCCGCCGGGCGGGTCGCCAAACGATGCAGCATCGGGCATTGCGCCAATGCCTACGCTATCCAAAACAATCCAGACAATGCGCGAAAACACAACCAAACTTTAACACGCAGCATTCGATGCACTCTGGAAGAGGTGAAGAATATCGAATGCTTTTTTGCCGCATTCAAACGCACTCGCATCTCCTCGGCACCATTTACCGCTCCCTTACGGTCACGGCTCCGTATGTAATTGATTCTGCTGACGGAGCCGTGACCGTGAGGGAGCGGTAAAAGGTGTATCGAAAGGCGAATGAAGCGCCACGAGAACAGTAGCCGGATTTCTTCACAGCTCCCTGAGGGAGCGGTAAGAGGTATCGAAAGGCGAATGAAGCGCCACGAGAACAGCCGCGTCAGGGAGGGTCAAAACGCCCCTCGACATGCACCGTTTTTCGCCATCAACCGCCACCCCTCCCCCTGCCGTGTTACTATTCCGTTTTTAATAGCGAGGGTGCCAACGTGAAAGTCTACGAAAGCAAGGACATTCGGAACGTCGGTGTGGTGGGCCACGGCGATTCCGGTAAGACGACGCTCACCGCCGGGCTGCTCTTCACCGCCGGGGCCACCAACCGCCTGACGCGCGTGGATGAGGGCAACACCGTAACCGATTTTGACGAGGAGGAAATCCAGCGCAAGATCACTATCTCCACCGCCATTGCCGTAGCCGAGTGGAAAAAAATCAAGCTCAACATCCTGGACACCCCCGGCTACAACATCTTTATTAACGACACGCGCGCCGCCCTGACCGCCGCGGATTCCGCACTCGTCCTGGTAGACGGCGTTTCCGGGGTCGAAGTCCAGACCGAGAAAGTCTGGGCCTTCGCAGAGGATTTCAAACTGCCTCGCGCTATCGTCATCAACCGGCTCGACCGCGAGCGCGCCGACTTCGACCGTGCCCTGGCCAACGTTCAGGAAAGCTTTGGCCGCGCCGCCGTACCCATCCAAATTCCCATCGGCAAGGAGCGCGAGTTCAAAGGCGTGGTGGACCTGATCCGCATGAAGTCGTACACGTTCACGCCGGACGGCGACGGTAAGGGCAAGGAAGCCGATATTCCCGCCGACCTGGCTGATGCCGCCGGGAAGGCCCACGAAGCCCTGGTCGAGATGGTCGCCGAGGGCAACGACGCTCTCATGGAGGAGTTCTTCGAAAAGGGCACCCTCCCGGTCGAACACATCGTCGATGGGCTGCGCCAGGGCGTCCGGGAAATGCGAATTTTCCCGGTCATGTGCGCCTCCGGATTCCACAACGTCGGCAGCGAAGCGATCCTCAATTTCGTCGCGGAAACCTTCCCCGCGCCCACCGAGCGCGATGGCGTTCCGGTTCTGGAGAACGGCGCCGAAAAGATCCACAAGGTCTCGGACACAGGGCCGTGCTCGATGTTCGTCTTTAAAACGAGCGCCGACCCGTTCGCCGGCCGCATCACCTACTTTAAGGTGTACAACGGCGTCGTAAAGAACGACGCTGCCGTGCAGAACCTGACCCGCTCCGCCGGCGAACGCCTCGCGCACCTCAGCCTTCCGATGGGCAAGACCCTGCAGGCGATCACCGAGTTGCACGCCGGGGACATCGGCGCCGTCGCCAAACTGAAGGAAACCCTCACCGGTGACACCTTGGCCGACAAGGGCGCCAACTACACCTATATCCCGGTGAAACTGCCCGAACCCTCCATCGCCTTCGCGATCGAAGCCAAGTCCCGCAACGACGAAGACCGCATGGGCAACGCCGTTCATCGCATTCTGGAAGAAGACCAGTCGCTGCGCTTCTATCGCGACCCGCAGACACGCGAATTCCTGCTGGCCGGCGCCGGACAGCAGCACGTCGAAATCGTGGTCAGCCGCCTGAAGAAGCGCTACGGCGTGGACGTCACCCTCAAGGCGCCGAAGATTCCCTACCGCGAGACGATCCGCGGGTTCGCCGACGTTCAGGGCCGCCACAAGAAGCAAACCGGTGGACACGGCCAGTTCGGCGATTGCTGGATCAAAATGGAGCCCCTGCCGCGCGGCGAAAAGTTCCAGTTCGCCAACGAGATTTTCGGCGGCTCGATTCCCCGGAACTTTATTCCAGCGGTTGAAAAGGGCATCGTGGAGGCCGCCGAGAACGGCTTCCTCGCCGGTTTCCCGATGGTGGATTTCAAGGTGACCGTCTACGACGGCTCCTATCACGACGTCGATTCCTCGGAACTCGCATTTAAGCTGGCTGCGCGCAAGGCCTTCAAAGCGGCCATGCAGCAGGCCAAGCCGGCATTGCTGGAGCCGGTGATGAATGTCGAGATCCAGGCGCCCGTGGAGTACGCAGGCGATTTGATGGGCGATCTGAACGGCCGCCGCGGCCGTATTTCGGGTATGGAAACCAAGGGAAGCACGCAGTTTATCCGCGCCCAGGTTCCCATGGCCGAGATGTTAAACTATCAGAGTGACCTTACGGCCATGACCCAGGGTCGAGCTTCCTTTCTGATGGAGTTCGACCACTATGATTACGTGCCGCAGTTGCAGGCCGAGAAGATCATAGCCGCCGCAAAGGCCGCCAAGACCGGCGAAGAGGAAGAAGAAGAATAGCTCTTCCGTTCGTCAGAGAGACCCGGGGCGTGTGTCTGAAAGGAACACGGACACACGCTTTCCCGCTGTGACGGTTGCGTAACAAAGCGGGCGTGTAGTAAGGTTTTAGAGTTCGCTCCGGGCCACGGCCCACGGAAGTGCCTTTATTTTCATCGTTCGAGGCTGTTGATGGACTTTCGAACTAAGACATTCTTCTCCGTTTTCTCAATTACCGTGGCAACCGTAACCTCCGGATGCGGTTTCAATCAGCAAGCAAGATTCCAAAATTTCTTCCTTCCTCCCACTCCTGCAACCCTTCCCGCCGGCGATGACCCCGAACCTCCTACGGTCGTCGTGCAACCCAATTTGTATCTGAAAGATGCCCCCGCCACCTTCCTTGCCGCGCCTCCCATTGATGAACGCCGATTGAAAGGCGACGCGCTCGCCCAGCGCGCAGACCGCCGGTTTGAGACCGGAAAAAAATTCTACCAATCGAAAGATGTCGTCAACGCGCGGCGCGAATTCGACATGGCTGTCGATCTTCTGCTCGATGCCGCCACGCAGAATCCGCAGGATCGAATGGAGTATGACCGCAGGCTGGACGAAATGGTGGACTCCATCCACCGTTTCGATGTGGCCGGAATGGGCGCGGGCGCGAACGTGGAAGAGGGCAAGTTCGAAAAGGCTCCCCTCGAAGACATCCTCCAAATGACGTTCCCTGTGGACCCGAGACTGAAGGACAAAGTCCGGGAGCAGGTCTCCGCCACTACCTCACAACTCCCTCTCTCGGTCAACGACGCCGTCCTCGGCTACATTAATTATTTTTCGAATCGCGGCCACCGTACGCTGGTAGCCGCCACGGAGCGATCCGGGAAGTATCGCGCGATGGTGTCCCGCATTCTGGATGAGGAAGGCGTTCCGCAGGAGTTGCTCCACCTCGCTCAGGCGGAGAGCGGCTTCATGCCGCGCGCCATGTCCAGGGCTCACGCCGGCGGCATGTGGCAGTTCCTCACCTGGCGCGGCCAGCAGTACGGCCTGAACCAGACCCGCTACACCGATGAGCGCATGGATCCCGAAAAAGCGACCCGCGCTGCCGCCCGCCACCTGCACGATCTCTATAACGAATTCGGCGACTGGTATCTGGCAATCGCCGCCTACAATTGCGGGCCGGGATCGGTGGAAAAGGCGGTCGAGCACACGGGCTACGCGGACTTCTGGGAACTCCGCGCCAAGGGCGCATTGCCGGCCGAGACCACGAATTACGTGCCGATCATCCTCGCCATGACCATTATGGAAAAGAACGCGGCGGAGTACGGCCTCGACAACATCCAGATGGATCCGACCCTGGAATACGACACGGTGGAGATCTCCGCGCCTACCAGCCTCACGCTGGTTTCCGATATCCTCGATACCCCGCTGCCTGAAGTGGCTAATCTGAACCCCGCGGTATTGAAGAACATCGTCCCCGAGAATTTCTCGCTTCACGTACCGAAGGGCACGGGCACGCAGTTCGTCGCTGCCCTGCAGCTCATTCCGGAAGGGCACCGCGATTCGTGGCGCATCCATCGTATGGAATCCGGCGAAACGCTGGCCAGTGTCGCGAAGCGCTATGGCGTTTCCCTCGCGACCCTCACCTCCGCCAATAATCTCCAGTCGGGCGACGCCGCTCCGGGCGACCGCATTGTGATTCCTGCCGCTCTCCACAAAGAAGCACCTCCGGCCCCTGCGCACCGCGCCACGACGGCTCGCGCGCGCACAAGTGGAGCGCCCGTTCGCAGAGTGGCCGCACCGCACCACACCGTAAAAGGGAAGGCATCGCCGCAGCGTCGCGCCACTGTGGTAAAGCCCGACTCCAAGCCGGTGATCGTAGCTCACAATAGCGTGGCGCGCTAACTCTCCCGTTCACTTTCCTTCATCGCTCCGACATTTTCGCTATTGCCTCACTGCAAAAAAGGGGTATTCTATGGGTGATTGTGCCCTGACTACAGGAGGCTTGCTTAATGTTTGATAGCTCGAAATTCGTGTTGAAAGACGAAGAAGAAATGGAAGACTTTCCCGATTACGAAGACGAAGAGCATGGCGAGATGAACTCCAAGCTCGACGAATACGAAGACGAGGAAGACGATGAAGACGAGGATGAGGAAACGCCTGAAGGCTCTCCGGTAGTTCAGCCGGCAACAAGCGGCAGTTCCGAAACGTCCGAAACGTCCCAATCCGCGGAAGCGCCCGCTCCCAAGAAGCCGGTGAAGAAAGCTTCCTCTGCCAAGAAGGCCCCGGCGAAGAAGGCCGCGCCCGCCAAGAAACAGGCGGCGAAGAAGGCTCCCGCCAAAAAGGCCGCGAAGAAAGCTCCGGCCAAGAAAGCTCCGGCGAAGAAAGCTCCGGCCAAGAAAGCTGCCGCGAAGAAAGGTGCGGCTAAGAAGGCTGCCAAGAAGGCTCCTGCGAAGAAGGCCGCAAAAAAGGCTCCGGGAAAGAAGGCTGCGAAGAAAGCGCCGGCCAAGAAGTCCGCCGCGAAAAAGGCTCCCGCGAAAAAAGCCTCCGCTAAGAAGGCTCCCGCTAAGAAGGGCGGTCGCCGCTAAGTCCGTCCGGGCGGTCCCGCCTGGGGCCGCCCTTCCCCTTTACTCGGTGGTGACTGCGCGCCGGCATCGCGCGAAGAGTTCGAGCAGCGCTTCGGCTTGCTCCTCGGGCGATCGCGTGGACGGCTTGGCCGAGAACCCCGCCCCCGATCCCTGCGACGACTTTCCGTATCCGGTAGTCACGGCGATGAATCGCATCAACTCCAGTGCAACTTCGTCTTTGCTGCGGCCTCCGCCGGTGGGCGGCGTGGGTGTTGCTGCTTCTTCGACTTTCGAGATCGGTCCTGGTTCCGCCATCTGCGCTCATTGCCTCCGTGTGATAATACAACTCTAGATTACTGCATTTTCTTTCAAATGCCGCTCACGGCACTCCGGCATGTGCGAAAAATGAGAGGGGGCGCCCAGTCGCATCTGCTGGAGGCAGATGACCGTAACTGGTACGTGGTCAAGTTCCGCAACAACCCTCAGCATCGCCGCATCCTCGTCAACGAACTGCTCTCCGCCGCATTCCTGCAATACCTGAAAATCTCGGTTCCGGAGGCCGCCGTGGTCGACGTGCCCGCTGCGTTTCTCGCCGCTAATCCGGAGGTTCACCTGACGCTCGGCAGCCGGACCGTCCCTGTCGAACCCGGCTGGCACTTCGGCTCACAATATCCCGGGGACCCCGCGCGCCTCGCCGTTTACGACTTTCTGCCCGATGCGCTGCTGGAAAAAGTGGCGAACCTCGAAGAATTTCGCGCGATCCTCGTATTCGACAAGTGGGCCGGCAATGCCGACGGGCGGCAGAGCGTTTTCCATCGCGCCATGGTTCGGCGCGGCGCCGGAGGGCGTGCCGATTTCGTCGCCCGTATGATCGACCACGGGTATGCGTTCAACGGTCCGAACTGGGATTTTCCGGAATCGCCCCTGCAAGGCCTTTATGCGCGCCGCATCGTCTACGACGGCGTGCATGGGCTCGACGATTTTCAGCCGTGGCTGGACCAGGTAAGGAACATGCCTCCGGAAATCGTGGACGCCGCTTGGAAGCGCGTGCCTCCCGCCTGGCTGGAAGGCGAAGAGGAAGAGCTCGAACGGCTCCTGGAACGATTGTGGGACCGCCGCAAACGGCTGCCGGAACTGATCGCCGCAACGGCTCAGACGCGAAGCAATCCCTTCGCCCACTGGCCGCCGCGTTAAAATGAGCGAGTGCTCCACCGACACATTCTTCACAACGACACGATCGTAAATGCATCGGATTGCGTGCTGGCGCCGGGGCAAGTCGGGCTGCTTTCCGGCTGGGGCGTGTTCAGCACGCTCCGCGTCGCCGATGGCGTGCTGTTCGCCTTCGAGCGCCACTGGGCGCGCATACAGCGTGACGCCAAAGCCTTCCATGTGGCTCTGCCGCAGGATCCCGAGCGCGTCCGCCACAAACTGCTCGAACTGGTGGAAGCCAACGGAGCGCAAAACTCGACCCTACGCCTGGCGATCGTGCGAAACGGCGGCGGGATGTGGGCAGGCCCGTCCAACGGCCGCGAGAGCGACCTGGTCGCGCTGACCGCCGATTCGAAAGACTGGGGTCACGGGGTGCGGCTCGCCTATCAGCGCAATGGCCGCGATGCCGCCTGTCCGTTCGCAGGCACCAAGATTCTATCGTGGGCGATGAACCTGACGTGGTTAGAGACGGCGCAACAGCGTGGCTTCGATGAGGTGATTCTGCTGAACGAGCGAGGCGAGGTCGCCGAGTGCACCTCCGCCAACATCTTCATTGCGCAGGGCAGCCAGGTGTGGACTCCGCCGCTGAACTCAGGCTGCCTGCCGGGCATCACGCGCGAAGTGTTGCTCTGCGATGAAGTGAAGGTGCCCGGCGTTCCCGTCGGCGAAAAGGCGATCACGCCGGACGAACTGGAAGCGGCCGACGAGGTCTTCATTACCTCGACAACGCGCGATCTGCTGCCCGTACTGGAGGTGGAAGGTAAAAAGTTGAAGCAGGGAAGCCACACGCGCGAGAAACTGCAGGCGGCGTTCTCGACTTTCCTCCACCGGTATGTGGAAGAGCACAAGAGCGCGAAGGTGTGACCGGCTCGACGTGACGGCAGGAATCTTTCCTGTCGTGCCTCGCGGAGCGCGGCCTTCGCCCCAAAAAGAAAAAGGTTCCAAGTGACCTGAGCTGCAACCTCGCTCACCGCCGGCATGCACGGCATTGAGCTCTGGCGTTTCCGGCTGCCGGGCTGTTCGCCGCTCTGCTCCCCGGCCGGATGATTTCTCTTCCTGCCGGATCGATGCTTCGCGGCTACCCGCAGCACTTCCGAAAACGGGACCGGCGGCTGATATTACTACGTCACCACCTTGCTTGCCGAAGCCCCGGCCCGGTCCACCTTTTCGCTCCGCCGCCGGGTATCAGCCGTCGGAATCAATGCGTCAGGCCCGTTGCCAAATCAATCGGCCAGCTCCTGGAACGGGGTTAGCCGTCCCTCGGTCCGCCCTTGCGAATGCGCCCGATCTCCTCTCGCTCCCCGCAGCCGGTCTCTATCGCTAGTTATGGCTGCGGATCATCGTTCCTGGTCCGCTACGTTTCCGCCGGGCTTGCTGCTTCTCAAACCTCTTGGAACCTTCTTCACTATGCGCCCGGCCGCATTTCGGGTCAACGATATTGTGATGCGTCCACGGTGAAATCCTCAGCTTTCTATCCGCCTGAAATCAGCAACTTGCCACGGGGCGAACGTGCATTTCCTGTGGATAAAACAGGGCGTTTCGGGATTGTTACTTCACCAGTTTGAGAATCATGCCGCCGTCGGTGGCGAGCCACATATCGTCTCCCGCCACCGCGAGCACCACGCGTGTTCCGCTGGCACGATAATCCACCGGCATCGACTTCCAGTCCTTGAAATTATTGCTCACCAGCACCTGCACTTTGCCCGGCACGAGATCGCGTACGCGGCCGGGCGCGATGTCGCCCGCAAGGTACGCTGTGCCGCCCGGCGCGATCCACATATCCGAGACGGAAAAGTGGTGGTCGCGATAAACTGTGGTGCTGTTGCCGGTGTGCCAATCGATCTTGTAAATTTCCGATGCCCAATCCGCGGCATTGCCGAATTCCACCAGTCCCAGGCCGTTGCCGTCCGCGGCGAAGTAGACTTTCGTCGTCTCCCCGAACAGAGAGCTCGAGCTGGCGTGCCACGTTTTGCCGCCATCGCGAGTGAAAAGCGTGTAGTTGAGGTGCGGCAACTCCCGGCGTCTCGCCGCTGCCTCAGGGTCCAGCCACACTGGGCGTTCTTCTCCGAACGTGCGGCGCGGCGGCTGGTTGAATCCCGAAATCAGGCCCAGCTTCGGACTGGCAAACGCCACCCACGTATAGGCGCTGTACAGCGGATCGCCGGGCGGCTCCGCGGCGGCTGCGAGCTTGGACCAGTGCACTCCGCCATCCTCCGTCTGATAGACGGCTTTCCGCGGCCCGACGGCCCAGCCGGTCTTCTCGTCGATGAAGTAGACGCGCACCACCGGCGTCGGGGTCTTGCCAAGCTTGGTCCAGGTGTTGCCGGTCTCGTCGGTGCGCCAGATTCCCTTACTCGTCACCATCCAACCGGTGGATTCGTTCAGAAAAAACAGAGAGTAGGGCAACTCCTTCACCGCGACCGTGCGCCAGTGAGCGCCGCCATCGCTGGTCACCAGGCTGGTCGGCTCCTGGCGTGTGCCGCGCTGGATGTAGCCGACTGCGATGCCTCTCCGCGCCGACGGGAACTTCAGGTCGGCAATCACCATTGAACTCTTGTTCTCGTCGTAGAAGTATTGCATCTGCCACCGCTGGGCGGCGAGCGGCAGCGCGGAGATCAGCGCAAGTAGGGCAATAGCGCCTCGCGACATGGCGTTCTATTGTTTCATCGGCACGGGGCCGGAAGAAAGCACAAGTTCCACATGGTTCGCGCTCTCCACAGCCGATGCCGACATACGGGCGAGCACCAGCACGCAGCCGATCTGTTCACCCACTGTCGTAACCACTTCCATTTCGCTGCCGCTGTGCTGGTGCGGCAGACGGTGCTGCACGTTGATGACGCCTATCACCTTGTTGCGCGCAATGATCGGCGCCGAAAGAAACGCTTCGAAGCTGTCCTCGGGCAGTTCGCCGAAGGTTTTGAATCGCGGATCTTTGTACGCCTCGCGCGATATGGCCAGAAGTTTCCGCTCCCGCGCCACCCAGCCGGTAAGCCCTTCGCTCCACTTGAGCCGCACCTTCCCGATCGTCGAAGCGTGGGGCGTATTGGACGCGCAGAGCACCAGGTCCTTATCATCGAGCAGGTAGACGAGGCAGGAATCGCAATGAGTGTATTCAACTACCAGGGAAACGACGCCTTGCAGGATGTCCGGCAGACTGAGGTCGCGCACCATGAAGCGGCTGATCTTCTGGAACATACGGAGTTCTTCCTCCGTGCGCTCCAGGCGCAACTCCAGATCCTTAGCTTTGGCCACACTTCATTATAGCCGGGGGTGAGTGACGGAACGGGGCGAAGACGCGATACAATCGCCTACAATCAATAGGAATAGGAACCCTGATGATCGAAAGCCAGGCGGAAAGCGCCACTCGCGCATGGAGCGTTCCGCAGTGTCCATTCACCATCGAATACTCGCTGCGAGCACTCGACGACATACGGCTCGCGGTGATGGACGCTTTCTTCTCGCTGCCGCGCGGCGGCGCCGAGATCGGCGGGGTGCTGCTGGGAAAACACGCGGCCGGCCGGGTTTCCATTCTCGACTATCTGGCGCTGGAGTGCGAGCACGCCTTCGGGCCTTCCTTCAATCTCTCTCCGCCTGATGAAAAGCGGCTGACCGAATTGCTGGCCCAGGCGCGCGACGGCCAACTCGAGGTGGTTGGCTGGTATCACTCCCATACTCGCAGTGAGATCTTCCTTTCCGATACGGATCAGGCCGTCCACGCCCGCTTCTTCCCCGAGCCGTGGCAAGTCGCCCTCGTGCTGAAGCCGCACACATTTCAGCCGATGCGCTGCGGATTCTTTTTCCGCAAACCCGACAACACCATGGATTGCGCGGCGACGCTGCAGGAGTTCACGCTGGATCCGCAGCCGATGCGGACCATCCCGGCCGCGGATGGCGCCAGACCCGCACCGCACGATCGCCGGGTGGAGCGCCGCATGCCGAAGGAGCCGAGCGGCGACATCATCGAAATTGCAGCGTTGAAGGAGGATGGCGCGGGCTCTGCCGCCGCACAGGCGATCGCCGCCCCCGAGCCCGAGCCATCCGCCCAAACTGCGGCTGCGGTCGAGACGCCGTCAGAACCGCCGCAGGAAGCGGCTCCCCCCGTTGAATTGCCTGCGCCCGTGTTCGCCCACATCGAGCACCGGACCGGCGTCTGGTGGAAGACCCTGCTGGCGATCTCGCTTGGTGTCGCGATCGGAGCCGCGGCATTTCAAACGCGGAAGCTCTGGGTTCCGCATACCGTCTCCTTCCTGGAGGGCTCCGTGGAATCGGCGGCGCCCGCTGACATGGGCCTGGCCGCGACCGATTCGGGTACCGGTCAGTTGCTGATCCGCTGGGACGTGCATTCGCGTCCGGTGCTGGAGGCACGAGGCGCCACCCTCACGATCATGGATGGAGCGGCGCTCCCGAAGGAGGTCCGGCTGGACCGTGCGCACTTGCTCGGGGGAACATTTACCTATGCCCGGCAGGGCGAAGAAGTGGATGTCTCGATGAGCCTCGACGAGCCCGGCGGCCGGCAAGTGAAGGACGTGACGGGATTCATCGGCAGATCGCCTGAGCCACCCCCGCCTGCTCCGAAAACCGTGGTCGACCCTGCGCTTACGGCCGAAAACGCCCGCCTCAAGACGCAACTGGCGGCCGAGTCCGAGCATGTAAAAAGGTTGCAAAAAGCGCTGACCGACGCCCAAAAGGAGATCCAACAACAAGCGCGCAAGCGCCTGGGCACTCAGGTCCCCGACAAGTAAAGTCGCGGCAGGATCTTTCCTGTCGCGGCGAGCGCGCCTCGCCCGGCCCGCGTTACATCGCTTCCCGGCCCACAGCCATATTCAATTGAGTGACTGCCTGTAAGTACGAGCCCATCAGGTTGATAAAAGCGACTTCCGTGGCCCGGTAGTCCCGCTGCGCATCCAGATAGTCCACCAATGCGGCTTGCCCTTGCTGATAGGAGTACGAAATCGTATCCCGTATGCGAAGCGCAGTCTGTAAGTAGCCGTCCGGACCGTTGTATGGCTTGAGTAAGTCGATGTTACTCGCCACCATGTAATAGGCGGAATCGACATCGCTGAACACCTGCGCCTTCTGCGCATCTTCCTGACGCTCGGCGTGCGCGATATCGATTTGCGTTCTCGCCTTTTCACCCTGATTGCGGTCGAAAATGCGAAGCGGTATGTTCACGCTGAAGCCCACGTATGCCGGCGGCAGCCGCCCCAGATTGGCGGAGAATGTCGGGTCGGTCGAACCGTTGGCGACGGCGAGCCGGTGGTCGGTCTGCGCCTTCTCCACGGCTTGCATCGCTGCCTTGAGATCCGGCCGTGTGGCTAGCGCTATGGAGTGGAAGTCTTCGAGGGACGGAATCTGCTCCTTAAAGGCGAATGGCCCGGTGATATCGAACCGGTCCACGGGCGTGCGATCGTTCAGCAGCATCAGGAGCGTGATCTTACTGGTCCGCAGATTGACCTGGGCGGTTTGCAGATCCTGCTCGTATTGCACTTTTTGCAGCGCCAGCCGGTCGAAATCGACCTTCGCAATGTCTCCCGCTTTCAAGCGCTCCTGGCTGATCGCCAGTTCCCGGTTGAAATAATCGAGATTCTCCCTCGCGTTCGCAAGCAGGCGCTGCGCCTGCAGGGTCTGCACGAACGCGGTCCTCAGGTTGAAGAGCAGATTGCGCTCCAGGTCGTCCTGCTGCGACTCCGCAATGTCCGTGCCCTGCTTCGCGCTTTCCAGCCGCAGCTCACGCTTGTGCTGGCGCTCATGCAGGTAATCGACGGAAACGCCCGTAAGCAGCGCGGCGAAGGGACGATACGGGTTGCCCGTGAACGGCGTGATCTGGTCCGCCGACATATTGAAGTTGGGATTGGGCCGCAGGTAGGCAGTAATTTCCTGAGCTTTCGACTCCTGTATATTGAGCTGCCCCGCCTTCAAATTGGGATTGGCGGCTTCGAAGCGCGCCTTCACCTGGTCCCAGGTAAGTGGCGTTTGAGCGCAAACAGAACTTGCCGTTGCCAGTAAGCCGATCAGTGAGTAAAATTTCATTGCTTCACACCTGCAAAGTATCGTCTTCGCGCGCCACCAGCGCGTATAGCACGGGGGATAAAAAGATGGACAGCAGCAGCCTCGAAATCAGGCCGCCGACAATCACAATGGCGAACGGCTTTTGCGAATCGCTGCCGATGCCCGTAGACATTGCCGCCGGCAGCAGTCCGAAACAGGCCACCAGCGCCGTCATCATGATGGGCCGCAAGCGCAGCAGCGACGCCTCGAACGTGGCGGTGACGATGTCACGCCCCTCCAGCCGGAGCTTGTTGATGAACGAATACAGAATGACGCTGGTTTGCACCGCTACCCCCATCAGCGCCACGAAGCCCAGCATCGAAGAAACGCTGAAGTTCGTGTGGGTGGCGAAGAGCGCCAGCAAGCCGCCCACGGGCTCGGTGACCAGCACGCTGAAGAAGATGATGATCGGGAATTTCAAATTGCCGTACAGCGCGAACAGAATGAGCAGGATCAGCACAACCGTCAGCGGCAGAATCACCTTCATCTGTTCCTGGCTGGCCAGATAATCCTTGTATTCGCCGCCCCAATCGAAGCGGTAATCGAGCGGCAATTTCACCTTCGATTCGACGGCGCGGCGTGCCTCGCCAACCGCTCCGGCCAGATCGCGGCCTTCCACGCTGAACTGCACGCCGATGTAGCGCGCGTTGTTTTCGCGGTAAATGAACGACGCGCCGCTTTCCACGCGGATATCGCAGAACTGGCTGAGCGGCAGATACTGGCCGTC
The DNA here is from genome assembly GCA_035606355.1 of Candidatus Limnocylindrales bacterium. GTDB lineage: Bacteria > Acidobacteriota > Terriglobia > Bryobacterales > Bryobacteraceae > Sulfopaludibacter. Next base: position 59,637 of record DATNFO010000012.1, on the reverse strand, counting down.
GGGCGTGGCGATCAGCAGGTTGCGGATCTGGTTTTCATTGCTGCGGTATTGCTCCTGCATGCGGACCACGAGATCGAATTCGCGCTCGCCCTGAATCACCTGCGTCGCCGCGCTGCCGCCCATCGCCGTTTCCACCAGCGCATTCACATCGCCGACGTTCAACCCGTAGCGCGCGAGTTTGGCGCGGTCGGGAGTGATGATGAGCGACGGCTGCCCCAGCTCCCGGACCACTGTAATTTCGGTGATCCCCGGAATTTTTTCCAGAATGTTCCTGGTTTCGATGGCCTTGGCTTCGAGCGTGGCCAGGTTGCTTCCAAAGAGCTTCACGGCGAGCGCCGATTTCAGACCGGTTTCCGCTTCATCGACGGCATCTTCGGCGGGTTGCGTGTAGTTGAAGATGATTCCGGGAAACGCCGCGAAGCGCTTCTGCAGAGCTTCGATCAGCTCGGGCTTATTGTGAATGCGCCCGCTCCAGGCCGAGTCGGAATATGGCTTGAGGCCGACGAAGAATTCGTTGTTGAAAAAGCCGGTGGGGTCGGTCCCGTCGTCCGGGCGGCCGAGCTCGTTGGCCACGGTGGTGACCTGCGGATAGCTGCTCAGGATATCGCGGATCTGCGGCGAGAGCTTCGAGGCTTCTTCGAAGGAGATGGTGTACGGCGCCGTGGCGCGAACCCACAGTGCGCCTTCATCCAGGTGTGGCATGAATTCGCCGCCGATGAACGGAATCAGCAGCAGCGAAGTGCCGAAGACCGCAAGAATGAGAACCACGGTGACACCGCGATGGTTCAGGCACCACCCGAGGACGCGGCCATATGCGTTACGGATGGAATTATAAATCCGGGCCTCGGGTTCATGCACATGCTTCCGCAGGAAATACGAGCAGAGCACCGGCAGCAGCGTGAGCGCGCAGAGCAGCGACCCGAGCAAGGCGAAGGACATCGTATCCGCCATCGGCTGAAAGAGCCTGCCGGAGGGTCCGGTGAGCACGTAGATCGGCAGGTACCCTGCGATGATTACGGCGATGGCGTAGAAAATGGGGCGTTCCACATCCGACGCGGCCGCGCGGATCACGTCCACCACGTTGTAAGTCTGATCGCGGCGGTCGGCCAGTTCACGGAAAATGTTCTCCACCATCACCACCGCGCCGTCCACGATGATGCCGAAATCGATGGCGCCGATGGAGAGCAGGTTGGCCGGAATGTGACGCCAGTCCAGGCAGATGAAGGAGAACATCAGCGCAAAGGGAATCGTCACCGCCACAATGAGGGCTGTCCGCACGCTGAACAGGAAGAGGCCGAGAATCACCAGCACCAGCAGCATGCCGCGCAGCAGATTGGCTTCTACCGTCTTGGTGGTTTCATCGACGAGGCCGGACCGGTCGTAATACGGCACCACTTTCACGTCGGGCGGAAGAACGTGCTGGTTGAGCTCCTTGGTCATGGCCTCCACCTTCTTGAGGACCACCTGCGCCTGCTCGCCGACGCGCATCAGGATCACGCCTTCGACGGCTTCGTTCTGCTTGTTATAACCGAACTGCCCGAGCCGCGGAGCGTAACCGATCTGAACCTTGGCAAGATCCTTCACGTAGACCGGAATGTTCTTCTTCTGCTGCACGACAATATTGCCGATGTCTTCGAGGTTGCGGACCAGGCCGAGTTCGCGGATGTAATAGAATTGGCCTCCCTGCGAATAGAATCCACCGCCGGCGTTGGCGTTGTTGTTGCCGAGCTGCTGGACAATTTGCGGCACCGTAACGCCGTACGCAAAGAGCTTGTTGGGGTCGAGCAGAACCTGGTATTGCATGGTGGTGCCGCCGAAGCCGGAATCGTCGGCGACGCCCTGAATCGAGCGGTAGTGGCGCTCCAGTACCCAGTCTTCGATATTCTTGAGCTCTTGCGGCGAGCGGTCCGTGCTCTGCACCACGTAGCGGTAGATCAGTCCGCTCGGGCTAAAGAGCGGCGACATGCTCGGAGTCAGTCCCGAAGGCACCGCGGCATTACCGACGCGCTCGAACGCCTGCTCACGAACAAAATACGGGTCGGCCCCGTACTCGAAATTCATCTGCACGCTCGAAAGGCCGTAGAGAGAAATCGAACGGAGCGCTTCCAGTCGCGGGATGCCGTTCATTTCGATCTCAAGCGGAATGGTGACCAGGCGCTCCACTTCCTCGGCGGCATGGCCGGGCCACTGCGTGATGATCTCCACATGCGGCGGCGAAAGGTCGGGGTAGGCATCGATGGGAAGGCGGCCGAAGGAAACCGCGCCCCAGATCATCAGAGCGATGGAAGCGATGAGGACGAGAAATCGCTGGCGAAGGGCGAAGGAAACCAGTCTGGAGATCATGTATGCGCCCTATTGAATGGTGCTCGCAAATTGCAGGAACAGGCTGCCATCGGAAACGATGGTTTCCCCGGGCCGCACGCCGCTGGTGACCGCGATCAGGTCGTTCTGCTGCCCGCCCGTGGCAATGGAGCGCTGCGCGAACTTGCCGGGTTGGACTTCCACGTAGACCATCGGCTCGTTTTTATCGTCGCGAAGCACCGCGGAGACCGGCACCACCACCGTATTTCCCTGGCTCCCCGTGTGGATCACCGCTTCGACGAACATGTCTTTCTTCAGCAAGCCGCCCGGATTGTGCGTGACGATGCGGACTGGCGTAGTGCGCGTGTCCGGATCGAGATAGCTGCCGATGTATGCAACACTGCCGTGAAAGGCGCGGCCGAGCGCGGCGTTACTTTCGTCGACGGCATCGCCCACGCGAACGCTGGGAACGTCGCGATCGAAGACGTGGCCCTGCACCCAAACCGTAGACGTGTCGCTGATCGTAAAACACGCCGTGCTCCCGGCCTGGATCACCTGACCGGGCGATACGAGCTTCTGCACGATGACGCCGTCGATCGGCGAGCGCACAGCCAGTTCGGTGTTGATCGCCGTGCCCTGCTTCTCTGCCTGATCGATCTCCTGCGAGGTAATGCCGAAGATGCGCAGTGCTTGCAGCGCGTTTTGAGTATCCGTGTGCGCGTCGTTGTAGTCGGCTTCAGACGCTTCGTAATCTTTGAGGGCGATGGCGCCGCGGTCAAGCAGCCCCTTCATACGGTCGACAATGCGCTTATTGAGCGCCTCGCGGTTGCGCGCCTTGCGGTAATTGGCAACCGCGTTGGCGATGTCGGGGCTGGAGACAAATAGCAGCGGCTGGTCTTTCTTCACCAGCACACCCACGTCCACAAGGATGCGCGCGATCGGGCCGCTGACCTGCGTGATCGCCTGAGTAGTGCGATCCTCATCCCAATCGACTGTGCCCGTGGTGCGCACGGCAGTGGACCACGTGGTGGTAGTTACCTGCGTGGTCTTCAAATGCGATCGCTGGTCCTGGGGCACGGTGAAAAGGCCGGGCTGAACGGCGGCGGATTCCTGCACCGTTTTGCGATCGACCTTACCGAAATTCGTACAGCCGCACTGCACCGCAATCACAGCGAGGGAGCCCAGCGCTACTGAAAGTAATCGCATGAATCTTCTCCTGAAACTGGTTAAATGCCCGTGCACGCGCGACAAAACGGGCTGTGCGCCGGGGGAATTTGGGCCTGTGGTTACGAATCAGGCGGCAGGAGGGGCTCGGGGCGATTCGGAGCCGAAACGTGCGGCATGCGGCGACGCGGTATCGGCCTGCGGCGCCATCCAAACTACTTGAAACGCCGGCGCGATGCGCGCTTCGGCAATCGAACTCAGGAAGGGAAGGGGTCCCGCGTGGCAAAGCAGACAGCAATGGCTGCTCTGCGAGTGTTCCTCATGCTGAGCGGTGAGCGCAGCGGATTGCGCAAATACCGTTAAGCAAAGCAGGACGAGCAGAAGAATAGTGCTCCGGCTTTGCCGGACGGAACGCTCGACCGTGAGCTTATTGAGAAACAGCACCCAGCAGTATTATTACGCACTCCAGGCGTCGGTGGTTACAGCGTGAAGCCGCCCCGCCGTATTTCGAGGCACAAAGGTAGCGACCGGTCTCCAGACCGGTTGCAGGCGAGCGCCGCTCGCCCGCCTGGCTATCCCCACAATTCGTGGACCGGATGATACTGCACCGGATCGGTAGTCGGCACGTAATAGAATCCGCGTCCAAGCGGGTCGTCATGCCGGACGCTGGTCCAATCGATGCCCATCGCGGAGTAGATCGTCGCCTCGATGTCCTCGGGGTAGACGTAGCGATTCTGGCTCCAACCGTAATTGACCGTGTCGGAACCAGTGGCGTTCGTCTGTCCGACGATCGTGCCGCCTTTGATGCCGCCGCCCGCAAAGAATGCGAACTGCTGCGGCCAGTGGTCGCGCCCGGCAGCCGCGGTGAGCGGTCCCACCGTGCGGCCGAACTCTCCCACCATCACGACCATGGTCGTGCTCAGCAGGCCGGCCGATTCGAGGTCGCCCAGCAGCGCCGAGACGGCATTATCCAGCAGCGGTGCCTTGGTAGGCAGATTCGCCGTCGAATAAATATTGGTGTGCATATCCCAGCCGTCATTCGAAGTGATCTGAATGAAGCGGGTGCCCTGATTGGCCTTCAATACTCGCGACGCCACCAGGCATGCGTTCCCCGTGTTCGTGCTTCCATAACGAGCGCTATCGGCGGTGGTGTAACTGAACGCCGTCTTCACCACCTGGTTGTACATCATGCCGTTCGCCGCGGCGTAAAAATCGTTGTAATCGTTCATCGGCTGGCCATCCGGCGAGTCGATGCGGAGATTGTCATCCAGCGAATGCAGCAGGTTCCAGCGCCGCGTGAAGCGGCCGGTGCCGGTGGAGTCATCCTGGTTCGTGGTGTACGGGATGCCGGCAGTAGACGGAGTTACTTTGAACGGAGCGTAAGTGGCCGGCAGGTAGCCCTGCATCACTCCACCCGGCGAGTTGAGCGCGAGAAACGTCGGAAACACATTCCGCGCCGATCCCGCGGGATCCTTTTCAATCGCGACAATGCTGCCGATATTCGGCGCGATATTGCCGAGCGCGGCAGCCGGATTACGGCCAATCTGCGTCCACGTCTGGCTGAGAGAATGCACGAGCGCATGCGCCTGCATGGAGCGCACAATCGCGAACTTATCCGTCATCGCGCCCAGCTTCGGCAAAATGCCCATGGGCCAGAGGATGTTATTCACCGTAGTCGGATTGAACGTCGCCGGCGTTGTCCCCTGAATGTACTTGAAGTCGAACAGATCCGTGTGGCTCGGCGCCCCCGCCAGCAGAATGAAGATACAGTTCGTAGCCGTGTTCTTGGTCTGCGCGTTCGAGGTGGTGACGCTTGCGGCCTTCGCGTACCGCTGCGCCAGAAACGAGCCGGCGATACCGGCGCCGGCGAGTTGGAAGAACCGGCGGCGCGTCCAGTGCGGGCGATTGAAGAAGGTCTGCCCTTGATAGCCGAACTTCTTCCAGTTGCAGTTGCAGATTTCCTGTTCTTTGGATTGTGGTTTGCTATGCATCACGCCCTCCGCTAGTAATTGAAGAGAAAGTCCACTTTGTTGTACAGCGACCATGCCAGGTCCTGTAAGTTCTGAGTATGAGTTCCGCCACCGGTGAGATACGCGGTCGCCTTACTCAGCTCATCCGCCGAAGGATAGCGCGACAGAATGGACAGGTATAGCGTATTTACCGCATCGGTGTTACTGAAGTTCACCACGCTGAGAATCAACTGGCTCGGCTGGCTGCCGGTGGTCGCAAGACGCGATTCCACGAATCCGTTCATCATGTTCAGCGCCTGAAGAATGGAGCCGTCCTGCTTGCGAGGCTGATCGTCGCGATTGCCGCGCAGGAATGCATCCAGTAAGTTATTCGCATTCCCGGCCTGCGGATCGGTACTGAAGCCGCCGACCACGTCCGGGTGCTGCATGGCGAAGCTGATGGTCGCCGGATAGGGAGCGCCTTGGTCCGTAAACCCGGTCAACTTATAGGCCGGGTAAGTGCCGCTTGAAAGAACGATGGCATCGTGAACTTCCTCGCTCCACAGCCGGCGCACATACTTGCGAGCGAAGTAATTCTGGTAATCCGGGCTCCACGTTCCGTTATACCGCGCCGATAGCTGGTAAGCGCGCGAATTGACGATCTCCCGCATCGTAGCCTTCACGTTGTATCCGTTTTGAATGAAGTGCGACGCGAGCGCGTTCAGCAAACGAGCGTTGCTGGGCTGAAGCGTCCATGGAGCAGGCGGCGGGTTGTTCGGATCCAGCCGCGCCGGGTCGAACGAATCCGGCGGGTCCACGATGCCCTGACCGAAGAAATAAGCCCACAGATAATTCACCGCGGCGCGAGCGAACTGGAAATCGCCGGTAACTTCGCGAGCCAGAGCCGCGCGATAGTTCTCCCCGGGCTTCGGCGAATCGCCGTTGAAGATGTATTGCGGCTGAACGAAGCTGCACGGCTGTCCCGACTTACAACCGGTCGCCGGCTGGCGCGCCGGGCGATTCCCCGTAGTGGTGTTCAGCGTGTAATCGTTGGTGTAGCCCTTTGCGTTGTCCGCAAGGTACCAGTAATACACATTGTTGTTGCTGGGATCGACCACCGTGCGTCCGATCTGCGTGTGCGATACATACGACGCAAGCTGCCATGCCTGATACCGCGTGGTATTCGCGCCCCATAGACTGATGGAATCCAGGTGGCCGCGCCCGTTATGGCACAGCAGGCAGTTCACATGCTCCATGCCCAGAAACGTATCGGCAACGTTGGAGGTCTCCTGATCGAAGGTGTCCTGCGTAGGGCCATTCGCAATCCAGCCGCCGACCAGCCAGTTGAGCTGGCCGGTAACATAGCTGTTCGGGGCCGTCGCGGTCAGCATCTCCGTCACCATCGTGTTGTACGGTTTGCCGTTGTCCAGCGAATCGTGGATATAGGAATAAAACGCGTTGCGGCCCTGCGCGAAGCGGTTCAACCCAGTGGAAGGATACGTGACCGTATTCTTCAGCAGGTCGCCATAATACTTCGTCCACTTATCCAACCACTGCGAGCTGTTGAGAAGGGTATCGACTAGTTTTGCGCGTTTTTGCGGATCGCTGTCGGAAACAAAACCGAGCACCTGCTGAGTCGTTGGAATGCGGCCGGTCAGATCGAGATAAATGCGGCGGACGAATTCCCAATCGGTCGTGTCCGGCGCAGGCGCGATGCCGTGACCCTGCAGGTCCGCAAAAATATAGGAATCGATCGTGCCCGTGTCCTGCGATTGAGTGAAGGTATAGGTAGGCGACCCCGGCGGCACGTAGCCGAGCGCGGCTGTGACGCGTTCGGTGGCCTCGCTCAGCGCGTGGCGTCCGGTGCTGCGCCCATTCGCTTGCAACGCGGCGTCGATATACTTCTGGCGCTCCGGTCCGAAATAGGTGCAGTTAGCGTGTTGAACGGAAAGCTGCGAAGATAGGCCCCGTTCCTGGGCCCGGCTGATCAAAACACCGGACGAAACCAGAACCGTAATTCCACCTAAAAGAATCCAGCGGGAACGAACCATACACCCTCCGAGGCGCTTATTCAGCGCTATTATGACACTTCTAACACCCGCCTTCGAAAAGAGTTCCACGAAATTACGGGGCGGTAGTACCGTTAGCACCCCGGGCGCCGCACGCCGGGCCGTGAGAAATTCCGCCGCGAGAAGGGTTAATACTGGAATCATGCGTCGCTCATGTGCGTTGGTATTCACGGTTTGGGCCGTGACGGCTTCTGGACAGACCCTAACGAATCAATCGCTTAGCGGGAAATATTGGTTCCGGCAAGTATCCCTCGCGACCGATTCCGCCGGCGCTGTCACCGATGCTCGGAGCGTTCTCGGGTCCATCACGTTCAACGGAACCGGCGGCTTTAGCTGGTCCGGCCAGGTAGTAATCGGCACAGGCGCCGCCACCAGCCAGACGGGCAGCGGCAAGTACACTGTCGACGCGGGCGGTTTGGTCTCGATGCCCAGCCCGCTGCGCTCGGGAGATACGGAAAACGCGCGCTTCGGTCCCGAAGGTTTGGTGGCGTCCAGCACGGAATCCGCGGACAATGCATTCGATATTCTGGTGGCGATTCCCGCTCCCGCGAACGGCGCAACTTTCTCGGGCTCTTATTGGGCGGCGAGCCTGGAGTTTCCCGGCGGCACGGCGGCAAACGCGAGATCCGCGATTCTCCAGATGACTACCGGAGCATCCGGCACACTCACCAATATCAGCGTCAACGGCCACGCTGCGAACCTGAATGCGGGTGCTCCGCTTACGCAGCAGGTGACCGGCGCAACCTATACGGTAGCCGGCGATGGCACGGGCGCTTTTTCGTTCGGAGCCGCGAACACCGCCAACCTGCTGAGCGGCAACAAGACCTTGTACGTTTCCGCCGACGGCAACCTGGTGCTGGGCGGCTCCACGGCAGCCGGCTCGCACGACATTGTTGTTGGCGTGAAAGCGGTGAGCGGCGCATCGCAAAGCACCTGGAACGCGACCTTCTGGACCGCCGGATTGCGTGTCAAGTCCACTGATTCGGCCCCGGAGCAATCGTATGCCGGCGCCGTTGTTGCGCGGGGGCTTGGGAATCTCACCACGACGCGCCGCATCAAAGCGCTCGGCTCTGGCGCAATCGATGCCACTACGGTCGCTCCGTATTCACTCGCTGCGAACGGGTCGGGAACGCTGCCGCTCGCGCAGGTAGCCTTGGGCGCCAGCGGGAAAGCGTTTGTGACCGCCGCTATCGCGCCTGAAGATCCGCAGGCCTTCGAGCTCGATTTCGGAGTGCAGGTGGCTTCGCTTTCAGGCTCCGGCGTTTTTCTGAGCCCGCTCGGTATCGTGAATGCCGCGAGCTCGGCTCCCGCGGCCCCCATTTCGCCCGGCGAGTTCCTGACGCTGTACGGCTCGGGCCTTGCCAAGAGCAATGCCACTGCCGCGCCGCCGTACCCGACCGGCGGACTGAACGGCGTCACCGTACTGATCAACGGAAAATCGGCGCCTCTCTATTTCGTCAGCGCGGGACAGATCAATTGCCTCGTGCCGTACTCAACCTCCGGCCCCACCGCGACCATCCTGGTGCAGAACGGCGCAGCCAGTTCGAACACGGTCACTGTCCCCGTCGCCGCCACATCGCCCGGCATCTATTCAGTGGACCAATCGGGCACGGGCGCAGGCGCGATTCTGCATGCCGATTTCACTCTGGTGACGCCGACTAAGCCCGCCCTTCCCGGCGAAACCGTGCTGGTGTTCCTCACGGGCCTGGGCAGCGTGAATCCCGCCGTCAATGACGGCACAGCGCCCAGCGGTTTGACTTCCACCAACGTGCAGCCGGAGGTGCTGATCGGCGGTTTGCCGGGCGATGTCGCGTTTAGCGGACTGGCGCCTGGCTTTCCTGGGCTGTACCAGATCAACGTGACGCTGCCCGCATTTCCCCCCGGCGCGGGAGCCGCGCTTCCCCTCGCGATCATTGCCGGAAACGCCTATCACGACCAGGTGAATATTCCGATTCTCTGAGCCCTGCGCGCAAAACTGGCTGTCTCCGCTTTGTGCCACAATAGAAGAACAAGTCTCATGTCCAACCCAAGTATGCTGGACCAGGATCGGGTCACCGGTCCGGGCTCCCAAAACAATAACGACTCCAGCGAGTCTTTCGGCGACATTCTTTCGCAATACGAGCAGTCGCATTCGCACAAGACCGAAGTTGAAGGACACGGCAAGGGTCTCGAAGGCACCGTGGTCGCAGTCACCGGAGAACAGGTGTTTCTGGATATCGGCTACAAAACCGAGGGTGTGATTCCGCTGGCGGAATTCACATCGGCGGGAGAGTCCATCCAGCCGGGCGACAAGGTCGCGGTGTCCATCAAGGGCAGGACGGACGACGGGTATTACGAGCTTTCCAAAATTAAAGTCGAGCGGCCGAAGGACTGGAGTTCGCTGGAGAAAGCGTTCGCCGATAAGGCCACCATCGCGGGCGTGGTGAGTGCGGTAGTGAAGGGCGGAGTGAGCGTCGATGTGGGCGTTCGCGCGTTCATGCCCGCTTCCCGCAGCGGAGCCAAAGACGCTGCCGAGATGGAAAAGCTGATCGGGCAGGAGATTCGCTGCCGCATCATCAAGCTGGACGTGGCTGATGAGGACGTGGTGGTGGATCGCCGCGCCGTGCTGGAAGAAGAGGAGCGCGCGCAAAAGGAAAAGCGCTACTCCGAAGTCAGGGAAGGCGAAGTGGTGCACGGCAAGATCCGCAGCGTCACCGATTTCGGCGCATTCGTCGACATCGGCGGCGTGGATGGGCTCCTGCACGTGGCGGACATCAGTTGGGCTCGCGTGAACAAGCCCGCCGACGTTCTCACCGTGGGCCAGGACGTCGAAGCCAAAGTGCTGAAAGTGGATGCCGCCAAGAAGCGCATTTCGCTCGGCATGAAACAGCTCCAGCCGCATCCCTGGGATCAGGCGGCCGAGAAGTACAAAGTTGGCGAGCGCGTAAACGGAACAGTCACGCGCCTCGCGGACTTCGGTGCTTTCGTCGAGCTCGAAAAAGGCGTCGAAGGGTTGATTCACCTTTCGGAGATGTCCTGGTCGAAGAAGGTGCGCAAGCCGTCTGATGTGCTGAAGGCCGGCGAGCAGGTAGATGTGGTGATCCTTGGCGTCAATCCGGGCGATCGCCGAATTTCCCTCGGTCTCAAGCAAGCGCTGGGCGATCCCTGGGCCGATGCCGCGCAGAAATTCCCGGCCGGCAGGGTGGTGGAAGGGCCCATCGTCAGCATTCAGAAGTTCGGCGCATTTGTGCAGTTGGCCGAAGGCGTCGAAGGTATGGTGCACGTAGGCGACATCAGTGCTGAGAAGCGCATCAACCATCCGCAGGATGCCGTGAAGGTCGGGCAGATCGTGAAGGCGCAGGTGCTGGAAGTCGATACCGAAAAGCGGCGGTTGCGGCTGGGAATGAAGCAGCTCATTCCGACCAGCCTCGACGAGTACATCGCCGAGCATAAGGAAGGCGACGTGGTAACCGGCCGCATCGTGAATGAAGCGGCCGGCGGGCGCGCCCGGGTGGAACTCGGCGAGGGAATTCAGGCCAGTTGCCGTATGGGTTCCGAAGAGCCCGCGCCTGCCTCTGAGCCCGCCGCCGCGGACTCCGGCAAGGCGGATCTCTCGAGTTTGAGCTCCATGCTCGCTGCCAAATGGAAAGGCGGAGCCGGCGCGGGCACTAAGAAGGAGCCTGCTCGTGCGGGTCAGATTCGGAGCTTCCGGATTGTGAAACTGGATCCGTCGGCGAAGCGGATTGATGTGGAGATTGCATAAGCGCCGCCGTTTCGGTTTCCGGCGTCGCGCCCGGCAGATATAAGCGGAAGCGGGAAAGCCAGACGCCGTAGATGAGATGGCCCAGGATGGTAGGGCGCTCCGGATGAAGCAGCGCCACCATCGGCATTCCGATCTTCCACAACCACTGGTAAGTGGCGTAGTACCAAAGCAGCGGGGCGAACAGGCAGACCAGCACGATGCGCGCCGTTCTCGCTTCGTGCCGTAAGGTGAGTGCGATGAGCGCGCCGAGCGAACTGTAAATCAGGAGGTAAAGCGCGAGTCCGGCAAAAGTGCTTCCGGAAAATCCGCGCCGTATGGCCGCGCTTCCATAGAACGCGCTGGCGAACAGGTTTTCACTGGTCCAGAAACTGCGCCGCTGCCACGCGTCGCTAAGTCCGAACCAGCCAAGCATCCACAGGGCGCCAACCATTCCCCCCTGCAAGCCTGCGAGCATCGCCCCTGTCGTGGCGGCGGATCGGGGCTGGGTGGCAGCGTCCATACGATTCAGCCTATACTGACGGAAAGGTTAAAGGCAAAACAAAATCCATGCGTCGCGTTGCAATTACGGGAATCGGTGCAGTGAGCCCCAATGGAATTGGGCGGGAGCAGTTCTGGGAAGCCACCCGCAAGGGCATGAGCGGCGTGCGGCGCATTACCCGCTTCGATCCCTCGGGCTACCTTGTGCAAGTGGCCGGGCAAGTGCCCGATGAATTCGATGAGACCAAATATGTGACCGCCAAAGACCGGCCGCACGTCTCACGCGCCGTACCTCTGGCGGCCGCGAGCGTCGCCGAAGCCGTCTGCGACGCGAAACTAAATGTCGGCGCGATGAGCCGCGACGAGCTGCGCCGCATCGGTGTCATGGTCGGTTCCGGCGGCGGCAGCCAGGACTTCACGGAAGAGCAGTACCGGCTCTATTACACGGGGCATCAAAAACAGTGCAGCGTGTACACCATCCCCACCGGCACCATCGGCACCCTGGCCAGTGAAGTATCGATGCGCTTCGGCTTCCGCGGACTCAGCCACATCGTCTCCACCGGCTGCACGTCCTCCACCGACGCCATCGGCTACGCTTACCACCATATACAGCGCGGGATGATGAACACCGTCGTGGCGGGCGGCGTCGACGCTCCCATCGCCCCGCTGATCCTGCGCGGCTTTCAACTCATGCGCATCATGAGCACGCGTTGGAACCACGACCCCTCGCGCGCATCTCGCCCGTTTTCCAAGGACCGCGACGGGTTCGTGATCGCCGAGGGCGCATGGTTCTTCGTGCTCGAAGAGATGGAGCAGGCCAAGGCGCGCGGAGCCCACATCTACGGCGAAATCGGCGGGTACGGTTCCACCTGCGAGGCCTATCACCGCGTCCGCCTGGAAGAATGCGGCGAAGAACCGGCACGCGCCATCGGCATGGCTCTCGACGAAGCCGGCCTTCAGCCCGAGGACATTCAGTACATCAACTACCACGGAACCAGCACGGAGTTGAACGACCGCATCGAGACGCGCGCCGTGAAGCTCGCATTCAATGGTCATGCCTACAAGCTCGCCGGGTCGTCCCTGAAGAGCCTGATCGGCCATCCGCAGGGCGCTTGCGGCGCCGCGGGCATTGCCGCGACCCTGCTGGCCATGCGCGACGGCGTCGTACCACCCACCATCAATGTCGATGAGCCGGACCCGGAATGCGATTTAGATTACGTTTCGGGAACCGGCGGCCGTAAGCTCAACATCAATCACGCCGTGGCGAATTGCATTGCCTTCGGCAGCAAAAACTCGGCGCTGGTATTAAAAAGAGTCGACTAAAGCAAAAAATCGGCGGGCGCTCGGAGGAAAACGCCCGCCGCTTGGCCCGCGGAAGCCTACAAATCCGCAGAACCACTCGCAAAACCCTTCACTTCTGAAGACGCCTTAATCTCGCCAAAGGTTGCAGATTGGTCAAAACTCCGCAAGCTGTGCGAAACGTATTTGCGTGAGCGTCAACTGTATCTACTATAGGGTCCGCATAACCCCCGCCCAAAGTCACGACAACCGGAATTTGTGCATCACGGCACAGTCCGAGTACGAGCCGATCCCGCTCAAGGAGCCCTGAGTGCGTCAGACTCAATCGTCCAAGCCGGTCAGACGCCAAGCCATCCACCCCCGACTGGTAGAAAACAACCTCCGGCGCAAATTCGCGCACCGCCGGTAAGACCTCGCCCACCCGGCTCAGGTATTCCTCGTCCCTCGCGCCGTCTTCGAATTCGATGTCGATGCCGCTGGTCTGCTTGCGAAACGGAAAGTTGTGCCGCCCGTGTAGCGACACCGTAAGCACATCCGGATCGCCGGAAAAAATACTCGCCGTTCCATCGCCCTGATGCACATCCAGGTCGACCACGGCTGCGCGCACGCCGAGATTTCGGATCGCCACCGCGGCGTCGTTGAACACGCAGAATCCCGACCCCTCTCCGTAAAATGCGTGGTGCGTGCCTCCGGCGAGCGAGCCTCCGAAACCAGTAGCCAGCGCCTGCCGCGCGGCAGCCAGCGTGGCCCCCACCGAACACATCGTGCGACGCACCAGTTCCGCCGACCACGGAAACCCGATGCGCCGGATCGCCGCCCCGGATAGAGTACCGTTGACGAACGCTTCCACGTACACCGGATCGTGTGCGCGTTCGACATCACCAGCCGAAGCGGGCGGAGCGGGCACGAGTTCGAAGCAATTCTCCGCCGCGAGCGCCTGCCGCAATAGCGCATACTTCGCGATCGGAAATTTGTGGCCTTGCGGCAGCGGAATCGGACAATGGTCGCAGTAGTAAACCCGTAGCACTAAAGCCCGGTTTCCCTGCGGATCGCCTCCGCGATGCTCGCGCTGAACGCGTCCACCTGCGCCTGATCCGGACCCTCGACCATGACGCGCGCCAGCGGTTCGGTGCCCGAGAAGCGCACCAGCACGCGACCGGAGCCTGCGAATGCCTCTTCCACCCGGCGAATCTCGCTCGCAACCGCCGGCCGCTCCAGCAGTCCCGCTTTCTCCCGCACCCGGATATTCACCAGCTTCTGCGGGAACACCTGGAGGTCTTTCACCAATTCGTCGAGCCCCAAATTGGCCGCCCGGGCGATCTCGAAAACCCGCAGCGCGGTAAGCAGCCCGTCGCCGGTAGTCGCGAATTCGCGGAAGATGACGTGTCCGGATTGTTCACCGCCCAGCGTCGCGCCCAGCCGTACCATTTCCTCCAACACGTACTTATCGCCCACCGCCGTACGCAGCATGCGAATGCCGTGCCGCTCGAGCGCCTTCTCCAGGCCGAGATTCGACATCACCGTCGCCACCACCGTGTTCTCCGGCAGGTGGCCTGCGTCCTTCAACGCACGCCCCACCGCGAGAAGCACACCGTCGCCATCCACAACCTTGCCGCTCGCCGCGACGAAGATCGCGCGATCCGCGTCGCCATCGAAAGCCACTCCGTAATTCGCGCCGCTCGCCACCACCGTCTCCTGCAGCAGGCCCAGGTGAAGCGCTCCGCAGTTCAGATTGATGTTGCGGCCATCGGGCTCCGTGCACACGGTGACGACTTCGGCGCCGAGTTTTCGGAACAGCTCCGGCGCCAGCCGGTACGACGCTCCGTTGCCGCAATCGATCGCGATCTTGACACCGTCGAAGCGCACCGACACAGTCCCGATCAGGAACTCCAGATAGCGGCGGTCCAGCGATTCGTCTACCGCAAGCGCCGCGCGCTGCGGAGCCACACCCTGTTCGCGAAGCGCCAGGATGCTCTGCTCCACCACGTGTTCCTCATCGTCGGGAAGCTTGAAGCCGCTATGGCTGAACACCTTCAGGCCGTTATCGTGATACGGATTGTGCGAGGCCGAAATCATCACACCCGCCGCGAAATCCAAAGTCCGCGTCAGGTACGCGACTCCCGGCGTGGTGATGACGCCGGCAAAACGCACGCCAACGCCGCGCGCCTGCAAGCCGCCCGCCACGGTTTCCGCGATCCACTGCCCGGATTCCCGCGTGTCCGTTCCGATGACGACTTCCGGATGGGCGCGATGCGCAATCAGGTCCTCTCCCAACGCGCAGCCGAACGCATAAACCGTTGCCCCGTCCAGGGGATACTCGCCTGCAACTCCTCGAATGCCGTCAGTGCCGAATAACTGTTTCGCCAAAAGGGTCTCCCATTAGATCTTCTTCATAGTAACGGTGACCGTCACCTGGGGGGAAGCGTCGAACCGCACAAAGGGGTCGCCCACCGTTGCCGTTACGCGAAACTGCTTCACGCCGAAAACGCTGGAGACATCCACCGGATCCGTCTCCACTTGCGTGATCTTATTGACGTGCGATGCCGGCCCGACAATCTTGAGCTCCGGCGGGTCCGAACGCGTCGCCACCGCCGTATATCCCGAATGTCCGTCCCCGGTCAGCCGCACCACTACGGGAACCGTGCGCGTGGCCCGCCGGTCGAACGTAAATGAGAGCTCCGATGGCGTGGTTTGCACCAGATGCACCGCCCGCCCCAGCCGTATGTTTGAGGTATCGATGACGAACGTCCGCCTCCCAGGCGTCACGCTCGACATGTCGAGCACTACCGCCGGCCGCTGCCCGCCGTCACCGATGCCGCGCAGTTCACCCGAGGGTCCCCGCAGTTCCAGCAGCACGCTGGTGACAGGCTCGCTCGCCAGTTCCAGCTCATCGGGCAGATTCTTGTATTCCACCCGCACGTTGACGAACGTGGAAAGCTCGGGCTCGGTGGCCACCAGCGCCCACAGCGCCACCGCGGCGAACAGCGCCAGCAGCTTATAGCCGATGTTCTCGGTGACGAACCCAAGCCACCGGCGCGCGCCTTTGCGCGTCATGGATTCACTCTCTCGGTTGGATTACCGGAAGCGGGCGTTTCCGCCAGCGGGATATCCGCCGGAAACTCGTCGATGTGCATCAGGGTCGGGCGATGCACTCCGAAGTGGCGATTGATCCGCTCCACCACCTCCGCGCTGCTGAGGCCTTGCGCAAGCTCGCCGAACGCCGCCACCGAGATGCGCCCGGTCTCCTCGGAAACCACCAGCGACAGGCAGTCCGTTTCTTCCGTGATGCCGATGGCCGCACGATGCCGCGTGCCGAGCTTCAGGGAGAGCAGCGGATTTGTGGTCAGCGGAAGAAAGCACGCCGCCGCCGCGATGCGGTCCTTTTGCACGATGACCGCGCCATCGTGCAGGGGCAGCCCGGGCTGAAAAATGCTGAGCAGCAGGTCGCGCGAAATCCGCGAATCCAGACGCACCCCGCTTTCGATGAAGGTCCGCAGTCCAATGTCGCGTTCCATGATGATAAGAGCGCCGATCTTCTGCGAGGCGAGTTGCTCGATCGCAAGCATGATCTCGCTGACTGCCTCCGGCGCCCGGAAGCCGCCGCCCAAAAGGCCGAGCAGCCGTTTCCGTCCGATGCGCGCGAGCGTGCGGCGAATCTCCGATTGAAACAGAACGATGACCGCAATGCCAAGGTAAGGAACAATGGTGGAAAGAAGCGTTCGCAACGCCTCCAGTCCGGTCCACACGGCGATGCCATACAATCCGAGCATCACCATAATGCCCACCAGAATGTGTCCCGCGCGGGTGCCGCGAACCACCATCAGGCATTGATACACAAGGAAGGCCACAACCAGGATGTCGATTACCCCGGTGACATCCAGAGTCGGTAACGAGGGCAGAAGTCTGTGCATGCGCGGGCTCTGGCGGCCAGCCTTACATCTTAACAGTAGCAACTTAACGGTAGCGACCTTCAGACCGGTCGAAGGCGCGTGCGGCGCGCCCGCAGAGACGTGCTGCGTTGAACTCAACTACTTCCCGGGAGTTAAGTTGACCGTCACACCGGATTCGGTGTTCAGACGCTTCGTCAGGTCCCGATCCACCAGCGACAGCGACACCTGATTATGAGTGTTGCCGCTGGTGAAGTAATGCAGCGTATCGCCATCCACCCAATACGCCACCGCGGAGTAGACCGTATGGTCCTTCAGCGCGATGAGATAGTGTGCCGGCTCTTCCTGCTGCGCGGGAGCCTGCCCCGGCTGCGGCTGCGGTTCGTACAGCGCCGGAGGCGGGGGCAGCTGCGCCGGGTATTGGTTGATGATCACCACACTCGGCTGCGCCGGCTGCTGCGGCTGCTGAACCTCCTGCGGCGGCACGGCGTCGTTCCCGTAGCCATATCCATAGCCGTATCCGCCAACATAAACCGGATACGCGTACACCGCCGCATTGCCGGTTCGCGGCACCCGGCGAACGTTGTTTTGAAATCCGGGCGCCCGTGGTACCACCAGCCGCGGACTACCGGTCGGCAGAGTGATGCCGCCGATTCCGCTCGCCGGGAAACCGAGACTCGGATTTCCCGCCGGGTTTCCGGCGGGACGAACAACATTGCCGAAACCGCCGGTCACGAAAGGCTGTGAATTGTGGAATTGTGCAAATGCCGTGCACACGAAGAGTAGCGCGGTCGAAAGAAGTGCGAGGCGCTTCATGGGATAAGATCCCCCTGACCAGATTGTATCAGAGGGATCTCCACGGGGGATCGCGTTACTTCTTGGTGGCAGGCGGCTTGGCGGCGGGCGGTTTGGCGGCCGTAGCGGGCGCTGCGGTAGCCGTCGCCGGGTGCGCCTGGTCGTACAGCTTGACCATGTCCTCAGTAATATTAACGGCGGTCGATGCCCAAAGAACCGGAGTCTGCTGATTGCTGACATCCAACACGACGGCGATGCCATTTTGCAGAGCATACGCATCCAGCAACTTCATGAGCTTGTTGCCGAGGTCTTGCATGATGCGATTGTTTTCCGTCTCCACATCGGCATTCAGATCTTCGGCATCGCGCTGCAGGGTCTTGGTGTCAGCGTCGATTTGGCGCGCGAGCTGAGCCTTGGCCTCATCGCTCATGGTGGCGCTGGCCTTCTTCATCTGGTCCTGCTTCTGCTTGATATCGGCGTCCTTCTTCTGCAGGGCGTCGCGGCGCGGCGTGAACTTGGCCTGAAGCTCCGCGGCGGCCTTCTTGCCTTCGCCGGTGCTGATGAGGCATTCGCTAACACTGATGATCGCGACCTTTGTGGGAGGGGGAGCGGGAGCCGTGGCTGTGCCCGTACGAGCCGGCGCCGCGGCCTGCTGCGCCGGGGCTTGTGCGCCGGCGAGCGCGGCGAACGAAAGTGCCAAGGCGGGTAAAACTACGAAATTCTTCTTCAAGCTGGAAACTCCTAAGTGTGAAAATACTACCATACTGCGACGGGCTTCAAATCAGAATGTCCTGCCGATTGTGAACCGGAATAGCGTTCTCCGTTCATCGAACGGGTAGATCTGTCCGAAACTCTGTAGCGACTGGATGAATGTGGCGTTGTTCGGGAAAGCGGCGCGGTCCGCCACGATGGGCGGCTGGAAATTCGTATTGATCCTTAAAGGATTATACGCGAAATAGACGCGGAACGGCGCGTTGACCACCGGCAGCATCACCTGCAACTCCAGACCGGTAGACATTCTGGGACGCTCGCTGATCGGGTCGATCTGGATCTTGCCGTTGAACCCGGCCTGCGGGAACGTCTGGTTGAGTTGCAGCACGCGCTGCGGATCCATCGTAAGCTGATCCGGGCGCAGCACGCGGTTGACGCCGAAATCGGCGAACGCGGCCAACACGACCGGGCCGAGAATCGGGATGCGATATTCAAAGTTCCCGACGCTTTGCCAGTCGCCGCCCGGCGTGATGAGCTGATAGATCGGCACCTGCATGGTAACCGGCTGCGAGACGACTGAGCCTCCCTGAACCACGTTCTGCGTGCGCGGGCTGCCATCGTTATTGAAGACCGGCACGGAAGTGCTCGACGGGATAAACGCGATCGGTGTGATTTCCCAGAATTCGAAACCGCGCACGTCCTGCTCGCCGCCGATGAACGTTCGCGAGAACGGAGGAATTGCCTTTCCTCCGAATCCGCTGATGATCTTCGTCGATCCGTGGAACGCCAGAATGTGATGGTGATTGATCGGTGACGGATGGAAGTACTTCACATCCGCGGTGGGAGTGATGGTGTTGACGTTGCCGCCCAGCGGTCCGCCGGAGAACGAGAGGCCCAGGTAGTAGCTCTTTCCAGCGGTCGGAGTAATCGGATGGTTGACGGTGTTATAAACCAGGCCCGGCGTAATCTGGCTGGTGCGGATTCCGTTCAGCGCGTTCGGCCCGAAAGCTCCCGAGAAATTTACATATTGAAAATAGTTCGCCGCTGCCGTGGTCTGCGTGGTGATGTTCGAAATATCGTAGCCGTAAGTCAGCGACAGCCGCGTGAAGCTGCGGCGCAGCGGATAACTCATCGAAACGTTGAACCCGTGGCTGTTCTGAATATAATTCAGCAGGTTGTTCTGCCCTAGCTGGTTGTACAACGGGATCAGGTTCTGCCCCGCGAGAATCGAGGCTTCGCGGCCCTGATCGAAGTTAAAGCGCCGTAGATAAACCACGAACCCGAGCTGCAGCGGACGATCCAGGAAGTACGGCTCCGTGAAGCCGAAGTTCACGTCGCGCATCAGCGTGCCGAGCTGCGTCGAAATCGAAAGCGTCTCGCCTAGGCCAAGGAAGTTGTTGGTCGAGTAGTTCGCGCCCACAAAGCTGCCCGCGATACCGGAAACGCCGCCGTTGAGACCTACCGAGTTCTTGCCGCGTTCCTTCACCTTGAGCAGGATATCCACGGTGTTGCTCTGCGGGTTGCGCTTGATATCCGCGGCGTCTTCCTTCTTCAACACGTCGAAATACCCAAGCTGGTTGAGACGCAGAATGCTGAGGTCCCACAGCTCGGTGTTGAACATGTCGCCTTCGTCCAGCAGAATTTCGCGGCGAATGACTTTGTCGCGCGTCGTCGTGTTGCCGGTGAAGTCGATGCGGCGAATGAAGAACTGCTTGCCTTCTTCGCAGTTCAAGGTGAGGTCGATCTTATCGGAATTCGGAATGACATCGAAATCCGGTTCCGGCACGAAGTCGATGTACCCGAACTTGCCGTACAGCTTGCGCATGTTCTCCAGGCCCTTGCGCAGCTTGTCCGTGGAGAGAACGTCGCCGGGACCCATGCCGAACAGCGGCTTGGCCAGAACTTGCGGCGTGCGGAAGAGCTTCACGCCAACAAAATTTACATTGTTCACATGATACAGGCGGCCTTCTTCCACCGGCATGGTGATGTCGGCGAAGATGCCCGGAGTGTTCATCTTGATCAACGGAAGGCGCCAGCCCTTCCCGCCCCGCGGCACGATGTTGACGTTCTCATCCAGCACCTTGGCCATGAAATAGCCGTCGTCGCGGTATGCTTCGCGAACACGCTCGCGATCTTCTTCCAGCTTTGCCTGATCGTAGGTCTTCGCGAACACGTTCTCGAGCAGGATGGAGTGCGGCACGCCGTAGGGGTGCAGGTTCTTCATGGCCGCCACCACCCAGCGCTTATTTTTCGCCTGGTTGCCGGTCACGGTGATCGTGCCGACTTTTACCTTCGGACCTTCGTGCACCTGGAATGTAACCTTCAGTGACGACGGCGGAATCTGCTCGATGATCGGGTCAACCGTGGCGTACTGCCGCCCGCGTTCGGAGAGAAACTCCTTCAGCACCACGCTCGCGCGCTGAATCTTGTTCGGGTCGTACTGCGATTCCACCGTGAGACCGACCTTGCGCTCTTTGAAGCGGTCCAGAATTTCCGAAACCGTAACGGTGTGGATGCCTTCGTAGTTCAAGGAGCGAATGACGCGGCGTTCGGTCACCACGAAACGCAGGATCACGCCGCCTTTCGGGTCTTCTTCCGTTTCCAGCCGGATATCGTCAAAGCGGCCGCTGTTCCACAGAGCCATGAAGTCGCGCCGCACGGTCTCTTCGTTGTAAATGTCGCCGACCTTGCTCAGGATCATCGCTTTCAGGACGTCGGCTTGCGCCCGGCGATTGCCGCGGAAATCGATGCCGGTGATCACTTGGCCGTTCGCGGCCGCCTGCGCGCCGGGTGCCGCTTTCGGCGTCTCGAGCTGCTGATTGGGAGCCGTCGGCACCGTCTCGAATGGATTCGACGGACGCTGCTGCTGTGCTGGAGGCCGCTGTTGCTGTGCCGGAGGCCGCTGTTGTTGCGCGGGCGGCTGTTGTTGCTGCGCCGGCGTGGTGGGGGTACCCGGAACGTTTTCGAACGGGTTCGACGGCGGGGTGGCCGGTGGATTTTTCTGCGTCTGCGCCGGTGGCTGCTGTTGCTGGCCCTGCTGTGGCGGCGTTTGCGCGCGCACCGGCAGCAGCCATGCGACGGTCAGACAGGTGGCGGCGACGGCCAGGCGAGAACGCCTGAGGAACTTCATGCAGCAATCCCTTTCCGTTGGCCGCTGTAGATATGTGGATGGACGGGAGACAATTTCACTCGGTGCAGCCGGTCTTCGACAAGTTGATAAGCCATTATTTTACCGGATCTTGGGTGTTCGCAACAACGAGCAGGCGCGCCACAGGTGTGACGGCCCCGCCACAGGCTGGAAGGCCGGCGAAATCTCGCCACTTCATTGTAACTGCGAAAGTTGGGGTTCATGACTCGGTGGTTCGGCCCTCAAACTCGCACGTTTCAGGCCAGTATGTACCGGCCTCCCGGCCGGTACACGCGAGCGAAACGAGCGCGAAGCGAGCGGAACGCGCTTTTACTCCCCCACCGCGCCCCTGATGAAATGAACGATCTCTTCCAGCGAAGCCCCCGGCTGAAATACCGCCGCCACCCCGTCCCGCTTCAGTGCCGCCGCATCTTCATCCGGCACGATTCCCCCCACCACAACCTTCACGTCCATCATGTCCTTCTCGCGCAACAGCTGCATCACGCGAGGCACAATCGCGTTGTGCGCGCCCGAGAGAATCGACAACCCGATCACCTGAACGTCTTCCTGCAGCGCCGCCGCCACAATCATCTCCGGCGTCTGCCGCAGTCCCGTGTAAATCACCTCCATGCCTGCATCGCGAAGAGCGCGCGCGATCACCTTCGCGCCGCGGTCATGGCCGTCCAACCCGGGCTTGGCCACCAACACTCGAATCGGTCTTGTCATGGCTTGCGCGTTAGAGGTGCGTCGTCTCCGTATACGTGCCGAAGACAGCCCGGAGCGCGTCGCAAATCTCGCCCAGCGTGGCGTACGCGCGCACCGCATCCAGAAGATACGGCATCGTATTCTCCGTGCCTTCGCTGGCGCGCTTCAAAGCGTCCAGGCTCTTCTGCACAGCGCCGTTGTCCCGCCGCCCGCGGAGCGCCGCGAGTTTCTTGCACTGATGCTCGCCGCTGGTCTCGTCGATTTGCAAAAGTTCGATCGGCTGGTCGTCGCTCTGGAAGCGGTTCACCCCCACGATCACCCGCTCCCCGGCCTCCACTTCCTGCTGATACCGGTAGCTCGCCGACGCGATCTCCGTCTGCGGAAAACCCTGTTCAATCGCCGGAATCATGCCGCCCATCCCGTCGATGCGCCGGATGTAGTCATTGGCCGCCGCTTCGGTATCGAGCGTCAGTTTTTCCAGGAAGTAGCTACCGCCCAGCGGATCGGCCGTATTCGGCACTCCCGTTTCGTAAGCCAGAATCTGCTGCGTGCGTAGCGCGATCGTCACCGCCTGTTCGCTCGGCAGCGCATACGCTTCGTCCAGCGAATTCGTATGCAGCGATTGCGCTCCGCCGAGCACCGCCGCCATCGCTTGCAGCGCCGTTCGCACCACGTTGTTATACGGCTGCTGCCACGTCAGCGAGCACCCCGCCGTCTGCGCGTGAAAGCGCAGCTTCATGCTGCGTTCGCTCTTGGCGCCGTAGCGGTCGCGCATGGCATAAGCCCAGATCTTGCGCGCGGCGCGGTATTTTGCGATCTCCTCGAAAAAGTCGCTATGCGCATTGAAGAAGAAGCTGAGCCGCGGCGCGAATTCGTCGACATCGAGCCCGCGTTCCAGCGCCCAATCGACATATTCCATGCCGTCGCGCAACGTGAAAGCTAGTTCCTGAACGGCTGTCGATCCGGCTTCGCGAATGTGATAGCCGCTGATCGAAATCGGGTTGAATTTCGGAGTGTGTTTCGCGCCGAACTCAATCGTGTCGGTGACCAGCCGCATCGAGGGCTTGGGCGGAAAAATGAATTCCTTCTGCGCGATGTATTCCTTCAGAATGTCGTTCTGCAGCGTCCCGGAAAGCTTGCTCCAGGAGACGCCCTGCCGCTCGCCCACCGCCAGATACATCGCCCACAGCACGCTGGCGGGCGAGTTGATGGTCATCGAGACCGTCACGTCGCCCAGAGGAATGCCGCGAAACAGAATCTCCATATCCTCCAGCGAGCTGATCGACGCGCCGCACTTGCCCACTTCGCCTTCGCTCATCGCGTGGTCGGCGTCATAGCCCATCAGGGTCGGAAGATCGAACGCTACGGAAAGGCCGGTCTGCCCTTGCGACAGCAGATAGCGGTAGCGGCGGTTCGTCTCTTCCGGCGTGGCGAAGCCGGAGAACTGCCGCATGGTCCAAAGCTTCCCGCGATACATGTCGCGGTGTATCCCGCGCGTGTACGGAAATTCGCCCGGCGCGCCGATGTCGCGAGCGGTCTCGACACCCGCCAGATCCTTCGGTTCGTACACGGGGTCAATCGGAACCCCGCTCAATGTCGTAAACTGGCGTTCGGCGGTTTTCATAGGCACACGGCTATCCGCTATCTTACTCCCGGCGTGTCGCCGGGCCAGTGCCATTGCACCACCCGACTGTGGTTATCATACCGAATGGAACCTTATTGAACGAATGTTGAAACCTACTATCTTCCGTGAATACGACATCCGCGGCGTGGCGGATGAAGAGTTGCTCAGCCCTGACATCGAGGTGCTCGGCCAGGCTTTCGGAACCTACCTGCAACGCAACGCCGGCAGAAAAATCACCCTCGGCCGCGATACGCGCCTGAGCTCGCCGCGGCTGCGCGACGCGATCATGAAGGGACTGAAGGCCAGTGGCTGCGAGGTGATCGATCTCGGCGTCGTGCCGACGCCCGTGCTGTATTATTCCGTGATCCACCTGAAAGCCGACGGCGGCGTGATGATCACCGGAAGCCACAACCCGCCCGAATTTAACGGATTTAAAACCGTGTGCGGCGCGTCTACGATCCATGGCGATGCCATCCAGCAACTCCTTCGCATGATCCAGTCGGGCGACTTGGCTGAGGGCGCCGGAAGCGAGTCCGCCTATGACGCGGTCACGCCGTACGTCGATGAAGTGTCGGCGCAGTTTCAGTTTTCGCGCAAGCTCAAGGTGGTGGTCGATGCCGGAAACGGCACCGGCGGTCCGGTGACGCATCGCATTCTCGAGAAGCTGAATGTGGACGCCACCGAGATGTTCTTTGAGATGGACGGCCACTTCCCCAATCACCACCCCGACCCCACCGTGCCGCAGAATCTCGAAGCCCTGATCGCGAAGGTACGCGAGACCGGCGCGGAATTGGGCATCGCCTTCGACGGCGATACGGACCGCATCGGTGCGGTGGACGATCGCGGCAAAGTCATCTATGGCGACCAGCTCATGATCATCTACGGCCGCGAGATTCTGTCGCGCAAGCCGGGAGCGACCTTCATCGGCGAAGTAAAGTGTTCGCAGATCATGTATGACGATCTGACGGCCCGCGGTGGCAACCCCATCATGTGGAAGACCGGCCATTCGCTCATCAAAGCGAAGATGAAGCAGGAACATGCCGAGCTGGCCGGCGAAATGAGCGGCCACATGTTCTTCGCCGATCGCTATCACGGCTTTGACGACGCCATGTACGCCGCCTGCCGCCTGATGGAGATCGTCTCAAAAAGCGGCAAGCCTCTTTCCGCGCAGCTCGCCGGATTACCCGAGACAGTCACCACGCCGGAGATTCGCTTCGATTGTCCCGACGAAATCAAATTCGAAGTCGTTCGCCTCGCCAAAGAGGACCTGCAATCGCGGCACAAGACCCTCGACGTGGATGGCGTGCGCGTCCTCTTCAGCAACGGCTGGGGCTTGGTGCGTGCATCGAATACGCAGCCGGTGCTGGTGATGCGCTTCGAAGCGACCACAGACGAAGGGTTGCGCGAGTATCGCGCCGAAGTGGAAAAGGTGGTGCAAGCGGCAACGGCGGAAGCGCAGAAAAAAGCCGGCTCCGCAGAGCCGGCCTAATCGACGTCTGCCGGAGGCATTCCCCCCGAAACACCTCCAGCTTCGTCTCCACTCGTTACGATACACCGCGGGCCGCCAAGGTTTCGCGCACAATTCGGCGAACTGTGCCATTGCGCACGGCAACCGCGGGCGGCCGCGCTAATTTCGGACCCCGACGCTCTCCGTACGGCCCGCCAGAGGCTCCACCGCCCCATTGCCGCACACCGCGACCCCTGTCTTGGTCAGCGCCTGCAGAAAATTCAGCAGCAAATGATAAAACACCTGCTCTGTCAACGGCTGCTTGCCCGGAAGGCGGAAATTCGCCGGCAGTTCCTTGGAAATCGATAGCCGCACAGCGTTGCGATGGGCGCGTCCGCCGCGATCGCGTTTATTCGCCAGCGTAATCGGCGTCTGCATCACGCTTCCCGACCGTCCGTCGATGTAGAACTGGCACCGCGAAAACCAGCCCAGGTTCGCCGGATCGGCGGCATCGAACAACAGCAGAGGAGCCTGTCTCCCGGCGGCATTCAATTCCAGATGGATCACCCGGCGGCCGTCCTTGGCGCGAGTTTCAAATCCCGCCTGGCGCGCGATGCTCGCCACCATTTCGGGTTGCAGTTCCAAATAGATGAGTTTATGTTGGCCCGCCTGGAGTACCTGCATGATGCAACGTCATTGTAACCCAGGCGGCGGACGGCGCACGGCAATCAGGCTCTTCGTCACTCCCCAGAACCGTTCGCGCACAATCACCGCACCGGGAAAAAGCGCGCGCACTCCCGCGGCATCCAGCAGGCGAACATCATTCAGGTAATGGTCGATATAAAACCGCCGCCGGTCTTCCGTCACCCGCGCGAGCCGCTGCCACAAATTCACGCGCGGCATGAGCACGCGCTGCCAAGCGCGCGGCAGCCAGTGGACCACGGGTGTCAGCAGATGCTGCTCAACCGGAAACCACCGGTTCGGCGTCTGCACCCAGAACGCACGGCCCACGCGGCCGGCTTCGGCGGCAAAGCGCTGCTGGCTCGCGCCGTCGCCCACATGCTCGATCACCGAGTTGCTGAACACGATATCGAAAGCGCCGTCGCGGAACGGAAGTTGACGCCCGTCGCCTGCCACCCACGTAGCCGCGCCGACATCGGCGCGTGCCCGCGGCATATTCAGCAGTGTCACCTGAGGGCGCTGAGCGATCAGATTCCAGTTATCGGGCGTGCCGCCGATATCGAGAATGCGCGTCTTCTCCGTCACCTGGAAGTCGCGCACAAAGGCGGCCATGCGGCGGCGGCGGAAGCGCGCCGAAAGCGCCGCAAACCACTGCATTACGCGGTAGCGCCGGGCGTCGCGGGAGCAACCGAATCCGTGCCGCCGCTCACCACCCACCCATCGGCAAGCTGAATCAGCCTGTGCCCGAACGCCGCGTTGGCTTCCGAGTGCGTCACCTGAATGATCGTGGTGCCTTCGGCGTTCAGCTTCTGGAACAGCTCCATGATTTCCTTGCCTTGGCTCGAATGCAGGTTGCCCGTGGGCTCGTCGGCGAGGATCAGTCTGGGATTCGCGATCACCGCGCGCGCCACCGCTACAAGCTGCTGCTGGCCGCCCGAAAGCTGACTCGGATACAGATCGCGCTTCCCGACGATGTGGAAACGGTCCAGCGTGTCGCACACGATCGCCGCGCGCTCGGAGCCCTTCACGTTGCGGTAGGACAACGGGATGTCCAGGTTTTCGTACACCGTGAGATTGTCGATGAGGTGATAGCTCTGAAATACGAAGCCGACGTACTTCTTGTTGAGTTCCACGCGATCTTTCGGCTTCATGCGATGCACGGAGTTGCCGAAAAATTCGAACTCGCCGGTCCACGAATGGTCCAGCATCCCGAGAATGCTCAAGAGCGTGCTCTTCCCCGCTCCGGACGGTCCCATAATGGTGACGAATTCGCCCTCTTTGATTTCGACATTCACACGGCGGAGCACGTACGTGCGTCCATAACCGCCTTCATAAAATTTTTCTAAGTTTCGTAAAGTGATCATGTTGGTTTACTCGTGCCTCAAGGCAATCACGGGGTCGAGCGCCATGGCCCGGCGAGACGGCAGATAACTGGCGGCCAGCGCCACCACCCCCAGCAGCACGCTCATGGCGGCGAAGGTGGAAAAATCGGTGGCGCGAACCGTGTAGAGCATGGACTCCATGTAACGAGTCAACAGGACGGCGGCGGCGAGCCCCACGGCGATGCCGGTTGCGGCCAGTTCCGCGCCTTTCATCAGCACCAGCCGTGCAATGTCCCGTGATTCGGCGCCGAGCGCCATGCGAAGCCCGATCTCATTAGTCCGCTGGCTCACGTCGTAAGCAATCACGCCGTAGATGCCGACGGCCGCCAGCACGAACGCGATCGCCGCGAACAGTCCGAGCACCATCGCATTGAAGCGCGCATCGCCGGTTGCTTCGTCGACAATCGAGTCCATCGAACGCACGTCCGCCACCGGCTGGTCGGGATCGAGTTGATGGATGGCGCGTTGCGCTGCCGTCGCGACCGCAAGGGGCGATTGCGCGGTGCGCAGCGTCATCACCATCGTGGGATTCGTGCTTTGCGCGAACGGCAGGTACATCGCAGGCCAATCGGCTGTGTCGATACGCTCGGGTTTCACATCGCCCACGACGCCGACGATCTCCGCAATTCGTCCGCCGCGATCGTGAAGCACCAATCGCGCGCCGATCGGGTTCTGATTCGGAAAGAAGCGGCGGACCAGGAGTTGATTCACGACGATCACCGGCGGAGCATCTTTATTATCCGCTTCCGTGAAATCGCGGCCGGCCACCAGCGGAATGCGCAACGCCCGGAAGTATCCCGGACCGATGGAGCGGGCAAGAGCGATCGGGCGCTGTTCTTCGCGCGACGGCGCGCGGCCATCCACACTGAACGTGTATCCCGTGCCGAGCCCG
Source organism: Candidatus Limnocylindrales bacterium (assembly GCA_035606355.1). Taxonomy (GTDB): domain Bacteria; phylum Acidobacteriota; class Terriglobia; order Bryobacterales; family Bryobacteraceae; genus Sulfopaludibacter. The sequence continues at coordinate 31,385 of DATNFO010000012.1, read as the reverse complement.
GTGAGCGGAAGCGTATCGATCATCCCTACGGATTGGACGCCCGGGAGGCCGGAGAGTTGCGCTCGTGCCTGCCGGAAAAACGCGATTGCGCCGTCCGGGGTGGCATTGCGGCCGCCTGCCAGCGGCAAACGAAACGTCAAAACATTGTGCGGGTCGAACCCTGCGTCAGCAGCGCGCATGCGTACGAAGCTGCGAATCAGCAGCCCCGCGCCGATCAGCACCACCACCGCCAACGCAATTTCCGCGCATGCCAGGGCGGACCGCAAGCGCCGGCTCGCGCGGCTGACGCCTCCACCGCGTCCGGTTTCAACCAGCGCGGCATTCAACGAAGGTCCGGACGCGCGCAGCGCCGGCGCGATACCGAAGACGATTCCCGTGAGCACGGAAACGGCAAGCGCAAACAGCAGCACCCGGCCATCGAGAGCAATCTCGCTGAGGCGCGGGAGGGCGTCTGTGCCGAAGCGGCGCAACAGCGCCACGCTGCCGGCCGCCAGTGCAATTCCAATCAGGCCGCCTGTCAGCGCGAGCATCACCGATTCGCTCAGCAATTGCACCACGATCCGGCTCCGCGCCGCACCCAGCGCCGCGCGAACGGCGAGCTCTTTTTGCCGCGATGCGCCGCGCGCCAGCAGCAGGTTCGCCACGTTCGCGCACGCCATCAAAAGCAGGAGTCCGACAGCCGCCGAGAGCACCATCAGCGCCTGTTTGGTCTTGCCGGCAATCTGGTCGCGCAACGGGTAAAGCGCCGGACGGTAGCCCAGGTTCAGGGTCCGGTTGGCCTGTTCTTCCCGCGCGCCGATACCATCCATTTCGGTCTGCGCCTGTTGCAGCGAAACACCCGGCTTGAGGCGCGCTACGGCACTTAAGCTGCGCGCATTCGCCTGTCGCGGGTCCGCCGGATTGACCGCGAGCGGCAGCCATAAATCCACCGCCGGGTCGAGGATCGCGAAGTTCGGCGGCATTACGCCGGCCACCGTGTAGCTCTGATTGCGCACGCGAATGGTCTTCCCTGAAATCGAAGCGTCGGCCGCAAAGTGGCTCGTCCACAGACGGTGGCTCAGCAAAGCGAAATTGGAGTGGCCGGGCTTGTCTTCGTCCGCCCGAAAGTCGCGGCCCACTACGGTTTGCGCGCCCAGTAAAGAAAACAGGTTCGCCGTGACGTACTCGGCGCGGATCTCCTCCGGCTGAATCCGCCCGTTGGGTCCGCCCGTGAGGTTCACGCGGACGCCGGAACGGAATGCGCCGATTCCCGTGAAACTCTGGCTTTGCTCCCGCCAATCGAAGAGATTCGCGGGCGCCAGGAACATGTAGTTCTTATGCAGCGTAGGGTTGCGCTCCAGAACAATCAGCAGGCGGCCGGCATCGCGAAATGGCAGCGGCTTCAGAAGCACCGCATCCACCACACTGAAAATTGCGGTGGTCGCGCCGATGCCGAGCGCCAAAGCCATCAGCGCGATCGCCGTGTAACCAGGAGTTTTCCATAACAGGCGAACCCCGTACCGGACGTCCTGTGCCACCGGGTGCATGGCCTGTCAGGTTAACACGCAGCATCAGATGACGACACCCGCACCAAAAATCGAATTGCTTCCGTATCCCCGGCACCATTTACCGCTCCCTAACGGGCTTGTGAAAAAATCCGGCTGCCGTTCTCGTCGCACTCCGTCCGCCTTTCGATGCACCTTTTACCGCTTCCTCACGGTCGCGGCTCCGTTAGCAGAATCAACTACTTACGGAGCCGTGACCGTAAGGGAGCGGTAAACGGTGCCGAGGATGCGAGGTACGTTTGAATGCGGAGAAAAGCAATTCGATATTTCTTCACAGCCCCTAACGGTCACGGCTCCCTATGTACTTGATTCTGCTAACGGAGCCGCGACCGTGAGGGAGCGGTAAACGGCATCGAAAAGGCGAATGGAGCGCGACGAGAACAGCAGCCGGATCTTTTCACCGCCCCGTGAGGGAGCGGTAAAAGGTGCATCGAAACGCGAATGGCGCGGCAGCCTAACTCGTAGCTCTGGTCTTCCTGCGATTCCAACTGGAGTGGATCGAGATTCCGCCGTTCACATTCTTCACGTGGATCTCCGCGCCGCCGTTGTTCACCGTGGTATGCAGTTCCTGCCCGCTCTGCGCGCGCGAAACATGCCCGATGTCGCTCTCGATCCCGCCGCTGCGGTTCGTCGCCTCCAGCCGCGCATGAGCGCAGGGAGGCAGCGACAGCCGTATCGGACCGTTGACGCTGCTCAACGTAATCGGCCTCTTCGCCGAAACTCTGTCGAAGTCGGCAATCAGTTGGCCGTTGATCGTGGAAAGCTCCGTATCGCCTTCCAGACGGTCGGCATGGATGCTGCCGTTGACCGCCGAAGCCTTCACCGGACCGGAAACTCCGCTGATCGAAAGGCCGCCGTTGATCAGGTTGACCTGCTCCAGATGCGTAGTGCGCGGCACCGTAATCCGGTATTCCACCTGCGCCGGATGCGACGCGTCAGACCCCGCATACTGCGTCCGTATGGAGAGCAGCCCCGTGGAGGGCTCAACCACAATGACTGCGTCGTCCAGCCGGCGCGGGTCGGCGGAATGCTTAAAGGCTTCCACCAGAACCTCGTCGCGATCCCAGGCAGTGATGCTCACATCCCCGTAGAGATTCTGCAGAACCAGCCGCCCTCCGGGCCCGAGTTGATAGCTATGACGGAACTCCGCATGGGAGATACCGATTGATTTGGCTTGCAGCAGTTGGACGGCACACAGAGACAGTACAACTGCCAGGGTCCCCTTCAGTTTCACCATCGAGCCCCCTCCAGGTTCTCGGTTGACTTTAAGGCTAGACAGCAGCCTAGTTTTTAGCCGATTCGATACTCTCTTCGACAATGCGCCCGTCGAAGAGGCGAATCGTGCGGTCGGCGAACTCCGCGTATCGCGGGTCGTGAGTCACCATGCAAATCGTCGAACCGGCGGCATGCAGCTCGCGCAGCAGGTTCATGACGGCTTCACCATTGGCCGAGTCCAGGTTTCCGGTGGGCTCATCGGCGAGGAGAATCAAAGGGTCGCCGCTGAGGGCGCGGGCCACGGCTACGCGCTGCTGCTGGCCGCCCGAAAGCTGCGACGGATAATGCTTCATACGATGGCTCATCCCGACGCGCTCCAGCGCATCGTGCACGCGGCGCTTACGCTCGCTCGAAGGCATGCCGCGATAGGTGAGCGGCAGTTCGACGTTTTCGTAGACGGTGAGGTCGCCGATTAAGTTGAACGCCTGGAAAATAAATCCGATCTCGCGGTTGCGAATGCGCGCGCGCTCGCTGAGCTTCAGCCCGGTTACCGGCTTGCCGTTCAAGTAATACGTGCCGTCGGTCGGCGTATCCAGCAAGCCGAGAATCGCCAGCAGCGTACTCTTGCCGCAGCCCGATGGGCCGGCAATCGATAGGTACTCTCCCTTCTTCACCTCGAAATGGATGCTGCTGAGCGCATGCGTCTCCACTTCGTCGGTGACGAAGACCTTGCTCACTTTATCCAGTCGAATCAGCGGCTGCCCACCGTTTTCCATATTCAAAAATCCCCTTACGAAATTTCTTTCTTAGTGGTTCAATTTAATTCGGTCGCTGTTGTCGTAGTTCGACATGTCGGAGAGGATCACCTTGTCCCCGACGTTCAGACCCTGCTTGATTTCAATGGTATTCACGCTGCTGCGGCCGAATGTGACCTTCACTTTATCGGCGTACTTTTCGTCGGGCTCCACCTTGAAGAGTTGAACCGTGGAGTTCTCCTGCCCGAAGACCGGCTTGCCGACATACAACACGTTGTCCAGTTTTTCGAGCTGAATCGTACCGTCCACGCTCAAGTCGGGCCGCGCTCCCGGCGGCAGCGCGCCTTTCAGCGCCACATCCACCGTCACCGTTCCGTTTAGGACTGAGGAATCGATGCGCGAGACGTGCCCGTCAATCAACCCGTTCGATCCGCCGCCCGCCAGGCGCGTATCGATAATCGCGGGCTGGCCGATCACGATATCTCTCACCTGAGTTTCGGGAATTTTCAGTTCCGCCTTCAGATGCGAAGGCTGCGCGACTTTTCCAAGCGGCGTTCCGGCAGTCACTTTTTGCCCCTCTTCCACCGGGTTCAGCGGCGGCGGCACGGCTTCCAGCATGCCCGCGAAACCGGCGCGGACTTTCAACTGATCCACCTGGCTCTTCTTGAGCTCGTACGCGGATTGCAGTTGTTCGACTTTCACTTTTGCCGCGGCGAGCTGCGCTTCCTGTGCCTGCGCGTCAATATCGATGCGCTGTTGCTGGATCTTTTCCTGCTCGGCGAGCTGGGCGGCCTTCTGCGCGGAGATCTTGGCGTCGATTTGCGAAACCAGACCGTCTTTCGAAAGCGTCTGATCGCGCTCCGCCTGCAGCTTGGCTGTCTCCAGATCCGTATGAACTTGCGCCGCGACGCTCTTGAGATCGAGGAAGGTCTTCTGCAGCGTCACCTTCAAATTCTCGTAGTCGGCCTGCGCGGCTTTGAGATCGTACTGCGCCTTCAGAGCATCGGTTTCGAGCTCGGGGCTGGTCAGGATCATCACCACGGTATCGGCCTTAACCGGCGTTCCGGGCCTCACGATAATGCGCTCCACACGTCCATCTGTAGCAGCAGTGATGAGCAGCGTATCTTCGGGAACCAGCGTGCCTAAACCGTGGATCTCGCGAACCATGGGGCCGCGCTTCACCGTGTCCGGCCACAGAGTTCCATATTCCACGCCGGGCGCCGCCGGCTTGAGCCGCGTTACGGCGTAGGTGATTCCGGCGACGATTCCGAGACCCACCACAGCGGTGACGGTCATGCGGATAATTTTTTTGCGGCCGGCGTTCTTGCGAGGTATGTCCATTTCGGTATTCCCGTGCAGAAAGGGCACGGCTTCTGCCAAATAGCCGCTCAGTCTAACATATGACGTATCAGAGGTTAAGCGGGTAGGCAGCAATTTGGCGGTGTTCGCTTGTGGGACGTTCTGTGCCGGCTTGGGACGCGCGCGCACCAAAGACGCTAACGGTATCCCGGACCGACATTCAGGTGATGAGTGACCGCATCCGGCAGCGCCCAATACAGCAGAAATCCGATGACTCCGTGGGCGATTCCCAGGAAGTAGATGTTCGGCTGCCGCCGGTATGCGACGGTCGCGGCATACCCCAGGACGAACGTCACCGCCACCAGAAAAAAATTGGGATAGTGAGCGGCGGAAAACAGCGCCGCGGGGACCACTTGTACCTGTATACGTCGCCCGAAATAGGAATTCAACGTATATTGTTGAAAACAACCCCACAATAAATAAACGGCAAATGAACCTGTATAAGACAGGTTCGTAAGAGCCCGAAACGAGTGCAAACCGGCTCCAAAAAGCAGAATGAGTGAGGCGATAACGGCGACCGCGGGTCCGAAGCGCCTTGCGGCGTCGCCGAAGTTATCCATCCGAAAGCCGAGGGTACGCGGAGTTTCCCCGTGCAGTGCGTGACTCAGCAGCATCGCTCCGAGGATCACGATCCAGGTCCAGCCGGCGATGTAGCGCAACCGCCAGATGTAAGCTTCGATAGCGGCGAAAACAAGCAGGGCCTCTAAAATCGCAAGCATCAGAAAAAGAAGTGCTTAGTCCAGTCGACGAGGGTGTGCAACAGGGCCGAAGACACGATGCTGGAGCTCAGTTGGAATACGCGCCCATACGCTACTCCCGCAATGGTCGCAAGGATGGCGTATCGCCAGTTCGGCAGCGGTTGAGGACCGTTGTCGAGATGCGCCGCGCCGAAAATCACGCTGGCGGCCAGCAGCGTCCGCCAGCCTTTGCCCCAGCGTTGCACGATGAGATTCTGTATCAGCGCGCGGAAGAGAATCTCCTCCGGAAGCGCCGTGCCCGCAAAGATAATTCCGAACGCGCTTGCCATCCGGCCGGCGGGCTGCACCGGCAGATGCGGAGGCGGGATAAACCCGATCGGCATGCCCACGCCGATCAGCACCGGTGCGGTGATCGCAAACGCGGCGAGCGGCAGCCAAAGGTCGCGCGCGCTGCGCGGCAGGTTGAACTTCATCCCGGGCAACCCCGTGTAGCAAAGGAACAGGATCAGGCCGAGAAGAATTGCGACTCCGTAGATGACAGCATGCAGGAATCCGCGAGCCTGCAACGGCACGAGCGCCGCGCCAAAGGCGAACTCGACCGGCAGCCACAGCGCCGCGATGGCGATGGCATATTGCCGCAGAGCGACGAACACCACCGGCAACACGGTGTACAGGAGGACCGCCAGCGTCAGCCGCACGGAAAACGCGTGAGCACTCCAGGCCGCCAGCGAGAAGATGACGGTGAGCGTCGGTGGAAGGAAGAGAATCGCCCAGCGGCGGCGGTGGAGGGTTGCTTTGACGGAGCGCTGAACCGCGGGCGCGAAGAATGCAAGAATACACGCCAGCAGCACCGCGACAAAGGCGATTTGGGCGGTACCCACGATTTTCAGCGTATCAACAGCGGGGACGAGTCTACTGCACTACTACTCCGCGCTCGTCGAGCAACTCTCCGGTTTGGGTGAGCAGGTTGAGTAAATTGCGTCGAAGGCCCACTTGCGCCTGGACTACGTTAGATTCGGCTTGCGTCAGCGAATTCTGCGCCTGCAAGACGAACTGCATGGGATCGATACCGAGCTGGTATTTCTGATTTTCGGCGTCCAGATACTTGGTGGCGAAGTCCTTTGCGACCAGCGCCAGCTTCACCGACTGCATGCTGGACTGCACATTGCTCACCGCGTTCAGGATGCTGAGCCGGACCTGCTGCTGGGTATTGCGAATCACCAGGGAATCGCGCCTCTTCTGCACCAGAGCATCCGCCATGTCCGCGACGGCGGCGTGCGAACGGATCGGCAGCGAAAGGTTGAGCCCGAAGGAATACACCGGGTATCCAAAACCGAACAACTGCGTCAGCGCATCGCCGAAGCCGCCCGGCACCGGCGCGATGGCCTGCGCCGTGCCGCCGATCAGCGTCGCGCTGTTGGGATAGTAAATGCCGCCGATGCCTTGCGTCTGGTAATTCGCGGTCAGTGTCAGGCTTGGCAGAATTTCGTTCTTCGCCTGCCGGATGCCCAGGTCATCGGCATCGAGGGTCTGGATAGCGGCCTTGAGGTCGGGCCGCGTTTGCAGAGCCTTGGCCAGTTCCTGCTCAACATCCGTAGTTGCGGGCGTGACGATGGCCTCAACCGATTCGGTAAGTTCGATGGGGAGCTTACGAACGTCGGGATCGAGGTCCGCTGCAATTTGTTTGCGCAGCGCGTTTTCGGTCTGCTGGAGGGCGAATTGGGCTTGCGAGACGGCCAGGTCGGCAGTCGCCAACTGCTGCTGCGGATTATAGATATCGAGCGGCGAGAGAGCGCCGAGCTCCAGCTCCTGCTGGGACAACTTCAGGGAATCCTCCGCGAGCTTGCGGGCGCTTTGCGCGACGCGCAGGTTCTCGCGCGACTGAATGACATCCCAGTACGCCTCCTCGGCACTGGAGAGGATCTGGAGGAGTTGGGAGCGCAGCGTATATTCCGATACCCGGAAGCGGCTGCGCGCCAGCATCAGGTTGATGTGGTTCATGAAGTAACCGCGATTGCGCAGCAGCGGTTGCGCGATGGCGACGCTCAAACCCGAGCTGATATACGGGTTCAAAGTAGCGAAGGCGCTGTTGGTGGAGTTTTTGCTGGCCGCAAAACCGACGGTGTACTGAGTGCCGGAAGGAAGAATCTGTGTAAACGAAAAGTTGGCCGGCTGGCTTAACGAAATGGTGTTGCTGGCGCCGGCGAGCGAGGTGACGCTGGGCGCGGAGGAGCGCGTGTCGCTGAACGTGGCGCTGGCGATCGGGTCCCATGTTCCGAGAGCGCGCGTGATGGCATTGCGCGGAGTCTCCAGGCTCAGCATCTGGATGCCTACATCGGTATTATTGGACATCACGAGGCCAAGGTATTGTTTGAGCGAAAGTTCCAGATGTCCGCCGGTGACGTAGTCGCTCAAATGAACCGGATCCTGCAAACGGACATCGGCATGGGGCTGCGAGAAGACTTCGCGGAAGTAATTCGGCCGGGGAAACGCCGACATCTGGGCCAAAGCACAAGACGCCGCGAGCATTGCGGCAATAACAACACGCGTGACCATAGATTTACAATGACGCCGGACTGGTCCCGGCCGTGTATTGCGATTCGCCACAGTGGTCCTCCGCCTACCACGAAAACGGGTATGAAATAGAGACGCCGGCGCGGGGGAAAAGTTTGCTTCCGGAGGCCCAAACCGGCCCGGATACCCGGCAGGAAGGGCGATGGTAGCATGGCGAGGCCGCCCGTCAGCGCGTGCTATCGTGAAAGACAGTGTCTTCGCCGTTAAACTTCCACCTGGCGCAGTACGACGGGCCCTTGGACCTGCTGCTGGATCTCATCCGCAAGCAGCAGATCGACATCAAGGATATCCCCATCGCTACCATCACCAGCCAGTATTTGGAATACATGGACAAGGCGCGCGAGATGGATATCGATCTGGGCGCGGAGTTCGTGTATATGGCGGCAACCCTCATCCACATCAAGAGCAAGATGCTCTTGCCGCGCGACCCGGCGCTGCAAAAGGAAGGCGAAGAGAACGAGGATCCGCGGCAGGAGCTGGTGGATCGCCTGCTGGAGCACGAACGCTTCAAGAACGCCGCTGAAATGCTGCAACAGAAGCGAATGATCGAAGAGAACGTCTGGAGCAATCCGCAGATCAAGTCTTTCGTCTCCGAGGATGACGACCCCGGCCTGGCGATCACACTCTTCGACCTGGTGAAGGCATTCGGCGAATTGCTGGATAGGGCCAAGAACCGTCCGGTGTACGAAGTGGAATCGGCCGACGTCACGGTGGCGGACATGATCCATTACCTGCGGGACCGCTTCACGGAGATGAAACCCGACGAGCCGGTGTTCATCATGCGGATGTTCGAGCAGCAGCGCACCCGGCGGGGAATGATCGCGCTCTTCCTGGCGGTGCTGGAGATGGTGCGAATGCAGGCTGTCGTGGTGGCGCAGAAGGACCTGTTCGGAGAGATCGCGCTGCAGCGGCATCAGAATTTCGACACGGTGTTCGCGAATGAGCAGCCGATTGCCGCAATTGAGAAAGATTACAGTTAGCTGGTGAAGTAAGCCGCATGGAAGAATTGGAAATCCCCCCACAGACAGAGAATTCGAGTGCCGCGCCGGAGGAAGGCGCGGAGCCGTCTCCGGCAGACGCCGCTGAGCCGCAGGAGACGCAAACGGACCCGGCTATAGCCGAAGCTGCCGCCGGCCCGGAGACCGTCACGGTGGAAGAAATTCTCTCCGGCGAGGTGGCGGAAGAGGCCGCCCCCGTTTCAGTGGAAGATGCGCAGCTCAAGGCCGTGCTGGAAGCCATCGTTTACGTGGCTGAAGAGCCGCTGACGCTGGCGCAGATCGCCGCCGCGCTGCGCGAACCCGCCGAACGCGTGGCCAACCTGCTGGCGCAACTCATCGAGGAATTCGATAAACCGGAGCACGGCGTCACCATCCGCGAGGTCGCCGGCGGATACAAGATGGCGACCAAACCGGAACATCACGACGCGGTCCGCAGTTTCGTGAAGAGCCTGAAGCCGCCGCTGAAACTCTCCCTGCCTGCGCTGGAAACGCTGGCCGTGATCGCTTACAAGCAACCGGTCACCGCGCCCGAGATTCAGGAAATCCGCGGCGTTCAGGGGGCCGGCGTACTGAAGACTCTGCTGGATCGCAAGCTGATCGCCGTGGCCGGCCGCAAGAACGTCATCGGCAAGCCGATGCTGTACAAGACCACCAAGGAGTTCATGATCCAGTTCGGATTGAAGGATCTGGCCGAACTGCCGTCGCTCAAGGAGTTCGAGGAGATCCGGCGCATGGCATTTTCGGACTCCGAGGGTCCCGCGGAAGAAACCGCCTCCGCTCCGGAAGCCGCGGCCGAAACCGCCGCCACGGAAGAGCCCGGGAGCGAGGCGCCGGCGGCCGCCGAACCCCAAACGCCGGTGGGAGCGTCTAACGATCGGGAACCGGATGCCTGAAGAGCGGCTGCAGAAAATACTCTCGCAAGCGGGCGTGACGTCGCGGCGTCAGGCCGAGAAGTGGATGGCCGAGGGCCGGGTCACGGTGAATGGCACGGTGGTCACGGAGCTTGGTTCCAAGGCTGACCTGGAACGCGACCACATCAAGGTGGACGGCAAGCTGCTCCATGCGCCCAAGCGGCAGCTTTACATCGCGCTCAACAAGCCGAACAACACCATGACTACGGTAAGCGACCCCGAGGGCCGCGCCACCGTGATGGAATTGCTGCGTGGCGTGAAGGAGCGTGTGTATCCGGTCGGCCGCCTGGATTATCACAGCGAAGGTCTGCTGCTGCTCACCAATGACGGCGACCTGGCAAACTCCATCATGAGCGCCGCCACCCACCTGCCGAAGGTCTACCTGGTAAAAGTGAACGGCACGCTGACGGCCGACCAGGAGCAGAAGTTTCGGGACGGTGTACCGCTTTCCGGACGCCGCACCATGCCGGCGGGACTCAAGTTGTTGCACCCCGCACAGAATCCCTGGTACGAAGTCCGCCTGACGGAAGGCCGAAACAACCAGATCCGCATCATGTTCAAGCATTTCGGTTTTCTGGTGGAAAAACTGAAGCGGGTGCAGATCGGGCCCTTACTGATCGGCAGGCTCAAACCGGGCGAATTCCGCTATCTCAGCGAAGAGGAAGTACAGAAGCTGAAACGCGCGGTGCGCAAACCCGCACGAGAGGCAACATGAAGAGCATTTCGGAAATTCTCCACTCGTCCCACACCATCGCCGTGGTCGGTCTTTCCGGCAAGCGGTTCCGGCCCAGTTATGGGGTTGCGGAGTACATGAAACAGGCGGGCTACCGCATCATTCCCGTGAATCCTCAGGAGCGGGAAGTGCTCGGCGAGCGCGCCTACGCCGACCTGGACTCGGTGCCGGATGCTATCGATATCGTCGATATCTTCCGCCGCTCCGAGTACGTTCCGGAAATCGTGGAAGCGGCCATTCGCAAAGGCGCAAAGGTGATCTGGATGCAGGAAGGGGTGATGCACGAAGAAGCCGCGCGCCGCGCCGAAGAGGCGGGACTCGCGGTGGTGATGGACCGTTGCATTCTGAAGGACCATCGCCGCCTGCGCCACGCTTCGTAAGCTATTTGCCGCGCACCGTGCGCACCAGCGCGGGAATGCCGTAGCCGGATACGCCCAGCAAAAACGCGCCGAGCAGGCTGCATTCCGGGATGTTTCCGAGACGCGGCATCAACACCAATGGTCCACAGAGCCCGCCCACGGCGACCCCCGCCATGGAACTCAAGATCTCCCATATCGGCATCGGCTGGTTTTGTATGGTCATATCGCTCTCCCTAATTTCAGGCTACCGCTCAGGAAGCGATAGAGGTGTTTGAGGTGGAACGTTTGGCGAAGGCGCGGGAGCATTCAGACGCCGAATTCCGCTGTGGGATAATGGGTTGAGTTCCCCAACAAAGCATGGACCGCGAATTTATCCGCAATTTCTCTATCATTGCGCACATCGATCACGGCAAATCGACGCTCGCCGACCGGTTGCTGGAAGTAACCGGCGCACTTTCGCAGCGCGAAATGATGGAGCAGGTGCTGGATACGATGGACCTGGAGCGCGAGCGCGGCATCACCATTAAAGCGCACGCCGTGCGCCTGAACTACAAGGGCGACGACGGCAACATGTATCAGCTCAACCTCATCGACACGCCCGGGCACGTCGATTTTTCGTACGAGGTGTCGCGCAGTTTGCAGGCGTGCGAGGGAGCTCTGCTGGTGGTGGATGCGTCCCAGGGCGTGGAAGCGCAGACGCTCGCGAACACATACCTGGCGCTGCATCACAACCTGGAAATCATTCCGGTCATCAACAAGATCGATCTTCCCGCGGCCGAGCCGGAGCGCATTCGCGAGCAGATCGAGACGGTGATCGGGTTGGATGCTCGCGATGCCGTGCTGTGCAGCGCGAAGCAAGGCACGGGCGTGCACGAGATTCTGGAAGCGATCGTGCACCTGGTGCCTCCGCCGGCAGGTTCGGAAGACGCGCCGCTGCGGGCGCTCATTTTCGATTCGTGGTTCGACGCATATCGCGGCGTGATCATTCTGGCGCGCGTGTTGGATGGAAAGCTGCGCAAGGGACAGAGAATCAAGCTGTGGTCCAACGGCCAAATGTTCGAAGTGGAAGGCGTCGGCTTCCAGTCTCCGAAAGCCATTCCCTGCGACGAACTGTCGGCCGGCGAGGTCGGGTTTCTACACGCCAATATCAAGAACGTGGCCGACGCAAAGATCGGCGACACCATCACGGATGCGGAGAATCCGGCGGCGGAGCCGCTGCCCGGTTTCGAAGAGATCAAGCCGATGGTGTTCGCGGGTCTCTACCCGGTGGAATCCCATGAACACGGGCTGCTGCGCGACGCCCTGGAAAAATTGCGGCTGAACGATAGCGCGTTCAGTTTTGAGCCGGAGAATTCGGTGGCGCTCGGCTTCGGCTTTCGCTGCGGCTTTCTGGGCTTGCTGCACCTGGAAATTGTGCAGGAGCGGCTGGAGCGTGAGTTCAACATCGATCTGATCACGACCGCGCCCGGTGTGCGGTACCGGATTACGAACACGCTCAGTGAGATCGTCGAAGTCGACAACCCGACCAAGTTTCCGGACCCGAGCGAAATCAAGCACATCGAAGAGCCCATCATCGACGCCACGGTGATTACGCGGGAAGAATTCCTGGGCGGCATTCTGAAGCTGCTGGAAGATAAGCGCGGGATTCAGAAAAAATTCGAATACATCGGCGGCGGCCGCGTGATGCTGTTGTATGAGATGCCGCTGAACGAAATTGTGCTCGATTTCTACGACCGGCTGAAATCGGCGTCGCGCGGCTACGCGTCCCTGGATTATCACTTGTCGGGGTTCCGCGTTTCGCCTATGGTTCGGCTGGATGTGCTGGTGGCGGGCGACCCGGTGGATGCGCTCTCGATGATTGTGCATCGGGACTTCGCCTTCGAGCGCGGCAAGGAACTCATTTCGCGGCTGCGCAAGCTGATTCCCCGGCAGATGTTCGAAGTCGCGCTGCAGGCGGCGATCGGCAACAAGATTGTGGCGCGCGAGACGATCAGCGCGATGCGCAAGAACGTGATCGCCAAGTGCTACGGCGGCGACATTTCGCGCAAGCGCAAGCTGCTCGAAAAGCAGAAGGAAGGCAAGAAGCGCATGAAGCGCGTGGGGCGCGTGGAAATTCCGCAGGAAGCGTTCCTGGCCGTGCTGCGCGTCGGCAACACCGACGAAGGCGAGTAGCCTTCCGCCGCAGGTCTCCCGAGGGGTTGCATCACTGGAGGACGAAGAGGCTTCCTTCGGTGATTCCTTGCGGGCTTGCCCGCCTCAGCAGGTCAGTGAACTCGCGCTGCTTCATTCGACCGCTAAGCGCATCTTGAAATGCCTTCGTCACTTGCGTGACCTGCTCCGCCGTTTCGTGCGCGAACTCCAGGCGGAAGCGGTGAATCCCCGCGGCGCGCCACTCGCCGATGTGCGCTGCCGCGTGCTGTGCTTCGGCTCCGAATACCGTATTGCGGCAGCCTACGTCCGCCACCACGGGATGCTCGCGGCCGGATGGATCGCGCAGCGCGAGCACGTGCTTCTCGCAGGGGCGGCCGCAGTCCTTATAGCTCGTCCCCGTGGACATGAACCGGCAGAAGACGCAGTGCTCGGTATGAAAGACCGGCAGGTGCTGATACGCCACCACTTCAAGGGCGCCGCCGCCTACTTCGCGCGCGAGTTCCGTCACCTGCGCCGCGTTCAAATCGTGCGCCGGCGTGAGCACGTCCACGCCGAGGTCGAAGAGCGCCGCGGCGGTCAAGGCATTGGCCGCGTTTAAGCTGAAATCACCGGTGAGGGACGGATGCTCGCGGCCGCGGAGCATTTCGAGCAAGCCAGTCGACCGCACCAGAATCTCGCAGCCGCAGCTCAAGAGAAAATCGGCGATGCGCTCTTCGCCCGGCTTCAGCACGCGCGGAGCTGCGACGCGCGGTGCAATGCCGGCGACGCGCACGCGCTGGAGCGACGGCTTGAGCCCGTAGAGGTCCAGATAATCGAGCGTGATGCTTGCGGGCGTTACCTGGAGTGCGGCATCCAACTGCTCCGCATTGCGGACCAGCAGGTGCAACTCCGGGGCCGCCGCTACCGCGGGTGCAGCCGCAAGTTCCCGCCGCGGACGCACACGCACGACTTCTATGTTCCGCGTCTCCTGGGCGTGCTGCAAACGCTCGACGGCGTCGCGGCGGACCTGATTCAACATCGAACTCGGCGCGAATGGCGACCCGCGCACCTCCAATTCGACTTCACCCAATTCGTATGGCGTATTGCCGAGCCGCCCCAACTGGTCGCGCACCAGCGCCTCATCGATGGCCCGGTTCCGCGCCGTTCCCAGCGGCGTTTCCGAAACCACCTGAACGGTGCGATGGCCGGCGCTCCACTCTGTAACGATCGGCGCGCCTTCGCTCGCGACCACCCGCACCTTCACCTGCTGCTTGCGGATGGGACCAGCGGCATCGACGAGCGGCCGCACGATCTTATCGAGCGCGGGGTCATGCGTGCGCCACACCAGGTCGCCGCGACGGATGCGGGTGGGGTTCAACACACCATTGCCGAAGCGCACTTCTATGCCGCCGCGCACGGAGGCGACTTCGAACACGCGGCCGCCTTCCTCGGGCTCTTCCGGACTGCGCCAGTCCGCCGCATCGAAAACCACTCCGTCGCCCGGCTTCAGCGGAGCGATGCGATGAGCCTCGGCAGGCGCGACGATCACCGCGCCATCGCCGGCGCGCGTCACACGGCCCATCAGCACGCCGCGATGCCTGGGCGCACGGCCCTCCACGACGGCCTGATGATTCGTGCCGGTGAGGAAGTGCGGACCCAGGCCGCGCGAGTATACCTGTTCAAGCTGCAACTCGGCGGCACGATCGACGCGGGGCGGCAAGCCCGCCCAGGCATCGTCCACCGCCCGGCGATAGGCTTGCGTGGTGAGCGCAACGTAGTCGGCATCTTTGTAGCGCCCTTCGATCTTGAGTGCCGCGATGCCGATCCGGACGATCTCCGGAATCTGCCGCAGCGCATAAAGGTCGCCGGGCGAGAGCAGATAACGAGCATCTTCGCGGCCGCCCGGCGCGGAATCGACGACGCCATCGACCACCATGGTATAGGGCAGCCGGCACGCCTGCGCGCACTGTCCGCGATTGGCGCTGCGGCCGCCCCACGCCTCGCTGGAGAGGCACTGGCCCGAATACGCCACGCACAGCGCTCCGTGAACGAAAATCTCGAGTTCGCAATCCGTTGCCGCGCGGATGGCGCGGACCTCGTCGAGAGACAGTTCGCGCGCCAGTGTGACCCGGCTGACTCCGAAACTCTGCGCGAGGCGAACGCCCTCGGCGCTCGTAATGCTCATTTGCGTGCTGCCGTGCAATTCGAGTTCGGGAGCGATTTCGTGCGCCAGCTTCGCAATCCCGACGTCCTGAACGATGATGGCATCGGCGCCGGCTTCCGCAATGGCCGCCAGAGCGTCCGCCGCCTCCTGCAATTCGCTGCCAAAAACGAGGGTGTTGAACGTGACGAAGCCCTTCACGCCGCGGCGATGCAGCGTGCGCATGACTTCCGGCAGTTCCTCCGGCTCAAAGCCCACTTTGGCGCGCGCAGTGAAGTGTTTGAGTCCGAAATAGACGCTGTCCGCGCCCGCCTCGATGGCTGCGCGCAACTGGGGCCAGTATCCGGCCGGGCTCATGATTTCCGGTTTGCGCAGCGCGCTCATGGGGAGGTCTGATTTCAGGGTACCATCCGGACCTATTCGCTAAGATTGAGACGTGATTCGACGCTTCGCCGCCGTGCTGCTGGTTGCCTTACCGCTTCTCGCTCAACTGCCGAAGGGCACTCTCTGGCAGGACCCCGGCGACATTGCCAAGCTCGACTTTTCCAACACCGCGGGGGCCGCGGTGGGCGTTCCGAAGGCGCCATTCACGTTCCTGCGCGAAGACACAAGCGGCACTCAGCCGAAGCTTTTTGTGAGGGATGCGTCCGGCGCGACATGGAATGTGAAGTTCGGCAATGAAGTGCGGGTGGAGAGCTTTTGCTGGCGTGTGGTGCGCGCGTGCGGGTATTTCGTGGAGCCCAGCTTCTTCGTGCAGTCGGGTCAGTTCCAGAATATGCAACAGCTAAAACGGCCGACGCCGTCCGTGGATGCCGCCGGCCGCTTCACCGATGCGCGATTTCAGTATCGCGACGCGAACCTAACATTCCTGGATAAAAACTGGAGATGGGACCGTCCTCCCTTCGGCGGCACAAAGGAACTGAGCGGCTTGAAGCTGCTGATCATGCTGGTCGGCAACTGGGACAACAAGGACGGCAGTGTCGGAGCCGCCGCCGGACCTAACACGGCGATCTTCCGCCTGCAGCGGCCCAAGGCGGCGCCGCGATACTTCTACGCGTTCACGGACTGGGGTTCGGGACTCGGCGGACGCGCCCCGCAGCGCAGCGATTGGCGATGCTCCGATTTCACGTCGCAGCCGCCGCTGGTCAAGGGCCGGGGACCGAACGGCACGGTGCTGTTCAACTACGATGGCGTGCTTTCGAAGGGTTTCGATCGCGGCATTCCGCGCGCGCACGTCGCTTGGCTGATGGAGTACTTGGGCAGGGTTTCCGATGCGCAGCTTACGGCGGGGCTGAAGGCGGCCGGCGGATCGGACGCCGACGTCGCGTGTTATGCGAAAGCGCTGCGGGCGCGCATTGAAGAAATGCGCGCCGCAGCTCGATAGATGCTCGACTTGCCGCGCTCCGCGCGGCTGGTACCGGCCGGGAGGCCGGTACCTACTTCAGCGTGTCTACCAGGGGCATTGCGGGTTTTAGTTCCGGGCCGTCGTCGGCGACAGATACGGCCATTACCCGGATCTTGTCGTCGTCCGGTAAACGTAGCGTCTTCGCGCCCGCCGGCAGATCGATGGCGTAGGCGAACAGGTACGAATACTCGTACGGCACATTGGCGCCCGCGGCGTCGTGGTGATGCGAGCAATACCATGCCAAGTCCGCGGTCTTCATGAACCCGGGCACGATGCGCACCATCTTGCCGTAGGCATCGCGGCGCGGCTGACCGCCGGCGCGGCCGGGCGTTTCGGTGGCTTCCCACTTGCGATCGTCCCATTGGCCGATGAAACCGCCCCAGTCCTGCACGTTGAGCTCGACGCTTTTGCCGCCGGCCTGGAAAGTCGCCTTGCGGTCGCCATCCGCCGAAGCCGCGAGCACGTAGACGCGATTGTAGCGGCCGGCCGGCAGTTGCAGCGTCTGGCCTTTGGCCGCAAGCGCATCCGGCGTACCGGATTTCGCCGCGGCGAGCGAGAACTGCACGCCGCCGAAATCGATCTCGCGCGGCAGCATCTCGGCGGGCAGCGAATTGCCCTTGCCGTCGAAACCGCTCGTCGATTTCGCGCCATCTTCAGTCGCCGCGGCGACGTCGTACTGTAGCGGCACAGGCTTGGATTGCACGGCCGCTACCTTGGCCGGCGCCGCGGCAAGCTTCACCGCGAAGGTGCGGGGCTGGAATGCGGTGAACGATGTGGCCAGCGCACCGCCGGCCACGGTGGCTGGTCCGACAGGTTGCTCCTGACCGTTTACTTCCCGCGCGGACGTTACCTGGGCGGCGAAGGAGATACGCACGTTGTCCTGCGGGCGGCCGTCCAACTCCACGGCGCGCAGCACCACTTCATCGCTCAGCTCCGCCCTCTTCATGGCCAGCACGCGCACACGCCCGCTGCTCACCTTCAAGAGGGACAGCTCTTTGCCGAGGCCGCCGGCATGATGGGCGGTTTCGAACGCGATGAGCGGCTCATTCAGGCGGTAACCCTGCCAGTCGGTTTGCGCGGCGCGCCAATCTCCCGCGTGCCCGGCGATCCCGAAGACGAATTCGTGGTGACCGAGATCCTGCGTGCCCTGGTCGGCATACCCGCCGCGCACTCCCGGCGTGCGAATCAGCGTCAGGCGGATGGTGTGATCGTTGGGCTTGTCCGAGCCGTTTTTGCAATCGGTGAGCACCGTCGCGCCGAAAGCGCCGCTGGCGTCGGTGAGATCGATCCACTGGTGCGAAGGGACTTCGAACTTCTTCGGCTCCGCGGTGGGCCGCTGAATGGTGCCGATGTCCCAGTTGTACGTCGCGTTCTGGTTGGACGCGGCGAGCGCGAAGGTGGCTTTGAGGTTGCTCTCCTTCGTATTCCAATCCACGACATTGCCGAACTCGACGCGGTTTCCGGCATCGCCCGCCGAGAGACTCACGGTCTGCACGAACTTGCTGCCTTCGCCCTCTCGCGAGATCTCGACGGCAGCGCGAACGGGGCCGTTCTCGACAACGCGCACGCGCACCGGACCGCCGGCGTAGGCGCGCGGCGCAGCCTGCTCCTGATCCCAATCCATATTCCAGGCAGGCCACTGCACGGGATTGTCGTAAGAGATCGCCAGGCGCACGGGAGCGGCAAGAAGCTCGCGCCTCAGGTGCTTATCGTAAATGCTGGAGACGTCGCCGTTGGCATCGATCTTAACGGTGTAGCGATGGTTTTCCAGGCCGGTTTCCGATACCTTCACCTCGCCGGCTCCCGCGGCCGCGCCGGGCTGCACATCGTAGACTGCGTATCCCACGCTCGGCACTTTCGCCAGGAACAGAACTTTGCCGCCGGAAATCTGCGCCGGAACTTCGCGGCCGTCGGGCCCGACCGCGTGCGCGGACTTAGTGCCCGCCGGTAGTTTCACCTCGGCTTCCACCACGTCTTCGCGCGCGATGTTCAGCGGATTATAGACAACCACCGTGCTGCCCTTTCCTTCCGTGTTCAGCGCGGACGCGACCGCTTGCGTGCCGCTGGTGAGCACGCCGGCGAACTGATTCATGGCAATGGCGTCGTCATTCCAGGCGAATTCGTAGGCGCGCGGCGTGGCTGTTCCGGCGGCGATGTCGTGGAAGTGGCCCGCCATGGCGAGCGTCCATGCATCGTTGAGCCGTTGCATCGGGTACTTGCGTCCGCCGAGCCATTCCGCGGCGAGGGATGCCTTCTCCGCGGCGTCGGCGAGCAGTTCCTCTTTGCGAATCCAGCGCTTCTGATACGCCTGCGACGTGAGCGAGCCCGCCGAGTGATTGGTCAACTCCATTTCGCCGGTGTAGCGCGGAAGCTCCGCGATGTCCGCGGGGCTGAGGTCGAGGAATAACTGGTCGGCCGCTGCCGAAACCACGTGCACAGGACCTTCGCCAAGCTGAACCTCGGGAAGCGGCGGCTCCTGCGGAGTTCCGCGGCCGCCGCGCCCGCCGGGCCGCGGCAGCGATGCACGGCCTTTTGTGACGATCGCTTCGAGCAGCTTCACGCTCGCCTCATTTGGAGAGCCGCCGACGTCGCCGGTGCCGTAGTAGTGATAGTCCGTGAAGACGCCGGTCACCTTGCCGTTGTTTTCCACGCGCGATGCCCAGTCGCCCTGAAAGCGATTGAACTTTTGGGTATTTTCGTATTGCGTGAGCGCCTGCTGTTCGGTGCGCAGGTTGGTGATCTGTTGAATCACCTCCGGGCTGAGTCCCTGGAAATTGCCGCGGCCGCCGCGACCGCCTCCGCCGGCGCCTTGCGGCATTAGTACCTGCAGCTTTTTGGTGACATCTTCGAGCAGCGCCGAAGTCTGCTCCGGAAGCGGCTTGCTGAGATCCGTGGTCACGCTGCCGCTATAGCTGCCCGGATTCAGGGCCGCGACGACGCTCTTGCCGTCGGGCCCGACCCACACTCCGACATTGAACGGCGTGCCTTCCGGCGTTTTTTCCAGCGACTCCGGTCCGCCGGCGTTCGCCGAACTGCCCCACGTCAATTTCTGCGTGGAGAAGCCCTTCACGCCCGCATGCGCCAGTATGCTGGGCAGCGACGCGGGGAACCCGAAGCAATCCGGCAGCATGTATTCGGCGCTGGCTTTGCCGAGCTCTTTGCGGAACCAGTTATTGCCGTACAGAATCTCGCGAATGATGGCTTCGGCGCTCGGCGCGTTGACATCGCCTTCTTCCATGGAAGAGCCGGCAGGGAACCAGCGGCCGGAATCGACGTATTTCTTCAGGCGGGTGAAGTCCGCCGGGAAGTATTCCTTCATCAGGCGGTAGCGGTTGGCTCCGCTGAAATTGAAGATGTAGTGCGGATATTTTTCGATGAGGTCGAAATTCCGGTCGAGCGTGTTCTTCAGGTATTCGGAGATGGTCTGCGGATACTCCCAGCGCCATTCGGTATCGAGGTGGGCATAACCGACAACGTAAAGGGTTGGTTGTTTGGTGAGGTCCGGTGCATTAGGATTCGTCTGCGCCAACAGGGGCAGACAGAGGGCCGCCAGAGCCGGCAGGCACGCAATAAGCCGTCGCATGAAATCGATGATAACGCCTCGCGCCCCAGTTGTACCGTGCGATTGCGATATAGTAGCGGGATCAGTTCAGGAGTTTCGCATGCACAAGCAATTTCGTCTCGCCATCGCTCTGTTATCACTTTCCGCGCCCGTGCTCGCCGCCGATGCTACGCCGTCTGTCAAGCAGACGAAGGCCAATTATGAGCTGGCCGCGCAGTGGACCGCAGCCAAAACCGGCAAGCTCATCTTCGATACTGCCGTGACGCCGCACTGGCTGGATGCCGGGGACCGTTTCTGGTACACGTTTGAAAACACGCGCGGCCGCCGCTTCTGGATGGTGGACCCGGTGAAGAAGACGCGCAGCAGCGTGTTCGACCCCGTGAGGCTCGCCTCACAGCTCACAACGGCGACGGGCCTGCCCTACGATTCGCAGCATCTACCGATCAATACGATCCGGTTCGTGAAAAACGATTCCACAATCCAGTTCGATATCAGCGTGCCGCGGGACGCCGTGATTCCGGGGGAGAAGAAGACGGACACGCACGGCGGGACAACCGCGACGGCGCAAGGCAACGGCGATGACGAAGATCCGCAGCAGCAGGGCGGCCGTGGCGGTCGCGGCGCCGGCGTTGCCGCTCCCGGCCAGAAACTCCTGTACTTCGAGTACGAGCTCGCCACCAACAAACTGAATCTGCTGGACGAAAAACCGCAGCGCAAAGCGCAGTGGGCGAGCATTTCGCCCGACGGCAATTGGGTGGTGTTCGCGCGCAACCACAACCTCTACATGATGGACTCCGCGAATTACGCCAAAGCGCTCAAGAAGGCCGACGACAAGACGATCGAGGAGACGCAGCTTACCAAGGACGGCGAGGAGGATTTCGGCTATGGCGGCGGCCGCGGAATGGGCGGCGACCAGCAACAGCAGCAGGATCAACAGAACGAAGGCGACAGCCAGAATCAGGACAACAAGAATGCACGGGTTGCAGCCGGAAATGTTTCCTGGTCGCGCGATTCGAAAAAGTTCGCGATGATTCGCCGCGATTCGCGCAAGGTGCAGAAGCTTTGGGTGATCAACTCGCTGGCCAATCCGCGTCCCACTCTCGAAACGTACCCGTATGCGATGCCCGGCGACAAGGAAATCCCTCATTCGCAAATGGAAGTGTTCGACGTGGCGGCCAAGGATCGCAAGATCTTCAAGGCCGAGGCATTCACCGATCAGACGCTGCAGATTGAAGTAGAGCGGCCGAGCGCGCGCGACCGCGAAGAACGGGAGAAGACCGAAGCGTTGTGGGCTGGACCGGGTTCGGACAAACTCTACTTCAGCCGCATGAGCCGCGACTTGCATCGCGTGGACCTGTGCATTCTGGACATCGCAAGCGGCGATGTGAAGCCGCTGATTCAGGAGCGCATGAACGTCTACATCGAAACCAAGCCGCTGCGCGTCATCAACAATGGCAGCGAGCTGATCTGGTGGAGCGAGCGCGACGGCTGGGGCCATTACTATCTCTACGGCTCCGATGGGTCGCTGAAAAACCAGATCGATAAAGGCGAGTACGTCGCCGAAGACATCTCCTACGTGGACGACAAGGCGCGCAAGTTATACATGACCGCCTCCGGGCACGAGGACGGCGAAGACCCGTATTTCATGCACTATTACGCGGTGAACCTGGACGGCAGCGGGGTGAAGATGCTGGACGCGGGCGATGCCATGCACGCCGTGAATGTCTCCGATTCGGGCCGCTTCTTCGTGGATAACTATTCGAAGGTGAATACCGCGCCCGAAGCCGTTCTTCACGATTCGACGGGCGCCGAAGTGATGCCGCTCGAAAAGATCGATGTCGCGCCGCTGCTCGACGCCGGCTTCCACTTCCCCGAGCCGTTCAAAGCGAAAGCCGACGACGGCATCACGGACCTGTACGGCGTGATGTACCGGCCCTTCGACTTCGATCCGTCGAAGAAATACCCGATCGTCGAGTACGTCTATCCGGGTCCGCAGACGGAATCGGTAACCAAGACGTTTTCGCCGAAGAGCGCGAACGTGGCGCTGGCGAATCTGGGGTTCATCGTCATCGAAATCGGAAACCGCGGCGGCAATCCGCATCGCTCGAAGTGGTATCACACCTACGGCTACGGCAACTTGCGCGACTACGGGTTGGCGGATAAGAAGCGCGTGGTGGAGGAGCTCGCGGCGAAGTACCCGTGGATCGATATCGATCGCGTCGGAATCACCGGGCACTCGGGCGGCGGGTTTATGTCCACGGCCGCGATGCTGATTTACCCGGACTTTTTCAAGGTCGCCGTTAGTGAATCCGGGAACCATGAGAATAACGTTTACAACAATACCTGGAGCGAAAAGCACCACGGGCTTAAAGAAATTACAGGGCCGGACGGAAAGGTGACGTTCGAATATTCCATCGAGAAGAATTCGGAGATCGCCAAGAACCTTAAAGGCCACCTGCTGCTCTCCACCGGGGATATCGACAACAACGTCCATCCGGCGAATACCATCCGGCTGATGGATGCGCTGATCAAGGCGCACAAGCGCTTCGATTTCGTGCTGCTGCCGGGGCAGCGTCACGGCTACACGACGGCGGGCGAATACTTTAACTGGATTCGTGCGGATTACTTCTGCAAGTACCTGTTGGGGGATTTCGATCAGAGCGTGGATATGTGGGAACTCAATCGGGAGACGCCCGCGGCTCAAAAGCCGCCGGTGCGTCCGGGACAAGGCGGGCAGGGCGGAACGCAGCAGCGCCGCGGCGCCGGGAATAATTGAGGTTCATCGCCGGGAGCCGAGCGCTTTGGCTCAGGGCTCCCGGCTGAACTTTTGTTAGACTGCCCGACGGCCGACGAAGAAGGCGATCAGCCAGATCACCAAAAAAACGAAAAACAGAATCTTCGCGACTCCGACTGCAGCGCCTGCGATTCCGCCGAATCCGAGAATAGCGGCGATAATCGCGATAACCAGAAAAACCAGCGACCAATGAAGCATGCGTTTCTCCTTTTCTCTGGAGGAGCGTCTGCCCCTCTCGCCCTCTTGAATGGCAACCGGGCAGCCACTGTGAAGTAGCGCGCGTTGGGGGCGCAGGCCGGCGGGCGGCAAGCGCTAATATCGGATACGCTATACTGGAATTTAAGTCACACTAGCCACGCAATCTGGAGGTTTTATGAGTTTCCGCAGCCTGGCCCTGGCGACCGCCGGGCTTTTGGCCCTTGTGTCTGCTTCCTTCGCGCAAGTCACGTCAATTGAAGGAATCGTGAAAGGGGCGGATGGGAAGCCTGTGCAAAGCGCTAAGATTCTCATCCATCGCACCGACATCAAGGGCGATTACAACGTAAAGACCGATAAAAAGGGTCATTACATTTATACCGGTCTTCCGATCGGTACCTATGACCTGACCTGCGAAATCGATGGCAAGGCTGTCGATTCGGTGAAGAATGTGAAGACGTCCCCGGGCGACCCGAAAGAGGTGCCGTTCGATCTTCACGCGGCGCAAACGAGCAACGCCGATAAGCAGAAGATGGTGCAGCAGGCGATGCAGACCGGCGAAATTCCCAAAGAACTCGAGCGCGGCATGACGCCCGAGCAAAAAGCCGCTCTGGAAAAATCGATGAAAGAGCAGGAAGCCAAGATGAAGAAGAACGCGGCGCTGAATACCGCGTACAACGACGGCAAGGCTGCCCTGGAAGCGAAGAACTACGACGCTGCGATCGAGAATCTGAACAAAGCTGCCGAGCTCGACCCAAGCCAACTGGCTGTATGGACCAGCCTGGCGCAGGCGTATCAGGGCCTCGCGGTGGGTCCGCCAGCGAAGACGGGGGCGGATTTCGATGCCGCCATGGGCAAGGCGCTCGATGCCTATCAGAAGGCGATCGCCATCAAGCCGGACGATCCCGGCCTGCATAACAACTACGGTTTGGCCCTGGCGAAGGACAAGAAATTCCCCGAAGCGCAGGCTGAATTGACGAAGGCAGCCGAGTTGGATCCGCCCAATGGCGGCAAGTATTATTACAACCTCGGCGCGTTGCTCGTGAACGCCGGACAGAACGAACCGGCGGCGGACGCTTTCAAGAAGGCGATCGAAGTTCAGCCCACTTACGCTGACGCTTATTATCAGTACGGCGTGATGCTGGTTTCGAAAGCGTCGATCGCGTCGGACGGCAAAGTGACTCCAGTGCCGGGCACGGTGGAAGCGTTCCAGAAGTACCTGGAGCTTCAGCCGAACGGACCGTATGCGCAGGCGTCCAAGGACATGCTGACCTCACTGGGCGGCAGCATCAGCACGCAGTACAAGAACCCTGACGCGAAGACGACAAATAAAAAGAAGAAGTAAGCTGGTTAGAGGGGCGGTAGCCGCGCTACCGCCCCAACCTCAATGATCCGCGCATTTTTTGTAGAATTCGTTTTTCCCCTCCTGCTGTTCCTCATCATTCGAGCCATGCTGAAGAATCTGTTCGGCGGAATTCGTTCCGCGGGGCAGCGTGCCGCGGCCTCTCGTCCGCAAGCGCCGACGGTCCCGGCCGGGGGCGAGCTGAAGAAGGATCCGGTTTGCGGAACGTACGTGTCCACCGCGGTCAGCGTGACTCGCAATATTCACGGCCAAACGGTGCACTTCTGCTCGGCGGAATGCCGCGATCGCTACGTGGCATAAGTCTGCGGGGGGTTCTCGTGGCAACCCAATCGGCTTTCGATACACCTTTTACCGCTCCCTCACGGTCACGGCTCCGTATGTAGTTGATGCTGCTAACGGAGCCGCGACCGTGAGGAAGCGGCAAAAGGTGCATCGAAAGGCGAATGTAGCGCCACGAGAACAACAGCCGGATTTTTTCACAATCAAATCAGGATCATTCCCCGCCGCAGGCCTTTGGTTACGGCCTCCGTGCGGGTGCCGGCGTTGAGCTTGTTGAGAATGGACGCTACGTGGAACTTCACCGTGTGCTCTGAAATTTCGAGTTTCCAGGCGATGGTTTTGTTTGGCGCGCCCTCCGCCATCAGCCGCAGCACTTCAATCTCGCGCGGCGTCAACGACTCGCCTTCGGCGGCCGTTTCGTGAACCGGTGCGTTCGCAAGGAGGCGCTCGAAATCGGCGGGATCGACGGCGGCCAGTCCGTTGCCCGCCGCTTCCACGGCCGACAGAATCTCGCCGGCCGACGCTGTCTCGGGTAGCAGCGCCCGAACGCCATTCCGCAGCGCTTCCTGCGTCCAGTGCGCCGCCGTGCCGCCCAGGAGCACGAATGCGGGCGTGAATCCGCCGGCGGGTGCAGGCACGTCGCCCGATGCGGCCGCTGCCAGCACCACGTCCGCACGCAGCGCGTCCACCGCGCTCAGGTCGGCAAACGAGCCGGCCAGTTTTAGCGCGGGATTGGACGCGACGAGGCTTTCCAATCCGGCACGCGTGACCGGAGAGCCCGCCGCGATGGCGACACGAATCACGCCGCCTCCGCCCTCGCTTGCAGCCGCGCATAGGTTTCGCGCACGCGCCGCCCGTCGCCGCGCAGGAACCTCAGCCGCAGCACGTCGCTGCCGGAATCGAGCGCGTCCCAGAGATCGTCGAGGCTTCCGAGGAGCACGTCGCCCGGTTTCAGCGACGCAGCTTCCGCCACGCTGCCGGGCTCAATCGCGAGAATCTGCATGCCCAGGTGAACCGGGCGCAGAGTCACCCCGAGAGAGGGTTGCGCGCCGCCGCGCAAGAGATCCGCGACAGCGTTCGATGGCGCAGCGACGCCGAGGCCGTTCACGATCGCCGTATTGATGCCGATCACCTGCCCTCTGGCGTTGGCCAGCGGCCCGCCGGAATTGCCGGGCGCGAGACGCACATCCGCGCGGATCCACCGCTGCCGGCCCATCCCGGCGAGCGCACCGGTGGCGTGAATGACGCCAACCGAAACGGCTCCGGCAAAGCCCAACGGGTTGCCGACCGCGATGGCGATCTCGCCGGCTTTGACGAGCGACGAATCTCCGGGCGTGCAAGGCTCCAGGCCAACGGAATCCACGCGAAGAACCGCGAGGTCGCGGCGCGCATCGCGGGCAATCACGCCGGCTTCGGCGCCCCGGCCGTCCCAGAATTCCACCTCGGCTCGCGGAGCGCGCGCCACGTGCGCGTTGGTGACGATGACGCCGCTCGAATCCCACACGACGCCGCTGCCTTCGCCGCGCCCATCGGGCAAGCGGACCTGCACGGTGGAGCGGCGCAACCGTTCGCTAATCTCGCCGTATCCACGCATGGTCAACTCCTGCGGGGCCGTTCCCCGATCTCAATCGCCAGCGTCCGCCCATCTCCGCCGCGCCAGATTTTGGCTTCCACTCGCTCGCCCGGACGCCGCTTTTCGAGCGCATGCTGGACGTCCTCCGTGCCCGAAACAGCGGCGCCGTCGAGAGACACGAAGATATCGCCGATCAGCACACCCGCGCGCGCCGCCGGACCGCCGGGTTCAAGCGAAAGTACAATCAGACCCTTCTGATGATCCGGCAGTTCCACTGGTTGCAAACCCACGCCGAGGTAGCCGCGCGCCACGTGCCCGCGCATGAGAATCTCCTCAACCACACGCTCTACCGTAGACGCCGGAATCGCCACGCCGGCAATGCGCGACAGCGCCGAACTGGCAACGCCCAAAGCTTCGCCATCGGTATTCAGCACGACGCCGCCGGACGATCCGGGATAGAGGGTTAAATCGAGACGAAGGTACGCGTCGAGGTGACCGCCGCGCCATGTCCGCCATTCGCCGCTGACGGCGCTGATGATACCGAGCGTCGCATTCACGCCCGAGTTTTCGCTGCGCCCCACGGAGAGCGCCACGTTGCCTGCGGAGGGAAGCCGCTCCGCGCGACGCACCGGCGTGCCGGCGTCTCCCTCCACGCGAAGCACCGCGAGGTCCGTGCCAGGGTCGGAGCCTGCCAGTGTCGCGGCGGTGGTTTGCCCATCGGGCAGAGTGACCCGGATATCATCCTCGCGGCGGACGGTATGTTCGGCAGTGACGATCACGCCGGGCCGCCAGAACACGCCGCTGGAAGAAAACCGCGGCCGTGCGTGGACCGCTGCGGCCGATGCCGCGGCAGCCGCGACCAGGCGTGAGATTTCAGTGGAAAATGCTGCTAGTTCCTGTCCCATGTCTCTAGCATGGGTCCGGGAGGCGGTCGCGCACACCGGTAATCCGGTTAGGTGCGTAGCTACTAAAAGTAGTGGCTACTTTTCTTTATCGCAGCAGGCCGGCGTTGGCGTTGTCGTGATGATCTCGGGCAGATCGCTCTTCTTGACGTTCGCGAAGTAGCGTTGGTCCGAGAGATTCCGATAGAAGTTGCCTGCGACTGCCGAAGCTACCGAGCCGCTGACGCTCTTCACGGGACTCGTCAACATCACCACGACCACGAGCTTGTGCGAACCATCGTCCACGAACGACCCGAGCCAGCCCATGTGGCTGCCCGCGCGGAAGTCCGTGCAGGTGCCAGTTTTGCCGAAAATCGGTTCCGCGGGATCGTAATTCGCGCGTTTGGCCGTGCCGAAGTCCACCGCGCTGCGCATGCCTATTTTCAAATCGTTGATGCCGTCGGGGGACAGGTCCAGCACGCGCTTGACTTTCGGGGTGATCTGCTGCGACTCTTCGGGAGTGCGCGGATATTGCAGGTAATACATCGTTCCGTTGTTCACCACGCCCGTGAGAAGGCCGGCGAGTTCCAGCGGGGTCAACTGGAAGCCCTCGCCGAAGCTGGTCATGAGTCCCATTCCGCCCGCTTTCGGGGGCGCTTGCGGCAATACGCCGGGCTGCTCACCCGGAATATCCAAGCCCGCCTTTTCACCCAGCCCGAGCATCTGCGCGTAGTGAATCACGCGGTCAAACCCGAGGCGCGTGCCCAGTGTCGCGAAGTATGGATTGTTGCTGTGCGCCAGAGCATTGGTGAGGTCGAAGCTCACATTCCGCGAAATGCGGATCGCGGTGTTCGGCTCCACCACGTGCTCATTCAGCGCGGCCAGCGTGGTCACGATCTTGATGGTGGAGCAGGGAATGAAACCGCTTTGCAGCGCCAGTTTCTGATTCACCATGCTGAGGACGCGGCCGGTCGCCGGGTCCACCACCACGATGCTGCCGTTTTCCGATCCGAGCGCCGCGACGGCAGCACGGCGAACCGAGAGATCTTCGCCATCGACGTTATCTCCCACGGTGGGATCGACAGCGGGGCTCGAAGGCTTTCGCACGGGTTTCCGCCGTCTCGCGGCGGATACTGAGGTCGTCTTCTTTTTCGGCGCGGTCCTCGTCTGAGCGTGCGCGGTGGCGAAGGAGAAGTTCTGTAGCAGGCCGGCCAGAACCAGCGATGGCAAAAGGAACCGTTTCATGCGGCGCGTACCGGAAGCACCCTGCCGGCGCGTGCAAGGGTGCCTCAATTTCAGATTTTCAGGCTACCTGAACGTTTTATTATAACGGGAAAAACCTGACGGTCAACCGCAATGTTGCAGTCTTAACAACTCGAGGTAACTTATAGAAAGTTAACTGACTTTTGTTGCCACGCTCTTGGCCTGCAGGAACAGCAGGAGGTAATCGGGGCCGCCGGCTTTCGAATCCGTGCCGGACATGTTGAAGCCGCCGAACGGGTGGGCGCCCACCATGGCCCCCGTGCACTTCCGGTTGAAATACAGGTTGCCGACGTGGAACTCTTCCTTGGCGCGCTTCAGGTGCTCCGGAGTGTTCGAGAACACTGCGCCCGTGAGTCCGTATTGCGAATCGTTGGCCAGTTGCAGAGCGTGATCGAAGTCTTTCGCCTTCGTCACGGCCAGCACCGGACCGAAGATCTCTTCCTGGAAAATGCGCGCCTTGGAATCGACATCCGCAATGATGGTCGGCGGGATGAAATATCCGCCTTCCTGCGGAGCCTCGCCGCCAGCAACCACGCGGCCTTCCTTCCTGCCGGTCTCGATGTACTCGAGAATGGTCTTGCGCGCGCTCGCGCTGATCACCGGTCCCATGTAGTTCTCCGGATTGTCGCTCGGGCCTACCTTCAGATTCTTTGCCTTGGCCGCAAGTTTTTCGACAAACGGAGCGTAGATCTTCTCATCCACGATGGCGCGCGAGCACGCCGAGCATTTCTGCCCCTGATAGCCGAACGCCGAGAAGAGCACGCCGTCGACAGCCTTTTCCAGATCGGCATCGCCATCCACGATGATGGCGTCTTTGCCGCCCATCTCCGCGACTACCCGCTTGATCCAGAGTTGACCCGGCTGGTGCTTCGCCGCCAGTTCGTTGATCCGCAGACCCACGTCGCGAGAGCCCGTGAAGGAAATGAATCGCGTCTTGGGATGCTGCACCAGGACGTCGCCGACAGCAGCGCCGCTGCCAGTGAGCAGAGTGAAGCTCTGTTCGGGGAATCCGGCTTCCAACAGCACTTCGGCGAATTTGGCGCCGATGGTGGGAGTTTCGCTCGAAGGCTTCACAATAGCGGTGTTGCCGGTGACGAGCGAGGCGACGGTCATACCGACCAGAATCGCGAGCGGGAAATTCCATGGCGGGATCACGACGCCGACGCCGAGCGGGATATACACCATCTCATCTTTTTCGCCGGGCAACTGCACCACCGGTTGCGAACCGCTCAGGCGATTCATCTCGCGTGCGTAATACTCGCAGAAATCGATTGCCTCGGCGACATCGGCTTCGGCTTCAATCCACGTCTTGCCGGCTTCCAGAACGAGCCACGCGTCGAATTCGAACTTGCGCTGGCGCAGAATCCGCGCCGCGTCAAGAAGCATGCGCACGCGCTCTTCGGCCGGCGTGGCGCTCCAGACTTTGAAGTACTCGGACGCGCTCTCCACCGCACGATTCGCCAGTTCGGCCGTCGCTTTGTGGTGCACGCCGACGATTTCTTTGGGGTTCGAAGGGTTGACGCTGGTCAGCGTATCGCCCGTTGAAATATATTCGCCCCCGATGCGCAACTGGTATTCGCGTCCCAATTCGGACCGCACCTTGCGCACAGCCGCTTCCATCGCCTGCCGGTTATCCGGCTGCGAAAAATCGGCATAGGGCTCATTACGAAATTCAGAAATAGTAGCGGTAGCCATTCTTCTTCATGGTACCGCGCGCGCGGGACTACGCTCCGCGAACCAGCTTGCGGCCGCGTTCGAAGAGGTCCGCGGCGTCTTCCACCAGCTTGCGCCCGCGCTCGAACATCTCTTTGCCGGTCTCCAGAATGTCCTGGCTGGTCTGGTTCACGGCATCGCGGCTCTGCTTCGCCTTATCGGAAAATAACTGGCGCGTTTCTTTCCCGCTCTTGGGCGCGTACAGTATTGCGACCGTCGCTCCGATGATGGCGCCTGTCAGAAACCAAGCCAGGCCGTTGCCGCCTTCGTTCTCTGTGCGATCCATTCCGTTATCCGACATTCTGCCGCCTCTCCGGTGGCCCTAACTCACGGGCCTACAACACATTCTGCGATATCCTTGGGTTATGGCGCAAGATCCTGAATTCGATGACGTGAACGACGCCGGCGAAGACAACACGGGCGAACTCGATATGGTGCCGCTCTTCAGTTCTTCGAACATCGACGCAGAAATGGAGGCCAACGCCATTCACAGCATCCTGGAGGCGAATGGCATTCCCAGCGTGCTGGTGGGCGCCAGCGTAATTCCGTCCCTCGAATTTCAGGTACAGGTTCCGCGCGTGCGATTCGAAGAGGCGCAGGGCGTGATCGCCGAGGCCCAAGCCGCCGGGCCGGAAGCCGCCGCGGAAGCCGAAGCCGCCGGCGAAGAACCGCGACCGTAAGCAGGGTTGGGAAAAACGCACTCCGATTTCGGCACCGTTTACCGTTCCCTTATGGGGCTGATCGGATTGCGTATTGTCGCGTTCAAACGCACTCGCATCCCCCGGCACCTTTTACCGCTCCGTTGAAAGTCACAATGGGAGTGCTGCGTCCGTAGCGGGTTTGATATTGACGGTGTAACCGAGAATTCGCAGTTCCCGGGCGATTTTCTGAGCACGGCGTTTGGCTGCTTGCGGAGTTGT
>DATNFO010000011.1:0-53700 GCA_035606355.1 Candidatus Limnocylindrales bacterium | reverse complement strand
CGGGTTGACGACAAAGACGTCCGCGTATGTTCCGCTGAGCGTGGCGCTATTCGACCGCAGAAACGCGATCTGGTCGCCAGCGGGAGACCACGCGGGGCTGTAGTCCCACTCCGGCGAGGTGGTGACGCGCTTGGCGCCTCCTTCTCCCAACCGAAGAACATAGACGTCGTAGTTACCGGCATCGGGACCGTTCCAGGAAAACGCCGCCTGCTGGCCATCCGGCGAAAGCGAGGGATTCTCCTCATCGCCCGGGAAGTTGGTAACGACTGTGATGACGGGGCGATCCGCGGTATAACGCAGCAGCCAGCCGCCGGCCGCCGCAACGGCCATCATCGCCGCGATTGCCGGAAGCGTCCATCGCGAGCGGGAACGTGCGGGCGGTGAGACGACGGGTTGAGCGGCGCTCTCCGCATCCGCGGGCGAAACCTCTTCGGCGGAATCTTCGACAGGTGGTTCGGCGAGCGTCGAGCGCCGGCTGTTCCACCACTCGTCTAATTCCCTCGGATCGGCGTACACCGAGCCGCGTTTCGTGTGATACAGCCGGTGGATGGGCAGGCCGTCCGTCTTCTCCCAGCGTTGCACGGTGCGCACCTCCCGGCCGAGGTATTGCGCGATGGCTTTCCAGGATTCCAGACGGGAGTTTGAACGGGGATCGGGGACGCGGTATAGAGGCTTTGGGTCGACCATCGGTACCGGCCGTTCTCTCTGGCGATTATACGACATTAGGCGACATTAGCTGACATTTCATTTACTTGCGCCTCATGTCCGTTGTTCGTAGGCGGTCCGCCGCTTTAGTGTCGATTCACGGAGGAGCCCACGTGCAATTTCCAAAATTCCCTTTCGCCTGCGTAGCCATTTTGTGTTCGCCGCTATTCGCGCCCACGGCTATTCACGCCCAGGAAACTCAAGCTGAAAAGATCCTGAGGAACGCCGATACCGTAGGCTTTGGCGCCTGCTCGCCGGACGACCTCAACGGCGGCGGATGCTGCGGCGCTCCGGGGCGGCGCTGGTGCTCCACGCTGCCGAGTTGCACGGACCCAAGTTCCAATACTCGAAGAACAGACATCTACGGTCAGGTTTCGCTTTGTAATTTACCCGCGCCGTCATGTAGCGCTTCCTTTTCGGAGGACCAGGCTTCGGCGGCTCGCAAGACGCAAGATTTCGACGTAACGTTCTACCTGACGAGCGACATTCACTACTGGCGCACCGCATTCCGCCTGCCGGATCAGGTGCGGCACGTTCGCCTCATGAACGAATTTCACGGCCTGGGAAAGCGCTGGCCGGCCGGGATTGGTTTCTCGCCGGAATTAATCGCCAGTCCGTTGGGTGTGGTGATGGCGGGCGACCTTACTACCTTCGGACAAGCGGAGGAATTGGGCGCGTACCGGTTGCTGTATGAACCGGGCACGAGCGCGGATTCGATCGCGTATCCGGTTTATCACGGTCTGGGAAACCACGACGTGAACCCGGACGACCTTTCGAACGCTCAACGGATGTTCGACTACGTCGGCAATCGCATGGTCTGCGGCGTGAGTATGGACTCGGCCAGTCACAGCTATTCGTGGGACTGGAACCAGGTCCACATCATCCAACTGAACGAGTGGGCCGGTTATCAAAGCGATTCTAACCCCGCCTGTCCAGCCTGCCCCCGGGTGATTTCCAGCGGCTTGCCCTGGCTGGCGCAAGACTTGAACAACCAGGTTGGCAACAGCGGCAGACCCGTGATCCTGGTTCAGCACTTGGGGTGCGATTCCATGTCCCTCAGCGGGAGCAACGGAAGCGCTGGAACCCCCACCACGTGTGAGGATGCCGACCTGGGGATAAAACCATGGTGGTCAGCCGCGGACCGCAAAGCTTTTCTGGACGTCATCAAACCGTACAACGTGATCGGGCTGTTTACCGGCCATACGCATGTCGCGGAGGTGCATCGCGTTTACGACCTGAAGGACAGGTCCGGAAATGAGGTGATCCGGCTGGACAACTTCGTGAACGGGGCCGGCGGCACGAACGACACTGGCGGGAGTGAGGGCGGCCACGGCGAGTTTTACGTGGTGCGCGTCACCGGCTCCTATCTGGACGTGTTGCCGGTGCGGTGGGAGGACGCTTCGCTGGGCAGCATCACGCTCGATCAACGGCGCGACCAATCGACCGAAACGGCGAGAATCGATGCGAGCCTTTCGCGCGTTTCGCCGGCGTTCAAATTCGATAAGACGGGTTGCCGCAAGCGCATCGGAGACCGGTTCATCACGGTGTCTCCCAGCCTCTACCGCATGGCTTCGGGGGGCGGCAACCTGGTTTCCGTTACGAATACCGGAACCCAGCCGATCCCCGGACCCTTCGCGCTCCGCTTCGCCGGCTCGACACCGAATATCAGCTTTGTGGATTCGTGCGTGGATGAGTCGACGGCGAACAAATCATACGTGCTGTTCAACCTCGACTTGGGACGTTCTTTGGGGCCGGGCAGCAGCGCGGTCATCGACGCGGGCGTGCCGTTCGATGCGGGCAAAATGGAACTCGTCGTTCTGACGCCGATCCAGGGCGCCGCTCCGGACTCCGTCACCCTGACGGTCGCTCCTAAGACCGCGGTGCCGCCGGGATCGGTGACCGTTTACGGTCCGCCCAACGCCGATTTTTTTGCAGAAGCGGTGGGCGGCGGAGGCGTGCCGTGGCTGACGGTATCGCCGGCCGCCGGCACCTTCGATGCTTTTGGGCACGCCACCCTCACGTATTCGGTGAACGCGGCGAAATTGCCGGATTCCTCCAGCGGCAGCGTGACGGTCGCCATCGAAATCAATACCAGTCTGCCGGATGCGCAGGGTAAGCCCTTCTCGCGCACGATTCCGTTCAGCCTGCACTTCAAAGAGCCCGTTACGGTTCAGGTAACGGCCACGCCGCCGTCCTTCGCGGCTCCCGGGCAAGCGCCCGTCACGTTCAAGGCCGTGCTGACGCACGTTCAGGTGACCGACCCCGTACTGCAAACGCATCCACTCCCATCCGGGGAAATCAATCTCATGGAACTGCTGCCGAACGGCTCGCGGCTGACGGTGTCACGCGCGTTTCTTGGCGATCAGGCGATTCAGAATAGCGGCAGTTGCACTCCGTACCCCGACGATACGGCAATCTTCGGGAACGATGGCGTGCACAACTATTGTCTGTCAATGAATGGCGGGGACAACAATCCCTGGACCTTCGCTTTGCCCGTGGGCATGCACAGCCTGTATGTGGAATACGAGGGCAGCGGTAGCGGCGACTCCTATTATCAGCTCGGGGACTCGGCACCGCTGCTGTACCGCGTCGGCCCGCCCACGGCGTCGATCCGGGTGCTGAGCGGCGCCGGACAGAGCACGTATACCGGAGTAGCGTTCGACAGTCCGATTGTGATGCAGGTGCTGGACGCGTCCGCGCATCCGGTGAACGGCGCGCCAGTGGCCATTTCCTTTACCTCCAGTGGTGCTAGCGCGACCTTCGGCCAGTCCGCTTCGTGGCAAGGCATCGCGGATGCGAACGGCATGGTGACTTCCGCCATTCCTTTCGCCAATGGCGTAGCGGGCTCGTTCACCGTCGCCGCCAACGTCGCGGAACAAGGGGCCAATGTCTCGACGTCATTCCTGCTGACGAACCTTGCGCCCGGCGGCCCTGCACCGATCGTCACGGCGAGCGTGCTCTCGCGGACCACTCCCTCGGGAAGCTCGACCGGCGACCGCCAGTGGACCTTAAACTTCCGCAATAGCGGAGGACCGGCTCACGGGCTGCAACTCGCCCACGCCGCGCTCGCGCAGGAGAGTGGAACACCCTGCACCCCCATCGTCCAGACGCCGCTGCCGCTGGGATTGCAGGCACTTGCCACAACGGGGAGCACCACCACCGGAGCCCTCAACATCGGGTTCGCCGGCTGCGAAACAACAGCGCGCTTCACGCTCACGCTGGGCCTATCGGCCAATGGCGGCGCATACACGAACCAGATCGTAATTGGACATCAGTTTCAGTAAGAGGAGGGAGACATGAGAACAACTTTACTTCTGATTGTGCTTTCGACCGTCGGCCAGGGCGCGAAGCTTTCGCTGCCGCCATCGGCAACGGTGCAGGCCCAGGCGGGCGACACGGTTGGCTGGGGCTATCTGCTGACTGACAACCGGGGCTACAGCGTCCCGACATTCTCCGAATTCACTCCGGATTCGGCTTTCGGGCTGTACTTTGACTTCGTTTCGCTGCCGCAGAACTTCGTGGTGGTAACGCCTGTTGCTGCCGGCGGCCAATTCTACAACCAGACGAATGAAACCGGAGCCGGGGAGTTTTTCACGGACCCCGCGACTCCGGACGGCACGGTGATCCACGGCACCATCACGCTGCATTACGACCTTTACTCGAACAACCCCGATGTGAACCCGGACTCGTTCGTCTCCGGGGACAATACGGTGTCAGCGGATGTAGCCATCACGGTCACGGCACTGCAGCAGACGCCGGAGCCGGTTACGTTTGGATTGATGGCGGTCGCTCTGGGGTTGCTGGCATCGCGGCGGTTGGCACATCGCAGCCGGCGCTGAGGATGGCTGTTCAGCACTCCCGATTGCGGTGTCCTCTCTATTACAAAACTTGTTATAATGGTCCGCGTATGGACGACAGATTGCGGCCGGAGCAGCTGAAATTGGCGCGGACCGCGGCCGGACTGACGCAGCACCAGGCAGCGGACCGGCTGGGCGTGTCACAAGCATATCTCGCCCTGCTGGAACGTGGCCGACGTCCCGTGACGGCTCAACTTAAATCAAGGATCGTGGCTCTTTATCGGCTCGGTCCCGTGGCGCTACCGTTGGACGCCGAAAATCTTGGTGGTTGGGATTCATCGTCGTTGGCGGCGGGACTCGCGAGCTTGGGATATCCAGGTTTCCCCCAGCTAACCGGCGTCCAGATCCATAATCCCGCGACCATCCTCCTGGCGGCGGTGGCCGCCGCCGGCGACATCGAGGTCCGCGTACTCGAGGCCCTGCCGTGGCTCGCGGTCCATTATCACAATCTGGATTGGGAGTGGTTGATACGCGAGGTCAAGGTGCGAGACGTCCAGAACCGACTCGGATTCGTCGTCATGCTGGCGCGGCAGGTGGCGGAGAAGCGTGGTGACGTCGTGGCCGCGGGCCGGCTTCACCAGGTAGAGGAAATCCTCGATCGCTCGCGCTTGGTTCGGGAGGACACGCTGTGTCAAGAATCTCTCTCACAAGCAGAGCGTCGCTGGCTTCGCCAGACGCGTCCCACTGCAGCCAGTCACTGGAATTTGCTGACGGATCTGACAGCCCAACTCTTGCCCTATGCCGCTTGACCGGCCACCCGAGCCTTGGCACTCAGTCTTCGTTGAGATTGACCAGACCCTCGCTCAACCTGTCGCGCTGCATTGCATCGGCGGATTCGCGATTGCGATGCTGCACGGCCTTGCCGCGCCCCACGGTTGACGTTGATTGTCTGACGATTATCCCGGTGGACAAGACCGCGCCACTTCAGTTAATGGCCGGCGAAGGATCAGCGCTGCACAAGAATTACGGCGTCTACATGCAACACGTCGGGATCGTCACATTCCAGAGAACTACACCGACCGCATGACTCTGATGTTTCCGACCGCGTTCCGCAGGCTCTTGCTCCTGGGGCTTGAGGCGCACGACCTGGCGCTATCGAAACTGGAACGGAACTCGGCCCGCGATCGAGAGGACATCAAATATCTCGCCCGCGTGGCGCCGCTCGACTTGTCGGTTTTAGAGAGACGGTATGAGGTGGAGCTTCGACCTTACCTCGTAAATACGGAAAGGCACGATTTGACCATGCGGCTCTGGCTGGAAATGCTGTCCGGCGCTTGATTCGGTGTTAACCTTCCTGTCAATGCGCGTGCTGGCTCAATTCTCACCTGACACATCGGCGACCAGTTGGGAACGGCCGCTGATGAGCGGCACCGAGTCCGCCGCGCGTAGGATCGACTGAAGGTGGGTTGGCCATGAATCGAGAGTTCGTCAAGCGCCGGGATGGGAGTCTTTACCTCGTCGGGAGTCGCGTGCCGTTGGCTCACGTCGTCCACGAATTCCAGCATGGAGAACTTCCGGAGGCGATTCGTTCACATTACCCGACCCCCTAACCCTGGAACAGGTATACGGCGCGATCACCTTTTATCTGGGCTCCAAAGAAGAAGTGGAGACGGATATCGCCGAGCGCGAACGGGTCGAAGATGAGTTCGCGGGAACCCACCCGGCGCCGCCCGATCTGAAGCAAACGCTGGAGCGCGCGCGGCAACAACTGCTTGCGCGCCGATCCTGACGCCGTGGGTACAAGCGGGAACGTGTAATTGTTTGGGAGAGCCTATCCTACTCGGATTCCCCGTTCGCGCGCGGTACTGGCGCTGTCGACGATGAACGCCCATGAGCACGGCGGCGCCTGATCCCGCATACAATCGAAGGTATGGTGGAATCCGGTGTTCCGAGACGGACATTCCTGCGCGGCGCGGCTGCCGCGACGGCACTTTCCTATTCCCGTGTGTACGGCGCGAATGAGCGCGTGCGCACCGGCGTGATCGGTTGCGGCGAGCGCGGCCGGTATGACATGGGCAACCACATCAAGTGCGGCAATCTCGATGTGGTGGCGTTGTGCGATATATGGGGCGACAATATCGCGGCGGCGCGCAAAGAGATCGATAAAGCGCGCGCGACCGGCGGCGCCGCGGCAGGGTCGGCTGCCGGCTCCGAAGCGAAGGAGTTCGGCGACCACCGCCGCTTACTGGAACTCAAAGACATCGATACCGTGCTGATCGCGACGCCGGATCACTGGCATGCGGCCATCGCCACCGACGCGCTGAACGCCGGCAAAGACGTCTATGTCGAAAAGCCGCTGACGCTGCGGATGGAAGAAGGTCCGGGGATTGTCAAAGCGGCGCGGGTGAACAATCGCGTTTGCCAGGTGGGCATGCAGCAGCGCAGCGGCCAGCATTACCTGCAGGCCAAGCGCGAATACATGGACACCGGCAAACTCGGCAAGGTAACGCTGGCTCGCACGTGGTGGCACGGCAACCGCTACCATCTGCGCAAGGCGCCGGCATACCTGCAAACCAAGCCGCAGAATCTGGATTGGGTGCGTTTCCTCGGGCCGATCAAGTGGCGCGACTGGGACCCGCAGCAGTATTGGAACTGGCGCGCGTATCTGGATTACGGCGGCGGCCAGGTGACGGACCTATTCACGCACTGGATCGACGTGGTGCACCTGTTTATGGGTCACGACGATCCCAAGTCGGCGGTCGCGGCAGGCGGCGTGTACAACTATAAGGACGGCCGCACGGCGCCCGATACCATTAACGTGCTGCTGGAGTATCCATCGGAGTTTACGGCGACGTTCGAAGCGACGCTGGCTCCCAGCATCACCGGCGAAGGGGTGGAGATCTGCGGCACCGAGGGACGGCTGTGGATCGACCGTTCGAAGTACGAGTTCTATCGTCCGCCATCGGCGAAAGTCGAGCCCGTAGTGGTGAAGGCGTTCAGCAACCTGGACATGGACCACGTGGGAAATTTCCTGGAAT
The DNA here is from genome assembly GCA_035606355.1 of Candidatus Limnocylindrales bacterium. Taxonomy (GTDB): domain Bacteria; phylum Acidobacteriota; class Terriglobia; order Bryobacterales; family Bryobacteraceae; genus Sulfopaludibacter. The sequence goes on along the minus strand of DATNFO010000011.1, from coordinate 46,160 downwards.
GTGTGAAGAGCCGCAAGCTGCCGAACGGCGATGTGCAGATCGGGCACCGCTCGGCGCAGGCATCGCATTTGGGCAATCTGGCGTATGAGCAGAAGCGGCGGCTGGCGTTTGACCCCGTGCGCGAAGAGATTCTGCCGTTGTGACGCTGGTATACTTAAAGTTCAACCATAGACATAGAGGAGTTTCATGATTTCAGCAACACAATTGCGTCCCGGCATGGTGGTGAAGTTCAATAACGACCTGTATTCGGTTTTCAGCATGACGCACCGCACCCCGGGCAACCTGCGCGGGTTCGTGCAGGCGCGCATGCGCAATCTCAAGAGCGGGACCATGATCGAGCACCGGTTTTCATCGGAAGATCGCGTGGAGAAGGCGATGCTCGAGCAGCACGACATGGAGTATTTGTATGACGACGGCGAATACTACTACTTCATGAACACCGAAACGTACGAGCAGATGCACCTGATGAAGGATCTGCTGGGCGATGCGACGCAGTATCTGATTCCGCAGTTGAAGGTGACGGTGGAGTTCTACGAAGGCAAGCCGCTGGGCGTGGAACTGCCGGCTACGGTGGATCTCACGGTGGTTGAGACGGAGCCGGGCCTCAAGGGCGCAACCGTTTCCAATGTGACGAAGCCGGCGAAACTGGAAACCGGGCTTGTGGTGCAGGTGCCGCCGTTCATCACGGAAGGCGAAAAGATCCGCGTGAACACGGCGGAAGGCACGTACCAGGAACGCGCGTAATCCCGCTTGCCGCCCCCGCGCCCGCCGGTTGGTATTGCGCCATGACATGCGCGACGACGGCCGGGGCGTGCGCGCCAATGGTCCAGACCGCGGGGCGCAGCCACGGCGCCGCATCCAATAAAAGAAGCGCTCTTGCGAGAAGCGTTGGGTAGCGCGCGGATTGCCTGTGGCTTTGCGCGTAGCTCTCCAAATCGCCGGCGTGCAGCGCTTCGGCCAGCGCAAGCGCCTGTACAAAACAGAGGCTGAGACCTTCGCCCGTAATGGCGTCGACGGAACCGGAGGCATCGCCCACCAGAATTGTGTTCCCGCGGAAGACGCTGCGCAGGCGCCGCGTGATGGTGGGAGATCCGCGTTCGGCAGTCACCGGTTCGGCCCCGCGCAGTTTTTCATCGAGCACAGGGCAGGCACGAAGGGCTGCGCTGAGACGAAGGTGCGTGTCTCGTGTGAGCAGTGCGACGCCCACTTCGCTGTCGCTGACCGGGGTTACGTAAAGCTGTGCCGCGCGCTGCCAATGCACTTCGACCATGCCGGTCCAGGGCGGCACGCGGTAATGCCGGCGGAAACCGAAGCGCGTCGAGATGTGCGGCGAAACGTCCAGCCCGGCGGCCTTGCGGACGCTCGAATTGAGTCCATCGGCGGCGATGAGCCAGTGCGAAGGAGTCGCGGAAAGATTCGCCACGGTTTTGCCCCAGGCGAACCTCACGCCGAGAGCCTCGGCCCGCCGCATCAGCAACGCATGAAGAACTGTCCGGCGAATTCCGAGGCCGGCTGTAGACGGGAACGGCGCCTCCACCGTGAAAGGCCCGTCTACAAAACGAACTCCGTGGAACGGAAAGCCGTAGCCTTCGAGTTCGACGCCCAGGCGGCTTAGAGCGTGCAGGCCTATCGGGGCGATTCCTTCGCCGCATGCTTTATCCACCGGAGGATGCGCGGCATCGGCTACCGTGACGGGAAAGCCGCGCTGCCGGAGGGCAATCGCGGCGGCGAGCCCCGCGGGTCCGCCACCCGCTACAAGAACGGATTCCTTCACTGACATCTGCGCCGCTGCTCGCCGGCGTATTGCCGCGGCTGCATCCGCTTGCCCACGGGGCGCTGCGCGTAGCGGATGTCCACCACCTGCCGTATGCCGAAAGGCGACGCGTTGGTGGTGAATGTTGCGCCGGTACCCGCGAGTGCCGTCGAGGTAATGGACGCGAGCTCAGCCGGCGTGTACGCCCTGCGCAGGGAACGGGCACCATCTTCCGCATCGATGCGGCAGAGGAACGGCGCAACAAAGAGCTTGAATAGCGCAAGCGGCAGATAGCGCCGCACCAGGTCCAGCATCACCAAACGGCGGCACGAGCGGCCCACGTTGCGAATGAGAGCGGCCAGCTCCTCGGGCGGCAAATGATGGCAAAGCGACATGCAGAATGCCACGTCGGCGCGAGGCAGAAGGTCCTGGCATGCGTCTGCCTGAACCACAGGGATGCGGGTTGCGATGGGAAACGGCCGTCGAATGTCCGCGCCCACCGCCTCCACGCCGAGCGCGGCGGCTACGCGGTGAGCCACCAGACCGGGTCCGCACCCAACATCGAGGATGCGGCGCACGGGCGCGGGATCGCGCCGGATCGTGCGGACGATGTAGCGCACATCCCCCAGCCAGTAGTGGACGGCGGCCATGTCCTGATACGCTCGCTCCACAAGTGAGGAGGGAACAGTCGCGTCTTCCAGCAATTCCGGTATGTCGACTCTAACCATCTACTGTTATTATCCGGCTACCCCACCTTACCGGCTGAAAGGTAGAACTGTAAAACATGGTGGCGCTGCGCGCGGAATACCCAAGTGCGGCGGACGAGTTGCACCTGCATTTACGGAAAGGAAATCATCAATGTACTCCAGCATCTTAGTCGCGGTGGTTGCCGCTGGAGCGGCCGGCGTTTGCGTCGCCGGGCATACAAAAGGTGCGGCAGCGGACCATAAGCCGGTCGCGATTCAAATGAGAAATGTAAACTTCCGGATCGCCCGCGATATTATTCTCGAAGTTCGCACCATGCGTGGCACGCTGATCCCCGTGCATGCAGGCGAGCCCGTGACCTTCGATGATGTTTCGTCTTTTAAAGTGGATATCGACACAGCGGAAGTAGCTTTGACACCGGAGTCGCTGACTTCGCTGATGAATTCTTACACGCTGGCGTATCCGGGAGCTCCGATTCATGACGTGAGCCTGACGATTGAAAACGGCAAGGTTATACAAAAGGGGAAACTGCATAAGGGAGTGGATCTGAATTTCGAAATACAAGGCTCGCTCTCCGCCACGAGCGACGGCAATATTTGCATGCACGCCGACAAAATCAGCTCCGAGCATATCCCCGTCAAGGGCTTGCTTCATTTCCTGGGCGACGACCTTTCCAAGCTCGTCAAGAGCAATTCCGCGCGAGGGATGGATGTGGACGGAGACAACATTATTCTGATTCCGGCATCGCTCACGCCGCCGCCCCACATGGAGGGCCGCGTGGCGCGCGTGGCGATTGAGGACGGAAAGATCGTGGAATACTTCAACTCCGGCAAGCATCTTCCTCCGCTGAAGCCTCCACTTACGACGAGCGGATACATTTACCATCGCGGCGGAGTTCTGCGCTTCGGGAAGCTGACCATGCAGGATGCGGACCTGGAAATTGTCGGCGGTCGCGGCAAGGTGTTCGATTTCTTCCAAAAGGAGTATCTGAAGCAATTAGTGGCTGGTTACTCCAAGAGCACGGCCAACAAAGGACTCATTGCTCACATGGTGGACTACTCGCATTTCGATCATGGGTCACGCGGGTCCGCTGCGAGAACGGATACAGGCAAGTAAGAGCACTTACCGTAACTTAGTGTCTGGCATGACGCAAGCGGTCCGGCAGGCGGCCCGTATTTACACTCCTAAAGCAAGGTATGGAATGGAATATTGTTACCCTCAAATCGAGAGGAGTCGCCGAGTGATAACAAACGCGGTCGCGAAGTGGATACTTGTGGCCGTAGCGGCCGCGGCTTCGGGTAGTGCGGTGTACGCGCAGCCGCGCCAGATAGACACGGCCCACTCCTCGATGACGGTCCACGTCTACAAGGCCGGAATGTTATCCGCCTTTGGCCACGACCACGAAATCGCGGCGCGAATCGCCGGCGGCAGCGTCGACGTGCGCGGCCGCAAAGTGGAATTGACCGTGAATGCGGGGACTCTGCGCGTCGAGGATCCAAAGGCTTCCGAGAAAGATCGCGCGGAAATCCAGTCCACGATGTTAGGGAGCGAAGTGTTGGACACCGCGACTTACAAGGACATACGGTTTCACTCGACGTCGGCCGAAGCCGCCGGGCCAGGAGCCTGGAAGGTGAGCGGTGAGTTAAATCTACACGGTCAGACTAAGCCGGTATTGATAGAGGTAAAGGAAAACATCGGACATTATACGGGAACGTGCCGCTTCAACATTACGGATTTCGGAATTAAGCCTGTCAAGGTGGCCGGGGGCGCCGTGCGGGTGAAAGACGAGGTCCAAATCGACTTCGACTTACAGTTGGCGCAGTAAGAAGGGAGGAGAACGAATGCTTACAGGACGGCATGTATTACTTAGTGGCGGTTTATTGGTGTGCTTGTGCGGCGTTTTGCCCGCACAGTATGGCGGCGGCTCGGGCGGCACAGGCGGCACAGGCAGCACCGGCGGAACGACCGGCGGAACGACGGGCGGAACAACAGGCGGAACGACGGGAGGCACAGCGGCATACGGAGGCTCGTCGAGCGGCTTGAATAATAACTACCATATTGGTTTCGAGCGGCCGGAGGCCTGGGGCTTAAAATACTTTGCTTCCGTGTCCCTATTAAGCGGACTGCCGGCTCCGCCGCCGACCGAGGGAGCGCGATTCGGCTCGATCAGCATCGGGCTGGAGATGGACTGGTTGCCGCAACTGGATGCGGGGCAGCAGAAGATCGGTTACAACGGCCTAGCGCCGGAAGACTTGAACAAAGCTCCGATATTCGCCAGGCCGGTGGTGAGGATCGGGCTGCCTGATAAGTTCACAGCGGTGGTGGCTGCTCCGCCGCCGTTCGAGTTATTCGGCGTGCACACGCGCATGATTGCCTTTGGTGTGGAGCGTCCGCTTGTGCAGCGCGGCGCGGTGACGCTTTCCTGGCGCGGTTACGGCCAGGTAGGGTCGGTGAAGGGCGCCTTCACTTGTCCGAACAGCGTACTGGCGTTCGCGCCCGGAACGGCGGGAAACCCGACGTCGTGCACTGGTGAATCGTCGGACGTTGCATCGCTGCGGTATGCGGGAAGTGAATTCGAAGTATCGTATCGCGTGCCGGGGCATCCTAAGTTTATCCCCCATGCGGCAGTGGGAGGAAATTTCATGGATCTGGTATTTCAGACGCATGCTCCAGTTACCGGGGGAATGGATGAAACCCGGCAGTGGACGCGCGGCGGAACATTCACGAGCAGCGGCGGAGTTACTTACATGCTGACGAGTAAGGCCGCATTTACGGTGGATGCCTTCTATACGCCGCTGTGGGTAGAGCGGGCTGCCGGGTCGCCGCGCATGAATGACGGGCTTTTCAATGTGCGCGCGCTGGTGAGTTATACGTTCCGGTAGAGGATGGGACGGCGGACGCTTCGGCGTCATTCGGCATTCAAGGCGGCGAGTGCTTGAGTGAGAAGGTCTTCGTCTTCCGGTAGAACGGTGCGAAGGTCGAGCAGTAACTGGTCGCCGGCAACACGAGCGATCACCGGCGGTTCCGAGAGACGGAGCCGCCGTTCGCATTTTGCGGCGTGCGGGCAGGCGATGGCGATGAGCCAGGTGGGAATGGATTGTTCGGGGGTGGCTCCGCCGCCGATCACGGATTCGCCCTTGACGACCTCGGCGCGAAGTTCAGGAACGCGTGCGAGGAGTGCTTCGGCGCGCGCGCGGATGGCATCGGCCGGTTGGCGGATCATGCGCAGCGCGGGGATGCGGTCCCACTGTTCGAGGAGCAGGTGGCGGAGCGTGGATTCGAGCGCGGAGTAGACAAGTTTATCGAGGCGCAGCGCGCGGTAGAGCGGATTGCGGCGGAGTCGCGCGACGATATCGGGTTTCCCGGCGAGGATGCCGGCTTGCGGTCCGCCGAGCAGTTTATCGCCGCTGAAACTGACCAGGTCGACACCGGCGGCGAGGCTATCGCCGGCGAGCGGCTCTTCGATGCCGAACTCTTGCAGGTTCACGAGGCAGCCGCTGCCGAGATCTTCGTAGAGGGGCAGGGAACGCTCACGGGCGAGGCCGGCGAGGCCGGCCAGGGCGGGGCGCGCGGTGAAGCCGGTGATTCGGAAGTTGCTGGGATGGACGCGCAGCAGCATGCGGGTGCGCTCCGTGATGGCGTCGCGATAATCTTCGATGCGCGTGCGGTTGGTGGTTCCGACTTCGCGGAGGACTGCGCCGGAGCGATGGACGATTTCGGGAATGCGGAAGCCGTCTCCGATCTCGACGAGCTCGCCGCGAGAGACCACGACTTCGCCGCCGCCACCGGCGAACTCATTGACGGCGAGCAGGACGGCCGCGGCGTTGTTGTTCACAGCGATGGCGGGCGCGCCGAGGAGAGCTTCGAGGATGGGCGCGACGTGGGCGTCACGTTTGCCGCGGCGGCCGAGAGCGACATCGTATTCGAGATTCGAGTAACCGTCGGGGATGGCGGCCGGAGCGAGCGGCGCGCGTCCGAGGTTGGTGTGGAGAACAACGCCGGTAGCGTTGATCACGCGACGGAGAGAGGGCCGCTCAAAGGCGGCGAGGCGGGCGGCGGTGTCGCGGGCGAGGTCAACGGCGGAAGGCGCGGCGGCGGTGGAGTGGGATCGGAGATGGCTGCGGGCGTCGTCGATGGCGCGGCGGGCAGTGGCGACGGCGAGGGCGCGAGGGAAGCGGCGGCAATCGGGCGGGAGGTGCTGGAGGACGTCGTGCACGGAGGGGAGGGCGCGGAGGGCAGGGGAATCGTCCACGAACTCGATGGTAAGGGGTGCAAGTGGCGGCGCGCAAGACGGGGGTGCTATACTGATTTCGCAGCACCTTCACGCAAATCGGGGCGTGGCTCAGCCTGGCTAGAGCGCCTGGTTCGGGACCAGGAGGTCGGTGGTTCGAATCCACTCGCCCCGACCAAATTCCTCAAAGACTTACAGACACTGTCTCGCAGCTCAAATTCAAAATTTCTCCAATACCGCCCGCACAGATTCGATGTAGCCCTTGCATGGATTGTATGGTGCCCCAGCGCGGCCATTAATCTGTGCTCAGCGGATAGGTTTTCGAGACTCCCTATAGGAGCAGCACGGCCACATGGGCACAGGTTACCCCGGCAAAACGGCGATTGTTGATACGGGCCCTCGGCCTCGTGTTAACAGGATGTCGGCAATCGCGTAAGCAAGAGGTTTGTTCGGATCGGCTCGGTAGGGGCGGTGCGCGCTGAAAACGCCCCAGGTACCGGTGTCTGTCCCATGGCGGGACCGTCCGCAGCACGCCTGAATTCCTCCGAAGCAAGAATTTTCGGAGTTCGGCTCTTCTCCAGAATCCGAGCGGCTGGTTCCCGTTGGGGTTGAATGGTGTGAAGTATTAGACTTCGATTCGCTACCGCTTCAGGCGGCGCGCCGCCGCAGCGATCATTCCGGCGGCGGCGAACATCAGGCTTAGGGAGCCGGGTTCCGGTACCGGCGGCGGCGTAAGGTCGAGCGCGACCACATTGTCCAGGTAATCGAAGTTGTAGGGGGGAAAATTTGGGTTTGGGGACTCCTGGAACTCGAAGGTGAGCGTATTCTTCCCCTGACTGGCGGGCATAGTGATCGAGTACGCCAACCAGCCAGACGGTTGATCAAACAATTGCCAGAGATACTCTCCATTCCACAAAATGCCGAAGTAGCTCCCCGGGGCTCCGGAGGTCGACAGCAAGAACTGTATGTAAAATTTGTCCGCTTTACCCGGCGCGTAAACATCCTGGCTGATATACGAACGGCCGAAAGGGGTAGGGCCTTGGGCTCCCAGGGCCGCCACCCAGGAACCGAGGTCGAGGTTGGGGTCAAAGTTCAACGGCAAAAACGGCATGGTGGAGTTATAGTTCCAGCCGTTCTGCACATAAACCGGCTCAGTCGATTCAACGGTCCAGCCGTAGAAGCTGCCACCATTCAAGTCTATGTGTCCGCCATTGGAATAGGGGTCTGTCACATTCCCAAAGCCCCATGGATGTTCAAAACCGCAGTTTACGATTTGGTTGCCAGGAATGTCGCACGAAAGCGGACCGGCTTGCGCCGAGGGACCCGTAGTGACAATGATGATCCCTATCGCGCATGCAAACAGCAGTCGCTTCACGTGAAAATCCTCCCCTCGGGAATGAACAAAATTGTGCCGAGTCCTAGGGATTATACCGGCACGTGAATCCAAACAGCACGAAAACACCACTGAAAAAAGTACTAGAACCAAGGCCCACGACTAAACCCATTCTTTTCGATAACGGCAAAACGGCGTTTCCCGGAAACTGGCTTGGCGTTCGAACGCGGACCGCGGGAGCCCAGATTGCGAGACGGATCACCAACGTGGAAACCAGGGTCCAAGCAGGGTCCAACGGCGACCCGGTTGGCCGCGCCTTCGCCTTTAGGGTCCAAGTAGGGTCCAAATCGAAGGCGTGCAAGTCTTGTGTTTTCAGTGAACGATCCTTGTAAGTTGTTGATATATCCTGATTCGGGACCAGGAGGTCGGTGGTTCGAATCCACTCGCCCCGACCAAACCATTTTGATCGACTTGCTGTCTGTCGACTGCGAAGACCTCTTGGGCTCGTACCAGGAGGTCTTTGATACACTCCTATGTCTCTTGCCACTTCGAAAACGCCAGCAACATCTTCGCTCTGTTACGATCCGTGAGGGAGGCGCACACGACTAGCGCTCTTTTCACCGTGATGCTGGTTCTTATGGCGGGGCTGCCGCTAATGGGGGAAGAATGGCCTGCTGTCAAACCAGTCACTCAGTCGTTTGAAGTCGACCTCGGTGCCGCCGTCGTAGCGTTCGATCTGCCGATCAAATCCGTGGAGGGTCGAGTCCTGTACCGCCTCTTCTGCCGTGGTGGAGGTTCGGCGGAGGCCCTTGATGAACTCGGCGAAGGCGACGGCGTGAACTGGGTTGGCCCGCTCATGTGCGTGCTCAATCAGGGGAACGGTCCGCCCTCCGAAGACTCCCTGCTCGCCGAGGATGACTCACCACCGTGGCACATTCGCGGGCAGTTCATCGGGAGTGATCTTGTCGGAGCCTGCGGAGCGTACCCCGAGTTTGGACTGAATCGGAGTTTCCGGTTGCGCGGTTTTGTTCTACGCCTCGGCGTCAAAAATCTGGTGCGCGGCCGTGGCGGATCACCGGGACGATTCAACCTTGCCGTCTCCGTGGAACAGGATTCCACAGCGAAAAGCGCGCGGGCAGAGAGGCCGAACTACTTGCAGCCCGCTTTGGGCAAGTGCGATGTTGTCCGCAGAGGCCACGATCCGCGAATGTGCCGGATTGGGACCGGCCCTACGGCTGGCTCGTGGGCACCCTGTCCGAAGCAATAACTCCACAACCCTCGGTATCCACATCCGCCCGGAGTGGTGTTGGCTTGGTGCTCCTATTGGCGATTAGAGGTCCTGTCTGAGCAACATAGTTTGGTCAAATTTTTCGGAAAGCGGTCTGCGCGACCAAGCTGGGGCGTTCGTCAGATGTGGCCAGAAAGACACCCTCGGGCAACTCCTCGACCTGGATCTGAATCGCAAGTTCCATACGGACCGATCTTAGCGGGAGCAGGCCAAAACGGTGAAGCTCGATCCCGTATCTCACGACGCACCAGACAGCGTGCAACCGGGGCGCGCTCGCGATGCATCCGGTTTTTAGGGTCCGAATAGGGACAAACGGAAGACGCGGCCTAATGTTTTTCCACGATTTGCCGATTAGTTCCAAGTAGGAGGCCGCGACGGTCTCCACTCGCTATGACAGCAAATCGAGCAAAACGGGCTTTGCCCTATGTACTCTGCGCTCTGATCGCGCCGATGATGCAGCCGGGCGCGGCGTTCGCTCAGTCTCCCACTCTTAAGGACCTTACCGAGGCCAGCCTGGAAGACTTGATGAATATACAGGTCACGTCGGTTTCGAAAAAGGAGCAAAGCCTGTCGAAAACGGCCGCCGCCGCGTTCGTGATCACCAAGGAAGATATTGCCCGTTCCGGCGCGACCTGCATCCCCGAATTGCTGCGGATGGTCCCCGGGGTCGAGGTGGCGCGCGTGAATGCCAGCTCTTGGGCCGTGAGCATTCGCGGATTCAACAGCGTCTATTCCAACAAGGTCCTGGTGCTCATCGATGGACGCTCTATTTATAGCGCGCAGTTCTCGGGCGTGTATTGGGACCAGATCGACGTTCCCCTTGAAGAGATCGAACGGATCGAGGTGATCCGCGGACCGGGAGGCACGGTCTGGGGCGTCAATGCAGTCAATGGCGTGATCAACATCATCACGAAATCGAGCCAGGGGACGCATGGGGGCGCCGTCACCTTGAATGGCGGCTCGCAGACGCACGCGGTGGAGAGCGTGCAGTATGGCGGCGCAATCGGCGGCCGCGGTGATTACCGTTTATCCGGCAGGTTTATGGACGTTGCCGGCTCGTCTCTTCCAGGAGGATCGGCGAGCCCATCCGGCCCCGGCGGCGACGGATGGCACCAATGGGGAATCGGGTTCCGCAGCGATTGGCGCCTCTCGGATCGGGACGCGCTGGTTGTGGAGGGAGACGATTTCGATCAGGCGGGAAGCCAGTCGCGCACCAACTCCCTCTTGCCCGGCCCGGTTGCGCAAACGTTCCCTCAGGAATTGGATGGGGAGGGCCGCAGCGTCCTCGCCCGCTGGACGCGGCAGCAATCCTCCGGAGGAGACGAGTCCCTGCAAGCGTACTTCAGCGATTTTCACCGCATTGAGCTCGGCGTTCCCCTGCGCGAACGTGTTTTCGACATTGAGTATCAAAACAACTGGAGATTGGCCGAGCGGCACGACGTGGTTTGGGGAGTGGAATTCCGGCGCGATGACTCGCACCTGAACCCGGCGGATTGGATCCACTTTACGCCGGAGCGCAGTCACGACAACCTGATCAGCGGTTTCCTGCAAGACGAGATACAACTCTCCGAAGGCGTATCGCTCACGCTCGGATCGAAGTTCGAGCACAATTCCTATACCGGTTTTGACCTTGAGCCCAGCGTGCGGCTCGCCTGGACGCCTACTTCGCGTTCCACTTTGTGGGCCGCGGCCAGCCAGGCCGTCAGGCAGCCGAACGTGGAAGAGATGTCCGCCGCCATTAATGAAGGCTCAATGCCTATCGCGCCCGATGTGTCCGCGCAGGTGATGATCTATGGCAACCCCAAACTCCACACCGAGAGCGTGCGCGACTTTGAAGGGGGATACCGGCATGCGATTGGCGGCGCATTCTCCGTCGATATTGCAACCTTTCTTTCCTTCTACCGGCGGCTGACCACCCTGGAAGCGGGGCCGCCCACATTCGTTCCGCGAGCTGACGGCATCTCTATCGCTTTGCCCCAAACGTACCAAAACAATGCCGGCGCGAGAGACTTCGGCGGCGAGATCGCGGTCAATTGGGACGCTGCTACGTGGTGGCGCATCAGCCCGTCTTACTCTCTGCTCCGCGTCAATGCTTCGATGAACCGGAACTCTTCCGATACTTTTGCCTTCGCGCCGGCAGATTCCCCCGAGCATGTCTATCGCGCGCGCTCGCGGATGGACATCAGCCGCCGCACGAGCTTCGATCAGACGCTCTCCTGGACATCGCGGCTGGGTAGCGGAATATCATGGCCCGTTCCGGCGCACTGGCGCCTGGACTTGCGGCTAGCGAGGCGCATCGGCGAGGCCGCGGAAATCTCCGTTTTGGCGCAGAATCTGCTCGCGCCGCGCGTCCTCGAATTCTCAGACGGATACGGAATCGCACCCACTGTAAATACCCGCAGTATTTCCGGACAACTCAATTGGCGATTCTGAAGAGCGGCGCACAATCCGGGAATCCCGCTCCAGACGCTCGGCGCGCGGGGAGGCGGCGGCGCGCGGCACGAGGGCTTGCGGTCCTCATCGCTGCCTGTTTCGTGCATGAGGGGCTGCGCGCGCAGGCCGTGAACGAGTACGAGTTGAAGGCCGCCTTTCTTTACAACTTCGCCAAATTTGTGGAATGGCCTGACGACGCCTTCGCTTCGGCCGCCGATCCCATCTCTGTTTGCCTGCTGGGCGGCAATCCGTTCGGCGACTTCCTGCAGCACACCGTCGCGGGAAAGTCCGTACAGGGCCATGGGTTCTCGGTCGGGCAGATCTCCACGTTTCCCTCCGGCCATTCCTGCCACATTGTCTTTGTCGCAGGCGACAGTTCGAAGCTGCTGCGCGATTTCGAGAAGGATGGACCTCATCCGGGCGTGCTCACTGTGGGCGAGGCTCCGGAATTTACGGAGCGCGGCGGCATGATCGGGTTCAAGCTCGAACACGGAACCGTCCATCTGCTCATTAACCTCGCTGCCGTCGAGGCCGCACGGGTGCGCATCAGCTCCAAGCTGCTCTCGCTTGCGAAGATCGCGCGCAAGTCGCCATGACACGCCTGATGAGAACGCGCTACCAATATCGCCGCCTTCCGGTGAAGGTAAAGCTCACGATTATTATCTTCGCCACCGTTGCGCTCGCACTTTCGGTTTCCACAGCCGCCGTGCTGGTGTATCTGCGGGCCGTTTTGGGAGCGGCGACGGGCAACGATCTCCGCGTGCTGGCGCAGATGTATGCAACCAATAGCGCCGCGGCCCTGACCTTCGGCGATAAAGCGGCGGCGACGGAGCTTCTCGCGGGATTCTCGGCCAAGCGCTCCATTATCGCCGCTATTATCTACGGTCCCGATGGTACGCCATTCGCGGCCTACCGGCGCCGGGATTCCCGTCGAAGACCGTCGCCCGGCATCGCGGTCCGCGAGCCGGTTCTCCTCGACGCTCAGCGCATCGGCACTCTCTATTTGGAATGCGACCTCGAAGATGTTGCCGCGATTCTCGATCGCGCTACCAACGCCAGCCTCTTCATTCTGTTCGCGGCATTCGGCGTAGCCATTCTGCTGGGCGTCAAGTTGCAGCGTTCCATTACCGAACCGATCCGCCGTCTTGCCGAAGTGGCCGAACGCGTCTCCGCCAACCGCGATTACGCCCTCCGCGCTCCCAGGGTTTCCGATGACGAGCTTGGGCAATTGACGCTCCGCTTCAATAACATGCTCGCGGAAATCCAGCAGCGCGACGCGCAGTTGCTCGCCAATCAGGACAGACTCGAACAAAAGGTGGCGGAGCGCACCGCCGAACTGGCATTAGCGAAGGATCAGGCCGAACACGCCTGCGTGGCGCTCGACAAGAGTCTGACCCAACTCAGCCTGGCGCTGGATGGCGCGAATGAGGCGCTTTGGGATTGCGACATTGCCGGCAATCGAACCTACTATAGTGAGCGGTGGGGCGCCATGTTGGGCTTCTCGAAAGAGGAGATCGGCGAAAGGGTGGAAATCTGGGATCGCCTGTTGCATCCCGAAGACCGTGGGACTGCGATGAAAGCGCTCCAGGAACATATCGCCGGCCGCACGGAAACCTACGAGACCGAGTACCGGATGCGGACCAAAGACGGCGACTGGCGCTGGATCCAGGCGCGTGGCAGGGTGGTGCAACGCGGCTCGGACGGCGCTGCCACGCGAATTGCGGGCACCCACCTCGACATCACCCAGCGCAAAACAGCCGAACAGGCCCTCGCGCGCCAACATAATATTCTCGAGAGCCTCATCGAAAGCGTCCCCGACCATATCTATTTTAAGGATCGCGAGAGCCGATTCATCCGCATCAATCGCGCCCAGTCGCTCCGGTTCGGGTTGAGCGAACCCGCCGAAGCCGTCGGCAAAACGGATTTCGATTTTTTCGGGGCTAAACATGCCGAAAGCGCCCGGGCAGATGAACTCGATCTGATCGAGGGGCGGCAAACGACGATAACAAAAGAGGAGAAGGAAGACTGGCCCGATGGCCGCGTCACCTGGGTGCAAACCAACAAGCTTCCGTTGCGGGATCATTCCGGGGAGATCGTCGGCACGCTTGGCATCTCGCGCGACATTACCGAGCGCAAACGCATGGAAGATGCCCTCCTTTTGGCCAAGGAGAAGGCCGAAGCGGCGAACCGCGCGAAGAGCGAGTTTCTGGCCAACATGAGTCACGAGATCCGCACGCCGATGAACGGAATTATCGGCATGGCCGAACTCGCCTTGGATACGCCTCTCGACGAACAACAGCGCGAATACCTGAGCACGGTGCGGACATCCGGGGAAGCATTGCTCACCATCATTAATGACATTCTCGATTTCTCCAAAATCGAGGCCGGCAAGATGGTGCTTGAGCGAGCCGATTTCGATCTCGACCCGGTGCTTCAGGATGCCCTCCGGATCGTGTCGGTTCAGGCTCATAGAAAGGGCCTCGAGCTGCTTTACGACTGCAAGGTCGATGTTTCGCGGCCGGTCGCCGGTGATGCGGCGAAGCTCCGCCAGATCCTGGTTAATCTGCTCGCCAATGGAATCAAATTCACCGATTCCGGCGAAGTGAAGCTTTCCGTCCTCGACCTGAGCGAAGACGACGGCGTTGTAAACGCCCACTTCGCCGTGTCCGACACTGGAATTGGAATCGCCGATTCTGCTAAGGATCAGATTTTCCAGGCGTTCGTGCAGGCGGATGGATCGCACTCGCGGCGGTATGGGGGTACCGGACTCGGTCTCACCATCTGCTCCCGCCTCGCGGCGCTAATGGGCGGGCGCGTCTGGGTGGAAAGCGAAGCCGGCAAGGGCAGCACGTTTCATCTCACTGTTGGCCTTGGTTCCTCGAACCAGAGTCCCGTACGGCACCCGGAAGAGGGAACTGCCCAATGCTCCATTCGCTCTTTGCGCGTCCTGCTCGCGGAGGACAACCCGGTGAACCGGAGGGTTGCTTTTCTTTTGCTCAAACGCGAAGGCCATTCCGTAGCGGAAGCGTCCAATGGGGTCGAAGCCGTAGCGGCGATGGGACGCGAGAATTTCGATATCGTCCTCATGGATGTTCAAATGCCCGAGATGGACGGTTACGACGCTACCAAGGAAATCCGCGCGCGAGAGAACGGCACCGGAACGCATGTGCCCATCGTCGCCCTCACTGCGCACGCTATGAGTGGCGCCCGCGAGATCTGCCTCTCCGCCGGAATGGACGACTATTTGAGCAAGCCCATCGCGATCAAGGAACTGCGAGAGGTGCTCAAAAAGTGGACCGCCGCCGCTTAGTTCAGAATCCCAACACCTGTTGATCGTGCCAGGGCGCGCGGCGGGCGATCATTCGCCGCCGGTGAGATGGCCCATGCAGCCGTTTTGAGATGGGGCTTTCGATGAGGGAGCGATTCAGAAACGACTGGCTGCGGTAGACGACGCGGTGAAGATCACGTTCAGTAATGGGCGATCGGTCCGGGTGCCGCCTGAGCTCGGGCAGGCAGGACGCGACCAGCTTCGGGTCGCCACAAGCGGTAGTGCGGCGGCTATCCAGTAAATGAGGAGGTTTCACCCCTTCCAGGCATTCCGTCCGGTGAGTACGAACTGCGATTCGCGCATCCGCGTTTTCAGGCCCGGACCCTAAAGATCGCGGTCCGTGCTTCCGAAGGGGTGATGAATGCAGGTGTTGTGCGCCTGCGCCCCGCGGCGGTGAAGTAATCGCGGGCGGATGTAACGCAGAACGACGCGCCTGCGTTCTACCTCAACGCGGACTTCACTCGGGGCGCGATCAAGCCTTACGTGAAGTCCGCGCAGGGCGGTGCGGCAATATCCGGCTCGCCATCACGGCGGTCGGCACCATATACGCGGCACGGATCTGACGGTCTTCATTTACTCGTAACGTGAGTAACTGGTCGCAACCCACCAAAAGACCGCCACCGGTGCCGAACAAAAAGCCCGCGTTCATCTTCCCGGTCCACGGCCTTGACATTAGAATCAGACTAACCAACAATGGTTAATGTACGGGCGATGCCGCCCAGTCGCAGGTCCTCTGAGCTAAGTCAGCCGATCTGATCTCCTTCCCTTAGATCACCCCCGCGCAATCCGAGAGGATTGTGGTGTCAGCGGACACGGGGCGGGGTTGAGAACAGAATCAGGTCTAAACATGACGAGACTCGCAACGGCGACGTGCACACTTCGCGAAGGTGATGAAGTCGTGCTGGTCGACGGCACTTATCCGGGGACGCAGGGCGTCTTTCTCCGGCTCAAGGAGGACGCGAACTGGGCCGACATTCGGGAACGGAACGGCGAGATCTGGAGCCATCCGTTGATCTGGCTCCGGGCCGCGAATCCTCCGGCCGGCAGGAATTAGGGCCCATGATTGAAACAATCTCTGCGGGCACGATTCTGATCGACGGCCGCGCGCCAGTACCGAAATCCAACCTGCTGCGAAATAGCTCCGATTCTAATGGATGGTCCGTCATCAAGAGCGGCCGTGCTGCATTCGAAGACACAATCGAAGGCGCAGGCTGGACGTTTTTCTTCATGGCGGGAGCGATCAGGGCTACCGCCTTCGGCGCCGACGAACAGAAAGCGACCCGTTCCGCGTTGACGCGGTTGATCGCGGACGTGAAATCGCGGCATTGCAATAGCATCGAAATCACGGAAGTAACCGGCGAGAAGTTTCTGGGCCTACGGTACGTAAGCGTCGTCGGTCGCGCGCGCCACCTTCAGGAAGGCACGCTTTTCAGCGGCCACAATCATTCGATCTAAATGGAGCCTATTCACATCATGAACGTTCGACCTTTGTATGACCGCATCGTAGTAAAGCGGATCGACGAGCAGGAAACTACGCGCAACGGGATCGTTATTCCCGATTCAGCCAAGGAAAAGCCACAACAAGGCGAAGTGATCGCCGCCGGCAAAGGCAAGCGGCTGGAGGACGGAAAACTGACCGCTCTGGCCGTCAAGACGGGCGACCGCATCCTGTTCGGCAAGTATTCCGGCAATGAAGTGCAGTTGGACGGCTCCGAGTACATCATCATGCGCGAGGACGACGTTCTTGGCGTGCTGGATGCTGCGCCCAAGACGCTCGCCGGCAAATAAGTTTCGACCGAGAGGAAAAGACATCGATGGCAAAACAGATCATTTATAGCGACACTTCTCGCCAGGCGATCCTGCGCGGCGTAAACCAGCTTGCGGATGCGGTGAAGGTGACTCTAGGACCGCGCGGACGGAACGTGGTTCTGGAAAAGAAATTCGGCGGACCGACGATTACGAAAGATGGCGTGACAGTAGCCAAAGAGATCGACCTCAAGGATCCGCTGGAGAACATGGGCGCGCAGATGGTGCGCGAAGTGGCGTCGAAAACCTCCGATGTAGCGGGGGACGGCACCACCACCGCGACGATTTTGGCTCAGGCTATCTACCGCGAAGGCGTCAAAGCGGTAACGTCGGGCGCCAATCCAATGGCCGTCAAAAGGGGAATCGACAAGGCTGTCGAGATGGCTGTCGCGGAAATCAAGAAGCTCTCGAAACCGGTATCCGGCGACATGATCGCGCAAGTGGGAAGCATTTCGGCGAACAGCGACACGGCGATCGGCAACATCATTGCGGAGGCGATGAAGAAGGTCGGCAAGGACGGCGTGATCACGGTCGAGGAATCGAAGACCATGGCCACCGAACTGCAAACCGTCGACGGAATGCAGTTCGACCGCGGATACCTTTCGCCTTATCTGGTGAGCGACCCGGAACGGATGGAATGCGTCTTTGAGGATCCGTACATTCTCATCTACGACAAGAAGATCGGCAATATGAAGGACCTGCTGCCGATTCTGGAGCAGATCGCGCGCGCCGGCGCACCGCTGCTGGTGATCGCGGAAGATGTGGAAGGGGAAGCCCTGGCCACGCTGGTCGTCAACAAACTGCGCGGGACGCTGAATGCGTGCGCGGTCAAGGCGCCGGGTTTTGGGGATCGCCGCAAAGCTATGCTGGAAGATATCTCGATCCTGACTGGCGGCAAGGCCATCATGGAAGAAACCGGGATTAAGTTGGACAGCGTCAAGCTGGAGGATCTCGGCCGCGCGAAGCGTGTCACGGTCGACAAGGACGTGACCACGATTATCGACGGCGCCGGAGCACAGAAGGATATCGAGGGACGAATCCGGCAGCTCAGGGCGCAGATCGAAGAAACAACGTCCGATTACGACCGGGAGAAACTGCAGGAGCGACTGGCGAAGTTGGCCGGCGGAGTGGCAATCATCAAGGTGGGGGCGGCAACCGAAACCGAGATGAAGGAAAAGAAAGCGCGCGTGGAAGACGCGCTGAACGCAACTCGTGCGGCGGTGGAAGAGGGCATCGTGCCCGGCGGCGGCGTCGCCTTGTTGCGCGCATCGGCAGCATTACAGGGCCTGAAGCTCGCTGGCGATGAACAGTTCGGGGTCATGATCGTGCGCCGCGCGTGCGAAGAGCCCGTTCGGCAGATCGTGCGGAACTGCGGGAGCGAGGGCGCTGTTGTGGTCGAGAAGATCCGGAGCAATCAGGATCCGGACTTTGGCTTCAACGCTTCCACCGAGGAATACGAAGACCTGGTGAAGGGCGGCGTGATCGATCCCACGAAGGTGACGCGGACGGCTCTGCAAAATGCGGCCTCCATTGCCTCTCTCATGCTCACGAGCGAAGCCATGATTTGCGGCATTGTGGAAGAACCGGGCGAATAAATAAACAGCGAGGGAGACCACTTGGATGAATAAGCGATTGCTGAAGCGGCATAAGCGGCAGGTGTTACGAGCCAAAGAGCGCGTCAAAGTTTCGGAGCCCGACGTCAGGACCCCGGACCAGGTGGCTGCCGCCCGGGAAGCGAGCCGCAGTCTTACCGGGCGGCGAACCGATCCGGGTCTTTATTATTCGACGCCAGCGGCGAAGTCTAACGGTGCAGCCGAAGCCGGTGAGCCGACGGAGAGCGCCAACTCATGATGCACGGCTCGGTCGGAAGGTCGAGCCGGTGCCCGCACTGCCGGTCCATCGAATTCAGAAGTTCCGGCGCGCGCAATGCGGCCGAGACGATGTTTCGATGGCTGGTTCACCCTTACTGGTGCTCGCTTTGCGGGCACCGGTTCTTTCTGTTTCGCTGGCAAGTTCCCGCCGAACGAGCGGTTAGTTAGCCGGAACGGCACATTGGTCATTCGCCATTACGGTGGTACGTTTCTCTTCGAGAATGGCTAAGATCGCTTCGGTGGCGGCATTCATCCTGTTTGCCGGCGACGAACTTGGCGTACCGCTACTTTCCGCTTTGAACCCGGTAATTCGCATAGGCCTTCGCTAGAAAAACGGAATGAGGGCCACGGCTAGCGGTGGGAATAGAACGAGCGTTAGAGCAGGGGACTTCCTCGACGCCACAACGCCGCAGCGGTGGCAGTCGACGCCCCGCATGGTGTACAGAAAGAAGACCAGAGAACCCCACATGGGGGGATGAACTCAAAGCGCCGTTCCGCGAGCTGGTCGCAACCGGGCGCGGGCAAATCGAGGGAGTTTCCTCCGACGCCGGTCGTCCAAGGTCAGCCGGTGATTTTACGCATGGTGCTGTGAGCGATCACAGAGAGATACCAGGCCATCTCATTCGGCTCGCAGCATAGCGACGGGATCGATTCGCACCGCACGAATCGCTGCGGGTACGGCAGCAAGAAACGCTGCCCCGAAGAGGATCAAGGATGGAAGTGCGAGCATGCTCACGTCCGTCGCCTCCACCTGATAGAGCAGGGTCTCGACATATCGGATCGACCAGAATCCGAGAGCCAGGCCCGCGACCGCTCCGATGACAACCATCGAAAAAACCTCGAGCGTCACCGTCCGGGCGATGCGGCTGGCGGGCGCGCCGATTGCCAGCCGGATTCCGATTTCGCGGCGGCGCTGAAGCACCGAGTAATCGAGCACCCCGTACAATCCGATGACGGCGAGCAGAAGCGCGACGCAACCGAAGAACACAGCCAGCGTGGCGAGCAGCCGTTCGCGAAGCGTCTGCGCACGAATCAGTTCTTCCTGTGTGTCGATGCTGCTCACGCGAAAATCAGAACGCGCGCGCGTCACCTCCAGGCGCATGGTCTGTGCAACGGCGAGAGGGTTCGCGCCGCCAGTGCGGACAATGAAGCTCGCGTGCCCGTAACTCCCGGGAGCGCCGGCAGCATCGACTTGGCGAAAGGGCACGTAGGCTACCGGAAGGATCGGCTCCCGGATGCTTCGGTATGGTGCATCCGCAACCAATCCGACGACCCGATAGGGGACTGTGGTCCGCCCGCGCAGGAACGACTTGCCAACCGGGTTTTCGCCGTTGAAGTACTCGCGTGCGAACGTTTCATTCACCAGAGCCGCGCCGGGGGTGGCTTCATCGGGACGAAAATCGCGTCCGGCTACCAGCTTCAGCCGCATGGTTTTCCGCCAGCGGGGAGACACGTTCAGGAAATATGTGAGCACAGGGCCCGGTGGCTCGCCGTGTAGGGAGATGAAATTGTTCATCGAATTAGCTGTGAATACGGCCCAACTGGCAATAGCGACGTTCTCGACTCCTGGCGCGCCGCGCAACCGGTCTGCCACCTCGTCCCAAACCACAGCAGGCTGAGGTCGCGACGGGATTACGTCCAGAACCAAAATATGGTCCGCGGAGAAGCCCATCGGCCGATTCGACAGGCGATCGAATGTGGCCACAAACAGTCCCGCCACGAAAAGGATGAGGAAACAGAATGCCACCTGCACGGCAATGAGTCCGTGCATCAACCGGCGCCGCACATGAACATCGTCTCCGCCTTTGAGCGCGCTTGCCGGCTTGATACCCGATGCGCGCAATGCGGGTGCCAGGCCAAACAGCAGGATTACGGCAGCGGTCAACAGCAATCCAAAGCCGAACACGCGCCAGTCCGCCGGCAGCAGCAATTGAATGGGCTTGCCTGAAGTGCTGATCATGCGAACCACGAATGGAGCAGCCCACCACGCAAACAATCCGCCCAGGGCGGAGGCGAGCAACGCCAGGCAGGCGCATTCGACCAGCACCAATTGCACCAGCCGGGCTCGCCCGGCGCCGATCGAAACTCGTAGGGCCATTTCTCGTGCCCTCGCCGTTGCCTGGGCGATCATCAGGTTGGCCACATTCGCACAAGCGATGAGCAGCACCAGCGCAACCAGGACACCGAGCGCGAGCAGGGAGCGCCGGTAGTCGCCTTGCAGGTTCGACACGCCGGCCGCCGCCGGTTCCAGTGTCACGGTCTCCGCCAGGAATCGGGCGGTTTGCACCTTGTTCATGCCGACGAAGTGCTTCGCTCGCTCCTCCTCGAATGCGTGCGAGATGGCGTTGAGGTTGGCCTGAAGGAGCGCGATGGCGGTGCCGGGCTTTACTCGCGCGATAGTGCGTATCCAGGTGGCATCGTCGCGCTCCGTCTTTCCGCTCATCATGGCAGGCAGGAAGATGTCCGTGACGGTGCCCGGCGACGTGCCGGTGAACGGTGCTTGCACGACGCCGGCGATCTGGTAAACGGTATGGTCCATGCGAAACGTGCGTCCCACGACGTTCGGATCTTTGCCAAAGCGCCGCGCCCAGTAATCGTGCGACAGAACGGCATAGGGATACGCGCCCGGCGTCAAGTCGTCGCTTGCGCTGAGCAGCCGTCCGATGACCGGCCGAAGTCCGAACGAATCGAACATCCCGCCGGAAACGTACGCCAGGTTCGCCTTTTCCATCTCCTGCTCCGACCGATAGGTCAACTCCACCGTCAGATTGGACGAGATCGCGATTAACTCAGCCTGGTCTTTCACGGCGTCACGCATCCGGCGGAACGCGGGATATGCCCACTCGTCGTAGCTGGCCGGTTTGCCGTCGAAGTCGACCAAGTGCCGGGTCAAATCGTAGAGTTGCTCCGGATCCTTTACCGGCAGAGACCGCAGCAGCATAGCGTCGATCAGTCGAAACGCGGCGGTGCAGGAGCCGACCGCGAGCGCGAGCGAAAGGATCGCCGCGGCGGATGTGACCTTCCTCTTTACGAGCTGGCGGCAGCCGAAGACGAAGTCGAAGCGCAACGAATCGAGCCAGGGGATAATACGAAGATCCCGGCTCTCCTCGCGGATTTGCAGCGCGGGTCCCAAGGCCTTGCGGACTTCCGCCGGGTCGCGGCCCTCCGCGATACCTTCCGTAATATGGGTAGCAAGTTCTTCTTCGATCTCGCGGCTCACTCGCTCACCGCGAAACAGGTTGATGGCACGCGCCCAAAACGACATGTCACACCGTCCTCAGGACTCGGTTTACCGCCGAAGTCACAGTTTGCCATCGGGACTGCTCAGTGGAAAGCTGCTTGGCACCCTCCGGAGTCAGCCGATAAACGCGCAGCCGCTGCCTCTGGTCTTTCGTAACCCACTCGGCGCGCAGCCAACCCGCTTCCTCCATTCGGTGCAGAGCAGGGTAAAGCGAACCTTCATCTGCCCGCAGTACGTCGCCGGAACGCTCTTTGATCGCGGACATGATGGCGTAGCCATGGAGTCCTGGTTTCCGGGACAGGATCTTGAGAACAAGCAGATCAAGCGCGCCTTGGAGGGAGTCTGTTCTAGGCATATTGAGACTTCTTAGTACTGAGACGTCCCAGTAGCTAAAAAGGTAGCACGTTCCAGGGGGCCTCTCGCCGCCTGAGGGCAGTCTATTGTCCTGCGGTTTCGCAAGGCACGATTTTTCCGAGGAGGCAAAAACAAAAGGCCGGCTTTCCTCGCGAGGAGGAAAGCCGGCCTGAAAGACAAATCCCTTAAATCACGGGGGACTTGAAAGGTCGCTCCAGATCAGAACTTAAAATACAGGGCGAACTGGATCAGCCGGTTGCCGTAATACTGGCTGGTGACCTTGCCGAAAGTGGTCGAGGTGACCGTCTGGTCGCCTACGAACCACGTCGTGTGGTTCAGGATGTTGGTGCTATCCATCCGGAGTTGCAAGCTCTGGCGCTCGGTGATGCGGAAGTCTTTCGATACTTTGAAGTCGAGATCCCAAACCGCGGGACCATCGATCAACGCCTTTTGCATCGTACCGAGCGTACCGGCCGCGGGCTCAAAGAAGATCTGCCCCGCGAACGGCGCGGTGCCATCGGGCGCAACCGCGCGCCCATCGGAACCGATAATCGACGAAGAGGCGATGTACGGCCCCGCCCCTGTCATGCGCAACTGGAAAGCATCCTTGAGCTCACCGAGGTTGTCCGTCGTATTCACCGTGTTGTTGCCGGAGCGAGCGGCACGGTTCAGCGTCCCCCGTCCCGAGAAGATCGAGAACGGCGCGCCCGATTGAAGGGTCCAGATGCCCGCCACGTTCCAGTTGCCAATCACGTGGTTGACGAACGAATTGCCTCCCCAGCGGTGATGCGCGCCGAACGGCAGATCGTAATTCACGTTGGCCTTAAACACGTGGGTATTGTCCACGCCGGCCACACGAGCTTTCTCAATCTTGGCGTTATTTATATCCAGCAGCGGTTCGAAATCGGTTTGCTGCGCGTTCTGCGAATCGCTGAGGGTCTTCGAGAAGACATAGCTTGCCTGGAATCCGAGGCCGCGCGTGGTATGCCGCGTAACCTCGACCACCGCGGCGTTGTAGCTGCTGCTGCTGAAATTCTGCAGCATATTCGCGCCCAGTGTGTTGGGGTTGCGGAAGAAGTTGTACGGGCCGTTCAGACCGTTGGTCTGATACAGGCTCGCCAGTTCTCCTACCTGTCCCGTCTGAATATCGCTGATCACGGTCGCGTTCGTCAGCAGTCCGCCGCTCGGCATTGCGGCGAAGAACGGCAGCGGCTGGCTGCCGGCGATGTTCGCGTTGAAAGTCGGGGTGAACGATCCCGTGGCTCTCTGCGCCAGCAGTCCGTTCTGCTGCGCCGCCTGGAAGGCCGGCAGCAACTGGCCGATCTGCACCTGGTTATAATCCAGACCGCGAATTTCCTTCACGCCGTGGTTGCCTACGTACCGTACGTCCACCACGAAATTTCTCACCAGGCGCTCGATTCCCACATTCCACTGCTGCACGTAAGGAGTAGTCAGGCCCGGGTCAGGCATTGCCACCGCGTTGCCCGCGGGGTTCAACGCATAGTTCTGCGCCAGCGTGCGCGGCACCTGGAACGCCGGAGGGTTGATCGCCGGAGGATTGTTCGAGATAAGGCCGCTCAGGCCGCTGAAGCCCACTGTCGTGGAGAGCCCGGAATTGGTGGTGATGCTGTTGCTGAGCGACTGCCCCAAGTTGTCGTCTACATAGAAGATGCCGTAGCCGGCGCGCAGCGCGGTCTTGCCATCGCCGAAGATATCCCACGCCAGTCCGACGTTCGGAGCGAACTCATGCCATGACGGCGTGTACCACGGACGGTTTACCGCCGACCCGGCGAAATCGAGTACCAGGTTCGGATCGAGCAGCGTCGCGATCGGATTGTGGTTTTCGATCACTGGCAGGAGCGCCAGCGCGTCTTTCTCGTCCACCGGAGTGTAGTGGTCCCAGCGCACGCCAAGAATCGCGGTCAGGCGCGGGGTGATCCGCCACGTGTCGGTTACGTAAGCGGCGTAATCGCTGAAGCGATAGTTGCGCAGGTTGGGCGCTCCGTTGACGTAGCCCGACGTGCGCGAAGTGACGTTGAACAACTGCGAGTCCGTGCTGATGTAGCCCGCCAGTGTGGCCAGCAGCGTATTGGCGCTCGAAAGATCCGTCGCGCTGATACCCGGTAGTTGCGAAGCTGCCAGGCCCGTATTGCCGGTGCCGATCGCCAGCCCGTAGGTCGGTGTAATGCCCGCATAGTTGTAATTGCGGATCGTCACTTTCTGTCCCTGGACGCCGAAAGCCACCGAATGGCTGCCATGCACCCAGCTCGCGTTATCCGACCAGTTATAGGTGTTCGTGTAGCGGCCCTGCGAAAGGAACGGATTCACCGGATTTGTAAACGAAGTTCCGCTCACCAAAAACGGCTGCGAAAGCGGCTGCGCGACAAACAGGGCCGGCGCGAGATTGAAGCCGGCGCGCGCCTCATTCGTCAGCGTGGGCGCGGGGTTGAAGCGCCATGAGAGTGAGACCAGTTTGGTCGCGTCGTCGTTGGCGACTGTTGGCGCGACGTCGAACGTCGCGTCCTGATCCGGCCGGTCGAGCAGATCGCGATTGTAAACATAACTCACGTGGAGCGCATTTCGCTCAGAGAGGTTGTAATCGAGTGTGCCGGTGATGTTATCCCGCGTCCGATTGTCGCGGGCATTGAATTGGTATCCGGCCGTATTGCGCAGCAGCGTGGTGCTGGAATCGCCGCGATTAAAATTGTTGAATGTGGTTGGCACTTTTGCCAGTAATGACGTCGTGAAGGGGTTCGCGCTCAAACCGGCCAATGCAAGCACATTCACGGTTTGCGCCTGGCCGTTGGCCAGGTAGGTGAATACGCCGCTACGGGCGTTCGGCGTCAACACCGTAGCGTTTTCCGCGGTTTGTTGCCGCTGGCGGTACGCTTCGTAGTTGACATAGAAGAACAGCTTGTCGGGAATGATGCGGCCGCCAAACTTGCCCCCGATCTGGTTCTGGTTCAGGAACGGAATCTTCACCCGGGCCTGATTATTGAAAAATGAATTAGCCGCCAGCGCGCTGTTGCGGTTCGACCAGTACGCCGCGCCGTGGAACTGATTCGACCCGGAAGGCGTCACGAACGTGATTTGCGACGACCCGCCGCCGGCCGATGCACTGGCGTTCGAAGAGGTCACCGTCACTTCCGATACCTGGTCGAGCAGCAGCAGGTTGGGCAGAAAATCCACGTCGTTCTGCCGGATGTAATTGTCTTGGATATTGACGCCATCGAGCGTGACGTTCACGTATGTGGAGCGCTGCCCGTTGACCGTGGTATTGCCGCGCGCGTTGTTGATTCCAGGCTGAGTCTGCAGAAAACTCAGCGGACTACGGTTCATCGTCGGCAGATCTTGAATCTGCGACTTCGTAATGGTATTCGATACTTCGGAACTCGTGGTCTGCACCGTATTGGACGATTCCGTTACTTCCACCTCTTGTGTAGCGCTGGCGACGGAGACTCTTACGGGCGGAACGTCTAACACCCGGCCCGGAAGCACATCCAAACCGCTAGTGACGGCTTTTTGAAATCCTTTGGCGTCGACGACCAGATCGTAATTGTTAGGTGGCACAGACGCCAGCGAAAATTCGCCGGATGAATTTGTTTTGGCCGTGAACGCATCGGCTGTCGTTCCGGCAATGCGCAGGCTGACAACGGCGCCAGGAACGGCTGCGCCCGAGGGATCGACTACCGACCCCGAAACTGTGCCGGCTACCTGCGCATTTAAGGCGGCAACGGCTACAAAAACCAGACAAACCAGTGAACGAATTACAGACATAACTCCCTTTCCTAAATTGAGGCCGTGCGGCCACAACGATTCTCAAAGCGCTTCTGGGGCAAGTGCCGTCCCTTGATCGGCCGAACCGCCCCAATCGACTAACCTTGTAGGGCAATTATACAGGACTAGCAACCACATGCACCACAACATTCGGCGCTCGTTCCACCTCCGCTCGAGGGCGCCCATGATAACTTCGCGGGGCCGAAAAGGGTTGGACAACGGCAGATCCTTTTGGAGGTGAACGGGGCTCCTCAGGTAGGACCCGAACCTACAACTCTTCGGTTAATAACTGTGAAGGCAAAACGACAGTCCGCTTTCGTGTGCAAAGGATAGGGTTCCGCGACCATCCGCATCGCGGGGAAGCCCATCAGATTTTCCGAGGCGCGATTCTTCTCGCCGGCGTCTACAAACCCGCGGATTTCCTGAGCAAGGAAATTTTTGGTTGTCGCGTCTGAGTGCAGACTGGGAATCCCGCCGATGCCGATGAGGCCCAAAATTTTACATCCGACTTAGGGTGCGTGGGCGTTCACGCGGCAGCGTCTGAGCCTGCCTGGTAACGTGATGGAGTTGGTCGCCGGGTTGAGAATCAGGAGAGCCGACGAACACCGTGAACATCTGAAGAAGAGGTGAGCCACTTCGCCACTCATCCCGCGAACGCGTCGTTCACGATAGCTACGATGAGCTTCACTTCCTCGTCGCTCAGCGCCTTGAACTCACCTTCCCGGCGCTTCTTCGGGAGCGTGCCGTTGTTCTGTCGTATGAACATGATCAGGTTTTCGGCCACGCGGTCCGGCATTTCGACGGCTTCCATTATCCGGCTCATCGCCTCATCATGGCGCGCCAGGTAATCGATCTCCCGCGGCAGATCCTGCTCGACTGTGCGCCTGACGCAGGCGTATAGGAACTCCGCTGCCGCCGTCGCGTCGAAATATCGGTATAGATCGGCAGTGTCGTTGAGAACCTCGACATTGCGAGCGATCGTTGGCCGCCACTCGATGTACGGCATGAGCGCCCCGGAGTGTGACTGCAGGATCGACTGGTACTCGTCAATGCGGTCCAGCATGACCGAGGAGACCGGAAACACCATGCCCGGCGGCGTGAATTTCCGTTCCGCCAGGACGTGGTGAATCAGGCAGCGGTGCATGCGCCCGTTGCCGTCCTGGAACGGGTGGACGTAAACGAATCCGAATGCGGTCGCAGCGGCCTTGAGAACCGCATCAAGACCGTCCTCGCGCATCCTTTCGTTTGCGGAAAGAAGTCCGTTCATTAGATCCTCAAGGTCCCCGGCGCGCGCTCCGATGAATTCCGGGAGCGGCTCGCCGTGGTGATCCCGTCCGCCGATGAAGACGCCATCCTGGCGCAGGCCGGGATGAACAAAGCGGGTGTCCTCGATCAGGATCTGCTGTAATCGAAGGATCTCGGGGAGCGTCAACGGGTGTTTGCCGGCTTCGAGCACGGCGCGGGCCCACCGCTCCAGCCGATTGCGCGGCGGACGCTCGCCCTCGATCTCGAAGCTCGCGCGACTGTCGGCCAGCATCATGAAACACGCCGCTCGCGCGATCAGTTGGGCACCGGTCCTGCCGACGGTTTCGCGCGCCCTGGCGGTGAGATCCAGGTTGATGAACTCCGTTAAGGAGGGCGTCCGTCGGATTAGCGGGCAGAAGCGGGCAGTGCCCAGCAGGTTGTCTCGGACGCGATGCCGCCGGGACAGACGCGGCGCACCGGTGAAATACCGATCAGGATCCAGGATGTCGACGGCGGCTGTGGCAGGGGCGTCGTCGACCGCCAGCCTGCGTTCTGTCAGATGCTCATAGAGATACCAGGCCCGGCGCGACGCGCCGCCAGAAGGCGCCGCACGAACCATCTGGGCGAAGGCTTCCGCGGGTGCCGCCTCGCACAAACGCTTGAAGATTAGGAGATCGATGTCTTCGTGCCGTAGCGCGAACCCGAGATGGTCAGCGAGACTGTCGCCCGGCCAGTAGCGCTTATCGAAAGTAGTCCAGGCCGCCGATTTCCGTTGACTGCCCCGGACATGCTGTTCGGCGACGCAACTCGGGCGTCGGACGGGCGCCTCGATCCCGAAGGCGCGCACGAGGGCCGCCCAACCGGCAAGCTTGGCGCCCGCAGGAACGGTTTTTTCCTGAAAGACATCCAGTGGTCCCGTTTCGATTTGCACGCGTCGAAACTCCTTCTGATCAGTCGAAAACCGCCACACTATCGCGGGTCTCGTCGAAACCCATCATAACGCGCCCAATGTCGAAAAGTATTTTAGCTGGTCGAAAAACGTGCTTTTGCTGGACCAATCGTCGAAAACAGACCTCGCTCGGTTCCGAGCCTGTCCGGCAGCCCAATTGGTCAGCGCGCGCCCCGCCGAATCCGCTACTTTGTATCGTCGGCCGGCGTAAAGCGCACCTCGTCAGCGGCGAGGAACTCGCCTTCTCTCGGACCCGAGAACTGGATGTAGGCGATGCGGCCGGCTTTCACGCTCATGGTGAAGATGGGGACCGGATCGCCTGGCGCCTTGCGTGCCGGAGCGGCTTCGAGGCTGGCGCGGTCAACCACCTTACCTTCGGCGTCGAACGCTTCCAGCACAGCCGGTGTCGCGGTGGACCCCCAGAAGGAGACCGTAACTGCCGAGGCCGCGGCCGGGAAAGTGGCGCGTACCGGAATCGATTCCGTCGCCATGGCAGACGCAATTCCCTTATGCCCGCTGGAGAGGTGGGTGAAGAACATCAGCATGCCCTTGCCCTTTGTCTTCTGTGGTTCGTGTGCGAGCGTGAACACGACCCCTTTTTCCTCCCAGCGTGGAATGCGGTTTGCGTTGCCATCGGCCAGCACCGGGACGGCCTTCGCGAAGTCCACTACGACCGGTCCGGACGACCAGGCGCAGACCGTAGCACCCAGCAGCGCCACGAACGGCGCGAACGTGCCGCGGATCATGCCTTCGCCATCTCGAGGCCCGCCATTGTGCCCGTCGAAGAGGCAAACCGGCCGGCTTCGATGCCCATGCGTTGCAGCATGGAAACGAACAGGTTGGGAAGCGGATAGTTCTGGTTGCGGTCGAAGGCGAGGTGACCGGCGTGCCGGAAACCGCCGCCCGCGAGGAGCACCGGCATGTTTGTGGTGGAGTGCGCATTGGCGTCGCCCAGATTCGAGCCGTAGAGCACCATCGCGCGATCCAGAAGCGTTTCGCCGCTCTCCTGAGCGGATTTCAGCCCCTTGAAAAGATCGGCGAGCAGACGCATGTGCCAGGAATCGATGATCCGCAGTTGCGCAAGCTTCGCCTCTGCCTTGCCGTGATGCGAAAGATTGTGATAGCCGTCGCTGATGGTTGCGCCTTTGATTTCGACTACCGGAGTGGCGACGCTGTCGAGCATCAGCGTCACACAGCGCGTCGAATCGGTTTCGAACGCGAGGCGAACCAACTGGTACATGTTGGCAACCTTCGCCATATACTGCGCGGGACTGGAGGGGTCCTGCGGTTCCTGCTCCTTCACCACGGGCTTAGGCTTCCGCTCCCAGCCTTTCGATTCCTGTAGGCGATGTTCGAGGTCGCGCACGCTGGTGAAGTACTGGTCGAGCCGCGCCCGGTCGGCAGTGCCGACGCTGGTCTCGAGGCCGCGCACCTGGTCTGCCACGGCATCGAGAATCGATTTGCCGGTATCGAGTTCCGCAATCTTCGCTTCCACCTCTTTGGCGTTCCCCTGAACGAACATCTGGCGGAAGACGGCGGCGGCGCTCTGTTCCGGCGGAATGGCGACGCCGTTGCCGGTCCAGGAGAGGGAACGCGCCGCGGTATTGACGGCCAGGGTAAGCGAGGGGAATCGCGTCTGATTGCCGATGCGCTCGGCGATGTACTGGTCGAGTGAGATGGTGTTGCGGAACGCGCTGCTCGCGGGGTGCGGCGCCGCGGTCAAAAAGCTGATATCCGAGGGGTGGCCGCCATCCACATTCGGATGCGACACCCCCGAGAAAACAGTGAAGTCCGCACGATAATCCTGGAGGTTCTTCAGGTAGTTCGAGGGCGTGTAGCCGGCGCCCGCATTGGCGGGAAAGAACTCACCCGGCAGGAGGCCGAGATTGTTGCAGATGGCGAGCATTCTCCGTGGCGCGGCGTTGGACTGCGCGCGGGCGTTGGCGCCCGTCATCACGTTCAAGAGCGGCAGTGCCAGGCCAACTCCGGCGCCCCGGAGCATCGTGCGGCGTGATATCGCGTTGGTTCTCAATTGGGTGTTCCTCCGGTCATTTGTAACGGAAAAGATCGCTCGCTACGATCCCGTGGATGATATCGCGGACTCCGTACCCCGAGGCGCGAGTGCTGTCCAGGATCTCCTGCACCTGTTTGCGATCCGAGAAGCCGACAGGGGCGCCAGTGGAGTAGGTGACAAGCTGGCCGATGAGATTCCGCGCCACTGTTTGCTCATCGTGCTCGAGCAGGAGCCGTTTGAATTCGCGGATGTCCTTGAAACTGCGCCCGTCGGCGAGGACCCCGGCGGAATCCACCGGGAGCCCGTAGTGAAAGGCGAACGGCTGGCCCGAAAGGCCAATGCCTGGTTCGGGCTTCACGCCCTCCGCGAAAGCGCGATAGCGGTCGCGCCAGCCGCCCATGACGTCGAAACTCTCGAGCGCGAATCCCGAAGGGTCGATCAGGCGATGGCACGAATTGCAGGTGGGATCGGCGCGGTGCTTGTCCAGTTGCTGGCGGATGGTCACGGCGCCGCGGATATCCGGCTCGATCGCGGGCACGCCTGCCGGCTGCGTGAAGCGGTAGCCGAGAATGCGCTCCATGATCCAGACGCCGCGGAGGACCGGCGAGGTTGTGGTGCCGTTGGCGGTCACTTTCAGGATGCTCGCCTGCGTCATGAGTCCGCCGCGAACGGAGTCTTTCGGCAGCGTCACCTTGCGCATCGCGACTCCTGTGACGCCCGGAATGCCGTAATGCTTCGCCAGACGTTCATTGAGGAAGGTAAAGTCCGAATCGACGATGGTGCGCGCCGGCAGGTTGCGCTGGAAGAGTTCCTGGACGAAGAGGCGCGTCTCTTCGACAGCGGCGAGCTTGAGGGGATCGTCAAGTTCGTAGTCGTTATAGAGCGTGGTGGATGGCGACGTGTCGTCGATCTTGCGGAGGTCGAGCCAATAGTCGGTGAAGGCATCGACGAAGCGCCGGGCCTTCGGATCATTGAGCAGGCGATCGGTCTCCGCCTTGAGGACTTCAGGTCTGCTCAGCCGGCCTTGCGCGGCTAAGGCACGGAGCCGGTCGTCCGGCGGGCCATTCCAGAGGAAGAGGGAAAGGCGCGTGGCGAGTGCGAAGTCGTCGAGCTTACCCGGCGATTCCTGAATATACAAGTAGACCGGAGAACAGAGAATCGCAGTGTACGTGGAAACCAACGACTTCGTAAAACCGTGGCCCGATTCGAACTGCTGGTTGAACAGATCGATGAAGCGTTTTGCGTCCCGTTCCTCGACTGGCCGCCGGTAGGCGCGCGCGAGGAATCCCCGGATGAGACGCGCGGCGTCTTCACGCGGGTGCTCGCTCGCGACCTCAACCGCGACCTCCTGAGTCCGCGCCATGCGGCCTCGTCCGCCGCCGAATCCACCTCCTTGGCCAGGCGCCGGTCGAGGAGCAACGATCGGCACAGTCACCGCTCCCGCCGCGCTTTCTTCGAGGCGGCGCATCGGCAAGTCGCCGAACATCAGTTGATAGCCCGACGTCGCGTGCTCGTCCGGCAGAGGTCCTTCCACTTCGAGCCACTGAAAGGCGACGCCCGGC
Organism: Candidatus Limnocylindrales bacterium; assembly: GCA_035606355.1. Classification (GTDB taxonomy): domain Bacteria; phylum Acidobacteriota; class Terriglobia; order Bryobacterales; family Bryobacteraceae; genus Sulfopaludibacter. The sequence goes on along the minus strand of DATNFO010000011.1, from coordinate 14,270 downwards.
ATGCCATCCTTCTGAGCCAGCGGGTTGACGTACTGCTCCTCGCTGCCATTGACGCGCGTTCGAAAAAGACGCATCGGGTCCGTCTGGATCCCTTCGTTCGGGCTGAGGAGGACTTCGACTTCCTGGACGGAAGGCTCGGGCGTGAAATCGAACGCGGCCAAAGGTCTGGATTGTCCGGAGCTTTGGGCATAGACGCCGATTGGTTCATTCCGGCGGCCGGGCCAGACTTCATCGGAATTGGGCCGGTGGTAGGTAGCAGGGTATAGGTAAGCGACCTTTTCCGGGCCGAATCCGGTGTAGCTCCAATGATCCACCCCGCCGCCGCTGACCCAGATGGTGTAGCCTTTGACTCTCACCCGGTAGCGGCCCGCGGCGGGAACACGGAAACTGCTCCAACTGAATCCGCCCGCATCGGAGAAGATGCTGGAGACACGGCCAACGGCCTCGCGCTCTTTCGTCTCCGGGGTCGAATTGGGGCTTCGGCCGGCGCGCACGTCCGGCTGTGCGTGGGAATCGAGAACCGGAAAGCTCAAACGGTCGGTGCGGGTGTTGCCTTCGCGCGGCCGGTAGTTTCGCATCGTCGGCTCCTGCCGCGCATAGATCCGAGTGGTAGTGGAAGCCGGCCGCACCAGTCGCGCGGCCATCGCTTCGCGCAGGGCGTAATCGGCGGAACTCATATAGCGGGAAAGCTGAACATGCGAGACATCGAGCGCGCTCCCGACCTTGTTGAAACGCCAGGCCTCGCCGTCCTGCGGCAATTTCGATTTGATCTCCGCCCAGGGGACGTCGAGCAGATCGCGCACGGAGTTCTCATATTCGTAGGAATTCAGACGGCGGAGTCCCGCGCGGCCTCGCTCCGCGGTAACGGTGTGCTCATAGGCAATGAGCGCTGCGCCAAGGCCGTTTACGAATTGTGTGACCGCTTCGGCAGGCGGCCGTGGGAGCGGTTTCGGAGGCATCTCACCCGCGGAGACACGGTCATGAACTTTCACCCAGGTCGCGAAGTTATCCGGGTTAGCCGGGTTGTAGCTCAGCTTTGTGAGGTCGAGTCTGGCAGCCGGCGCGGAGGAGCTGTGGCAGCCGGAGCAGTTTTTCTGGATAAATCCGTCGCCGCCCGAAAACGGTAAAGCCGCGTTACCCGGCACTGCGGCGAAGAAGAAGGACACCAGGAGCAATGGCCCGGTGAAACGTGGTTTTCTCAAGACCCCGGTGTGCACATTGCGAAACCGTCGTTGCACACAGTCAGTATATCGAACTCCGCCTATGATCGCGGACAGATCCGGGCGGTGGCTCCGTTCCGACGGTCGCATTCAGAGCGCGCGAGCACGCTGGATCCCGATCGAAATTGAATTCGGCGTTCCCGCACGAGCAGAGAAAAGGCAAAACGCGACCTCGAGCGGATCGCCCCGGAGACTGGCCGCTTGGCCTAAGTGTCAGGGCGCGGCACGTCCGTGGAGGAGCTATACGTCTTGTTGCGCCGATCTTGCCGGAGAAAAATTCGAAATTCAGTGATAAGCATGTCCCTTTTTTCCGGCCATCGTCGCATATAGAAATGACGAAAGATATGCGACACCATCGATATGCGTCACTCATGATCGGCTTGACCGCGAGCGCGGCCGGTCTATTCGCCCAGTACAACACGACGATTCTGCCGGTCCCGGCCGGCATCCCAGACGACGGGAACACTTCAATCGTCCCGGCGACCACCTCACCGATCAACAACAAAGGCCAGGTCGCCGCGACCGTGAATCGGCCAGGAATGGACGGTGTTCCGGCCGTCTGGACGAACGGCGTCCCAACACTTCTTCCGGTGCCGGACGGTTACAGACTGTATGCGCTTAAGGCGATCAATGACGCGGGCGTCGTGGTCGGCCAGATTCAGGCAAAAACAGCGCTTGGCAATGCCTCACAGCCCGTGGTCTGGAACGGCACTACGCCAACCATCATTCCCCACTTCCCGGCTCCCTGCGCCTCAAATACCAACGAGGCCACTTATATCAGCACTCCAATCGCGATCAACCGCGCGGGCCATATCGCCGGCGAAACGCACAAAGCGGACGCTTGCGACTGGGGCTGGATCTGGGACGGCGCCCAGTTCACTACGATACTTACCTACACGGCAACCTGCGGGGGAGCGCCACGCATCACATCCAGCTTGACGCCAATGGGGATAAATGACGCGGACCATGTGTTCGCAGAATTGGCTGTCCCGAATCCGATCACAGGAAGCTGTGAATCCGGTAGTTTTTCGACGCCGGCACTGATTGTACCGGGGCGCTCGGTCTCTCTGTTGGCGGTCCCCGCATCTTACAACCTGACACTGACGGGTAACCAAATCAACAACCTCGACCAAACGTACGGCGTCTTCCCGTCCGGGCAGTTCTTAGGAGCGTTTTTTTGGAACGGCACAAACTACATCAATGCCAACGTGCCGCCCCCAACCGCGAGTTTTGTAGCAATGAACAATCTTGGGCAAGCCCTGTTGCTCGAGGGTTTCGGCGGAAATCCGCAGGTTTCAACCTGGCAAAACGGCACTCGAACGCCGATCACGCTCGCTTCTCCAATCACAAGAATTGACAGCCCCGCCGGGCTCAACGATGCGGGTCAAATTGCCGGTTATGCCACTCTGCAGGTGAACGGCGTCTTCTTCTCCCGCACGGCCGTTCTTACTCCCTCGGGCGGCTGCGCAGCGGATGTAACTTCCGAAGTCGCCATCAGTCGCGGCGGATTTCGTCTGAACCGCGCCACAGGTCATTTTACGCAGCTCGTTACCGTCACAAACAACAGCGGCGCCTCAATTCCCGGCCCAATCTCAGTAGTCTTTGACAACGTCCCGAGCAACGCCACTCTCTTCGGCCTTTCGGGCGCCACTGCCTGCAATGCGCCGGCGGGCAGCCCCTTCATCAGCGCGCCCTCGGATCTGGCGAGCGGCCAGTCGGTTACGGTCACGCTGGAGTTTATCGACACCGCCAATACCGGCATCACTTACAGCACGCGCGTAATCGCGGGCGCGGGAATTCGTTAGGAGGAACTTATGCGAAAACTTCACTTATTGACGCTTGCCGGGATGGTGCTATTGGTTCAGCCCTCCTGGGCGGCCATTGTATACACGGTTCAGTTGGATACGTCGGCGCTTGTAGGGAAAGGCGCGTTCTCACTCGATTATCAATTCATAGACGGAAGTGGATCGCCGACCGATTTGAACAACAATACCGTCACGGCCGGAGGTTTCAATTTCGGCGCGGGCAGCCCATCGGGAACGGCCATATTATTCGGTGGTGCGACTGGCGATCTCACGGGCGGCGTAACTCTGCAAGATACGCAATTCTTTAATGAGTTCACGCAGGGCTTCAACCCGGGAAACCTGTTGAGCTTCAATCTGCAGGTCACTACCAATCCGGATCCGGGCGGCGTACCCGACGAGCTTTCGTTCGCGATTCTCGACTCGACCGGTGCGGAAGTCGCGACCACCGGTCCCGCAAGCGAGTTCTTCAGCGTAACAATCGATTCCGCCAACCCCACCGTCCTGTTTTATGGGAGCGCTCCCGGCGCGGCATTCGATATCCCCGCGCCGTCGGTTACGGTGGCTTCGGCAGTGCCCGAACCGGGAGAGATGGGGCTGACACTCGCCTGGCTGCTGGCCATGTTTTGGAGCCGAGGCCGCCATCGCCGTCGCTGAAGGCTTCAATTCTGACCGGCCGTACGCCGGTACTCGGAGACTCGCCAGCGCCTGATACATCTGCTCTCCACCCCTAGCGGTGCGTTGAATTCCTCGAAAGGCACCCTCGTAGGCCAGATCTCACCATCGGGCGTGATCCGTCAAGCAGGCAGGGCATCCACGCGTGCTATCTTCTTCAGCAGTGAATGAGCAGAATTACTTCCATCACTTTTCGCTAGCATTCAAGTAAATGTCACGGTCGTTCGGTTCCAGGATGCCCCTCGCGATTTGCGGCAGTCTGGTAGTCTTGCTGGGCGCGATCACCGCCGTGCAGTACCAGTGGTCCGGCCGCGTCGCGGCAGCAGAAGTCCAGCGAGAGAAGGAGCATCTCGATTCGGCGGCGTCCTTGTTTGCAAGCCAATTCAACGAAGTCGTATCTCAGGCCGCGCAGTTCCTGAGACAGAATGCCTGGGCCGCGATCGAGCGTGGCGAAAAGCTCGCGTCGACGCCTGAGTTGGTCGGCGAACTGTACTACCTGGAAGATCCCGCACAGGGGCGAGAGGGCGTGCGGCGTCTGAGCGCCACCGGTTTCTTCACGCCGGTTCCGCGGCCGGACTGGCTCGCCAATTCGCGCTGTGACGGGTTGGTGATCGAATGGCCGCCAGCCATTATCGCCGGCATTCAGGATCCGGCTGCGGCAGAGCGGGATCGTGATACCGGCACTCTGGTATGGCGCCGCCCCCGTCCCGGACAGGGGGGCTGCTTCGTCGCTCGTATCGATCGAGCCTATCTGACCGCCACGCTGTTCCCCCAACTTCTCCGCCAGAGCTTCGGCGAGACTGCCGTGCGGGAGTACGATTTCGCGGTGGTCATTCCCGATCGGCCCCAAGACCCCCTCTATGGCGCGCCGATGTCGCCCGACCTGCGAAGGCGGTTCTTTTCGGCCCTATCCACGCTCCCTCCAGGCCACTCGTTAGTGGTGCGTGGCTCGGCGGGCGCCTTCCTGAAAGGACAGCCTGCGGCGGCGTTGAGCCGGGGTATTTGGGATCTGGAAGTTGCGCACAAGGGCGCTCCCCTGGCCAGAGCCTTCCGGCAAAAGAGCCGGCGCGTTCTGCTGTTTAGCCTGGGGCTGGAGCTCGTGCTGGTGGCCGCGATTGTCTTCCTGGTAGTTGGCTCGCGCCGCATGCAACGGCTGGCCGACCAGAAGATGCGTTTTGTCGCCGGCATCTCGCATGAGTTACGGACACCAGTTGCTTCCCTGGCCATGCTCTCGCGCAACCTGGCCGACGGCCTGGCGCCAGGACCTGATCGTGTGAAGCAGTATGGCGAGCTAATTCATCAACAGACACGGCGCCTGAATGACATGATCGAGCACACCCTCCAATATGCCGGGGTGCATTCCGGGCTGCCGCTCCGGGTTCACGAACAGATTGACATGCGGAGCCTGGTGCGGGAGTCTGTGGAGGAGCGGCGCGCGGACTTGGAGCGCAGCGGAATCGAAGTGGAAATGGCGATCGGCGAGGATTTACCGGCGGTCTCGGGTGATGCCAAGCTACTTCGCACCGCGGTTGACAACCTGATCGAGAACGCGGGAAGACACGCGGCGGCCGGCCGCTGGATTCGAGTGGCGACGGTCTACTCGGGAGCGGAGAAGGAGGTGCAGGTAACCGTGGCAGACCGGGGCGCCGGCATCGACCCGGCAGAGGAGCGCGAAATCTTCGAGCCCTTCTCGCGGGGCCGCGCCGCGATGGAGGCGCACGTGCCAGGTTCGGGGCTGGGACTTAGCCTGGTGCGGAGCGCGGCCCAAGCGCACCATGGCGCCGTCACGCTGGTGAGTGAACCGGGCCGCGGTTGCACCTTCACCCTGCATCTGCCCGTATGAAGCACATTCTCTTTGTCGAGGACGAGCCCGCCTTTGCGGTCGCGATGATCGACCGGCTCGAATCGGAAGGCTATCGCGTCGAATGGACGCGGACGGGAGCGGCCGCCTATGACATGGCGCGCCGCCACTCGTTCGACCTGGTGGTGCTGGATGTCATGCTCCCAGGAAAGAGCGGGTTTGACATTTGCCGGGACTTGCGCCGCGAGGGTGTGCAGACGCCGGTACTGATGCTGACCGCGCGCGGCGAAGTGGTGGACCGGGTCCTGGGGCTGAAACTCGGGGCCGACGATTACGTTCAAAAGAACTGCGAACCGATGGAACTGATGGCCCGCATCGAGGCGCTTCTGCGGCGGCCGGCCGCCGTGGTGGCTGCCCCCGACTGGGCCGCCTTCGGCAACGTTCGCGTCGACTTCCGCAAACACGAAGTGACGCGCGACGGAAAGCCGGTGACGCTCTCGCCGCTGGAATTCCGCCTGCTGGAGTACCTGATCCAACGCCGCGGCGACGTAGTCACGCGCGAAGAACTGCTGGAAAACGTGTGGAGCCTCCAGGCGGATACGCTGAGCCGCACCGTGGATGTGCATATTGCCGGATTGCGCCGCAAGATCGAAGCCGATTCCCGCTACCCGAGCTTCCTCGTAACGGTGAAGGGCTCAGGGTACAAGCTGGCGCTCTGATTCCGGAACCGGCCCATCCAGCGAGCGATTGGCGCGACCGCGGCCCTTACATTCCTTACACACAATTTGCACGTCAAACACGCTCCATCGGGCAAGCTGAAGGCGTGAAATCGTGGCTTCTATTCGAGTGTGTTGTGACGACTATGCCATTCGGACGGCAACCTGCCCAGAGCCTCAGATCCGGCGGGATCCCAGTAAAGGTGCCGGCTGAAACTGATCGGTGAGGCTCGGATTGCAGGAATAGAATCGAGGTCAGCATGTTGAACCGCAGCTTACGACGACTCACTCATGTAGAGAAGTTACGGCTTTGGCGTGTGGGAACGGCCGCACTGGCAGGTCCGGCAATAATCGGACTGCTCATCGGAATGGGCAGCGCGCCTGTGATCCGCGCTCAATCAACACCGCGGAAATTCGAAGTTGCTTCTATCCACAAGTGTGGCCGAGGTGCAATCGAGCCCCTGCGCGAAGGAGGCGGTTTAGGAGATAAAGGGCCGTCACCGAACCGGGTGACCAAAGAGTGCTTCACCTTGATGACACTCTTGCAGGATGCTTACGTTATTTTTGCTGACGGTCAGGATCGATCGGGTTCCGCGATCCAGATGCCTCCCATCGAGAAAGCCCCTGCCTGGATGTCTTCGGACCTTTACACGATAGACGCAAAGGCCGAGGGCGCGCCGGGCCAAGCGGCGATGCTCGGGCCTATGATGCAGTCGTTGCTCGAAGACAGGTTCCACCTGAAACTCCACCGCGAGACCAGAAGCGGCCCCGCGTACGAGCTGACAGTGGCTAAAGGGGGCTCCAGGCTCAAAAACAACGACGGCACTTGCTCGGTTGAGGTGCCGCGAGCAGCCGCTCCACGCGACCCCAGAACAGGACTTCCGGATCCCGGCTTTTCCAGTGGCCGTGTTTCTCCGCCACGCCAGCCAGGAGTGCCATGCCGTTTGATGTTCAACCTAAAAAACGGACCTAACGAGCTTTTCATAACCAGTGGAACGACCATCGACGGGTTTTGCTCATACCTGTCCCGCGTTACGGGCCACACGGTCATCAATGATACGAACCTCAGAGGCAAGTACGATATCCGCCTGGAATACTTACCTGATCGGACCACTTCGAAACCCACCGCCGTCGACCAGCCCGGCAGGCCAGTGGATATTGAGGCTGGGCCTTCACTATTCGTCGCTATCGAGCAACAACTCGGGTTAAGACTCGTGCGGGTCAACGGGAACCGCGAAGTCATTGTCATCGATCACGTCGAAAAGCCGTCGGGGAACTGATTCCAATCTCCCCGTATTCGGTTCGGGTGGCGATGAACACGGGAATGCAATCCAGACTATTTTTCGGCGACTGGTTGATCGGCCCGATCCATCCGAATCTGTAGTCGCCGTCTCGGACTTTGGCGCCGCTGATCGTTCGTAATCCGCCGTCTGGGTGGCGCAGCGTCAACACTAAGAATGCATGATCAAAAAAGGAGCAACGCAGCCTCTTCGGAGCGTCTCTTTCCGATAACGCCACATATCGGGAACTGGCTGTCGTATGATGAACATCGTGTACCCCGCAGTGCGGTTCGCACTCGCGTCTGTCCTTATTCTGCGAGCCGTGGCCCAAAACCCAAAGAAAGTTACCCCCTATTCGAGAATTACCCCGCCACTGACGCACTCGTCGTCACCCGGTGTTTCCCAGGCCACCTGCGGCGCGTAATCGTTCTCGGAGTTTCCTCCATCTGTATGCCACCTTTAGGTCTTATCGTCCAACTTCCCATGCGACAAGTCGTCCTGAAGAGTTTCAGAGAGACAATCGTTCTCGGAATTTCTCCTGGCTAAGCGGCTAGCGTGTACGTGCCAGACGTGGAGGAAAATGTTCTCGGAATTTCCGCGCACTCGCGCTCATAGGAGACCCACTGCATCCTCCGGGGCCTGCCGCCGAACACGCATCAGGTCTAACCGCATCAGACTACGCCCCAGGCAAATCTTTTCGGAATTCCAGAAAACTGGCTGGAACTGGTGCTTCGTTACGCCCCAGGTAATTTCCCAAGGCAAACTCAGCCCTCACTTCAATCGGCCTGCAGCGGAATCGCCGGAGCTTCCGGATGACCTCGTGCCGGCGAGCATTTCCCGAATTTTCATCGCGACCTCACGGGTGGCGGCCCGGCCTCGCTCCGTTAAGGCATAGAACGTGCCCGGCCGCCGCTCGTTACGCGTCGCAATTCGGGTGAGATAGCCCTTACTTTCCAGGCCCCTCAATATCCCCGATACGGAAGCTCGCTCCCATTCAAACCCGCGACCAGCGAGGTCTGCAGTGACGTCAGTACTTGAGACTCGTTGTTGCGCTGTCGCGCGCAGCAGGATGTAGATGCGAATCCAACTCACATCTACGCACAACTCGTTGAGCTTAGGCATGAGACGGCCATGAGGGCTCTACGACGGCCCCGGAAGTGGCAAAGCGATTGAACGAGCGAACAGAGCTCCCAGTGTTCCGATGAACCATCAATCAGTGTCCCGCGTGTGCAGACGTCTTCTTGCCCAGTTCGTCCAATGCGGCCTTAAACCCGCCAGCCAGCTTGTCGACCGGTCCGGTCCCCCAGTAATGGAGGAAGTACACTGTTGGCTCGCCGCCGATCATATGGTTGTGAATGGCGACAACATCGAGGCCGTTAGCGCGGAGTGCCTTCAGCACCGGCGTCACTTCGTCGGCCAACATGGCGACATCGCCGGCAATTTCCGCATTCGAATCGCTGCCATAAAACGCAGCCCAGGTATTCAGGCCCATGCGCGCGTTGATGGCCGCTCCCATTTCCTTGAGGTGGAGGTCATCCCGGCCGACGGTAATCTTGTACACCTGGCCCGACTGCTCCCCTTCGTGCCCGACGAGCTTCGCGATCTTGGCCGTGTCGATGGTCCCCGCAGTGATGTTCGCCTTGCCTCCGGAAACGGAACTCTGGTGTTGTGGGCTCCCTTTGCCGATCAGGTCGATGGCAGGCTTGACCATACGGGCCAACTCGGCCGGCGTACCGTGCCCGTGAACGTGCATGTAGAACACGCGCGGACTCTCGAAGAAGAAGTGGTTGTGGAGTGCGGTCACTTCCAGCCCGTTCGACAGCAGCGCCGACATGACCGGATTGACTTCGTCCTCCAGCAGCACAAGATCTCCCATCATAACGTCATGACCACCGCTGCCCTTCGTCATTGCGACCCACCCGCCAAAGCCAAAAGGCGTCGGTGTAGGAACACCATCAATCGAGACCTTCAGGTCGTTCCGCGGAATGTTCACCTTGAGTACGTTGCTCTTGTAGTCGCCCTGTTTGCCCAGCGTTTTCAGCACTGCGTCGTACTCCGCAGGCATGCTCTGCGCCCAAATCGTCGCCGCCGACAGCAATACACCGGCGATCCCTATAATGCGTTTCATAAGCTCCCCCTCCCAAAAATCTCTCAATGCTTCACAAACGTAAAATCCGCAAAGTAGGTGACGCTATCCGCCTTGGTCCACAGGCCGACCTTGCCAGCCTCTTTGAATGTCTGATCCTCAACGTCAAACAGATGCTCCCCATTCAAGAAAACGGAGAACAGGCTCTCGTTGAAAACGACCCGCAATATGTTCCATCGCTGGCTTGGCACTTCGTGCTTTACGCCATAGGCACGGGACGGCAAGCCCTTTGGGGCGATTGACTGCCGGGTTCCCGCTTCCACCTTGTAGAGCACGACATTGTTCTCCAGCGCATTCGCGCGAACGATGTAGTAATTGTTCGGGTCCTGGAAGCGCCACACAATTCCGGCGGCGCGATCGATACTCCCATCGACCGCTTTGAAAGCAACGCTCGCCTCACCATTCCGAATCGTTGCGCGATCCCAAATAGCTAACGGAAAGCGCCCCGCAGTTGCATCCCTCGAAACCTGCGCTAACGCCATCGGAGGGTGTGGTGCAGTTTCGTCCCGAACGATCTCCCATTTGGGAGTTCCTCCCGCGTGCGTCATGGCCACGGTCCACCCCGCGGGCAGGCTCCCCGGCGTACCGTGATCGAACCGGATCACCTCACCGTGGGCGATGCCCAGAATTGCTGTTGCGATCAGCATCCATGCCCTCATCCGCCGCATCTCCATCCAGTCTTTCGCATGAACATGAGGATTACCTGAGTGCTTGTCGGGATTGGCGGCGCTCAGGCATTCTTCAGATAAGACGGCGATACTGGTCGTTGAGAAATGCACATTTTGATCGTTGAGGACGACCGGAAGCTGGCTCGGCAGCTAAAAAAGGGCGTCGACGAATGCGGGCATTCGGCGAGTCTTGCCTTTGAGGGGCGAGAAGGACTGGAAGCCGCGCAAAGCTCGGAATTCGACGCAATCGTGCTTGATGTAATGCTGCCGGGCGTCGATGGCATCACGATCGTGAAGCAGCTGCGACACCGCAGAATCGGCACCCCTATTCTCCTCCTCACGGCTCGTGACACTCCAGACGACATAGCGGCCGGGCTGGACGCCGGCGCGGACGATTACCTGACGAAACCGTTCTCGTTCAAGGTCTTGCTGGCCCGACTACGGGCCCTGGCGCGGCGGCGACACGCTGACCCACACACTCTTTTGCGGATCGCCGATCTGTCGCTCGATCCGGAGACACACGAAGTCAGGCGAGCAGGAGCCGCGGTTTCCCTCTCGCGAACCGAATTCATCATTTTGGAGCTGCTGATGCGTAATCCTGCCCGAGTCATCACCCGGACTCGCTTTATCGAAGCCGTGTGGGGCCATGAGCGAGACGTTCAGAGCAACACTTTGGATGTTTTTATTCGCCAGTTACGCGCGAAGATCGAGCCGCCCGGCAGCCCGAAACTCCTCCACACCATTCGCGGTATCGGCTACACCATGCGTGAGGAGGATGCTGCTTGAGAACGCGATCTATCGGTTTTCGATTAGCTGCGTGGTACTTCCTAGTCTTCGCATTAGGTGTCACCGTCTTTAGCATTGCGGCGTGGTTTGCGATGCGCGCGAGCTTGTACCATGCAACTGACGAAGCACTTGAAGACAGAGTCCGAGGGGTGCAGCGTTTTATGGACCTCCAAATCGCATCCCTCTCGATTCCCGAGATTCGTGACGAGTTTCGCGAACACTCGGTCCTCGGCCCCGGAGGCGATCTCTTCCAGGTTGCGGACGGTAACGGCGAGTGGCTGTACCGGTCGGTGCCGCTTGAAAGCAACAACGTTCCGATCGCACGTCCGGCCGACCTCAACCAGGAACGCTTTGAAACCTCTTCCGTGCAAGGCCATATCCTGCGCTTCTACTCGCAGCGGATCGGCGTCCACGGCAAGCCATACACAGTCCAGGTGGCGGCGCCGATGGATGAGCTATTCGAGGCACTCGAACGATTCCGAATCATGCTTCTACTGACCGCGCCGGTGTTGCTGGTTGCCGCCAGCGCGGGCGGCTACTGGATCAGCCGGCGTGCGCTCGCGCCGGTGGACGCAATCTCCCAAGCGGCGCAGAAGATCAGCATCGAGAACATGGCAGAGCGTCTGGACGTTCCGAAGACGGGCGACGAACTGGCGCGGCTTTCCGAGACGCTAAACGAAATGCTGGCCCGGCTAGAGTCGTCGGTCCGCAGAATTACCCAATTCACTGCTGATGCATCGCACGAGCTGAGGGCACCGGTGTCCCTGATCCGGACAACGGCTGAGGTCGCAGTGATGAAGCGTAACCGGCCCGCAGGCGAATACCTCGCTAGTCTCGACGAAATTCTGGAAGAAGCCGAGCGGACATCACAGATCGTAGACAGCCTGATGTTGCTGGCACGCGCGGACTCATCGAAGGAAATTCTGGAACGCGTGCCTATCGACGCGGCTGCCGTGGTTCAGAACGCGGCCGAACAGGGGCGGCGGCTCGCGCGCGGCCGCGGCGTATTGTTTTCGCTTAAACTGCCGCCGAGCCCAATCCAAGTTCACGCCGATGCGGAAGCACTCCGGCGCGCCCTGTTGATCCTGATCGACAACGCCGCAAAATACACGCCGAGTGGCGGGTCTGTGGAGGTCGGTGTTGAGGCGCGGGACGGTCTCGCCATCGCTTACGTATCCGACACGGGCATTGGCATTGACGCCTCCGATCTGCCCCACGTGTTTGACAGATTCTGGCGGGCCGACAAGGCGCGCTCCCGGGAGCAGGGCGGCGCAGGACTGGGATTGTCGATCGCCAAGTGGATCGTCGAGATGCACGGCGGCAGGATTTCTGTCCGGAGCGAGCTTGGGAAGGGCTCCACTTTCGAAATCAGTGTGCCAACAGAGAACGGCTGATGAGGCGCGATGTTATTCGCACGCTCGCCGCTCTCGGCGCTCTGTGCTTCGGTGCTGCCAGAGCCGACACGTTGAAGCTGATTTCCGCGAACTCGTCCGACGCGATCACTCTGGATGGGCGCTTGGACGAGGCAATCTGGGATCGTGCCGTCCTGGTCCGACTCGTCCAGCAATCTCCGTACCCGGGTCACGCTACACCTTACGAGACGGAGGTCCGGGTGATCCTCGCCGGAGATCGTCTGTACTTCGGGTTCATTTGCCGCGATCCGGACGTACGCAAGATTTCCGTCCACAGCATGCAACGCGACGATCTGATGACCGGAGACGATAAGGCCATGACGGACACCAAACGTCAGGCTCACCGGAAGGTCGTGGAGATGGTTCTTAAGTCCAAGAAAACGGAAGAAGGCAACGGCCAGAAGAAGCCGATTGCTGGTATTGGGAGCTAATGGGAGTTCGCGTCGTGCTCAGGAATCCGCGCAACTTGTTGATGGTTTTGGTTGCGGGGGACTGCAACGCTCCGAACGTACTCACGCTGCCGTTCCGGGTGCCTTTAGGGGCAACTGCTTGATTATTCAATCATTACCGCAGACAGCCGTCCATTCAGCCTGACTGCCACGATGCCCGCCAACACGCAGAGGAAGCCCACCATTCGCTCCGTCCCACCCGGCTGAACTCGCAGCATTCCCGGAAAAGAACGGCGGCTTGTAGCGCTGGTGTTCCCAATCCCTGTTCGCTCTAGCAGCCTAGTGGCCCGTGGTTTCACCGGCCTTTGCGACGGCTGATGACGGCTGCTTTGGCGGTTCCGCTGCTTTCTGCTGGATGGTTGTCGCCAGCACCTTCAGCACTTCGGTTTGCTTATCAGCGAGAGAGGTCATCCCCTGTGCCAGCCGCTCTCGCTCGTGATCGAGTCCAACGAAGGCGAAGTAGAACACCACGAGGCTCAGAAGAACAGGAAGCACGAGGGAAGTGTTCGAGACGATCCACGCCCAATTAATCGACTGAAGCGTCTTTGAGGCAGGGGAACCCGGTATCGCCATCGGCTGAGTGGTTGCATTTGTGTCTGAGTTGAAAGTCGCCGCAAATTGCGGCCCGGTCTGAATTTTGCAATCCAGACCGTCTATCCACGTATCGCCGCCGTTGCCGTTGCCGCCAGCGGCCATTGCCAATGCAGCAGGAGCATACTGGCAGAGAACGACCTGAAGCAATTCGATGTTCTTATCGAAAAACTCAGCCATGCCCTTGAGACCAGCCACATCAACGTCGAGGGTCATGCTGCCATACCGAAAACCAGCGACTTGAAAGGCGAACGAGGGTGCGGAGATTGGCTGGCGCTCGACGTAGAACTCCACCGGGAAGTTGCGGCGACGGTATCGAGAATCGCCGCCCGTCCTGAAGTCCGTGAGCAGTAGGTCTCGAAGATGCCGCCCAAACCGCTGCACGACACGTTGCTCAACGGCACGGATATTTTCGTTTTCAAATCCGCCATTGCGGATGTGGCGCTGTACGTAATCCCAAAAACCTCGTGAGGCATCGCTCGAAGAGAACGGCGCTTCGTCGGTAGTTGTGAAAGTAATCGTAATTCGAGCGGAGTTAGGAGTGGCAGCGTCTTCAGGCATATCGGTGAGAGGGTATCACCAATTGAGTTCGATGGTCCGGTCTGGCCCCACCTCGATGGCTACATTTGGCCCCACCCAGTAACTACAGTTTGCCCTATTCCCGCTGGGTTTGGTTTTTGCCGCCCCGGCGGGAGTGGAGCCTGGCGACGCCCGCAGGGCGGCG
>DATNFO010000010.1:0-72317 GCA_035606355.1 Candidatus Limnocylindrales bacterium | reverse complement strand
GCGATTCCCACATTTCCACCGCGCCGACAGCTGGTCTCTGTCTCAAAATCCAAAACAAAACCCAAAACCAAAACCGAAAGGAGTTTCCCGCTACCGGCCACGTCCCTTCAGTTCAGGCTCATCCTTCGATGAGAAAATGCTCCAGGATGTCGGCGATGAGGTCCGGCGCGCGCTTCAGATCGTGACCCGCGCCTTCGACGGGAAGCAGCGCCGTGGCGGCGGGGATCAGCGCAATGGCGGCGCGCATTTCTTCGATGGAGCCGAAACCGTCGGAGGTTCCGTGCACGAACAGGGCGGGCGTGCGCAGGTCGGGGAAGTACGCCGTGCGCTTCTGCTCCGGCTTGGCGGGCGGGTGCAGCGGATAGGAAAACAGCATCAGGCCGGCGGCGGCGTCAGGATTCTCCGCGGCAGCCATGGCGGTTTGGCGGCCGCCGTAGGAATGTCCGCCGGCGAATACCCGGCCCGAAACCATGCCCCGCAGAGCTTCCACGGCTTGCAGAATGCCTTCACGGTCGCGCGCCGCGGCGCTCGGATGTGGCGGCCCGCCTTTGCGCGCGCGGCGGAAGGGCAGGTTGTAGCGGAGCACCAGATAGCCGTTCGCGGCCAGCGCCTGCGCCATGCGCTTCAGTAGCGGAGCATCGCAGTTGGTGCCCGCGCCGTGAGTCAGAGCAATCGCATCCACCGGCTGGGAATCGGGAGCATGCAGTACGCCTTCGACGGTAGCGGTTACGAAGGGCCGGTCCACTACTTCTCCGCGAAATTAACGTCGTCGGCAACCCATTCGTCGTCCGGGTTCTTGTGCATGATGCACGTGTACACCTGGCGCGTGCCGGCGCCGTCTTTGGTGATCAGGTCCACCCACCCAACGACGCGGTACTTGGAGTCGGCAATAGCTTCTTCAGAGGTTTCCTGAGCCCCGCTGAAGTGAATGCTCAGCTCGTCCGGCAAGGCGTTGCGGACCATTTGCTCGGCGGCAGCCCGCTCCTGCTGGGAATCGGGGACGGCCGGCTTGATGAGCGTGAATACGACAAAGGCAAGCCCGCCGAGCATTACCACCGAAAAAAGCACAAGCAGGCGGATCAACTTCGGCCGTTGCGTCTCGGCAAGTTCCTCGTCCTCGGGTCGCGGAGCGAGAGTTACGGTATCCTTCATGGCAATCAGAATATTCTAGCTGGAATTGAGCCGCCGCGTGAACCTGGCCAGCATGCGACGGGGCGCGAACGGAACACCCCGCATGAGCCAGCGATTTCGGGAGCCGGCAATCGCTTCGCGCTGTCCTTTCATCATCGCGGTGTAGCCTTCGCGCGCCACTTGCGCGGCGGTCATTACGGGTCCGCGGAACAGGTTGCTCCCTGCCACACCCGCCGCCTGCGCAAAGCCGGTCTCGGTGGGGCCCGGGCACAGCACCGTGACTGTGACCCCGGTGCCCGCCGCTTCTTCGGCGATCGCTTCGGAAAAGGAGCGCACGAAAGCCTTCGAGGCATAATACGCCGCCATGAAAGGTCCGGGAACAAAGGCGGCAGTGGATGCCACGTTCAGAATGCGTCCGCGCTTCCGCTGCAACATGCCCGGTAGAAAAAGCCGGGTAAGGTGCGCGAGCGCGGCGATATTGACTTCGATGAGGCGGGCTTCCTCCGGCCAGGGAATTTCGGCGTACGGCCCGCGGAGACCGAATCCCGCGTTGTTGATCAGAATATCGATTTCGGTTCCGGCGAGCGCCGCGTAGAGCGCCTCGCAGTCCGCGGGAATGGAGAGATCGGCCGGGAGCGGCCGCGCGCGAATCCCGTGTTCTTCACCCAGCCGGCCGCAGAAGCGCTCGAGCGTAGCCACGCTGCGGGCGGTCAGGACAAGGTCCCAACCATCGGCCGCGAGCAGCCTGGCCAGTTCGGCGCCGATGCCGCTGGATGCGCCGGTCACCAGCGCCGTGCCGCGCGGCACGGGGTTATTCCTTCTTCTTGAGCTCGGTATCGTGATCGGCGATGAACTGCCGGATGTCGTCAGCCATGCCCATCAGCTTCTCCCACTGCTCCCGATACAACGTGACGGGGAATCGTCCGAGGCCATAGACGCTCAGCGCGCCCTTCTCGCTGACGCGCAGCGAGGTCTGGCCGCGGGACGGCTTCTTCAACTTCTCGTTTTCAGCGCGTAGGCGCTCAATTTCCGCTTGTAGTTCTTCTTCAGTTGCCATGGTGCTTAATCCTTTGATACCACACCGTTGCCATCAGGCATTACCTTGACGAGGGAGAGGGCGCGGCCAAAGGGGTCTGGCCGTACGATCATGTTACGCTGAAGCTGCCCGCCCATGTCCGGTTTCGATTCCATACTTTTTGACTTTGACGGAGTTTTGCTGGATAGCGAACCTGTGCACTGCGCCTGCTGGGCGGAAGTGCTGGCGCCGCTCGGCGTGACGCTCGCCTGGGATTTTTATCGCAACAATTGCATCGGCATAGACGATCGCGAAATGTTGAAGATGATGGCCTCGCAGTCCGATCCGCCGCGGGACTGGCGCGAACTGTGGGCGCAATATCCGTCGAAGAAGGAACTGTTCCGCGGGCGAATGGCGAAGAATCCGCCCTTTTTATCGGCTATCGGTGGGCTGCTGGAGGAGCTGAGCGGGGCGTACAAGCTCGCGGTCGTGAGTTCCAGCGCGTGCACGGAAATCGAGCCGCTGCTGGAGACCGCCGGGCTGCGCAAGTACTTCGACACGGTGGTAGGGGGCGATCAGGTGACGCGGCACAAACCCGATCCGGAGCCTTACCTGCTCGCGGCGCGGCGCATGGGCGTGCAGCGGCCACTGGTGGTGGAGGATTCGCAGGCGGGCATGGAGTCGGCGCGTGCCGCGGGTTTCGAAGTGCTGGAGATCCGCGACCCGCGCGACGTGCCTGACTTCGTACGCGCGCGCCTCAAGACGGCGTAATGGCTCGCGCCGCGCGATCGTAGGCCGTGCGGCCGAACACGACGAAGATCACGCGATCGATGCGGCTCTCCGGACGTTCCAGGTGCTGTTTAACCTCGCGAAACGCGATTTGGGCGGCATCTTCGAGCGGATAGCCATAGATCCCGGCGCTGATGGCAGGGAAGGCGATGGTGCGCAGGTCGCGCTCTTCAGCCATCCGCAGGCAGGTTCGATAGCAGGACGCCAGCAGTTCCGGCTCACCATGGCGGCCATCGCGGTACACGGGTCCCACGGCGTGGAAAACGAAACGCGCAGGCAGGTTGCCGGCCGCGGTGGCGACGGCGCTTCCCGTGGGGCAGCCGCCGGTGCGAGCGCGAATCGCGTCGAGCTCGCGCATCAGGGAGGGTCCGCCGGCGCGGTGAATGGCGCCATCCACGCCGCCGCCACCGGCCAGCGCCGAATTGGCGGCGTTCACAATGGCATCCGCCGCAACCCTCGTGATATCGCCCTCCCGAAGAACAATCGTGCGGCCGGGCGGAACAGTCCATTCCATAGCTCTATAATCACTCTTATGACTCGGCGTGAACTTCTGGCTGCCGGCGCGGCGTGTGCGTCTTCCTTGTGGGCTCGAGGCCATATGGACAAGACGCGCATCAGCGCCATTACCGATGAAATCGGCAAGACGACGGACGAATCCATCGCGTTCGCCCATCAGTACGGATTAGAGTTCGTGGAAATTCGCAATCCGCCGGGGAGCCGGAAGGAATACTTCGCGCTTCCCGAGCCTGAAATCAAGGCCGACGCGACGCGCTTTGCGAGCGAGGGGCTGAAGGTCTCGTTCGTCAACACCAGCCTGATGAAGTTCACCTGGCCGGATATGCAGCCGGCGCGCCAGCGGCAGGAAGACGCCGCGGCGCGCGACAAGCGGCTGGCATCGGAAAAGGCTCGCTGGGACCGCCGGATGGACGATCTACATGCCGCCATCCGCTGCGCGCAGATCATGGGCTGCGATAAGGTGCGCGTCTTCACCGGAACGCGCACGGCCGACCCGGCGTCGCAGTTCCCGCGCATCGCCGAAACGGTCGGCAAGATGGCGGCAACGGCGGAGAATGAGAAGGTGTATCTGCTGATCGAAAACGAAGGGTCACAGAATGTCGCGACGGCGGCCGAGTTAGCGGAAGTCATGAAGCTGATTCCGAGTAAGTGGGTCGGCCTGAATTGGGATCCGCACAATGCGTACGGAAAAGAAGTGACTTACCCGGATGCTTACTCGCTGCTGCCGAAGAAACGCATTCTGAACGTGCAGATCAAGGCTAAAGGCGTGATGCCCGACAGTCCGGAGAAAGAGGACTGGAAGGCGATCATGACCGCGCTGGAGAAAGACGGCTACAAGGGTAAGATTGGGCTGGAGACTCATATTTTCGACGGCACGTTGATCGCCGCGGCGCATAAATCGATGGACGAGATCATGCGCATCGTTCGCGAGGTTTGAGATGTCGAGGAACCTGTTGATGGCGTTCGGCATCGGGATCGTGTGCATCGCGATCGCGGTGGCTGCGGTGTTCTACATGCAGCGCGGGGCCCATGTGGATGTGAAAGGCAGCATCCTGAAGGTGCGTACGGCGCCCGCGGATGAGAACAGCTCTTTTGTGGCGATCGATTTCCGCGCGGCCAATCCGGCGGATTACCCCTTCATGGTGCGGAACGTGACGGTGATTTTGCAAGACAACAAGGGCGGAGAGACGGAGGGGCATACCGCGACCGCGGAGGAATCGGGACGCATCCTGCAGGGCATTCCGCTGCTAGGTCCGAAATACAATGACGTGCTGGTGGAGCGCGATAAGATCCCGCCCCATTCAACGGCGGACCGCATGGTGGTCGCTAAGTTCGATGTGCCGGAAGCGCAGTTACAGTCGAGAAAACAGTTCGTGCTCAAACTGGAAGAGATGGATGGGCCGGTGTCGCAGATATCGGAGAAGTAAGTCCCGACCGGTCTCCTGGTACCGACCGGTCGCGGGCGATCTTCGATCGCCTTGTACTGGCCGGGAGGCCGGTACTTACTTTCTGAGTACGGCGTGATTCGGGTCTAGGGTTACTTTGAGGGGGGCCTGCTTTAGGGCCACTGAGAAGCTGGTCGATTCCGGCGATGCGCGCACCCACTGAGTGATCGACTTACCTCTTGCGATCTGTATCTCGACCGGCACAAGCGTGGCAAAGTCCTCATCGACTCCGCTTTGAGTGATCGTGCCGGTAACGCGGAACGCCGGCGCCTTCCCTTTCACCGAGTAAGTCATCTTGAGGCTGGGTATCCCGGTGCCGTAGACCCATTGATCGAAAAAGTTCTGCAACTGCGGATCGTCGGATTTCGGCGGCATAAACTTCGCGGCTTCGATGCGAAACTGCTCGGTGGTAATCGGCGCACGGTTGTAGTCTTTTAGGATCTGCGCCAGCAGGGCCAGGAACCGGTCGTCGCCCAGGCGGCGGCGAAGCATCTGCAGGATCCAGGTGCCTTTGCCGTAGGTGATGGCACGCCATGCCGCCGGCGTCCGTGAACTTTCGAGCCGCTGTCCCAGAACGATAGGTCCGGCGGATTCCACGGTCTCGTCTTTATCGTTCTTCTGCAGCAGCCCGGTTCGATAGCTATCCAGCATGACGTCCACCGCGTGCGCGCCGCGAGTTTTCTCGATATACAAAAGCGCCGAGTAATTGGCGAGCGCCTCCATCAGCCAGTTGTCGCGATAGCTTGCCGCCGTCACGCGATTGCCCCACCACTGGTGAGCCGTCTCGTGGGTTTCCAGAACGTCCCGGAAGAATATTTCCTGCGATTCGGTCAACGCGTTCGCCGCCGGAGGATTCGTCATGTACGCCATGGTGGAAAGATAAATCAGTCCCGGAAACCCCTGGCCGAAGGTGCCGGGTATGGGCGCGACGGTCAACTTCGGCAGAGCCGGGGGGCCGAACTTAGAGCTCATGAATTCGAGCGCGGCGGCAATCTCATTGGCCAGTTCCGTGACCCGCTCCGTGGGATTCGGCGGCGATTCCAAGGGGAAGCTGTCGTTCCCGGCTGAAGGTCTGCGTCTGCCGGGTGTAGGAAGCACAGGCGCGGGAACGGCTATGCGCGATTGCAGAGTGCGCTCCAGCGTGCGGTTGGCGCACACTTCCACCACCAGATTGCCGCGTTCGGCGCGAGCGCGGCGATAGCTGCCCAGGTTGAAGCCCGCCAGGCGAACCGGTTGCGCGGTGCGGCGGCGCGTGAAGTGCCATTCGCCATCGGCGCGATCTTCCACGATATCGCCCGCGGTCACCAGGTCCAGCGTCTGCGGATAGCGAAAGGCGAGATCGTAATTGGCGAATTGCAGGTGATGAATGGGGTACCAGTTACTACGCGCCGCCACATAGTAAACCTTATCGCCCGCGTCCACGATGACTTTGCCGGAATGGTGAAACTCGAATTCGTACTGGCGCCCGGCGCGCATGGGCTCGGCGGGTATTACCAGCACAAGGCCGTTGCCATCCAGAGTGATGTTACTGCGCAGCGAATCCCGCTGGAACACTTCAGCGGGCTTGCCGTCCACTGTCACGGCCGACACGGTCATGGCGGGAGCGATGGAAAACGTCGCCGTGGTCATGCCGTCGAACACGGGCTCCACTTTGACGCGGGTCACGACCGACATCGAAAGATCCGGATTGACCGTGGCTTCGATGCGATAGTCGGATGTTTTGATCGTGAGAGGCTGCTTTTCGGGCTGCGAGCGAAAAGCGCGGGCGCGGAAACTGGTCCAGGTATTGAAGTAGTGGAGATCATTGCGGGTGGTCACCTGTCCCGCGCTGATCTGCTCCGGGGATTGCGGATCGTAAAGCACGTCGAAATTGCCGAGCTTCTGCCCGGCGATCAAAGCCGAGAACAAACCGGGAGGATGACCCGGACCGCCGAGAAGATCCAGCGTGAGCCGCGTCTGGTAGCTTTCGCCGATATTGCGCAGCACTCCGCCCCATTGGTCCTGCATCACCTGCGCCAGCTCCGGCGCTTTCTTATTCGCAGGACTCTTGGCGAACTGACTCTTCAGCTCTGAGTATTCATCGCCGGTGAAGATCAGGACCGCGGACCGGAAGTGCTCGTCGAGCGTCGCCGAATCGATATAGGTTGCGAGGCTGCGGCGCTCCGCCGCGTCTGGCGGCCGCAGCAGAACTTCCGCGTCGCCGCCATCCACGTCCGCTGTAAAAACGGCCGCGACACGCCGGCCGGCCACGGGTTTACTGAAGATGAGATGGCCGTCGGTAAGGTAGAGCTTGAGATCGTCTTTGAAAATCGTGAGGTCGCGAACGCGGTAGCACTCGTCGAGGTCGAAGGTATTCTCGCGAATCGCGCGTGCGATCTCCGCCGCCGAGGCCGCCAAAACCGGCTGCGCCGCCAACGCGAGCAGCAGCAATCCCCGGATAACCCCCGCCATGGGTCCAGTGTACTCTAATGAACCGGCCAGGCGTTCGCGGGCACAATTATACTGAAGGTATCGGCTAAATCAGCATGGAACGGCGGGGCTGGAAGAGTACCGCGGGATACATCGGACTGCTGTCTGGGTCATTCGTGGCCGCGGTGCTGTTGAGCTATGTCTTCGGCCCGCAAATGGACAACTTCGCCTATGACCAGACGGTGCAATGGCATCCGCTGAAGCCGTGGGCGCCCGAATCGGCGATTCTCGCGATCGACGAGAAAACGCTGGCTAAGGCCGGCGGCCTGGAAGGCATTCGCGAGCCTCTGGGCAAGGCGCTGCGGATCGTCGCCGCCGCTCATCCGAAGGTGGTGGCGATCGATCTCATTCTGGCCGACCACAAGCGTGACGAGGCGGCTGACCGCGAACTTGCCAGCGCCTTCTGCGCGACGCCGGATCTGGTGTTGTCCTCGGAGATTGCCGACGGCGCTTTCGAGTATCCACTGCCGCAGTTCGCCAGGTGCGCGGCAGCTATCGGCCACGTATACACGAAACAGGATCGTTACGATTCGCGGGCCCGAGCCCTGGCTCTCGATAAGCAGGCGGGGAGGCAAAGGCTGTGGGCGCTTTCGCTGGAAGCATTCCGCCTCAGCCGCGGCGCGCCGATCATTCAGGAATCGCTGGACGAATTAGATGTGGGCAGCACAGTCATTCCGGCCGCGAAGACCAGGGGCTTGAGCAAGGAATGGGATGAGCGAGTCATGCGCATTGTGTTCGACCAGGCGCCCATTCCGCGCGTCTCTCTACAAGGATTGATCGATAACCCCTCATTGGCGTCGCAGTTCACCGGAAAGGTTGTGTTCGCCGGCCTTACCGCCGTCACGGAACTGCACGACCGCCTTTTCACGCCGAACGATCCGTACGTGCCTACGCCGGGAATCGAGATCAATGCCGAAGCGTTCGAGACTATGGCGCATGGAGTGTTTCTGACCGACGTTCCCATGGTCTGGGCCTTGCTGTTGAGCCTCGCTCTGATGGCCGCGGCGGGCCTCGCGTTTCGATATCTTCCCGGATGGTGGGCATACGCCGGAGGGCTGGCGGTGATCGGCATCGCGGTTGCCGCTCCGTATGTCAGTTTCGCCTACCATCATGTGCTGGCGTTCTCGACGCCGTTCTTTACCGCATGGTTCGGCACACTTACCGCGGCGGCCTATTACCACTTAGTGGTGCGGCGTAACTGGCGAATTGAACAGGCGTCGCGAACGCGGTATCAGCAGGCGATGCAGTTTGTCACGCACGAAATGCGTACTCCGCTTTCCACCATTCAGGGCTCCAGCGAGCTCATGTCGCGGTATGCGCTGAATGAAGACAAGCGCAAGCAGATCGCGGGCATGATCAATTCGGAGTCCAAGCGGCTGGCGCGTATGGTGGAAGTGTTTCTCAATGTGGAGCGGCTCAGCGCCGGGCAGATGGAACTCAAGCGGGAGGCTATCGCGGTGCGCGACTTGGTGGAGTTATGCGCAGAACGCGCGCGGCCGCTGGCGGAGCGCAAACAAATCGTGGTGACTGTGCAGCCCATCGGCGGCGACTTACAGTTCACAGGCGATCGCGAACTATTGGAGTACGCCTGCTACAATCTACTTACTAATGCGGTGAAGTACTCCCCCCGCGAAACCCAGGTCACGGTATCGGCGCGCAAACAGGACGGGTTCATTCGAATCGCGGTTCTGGACCAGGGTATCGGCATGGACCAAAAGGAAGTCAAACAGATTTT
Organism: Candidatus Limnocylindrales bacterium; assembly: GCA_035606355.1. GTDB lineage: Bacteria > Acidobacteriota > Terriglobia > Bryobacterales > Bryobacteraceae > Sulfopaludibacter. The sequence continues at coordinate 63,217 of DATNFO010000010.1, read as the reverse complement.
CCAGAAGTTCTACCGCACAAAGAAGGCGGAGCAATCGGGCGAAGCGGGCACCGGAATCGGACTCAGCATCGTCCAACAGATCGTAGAAACCCATGGAGGGCAGGTGGAAGTTACCAGCGAGCCGGGCGTCGGTTCCTGCTTCACGCTGGTGGTGCCCGCCGCGGTTACGGCCCCGACGGCCGTGGAACGGCATTGATGCAGAAACTTTTACTGGTAGAGGACGATCCGGCGCTGCAATTCACCATCCTTACAGCGCTGGAGGAAAAGGGATATGAGGTGGACGCGGTATCCACCACCGGCGAGGCGATGGACAGGCTCCGCCTCATCGCGTACCCCATCGTCATTAGCGATATATACATCGATGAACGCACCGGCCTGGACGTTCTGGACGCGGCGAAACGCAAGGACCCGAACTGCTCCGTAATCCTGATGACTGGCCGCGGCACCATGGAGACCACCATGGCGGCAACACGCGGCGGCGCGTTCGACTACATCGCGAAACCCTTTGACCTGGACGTGCTGACCGACGCCATCGAGCGCGCCGAAGCATCGCGCGCCGGCGGCGAAGAGGAAGCGGCGGAAGAGGACCTGCCGGAGAGCGAAGCGATCGGCAGCTCGGCGGGAATGGTGGAGATTTACAAGACGATCGCACGCGTAGCGCCGACGGATGCCACCGTGGTGATCGAAGGCGAAACGGGCACGGGCAAGGAAGTAGTGGCGCGCATGATCTGGCGCAACAGCCGCCGTTCGGGGCAGGCGTTTATTCCGGTGGACTGCGGCTCCATCGCGCCGTCGCTGCTGGAAAGCGAGTTGTTCGGGGCGGTGCGCGGCGCATATACCGGAGCGGATCGCGACCGCGTCGGCGTTTTCGAAGCGGCCAATCGGGGCACCGTGTTCCTGGATGAGATCGGCGAGATCGACTCCAACTTCCAGCTTGCGCTGCTGCGCTTTTTGGAAGGGCACGAGATTCGCCCCGTGGGTTCGTCGCGCTATCGCGAGGTGGATGTGCGGGTTGTCGCGGCGACCAATCGCAATCTGCAGCGCCTAGTGGACGAAGGCAAGTTCCGCGAGGACCTTTGGTATCGCTTGAACACGCTGCGCATCGTGCTGCCGCCGCTGCGGGAGCGCCGCAGCGATATTCCACTGCTGGTGCATTTCTTCGTTAACAAATACAACGCGAAATACGGGCGCGAGAGCAAGCTGATGGAATCGGGCATCAAGGCGCTGCAGGATTACACCTGGCCCGGCAACGTGCGGCAGCTTCAGCACATGGTGGAGCGGCTGGCCATTCTCACGGATCGTATCGACGCTGAAAACGTGCATCAGGCGCTCACCGTAATGGAGTCGCGCGAGAAGCCCGTGGAGACACTTGCGGATGCGGAAGAGGACCAGATTCGGAGGGTGCTCTCGGCGACCGGCGGCAATAAGAGCAAGGCGGCCCAGATTTTGGGGATCGAACGGAAGACGTTGTACCGGAAGCTGGAACGGATGAAGTTGTAACGCCACCGGTCAGGAGACCGGCGGATACTTGGAACATTCGCGGACCGAAAAGCGTATCCTGATGTTGAGTACTGCCAAAAAGCTATGACAGCCACCACAACGGCCCCCTCCGTGGGGCACATTCACGCGCTGCTGGCCGAGCGCGGCTACGAAGTTACCGAACCGGCGCCAGACACCCTCCAGATCCGCGAAGTCTCCAGCGGCGTGACCTTACAGGCCGTGCTGCAAGGGCAGATTCTGTTCTTTTCGCTGCCCTGTACGGTAGTGCAGGAAGCGGCGCTCACCAGGGAAGCGCTCGCCACCATGCTTGCGGCGACCAACGGCATTTCGACATCGCACTTCCAGCTCTACGATGCCCGGCAGGGCAAAGTCGCCATCACGCTGAACAACTTCTGCGTGCTGCAGGATATGGGCGCGGACGATGAGGACGATATCCTCTCCTGCGTGCATTTTCTGCTTGTGGACGTGGTCACCGCGCGCCGCCTGCTTCGCGGCGTCGCAGAGTAACGGAGAACATCATCTATGCCATTCTTTTCCGATCTATTCAGCCGGGTGGGCCGCGTCGCGCGCGGTCAAGCCAACCAGGGGGTGGATGCCCTCGAAGACGCCACGTTCGAGGCGACGGTAAATCAAACCGTTGCCGACATGAAGGACGAGTTGAACAAAGTGATCCGCGCGTCCGCGGTCGCGATGAGCAACTACAATCGCCTGGACGCCGAGTATCAGAAGTACGTGCGGCAAGCCCAGGAATGGAAAGACCGCGCGGGCCAGGCGCTGGATGCCGGCAACGAAGACCTCGCCAAGAAAGCGCTCGCCAAAAAGGGCGAATGCGATCGCCAGGTTGCTTCGATGCAGCAAGCCGTGGATGGTGCGCAGGCCACCAGCGAGAAGCTCAAGCAGCAGGTCACCGAGCTCAAGCGCAAGATCGACGAAGGCGAGCGCACCGCCACCACGCTGGTGGCGCGCAAGAACGCCGCCGCCGCGCAACGGAAAGTTTCCGAAGCGATGGCGGGTGTCGGCAACGCCGATAACGCGTTCTCCGCTCTCGGCAAGTTCGAAGAATCCGTCGCTCGCGAAGAAGCAACAGCGAAGGCCTACGATCAGCTTGCCTCTACGGGCAAGGAAGATCAGGACCTGGAAGCGCAATTCGCGCAGCTCGGCAATCACGGCGTGGATGCGGAACTCGAAGCGCTCAAGAAGGAGCGTCAGGGCATCAAGGCTCCGCAAGCGCAGCCTCCGTACATTCCGAAGGAACTGCCCGGCCCCTCCGATTCCATCGGCGGCAGCCAATCCGTAGGCGACAAGGCGAAAGCGTAAACGGGAGATCGGCATGATAACCACTACCCTGGTTTGCATCCTGGGAGTGCTGCTGATCGTCGTTCTTATGAACCTCTTTAAAAAGCAGCCGGCGCCTGCCGCGGCGCCCGCGGGTCCTCGCGAGGACCTCGCCAATCTGAAACCGTCCGACGCCCGGGCCGGAGATTCCATTTCGATCTCCGGCGCCGGTGACGGCATGACGGACCTCGACTTCACCGCCGATCGCGCCACCTGGTATGAAGCGGGGTCGCATCGCTGGTTCGAAGTATCCGGTCCGTATCGCGAGCGGCGCGTCGCCATGCGCGTTCACGATGAAGAAGAAATGGAAGTGGCGGTGCACAACGACGCGCGCAAGATCACGCTCGAAGATACCGGCCTGAGCGAAGAGGATCTCGCCACGATGGATGAGCGGCAGAACACCGCCGACGATTTCGAGTACGACAACCGCATGTGGATGTACCGCATCAGCCGTGAGGTGCAAGCCACGCGAACCGGGTATCCGCAGCCGGAGGGCTTCTATTATTGGGAGTTCCGCCAGCAGGACGGCCCCGGCATTCTTACCATTCGCAAAGCCGCTTCCGAACCGTTCGCAGTAACGCTCTACGCCGTGGTGCCTGCGGGCGATGTGACCGTATACCGCGGCGGGCGGTAATTCATGAGCCGATCTACTCTGAAATTTCTGGCTGTGGTTCTCAGCCTGTTGATCGTGATCGTGCTGTTCGCCGGTCTCGATAATCTGCCGCGCGAAGTTCGCGCGCAGATTGCGTCCGAGCGCACCGCGCTCGCCTCTGCGCAGAAGCAGCTTGCTTCCGACAAGGACACGGTCGCGCGGCAGGTGCAGAATGATGCCGCTCTGTTCGGCGCGATTGCTTCCAGCCGCAGTTGGCCGGCGAAATTCTCCAGCGATCAGGCCACTCTCGCCTCGGCCGCGCTGGACATGAACCAACTCGCGCAGCTCGAAAAAGCGAATCGCCGGCAGGATCGCGAGCGCGCCGAAACGCTGCTTCGCCATGAGCGGAACCTGCGCACCACGGCGCTCGCCGACGGGGATGCTGTCTTCAAAGAAGCGGCCCACTGGGTCGACATGAAGCAGCATTTGCCGGCCGAACTGGCGGACATGCAGCGCGATTACGACACCGTGCATGGGCTGGATCTCACGCCGCTCGGGACCGTCGTCACCAAGGCGCAAACCGATTGGCCGCAGAAAAAGGCCGACCTGGACGGGCGCCTCGCATCGCTGCGTTCGCTTCAGCAGCAGAGCGAAGCCGCCTGGCAAGCCAGCGCCGATGCCCGTAAGCAGGCCGCGGCGAACGATTATCAGCACCTCAATTTCGCCGCCCTTTTTTCCGCCGCCGACACGCTGAAGACCGATGCCGCGCAAGCTCCGCAGAGGACCGCGGAACTGAAGACCCTCACCGGCCAGCTCTACACTTCGTGGGACAAGCTGCTGGTGGATATGGAGACGCGCGGACACGGCAGCGATACTACCTACGACCAGAAGATCCGCACGGTCACGACCTCGACGCAGACGAATCAAACAGCGTCGGACGAGAAGTGGGTGGATGTTCCGAAGTCCGTCTTTGATGCCGAGCGCAACGATCTCGGCATGGACATCGAGCACAAACCCGCGGGCGCATACGATTCCGAAGCGCAGCATGTCGCTCAACCCCCGGGGTTCGCCTACATGGCGCCCCCCTCGGTGGGCCGCAATCAATACGGCTATTGGGACCACCACGACGGCCGCGATTTCTGGGTGTTCTACGGCCAGTACGCGCTCATGCGCGACCTGCTGTTCAACCACGATTACCGGCCGCTCGGCCGCTATGAGTGGGACGGCTATTACACTTCCAGCCGCAACGGACAGACGTATTACGGCCGCGATGAAGAGCGCGGCATTCCGAAATACGGCACCAGCGGGACGGCGACGCAGGATCGCTACTCCGGCAGCACGTTCGCCAAAAGCGGCGGTTTCCGCAGCTCGGAATATGCCAGCAAGCCGGGCAGCTACAGTGGCTCGAAATACGCCACGCCGATGTCCAAGATGCCTGAATCGGAACGCGGCGCGCGCACGTTCGGCTCGCATGGCGAGGAGCCGCACGTCTCGCCTCCACCGCGCAGTTTCCACCCCTCCGCGCCGCGGCCGAGTTTCCACCCGCCGAGCAGCGGGCGGAGCTTCGGACGCAGTTTCGGCCGCCGCCGCTGACGCATGCCCGCAAAGCTCGTTCGCCTGATCTGTTGGGACGCGGCCATGGTTCCGGAGCGTGTACGCACGCTCGAGAAGGCGCGCTTCCGGGTGAACGCGAAGCCGCACAGCCCCGGCCGGATTGTCGGCGAAACTCGCGACATCGCGCCCGACGCTATCGTCATCGATCTCGACCGCCTCCCGTCGCACGGCCGGCAAATCGCCCTAGTGCTGCGATTGAGCAAATCGACGCGCACGATTCCGATCGTGTTCGCGGGCGGCGAGCCCGGGAAGGTCGCGCGAGTGAAGACCGAATTGCCGGATGCGGCCTACGTAGCGTGGAGCGGCATTGGCCCGGCGATCCGCGACGCCCTCGCAAACGCGCCAGCGATGCCGGTGAAGCCGCAGGGGGTGATGGAGCGCTATGCGGGAACGCCGCTCGCGCAAAAACTCGGAATCAAGCCGGGCATGCGAGTCGCAGCCATCGGCGCGCCGGAGAGTTTCGAAGAACTACTCGGAGACCTGCCGGAAGGCGCGACGATCGAGCCGCGCGTCCGCCGCGACACCGGCCTGGCGATCTGGTTCGCCCACTCTCTCGATGAGCTCGCATCGGCAGTCGAGGCGATCGCGCCGTTCGTGAATGCGGCGCGCCCCGTGTGGCTGGCCTCACCGAAGAAATCGGGAGCGCATCGCGTCGATTTCACAATCAACGATGTTCGTGCGCTGTGCAATGAGGCGGATCTGGTGGATTATAAAATCTGCGCCGTCGACAAGGACTGGACAGCGATGAAGATCGCGCGACGGCGAAAAAGCGCTTAATGCGCCGGGCAAGTGCATCCGAACGAAGAGCACCTTTTACCGCTTCCTCACGGGTTTGTGAAGAAATCCGGCTGCTGTTCTCGTCGCGCTACATTCGCCTTTCGATGCACCTTTTACCGCTTCCTTACGGTCGCGGCTCCGTTAGCAGAATCAACTACATACGGCCAGGTGCCGGGGTTGCGAGTGCGGTTGAACGCGGCAAAAAAGCAATTCGATAGTTTTTGCAACCCCGTAAGGGAGCCGTAAAAGATGCCGGGTTGCGAGTGCGGTTGAATGCTACAAAAAGCATCGAAGGGCGGATTCCGCGCTCCCACTGATACGATATCCGCATGCACCTGCGACATGCCCGTCAAGCCGCCGCCCTCCTCCTGTGCGCCTTTCCGGCCCTGGCCGCGACGTGCGAAAGCCTCGCCTCCGCCAAGCCGGGCGCCGCGACCGTCACGCTCGCGCAGCCCGTCGCCGCCACTGGTCGCGTGCCCGCCTATTGCCGCGTGTCCGGCGTCATCAAGCCCTCCGCCGATTCCGATATACGCTTCGAAGTCTGGCTCCCTGACCAGTGGAACGGAAAGCTGGCCGGCGCCGGCAACGGCGGATACGCGGGCAGCTTGAACACGCGCGCCATGGCCGGCCCGCTCTCGCGCGGTTATGCCACCGTCACCACGGACACCGGCCATGAAGCCGGCGACGTGGACGCGACTTGGGCCCTCGGCCACCCGGAACGCATCGTCGATTTCGGATATCGCGCGATTCACGAGGCCGCGGTCGCAGCCAAAGCGCTCATCGCCGCCTATTACAGCAAGCCCGCCCGGCACGCGTATTTCAACGGCTGCTCCAACGGCGGCCGGCAGGCGCTGATGGAAGCGCAGCGATTCCCCGGCGATTACGACGGCATCATCGCCGGCGCGCCCGCCAACTACTGGACCCATCTGCTCGCCGGCGCCACTGACCTCGCGCAGGACATCGCGCGCGAGCCCGCCGCCTACATACCGCCCTCGAAGTTGCCTGCGATTCAAGCCGCGACCCTCGGCGCGTGCGATGCCGCCGACGGAGTCAAGGACGGCATCATCGGCGATGCGCCCGGATGCAAGTTCGACCCCGGCGTGCTCCTCTGCAAACACGACGACAGCGACGCATGCCTCACCGCACCGCAAGTCTCGCTGCTGAAGAAGATCTACGCCGGCCCGCACAGCAAGTCCGGCAAGCCGCTCTACTACGGGTATGAACCCGGCGCCGAAACCGGACCGGGCGGCTGGTCGACCTGGATCACCGGATCCGGGCCCGATAACAGCCTGGGCTACAAGTTCTCCACGCAGTTCTTCTCGCAAATGGTTTATGAAGACGCGCACTGGGACTTCCGCAAGTTCGATGCCGACCGCGACATCGCAGCCGCCGACAGGAAATTTGCCGCGACTCTCAACGCCACCGACCCCAACCTCAAGCCCTTCGAGGACGGCGGCGGAAAGCTCATCCTGTACCACGGCTGGAGCGACCCCGCCATCCCGCCTGTCAACGCCATTCATTACTACGAAGACGTGCAGTCGAAAATGGGCTCCGCACCCACAGCGCCTTTCGTGCGTCTCTACATGGCACCCGGCGTACAACATTGCGGCGGCGGACCCGGACCAGGCAACTTCATCGGGAACATGGAAACGGCCCTCGAACAATGGGTCGAAAACGGCAAAGCCCCGGACATGATCATCGCCAAGGGAGCGGAGCGCACACGCCCGCTTTGCCCTTACCCGCAGGTCGCGCGGTACAAAGGCAGCGGCAGCATCAATGACGCTGCAAACTTCTCCTGTGCGGCAAAGCCGTGAGAATGCTCGCCGAAGCTCGTCCCTGGCGAACTCCGTTCGCCTGCGACCGGTCGCTACTTGCTTTTTTCCAGCGCGGACATTACCTGGTTCGTGATCGCTTCGATCAGGCTTTCGCGATCCGGCAGCGCCGCACCGCACGTTCGCGGGTCGATCGCGATTTCCCCCGACTTGCCCGGCAGATCGCAGATCGCGCAATCCGGATTATCGTGACGCGGATCGGGCAGCCCCAGCTTCTTCTTGATGGCCAGCAGGTCGGACGCCTGCTCATTGCTGATGTGCGAGAGGGGCGCCCCAAGCTGCGATGCCAGCATCAGCGTCCAGCAATAGGTGTCCACCACCTCCACATACCATTCGGCATGCGTCACCGTATCGCCCCAGCACACGATTCCGTGATTCGCCAGCAGCACCGTGTTGTGCGTCTTCACATACGGCAGCACCGTCTTGGCGAACGTGCTGCTGCCCGGCGTCTGGTACGGTGAAATCGCAACCTTCCCGATGAACACTTCGTATTCCGGAATCACGCACGTGGGCGGCACCTTGCCCGTGATCGCGTATGCCGTGGCATGCGGCGGATGGCAATGCACCACAGCCTTGGCCTCCGCCACTTCCTTGTAGATTTCCAGGTGCAGCAGAATTTCGCTCGTCCTCGGCCGTCCGCCCGCGAGCTGATTGCCTTCCAGATCCACCATGCACATGTCCGCGGGAGTCAGGTCGCTCTTGCTCACCAGCGTCGGAGTGCAGATCACTTCATTCGGCCCGATGCGGTAGGAGATGTTGCCGCCATTGCCATCCACGTACTGCCGCATCCACAGCTTGCGCCCCACCGCGCAAATCTCTTCCTTGATCTTCTGCGCTTCAGACGAGGTGAATAAAGCGAGGCGCTTCGGGTCGAGCCCCGGAACCGACGCCACCGCGCCGCCTGAGGATGCCGCGCCGGACGACGAACCCGGATTCCGCACCGCGATTCCGCGCGACACCAGCGCCTCTTTCGCCGACGGCGTAACAATCGCCCGCTCCGCGAGAATGACTTCCGTCGCCGACTGGCGGAACAAGCCGTCGATATCGCTTTCCGTGATGACTTGCAGGGACGTGAGGTCTATGGTTTTCATTCCAATATTCCGTGCTACAGCACCCTCATGGACCCGGCGCCCGATACGATCCGGCGCTCGCGGGTGAAGGTAAGCGGCGTAGTTACGCCCTCTCCCGTCGGGGTCGCGATGCTATGACTCAAATAACTCGGGCCGCCGATGCCTAGTGAGGCATAGCAGGGCGCGTTGTGCACGAACAGGGTGCAATTCAGCGCGCGGCCCATTTTCGCTACGTTTTCGAAATTGCGCGAGTGGATGATCGCCGTGTGACGGTATCCGTGCTCCGCGCGCACGCCGGCCGCGACCGCGGCATCTACATCCGGCATGCGCACCACCGGAATGAACGGCATCATCTGCTCTTCCTGCACGAACGGATGGTTCTCTTCAGTCTCGCCGAACAGCAGATCCGTGCCCGCGGGAATGTTCACGCCGGCGGCACGCGCCAGCACCGCGGTGTCTTTTCCAATGTATTCCTTGGACGCGTGCGGCTCGCCCTTCTCGTCAAAGCGAAAAGCCTTCTGCGTCAGACGATCGATGGCGGCGGCGTCCAGTTGCACGGCGCCGGAGCGCCGCATCGCTTCGATAAACCGGTCGGCGACCGCGGCGACGACGAAGACTTCCTTTTCGGCGATGCACAGAATATTGTTGTCGAAGCTCGCGCCCGCGATGATGCTACTCGCCGCCAGGAGCAGATCGGCAGTTTCGTCCACGATCACCGGCGGATTGCCCGGACCTGCGGCGATCATGCGTTTGCCGAACCTGCCTGCCGCCTTCACTACTCCGGGACCGCCCGTCACGCACAGCACCGGCACGCCGGGATGCGCGAACATTTCCTCCGCCGCTTGTATTGTCGGATGCGCAACCGTGGTCAGCACGTTGGCGACGCCGGTCTCGCGCTGAATCTCGCGGTTGAAGATCTGCAACCCGAGTTTCGTGACCTTGGCGCCCGCGGGATGCGGGCTGAACACCGCCGTATTTCCGGAAGCCAGAATGTTGATGGCATTGCTCGCCAGCGTCGGCACGCAGTGCGTCGCCGGCAGCACCATTCCGATGACGCCCCACGGCGCATGCTCGATGACGCATAGGCCCGATGTATCGCTCATCGCCTGACTCGCCATCGCCTCAGGCCCCAGCACGTATCGAATATTTTTCAGCTTCTGAGTTTTGTGGTCCGCGCGCCCCAGGCCCGTCTCGGCGAGCTCGATGCGCGCCAGTTCTTCGGCACGCTCGCTGCACACTCGCTTGACGATGTCGCACAGCCGGCCGCGCTCGGCGAGGCTCATCGCCTCCACACGCTTCTGAGCGGCGGCGGCAGCTTTCACGGCCTCATCTACCGTCCCAAACACGCCGTCAGCACTGCTCGAAATGCCCTGCCCCTGCAGGCGCGCAAGTACTTCGCGCGCGATTTCAGCAATCAGGTCGTGGTTGGCGGTCATCGGTCAGGCAACGGGAAAGGTCCATCGTAACATGCACCCGCATCCCGGGCACCTTGACCGAATGTGCTTGCGCTGCTATCGGAGCCGCGACTGTTGGGGGCTGTGAAGAAGTCGAATTGTCTCACTATTCCCGGCACCGTTGACTGCTCCCTCACGGGCTTGTGAAAAGATCCGCCTGTCGTTCTCGTCGCGCTCCCTCACGGGGTTGTGAAAAACTTATCGAATTGCTTTTTTGCCGGATTCAAACGCACTCGCATCCCCGACCGTTTACCGCTCCCTTACGGGGCTGTGAAAGAATATCGAATTGCTTTTTCTCCGCATTCAAACGCACTCGCATCCCCGGCACCTTTTACCGCTCCCTTACGGTCACGGCTCCGTATGTAGTTGATTCTGCTAACGGAGCCGCGACTGTCAGGAAGCGGTAAAAGGTGTATCGATAGGCGAATGGAGCGCGACGAGAACAACAGCCGGATTTTCTCACAGCCCCGTAAGGAAGCGGTAAACGTGCATCGAAAGGCGAATGGAGTGCGACGAGAACCCGGGCGCGCTCTGCGCGCCTGCAACCGGTCGGGAGACCGGTCGCTACTGGCGACTCCGGGGCGCCGGGAGGAAATCGGCGCGCCCGGGTCTGAGGAGAGGAGCAATGGTCGGCAGAAGGAGCGGCCTGATCCTCCGGGTATCCTGGCCGCCTGTGCGGAAGAATAGGGCCGCCGGTCGAGGCCGGCAATACGGTTTTTGGTTAACGGCGGCGGGTTATCTGACGGAAACGTCCCAGATCTTCTCGCGTTTGCTCTTGCCCCGCGGACCATCCGTCTCCAGCGTGACGATGTAGTCCTTGCCTTCTTTATATTGATGGATCGGGTTCTGCTCGGTGGATGATGTGCCGTCGCCGAAGTCCCATTTCCAGCTTGTGACCGGGCCAGTCGTCTCGTCGTGGAATGCCACCGTGCGGCGCGCCATATCGAGAATCTCGAAACTCCAATTGGCCTCATACTTTTGGAACGCCGCTTCCAGGGGCATCAGCTTGAACGCGACCAATTCATCTGCTTTGCCGTACATCGTATGCTGGTGCGAAAGATTCCAGAACGCGTGCGATTCGCTGTTCTCATTGTCGTAATCCAGCACCGCCCACGCTATGCCGATCAGCTTATTTTCCATGAGGACGCTTTCGACGGCGCGCTGCGGACCTTCGCAGCCGGCATAATCGAAGGGCGTGATCCAGAACTCGAGCGTCAGCTTCCCGGGCTGCCCCGGCTTGAAGTCGTAATGGTACGCGGCGTTGGCGTACGGCAGATTTTTGACGTACGAATTGCAGCCCCACGCGAGCGCCCAATCCTTGCCCAGCGGCGGCGTCATGATGTGATAGTTCTGCGCGTGCACGCCGTGCATGGAAAAATGCGCGTCGCGCTCGCTGAGCTCCTTCGTGGGTTGGAAGCGCTCGACCAGCGGACCGCCGGAGAGGTCGCCATCGACAACCAGCTCGAAGATGTCATTGTGCAGGCCGGGCTTGGCAAAGTCCCAGTAATTATCGTAGGCCTCATAAAGGAAGTAGAGGCGATTGAGACCCTTGACCCAGCCAACCTTCACCTTCACGTCCAGGTCCTTGGGATCGGGCTTGCGATTGGGGTGCGTGTCGTCCGTGAGTTGGTCGGAGCCGATGGCGTAGTCGTCGGGCACGATCTTCCAATCGCCGGCATCGCCATCGATACGCGGAATCTTGTCGGCGGGGAACTGGAAAATCTTGAAGACTGTGCCGGGCCGGTCGAGCGCGTGAGCGGCGGTGAGAAGCGTGAATGCGAGCAGTGCGGCTTTTTTCATGGCTGCCTCACTTGACGATTGCTTCCATGCCGGGCCGCGCGGCTCCGCCCTGCAGGCGCTTCACTTCGACGCCGGTGGCGTTTTCCGCTTCCACGGCGTGCGTGAAATACTCGGGCACGGTGGAACCCCACGTGACTTTGCAATTCTCGATGGTGACGCCGTCGGCATACGCAATGTGGATTGCCGGCGTTTTGTGTTCGGGCGTGCCGGGGTATGCGGTGGTCGGGCGATTGTCGAAGACCGGACCGGGGTAGTTGGTCCAGCGCTCCATGGTCAGGTCAAGATGATCCAGCGTCACGTGCGCGATGCGGCTTTCGGGTGTGCCATCGATTCGAACGCTGTTTTCAGCGCGCGCGGTGACGTTGCGCACGCGGATGTCGTGAATCCGCCCCACCTTTCCACCCGCCGCACGCGGGATCGCGGTGAACGAAATGGGTTCGCCGCGACCCCACCAGGGCGCGGCCTGGTACTGCGAGCTGAACTTGATGTTGTTGAAGTCGATATCGTACACATTCCCCTCGTCGCGGAGTTGAATGGTGATGCCGCGGCAGCAGGATTTCGCGGTGCAGTTCTCGAACCGGATGCCGTGCACGTCGCTGGTGGTTTCCGTGCCGATCTTGAGCGCGGAATCCTTGGTCTGCATGGTGCAGTCCTTGACGGTGATGTTCGCGGAAGGGCCGTATTCCTTCGGCTGGCGCGTGGTCTTGATGACGATGGCGTCGTCGCCGCAGACGATGTCGCAGTTCCTGATTTCGACGTCTCGGCAATGGTCGGGGTCTATGCCGTCGCAGTTGGGCACGTCGATATCGTTGCGAATTTTGACGCCGTCCACCAGTACGTGCTCGCAGCCAAGCATGTGCAGTCCCCAGAACGCGGCGTGGCTGAAGGTGATGTCTTTGATCTCGAGCCCGTGGCACGCGGTGAGCACGAAGATTTTGGGGCGGAACGGGCCGAAGCGCCAGATCTCGCCCTCCTTATTGAAGCCGGTCATGAACTCCATGGCGCGCCCGTCGATGTTGCCGGTTCCGGTGATCTTCAGATTCCGGATGCTGTCGCAGGTGAGGAGGCCGTCGGCGCCTTGCGGGTAATCGGCGCGATTGGTGCTGGCGAGGAGTTGCGCGTCATCGGCGAGGTGCAGGTCAATGTTGCTGCGGAGCTTGAGCGTGGTGATCAGGTACTTGCGGCCGCCGCGGATGAGCACCTGGCCGCCGCCCGCCGCTGCCGCCGCGTCGATGGCTTTCTGGATGGCGGCTGTGTCGAGCGTTTTGCCGTCGCCGGTTGCGCCGTACTTGGCCACGTCGTAGGTCTTAGCGGCTTTGGCTCGCAGCGGCAGGAACAGCGCGGCTCCGGCGAGGACGGCGCGGCGCGTGGGTGCGTTACTCATATCGATAGAGTTTCACTTTCTGTATTCCGCCGGTGAGGCGGACTCCGGAACCGGACTGGCCGGATTCGACGATGTTGGCGAAATCGTAGCGCAGGACGGAATCGTCGCCGCCGAGTTGGCGCGTGACGATCCACTGGCCGTTTTCAAAGTGGCCCGCTTCCTGGCGCGCGAGGCTCGCGATGGGCGGACCGGGCGAAGCCGGCGTGAAGCTGATTTGCAGCTTGTCGCCCGCGATGAGGAACTCGTCGGGTCCGTTGGCGATGGCGATCGCGTAGCCGCTGGTATCCGGGATCTCGTCGGGATTGCGGAAGCCGCGGACCAGCGTGACGTGAAGCGTGTAGCCGTTGAGTTGCAGGTCGGCGTAGGGGTGCGATTTGTCGAGCGCGGCGGCGGCGAGCGCGGATTTCGTTTGCGCTTCGAGGATCCCCGGAGCGAGTTGCCGCAGGTTCGTGTAGGCCTTCGAAAGCGGATCGTTGCCGGGCATGTTGTCGATGCCGAATGGCGAGTAGCCGAGTGCGTTGTGAGTGGCGATGGCGAGCACGGCGTTCCCCGCGCCCTCTGCGCCGCCGAAAGATTCGGGCACGAAGAGCGGATTGCCGCCGCGCGTGTATTGCGCGGTGATGCCGGCGAAATCGGGGAGATAAATATCGGGGCAGAAAAGGTCGATGGCAGGTGCGGCGGCGCGCCAGATGTCGTGGTTGTGAGCCTGCGGACCGCCGCTCGGATAATCGCCGGGCTGCTTATCCTGCGGCTGCACGATCCACGCGTTGACGTACATCGGCAGCGGATATTCTCGCTTGCCGGCTTGCGCGACGAAGTTGATGTAGCGCGCATAGGCCGCGGCCTGGAAGGCTTCTTCGGACTGCGCGGCGGCTTTGGCGTAGGCGGCGTTGGCGGCTGCGGAGCGGTCGCGGGCATCGCCGAGAATACCGACTTCGTTTTCGACCTGGACCATGATGACGCGGTGCGTGGTATCGATCGCGCGGACGTGGCGAAGGAGGGCGGCGAAGGCGTGCGCGTCGGCATCGCGATTGGCATCGGAGAACGCGGAAAGGATCTCGATGGTTTTGCCGTCCCGGATTTTGGCGCGCGGGAAGCGATGCTGGTCCGCCTTCACCCACGCGGGGGCGTAGCTGGAGAGGCCATTTTTCCAGGAGCCGAACCAGAGCAGGACGATGCGGAGGTTGTTGGCGCGCGCGCCGGCGAGGGCGTCGTCGACGATGCGGAAATCGAAGCGGCCTTCGGCGGGCTCGATCCAATCCCAGCCGATGCCGGCGAGCGCGGTGTTGAGGTGATGGTCGCGCGCGAGGGCGGGCCAGATGGTTTTCATGGCGCCGAGATCGCTGGAGATCGTGTTGTTGAGCTCGCCGCCGAGGATGAGGAAGGGGCGGCCATCGACAATGAGCTGCGTGGCGTCTCCGCGGCGTTCGAGGTGCGGCGCCGGCTGCGCGTGTGCGGCGAGGAGGAGGAGAAATGGCAGGAGAGTGCGCATTTTCGGTGTCCACTATACCAGGATTCGTTGTTTTGTATGGCGAACTTGCGAAGGGTCGGGCAGTGTCGAAGAGTGGGGCAGCGCAATTCACCACAGAGACACGGAGGACGCAGAGAGAGCACAGAGAACAACAAAAGGCTCGGCGACGGCGGGGATTCGCTGTCGTAAACCGGTCTCTTGGATTGGTTTTGGATTGCAGAACGGGGGGTTGGGGTAGGATTAGGGTTCCATGGATTCCGGTTTGCCTGCGATCGGCCTTGGTCTTGCGGCCACGATGAGCATTACGAACGTGCTGACGGACGTTGCCCGGAAGCGTGCTCTGGAGAAACGGGACCTGGTTCCGGCTACCTTCTGGATGCGCGTCGCGGTGACCGTAGTGTTTGCGGTCGTCCTGGTGGTGCGCGTTTTGATGGGGGCTCCGGCGGGCATTCACGTTCCGCTGCCGACGTTCTTCGGATATCTGGTGGTGGACGTCACGCTCATCACGGCAGTGATGTGGCTGTACTTTCGCGCGCTGCAGATTTCTCCGCTTTCGTTGTGCGTTCCGTTCCTGAGTTTCACTCCCGTGTTTCTGTTGGGAACGGGCTTTGTGATGTTGGGCGAGTTGCCGGAACCTGTGAAGATTCTCGGCGTGGCGCTGATTGTGGTCGGCAGCTTTGTGATGCACCGGCGGCTGTTCGCGGTTAGCTGGCTGGCTCCGGCGAAGGCGGTGATTCAGGAGAAGGGCAGCCGGTATATGCTGCTGGTCTCGATGATTTTCGCGATTACCAATCCGCTGGATAAAAAGCTGGTGGTGATGAGCGATGTGTTTACCGAGGCGCTGGCGTACGGCATCGGATTGTGCATCGCGTTCTGGTTGATGGGCCGCGCGCAGAAGGCCGATTTCGCGAAGGCCGCCGAGGGGAACTGGAAGTGGATTTCGCTCGCGGGTTTGCTGGATGGCGTATCGCTTTTATTTCAGCTTGCGTCTTATACCTATATCGCGGTGGTGATCACGGTGAGCATCAAGCGGGCGGGGATCATTTTGAGTGTGTTTTCGGGGTGGCTGTTTTTTAAAGAGCGCGGGATTACCGATAAGGTGATCGCGGCTAGTGTGATGTTCTGCGGGGTTTTGATTCTGTATTTGCAGTTGACGGCGTGGCAGGCGGTGGGGTTGACGGTGGCTACGCTGGTCGGGATGAGCGTGGCGTTGTGGATGACTCGCGAGGAAAAAGTGCCGGCCGCCGAGGAAGCCGGTGAACGCGGATAACAAGAAAAGTATGAATGTCGCTTTTGTGGGTTGCGGGGGGATGGCGGCGCAATATTTGCCGGTTTATCGCGATCTCGATTGGGTTCGCGTGGCGGTTTGTGTCGACGTGAATGCGGCGGCGGCTCGCACGGCGGCGGAGATGGTGGGGTCGGCGGCTTCCGCGGATTTCGCAAGCGCGCTCGGGAGTGATATCGATGCCGTTATCATCAGCACTCCGAATTCGATGCATCGATCGCAGGGTGTCGCGGCGATGGCGGCTGGGAAGCACGTTCTGCTGCAGAAGCCTGTTGCGGCGAATCTGGCGGATGCGCAGGCGATTGCTTCGGCAGCGGCGGAGTCGAAGAAAACTGTCGGTTTGTACATGAGCTACTTCGACCAGCCTTTGATGCACGATTTGCGCGACATGGTTCGCGACGGGCGGTTCGGGGATGTGGTGCAGGGATATGCCCGGCTGATGCATCGCGGCGGCATGATGTGGTCTCGCGAGTCTCTCGCGGGCCGGACCACCTGGCGCGGGAGCGTTGCGGAGACGGGCGGAGGCTGCTTCATTCAGTTGGCCGTGCATTACGTGCATATTTTCGAGTGGCTGACGGGATATCGGGTGGTGCGCGCGACCGGGTTCGTGCGGAATCTGCATTGCCCCGGCCTCGAAGGCGAAGACCTGGCGTGCTGCGTGTTGCAGTTGGATTCCGGGGCGATGATTACGCTCGACACGGCATGGTGCGCCGATGGCGAGGAGTTGGCGCTGCATGGCACGGAGGGCACGGTGACGTATCGCGGGAATCGGTGGCTGAGCGTGAGTTCGGCGGCGGGCGCGTTCGATGGCCGGGTGGTGCGGTATGCGGGCGGCGTGAGCGAGGCATTCGGCGGTCCGGTGGGCAGGGACCAGACGATGGAGATCCGGCCGCCGGCATTTGGCGATATCACGAACGAACTGAATCAGCACGTGCAGTTTTTAGAAGCGGCGCGGGAGGGGCACGCGGCTCCGGTGTCGATCGAATCGGGCGTGCATGATATGCGCGTGGTGGCGGCGGTTTACGAGTCGGCGCGGAGCGGGTGCGCGGCGGAGGTGCGATGAAGTTTCCACTCGGGATTGTCGCCGACGAGATCGATCGCGACTTCGCCAAGGCCGTGAAGATCGGGACATCGCTCGGGATTCGCCGATATGAGGTGCGACATCTGGTGAGCGGCCGCGCGCCGATGTGCGACGAAGCGGAACTGCGCGAAGTGCAGCGGGTGGCCGCCGATGAAGGTGTGGAAATTACGGCGCTCTCGCCGGGGCTGTTCAAACTGGTGGATGGCGCGACGTCGTTCCGGCGCGAGATGTCGGAGGTGTATCCGCGTGCGGCAGAGTGGGCGAAGCGGTGGAAATTGCCGGGGCTGATCGTGTTCGGGTTTTTGCGCGGGACGGATGGCGTGGGGGCGATGTTTGCGGAGGCGGAGACGCGGGCGGCGGCGGATGGGCTGAAGTTGTTTGTGGAGCCGGAGCCGGTTTGCGAGATCGGCACGGCGCGGGCGGCGGCGGCGCTTGGGTTGAAGATCAATTACGATCCGGGCAACGTGGCCTGGCTGCAGGAGCGCGATCCGATTGCCGAGTTCGAAGCGGCGGCTCCGCTCATTGCGAATGTGCATGTGAAGGATCTGACGCACGGCGGAGAGAATCCGGAGTGGATGCCGGCGGGCGAGGGGTTGATCGACTGGCGGGCGCATCTGGCGGCGCTGCGCGGAATCGGTTATGCCGGGCGAATTTCGTTGGAGCCCCATATGGACGGGCGGCCTGAAACCATCCGGCGGTGTATTGACGCCTTTAACAACTGTTGGGGGGAATGATGGACATCACGCGGCGAAGTGCGATTGGAATTCTGGCGAGTAGCCCGGCGGCGGTTGCGGCGGAGCAACAGGGCGCGGCGGCTGCTGCTGCCGGCATAGAGGTGAAGTGGCTGGAAGGCGTTCCGGCCGCGGAGACCGGTGTGAGTTGGGGCGTGCCGTTCGCGCGCGGCAGCGTGGCGAGGTCGCAGACATTTCAGTTGACGGCCGGCGATGGGAAGGCTATGCCGGTGCAGCAGTGGCCGCTGGCATATTGGCCGGACGGCTCCATGAAGTTTCTCGGCTTCGCGACGGTTGCAGGCGCGAATGCAGGTGCGGCTTTGCGGCTCGCTCCGGGCACTCCGGCTCGCGGAGCTTTGACGGCGCGCGATAGCGGGAATGCAATCGAGATCGATACGGGCAAAGTGCAGGCGCGGCTGGCAAAATCGGGCACGCGCCTGATCGAGTCGCTGCGCATGGACGGGCGCGAAGTGGCTCGCGAGGGCCGGCTGGTGTGTTTGCTGGAAGGGCAGACGGAGCCGTTCACCGGCACGGTCAAGAGCGCGACGCTGGAGCAATCAGGTCCGGTGCGCGCGGTGGTCAAGTTCGAAGGAATGCACAAGCAGGGCGCCGGGCGCGAGTTTCTGCCGTTCGTGGTGCGGCTGTATTTCTATTCGGGCAGCGAGCAGATTCGCGCCGTGCACTCGATTGTTTTCGACGGCGATCAGGAAAAGGACTTCATCAAAGGACTCGGCTTCACGATGACGGCGCCGATGCGGGAAGAGGTGCATAACCGGCACGTGCGCTTTTCCGCGGATGGCGAAGGCGTGTGGAGCGAACCGGTGCAGCCTGCGACGGGGCGGCGTCCGCTGATGCTGCCGGGCACGCGCACGAATGGGTTTGAGGAGCAGCTTGCTGGTAAGCGATTGCCGAACAAGAGCGCGTTCGACGCGAGCGGACAGAAGCTGCTCACGGATTGGGCGGTGTGGGATTCCTACAAGCTGGTGCAGCCGAATGCCGATGGCTTCACGGTGCAGAAGCGGACGAACCCGCAGAGTTGCTGGCTGGACGCGGGCTGGGGGCGCCGCAGCAGCGGGTATGTCTTCGCGGGCGATGTGACGGGCGGCCTGGGGATCGGGTTGAAGAATTTCTGGCAGAGCTATCCGGCGTCGCTGGAGGTGCACGGAGCGTCGGGAGCGGCGGCGGATGTGACGGTGTGGATGTGGTCGCCGGATGCGCCCGCGATGGACCTGCGGCACTACGACATCAAGGGTCACGACCTGCTTTCGAGCTACGAAGATGTGCAGCCGGGCTTCAGCACGGCGCACGGCGTGGGGCGGACGAGCGACTTCACGCTGTTTCCCGCGGCGGGAATGGCGTCGCGGGAGGAGACCGCGGCGCAGGCGGCGTTGTCATCGAAGCCTCCGCTGCTGGCGGCGTCGCCGGCGCACCTTCATGCGGCGAAAGTGTTCGGCATATGGAGTCTGCCGGATCGATCCACGCCCGCGAAGGCGGCGTTAGAGGATAAGCTGGACGCGGCGTTCGCGGTGTACCACAAGGAAGTCGAGCAGCGCCACTGGTACGGGTTCTGGAATTACGGCGACGTGATGCATCAGCATGACGGTCCGCGACACACGTGGCGGTATGACGTGGGCGGGTTCGCGTGGGACAACACGGAACTGGGCACGGATATCTGGCTGTGGTACACGTTCCTGCGCACGGGCCGCGCGGACGCGTTTCGGATGGCGGAGGCGATCACGCGGCACACGAGCGATGTGGATTGCTACCATTTGGGGCGGTTCGCGGGTCTCGGGTCGCGGCACAACGTGCGGCACTGGGGATGCGGCGCGAAGGAGGCGCGTATCAGCCAGGCGCCGTACCGTCGTTTCCACTACTACCTGACGACGGACGAGCGGACGGGCGATTTGATGCGCGCGGTCTCGAACAACGATACGACCTTCATCGACCTGGACCCGATGCGGCTGGCGTCGCCGCGCAAGCCCGGGTTCCCGTATCCGGCGCGGCTGCGCAGCGGTCCCGATTGGCTGGCGCTGGTGGGCAACTGGATGACGGAGTGGGAGCGCACGGGCGATACGAAATGGCGCGATAAGATTCTGGCGGGAATGGATTCGATTGCCGCGATGAAGTACGGATTTTTGACCGGGCCGGACCAGTTGCTGGGTTACGATCCGAAGACGAATAAACTGTACCCGATCGTAGACGACGGGATGGGAACTTACAATCTGGCGACCATTATGGGCGGCGGCGAGTTGGTGTTCGAGCTGAACGACATTATCGACCATCCCGGATGGAAGAAGGCGTGGGACCAGTATTGCCGTCTGCATACGGCGCCCAAGGATGTGGTGCTGCAGGACAAGCAGACGGGCAATGAGGGAATGGATGCGCGGTGGGCGCGGCCGGGGCGGCTTTCGGCGTATTTGTACCGCGAGCACAAGGATGCGGCGTTCGCGAAGAAGGCTTGGGCCGGCGTGCGGGTGCCGAGTTACGCGACCCGGCATTTCGAAGGGCCGGTTGTTGCCGAGCCGATCGACGAGATTCCGGGGCTTTCGACGAATACGACGTCGCAGGGTTGTTTGGAAGCGATCGAGGTGCTGGAGATGTGCGGCGAGTTTATTCCGTAAGTGGCGACGGGACTCCGTCCCGTTGCAGGCGATCGGAGATCGCCCGGAGACCGGTCGGTACTTGCTTCTCCGATATCTGGGACACGTATGTACCGGCCTCCCGGCCGGTACAAGGCGATCGGAGATCGCCCGCAACCGGTCAGGAGACCGGTCGGTACTTGCTTCTCCGATATTTTGGGCACGTATGTACCGGCCTCCCGGCCGGTACAAGGCGATCGGAGATCGCCCGCAACCGGTCTGGAGACCGGTCGCTACTGATATATCCGGACGAAGTCGACCAGCATTGTTTGCGGGAACTGCGTGGTGGCGTCGGGTGGACCGGGCCAGTTTCCTCCCACGGCGAGGTTGAGCAGGATGTAGAACGGGTGATCGTAGACCCACTTCGTTCCGGCGGGCAGGCCGGCGGGCGACAGCGTGTGATAGAGATGGTCGTCCACGTACCAGCGGATTTCGTTGGGCTCCCATTCGACCGCGTAAACGTGAAAGTCGTCGGCGAAGGGCGTGCCGCCGGGTAGAGCGAACGGTTTTCCGATGCCGTTGCCGCCCGAATAACCGGGTCCGTGCGCGGTTCCGTGGATGGTGGAGGGCTCTTTGCCGATGTTCTCCATGATGTCGATTTCGCCGTTCCCGGGCCAGCGTCCCTGGTCGCCGAGCAGCCAGAAGGCGGGCCAGATGCCCCGCCCCGCGGGGATCCGGATGCGCGCTTCGAAGCGGCCGTAGGCTTGCGCGAATTTGTTCTGCGTGAGAATGCGAGCGCTGGTGTAATCGCGCGCGACGCCATCTTTGCCGGTGAACGGCTCCTTGATCGCGGTGATGTGCAGCATGCCGCCGGAGACGCTTAGGTTCGCCGGGCGGTCCGTGTACGATTCGAGTTCCTTGTTGCCCCAACCATTGCCGCCGAGGGCGTAAGTCCATTTGGCAGGGTCCAGCGAGTTGCCGTCGAACTCATCGTGCCAGATCAGGGCGCCGTGTGTGGCCGGTGTGCCGCGCCCGTAGTAGTCGCGAAGAATATGGAACGCCTCTTTGCGCTCGCCGCGATCGGAAATCAGGCCCTTGCGGTTGTAGTAATCCTGTATGCCGGTGAGCATGCGGCGCGGCGAACGGAAATCGACCAGCACCCATGCGATCGTGCCGCTGAGAAACGGAATGCGATCAAACATCGCCGTCTGGCGGCGATACACGTTGGCCTGATACTCCTCCGTCCACACGGTGGCGTCGTCGCCGTGACGCCCGGCTTGCGCATCGGCGCCGAATTCGGAGATGACGAAGGGTTTTGCGAAGTTGGTGGTCCAGGAGATGGTGTCGATCTTCGACGGCGGACCATCGTACCAGCCGATGTATTCGTTGCAGGAAATGACGTCCAGATACTGGCCGAGCGGGTCGTCCAGCGCGATCGTGGTTTTGTCCGTGTAATGAGTTTCGATGGCGGCGGTGATGAGGCGGGTGGGGTCGAGCGCGCGGGCTTTAGCGGCGAGGGCGCTCAGGAATTTGAGACGAGCATCGCCGCGCGGCGTCTCATTCGCCACGGACCAGAAGATGACGGCGGCGCGATTCTTGTCGCGCGCGATCATGTCCGTGAGCTGCGCTTCGGCGTTGGCGTAGGTCTCGGGATTCTCCCACTGGATGGTCCAGTAGACGGGAATCTCGCTCCATACGAGGAGGCCCATTTCGTCGGCGAGGCGGGTCATGACTTCGTCGTGCGGATAGTGGGGCAGGCGCACGAAATTGCAGTTCATCTCGCGGGCCCACCGCAGGAGCGTGTGGGCGTCGGCTTCTGAGTAGACGCGGCCCGCGCGGAAGGGATTTTCGGCGTGGATGGAAACGCCGTGCAGCTTGAGTGGGCTGCCGTTCAGCAGGATGGTGCGGCCGCTGGTTTCGATGGAGCGGAAGCCGATGCGGTCGGTAATGCGCTCGCCCGCCGCGGTCTCGATGACGACGTCGTAGAGTTTCGGATAGCCGGGCGACCAGAGGGCGAGGCGCGCGTCGAACTCCGCACGGGCTGTGCCGGCATCGTCGGTGGTGAGAGTCTGTGCGATGCCGGCTTCGGGAATCCGCAGCGTGATGTTCTGGCGGCGGTTCGCGCCATCGACATGGACCATCGCGGCGATGCGGGTCAGCGAGTGCGGCGCGAGTTGAACGGAGTAATCGTCGACGAAGTTTTCGGGCACGTCGATCAGGCGGACATCGCGGGTGAGTCCGCCGTAGTTCCACCAATCGGTCATCAGGGTGGGGACGGCTTCGCGGCGGCGCTGATTGTCCACTTTGACGACGACGAAATTGCCGGTGGGCCGTAGGAGTTTGGTGACCTCGTATTGGAAGGGCGTGAAGCCGCCGATGTGCTCGCCGAGCTTCGTGCCGTTGACGAAGACCATGGCGCGATAGTTGGCGGCGCCGAACCAGAGGAAGACGCGGCGGCCGGGTCGCGGGGCGTAGTCGAAGTTGCGGTGATACCAGACGGTGCCTTCGTAGAAGAGGAATTCGGGGCGCTGGGTGTTCCAGTCGCCGGGGACCATGAGGGTGGGCGCGGCATCGAAATCGTATTCCACGAATTCGCCTTTGTTGGCTGGCTTTTTGTTCTCTCCCATTCCGCCGTGGGCCTGAGGCTGGTAGCGGTAATCGTAGTAGCCGGACTCGTAGGGGTCGGCAATGGCGTGCCACGGTCCGTTGAGGCTGAGTCCCTGGCGGGCTCCCGCGTTTTGTAGGGCGGCGGCTCCGGCGAGCGCGGCAAAAAGGAAGGTGAGAGCGGCGAGTTTCATGACGATTCGCTGAATTCAGATTAGCAACTCTGCTTTCGGCGGGCTTGGCGGCATGGAGTGGAAGGAGAAAAAACCTGTTCCGCGGGGGTGGGGCGAGCAGTCTTATCTAATGTGAAGGGATGTCGCGCCTATAATTCGGGTGATGGCGGAGTTCACGGACGAACAACTGATCGGGCAATACCGATCGTGCGCTCCGGGGCATCGGGCAGATCTGTTGGTCAACGAACTGTTCGAGCGGTATCACTCCCGGCTGGCGTTGTGGTGCCTGCGGATCAGCGGAGATCGCGAGGCAGCGGCGGACCTGGCGCAGGATGTTCTGTTAAAGGCATTTCGAAATCTGGATTCGTTTCGCGGGGATGCGAAGTTCTCGACCTGGCTGTATACGGTGGCTCGAAATCATTGCTTCAGCGCGGTAAAGGGCAGGACGGCGGCGCTGGAGCCGTTGGTGACGGACGTCGCCGATGCCGCGCCGGATCCCCACGAAATGGTGGAGCGCGCCGATTCCGCTGCGGCGATGCGGGAGTTGGTCAATCGCACGCTCACCGAAACGGAGAATCGCGTGATGACGCTGCATTATGGCGAGGAGCTGCCGCTGGAGGCAATCACGCGGCTGTTGAGGTTGGAGAATGCGAGCGGCGCAAAGGCGTACATCGTCAGCGCGAAACGAAAGCTTGCCAGGTACATCGGGGGCGGGAGTAAACGCATATGAACCCGAAAGAAGTGTTCGGAAAAACGCCGGAATGTCCGCCGGTGGAAGTGCTTGCGATGGGCGGCCGGGCGGTGGAGCGGCATCTGGCTGCGTGCGCGTACTGCCGCAACGAGCTTGCGCTGATGAATGTATTTGAGGCCGCGGACGCGAGTGCGGAGGAGATCCCCTCGGTGGCGTGGATTGCGGACCGGCTGCATTCTCCGATCGCTGCGCCGCCCGCGCCCCCGCGGCGCGCGTGGGCGTGGATGCCTCGATGGATTCCCGTGGTGTTCGCGGCTTGTTTGCTAGTAGCCGTCTATGTGGCAGTCCGGCCGCATACCGCCGTCGCGCCTCCACCGGCCGGCGGCGACGTCTGGCGCGGGAATTTTCGCGCGATCAGCCCGGCGGGTGATGTAGCGGCGGCGCCGCGCGAATTCACCTGGTCCGCAATGCCTCAGATTCCCACGTATCGAGTGGTGCTGATGGAAGTGGACCGGCACGAGATCTGGTCGGCGCGCACGAATGAAACTCATATCGCGCCGCCGCCGGACGTTCTCGCCCAAATGCAGCCGGGGCGCACTTTCTTGTGGCAAGTATCGGCAGAGGGCGCACCGGACGGGCTCGCCGAAACGAGTTTACAAGAATTTCACATTGCCACCAAACTTCCGTAAACAACGCGAGAGAAGCTGGATCGAAGAGGAGCCCATGAACTGGAGATACGGAATTGCGATGCTTGCGGCAGGCAGTCTGGCGTATGCGCAGAATCCCGCGACGGTGCGTGTGTCGAGTGAGACCGTGCCCCCGGGCGGAATGGCGCAGGCGAAGGTGCTGCTCACTTCGCCGCAGCCGATTCCGGGCGGTGGATCGCACTTCACCGGCACTTTGAGCACGGCGGATGGTATCTCGCTATTCAGCAGCACCGGCGACGTATACGGCACGGCGGTGCAGAACGGCAGCGACGTTTACGTGCAGTTCGTCTCGCCGCAGGGCACTTTCGGAACTTCGGTGGAAGATTATCCGGTGATGACGGTGACGTTCGGCGTGCCGGCGAGCGCGCTGCCGGGCCAGCAGTCGCTGCTCACGCTGGATCCTTCGACGGTGTGGCAGACGGCGCTGGGAACGCCGCTGAGCATCGAGATGAAGCCGGGAACGCTCACCATCGGCGGCAGCGTTTCAATCGCGAACGTGGTGCCGGGCGGCGGGCGATGGCCCGCGGGCACGGTAGTGCGAATTCTGGGAATGGGGTTCACGCCGAAGACGCAGGTGCAACTGAAATCGGCGCAGGCGAGCTCGATCGTGTATGTCAGCCCGAATGAGATGCGAATGACGCTGAAGAACGCTACGCCAATGGACGGCGTAGAGGTCTCGGTGAAGAATCCGGACGGGTCCACCGATTCGTACTTCTCGTATCTGCGAGGAGTGCCGGTGGGCGTGAGCGCGAATCCGCTGATTGCGTCCGCAGTGCCCATTTTCAGCACGAATACGACGACGGCGGCGACGCTGGGTCCGCTGATTCTGCCGCAGATCGGGTCGCAGTACGCGGTGGGGCTGGCGCTGCAAAATCCGGGGGCGGCGACTGCGAACATTACGCTGACGCTGGCAAGCGGGCCCGCGGCGACCATCGCGCTGGCTCCGGGGCAGAAGATCTCGCGCGAATTGGGCGAGTGGTTCGGCGTGCCGGTAGCATCGGGTGCTTCGGTGCAGGTGGCGAGCGATGTTCCTGTTCAGGTGCTGGGCATGCTCGGCAATTCGGCGAATGGTAGTGTGATGCCGATCGGGTTGGTGTTTCAGTAAGGGACTTTTGCAGAGATGGGCCGGTGTCCCAGATATTGGAGAAGCAAGTACCGGCCGGTCTCCTGACCGGTCGCGGGCGATCTCCGAATGATCGTCGTTGTAACGCGGAACGCCGGTGTTGCAGAGATCGGAGAAACGAGTACTGACCGGTCGCGGGCGACCTCCGGTCGCCTTGTACCGGCCGGGAGGCCGGTACATACTCGGGTGTCCGTTAGGCCAGGCGGCGGGCTATTAGCACTCCGGCGGCGATGGCGGCCAGCGCGGACAGCGGCAGCACTGCCGAGGGCCAGCGGGCGAAGGGCACTTCGGTTCGCCCGTCTCCGGTTAATACGAACGCGGCCCAATAGAGCGGTTGGGCGGTTGCGCTCGATTGCAACATCGCTAATTTGGCGCGGCGGAGGGCTTCGGCTTTCGGAGTGCCGGCGGCGAGCTCCTTATAAAAGATGCGCATGAAATCCGCGGTAGGGCGATCGGCGACACGCCAGAGGGCCGTCACGGTGGATTGCGCTCCGGCGGCGAGGAACGCGCGCGAGAAACTCTGCACGCCTTCGCCGGGGACGAGTTTGCCGGCTTCGGTATCGCACGCCGCCAGCGTTACCAGGTCGACTCCTTGCAGCGTGAGCCGCTGCACTTCGGGATAAAACAGATATCGCGAGCCGGGGTTATTAGGTTCCGGCGTAAACACGATGCGCGAGCGATTGGGATCGTAAGTGTCGACCACGGCGTGCGTGCTGAGGTGGAGCACGGGGACGGTGATTGGCGCGGAACTGAGATAGCGCTTGAGATCGTCCGCGCCCGTGTGAGTTTCGGCGCGGCCCGGCAGGGCGTGCGCGATGGCTGCGACTTCAGCGGCGGATGCCGGAAGGCGCGCCCATCCGGCGCCGGGCGAGAGCGTGTCCGATGCGGACGGCAGCGGGTCGCCGAATGCGAGAAGTTGAGGCTTGCCGGGCAACGGATGCCCGGTGGGTCGCGAGCCGGAGAGCAGGGCGGCGGCCGGCAGATAACTGATCGCGAAGGTTTCAACGAGCGGCCGATTCGCCGGCGCGGCGGGCAGCACTTCGAACGGAAGCGCGCAAAGCACGCCATCGGGGACGATCAACAGATTCGGACGCCGGGCATCGAGCGGGACTTCGTTGAGCAGAAGATGCGCGAGACCGGCGGCATCGGCCTGCCATGAGGAGCTACCGTCGCCCAGCGCGGCGGTGAATGCGCGAATCCGTCCGGCATCATCGGGCGTGAAGGCAAGAGGCACGACGCCGGCGGCGCGGTCGGTGGACCAAAGGGCGGCAGCGCGGTTCGTGCCAACCCAATACTCGATCAGCAGGGAGCGGGGATCGAGGTGTTGGCGCAGCGCGGTAAGGGTGAGCGGCTTCAGGCTGCCGCTGAGCGCATCCTGCAGCGTGCGTGCGCGGGCTTTTTCGAAGATGTCGAAGAGAGCTGCCGGGTCGCTCTGGCCGGCATCGAGCAGGGAGGCAATGTAAGCGTCGTAGACGTTGCGCTTGTCTCCGAGGAATTCGGATCGCAGGCTGCGGACGGCGATGCCGCCGCGCAGGCTTTCAATGACAGCAACGGCGTCGCGGTATGCGACGGCGGCTTCGGCGGAATGGCCGGTTCGCGCGAGCGTCTGGCCGATGCCGTAGCGTGCGCTCCACTGCTCTTCGGCGGCTCCGAGCTCTGTGGCAAGGGCGAGGGCGCGATCGTATTCCTCGCGCGCTCCGGAATAGCGCGCCATGCGCAGGAGCGCTTCCCCGCGAAAGAGGTGGCCGAGCATGGACTGGCGCCGATCGCCGCTGGAATCAGCAAGCTGCAGGGCTTCGGTGAAGGCGGCGAGGGCGCGTTCGGGGGCTTTGTAGTCCAGCGCGAGCACGAGTCCGGTGTTGTGCAGCACGTGGATTTCGCCATCGGAATGGGCGGCGCGGCGGAACACCTGGCGCGCGGAGTTGTAGGTGTCGAGAGCCTTTACGGGGTCGCCCATGCGGCGATAAAGCGTGCCCATGTTGGAGAGGAGCTGGCCGTATTCGGCGGGCTTGAGAGCGGACGCGGATTGGGCGGCGCGCTGGTAGAACGCGAGCGCGTTTTCGTTTTGCCCGAGCTGCTCATAAAGGATAGCGAGATTGGCGAGTGCGAGCTGGCGGCCGTTGGCGGCAGCGGCTCCGCCTTGTTCGGCTTTGGCGAGCGCGCTCTGGTAGGTGCGCAGCGCATCGGTATAGCGGCCCTGGTAGAAATAAACGTTGCCGATGTTGCCGAGGCGAATGGAAGCGGCGGCGACGTCGTGCCGGGCTTCGGCGAGATCGAGCGCGCGCTGGTAAGCGGCGAGAGACGCAGGGTAATTGCCGAGGAAGAGGTTGGCCTGGCCGACGAGGTTCACGGCGATGCCCTCGCGCGGCTGGTCGTGGAGGGTAGAGGCGAGGCGCGAGGCTTCGTCGGCGGCGGTGAGGGCGCGTCCCTGGTCGCCGGCATCGCTCGCCGTTTCGGCGATATCGATCAGAGTGGCGAGGAGCCGATCGGCCGGCTGTGAGGCGCGGACCTCCGGCAGCGCGGCTTCGAAAATCTCGAGCGCCTGACGCGCGGACCCCTGCGTGTGGAGCGTGCGGGCCCGGGCGAGGCGGTCCTGCAAGGAGGCGGATTGGGCCTGCGCGGCGGTGGCGACGCACAGCAGCAGAAAGATTGCGCGGATTGGCTGCACCCGGGGCATGAGAACACCAATTGTAGCGGCCTTCGCGTGGATGCGCGGCGTTCACAGAACCTTTACAACCTTCGGACACTTTCGGCGTTCCGGCGGTGCGCCCCCGGCGGTCATACATTTCGAGCACTGGAGAAGCGAAGCGGGCGGCCGGTGCCGAATCTACTCGGAGAATGACAGACATGAAAACGAGACTTTGGGGCGGAGCGATGCTGCTGGCGGCACTTTCCGCGGCGCAACTGGCAGCGCAGACGGTGACGGTGGTGGGACTGCCGGTGAATTTTGACGCGATCAACGATACGGGGCAGACTGTGCACGGTTTCGAAATTGAAGCCGACGGCATACAGGTGAATGATGTGACGCGAGTGTTCGGCGGATTCGCGCCAGGCTGCTACATACGCTACTGCACGGGCGTGGTGGTGCCCTTCAACGGCGGAGTGTTCATCCGGTGGACCAGCCCGTACGATGCGCAGTCCGGCCAGTTCACGCAGGGCACTCCTCCGTATGCCGGCGGCGTGGCTACCGGAGAGAGTTGCTGGGTGCCCGCGCTGGGGGCGCGATACAACACGGCGGGTTGCGAGCACTTCGGCATCAGCACAATCAGCAATCCAACGAACGTGACCTATCGGTGGCTGGTGGAAGATCCGGCGAACCCGGGCCAGCTGACGTACATCATGGGGACGCCGAATGTGCCCGTAGGCGTGAATCCGCCGCCTCCGGTTCCGGTTGTCGTGCAGATTCCGCAGCCGGTGGTGAACGTGCTTCCTCCGGTGCGCGTGGGCGCGGCTCCGCAGATCGATTTCGCGGTGAAATTGCCGCCGCCTCCTCCGCCTCCGCCGTTCGTTCCGGCGCAGTTCGGCGACGCGAAATGGGTGAAGGTGTTCGAATCGGAAGCCGATAACGAAGTAGACGTCAACGATCTCATCGCGGGTAACGCGGTAGTGCCGGATGCAGCGGCGGTGGAGACGCCGTGGCAGTTGCTGCAGTCAAATCCGAGCAACCCGAACAGCGGTGTGATGCATAGCGGGCGTCCGCTCAGCACCGGCAAACACGCGGTGGTACGGCGCTACGAGTTCTACAAGTACACCGGCAAGTACGACCCCACGACGCACGAGGCTCTGTGCGCGACGTTCGAATGCCCGTCTCCGGGACCCGGCGAACTGGGCGATTATATCGGCGCGCAGATGGCGGCAGCGAACGTGGAGATTCCGTCCATCACGGTAGTGAAGGTGGGCAACGGAAACGTGAACGGGGATGGCGGCAAGATCAACTGCGGCGGCACGTGCACGGCGCAGGTCGCCGCGGGCGCGCAGGTGAGTTTGACGGCGAACCCGGGGAGCGGCAGTGTCTTCACGGGATGGAGCGGCGCTTGCACCGGCACGGACGCGGCATGCTCGCTCACGGTCAACGGAGCGTTGAGCACTACGGCGACGTTCGTCCAGACGTACACGCTGTCGGTAAGCCGGAGCGGGTCGGGCAGCATCTCGGGTACGCCGAACGGAGAATTCGGAACGTCGATCAACTGCGGGTCTTCGTGCTCGGCGAAGTTCCAGCAGGGGACGGTGGTGACGTTGACGGCGACTCCGGTAGCTGGGCATGTGTTCGTCAACTGGGCGGGCGCCTGCTCGGGGACGACGCCGACTTGCTCACTGACGATCGGGGCAAACCTGAGCGTGCAGGCGGTGTATAAGTAAGATCCCGCGGATAGAGACGAGGCACACGAATGACCCCGAGCGGGTTGTTCGTGTGCCTTTGTGTTTTTTGAGTTGATGGCCGGCAAAATCCGCGATGCAGCCGCAACACAGAAAGCACGCGTTTGGCAGCGAGGAGGACACGTTGCCTTGCGGTGATGTATCGTGGAGGCAGAGATGTCCGAAACATTTGAGCCCCGGGTTGATATCTTGCCGAATCGCAACGGCGGTTGTGGCCAGAGTTGGATGCAGTGCCGGCGGAATTCGTGCTCTATGGCGGAACGGGCCTCGCTCTTCAATTAGGACACCGTGTTTCAGAGGACTTCGATTTCTTCTCGTCGGCCGCGTTCGATCCAGAGCGTCTACGTTCGCGCCTTCCCTTCTTCCGCAACTTGGATCTGGCGAACCCAGATGCCTGGGCGCATCGGAAGCACGATAACCTGGAAGCATTCATAGATCGCGGCGGTGCGGTTAAGGTGGCTTTCTTCGGTGGGCTCGACACCTTGAACCGGATTGAAGAACCGAGGCGCGCTTCCGGATCGCGGGTGCAGGTCGCGTCACTGGTGGACTTGGCGGGCATGAAGATGCGGATGATTCAAGTTCGAGGCAGTTGGAAAGATTACGTGACATCCACACCCTGGTGTCGCACGGGGTTGATGTGACCACAGGTCTGGCCGCTGCGAAAGCGATCGACCGGGCTTTCGATCCGCTCACGAGTATTCGCGCCCTGCAAGTCTACGGCGATGGGACACTCCATCGCGTGCCAGCCTCTATGCAAAGAGACCTGACTCGCTGGGCCCAGGCGATCGACTTGACGAAACTGCCGGCGCTCGACTTCCGGCGCGGCCTAAGTCCGGGAGGTCTCGAGCGATGACACTCGCCGCTCCCTATCCAGTTGAGTTGCTTCGCATCGCCAAAAAGGTCGCCTGGTACGACATCCCCGAGGAAACGCTCGCCGACCTGCCCGCATTTTTGGCGCAAGTCATGGTTTACGGATCTGCGGCCGATGTGGAGACTGTCGAGCGGTTCGTACCGGTCGAAGAATTTCAGAAGGTGCTGCAGAGCGCACCTGCCGGGGTCTTCACCGAGGAAGCTTGGCGGCGTTGGCACGAACGATTCGGCATGCCTGTACCCCCGCTGCCACGGCGGCGGTTCCCGGATGGATCCGTCGGTCCGGAGCCAGGCCGATTCTTCGGCCGATAGCCACGGGCCGGGGGTGGCCTATCTCAGGGCCACAACGATTCGGACCCAAGCCGGATTTCAGGAATTTCAGCAACCGCTGAAGGATGAGTGGCTGGGACGCAGGGATTCGAACCCCGATACGCAGATCCAGAGTCTGCAGTCTTACCGTTAGACGACGTCCCAACGAAGCCTTATTTTAGCAGAAGCGGTCCGGATTGGGAAACTGCGCGCCGTCATTTCCGGACTTCCGAAGTTTTTCTTTTCCCCACAATCGAAATGACTTAGACGCCGGAGCTCCGCTTCCGTCCGGCCGTTTTTCGCGGGCGCATGTCAGCATCGGATTAGGGGGGCCGTCCGGCCTGGTCCGAATCATGGAAATCGCTGGATTTTCTCGCGGAGTCGAACCTGTCTATGAAGATTTTGGCGCAAACAGCCGATGAGTTCCTTGACGAACTCAAACAATGGAGATCCGGGCGGAAACGGATCTGCCTGGTGCCGGGGCGGTGCCGGGCTGAGGACGTGCGGAGCATGGCGCGGATTCGCGATCAGCGGCTGTATCTGCTGGTCGGCTGCGGGTGGGAGGAGTTCTGCCGGAAATATCTGGGATCGAAACGTCGTACGGCAGACCGCGCGATTGATTACCTGGAAGAATACGGGCCGAAGTTCTTCGCGGCCACCTTATATATGGGGGTGACCACCAAGCAGTACCGGAAACTGATCCCGTTCCTGAAGAGATCGGCGTTGGTCGTAGGGGAGACGAAAATCGCCCTGCGCGCGGAGAACCGGCGGCGCCTGCGGGAAATGGCGGCGTACCTTCTCGGTCCGGACGGACCCGCAAAGCGGAAGAGCGGCCCTTCGATTCATTCCGCGGTACAGCGGTGCGGGGTGACAGCGCGCATGCTGCGGTCGCTGCCGGCGGCGCTGGATCGCATGGATCGCCTGGAACTCGCGGCGGCTGTGTGCGAGATCCGCAAAGCGGTATCCCACTTGGGCGTGCTGGTGGGAGGCTGGTAATATTTTGCGTTAAAGGGCTTTACTTTATCGATAATGAACGGTAGTATTTCCCCGATAGAGGTTTGTGCGCTGCCGGTAGCGAACCGGCGAAAACAAAACCGAGGAGTTGCTCGTGCTGAAACCACGTAGGGTAGTAGGGTTCATATCGATGATTCTGCTTTGGGCCACCGCGTCAATGGCTCAAAACTCGACCGGCACCATCAGCGGCCGCGTCACCGATCCGACGGGCAGCGCGATTGCGGGCGCGGAAGTGCGGTGCATCAATCAGACCGACAAAACCGCGCGCACCTTTTCGACAGCCGAGACGGGGGAGTTCACCTTCACGAATCTGCAACCCGGCACCTACACGGTCACGGTGCGGGCCGCCGGGTTTAAGGAGCTTAGTCACAGCGATTTGCACCTGACGGCCGGAGATACGCTCGGCACCGGCGATCTGCGCCTGGAGATCGGCGCCGTATCGGAAACAGTGGAAGTGAAGGCCACCGGAGCGGTGCTGCAGACGGAAAGCGGCGATCGTGCGGTGCTGATCGACTCCACGGAAGTCATGGACCTGATGGCGCGAGGGCGCGACGTCATGGCGATGTTGCAGATTCTGCCCGGCGTGGTGGACGACAATACCGGTTCGGACGTGCTGGGCCAGTATGCGACGCCGACGATGAGCGGCGGGCGGTCATTCTACAACGCGCTGAATATTGACGGAATCTCGGGGAACACCGCGCGCGGGCGTACGGCGGAATCGCCGATCAACCTCGACGCGATATCCGAAGTGAAGGTGCTGCAGAACTCCTATCCGGCGGAGTATGGACCTTCGGCGTCGGGCGTCATTAACCTGGTGACCAAGAGCGGCGGCCAAATCTTCCACGGCGGGCTCTATTATTACGTCCGAAACGAGGCCTTCAACGCGAATACGTTCTTTAACAACCGGCAGGGGATTCAGCGGCAGCGGTATCGCTACAACACCGTCGGCGGGAGTTTCAGCGGGCCGATTTACATTCCGAGGCACTTCAACACCGACAAACAGAAGCTGTTCTTCATGTTCTCCATGGAGGACGATCCCAACCAGAAGCCGAACTCGGTTTCCAATTACACGGTGCCCACGGCCCTGGAGCGTCAGGGCGACTTCTCGCAGTCGTTCAAGAACAAGACCACACTGTACACGGTGAAGGATCCGCTGACGGGGCAGGCGTTCCCGGGTAACATGATCCCCTCGAATCGCATGGACCCGAACTCGGCGAAACTGCTGACGGTCTTTCCGCTGCCCAATGCCACGAACACCGCGATCACGAACTTTGCGTACAACTACCAGATCGCGGGGACGGAAAAAGTGCCGGTGCTACAGGAACTGTTGAAGGTGGATTACAACGTGAGCGATAAGGCCAAGGTGTGGGTCCGCGCCTCAGGGTACAGCAGTAACGATACGGGGCGGAATAGCGCGGCGATCAAGAATAGCTGGGGTTTGGCGGACGTCGATTACCAGCAGACCATGCCGAATCTGGGCGTGAACTTCACCTACGTGTTC
The DNA here is from genome assembly GCA_035606355.1 of Candidatus Limnocylindrales bacterium. Lineage (GTDB taxonomy): Bacteria > Acidobacteriota > Terriglobia > Bryobacterales > Bryobacteraceae > Sulfopaludibacter. The sequence continues at coordinate 29,343 of DATNFO010000010.1, read as the reverse complement.
TCGCCGACCCTGGTGAATGAAGCTCTCCTGGGCATGAACCTATGGACGGAATCGCAGGTGCTTTCGGATTCCGCACTGAAGGCGTATCAGCGCACAACGTACGGCATCAACATCGCGCAGAGCTATCCTTCGGACAATCCGCTGGGGCTGCTGCCTGCGATGTCTTTCGGGGGTGTGACCGGCGCGGCATCGCTATCCTATGACGGACGCTTTCCGATGGTCGACGATTCCACAGCGTTTACGGTGACCGACGGCTTAACGAAGATTTGGAAAGAACACACGTTCAAGGCAGGGTTCAAGGTGCAGCACGCACTGTACAACCAATACCATCAGGCGGGCAGCGCGAACTTCCCCGGCAGTTTCGATTTCCAGACGAACTCGAGCTTTGCTTTGGATACGGGCTACGCGTATGCCAACGCTTTCCTGGGCAATTATTACAGCTACACGGAGGCGACGAATCGCGTAAATTACCAGCCGATTACACGCGTGTACGAATGGTACGTGCAGGATCACTGGCGTCCGCTGCCGCACCTGACCATCGATATCGGCGTGCGGTTCACAGACGCGCTGCCGCTATCGCCGGGGAATGACAACGCCGGCAACTTCGTGCCGTATCTCTACGACCGGTCGCAGGCTCCGGTCTTGTTCCGGCCGGTGGTTCAAAACGGCGCGAAGGTGGTGATCAATCCGCTGACAGGAGCCGTCGTGCCGAACGTGTATTCGGGCTTGATCGTGCCGGGGTCCGGCAACCCGACGAACGGGGTGATCACCCCGACAACGGCGGGCTACCCGCGGTCAATGGTATATAGCAACGGCATTCTCCCTGCGCCCCGTTTCGGCTTCGCGTGGGATCCGCTGGGTGACGGCAAGACCGTGATTCGCGGCGGTGGCGGAGTCTTCTATACACCGCTCCTCGATGCGGGTACGCTCGGGAACCTGTTCTTCAATCCGCCGGCGATTTATAATCCGACGGCTTATTACGGCCAGGTGTCGACGGCCGCCAACACGACGGGATTGCTTTCGCCCAGCAGTTTCTCGCGAGACATCGACCCGCATGCCAAGACGGTGACCGCCTACCAGGCGAATATCGGAATTCAGCGCGAGATCGGCTTCGGCACGATTGTGGATGTCGCCTACGTCGGGAACTTCGGCCGGCATCTCGGCGAAGTGGTCGAGCTCAATACGGTCCCGTACGGGGCGGATTTCCTGCCGCAGAATCAGAATCCGCAGAGCACGGGCGCGCCGGGGTCGACGAACCTGAACGAGAATTTCTACCGTCCCTTTGCGGGATACAACGGCGTCCCGCAGCAGATTTTCGAGGGAAATTCGAGTTATCACTCGCTGCAGGTGCAGGTCAACCGGCGCTTCGCGAGGTCGATTCAATATGGTGTCTCCTTCACGCACTCGAAGGCGATGGATTACGCGGAGGGCGACAGCACGAGCACGTCGGGCACGAGTTCCGGGAGCAACACCGTCGCACGCTACCTTGATCGCAAGGTTTGGAATTATGGTTTGGCGAACTACGATCGGCCGAATACGTTGACGTTCCACTTCCTGTGGAACCTGCCGTCGCTCAGCCACGCGATCCACAACCGCGTTGTGAAGGCTGTCTTTGACAATTGGGAGGTCAGCGATATCACTCAGTTTGTTGCGGGTGCGCCGCTCTCCATCAGCATGGGCACGTCGCCGAGCGTGAACCTGACGGGCGGCGGCGATGGCGCTCGTCCTCTGATGGTGGGAGATCCGGCGGGTCCTCGCACGTTTACTACGTGGTTCAACGCCGCTGCGTTTGCCGAACCGGTTCAGTACTCCGGTGGCGTCTGCCCGGCCAGCGGGTGTCCGCCGCTGACGATCGCCAATATCGGCGATATGCCGACTTTCCCGATTCGTGGACCGGGCCGCAACAATTGGGAAACGGCTCTGTTCAAAACATTCCCGATCAAGGAAAGAGTCAGGGTGTCGTTCCGGGCAGAGGCCTACAACACGTTTAATCACACGCAGTTCAGCGGCGTGGACACCACGATTACGTATAATGCCGCGGGCGTGAATTCGCGGGCATCGACGGGCAACATTACGTCGGCACGCGATCCGCGGATCATGCAGTTTGCGCTTCGGTTGAACTTTTAGGTGCGGCCGGCCGCGCAAGCGCGAAAGAGTCCTGTCGGCAAGTCTGCTATTGGGCTGCTGCCCAGCCGCTTTCGTTCATCAGCCGGCAGACGCGAGTGAAGTCGGCATTGGCTTCGTTTCGCAGTTCGGCAAAGATCGAGCCGGCGCCGGCATCGGCGGAGAGTTCCATACGCGTGCAGATTGATACCAGGGTGTGGGCACCCACCTCGGAGGCCGCACCTTTGATGGAGTGGGCTTGGGCGCGCGCGGCTGCCCAGTTGCCGTCGGCAATCGCGTCGTCCAGAAGGCGCAGGCGTCGAGCGGTATCGCTCTCAAACGCTTCGATTACCTCTGCAACGATTTCGCGATTGCCTTCGCTGGCGAGGCGGCTCAGCGTTTCGGGAAGGTCCCACCCGAAAGCGGGGATGAAACCGAGCGGATTAGCGCAGCCGTAACTCATTGTGTTGAAAGTGCAGCATTGAATATAAGGGCCAACCCCCATGGGGCGCCATGCTAACTTTCGATAGTACGGTCCTCTGTATTACGTTCATATCTTTCGGCTTACCGTAACTTCACGCAATGGCGAGTCCTCCCTATTCCTTTTCGCTACATCTGCCGATAAGACTGTTGTCAACGTTGCATTGCGACAGAGAAGAAACCGAAGATGAGGCCGATGAGTGGAGCAGGCATAAGTCGAGGGCTCGGAGTCCGCTTGCGCGGGCGACCAGTGGTCACGGCGATGGCGGGGGTTATCGTCACGATGGCTGTGGTGGGGGTCTACTTCGGCCTATGGCGTGACGCGCCCACCGGGCGCACAATGCTCATCGGCTTTCAAAACTCTCCGCCATACCACTTCGCCGATGCGAACGGTAATCCCACGGGTCCGGCTGTGGAACTGGTAGCCGAGGCGGCGAAGCGGAAAGGGATACGTCTAAAATGGCGCTGGTCGCCCGAGGGGCCGGAAGGCGCCCTGCGCGGCGGGAAAGTGGATCTGTGGCCGATTGCCACCCGACTCCCGGAGCGCCGCGAGATCATGTACATTACCGATCCGTGGGCGAAGGTGTCGTATGCGTTGGTGGTTCCCGAAGAATCGGACATCGCCCGTCCGGAAGACTTACGCGGCCAGCCGGTTTCCGCTTTGACGAAGATCAATAGCGATCTGCGGATTGCGCGCAAGGTTTTTGCCGGCTCGCCGCTACTGGAATCGCAGGACCTCTCGGCTGTGGTTTCTCAAGTTTGCGTGGGGAAAGCCGCCGCCGGGCTGATGCAGGTAAACTCGTTGACTCCGCCGGTCCACTATGACTGCACAGAGCGGAAACTGAAGCTCGTCCCCATCGACGGCGCGAGTTACGGGTGGGGCGTCGGCGCGGACCTGAACGATCCGGTGGCCAAACGGGCGGCCGACACGATTCTGGAAGGCATTGGCGAAATGGCTGCCGATGGCTCCCTTGGGTCCATCGATTTTCGCTGGAATACGAGGATCGGCTCGGAAGCGGCCAGCCTGTTCGCCTACCGGAATACCAAGTACTTCGAGCGCGTGTTTCGAGGCGCTGTGGCAGTCCTGTTTCCTACCGTCCTCGTGATGATCTGGATGGCGGTGAGGCTGCGGTCGGCGCGCCGGCAGGCGGAAGCCGCGAGCCTCGCCAAGAGCGAATTCCTGGCGAATATGAGCCACGAAATCCGCACTCCCATGAATGGTGTCATAGGGATGACCGGGCTGCTGCTGGATACCGAGTTGACGGCGGAACAGCGCGAGTACGCGGATACGGTGCGCAAATCCGGCGAGGCGCTGCTGACGGTCATCAACGACATTCTGGATTTTTCCAAGATCGAGGCCGGCGGTCTGACGATCGAGTGCTTCCCGTTTGATCTGCGGCAGGTGGTGGAGGAAGTCGCCGAGATGCTGGAGCCGAAGGCGGAGGACAAGCGGATCGATCTCATCGTGCGCTACGCGCCCGGGCTGCCGCGCTATTTCCTCGGCGACGCGAGCCGGGTGCGCCAGGTGGTCACGAACCTGGTAGGCAATGCGGTGAAATTCACTTCCGAAGGGCACGTGCTGGCGAGTGTGGAATGCGACCGGCAGGACGGGCGCAACGCGTTGATGCGAATTTCCGTGGCGGACACGGGCATAGGGATCGATCCCGCGAAGATCCCGATGCTTTTTGAAAAGTTCACGCAGGCAGACAGTTCGATGACGAGGCGGTACGGCGGCACGGGTCTTGGGCTGGCGATCTCACGGCAACTGGTGGAACTGATGGGTGGCTTGATCACGGCGGAGAGCATGCCCGGCAGAGGATCGCGTTTTTCATTTACGCTGCCGCTGCCGCTCGACCCTGAGCCACAGCCGCTTCGCGCCGCTCCAGCCGACTTGAACGGCCTGCGTGTGCTGATTGTCGACGACAACGAGGTGAACCGGCGGGTGGTTCACGAACAGATTTCAAGTTGGGGGATGCGCAACGGGAGTTACGAGAGCGCGCCCAACGCTTTGGAGGCGGTGAAAGCGGCACGCGCAGCCGGCGACCCCTACCATTTTGTGATCGCCGATTTTCAAATGCCCGATATGGACGGAGCGACGCTTGCCGCGGCCATCAAGAACGACCCCGCCATTTGCGACACCATTGTTGTGATGCTGACGTCCATCTCGAACTGGCGCGAGGTGCGGCGAATGGAAGGAGCGAGCGTTGACGCGTCGCTGGTGAAGCCGGTGCGGCAATCGCTGCTGTTCAACGCACTGGCCGATGCCTGGGCGAGGCGGGAATCGGGCCGGCGCGTGGCGGAGCCGCCGAAGCTCCAGCCAAAGCCGCACGCCAGCTTTGAAAACAATCACCTGCGCGTCCTGGTTGCCGAGGACAATATTGTGAACCAAAAGGTCGCCATCCGCATGCTGGAACGGCTGGGAGTGCGTGCCGACGTTGCCGGAAATGGCCGCGAGGCGGTGGAGATGCTGCGCTTGCTCAACTACGATCTGGTTTTTATGGACTGTCAAATGCCGGAAATGAACGGCTATGAAGCGTCGGCCGAGATCCGGCGCAGGGAGAATAGCGGCCGCCGGACGACCATCATTGCAATGACGGCCGAGGCACTGACGGGATGCCGCGAAGAGTGTCTCGCAGCGGGAATGGACGATTTTATTCCCAAGCCGGTGAAGATGGAGTGGCTCGCTGAAGCCGTGAAGAAGTGGGCGCCCGCGCATGCCAAATGAATCGATACTGGTAGTCGATGACGCTCCTGTCAATCTGAAGCTCGCGGACCTCGTTCTGCGCAAAGAGGGTTTTCAGGTTTTCGCCGTGCCTGACGCGGAGGAGGCTCTGCGCGTTCTGCGCACTGTGCACCCCAAGCTGATGCTGGTGGATATACAACTGCCCGGCATGGACGGCTTGGAGTTGACACGCCGTGTGAAGCAGGAAGCGCACACCAGCGACGTGATTGTGATCGCGCTGACGGCGTGCGCCATGAAGGGCGATGAAGAACGCGCGATGCAAGCCGGCTGCGACGGCTATATCACCAAGCCGATCAATACCCAGACATTCGGCCGGCGCATCCGCGAATATCTGACGAACACGCAACCGAAGGCGTCGACCGCCAACGGGCATGCCATCGTCGAGCCCGTAAAACAGACCACGGCGGAATTGCACCCACCGACGGTTGCGCCCGCCAAGCCGGGCCTGCCCTCGGGATTGGAACTTTCCGCCCTGGAACTGGAGAGCTTGCGGCGGCGATTCCTCGAAGAGGGAATCCTGCAAAGCCGCCAGATTCTGATGGATTTGGGCGCGAAGTTCGACATTCAGAAGGCAAAAAGTCTGGTGCACCGCTGGGTGGGAGCGGCGGGAGCGCTGGGCTACGGACAAATCGCCGTGCTGGCTCGCGACACGAAGGATCTGCTGGACGGGGAACGCATTGACGCGAAGGTGCTGCGCGAAAAGCTGAGCGAGCTTGCACTGGCCTTCACCGATCCGCGCGAGGCGGTCATGGACACCCTGCCGCCCGCAATGATCCAGGAGATTGCCGGCAAGCGCATCGCCATGGTGTGCTTCGCGGCGGAGGAGGCCGAGCGCTTATGCTCCACTCTCGAAACACTCGGTGCGCGGCCACGCCTGTTCGATTCGTCGGAATCGCCGGATTCGGAGGGCATCCGAAACTGCCAGGCCATCATGCTGCACGTCCGTGAGGAGGCGATGACCGGGCCATGGCTGGACCCGCGATGTGTGTTCCCACCGGGCCGCGCGATGGTGCTGGTGGGGAATCGCGACCGCATCATGGCACTGGATCATGCGGTGCAAACGCGCGCGCAGGAATTTCTGATCGACGGCTGGCAGCCGGAGGAAGCGATGATGCGGCTGGTGTTCGCGCTGTCGCGCGTTTCGGCACAGCGGCCGTCGCCTTGGTCCCACACGACGGCATCGCCGGCGGGCGCGCCGGTTTCCATGCAGGATGCCAATGTGTTGATCGCGGACGACGACCCCGCTGTGCGCGCCGTTTTGCAGGCGGCATTTCGCGAGCACAGAGTGACGTGCCGGCTGGCCACATCGGGAGAAGACGCACTGAAAGCGATCAGGGAATCGCCGCCGGATGTCGCTGTGCTGGACGTCAACATGCCGGGGCTCGACGGATTTGAAGTGCTTTCCGCGATTCGGGCCGCCCGTCTGAATGTGCGAGTTATCATGCTGACGGCGCGCAGTAAAGAGAGCGACGTAGTGCAAGGCTTCAACCTCGGAGCCGACGATTACGTCGTGAAGCCGTTCAATCCGATGGAAGTGGTCGTACGGCTCAAACGGCTGGCCGGCAGGCCGTAGCCCGCGCTCCACCGTAGTCTGTACCGCTTCGCACTGCCTTCGTCCGAGATAGCATTCTAAATTGAAAGACAGAGGCAGACATGGCGAATCCCACGCAATGGCCGGTATTCCGGCAGTTGGAGAACCGCGACGTCGAAGGGTTGGGCCACACAGCGGTTTCCGAACGCAGCGAATCGCTCGAACCAAGGACGAAGAACGCCGACCGGGTAGTTGCGTCGGTGTGTCCCTACTGCGGGGTCGGTTGCGGACAGCTTGTCTATATCAAAGACGAGAAGGTGATCGATATAGAAGGCGATCCACGGTCACCGATTTCGGGCGGCTGTTTATGTCCGAAGGGCGCGGCGACGTTTCAGTTGGTCACCAGTGCGCAGCGGCTGCAGCGCGTTTGGTACCGGCGGCCGCACGCCACCGAGTGGGACTACATTCCGCTGGAACAGGCGATGGACATGGTCGCCGAGCGCGTCCGCAAGACTCGTGAAGAGACGTGGGAGCAGGTGGACGAAGAAGGCCATCCGGTGCGCCGGACCATGGGGATCGCGCATTTGGGCGGCGCGACTCTCGACAACGAAGAAAACTACCTCATCAAAAAGCTGTTCAATTCCCTCGGCATTGTTCAGATCGAAAACCAGGCCCGTATTTGACACTCCGCCACCGTCCCCAGTTTGGGGACAAGCTTCGGCCGCGGCGGGGCCACCACATTCCAGCAGGATCTGGAGAACTCCGACTGCATTGTGATCGAAGGTTCGAATATGGCGGAGTGCCACCCGGTGGGGTTCCGCTGGGTGATGAAGGCGAAGGAGCGCGGCGCCACTATCATTCACGTGGACCCGCGGTTCACGCGCACGGGCGCAGTGGCGGACATACACGTGCCGATCCGCGCGGGCAGCGACATTGCGTTTCTGGGCGGCATCATCCATTACATCCTCGAAAACGAGCGCTATTTTCGCGATTACGTCGTGAACTACACGAACGCTCCGGCGATCATCAACGAGAATTTCCGTGATGCCGACGCAGGCGACGGAATCTTCAGCGGGTGGAACAGCGAAAAGGGCGAGTACGACACCAAAACATGGATGTACGAAGGCGTTTCGCCGGAAGCCGCGGCGGGCGCGCGCGAATCGGCGGAAGGCAGCGGTAAAGAACAGAAGCACCCAATTCAAGCGGAGAAGACGGACCCTACCCTGCAACATCCGCGCTGCGTGTTCCAGATTCTGAAGCGCCACTATGCGCGCTACACGCCGGAGATGGTGGAGAAGACCTGCGGGATTCCGGCGAACCTGTTGACGCGTGTGGCGGAGACGCTGTGCCGCAACTCCGGCCGCGAGCGCACGAGCGCATTCTGCTACGCGGTGGGATGGACGCAGCACACCGTGGGTGTGCAGTACATTCGCACGGCTTGCATCATTCAACTGCTGCTGGGAAACATCGGGCGGCCGGGCGGCGGCATCATGGCCCTGCGCGGGCACGCTTCGATTCAAGGGTCGACCGACATTCCGACGTTATACAATTTGCTGCCCGGCTATTTGCCGATGCCGCGCGCCAAACACGATAAGGATTTTGCGACGTACAACGAGCTGAACGAATCGCCGTCGGGCTGGTGGGGAGAGTTCCGCAAGTACTCGACCTCGTTCCTGAAGGCGTGGTACGGCGAGGCGGCGACGAAGGAAAACGGCTACTGCTTCCACTATCTTCCCGCAATCACGGGCGACCATTCCCACATGAACACGGTTGCCGCGATGGCCGACGGCAAAGTAAAAGGCTACTTCGTCATGGGGGAGAACCCGGTGGTTGGCACGGTCAACGGGCCGATGCATCGCGAGGGGCTGCGCAAGCTGGAGTGGCTGGTGGTCCGCGATTTCCAGGCCATCGAGACCGCCGAGTTCTGGCGGAGCGCGCCGGAAATCGAGCGTGGCGACGTGCGGACGGAAGACATCGCTACCGAAGTTTTTCTGTTTCCGGCCGCGGCGCACACGGAAAAAGACGGCAGCTTCACCAACACGCAGCGGCTGCTGCAGTGGCATCACAAGGCGATGGAGCCTCCCGGCGATTCGCGCAGCGAGCTCGATTTTATTTTCAAGCTGGGACAGCGGCTGAAAAAACTGTATGCCGGGTCCACTGATGCGAAAGACCGTCCGATTCTCGATGTGACGTGGGACTATCCGACGCAGGGTCCGCTAAATGAGCCTAGCGCGGAAGCAGTGCTGCGGGAGATTAACGGGTTCACCATCGCGGACGGCAAGCCGGTGGAGGGGTTCACCGACTTGAAGGACGATGGTTCCACGGCGAGCGGGTGTTGGATTTACGCAGGCGCGTACAAGGATGCGACGATTCAGCCCGCGCGCCGGAAGCCGCATTGGCAGCAGAGTTGGGTAGCGCCTGAGTGGGGCTGGGCGTGGCCCCATAACCGCCGCCTGCTGTACAACCGCGCGTCGGCCGACCCGGAAGGCAAGCCGTGGAGCGAACGCAAGAAGTACGTCTGGTGGGACGAGCAGCAGCAGAAGTGGACGGGACACGATGAGCCCGATTTCGTGAAGAAGCCGCCCTCGTACCGGCCGGGGCCGGATGCTCGCGGGAAGGATACCATCTCCGGAGTGGATCCGTTCATCATGCAGTCGGACGGCAAGGGGTGGATCTTTGTGCCGAGCGGATTGCAGGACGCTCCGCTGCCGGCGCACTACGAGCCGCAGGAATCGGTGATGCGGAATCCGCTATACAAGCAGCAATGCAATCCGAGCCGCATGGAGTGGCTGCGCAAGAAAGACAATCCGTATCATCAGCCGTTTGACGATCCGCGCTTCCCGTACGTGTTGACGACGTACCGGCTGACGGAGCATCACACGGCGGGCGGCATGTCCCGCTGGCTTCCCTGGCTGAGCGAATTGCAGCCGGAGATGTTCTGCGAAGTGTCGCCGGAGTTGGCCCAGGCGGTCGGTTTGAAGAACGGCGGCTGGGCGACGATTCGCAGCATGCGGGCGGAGATTGAGGCGCGCGTGCTCGTGACGCGGCGCATCAAGCCGTTGCGGCTGAACGGGCGCGTGGTACATCAGATCGGCATGCCGTACCACTGGTCGAGTAAAGGGCTGGTGCGCGGCGACGCGGCGAACGAGCTGTTCGCGATGGTCGCCGATCCGAACGTCGGCATTATGGAGACGAAGGCGATCACGGTGCAGATCGAGCCCGGGCGCCGCGGACGCGAACGGCGGTATGCGACGAGCGGGCCGCTGGTGGCGCCGCTCGGCGGGCGCGAGGAGAGTCGCGATCTGCCCGGGCTTCGCCGCGAAGGGGAAACGGGCCAACAGTTCAAAGCGCCGCACTCGAAGGAGGGCCACGTCTGATGGAAGCGGTACTGAGCGCGACGGAAGCTCATGCACTCGAAGCGCATCTGGCTCGCGAGGACACTCCGAACCGTACTGCGCGCAAGGGATTTTTCACCGACACCACCATCTGCATCGGCTGCAAGGCGTGTGAAGTGGCGTGCAAGCAGTGGAACCAATTGCCGGACGACGGGCTCTACTTCACCGGCATGTCGTACGACAACACGGTCGCGCTGGGTGCGTCGAGCTGGCGCCATGTGGCATTCGTGGAGCGGCCGGTCCCGCTCGGCGGTCAGACGGCCGGGGATTTATCGTGGCTGTTTCTGTCGGACGTCTGCAAGCATTGTGCGCGTGCGGGATGCCTGGAGGCGTGCCCCACGGGAGCGATCGTCCGCACGGAATTCGATACGGTGTACGTGCAGCCGGATGTGTGCAACGGCTGCGGCTATTGCGTCGTGACCTGCCCGTTCGGCGTGATCGATCGGCGGGAGGACGACGGTCGCGCATGGAAGTGCACGATGTGCTATGACCGGTTGAAGGCCGACATGCAGCCCGCCTGCGCGAAGGCGTGTCCCACGGATTCGATTCGCTACGGCGATCTGGATGAGCTGCGGAGCATCGCCGAGGCGCGTGTCGAACGGCTGCACGAGAACGGCGTGACGGAAGCGTATCTGTACGGCTCGGACGCCGCGAGCCAGCCCGGCACGGAAGGGCTGAACGCATTCTTTCTGCTGGTGGACAAGCCGGAGGCGTACAACTTGCCGCCGGATCCGGTGGTGCCCACGAAGCGAGTGAAGGATACGTGGCGAAGTTTTGCGTTTGCGGCGATTGGCATGGCGGCGGTTGCGGTAAGCTCCGTTTTTGCGGCGCGGGGAGTGCGGGGATGAGACACGACGGCCGCGACATCGATATCGCGCTGGCGACGCTGAGCGGCGAAGGCGCGCAGCAGATCGTGAGCGGCGAGGAGGAGCAGGTTCAAAAGTTCGCGCCGAAGCCCTACGGCAAGGTGCCGGGCAGCGAGGGCGCAGACGTCACGTATTACGACCGGCCGATGCTCAAGCAATCGGTGTGGAGCGTCGATATTCCGATTTACTACTTCCTGGGAGGCGCAGCGGGGGCGGCGATGACGCTCGGAGCGGCGGTGCAGTTGGCGTGCAGGGACTGCCAGGAACTGCGTGAGTTCTCGAGCGTCTGTCACTGGACCGGCGTTATCGGGTCCACCGCAGGCGCCGCATTCCTGATTCACGATCTGGGGCGGCCATCGCGTTTCATCAACATGATGCGCGTGTTCCGGCCGACGTCGCCGATGAATATGGGATCGTGGATTCTGGCAGCTGCGGCTCCGGCATCGATCGCGACGGGGTTGTTCATCAACCGCGGAGGGTTCCTCGGGCGAGTGGGCGAGCTGTGCGGGTACATCTCGGGCGTCTTCGGCACGATGCTGGCCGGGTATACGGGAGTGCTGGTTTCGAACACCGCGATCCCGGCGTGGATTGCGGGGCGCAAATGGATGCCGGTGCTGTTTATCTCATCGGGAGCGGCGAGCGCGGCTTCGGTATTGGATCTGTTCTACGAGAGTCCGATGGCGCAGCGGATTACGCTAATGTACGGCACGGCGGCGCGCGCGATGGAGATCGCGGCGGCACACCAGGTGGAGCGCGCGGCGGCGGAAGTAGAGCGCGTGGCCGAGCCATTCCGGCGCGGCGGGACGGCGGTGTTGTGGAAAGGCGCGGAAGTGCTGACGGCGGCGAGCCTGGTGGTGTCTCTGCTGCCCGCGCAGTCGCGGCGGACGAGGCAGGTGGCAGGAGTGCTCGGGTTATTGGGATCGTTCACGATGCGCTTCGCGGTGCATTATGTGAGCAACGCGTCGGCGCGGGATGCGCGGGCATCGTTCCGGCAGCAGCGCGAGGGGGTCGGGTGAGGCGGATGCCTCTCTCTACACCGCGGCCGTACGGTTTCTATTGGAGTTCGATTCAGAACAATGGCAGCCCGGCTGCGCCGTCTGTTCATTTATAGTATTTACGTGTACTCTTCCGTTTTCTTCCTGGCCCTATTTATGGTTTTTGCAGACGGTGTGCCGCCGTCGGCGAATCCACTCCCCGGCATGCCGCCGGTCACCAATCAGAACGATATCTATTCCTACGACCGTGACAATGAGTTGAGCCCGACGGTTGCCAAATTCATCTCTCGCGTGTACGTTCCGAATACCGAGAGCAACTCCGTGGACGTGATCGACCCCACCACGTACAAGGTGGTGGACCACTTTCGCGTGGGACGGCTGCCGCAACATGTGACGCCCTCCTGGGATTTGAAATCGCTCTGGGTGCTGAACGATATGGGCAACAGCCTGACGCTGATAGACCCGGCCACCGCGAAGGTGAAGAAGACGATTCCCATCATCGACCCGTACAACATGTATTACACGCCCGATGGCAAGTACGCGATCGTCGTGGCGGAGCAGCGGCGCCGCTTGAACTTTCACGACGCGGCGACGATGAAGATGACGCATTCGCTGGACGTGCCCTGCAAGGGAATCGACCACATGGATTTTTCGGCGAACGGGCGCTACCTGATCGCGAGCTGCGAGTTCGGCGGCGCGGTGATCAAGGTGGATGTGGAGAAGCAGAAGGTGCTCGGACGGCTGGCTTTGCCGGAAGGCGGAATGCCTCAGGATGTGAAACTTTCACCCGACGGCAAGGTGTTCTACGTTGCGGACATGAAGAACAACGGGCTGCATCTGATCGACGGAGAGGAGTTCAAGCAGGAGAGTTTTCTGCCGACGGGGAAGGGCGCGCACGGGCTGTACGTGAGCCGCGATTCGCGCGTGCTGTACGTTTCGAATCGCGGGGAGGGCACCATTTCGGTTGTCGATCTGGCGACGAGAAAGGTCGCGAAGAAGTGGGAGTTGCCGGGTGGCGGGAGTCCGGATATGGGCGGGGTTTCGGCCGATGGCAAGGTGCTGTGGCTGTCCGGGCGGTACAACTCCGAGGTCTATGCCATCGATACGGAAAGCGGGAAGTTGCTCGCGAAAATTCCCGTGGGGCATGGCCCGCATGGGCTGTGCGTGTATCCGCAGCCGGGGAGATATTCGTTGGGGCACACCGGGGTCTTCCGGTAAGCCTGGAGACCCACCTGAGTAGCGACAGGCGTCCACGCCTGTCGCGGCCGCGCAAGCGCGGCTGCAACCGGTCTGGAGACCGGTCGCTACTGTCACGACCAGAAGGTGAGCGCGGTTTCTATGAGGATCTCCGTGAGTTGCATGACCGATTCCACATCCACGTATTCTTCTTTGGCGTGGGCTCCGGTTCCGGCGGGGCCGATCACTACGGTTTCGACTCCAGCGGCTTGCAGGAGGGCGGCGTCCATCCAGGGCGTGTCCCCAACGTGCTTGGGCTTTACCCTTCTGACTTTTTCGGCCGCACGATCTACGGCTTTCACGATCTCCGCTTCGCTACTTACTTCGAACGGGTCTCTGATGAAGTAGGGACGGACTTCGGCCTTGAAATCGGGGTCGGCTTTCGACAGCGCGTCGACGATCGCCTGAATTTCGGATACGGCAGCGGCGGCGGTTTCCCCGGGAACGGTTCGACGCTCGATGTGGACCGTCGAAAGAGCCGCGTACGTGCTCAAGCCGCTTCCTCCCTGAAGCATGGCTGCGTGCAGCGACGGCGGGCCCACGAGGGGGTGCGGTTCGCGATTGCGAAGCTCCTTCTCGAGATCGGCCAGGCGCGCCAGGAACGCTCCCATTTTCATGTTTGCGTCGATGCCGAGTTGAAACCGGCTTCCGTGGGCGGCGCGGCCTTCGACTTTCACTTCGATCCAGAGGTAGCCCTTGTGCGCGAGGCAGACTTCCAGGGCCGTCGGCTCGGTGACGATCGCGGCGCCGGGTCTCACTTTCGTCAGAAGGTCAGTTGTTCCGAGGCTGCCGTACTCCTCGTCGGCGACGGCCGCGACGAAGAGGTCGCCGGGCAGAGGCATGTTCGCGGCCGCCAGAGCCTTGGCGGCCCCCATGCAGGCGGCGAGGCTGCCTTTCATATCGTACGATCCGCGGCCGTATAGTTTGCCCCCGCGGATTGCGCCGGAAAAAGGCTCCGGCATTCCTGCCACGTCGACGGTGTCGCAGTGCGCGTTCAGCATCAGGCTGCGGGCCTTTCCGCTTCCGGCGAGCCGGCCGAGGACGGAGACTCGTCCCGGCTCGGGTTCGTGCGTCTCGACTTCGAGGCCGCAATCGCGGAGAGAAGACGCGATGAAGGTTGCGATGGCGGATTCTCCCGGCGCTCCCGCGGCAAGCAGCGGGTTTACAGAATTGATCTGCACGAGACGGATGAGCGTTTCTCTGACATACTCGCGGTCAATTTGCATAGGCTACTGCTGCGTGACGGCGAACGGCGTAGAGACTGCCGCGCGCGCGGTTCCGTTATTCACGAACATCCGGAACTCGTATGTTCCCGGCGCGGGCGGCGTGAACGTGGTTCGGCCGGTGGTAGCGGCTCCCGTGAACTGCCGGCTTACCGGGTTTGCGTCATCCGCTCCTGCGACGAAGAGACCGATCCAGTCCTGCGCGGAGTGGCCGGCGGGCGCACTCCAGCCTGCGATTGCAGGCGAGCCGGCATTCAGCGTGTAAGGCACCCAGCCGGCCAACACGTTCGCCGGATCCGAGAGCTGCGCCGCTTGCGCCGCGGTGAGTTGGCGGGAGAATGTGGCTCGCTGGCTCACGTCGAGCGGCGCTCCGTTGAGATCCGTGCTGCGATACTCCTCGAACTGCACATTCGGAGCGCTGGTAGCGTTGTTGAGCAGCCAACCGACCGGCGCAACGTCCGGACCCATGGCATTGTTGATGTAGACCACCTGACTATACGGAAAGACTGTGGGATCGATACGGCCGAGATACATACCCGTAACGCCTGTGGCTCCGGTGAGCCGGTTGTTGACGTAGACGAAGCCAAACTGTCCCTGGCCGTTGCGGATCTGCGTGTAATAGCCGCTGGAGGAGAGCGCCTTCAACTCGGAGTTCTGAATGAAGACGGGGCCCGTGCCCCACATGAAATCGACATCGCCTTCGATGTAGCTATCCGTGACGAAGCCGCCGCCTTGCAGCAGCAACGTGTCCTGATAGCTCTTGAGGTTGACGCGATTGAGCAGGATGCGCGCGTTGTTGCCGCGGAACGCTTCGGCTTGCGAGCCGCCTTTCGGGGTGGTGTTCCAGACGGTGAGGTTCTCCAGAGTGAAATCGGGTGCGTCCACTCCGAAGGTGGGGCGGCCGGTGGTGCTGGGGTTGAGGCTGTTGTTGTTCGGATACTGAATGACGGTGAGGTTGCGGTCAGCACCGCGCACGGTGATGAACGGCTTCTGAGAATTCACGTAAACGATCTCGTTATAGTTGCCGGGCGCGACGGTGATGGTGACTGGCTTGGTGTTGCCGGCGGGAACGAAATCGATGGCGCTTTGAACGGTGCAGAAATCGCCCGAGCCATCGGCTGCAACGGCGAGCGATGCCGTCCCGGGTTGTGGAGCGGCGGCGCGCGTCTGGAACGCCCAAAGGTCGCCCGCGGCAATGCCATTGAAGGGAGCGCCGGAGGCATCGGTGATGACGCCCGGGTCCATGGTGACGTAATAGTAAGCGTTGAACGGCAGCGGCTGGTGCAGCAGGATGGTCGCGGTGTTGCCGGACACGAGCACGGGGACGTAAGCGAACGTCGTGCCGCCGATGGTCTTACTTTGCGGGCTGGACGACATATCGATGACGTCCACCACAGCGCCTTTCGAATTGAAGACCTGTATGCGGCCGCTAGTGCCGGCGACGGGAGGCTGATCGAAGTTCACGAACAGGGATGTGTCATTGCACACGCCCGCGGCCCAGTTCGCCGGACCGAAGCTGGTGGCGTGCATCGGCGAGACCACCAGCACGGCGGCGGGCTTGCTTTGAATGCTGCCGCTCGAGTTGGCCACCACAACGGAATAGCTCGCGGCGTCGGCGGCCTGTGCGCTGGGGAATTTCAGTTGAAGGTCGGTTGCGCCCGAAATGAGTTGGCCGTTCTTAAACCACTGGTAAATGAGGTTGTCGCCCGCGGCGGCTACGAAGAGGCTGGTGTACTGGCCGGCTGTGACGGTGGTGGCGGATGGCTGCACGAGGATGGACGGCGCGGGCGGCACGGGTGTGTCGCTGACCTTGAGCGTGACGGGGTCGCTGGTGGCGGTGCCGCCGGCGTTGGTGATGACCGCCGTGTACTTGCCGGCGTCGGCATGCTGCACGTTGGAGAGCGTGAGGGTCGCGGTGGAAGCGGAGTCGTTGCCGGTGAGCGGCTGGCCGTCTTTCTGCCACTGGTAGAGGAGCGCGTTGCCGGCGGCGCCCACCGAAACGCTTACGCTGCCGCCAACCTGCAGGGTGAGACTCGAAGGCTGCGGCTGGCTGACGATCACCGGAGCGGCTGGGAGGTATTGCACTTTGAGCTCGGTGAATTTGATCCCGGTGCTGAAATTCGTGCCGCCGATGCGGAAGGCGAAATAGTCGAAGGCAGTGTTGGGCGACGTGCTGCTTTCGACGGCGGTGTAGTCGAGGCCGGCGAGCGAACCACCGGTGACGGAACTGGAGATTTGGGTGGTGGTCGCGGTGAGGCGTTTGATGGTGTAGGTCAAGGTGTAGGGGACGCCATCAACAATTGCCTGTCGAGCGTTCGCGCCGCTGCCGGGGATGGCCGTGAAATCGCCGAAGCTGTTAAATACATTCGCGCTGGAAAGCGTGGTGCGGCGCGCGATGACGAAGGGCGAGCCGGAGCCGCTGGCGAAATAGTCGAGGCCGTAACCGGTGTCGTTGACGAAGGTGGAATCGTTCATGCCGCCGGTGAGGTTGGCGGTATTGCGGGTGCCGAGCGAGTTCAGCACGCCCCAGCGAACGTCCTGGCCGTTGTTCTTGAAGCCGCTGACGGAGAAGGTGACGGTGACGCTGAGCGTATCGCCGACTCCCAGGTTGATGGGCGCGCCGGATGGTGTGAAGTAGGCCCAAAAGCCCTCGGAATTCGTGGAAGTGGGTGTGAGGTCGAAAGAAACAGAGCCCGGGGCGTCCGATCGTACGCTGGTGGAGCGGCCGTTGAACAGCCACAGAGAGTTGTGCGCGATGTCCTGCAACTGGCTGTTGGCGGCGGCAAACGTGTCGTCAACGATCACCGAAGACGGAGTGTTTCCGGCGGCGAGAAGGAGGGCCGGAGCCATCAGGAGCGCGGTAAGCGATGTATGGAGACGCATAGAGGCGATGCGATATTGTAAGCCGATTTCCTCCTGGTGTGAAAGAATCGAATCTCCCTTGCGGGCTTGTGAAAAAATATCGAATCGCTTTTTTGACGCATTCAAACGCACTCGAATGGCCGGCACCTCTTACCGCTCCCTGACGCGCTTGTGAAAAATCGAGTTGCGTTTACGCCGACTTCGAAACGCACTAAAATCGCCGGCACCTTTTACCGCTCCCTGACGGTCACGGCTCCGTATGTAGTTGATTCTGCTAACGGAGCCGCGACGGTGAGGGAGCGGTAAAAGGTGTATCGAAAGGCGAATGAATCGCGACGAGAACGATAGCCGGATTCTTCCACCGTCCCGTGAGGGAGCGGTAAAAGGTGCATCGAGAGGCGAATGTAGCGCCACGAGAACAACAGCCGGATTTTTCCCCGGTAGGGGCCGCCTGCCTGCTCGCGATACAATGCTTTGCGCCGTGACTTTTCCCGCCGCACCGGCGAATGACCCGGTAGAGCTTATGGTTCGCTATCAGCAAGGCGATGCCGCGGCTGCGAGTCTGCTTGTGGAACTGCTGAGTCCTCAACTTTTCCGCTTCTTTGCGGCGCAGATGGGCAGTGCTGCGGATGCCAACGACATGCTGCAGGATACGTGGCTGCGCATTCACCGCGTGCGGCACACGTTTCGTGCCGGCGAGCCTCTTCTGCCTTGGGTGTACGCGATTGCCCGCCGTGTGCGGGTGGATAGCTATCGCAAACGGCGGCGGGTAAGCGCGCGCGAAGTGGCCGCCGATGTGTTGCCTGAACGTTCGCAGGCGGCGGAGGCGGATCGCGATCTGCCTCCGTTCGAAGCAATGATTGCGGTGCTGCCGGAGAGTCAGAAAGAGGTGCTGACGCTTTTGAAGGTCAACGGCTTGAGTGTGGAGGAAGTGGCACGCGCGACGTCGTCCACGGTCGGCGCGGTGAAACAGAAGGCTCATCGCGCGTATGAGCGGCTGCGCCAAGTTTTGTCGGGGGTGCGCGGGTGACGTGCCGCGAGTTGGATTCGGCTCTTGACGCCGGCGCGCTGACCGGTGACGCACGCCGTCATGCGGAGGAGTGCGCGCGGTGCCGTCCGCTGCTGCGCGTCCTGGAGCAGGGGAGCGCGAATGCTGCCGCGGCGGACGTGCGCGGCATTCAGTCGACGATTGTGCGCGATTTGCGCCCGGTGCGTCCGCTGGCGCCGGCGGCTTTTTATCTCGGCGCGATGATGATCGCGGTTGCCGCGGCGGTGGTTGCCGGTGCGATGCTGCTGCACGCATACGGATGGCGGGCATTGGGCGATACGCGACGGATCGGCATCTTCGCTCCTCTGGCTGTATGCGCCGCGGCAGTCGCGGTGTGGCTGGAGCGGCAGATGAGCCCGGGCCGGAAGTTCGGCACTGTGTTCGCGTGGTCAGCGTCGATTGCGGGCGCGCTGCTGGCCGTCGTGGTGGCGCTGTCCTTCGGTCCGCGGCCGGAGACGCGGTTTGTGGCGCGCGGCGTGAGTTGTTTGCGCGCTGGCGTGGAGTTCGCTGTGCCTGTGGCGGTGCTGGTCTTCGCGGTTATATGGCGCGGCGCATCGCTGCGTCCGCTGCGCGCGGGTGCGGCGGCGGGCGCGCTTGCGGGGTTGACGGGACTCGCGATTCTGGAAGTGCATTGCCCCAATTTCGATGCCTGGCACATCTGGTTGTGGCACGGCGCGGTGGTGGCGATTTGCGCGCTCGCGGGGTTGGCGGCGGGCAAGTTACTCTACAAGGTATGAAAATCTATTTCGGCTTTACGGTGGCGGGCGACCGGTCGGGTGTCGAGACCGCGCGCCGTGTGGTCGAAACGTTGGAAGCGATGGGGCATGAAGTGCTCACGCGCCATCTGGTGGACGATAATGCGCGGGCGGCGGACCGCGGCTTGGGCGCGCCGGCGGTGTTCGCGCGCGACATGGCGTGGATTGCAGAGTGCGACGTGTTTGTCGGCGAGGTATCGGGGTCGAGCTTCGGCATAGGGTTCGAAGCGGGATATTTGCTGGGCGCGGGAATGAAGCCGGTGATCCTGTTGTACCGGGCGGACGCGGCGGAGCGGATTTCGCTGCTCATCACGGGCAACACGCATCCGCGATGCACGGTGCATGCGTACGGTACGGCAGAGGACGCGTTGGCGTTCGTCGAACGTAAATTTGCGGCTGCGGAGGTAACTATTCCGGCAGCGGCGGCGAAGTAATGGTCGTGATTCGATTTCTGCTTCTTCTGACGTCGTTTGTGGCGGCGGCGGGTCCGGCAGCGCAGCGGACTCCGGTCCTGCTGGAACTGTTTACCAGCGAAGGCTGCTCGGATTGTCCCGCCGCGGACCGGCTGCTGGAGACTTTGGATCGTACGCAACCCGCGGCGGGCGCCGAACTGATCGTGATGAGCGAGCACGTCGACTACTTCAATAATCTGGGTTGGGTGGACCGGTTTTCCTCGCCGCAATTTACCGCTCGGCAGCAGAATTACTGCGAGCGCTTGCACGTGGATGGTCCGTATACGCCGCAGATGGTGGTGGACGGGCGCGCGCAGATGGTGGGAAGCCGGGCAGCGGATGTGCAGGCGGCGATTCAGGCGGCGGAGCGCGAGGCGAAGGTGCCGGTGACGGTCTCGGCGGTGACGCGGGACGGCGCGCGGGTGTCGGCGCACGTCGATGTGAAGGCAGTGGAGGGGCACTCGGCGGACTTGTATCTGGCGCTCGCGGACGACCATGCGGAAACGCAGGTGAAGCGCGGCGAGAACGCCGGTCGCGCGCTGCAGCATGCGGCGGTGGTGCGGGCGCTGGTGAAAGTGGGGTCGATCAGGAAGGGCCAGGGGTTCGCCAAAGATGTTTCGGCGACACTGCCATCGGGCGCGGGGACAAACGGTCTGCGCGTGCTCGCCATCGTGCAGGATTCGAATGGTGGGCGGGTCATAGGGGTTGCGCAGGGGCGGCTATGAAAGCGCTATCATACGCGATATGGCCCCCAAGCTGTCGCGTCGGCAATTCGCCCGAACTGCCGCCGCTCTACCGCTGACCGCACTGCTTCCCCGCGCGGTTTTCGGCGCTTCTTCGGCATCGAAAAAAGCGGCTGTGCATGTGGACGAAGTCATCGGCACGGTCCGGCCGGAACTGCATTCGCACTTTGCCGAGCATTTAGGGTCGTGCGTCTACGGCGGAATCTGGGTGGGCAGGAAGTCGCCGATTCCGAACATCGACGGCTACCGCAGGGATGCGGTGAATTACCTGAAGGAACTCGGTGTGCCGGTGTTGCGCTGGCCGGGCGGATGCTTCGCCGACGATTATCACTGGCGCGACGGCGTGGGTCCGGCGGAAAAACGGCCGAAGCGGGTCAACATCAATTGGGGCAATTACACCGAGGACAATTCATTCGGCACGCACGAGTTCATCGGCTTTTGCAAACTGATTGGCGCGCAGCCGTACCTGGCCGCGAACGTGGGCACCGGGTCGCCGCACGAGATGCGCGACTGGATGGAATACTGCAACTATCCTTCGGGCAGCACGCTGAGCGATGAACGGGCGGCCAACGGGTCGCCGGAGCCGTTCGCAGTGCGGTATTGGGGCGTGGGCAATGAGTTGTGGGGCTGCGGAGGCAACTTCACGCCGGAAGCGGCGGCGGCCGAGTACCGGCGCTTCGCGACCTTCGCGAAGAATTTCGGCGATACGCGCATGTACCTGGTGGGCTGCGGACCGAGCGGCGACGATGTGCGGTGGACGCGCGGTTTCATGGACACGGTACAGCAGCGCGGCCCCGTTCCCAACGGCTACTCGATGCACTATTACGAAGGCGGCAGCATGCAGCCGACCAGGTTCACTCCCGAAGCGATGAATCAGCAGTTCATCATCTTCCCGCGCGTGGAGCAGAGCCTGATTCATCAGCGCACGCTGCTGGACGGGTACGACCCCGGGCGCCGCATGGGTTTGATTCTCGACGAATGGGGCGTGTGGGATCAGATTCCGCAAGCCGATGAGCGCAAGAACGGAAGGCTGTGGCAGCAATCGAGTATGCGCAGCGCGGTGGCCGCGGGGCTCGGGTTGAACATCTTCAATCGCCAGGCGGACAAGCTGTACATGTGCAACATCGCGCAGATGGTGAACGTGCTGCAGAGCGTGCTGCTGACCGATGGACCGGAAGGAAAGAATACGGTGCGGACCTCGACATACTGGGCGTTCATGCTGTTCAAGCCGCATCGTGGAAATACGAGCGTGCGCGTGGAGGCGGACGGCATGGAATTGCCGCAAGCCGGGCGCGGCGGACGCGGTCCGCAGCCGCCTGAAGTGCCGGAGCTTTCGATTTCGGCATCGAAGGCCGCGGGGCAGTTGGTGGTGTCGCTGGTGAATCCGCGGCACGATACGGATATGCAGGTGGAGTGCACCATACACGGCGGCGGATACAAGACGGCGCGCGGACAGATGGTCCACGATGCCGATTGGAACGCATTCAACAGTTTCGACCAGCCGGAGCGAATCGGTGTGAAGCCGCTCGAAGCCGCGCTGGAGAATGGCAAACTGCGCGTAACGCTGCCCGCATTGAGCGTGGCGACGGTGGCGCTGCAGGCATGAACATCAAGGGAGTCAACATGAAAGTCATCGGAATTTTTCTTCTCGGAGCGTGCGCGTTCGCGGCCGATCTGAGCGGCAACTGGCTGGTTGCGGCCCCACGAAACGACGGCACTTTCGCCCGCACGTATTTCGATATCAAGCCCGACGGCACGACGAATAAAGGC
Organism: Candidatus Limnocylindrales bacterium; assembly: GCA_035606355.1. Lineage (GTDB taxonomy): Bacteria > Acidobacteriota > Terriglobia > Bryobacterales > Bryobacteraceae > Sulfopaludibacter. The sequence goes on along the minus strand of DATNFO010000010.1, from coordinate 7,141 downwards.
GAGATTCACACGCCTTCGGCGCATTACATCATCACCGAGGTGACCGGCGGATCGGATGGCTTCACCCTTTCGGCGACGTACACGGACAACCGCAGCGTGCGCCCCATGAAGTACGAAGGCAAGATCGTGGGCGACGAGTTGCACATCACCGCGACGGGCGGCCGCGGCACGCCGCGCGAGATGGTGGCGCATCGTGTGCCGGAAGGCGAGGGCCTTTATCCGAAGAAGAATCCGATTCCGGCGTTGCATAAGGTTCCCTACAACGGACTGGCGAAGACGCCGCCAATGGGCTGGAATAGCTGGAACAAGTTCGGCCACAGCGTGGACGACGCGGCAGTGCGCGGCGTTGCGGATGCGATCGCGACGAACGGCATGAAGGACGCGGGCTACGTGTACATCAACATCGACGACACGTGGGAAGGCGATCGGGACGCGAAGGGCAACATTACGAGCAACAAGAAGTTTCCCGATATGAAGGCGCTTGCGGACTACGTGCACAGCAAAGGCCTGAAGATCGGAATTTATTCCTCGCCCGGACCGGCGACCTGCGCGGGTTACGAAGGCAGCTACAACCACGAGTTGCAGGATGCCAAGACGTACGCATCGTGGGGCATCGATTATCTCAAGTACGACTGGTGCAGCGCGCTGAACCTCTACACGAATGAGGAGATGCAGGCGGTGTATCAGATTATGGGCGACGCGCTCAGGCAGGCTGGACGGCCGATCGTATTCAGCCTTTGCCAGTACGGGCGCAATGAAGTGTGGAAGTGGGGTCCGGAGGTCGGCGGGAATCTGTGGCGCACCACCGGAGATATTTCCGACCGGTGGATGTCGATGGCGAACATCGGGTTCCGGCAGAACGATCTGGCTCCGTACGCGGCGCCGGGTCACTGGAACGATCCCGATATGCTGGAGATCGGCAACGGCCACATGACGGACGATGAATACCGGACGCACATGAGCCTGTGGAGCATGCTCGCGGCGCCGCTGCTGGCGGGCAACGATGTCCGCGACATGTCGCAGGCGACCAAAGACATTCTGCTGAACAAGGAAGCGATCGCAATCGATCAGGATCCGCTGGGCAAGCAGGGCACGCGGCTGTCGCAGAACGGCGACCAGGAGATCTGGGTGCGCGAGTTGGCTGGCGGCGCGAAAGCTGTGGCTCTGTTCAATCGCGGCGACAAAGCGGCGGAGATGACCGTGAAATGGTCGGACGTGGGAGCTTCGGCAAAGCCGAAGGTTCGGGACTTGTGGGCCCATCAGGATGTGAACGTCGAAGGCGGGTCGTACACCGCAACCGTTCCCGTTCACGGCGTCGTGTTGCTGCGGGTCAAATAGGCACGTAAGAACATTTGTGCGGCCGGGAGGTCGGCCGTTACCGCTATATGTTAGGCTTTTTGAGAGAAGCTTATGAAGCTGCTTTCGATTTGCCTGCTCGCCTCCTGCGCGTTCAGCGCCGACCTTTCCGGCAATTGGGTGATCGCCCAGCCGATGAGCGACGGCACGGTTCGCCGCACGTATTTCCATGTCCAGCAAAACGGGAACGCCGTCAGCGGAAACATCCGCGTGACGCAGTTTAACTACGCCATCAAAGACATGACCGGCGGACCTGAGAAGTTCACTCTGAACGGCGCCATGATGGACGGCAAGAGCGAGCGCAAGGTCAGCTATGAGGGTAGGCTCGACGGCGATGAGCTGCATATCGCCGCCATCGGGCGCGATGGCAGACCCGGTAATGAGATGGTGGCGCGTCGCGCGCCGGAAGGCGAGGGCGCATATCCGAAACGCAATCCGCTGCCGGCGATTCATCGCGTGCCGTACAACGGGCTCGCGAAGACGCCGCCGATGGGCTGGAACAGTTGGAATAAATTCAAGGGTCGCGTGGACGATACCGCGGTGCGATCGATTGCCGATGCCATGGCTTCGAACGGCATGAAAGAGGCGGGCTACGTGTACGTGAACATCGACGACACGTGGGAAGGCGAGCGCGACGCGAACGGCAACATCACGAGCAACAAAAAATTCCCGGACATGAAGGCGCTGGCCGATTACGTTCACGGCAAGGGACTGAAACTCGGGATTTATTCGTCGCCGGGACCGAATACGTGCGCGGGCTACGAAGGCACCTACGGTCACGAATTGCAGGATGCGAAAACATACGCGGCCTGGGGCATCGATTACCTGAAGTACGACTGGTGCAGCGCGCGGAATTTGTACACCGATGAGGAGATGCAGGCGGTGTACCAGATCATGGGCGATGCGCTGCGGCAAGCGGGCAGGCCGATTGTGTACAGCCTGTGCCAGTACGGCCGCGCGGATGTGTGGAAGTGGGGTCCGGAGGTGAGCGGAAACCTGTGGCGCACGACCGGCGATATATCGGATAACTGGCGATCCATGTCGAACATAGGGTTCAAGCAGGATGAACTCGCGCTGTGGGCCGCGCCGGGGCACTGGAACGATCCGGACATGCTGGAGATCGGCAACGGCGGCATGACGGGCGACGAATACCGCACGCACATGAGCTTGTGGAGCATACTCGCGGCTCCCCTGCTGGCGGGCAACGACCTTCGCGACATGCCGCAAGCGACGAAGGATATTCTGCTGAACAAAGAAGTGATCGCGGTGGATCAGGACGGTCTGGGCAAGCAGGGCAGGCGCGTGTCGCAATCGGGCGAACAGGAGGTCTGGGTGCGCGAGTTATCCGGCGGGGCCAAGGCGGTGGCGATGTTCAATCGCGGCGCCGATGCGGCTCAAATGAAAGTGGAGTGGTCGGACATCGGGTTCAACGGAAGTCCGAAGGTGCGCGATTTGTGGGCGCACAAGGATGTGCAGGTGAACGGGTCCGAGGAATCGGTGAGCGTTCCGGGTCATGGCGTGGTGCTGTTGCGGGTATCGAAGTAGCGGCGGGGTATCGCGGCGGAGCAAGCGCTACACTTTGGTTGATGGTGGATGTGGTGATTGTGGGGGGCGGGCCCGCGGGTTTGAGCGCCGCTTTGATTCTGGGCCGCTGCCGCCGCAGCGTGATTCTCTGCGACGACGGAAAGTATCGCAACGACGCCTCGCGCGCGCTGCACGGTTTCTTGAGCCGCGACGGAATCCATCCCGCGGAGTTGCGGCGCATCGGCCGGGAGCAACTCGAGCGTTACGAGATCGACTACCGGTGTGCGACCGTGACAGACGCGGCTGTCGAAGGCGACCACTTCGCGATCACGTTAAACGGCGGCGAGCGCTTGCAGGCGCGCAAACTGCTGATCGCCACCGGCGTCCGCGACAACATACCGCAGATTGACGGCTTCGAGCGCTACTACGGCTGCGGAGTCTTCCACTGCCCGTATTGCGACGGATGGGAGCGCCGCGACCAGCCGCTGGCCGTTTACGGTTCGGGGAAGAACGGCGCGGGACTCTGTGTTTCACTGACGACGTGGACTTCGGATGTGGTGCTGTGCAGCGACGGGCCGGCGCAGTTGAAGGCGGCCGAGCTTGAGCGGCTGCGGGCCAATGGGATTGGCGTGCGGGAGCAGAAGATTGCGCGCCTGGAAGGGTCCGGCGACGCGATGGAGGGGATCGTGTTTCATGACGGATCGCGCCTGGAGCGCCGCGCCATTTTTCTTTCCACCGGCCAAAGCCAGCGCTGCGATTTAGCGGGCCGGCTGGGCTGCAAATTCACACGTAAAGGCGCGGTGCAGACGGGGAAACTGGAGGGCACCAACATCCCCGGATTGTACGTCGCGGGCGACGCCTCCAAGGACGTGCAACTGGCGATCGTGGCGGCGGCGGAGGGAGCCAAGGCTGCAATCGCTATCAACCAGTCTCTGGAAGGAAAAGATCGTACGTAACAATTGCCGTGTAATCTGTAGTTTCTGCACAGCGGTGCGTGTCTGCACAAATTGGGGTGCGCGTGTAATGCGGTTGCAGAATGAATGTGTTAGCGAGCTAGTCCGCGCTTCGGCCCTGAGATTGCACCTATGGCGGGCGGAACCAGTGCGTGGCTACGATATCTAACGTTCGGGTAAATTGGCAGCAGCCTACAGGAATCCTGGCGCCCTCCGATATTCCACTGGACACACTTCCCTTTCCGGCAGCGTTCGTGGTGGCAGGAGGGCTTCTGGGCCGCGTGAATGCGGAGTGGGAGGCGGCGCACCCGAGGTGGCCCGCAGGCACGTGTTTCCAGGAATGGTGCGAATCCGTCCACTCTCCCGGCAGCGACCTTTGCAGTTCATTGAGCAGCGCATTGCAGGAAATCTTGAGCGGCGCCAGCGAACGCTTCGTGCGGGATTACGGACCCGACGACGCCCGCTTCCGCATTTCCATCACAGCGTGCGGCGACGGCGCGATGGTGCTGCATCAGAATCTGCGGCCTGCGAGCGGGCCGGCGGATGACGAGCGGATTACGCAAGCCCGAAAAATGGAAACGGTGGGCCGCCTCGTGGGCGGCGTGGCTCACGATTTCGCGAACCTTCTCACGCTGATTGCGGGATACAGCGACATTCTGCTGAACCGGATTGGTGAAAAGGATCCGTTGCGGCCCGAGCTGGATGAGATCCGCAAAGCGGCCAACCGCGGATCGCGCCTCACGTCGCAACTGCTGGGGTACACGCGCAATCAGAGCGTGCAGCCGAAGCCGCTGGATCTGAACGCGATTGTCATGGATATGCAGCGCATGCTGCGCCCGATTATCGGCGAGTATGTGGATCTGCAGACGCGCCTCAATACGAATCTGGGCAAAGTGGTCGCCGACCCGGGACAGATCGAACAGGTGATCATGAACCTGGTGCTGAATGCGCGCGATGCGATGCCTTCGGGCGGCCGCATCTTCATCGAAACATACAATCGCGAGTTTGACGAAGAGACCGCGCAGGGCCACGGCATGTCGCGCGGACCGGTGGTGATGCTGTCGATCAGCGACACCGGGCATGGCATGAATGCGGACGTGATCGAGCACGTCTTCGAGCCGTTCTTCACAACGAAAGACAAGGGCAAGGGCACCGGCCTCGGTCTCAACACCGTGCAGAGCATCGTGAAGCAGAACGGCGGAGACATCTGGGTGAACAGCGTGCCGGGATCGGGCACAACGTTCACGATTTGTCTGCCGCGCGGCGCGCATTCCGGTGACGTGCAGGAGCCGGCCGCTCCACAGCGGCAGACCGCTTCCGGCAACGAAACGGTGCTTGTGGTGGAAGACGAGGATGGCGTTCGGCGGCTGCTGACCCACGTGCTGCATCGCCGCGGATACAAGGTGGTGGAGGCTGCGAGCGGCGAAGAAGCGCTGCGTCTGTTCGAAAAGCGCGGACGCGAGATTCAGCTTGTGCTCACGGACATGGTGATGCCGAAGATGACCGGCCGCCAGTTGGGAGAACGGCTGCGCGAACTGCGTCCGGACATGAAAGTGATTTACATGTCGGGGTACACGGACGATGTGCTGGTTCGCACGGGCGCGCTGAGCCCGGGCATGAGCTTCCTGCAAAAGCCGCTGCGTCCGGAAGTGCTGGCCAACAAGGTACGGGAAACGTTGGATCAGCAGCCGGGGTAAGCGCGCTGCGCTACCATTCAACCCCGAAAAGTCTCCGATTACTTTCAAACTGTCCTGATTTTCAGGCCGAATGTGCTGTAATAGAAGCACTTCGCACGTATGAGGGATTCCAGGAGACTAGTCAAAGCGTTACGGGCAGTGAGCCGGCGCGCCCGGGAGATTCGGATGATCGTCAAGGGTCTGACGTCAACCGATCATCCTGTGCTCGCGCACGTCATACCGATGCGGCGCTGCAATCTTTCCTGCACCTACTGCAACGAATACGACACTACCAGTAAGCCCGTGGCGATCGAGACGATGTATCAGCGGCTGGATCGGCTGGCGGAGCTTGGCACGAATATCATCACCATTTCCGGCGGCGAGCCGCTGCTGCATCCGGAGCTGGATTTGCTGATCGCGCGCATCCGCAAGAACGGAATGCTCGCGGGAATGATCACGAACGGCTACCTGCTGACGGCGGATCGCATCGAGCGCTTGAATCGCGCGGGTCTGGATCATTTGCAGATCTCGATCGACAATGTGATGCCGGACGAAGTGTCGAAGAAAAGCCTCAAGGTGCTGGACAAGAAGCTGCAACTGCTGGCGAAGCACGCGTTGTTTCACGTCAATATCAACTCGGTGGTGGGCGGCGGAATTCATAATCCCGAGGACGCGCTGACGGTGGGCCGCCGCGCGGTGGAGTTGGGCTTCACCTCGACGGTTGGGATCATCCACGATGGCGAGGGCCAGTTACAGCCGCTCGGCGAAACGGAGCGGCGCGTGTACACGGCGATGCGGTCGATGGAGAAGAGCAGCTACGCGCGCATCAACTATTTCCAGGACAACATCGCGCACGGCAAAGAGAATAACTGGCGGTGCCGGGCGGGGTCGCGGTATCTGTATATCTGCGAAGACGGGCTGGTGCACTACTGCTCGCAGCAGCGCGGCTATCCGGGCAAGCCGCTGATGGAGTACAGCACGGCGGACGTGCGCCGCGAGTATCGGACGGCCAAAAGTTGCGCGCCGCGCTGTACCGTCGCGTGCGTGCACCAGATTTCGTACATCGACTTCTGGCGCGGCAAGCAGGACCTGGCGCCGGGCGCGGTACGCGAAGAGCCTCAGGGGCTGGTCCAGATTCAGTAGGGTGTGACGGCACCGTTTACCGCTCCCTCACGGGGTTGTGAAAATCCGGCGGCTGCTCTCGTCGCACTTCATCCGCCTTTTCGATACCTTTTACCGCTCCCTTACGGGATTGTGAAACAATCCGGCTGTCGCTCTCGTCGCACTTCATCCGCCTTTTCGATACCTTTTACCGCTCCCTTACGGGATTGTGAAACAATCCGGCTGTCGCTCTCGTCGCACTTCATCCGCCTTTTCGATACCCTTTACCGCTCCCTTACGGGATTGTGAAACAATCCGGCTGTCGCTCTCGTCGCACTTCATCCGCCTTTTCGATACCTTTACCGCTCCCTTACGGGATTGTGAAACAATCCGGCTGTCGCTCTCGTCGCACTTCATCCGCCTTTTCGATACCTTTTACCGCTCCCTTACGGTCACGGCTCCGTTAGCAGAATCAACTAGATACGGAGCCGTGACCGTGAGGGAGCGGTAAAAGGTGCCGGGGATCCGAGG
>DATNFO010000009.1:0-28848 GCA_035606355.1 Candidatus Limnocylindrales bacterium | reverse complement strand
CCTCGGATCCCCGGCACCTTTTACCGCTCCCTCACGGTCACGGCTCCGTATCTAGTTGATTCTGCTAACGGAGCCGTGACCGTAAGGGAGCGGTAAAAGGTATCGAAAAGGCGGATGAAGTGCGACGAGAGCGACAGCCGGGTTTTAGCGCGCTTCACCCCGAGAGAGAGCAAAAGCCCCCCAAAGCACGCTATCATCGCCTAGCGCCGCCGGCACGACATCCACCCGAGCTCCAGACCACGCCGTAATCTGCCGCCCCAGCTCCGCCCGCAGCGGCACGAACAGCGCATCCCCTGCCTTCGCGATCCCGCCGCCGATCACGATCCGCGCCGGATTCAGCAGCATGATCGCCGCCTTCAACCCCAAAGCCAGATCCACTACGTACCGCTCCACAAACGCCGGATCGCGCATCAACTCCTGAGCCGTGCGGCCATGATCCCGAGCCAGCCACAACCCGCAGCACATGCGTTCAAAGCACCCGCGCGCCCCGCACAAACATTCCGGACCGTCCGGCCGGATCGTCAAATGCCCGATCTCGCCGCCATACGAATCCGCCCCGCGCCAAACCCGGCCATCCTCATAGATGCCGCCGCCGATCCCCGTCGAGAGCGTCATGTAAAACAGCGGCGTATGCCCTCGACCCGCGCCGTACTCTGCCTCGCCGATCGCTCCCACATTCGCGTCGTTATCCATCACCGCCGGAGCGCCCGCCGCGTGTTCCACGAACGCGCATAGATCGAAGTCCCGCCATCCGCCCACGTGCGTCGAAAGCACCACCCGCTGAGCGGCGAAGTTCACCGGACCACCGAACCCGATGCCGCAGCGCTCGAAGTGCATCTCCCGCCGCCACTCCGCGATGGTCGCGGCGATCTGCGACGTCATCCATGCGCGGCCACCCGCCGCATCCGTCGCCCGCGACTCCCGCCGGACCATTCGCCCGCCGTCGAACGCCGCCAGCGTGAATTTCGTTCCGCCGATATCGATCGCCAGAATCATCGGAAGCCCCGCAGAAACTGCGAGTCGTACGAAGTAAAACGGGGGCACATGCTGTAAACCAGCAGTGCCCCCACGAACAGCCACAGTAGCGTTTTCCGCACCGGCCTTATTGCTTGTAAACGCCCGCGGCTTTCCAATCGCCCGCTTTTACGATGGTGAGCGCCGCCGGATCCACATGCTTCTTGAACGCGGCGTTGATTTGCTCCGGAGTGAGCGACTGAATTTTCTGCTCCAGTTGCTCATCCCACTTCATGGTACGGTCCTGCTGCTCATGCTGCGCGATCAGTTGCAGCAGCGCCGCATCCTGGCTGCGTGAGACCAGCCGCGAATCCAGATACGCCTTCTTCGCCTCCGCAACTTCCGCCGCCGTGAAGCCGTTCTGCCACGTCTTCTTCAACTCGTCGACGAAGCTGAACTCCACCTTCGGGCCATTGGCAGGGTTCAGGCTGACCGTGCCCGTCAACATCGCCGAATCGCCCTCGGCGGGAACTGAAATTCCGGCATTCGCGCCATAGCTCAGCCCTTCGCGATTGCGGATGCGATCGGAAATGTGCGACGTGATCGGCCCGCCGAACATATAGCCCGCCAGCACCATCGCCGGATAATCGGGATCGTTCTGCGAAAGCTCAATGCGCATCGCCGCTTCGAACTGCGCGTTGGCTTTGTCCGGAGTCTCGATCTTCGAATTGATCGCGTCCGCCTTCTGGTATTTGGCGACGATCTGCTTGTAGGGTTTCGCCGTGTTCCACTTGCCGAGTAACTGTTCGGCCAGCGTCTTCACCGCCGCCTGATCCACCGGACCGACAACGGCGAATACACCGAAATTCGCGCCGTAGAACTGGTCGTGGAACTTGCGCACGTCATCGAGCGTCAGCTTCTTCAATTCCGCCAATTGCTCTTCACGCGTCGGCTGATACATCGTGTCGCCGGGCTTCCACGCGCTCAGGTGGCGATTCAGAGTCTCTGCCGCAAGCTGGTTCGGTTCGGTCGGCACCGCTTCCAGACCTTTGATGCGCTGCTGCAGTCCGCGGTCGAAATCCGCCTGCGGATACGCCGGCTCCTTCAACATCTCCACTGCCAGCCGCATCGCCGCCGCGAAGTTCTCCGCGGGAGCCGTCACGCTCGCCGTAGCGCTCGAAATTCCGCCGCCTCCGCCGAAACCGCCTCGACCGCCGCCGCCACGGCCGCCGAAGCCGCCGCCGCCACCGCCCGATACGGCAATACGCGCGTTCAGCTTCTGCATCTCATCCGCAAGCTGCTGGCGCGTCTTGTTCTTCGTGCCGGCCGAAAGCAGGCTGCCCGCGAAACTCGCCGCCGCATTCTGCCCCTTGAGGCTTGCGTCATCGCCGAAGCGCAGCTCCACAGTCGCGGTGACCATGTTGTTTTCGGTTTTCTTGTTGAGCATCGCCACCTTCATGCCGTTGCTCAGCTTGCTGCGCGTCAACCGGCTTTCGATATTCGCCGGCGTGGGGTCAAACGCCTCGCCATGGGCGATGTTCACGCTGCTCTTGATATTTGCCAGCACCGCACCTAAATTGCCCGCGTCCGGAACCACCGTGCGATCCGGGTTCGCGTCCGGCATGTAATACCCAACGGTCTGGTTGCTCGGTTTGAAGTACAGCTTCGCCACCCGAACGATGTCGTCCGCCGTCACGGTCTGCAGCCGGTCATGCTGCAGGAACATCAGCCGCCAGTCGCCCTGCGCGATGGCCGTGTTGAGCGCGCCGGTCGCAATCGACTGCGGGTCGCTCAGACTGTTCTCCAGGTTGCGCAGCAGCCCGCGCTTGACGCGATCCACTTCTTCCTTCGAGGGCGGCTCTTTGATGATGCCGGTGACGGTATCGAGAATCGCTTCCTTCGCCTTATCGAGGGATTGATCGTTCGTCAGGCTGGCCGACACTTCCACCAGGCCGGGATCGTGCAACTGCTCGACGCGCATGCTCGCGCTGGTCGCGAGCTTGTTGTCCACAAGGGCTTTCGTCAGCCGTCCCTCGGCAGCGCCACCGCCGCCGCGCCCACCGCGACCGCCGCCTCCGCCGCTCATGATTCCCGAAAGCACCTGCAGCGCCGCGGCGTCCGGATGCCCGGCCGAGGGCGCGTGCCACGCCACGATCACGTCCTGCCCTTGACCTACGCGGCGCAGCGCCACGAAGCGCTCGCCATCCTGCGGCGGTTCCACGGTGTATGTCTGATCCAGTTTGCGGGTGGGCCGCGGAATCGCGCCCAGCGTCCCGGCCACCATCGACAGGGCCTTGCTCTCTTCCATCCGGCCCGTGATCACCAGCACCGCATTATCCGGCTGGTAATACTTGTGATAGAACGCCTCGAGCCGGTCCACCGGCACCTTTTCGATATCTTCCTTCGACCCGATCGTGCTCTTGCCGTAGTTGTGCCACAGGAACGCGGTCGCCGCCACGCGCTCGCTCAGAATCGAACCCGGATTGTTCTCGCCGCGCTCGAACTCATTGCGCACCACAGTCATTTCGGTATCGAGAATCTGCTTGGTGAACTTCACGTGGATCATGCGATCCGCTTCCAGCCCGAGCGCCCACTTCAGATTCTCATCCGTTGCCGGAACGGTCTCGTAATAGTTCGTGCGATCGTAGCTCGTGGTGCCGTTCCAGTTCGCGCCCTTGGAGACGATCTCATTCTTGATCTGGCGGCCGTTGGTGGTTTCGATAAAGTCCAGATGCTCCAACAGGTGAGCCATTCCGGTCTCGCCATAGCCTTCGTGGCGCGATCCCACCAGATATGTCACATTGATCGTGACCTTGGGGTTGGCCGCGTCGGGATACAGCAGCACGCGCAAGCCGTTCGGGTAATCGTATTCGGTAATTCCTCCGACGGAGGCCATTTTCTGAACGCCGGGGGGCAGGGTCTGCGCACTCGCCGTCAGCGCAGCAGCCGCGGCAAGGGCAAAAAGAGACTTGCGGAGCATAAAAACACCTTTTTTCTGAGGATCTTTAGGATTATATCAAGCCGCCCGAGGGCTTCAGAACAGTTCCAACTGCGCCGGACCCTTGCCGCGTTTCCGGCCGTCGAAGACCGTCCTGCCGCCGAGCGACTTCGAAATCGCCCGCTCATGCGCCAGCGCCGCATCGAAATTCGCTTCCGGCGCTAAGCGGCGCTCCACCGCCTGCGTGAATCGCTGCAACCGCGCCAGACCGTCGATCTTGTCGCGATCCCCCAACTTCGCGCCATCCAGAGCGCCGCGCAGCACGCCGATCGACTCGTCATACGTCTTTAACGGAACCGGAAACGGATGACCGTCCTTGCCTCCGTGTGCGAATGAAAAACGAGCCGGATCCGAAAAACGTGCGGGCGTTCCATGCACCACTTCAGCAATCAGCGCCATGCTCTGCAAGGTTCGCGGACCCAGCTTTTCAACCAGCAGCAGCGACGCGAAATCGCCGATCTCCCGCTCGTGAGCCAGCGCCAGCACCGCGCCCAGCCGCTTCAGGTCCACGTCCCCCGCGCGCACATCGTGATGCCGCGGCGCGACATACCGGCGGGCCTCTGCGAGCGTGCGTTCGGGCGATTCGCGAGCCATGGTCAACAAAGCTCCCTGAGCGGGTTCAGCCGCCGCGTCCACCAGGTTCACGATCTCGCCCTGCGATTCGCCGACAATGCCCGTGTGCGGCTGCAGCGTGAAGCTCTTCACTGCCGCGGAATGCCAGTGATAGCGGCGCGCCATGCCTGTAGCGTCGTTCAGGCCCTGCTGCACAACCGCCCACTCGCCATTACGGGCCAGCACGAAGCTGTGAAGGTACAGTTGAAAACCGTCCGCGATGGCGTTGTTGTCCACGCGCGCCGTAAGACGGCTGGTGCGGACCAGAGTATCGGCGTCGAAGCCTTCCTTCGCGGCCACGGCGCGAAGCTCATCGGGAGTTCGCTGCGAGTGCTTGCCGCGGCCGCCGCAGATGAAAAGCCCTAACTCGTGCGCCCGGGGATTCAGACCGCGCTTCAAAGCGCCCAGGACACTCGTGGTGATGCCGGACGAATGCCAGTCCATCCCCATCACGGCGCCGAACGCTTGAAACCAGAAGGGGTCGCTCAGTCGCGAAAGAAATGCGGAGTGCCCGTACTGCAGGAGGATCGTCTCGGTAATGGCGGCGCCCAGCGCAGTCATCCGCGACGCCAGCCACTCCGGAACGCGGCCGCCATGAAGTGGAAGATCCGCCGTCCCCGACCGGTGCATACTACCAGTGTAACGGCAGATCTTCCCGATGCTGCTCTACTGTTTTTTGTGCGCGAGCCTGCTGCAGGCAGTGTCCGCGCCTGTGGGGTCTATAGCTGAGTTGCCTTCCTCGATCATCGCAATCTTCCCGTCCATGTCGACTACGAACGTGACCCGGTTATCGAAACCGTTCGGCTGTAGAACGCCGTACTCTTTGCCGATTTTCTGATCGTGGTCGCTCAACAGCGGGAATTCCGCGCCAAGCTCCTTGGCCCAATGCGAAAGAACGAATACTGTATCTGTGCTGATCGCCAGCACCTGCGAATCGTTTGCTGTAAATTTTCCGATACCAGACTGGTATGCCGTGAGTTCGCGCGTTCAACCACCGCTGAACGCGGCGGGGAAGAATGCCAGAATGACGTTCTTCTTGCCGCGAAAATCGCTGAGCTTCACTTCTTTTCCGCTGCTGCTGCTGCGCGCGGAAACCGTGAAATCAGGAGCTTCGTCGCCTACTTTCAGGTTGGTTTTGACAGGTTGATTCTGCGCCAGCGCCGCGGAAACGGACAGGCACAAAGCCACCAGTGCAAGTTTCTTCATTTCCCCTCGTTTCGCTCGTAGGCTACCACGGCTGCCCCGCCGCGGACAATGGAGCGCGCTTGAATTCACAATTGAGGACTAGTGCCCGCCGTCGCCGGTGTTGGTGCCGCCATCTCCACCGTGGCCGCCGTCCCGGCTCGGCGTCGGATTCGACGGAGCCCCGGTCTGCTGCGTTCCGCCGCTGCCGGCTGTATTCGCCGTCTGTATGGTGGTGTTCGCGCCGCCCCACAGGTTCTGCATTCCACCCGAAACATGGAACAGAATGCCGGCCGTAATCAGCGCCAGCAGCGCCACGAGCAGGCAGTATTCCGCAAGGTCCTGTCCGTGATCGCGTTTAAAGAAGTCCCGTATAGTACTCAACACGGTTATTACCCGTTTCACAGTCTAGGAGATATGGCACCCCCACGCTAGGTTATCTTTTGGTATGAACTGCCTCGCACACATCGGATTTGTCTCGCTTTAAAGTTCTCGCACCATCCTGCCGATAAGCCATCCAGAGACAGGAATGGCAACTACAATGGCAATTCCGGCGGAGGCGGTCTGGGACCTCCCGCCGTTGATTCTGCACCCATTTAACGAGCATGTCCCCCCTTCGGCGCTACTCGAAAACTCCCGCGCTGCCCTGATCCTGTCCGGCCTCGCTCCCGATGAAGGGGCGGACCGCGAAGAACTGCGCCGCCGTCTGGCTGCGGGCCGCTACGCCGAAATCCGCATGCTTTTTTTCATTGGTAAAGACGTCCACCGCTGGGTCGATCAATGCCTCGATTCGCTCGAACGATCCCCGAATCCGGTGCCCGAAGAACTCACCCGGCAGAGTTTCGCGGCCTTACTCACCACCTCGCCGCCGGACACCGTCAAGCAGAAACTCCTCCGTTGGGGAGTGGCGGATTATCCCTCTATCTTCAGCCGCGCCATGGGCCTGAACGCTCTCTTCACTACTCCACCCGGCCTTGCGGACCTTTCCGCCGAATTCCTGCGGGGGTATCACCGCTACGCCGACGCGCTCTACCGCTGTTATATGGAAGAGGATTCGTATCTTCCGATCAGCGCAAAGAATTTCCGGTTCGACCTCTACGCCTCCGGAGAATACACGAAGCTGCTGGAAAGTCAGTGGAAGTGAGACGTAGGGCGCGCAGCGCGCCCACCATGCCGCGTTTGACCCTCAATCGTGCCGAAGCGCCGACATCGGCTCCAGTCGCGCCGCGCGCCGGGCCGGGGCCACGCATGCTGCGAAACCAGTCGCCATCAGCACAACTACCGCGCCCGCGATCGCAACCGGGTCCGTGACAGATACGGAAAACACCTCACTTTGGACGTATCGCCCCAACACCAAACTCCCGGCGACCCCTACAGCTAAGCCTGTCATGACCAGCTTTCCACCCATCCTCATCATCAGCCCGAGCACATGGCTGCGTTCCGCTCCCAACGCCATACGCACCCCGATCTCGTGAGTTCGCCGCGCCACACTGTAGGACAGCACGCCAAAGACGCCGATGGCTGCCAGCGCCAGGCCGAGCCCGCCGAAAAACGTGAACAGCGCCATATTAAAGCGCGGCTGCTTCACCTCTTCCCCGACCACTTCCTCCATCGTGATCGGCCGGTTTACCGGGATTTCCGGATCGAGCTGCCGCACTTGCTCCCGAACTGCATTCAGCAACCGCATCGGATCTCCATGTGCCCGAACGGCAAGCGCGCGGCCCGGCGGCGCGACCACCGTGTACGGCAGAAAAACCTGCGGCGCCGGTGGACTCGTCAATCCGTCATTTCGCGTGTTCGCTATCACGCCCACCACAGTGGCCTCTCCCGATTGCGGCCCGGGCGCCTGTAAAGCGCCCTGCGGTTTGTCCAATGCCGCCAGGTGAACGTGCCGCCCGACCGGGTCCGTCCCCGCCGGCCACAAGCGCGCGGCCGCCTGATTGATGATCGCAACATGGTCGGCGTGCTGCACGTCCTGCACGGTAAATCCGCGACCTCTCACCAGCGGAATCCCCATCGTTCGTCCGTAATCCGCACTGATCAGCCCCACCATCATGGGCTGCGAACCTGAAACCGGCTGACCGTCAATCGTGAACGGCGAGCGGAACCCGCCGAACGGCAATCCGCCGTTTCCAATAGCCGCCGATTGTGCTCCGGGAATCGCTGCCACGCGCTCCATCAGGTCCTGCGTAAACGCCACCCGCTGCGTCCAGGTGGTGTAGCGCTTGGCAGGCAACTGAATATTCACCATGAGAACCCGGTCGGGCTGAAACCCGAGTTCAGTCTGCTCCAGTGCGACGAATCCCCGCACCGTCAATCCCGCGCCCACCAGCAGCATGACCGAGAGCGCCACCTCAGCCACCACCAGAAGATTGCGTGTGCGTCCGCCGCGGGCTCCCGCGCCCGATCCCTTGGTAGCCTCTTTTAGCGTTTCCACCAGGTCCAGCCGCGAACACTGCAATGCGGGGGCGAGTCCGAACAGGATACCGGTCAGCACGGCCACAGCCGCCGTAAACAGCAGGACGTACTCGTTCAAAGTGATGCGCGCTTCGTTCGGCTTGTAGAAGTCCGGCATGAGATTGACCACCCCGAGCGTGATCCCTTTTGCCAGAGCGATTCCGAGTAGACCGCCCGCCAACGACAACACCACATTTTCCGTCAGCAACTGCCTGAGCACCCGGCCGCGACCCGCGCCCACGGCCATGCGCAGCGCGATCTCCCGCGCGCGCGACGTGGCCCGCGCCAATTGCAGGTTCGCCACATTCGCGCAGGCGATCAGCAGAAGAAAACCCACCGCGCCGAACAGCATTCGTAAACTCGCCTCCATGGTTCCCGAGGCGACCGTCATGTCCAGATAATTCTTCAACAGCGCGTGGAAGCCTTCTTTCGGGAAATCCTCCGGCGAGGCTTTCGCCAGATCGTGGTACAGGGTTTCCAGCTGGTCTTCCGCGGTCTTAGGCGAGACTCCGCGCGCCAGCCGCACAATCGGAAACACGCTGCGTTCCTGTCGCGGATCCAGTTTCAATGGGATCCAGCCGCCCTGGTCGTTCCACCAGCCGAAGCGGGAAGGCATCACGCCGATCACGGTGTACGCTTCGTCGTTGAGCACCAGTTTCTGCCCGAGCGCATCGGCGCGCCCGTCGAACAAGCGATGCCACGCGTTATCGGTCAGCACGATCACGGGCGCGGGCTGTCCGTCCGGGCCGATATCCGACGGCTGGATCGTTCGTCCAAGCACGGGTCGCACACCCAGAAAATCGAAGGCGTTGCCGGTCACCAGCGTAGTTGTGAAGCTCTCCGGCGCGCGGCCACCCGTCAACAACCGCGTATCGGGCAAGGTCGCCATCGTCTCACTCCAGACGGGCATTTCCCGCATCCGCAGATACGCGCTCATGCGGCTGGCCGGGCTCCATTGTTTGGGATTCTTCGCGCTGCGCAAGGCCGGAGCCCAAATCTCAGCCGGCTTCGCGTAAGGGTACGGCGCGATCAACACGCCGTACACCACGCTGAAGATCGACGTGGTGGCGCCGATTCCCAGGGCCAGCGAGAGCAGCGCCACCGCCGTCAATCCGGGCGATTGGCGCAACATGCGCAGACCGTACCGCAGATCCTGCCAGAGAGTCTCAAAAAATCCGAGCGTATTCATGGGTTAGGATTCCTGCTCGTAAGACGCCGCGGTTGCAACGAAAGTTAGGCTGCGTTCCGCATTAGTGTTTCCGAATCGCGATCAGGACGCCGAAGCTGATGCCGATGGATTTTTCGTGCCCGCGCCCGAAGTTGTATTCATAGGCCGGTTCCAGATACCAGCCGAACTTCCGCTTCCACGCCTTCGGCCAGAACATGAAATCGAGCGCCGCTTCGCCGGCGACTGAATTCGTGGAGGCGCCGGATTCTCTGGTATGAATCCACTCCGGGCCCACGCCGGCCATGAACTCGACGGTTGGCGATAGCGTCCACGGCTTTTTAAATATGAGGTCGGTTGCCCATTCGGTCGTGCGATGCCCGAAGCTGGGCGTCACCCCTGCCTCGACTTCCAGCCACTTCTCAACGGGCGTGAATTCAACGGCAACCGTAGGTCCGAAGCTTGACGTGCGATCGGTCAGGTTCCGGCTGGGCGCAGCCCCAATCTCCACCACGGCCACCTCCTCCGCAGTATTCTTGTCCTGCGGGTATGCGCACGCGGCGCAGAGAAACAGCGAAGCGGAGCAGAGCCAGCGTGCAGCATTCATACAGAACTCACTTTAGCGGATCGGCCCTCGCGGATTGACGAGCTGTGAAAAAATCGAATTCTCTCCGTTCCTCGGCACCTTTTACCGCTCCCTTACGGGCTTGTGAAGAAATCCGGCTGTTGTTCTCGTCGCGATCCATTCGCCTTTCGATGCACCTTTTACCGCTCTGACGAGCTTGTGAAAGAACTCGGCTGCCGTTCTCGTGGCGCTCCACTCGCCTTTCGATGCACCTTTACCGCTCCCTCACGGGGTTGTGAAAAATCCGGCTGCTGTTCTCGTGGCGCTCCATTCGCCTTTCGATGCACCTTTTACCGCTTCCTAACGGGCTTGTGAAAAAATTTGGCCACTGTTCTCGTCGCGCTCCATACGCCTTTCGATGCACCATTTACCGCTCCCTCACGGTCACGGCTCCGTAAGCAGAATCAACTACATACGGAGCCGTGACCGTTAGGGAGCGGCAAACGGTGTCGGGGATGCGAATGCGTTTGAATGCGGCAAAAAAGCAATTTGATATTTTTTCATAACCCGTTACGGTCGCGGCTCCGTTATCTGAATCATGTACATACGGTAAAAGGTGCTGGGGATCGGAGTAAAGCAATTCGATTTCGCCATTTGCGCTGCAACGTCGATCGGCAAGATTAACCCGCCGTTACCAGCCCGGAGAGTTCTTCGGCGCTCGACTTCTCCACGTCCGCATGAAGGCTGTTGCCGTGCGCATCCATCGTGACGATCGCCGCGAAGTCTTTCACCCGCAGATGCCACATCGCTTCGGGGATGCCGAACTCCATCAGGTTTACGCCGAGCACTTCCTGCACGGTTCGAGCGTAATACTGCGCCGCGCCTCCGATTCCGTTCAGGTAGACCGCTCCATGCTCTTGCAAAGCCGCGAGCGTCTTCGGGCCCATGCCTCCCTTGCCGATCACCGCGCGCACTCCGTACTTCCTGATCACGTCGGCCTGATAGGGCTCTTCGCGGATGCTGGTGGTCGGTCCGGCAGCCTTTACGCTCCACTCGTCGCCCTGCTTCAGCATCACCGGGCCGCAGTGATAGAGCGCCGCGCCATTCAGATCCACGGGCGGAGGGTTCTTCATCAGGTAAGCGTGCACGTTGTCGCGCCCCGTAAACATTTCGCCGCGGATCAGCACGACGTCGCCCACCTTCAGTGCGCGCATCTGCGCTTCCGTCAGCGGCGGAGTTAGTATCACTTCGCGGCCGGTCAGCGGGAAACCCTCGCCGCGCGCCATTTTCTCCACCGGTCGCGATGGATCGCGATAGAGCCATTGAGTGATGGCGCCGCTTGTCGCATCCACGCGAATGCCGAGGCGGCGGAAGGCCCAGCACTCATACGCGACGCTGACGAAGAAACTCGCGGGCAGCCGGTTGGCCGCGGTGATCTTGCAGCCGATCAGCGAGCTCTTACCGCCGAACCCCATCGCGCCGACACCCAGCCGGTTGGCCTCTTCCATCACTTCAGCTTCCAGTTTCGCGAGCGTCTCGTTCGGATTCACGTCGTCCAGCGTGCGCAGCAGTTGACGCTTGGCGAGATCGTAGCCGTGTGCGCGGTCGCTGCCGATGCAGACGCCCAGTGCCCCCGGCGCGCAGCCTTGACCCTGCGCCTGCCATACCGCGTGCAGCAGGCACTTGCGCACGCCTTCCAGGTTGCGGTCGGCGCGGCCGAGGTGATCGAGATTGCAAGGCACGGAGTACTGAATATTCTTGTTCTCGCAGCCGCCGCCTTTGAGCACGAGGCGAATTTCAATCTCCTCTTCTTCCCATTGCTCGAAGTGAATCACCGGCGTCTCTTCGCCCAGGTTGTTGCCGCTGTTTTTTCCCGTAATGGAATCGACGGAGTTGGGGCGCAGTTTGCCGAGACGTGTCGCTTCCGCGACGCTCTCCACAATCGCTTTGCGAAGCTGAATCTGGTTGACTCCTACTGGGGTATGCACGAAAAATGTCGGCATCCCGGTGTCCTGGCAGATCGGCCCGCTGTCTTCGTGAGCCATGTCGACGTTGCTCAGGATGATATCGAGCGCCTGCGAAGACTGCGTTCCCGGTGTTTCGGTTTGGCTGGCGATGGACATCGCGGCGCGCACGTCCGGCGGCAGATTCGTAGCCGTTTGCGTGACGAGTTCAAGGAGGCTGGCAGCAAGAAAT
This sequence comes from Candidatus Limnocylindrales bacterium, assembly GCA_035606355.1. Taxonomy (GTDB): domain Bacteria; phylum Acidobacteriota; class Terriglobia; order Bryobacterales; family Bryobacteraceae; genus Sulfopaludibacter. The sequence goes on along the minus strand of DATNFO010000009.1, from coordinate 16,719 downwards.
TCCATAAAAAAGTTTCGGAAGTATAGATTGTAGCGTGCGGCGCGCGAGGTGTACCGTGTGTAGATGCGAACGCTCGCGCTTCTGCTGTTGATCGTGGTTTCCGTGCGCGCTCAGGACCGTGCCGCGCTGCAGGCCTGGACGGCGGCTCATCAGCGCCAGGTGATCGGCGAACTGGAGCAGTTGCTGGCCATTCCGAACGTCGGCACTGACCGGGCGAATATCCGTCGCAATGCAGACTTCGTCATGGGCATGCTGCGCCATCGGGGCCTGAACGCGGAGCTTCTGGAGACCGCCGGCAATCCGCTGGTCTACGCCGAAAAGAACGTGCCCGGCGCCTCACGCACGCTGCTGTTCTACATCCATTACGACGGCCAGCCGGTCGATACCGCGCGCTGGAAGCAGCGCAGCCCCTTCGTCCCCGTGATGCGCGATGGCCGCCTCGAAGACGGCGCCCGCGAGATCCCCGAATTCACCGCTCGCGATACATTCGAGCCGCAGTGGCGCATTTATGCGCGGTCTGCCTCCGACGATAAAGCGCCGATCGTGGCCTTCTGCGCCGCGCTCGATGCGCTACAGGGGAAGACGGCGAGTAACATCCATGTGGTGCTGGATGGCGAAGAAGAAATGGGTTCGCCAAGTCTCACTGCGGCGGTTACTAAGTACCGCGAGAAACTCAAAGCTTCCGTGCTCTACATTCTCGATGGGCCGGTTCACCAGAGCGACCGGCCGACATTGGCATTCGGCGCTCGCGGACTCGTTGCTCTGGAGATCACCGTGTTCGGGCCCAAAATGGCGCTGCACAGCGGCCACTACGGGAACTGGATTCCTAATCCGGCGCTGCGGCTTGCTCAACTGCTCGCGGGCATGAAAGACGCTCAGGGACGCACCACCATCCCCGGCTTCTACGCCGATGTTCCACCGTTCACGGCGGCGCAGCGGCGGGTGCTGGATTCCGTGCCGGACGATGAAGCGGGGCTGCTGAAGTTCTTCGGCGTCGCGCAACCCGACGCGGTCGGCAGAAGCCTGCAGGAAGCGATTCAATATCCAAGCCTCAATATTCGTGGCATGAAGAGCGGCTACGTAGACGAGCCGCGCACGATTATTCCGAGCGATGCTACGGCGGCAATCGACATACGGCTCGTCAAGGAAACGCCGTCGATGAAGATGGCGCAACTGGTTCGTGCATACGTGGAGAAGCAGGGATATCACCTGGTAGAGGGGGACCCTTCCGACGCCGACCGCACTCGCTACCCGAGGTTGGCGCGCGTGAAGGTGACCGAAGGTATGGAGGCATTTCGCACCGAGCCCGAATCCCCCGAGGGCGAACGGGCCGCGGCAGCATTACGCCGCATCTGGGGCGTGGAGCCGGTGCAGATCCGCACGATGGGCGGCACTGTGCCGATCGCCCCGTTTGTCCGCGAACTGGCGCTGCCGGCGATTTCCGTGCCGATTGTGAACTTCGATAACAATCAACACACGGATAATGAAAACCTGCGGCTGAAGAACCTGTGGGACGGAGTAATTACCTTAGCCGCCATGCTGCAACTGTGAATGGCGCGACATAGGTTCGCGACGATTTACAGTTGTACTTCCGGCTTGCCCGGATACTAAGAGCACGCCGCTTCGACAAACTCTAATAGGAGATGAGTCGACCTCATGAAATTGCGATTCGTGTGCTTCTTAGGCGGTATAGCACTTACTGCCTCGGCCACTGTCTACACGCAAACAAACTTAGTCTCGGACATTCCCGGGATGGCAACGACTACGGATCCGAACCTGAAAAATCCGTGGGGGATGAGCTTTTTGGCGACGTCGCCGTTCTGGATATCGGACCAGATGACGGGCGTTGCCACACTTTACAACGGACTTGGTATGCCGCAGCCTACGACGCCTCTGATTGTAACCATACCGCCCGGCAGCCCCACAGGAACTGTCGGAAACACCGTGGGCGCCGGCGCTTTCGGCGGAGCGGCCTTTCTGTTTTCCACGCTCGCTGGAACCATCGATAGTTGGACGGGCGCCGACGGCAGTAACGCGCTGATCTCCGGGCGGGGAGCGGCGGGATCCGCGTACACCGGGCTGGCGCTCCTGGGGACGAATCTCTATGCCGCCAACTTTTCGCAGGGGCGGATCGATACTTTCGATTCGAGCTTCACTCTAAGCTCCACAGGTTTCACCGACCCCAACTTACCAGCCGGTTACGCCCCGTATAACATACAGACCATCGGCAGTCAGTTGTATGTGGAGTACGCCCTTGTCGACCCGGTAACCCATCGGGCGTCGGAAACTCCCAACACCGGAGTGGTAGACGTGTATAACTCCAACGGCACGCTCGCCCAGCGCCTGATCACCAACGGCGTGCTGGCTTCGCCGTGGGGAGTCGTAATTGCGCCGGCCAACTTCGGACAATTCAGCAGTGATTTGCTGGTCGGCAATTTCGGCGACGGCAGAATCAATGCCTTCAATCCGGTGACCGGAGCGTTTCTCGGGACCTTGTCGGGTTCGAACGGGCAGCCGCTGGAAAATGACGGGCTTTGGGCGCTTCAAGTGCGGCCCACCGGACCTAACGTGAATCCGAACGCCGTCTACTTCAACGCCGGCATCAACAACGAAGCTGATGGGCTCTTCGGAAGCATCCAGGCGGCTCCCGAGCCGGCTAGCCTCGCTTTGGGTGGCCTTGGACTGCTCCTCCTGATTCGCCGCCGCCGGGCTTAGGTCCACCGCAGCTCGCCTGGACTAGGCAACAGCGTGAACGGTCTGCGGCAGCAGCCGGATCTCGCGGGCGAAACGCTCTAGCGGTTCCCGAAACGCGGGAGCCGCGATGCGAATCATGGATTCCGCCCGCTGCCGCAAAGTTTTCCCGTGCAGGTATGCGGAGCCGAATTCCGTCACCACCCAATGCACGTCGCCGCGCGAGGTTACGACTCCCGCGCCCGGCTTGAGCGTAGGCACAATGCGCGATACGTCGCCGCTCCTGGCGGTGGCGGGTAGCGCGATGATGGGCACTCCACCCTTGCTTCGAGCCGCGCCGCGCAGGAAATCCACCTGTCCGCCGATACCGCTGTATGGCAGGTGGCCGATGGAATCCGAACAGACCTGCCCGGTGAGATCCACTTCAATCGCCGAGTTGATGGCTACCATGCGATCGTTGCGCGCCACGTTGAAAGGATCGTTGACGTACGCTGTGTTGCGGAACTCGAACATCGGGTTGCGGTCCACGTAATCAAGAAGCCGCTTGGTTCCCAGGCAGAAGCCTGCCACGAGTTTGCCGGGGTGCAGCGTCTTCCGGCGGCAGTTGAGCGCGCCCGCTTCGATGAGGCCGATCACCGATTCCGGAATCATCTCGCTGTGAAAGCCGAGGTCCTTATGATCGCCCAGCAGCGCCAGCACCGCCTCCGGAATGCCGCCGATACCGCTTTGCAGAGTGGCGCCGTCGGGCACCAGATTCGCAATCCGCCGTCCAATGGCACGGTGCACTTCCGTGAGCTCCGGGCTGCGATATTCCACTAGCGGATGGCTGGTCTCCACGAATGCGTGCACCTTGCTCCTGTGCAGCGACGTATCGCCGAGCGTCCGCGGGACCTGATCGTTAACCTCCACAATGACGTGCCGCGAGGCCTCCACCGCGGCGAGCGTGATGTCCGTGCTCGGGCCGAGATTCAGGAAACCGTGACGATCCGGCGGCGCGCATTGCAGCAGGCAGACGTCGATCGGGAGTGCGCCGGACCGGAACAACTCCTCGATTTCGCCGAGGAAGATCGGCGTGTAATCCGCGCGTCCCGCCTGCACTGCTTCGCGGACGTTTGCGCCCATGAACAGGGCGCTCTGCCGGAAATTGCCTTCAAATTCGGGAGCTGTGTACGGCGCGATGCCCATGGTCGCCATGTGAATCACTTCCACGCCGGAGAGTTCGCGGCCGCGGCGAGTCAGCGCTTCCACCAGCGGGACGGGCTCGGAGCAGCCGTTGTGCACGTAAACGCGCTGGCCGGACCGGACCATTTGTAGAGCTTCATCGGCTGTCATTGAGCCACCGGAGTATAGAGATCGAGCAGTTGGGCTCGAATCGCGTGGAGGCGATCCGTGGTCACAGTGAGGATCGCGCGCATCAGCCGGAATCCGAAAGCGTAATCGCGCTCGCAGGCGTGAGCCAGGCGGACGCCGTCAAAGGCGAGCGCGCGGAGCGGTTCCAGCGCGCGCGCCTGAAACTGTTTTCCGGGGTCGCCGGTGATCGAAGACCAGCCGAGCACTTCGCCGGATACAAGCGTCGCGACACGAACCGGATGCCCCGGAGCGATGATTTCGAGCGCGACATTGCCTTCCAGCAGGAGATAGAAAAGGCTGGAGCGGTCGCCCTCCTGGAAAATCAGTTCGCCGGAAGCAAAATGCGTTTCGGCGGCCATTTCGGAAAGCAATTGGACGTGCTCGGGCCAGAATCCTTCGGAGAAAGGGTGCTGGTGGAGAAGGTCGGCGGTCATAGGCACCTCGTTGCAGTGGTGTGCTGCAACGATAATGAGCTACTTTTGTCTGAAATGCAAGCTCCCGGCCGGGCGCTATTCGACAATCCGGAAGGAGTAAATCTTGCCGATTCGGCCGCTGGACCCGGTAGCATCGCCTGCGGTGGGCGGCAGCAGGCCGTACTCGCCGGAGCCGAGGTTCGGCAGCAGGATCTCATAAGTTCGCGGCGCCAGTTTTTTGTTCTCGAACGGGAGCAGGTCGCGCGTGGCGCCTCCAGAGACGTGCAGAACGCCGCCGGTGACGGTGCGGAACTCGCGCGAGTCCTTTTGCTCGTGCAGGCGCAGCAATTGATATTCGGTGATGGCAACTCCTTCCGGCGTGTAGACCAGCAGATCTACCGGAGTTTTCAGTTGCGTGCTGCTATGGTCGTGGTTGACGTGACCGTTGACGTCGCCCTTGACGATTCCCGCGGTGCCGATGGTCTTGAGGACGCCGCCGGTCTTGAAGTTGACGACTTCCGGCGGCAGATCGGCCCACTTCTCGTTCTTTTTCACATACACGCCGATCTCGGCCACGATTGGTGCGCCGCCGGGCGCGGCAGCCGCTGACGGCGTGGACGCGGGCGCGGTAGTGGCGGCGGCCGCGGGTGCGCTCGCCTTCTCGATCATCGCGGCGATCACCTTATCGCCGACACCCGCGCTTTTCAATGCGATCAACGCATCGGCATCGGTTGTATAGCTGCCGGCCTGAGCTTTGACAGTCGAGACAATGATGTCTTCGCTCAAACCCGCCTTGGACATTTTGACGACGGCCTCGTTGTTCAACGTGGACTGCGCCATCATCAGTGAGACTGCGCCAAGCAAGGGGATCAGGACGCGACGGAAATTCATTTCACCGCAGTTTACAACCCGCTTTGGCGGTGCGCAAGCCTGTGTTTTCGTGACGCCGTGGGCGTCCGGCTGGAATTCAACTACTTGCCGGTCAGAATATCGCGCCGGTGCTTCAGATCCAGCAGGAGGCTGTCGATGGTTTGCTGCACCGGGACCGGCGTTCCGTCCGGCATGCGTCCGGTCGTACGCAGCACGCCGAGGATCTGCCCCCGCACCTGCTGGATGCAACTGGTGAGTTCCGGGTCCAGGCCGAGCGACGCCTCTTCGTTCAATTCCTTCGTGAACTGCACGATAATCTGTTCGCGCGTCAGTTTGTCCTCACCCACCTGCTGCAATTCGGCGATGCTCTTTTTCAAGCTGACCAGCATGAAGTTGCGGCGGTCGAAGATATGCTGCAGCGTGACGCGCTCGCCGAAGGTAGTTCCGTCGGCGAAGATCCCGGCGCCTACCGCGACTTTGGCGTAAAAGCCGTTGCCGCCGACGCGGAAGGGCAGTGTGAAATCCTGGCCGGCGGGGATGGCTTTGGCATATTGCGGATCCGTGAGCGCATCGTAGTAGCCTGTCGAGGCGTAGTTCGTGCCGCCGTTGGGGTCGCGGTGCAGCGTGTAGATGTATAGGAACGCGACCAGGTCACTCTTGCCGTGGTTGTGGACCGTGACCGTCGCCTGACCGGTGCGGTCATTCGTGACAGTGGTGCTAACGAGGTCCTGCGGCGCGGGTTGCGCAAACCCACAGAGCGCCGCCCCCAGAAACGCGAGTGCCGCAACGAATGCTCGCATGATTTCCTCTCCCAATGATAAAATAAGCGCACCGTCCACAATGCAACGCTTGACCAAAGTGATCCGGGAATTCGAACTGCCCGGCGGCAAGGTAAATCCCGAAACGCTCGCTTGCGGAGCGTGGCGGCACGCGGTGGGAAAGAAGATCGCGGCCCATACGCAGCCGGTGAAACTGGTGCGCACGCGCCTGGTGGTCGAGGTGGAAGATAAGGTGTGGCAGCGGCAGTTGATGTCGCTCTCCGGTTTCATTTTGCGCAATCTGGCTCGGCACTTGGGCGCGGGTCTGGTGGAAGAACTCCAGTTCAAAGTGGTTCCGCGGCGGCGTGAACCGGCGCGGGCCGATCGCGCGCTTACTGGTCTTTTCGCCGATGAGGCTGCGGGAATCGAAGATCCCGTGCTGCGCACCATTTATAAAGCGGCAAGGGCCAAGGCACAGGCGTGAAGATCAACGAAGAGCGGGTCCGGTACGTCGCCGGACTGGCGAACCTCACCTTGACGGACGCGGAGATCGCCCGATTCCAAGCCGACCTGAACGGCATTCTGGAACACGTCGACCGGCTCAATCAGGTCGATACCGAAGGCGTCGAGCCGATGGCGCAAGTGCTGGTGGAAGGGGAAGGCGGGCTGCGCGAAGACGTCGTGGTCGCTCCGCTCGGCAACGATGCCGCGGTGGCAAACGCCGCGAAATCCGGCGCCGGGTACTTCAAGGTGCCACTGGTGATCGAAAAGTGATTCGCCGATACGGAGCGGCGACCGTGAGGGGTTGTGAAAAAATATCGAATTGCTTTTTGCCGCATTCAAACGCACTCGAATCCCCGGCACCTTTTACCGCTCCCTTACGGGGTTGTGACAAATTATCGAATTGCTTTTTGCCGCATTCAAACCCACTCGATTCCCCGGCACTTTCTACCGCTCCCTTCCGGGGTTGTGAAAAATTATCGAATTACTTTTTGCCGCATTCAAACGCACTCGAATCCCCGGCACCTTTTACCGCTCCGCTAACGGAGCCGCGACCGTGAGGGGGTGTGAAAAAATATCGAATTGCTTTTGTGCCGCGTTCAAACGCACTCGCATTCCCGGCACCTTTTACCGTTCCCTTACGGTCACGGCTCCGTATGTAGTTGATTCTGCTAACGGAGCCGTGACCGTAAGGGAGCGGCAAACGGTGCGTCGAAAGGCGAATGGAGTGCGACGAGAACAACAGCCGGATTTCTTCACGAACGCGTGAGGGAGCGGTAAAAGGTGTATCGAAAGGCGAATGGAGCGCGAATACGCCGATGAACGTTGACTTTGCTTCCCTCACCATAAACCAAATCCGCACAGCACTCATTCGCAAGGAATTCACCTCCGTCGAACTAACGTCGGAGTTCCTCCAATTCGCGCAGCGTGAAAATCCCGCTACCAACGCATACCTGCTGTTTTCGGAAGAGCGCGCTCTCGCAGCCGCGCGGATGGTGGATGAGCGAATTGCTCGCGGCGAAGATCCCGGCGCGCTCGGCGGTGTGCCGGTTGCCGTGAAGGACGTCATCGTAACGAAAGGCGTGCGGACCACCTGCGCGTCCAAACTGCTGGAACACTACGTTCCGCCCTACGACGCCACGGCCATACAGCGCATAGAAGCGGCAGGCGGCGTCATCATCGGCAAGACCAACTGCGACGAGTTCGCCATGGGATCTTCGAACGAGAACTCCGCATTCGGACCCGTGCACAATCCCGTGGCTCCGGACCGCGTGCCGGGTGGCTCCAGCGGCGGATCGGCCGCGGCAGTGGCGCAGGGAACCGCGGTCGTCTCCTTAGGCTCGGACACAGGCGGCAGCGTGCGGCAACCCGCGAGCTTCTGCGGCGTGGTCGGCGTGACGCCGACGTACGGGCGCGTCTCGCGCTACGGGCTCACCGCCTTCGCCAGTTCGCTCGATCACATCGGTCCGTTCGCGCGCTCCGTCAAGGATTCGGCGGCGGTGCTGCAAATCATTGCGGGTCGCGACGAGCGAGATGCCACATCCGCGAACGTTCCAGTACCGGATTATGCAACAGCGCTTGACGGCAGCGTAAAAGGGCTGAAGCTCGGAGTGCCTCGCGAGTATCTAAAGGATTTGACAGGAGAGACTGCCGGATTGTTCCACCGCGGTGTCGAGCGGTTTCGTGCCCTCGGCTGCGACGTTCGCGAGATCGGTTTGCCCGCGACCGATTCGGCGATCGCGTGCTACTACGTGATTGCCACCGCGGAGGCTAGCTCCAACCTGGCCCGTTATGACGGCGTGCGCTACACCACGCGATCGCCGCACTCTGAGACGCTCGGCGAGATGTACCGGAACACACGGGGCGAAGGGTTCGGCGCCGAATGCAAGCGCCGCATTATGTTAGGAACGTATGTGTTGAGCGCGGGCTATTATGACGCATACTATCTCAAGGCGCAGAAAGTGCGCGCCTTGATTGCTCGCGATTTTGCCCGGGCGTTCCAGCAGGTGGACGCCATTGTGGCGCCGGTTTCGCCGTTTCCTGCCTTCAAACTGGGTGAGAAGGTGGACGATCCGGTCGCCATGTACCTTTCGGACATTTATACGATCACCGGCAGTTTGGCGGGTATTCCATGCATGAGCGTTCCGGGGGGAACCACCGCCGGGGGGTTGCCGGTAGGGATGCAGATTCTGACGAAACATTTCGACGAGACCACGATGTTTAAGCTCGCCGATGCGTTTGAGAGAACAGAAAATTAAGGAGAGCTGAGATGCCATTTACACTTCCGCCGCTGCCGTACGCTCCGGATGCTCTGGAGCCGCATATCGATAAGATGACGATGGAGATCCATCACGGCAAGCACCACAACGCGTACGTTACCAACTTGAATAAGGCGCTGGAATCCGCGCCGGACCTGCAGAACAAGAGCATTGAAGAGCTGCTCGCGAATAACTGCGCCATCGTGCCGGAGAACATCCGGACCGCAGTGCGCAACAATGGCGGCGGACACATCAACCACTCGATGTTCTGGAAGATCATGGGCCCGGGGGGCGGCCACCCGGTGGGCAATGTCGCGCAGGCGATCTCCGGCACGTTCGGCAGTTTCGATAAGTTCAAAGAGAAGATGAACGCCGCGGGCGCGTCGCGCTTCGGTTCGGGTTGGGCGTGGCTGGTGAAGAGCGGCGATAAGGTTGACGTCATCTCCACCGCAAACCAGGACAGTCCCATTATGGAAGGCAAATTCCCGGTGATGGGCGTCGATGTTTGGGAGCACGCCTATTACCTGAAGTATCAGAATCGCCGTCCGGACTATCTCGCTGCCTGGTGGCACGTGGTCAACTGGCCCGAGGTGGAAAACCGCTTCAATCAGGGCAAGTAAACCCCGATCACTCACTGAGAAAGTGGGCAGGCGGACGCGCCTGCCCCACCTATGCGAACTTACGATCTGATTGTCATCGGCTCCGGACCGGCGGGGCAGCGGGCAGCAATTCAAGGCTCCAAGTGCGGCCGGCGCGTCGCCGTAATTGAGCAGCGCGAGGTGGTGGGAGGCGTGTGCGTCAACACGGGCACAATTCCCAGCAAGACCATGCGCGAAGCCGTCCTGCACCTTTCCGGCTTTCAGTTCCAGGGCATCTACGGCATCAATTACCACGTGAAAGACCGCATCACCATGTCCGATCTGGGTTTCCGGGTCAACCAGGTGATCAAGACGGAAGTGGACGTTACGCAGGCGCAGCTTACGCGAAACGGCGTGGAAGTGATCTTCGCGAAAGCCAGTTTCCTTGACGCGACGCACGTACGCATCGAAAACTCCCGTGGTCAGGACGATGCCGAAGCGCCCATCATCATCGTCGCAACCGGCACCAGGCCCGCGGATTCGGCCACCGTTCCCATCAATGGGAAGACGATTGTCAACAGCGATCAGATCCTGAATATTACCGAGATCCCCAAAACGCTGATCGTGGTGGGCGGCGGCGTGATCGGCGTCGAGTACGCGTGCATGTTCGCGATTCTCGGCGTGCGCGTGATCCTGGTGGAGAAGCGCCCGCGGCTGCTGGAGTTCGCCGATACGGAAATTGTCGAGGCGCTCAGCTATCACCTGCGCGATCATCGCGTGACGATGCGGCTGAACGAGGAAGTCGCGAGCGTGGAGGCGACGCCCGATGGCGGCGTGGTCGCGAACCTGAAAAGCAACAAGAAAATTGTCGGGGACGTGCTCTTATACGCGGTGGGGCGGCAGGGGGCAGTCGATGGCCTCAACCTCGCGGCGGCCGGAATCGACGCGGACAGCCGCGGGCGCATTTCCGTGGACGCGGAGTATCGCACCAAGGTGCCGGGCATCTACGCAGTCGGCGACGTGATCGGGTTTCCGAGCCTCGCGTCGGTATCGATGGAACAGGGGCGGCTCGCCGCGGCGAATGCGTGCGGGCTCAAGATCCATTCCAACCCCGCGACGTATCCGTACGGCATCTACACCATTCCGGAAATCTCCTTCATCGGCAAGACCGAAGAGCAGCTCACGGATGAAGATGTGCCGTATGAAGTGGGACTCGCATACTATCGCGAGACGGCGCGCGGGCAGATTCGCGGCGATACCACGGGCCGCCTGAAACTCATTTTTCATCGCGAGACGCGTGAGATTCTCGGTGTACATATAATCGGCGAAGGCGCATCGGAGCTGCTGCACATCGGGCAGGCGGTGCTGGTTTTGAAGGGCACGGTGGACTACTTCGTCGAGACCGTGTTTAACTATCCGACGCTGGCCGAGTGTTACAAACAGGCGGCGTTCAACGGCATCAACAAGCTGATGAGGTTCTGAAAATGGCGCGCAGCATAGGGGTGCTGGCCACACGATACATCTGGGCGGGAGTGGTGGACGGCGCCACCCTCGGTGACGTTCGGATGTATCCGGAGCCGGGCCGCGAGCTCGATTTGAAGTCGCTGCCGGCGGATGAGATTGTGGCGCGCATGCGCGAAGCGGTCGCTGCGCTGCATGCGGGCGGCGCGGTGGACAGCGTTGGTGCGGGGCTGCCCGGAATTATTCGTTGCGGGCTGATTGAAGAGTCGCCGAATCTCGGTCAGTTGAAGGGACTGCGCATCGAGGAGAAACTCGCGGCCGCGTTGCGCGAGGATGGCATCCAGGTGCCGGTGTGCGCGATGAACGATGCCGACGCCCTGGCGGCGGGCATCGCGGCCACTCGCGGCACCCTCGAAAGCCTGGTGCGCGTCTGGTACCTCGGAGACGGAGTCGGCTTCGGGCGTCATCCGAGGAGCGAAGGCGTTTGGGAAGGCGGGCACATTGTGGTGTCGCTGGACCCTAAGGAGAAATATTGCGCCTGCGGAGGTCACGGGCATCTGGAGGGAATCGTGGGCAGCCGGGCGATGCGCTTGCGCTTCCTGGATCTGGAGCCTGAAGAGGTGTTCGCCGCGGCGCTGCACGGCGAAGAGCGCGCCGTCGAATTCGTGAAGCGTTGGCATCGCGCACTGGCAGCGGCGACGGCCACGATGGTGCACACCGATGGCCCGGGACGATTTTATCTGGCGGGCCCGAATGCCGATTTCGTGGATTTAGGGCTGCTGAGCGAGACACTGCAGGAGATGGTCAAGATGAGCACCCTGCAAGGCAGCCACTTCGAGCGCGTGGCGAACAGCCACGAGCTGGCAATCATCGGAGCCGGAGTAAGCAGCAGAAAGTAACGACCAGGCTCCCGCCTGGTCGCAAAATCTCTAGTCGTTACATGTGCCGATTCAGCCAAGCTATCATTTCGGTCATCCAGTGCTGCATCGACGGGTCTTTCCAGCCCATGCCGTGACCGCCGCCCTCGATGGTGATGATCTCGCTCCCGCCTGGTCGCAAATCTGAGTTAGCGACCGGTCAGGAGACCGGCCGTTACATATTCCTATTCAGCTAAGCGATCATTTCGGCCTTCCAGTGCTGCATCGACGGGTCTCTCCAGCCCATCCCGTGACCGCCGCCCTCGATCGTAATGATCTCGCAGCAGAAGGTAACGACCAGGCTCCCGCCTGGTCGCAAAATCTCTAGTCGTTACATGTGCCGATTCAGCCAAGCGATCATTTCGGTCATCCAGTGCTGCATCGACGGGTCTGTCCAGCCCATGCCGTGACCGCCCTGGATGGTGATGATCTCGCTCCCGCCTGGTCGCAAATCTAAGTTAGCGACCGGTCAGGAGACCGGCCGTTACATATTCCTATTCAGCCAAGCGATCATTTCGGCCTTCCAGTGCTGCATCGACGGGTCTTTCCAGCCCATGCCGTGACCGCCGCCTTCGATGGTGATGATGTCGCAGCTTGTTCCCACCTTCCGTATGGCGTCGCAGAACATCGTCGATTGCGTGTACGGCACCTGATCGTCCTTCGTGCCGTGGATCGCCAGCACCGGCGGCATACCCTTGTGGACGGCGTGAATCGGAGCCGCCGAATCCGGCGGTGCGCCCTCGAAGAAGCGGGAACTGCCGCCGTCGGCGAGGTGCCTGTTGATGCTCGTCATGTTGAACCGCTCCGGATGGTCGCGGCGCTCGGCGGCGAGCACCTTGTAATCCACCGGCCCGTAGAAATCCACCAGGGCCGCGACGCGCGTTTCGGGCGTCTCATGCGTCACCGCATAATTCACCATGAAGCCGCCGGCCGATTCTCCAATCAGCGCGATCCGCTTCGGGTCCACCTTGTATTCGGCCGCGTGAGCCTTCACCCACTTGATAGCCGCATCCATGTCCTCGCGCGCTGCGGGGAACCGGAACTCGGGCGCCATCCGATAGTCGACGCTGAACCAGGCGTAGTGCGCATCGGCGAGCAATTGGAAGAGCGGCCGGACGTTGGTCTTCCGGCTGCCCTCGTCGAAGCCTCCGCCGTGCACCAGAATCGCGGCCGGAAACGGACCGGGCCCGGCGGGAACGTGAAGGTCGAGATACAGCGGATGGTTGCCCGGCCGGCCAAACTCGATGTCCTGCTTGTCCACCGCCTGCGCCGCGAGCGGAGCGGCGCACACCGCGCCGGCCAGCAACACGGAAGCGAATTTCACTTGGTGTCCAGCTTTCTGCCGGCGTCGAGGTTGTCGAAGTTCAAGATCGCATTGAACACCAGTCCATAGCTCCCCTGCGTCTCCGAACGCCAAAACGGATTGTTCGAGAAGAGAATCACGTGGCCCTCGCCTACCGGCGTATCGATCACCGCCGGGTGCTGCGCGAGTTCGGCGCCGTTATCGAGGAGTCCGGAGACCAGCAGGTCCGGCGCATTCGCGTAACGCAGAATCACGCGCGGCCGTTGCGCCGGCGGAATGACGTTGACTGGATTTCGCAGTTGCTCATCGGTGATGGGCTGCGCTTCCCACGGATTCGCTCGCGGCTGTTCGGGCGCTTCGAACATCTGCCGGCCCTGCGGCACGTCCGGATCGTCGGCAGTTCCGCGACCGGTGGGGCGCCCCCCGGCTTCTCCGCCGCCGCGGCCACCGCCGCCGCCTCCGCCGCCTGACATACTCGAAACGCCGAAGATCGTCGGGTTGTACGCGTACACCGCGAGGTTATCGCTGTACCCGTAGGCGATCGGGCTGGCGGCGTCCACCAGTTTGGTGCGCAGTACGGAGCCCGTCACTTTCAGCAAGCGGGGCGCCGTCATGCTGACTCCCGGCGTGAACGCGAACGTCACGGCGAAGTTCGAGGTGTCCGTTGCGGTGATCAGCAGTCCGCCCTTGCGCACGAATTCCTGTAAGTGATCGAGGCCGCTCCACCCGAGTCCGGGGCGCATATCGTCCGTCTCGTCGCTGTGCGCCAGATTCGGAGTCTGCGGCGTGACTTTCCAGGGCAGCGGATTGCCGTACATGGGCAGGCCGTTGACAATCTGCTGCGGGTTGGCGCGTCCCACGGGTCCGAAAACAATGACGTCGTATTTGGATCGTAGGTCCTTTTCGGCTGCGGCGTTTTGCGTGCTGATGTAGCTGTACGGAATCTTGAGGCGGTCAAACTCCATACGCCACCAGCCCTCGGCTTGCGTACCCAGCCACGTGTGCATGAACGCGATGCGAGCGGCGCGCGCGGGGTGCGTCTTTACCGTTGGTGGGACGCTCACGGCATAGGCGCGTACTCCGAGTTCGCTCCCCGCCTTCGAGAGATCGGCCGCGGCCACATTGCGGATAATGAAGGAACCCCGGTTGAACTTGTGTCCCGCCGCTTCAAACGGCTCTTCGGAAACATCGAAGCTCGCCTGCGGGAAACGGTATCTGAGCGTCATCAGTCCGTTGGTCGTATCGTTGTTCACCAGATAAATATCGCCGGAGTTCTCCAGGCCGCCGGAAGCGCGCACCGGACCATCCACGCGGGTCATCGCGGCTTCCAGCACCTTGACGTCGGGCACGCGCGCCACCTGCACGTTGCCGAGTTCGCCGAAGGTCCAGCCGGTATCGTCGTAGATGCTCTTCTGCGGATCGTTCGCCGCCCAATACTGATAATCCAGCAGCGCGTCGGCAATGCGGCTGTAAGGTTGATCCATACGGATAACGTAGCTGCCGGCCGGGAATGTGCGCGGCTCGGGCTTGGGTTTTTCGATCGGCCGCACCACCGTCTCTTCCACCGCGTCGGCGCCGCGGCCGCCCCGTCCCGAGGTTGCGCGAGCGCGCTTGCCCGGCATCATGACGGTGAACGGCGCCGTCGCCCGGTAGACTTCGCACTGCTGCTTTTGCAGGATGTCGAGAAGCTCGGCCTGGCCGCCGGGGCGCGGATCGTCTGCCGTGAACACGTAAGCCGCCGGACCCTCGGTGCGCGGTTTTTCGATGGAGCGCTTGGCCTTGAGATAGAAATTGCGCAGGAAGAACTTGTCGTTGAAAGAGAAGTACTCGAGCGCCGTCAGCAAACCCGTCTGTTCGTAATTATTGTTGTTTCGCTGGCTCCATTTCGCCTTGGGCAGCGGCGGGTTTTGCCGGTACCACGTGCGGCCGTATTCGTTAGGCCGGAGCGTGCGCTCTTCGGTATCCGCGCCGCCGTTACCGAATGTCTCGTACAGGCGGCTGATGCCGTTGTGCATTGCCGCGATGAACATCAGGTAACCGGGCGACCACGTATCGAATGTGCCGTGCGTGAACACGCCGGGCATGCCGAATTTGGTCATCTCGGAAACGTTGTTCCAACCCATCATCTGCCACTCGTCGGCCAGAATCGGGTCGATCCACGCGTTGTAAGGTCCGTCTCCCACCGTATTGTCGTAGAGGTACGGAACGGACTCGTGCAGATCGTGAAGCACCTGCGCCTTCTGCCCGACGAACGTGTTGAGCACGTTGCGCGTCAGTTGCAGCGTCACGCCCATGGCGTCGCGATTGTTGTCGTGCGCCACATAGTGGCCCCAATACGCGAGCGACGGCCACTGCTTGCCGGGGTTGGCGAGATGCCACTTATAAATGTCGACCATGCGGTCGCGGCCATCCACTTCCACTACCGGAGTAATCAGGGTGATGACGTTGTCGCGGATGTGGCGGATGTAGGCGCTGTCGTCGACGGCGAGCCGGTAGGCCAGTTCCATGAGCGCGGTCGGTGCGCCGGTTTCGCTCGAGTGGATCGTGCCGGTAATGTAATAGATCGCCGTGGAGGCGGAGACGAGCTTCTCGGCTTCGGCATCGTTCAGATTGATGGTGCGCGGGTCGGCTAATTTTGCGAGGCGGCCGCGGTTCTCGTCCATGCCGGCGATCAGCTTTTCATTTGCCACGGCGACTGCGATCATTTCGCGGCCTTCTTCGGTGTGGCCGATGCTGAAGACCTTCACGCGCGGAGTGGCTTTCTCGAGCATGCGCATGTAGCGGTAGACATCGGCAGAGTAGGGCAGGATGCCGGGCGCACCGGAGACGTCGCCGAGTTCGGCTTTCGGCGTCGGCACTGTTTTGGAGGCAGGAAGGTAATCCGTGAGCGGCGAGTTGAAGAAGGTCTCGGTGGTGTACTCGCGGATCTTTTTCGTGTACTCCTCGTCAATGGCCTGATTCTGATCGCGCCCAGGCTTGAGAGATGGATTCGTGCCGGGCTGCGCGAAGAGGGTCGCGGCGAAATACACCGCGGGAAGGAAGCCTACAAAACGCATTCCCGCAATATACCGCAATTAAGGCTGCGTGCCTGATGATGGGTTCTTGGCGTGAACGCATTCGAACGCACTCCGATCCCCCGCACCTATTACGGATCCCTGACGGGGCTGTGAAAAAATCCGGCTGCCGTCCTCGTCGCGCCCCATCCGTCGTTCGATACACCGTTTACCGCTTCCTAACGGGTTTGTGAAAAAATCCGGCTGTGGTTCTCGTCGCGCTCAATTCGCCTTTCGAAACACCTTTTACCGCTTCCTAACGGGTTTGTGAAAAACCCTGGCTGCCGTTCTCGTCGCGCTCCATCCGCCTTTCGATGCACCTTTTACCGCTTCCTAACGGGCTTGTGAAAAAATATCAAATTGCTTTTTGCTGCCATTCAAACGCACTCGCACCCCCGGCACCGTTTACCGCTCCCTTACGGTCACGGCTCCGTTATCGGAATCATGTACATACGGAGCCGTGACCGTAAGGGAGTAACCATGGCCCTGTGGGCCGCCGATAGAAATGAAAGTCGGCGTAGTGCATCCTGGTATCGGTAGCGGCGCGTTTGAGGTCGGTATTCCGC
>DATNFO010000008.1:0-143990 GCA_035606355.1 Candidatus Limnocylindrales bacterium | reverse complement strand
TCCGTTCACGAGAATCACGTTCGCGCCCGCCGCTCGCGCCATGGCGTGGTCTGAGGATTCTTCGCTCCATGGCAGCAGTGCGCCGTATGGATTGGCAGGGTCGGACGCCGCGAGATGCACGGCCTCGGCGCGTTCGCCGGGACGGCGGAGGCTGCGCAGCATATCCACTGCGGCGGCGGTCGCGAATTGGGCCGCGCCCATTCCAGCGACGAACATTCCGCGGCGCACCCATCCGCTCTCTTCCATCGTTTTCAGTGCCGGGTAGACTGCCGGGTAGCCGCCCGGAATGTTCTCTGCAACCGCGGTCTCGCGCATTACGATGCCGTTGCGCGCCAGCAGTTGTTGTGCCGTGGCGGCGGTCCACTCGGTGGGCGAAGCCGGGCGCGCGATCCGCTGCCGCACCAGCGACCAGCGACCTTGCCCAAAGCCGCCGCGGCGCATCCGCTGCCGCATGAGAAATCCAGGCGAACCCGGCTGTGGCGCGGGTGCACCGCGCAGCCCGTGCGCACGCTCCGGGTCCGTAATGCGCGCGCGCACCGGATGGTACGTATCGTTCGTGATGAGCCCGGCCCACACCAGTTCCCATAAAGCGTCGCTGGTCTCATTCGGGAAACCGCCGCCGGCGCCCTGGTGGATCGCCGCTTCGAACGAAGCGCCCATCTGCGAAAGATAGTCGAGTGCCGCGCGCGCCCGCTCGGACAAGGTCTCCGGCATGCGCGGCGGCGCCGCCAGTGAGCCGAGCGCTTCCACAAGGTACAGCGATACGCGGCCGTCGCGAGCGCCCAGAGGCTCGCGGCCGATCCAAACGATTTCGCCGGATGCGAGCAGCGCGTCCAGGTCGGCAGGCTGATAGTGGGAAACCCGCGCGGGGAGAATCTCGCGCTCCAGGTCTGAGGCGATGAGTTCGGCGCCCTGTAGCACTTCGATGGCGTCCAGCAGCGCCTCCATGCCTTTGCGGCGCGTAGTAACACCCTGCCATCGTGTGAGCAGGCGCGCGAATGCAGATTGCTCGGCGGGCACTACTTCGCGGCGAAGGTTCGAGAGCGTCTTGCGGCGGATCTGTTGGAGCACTTCGGGATCGCACCATTCGCGATGGGTGCCGCCGGGGCGGAATTCGCCTTCGAGCAACTTGCCTTCGCCATGCAGCCGCCGCAGTTCCTGTTCGGTGAGATCCGGCGCGAGGCCGTACCGCCCCGCAATTTCCCCGAGAGTGAATGGACCGTGCGTGCGCGCATACCGGCGCACGATGCCGTTCAGAGCATTTGGCGCGGGCGCCAGAAATACGTCCGCGAGTCCCGGAGGCAGAGGCACACCCAGCGCATCGCGATACCGCGCCGCATACTCCACGGGAACGAAGCGCGTTTCGCCCGCGATGCGCACCAGCACGGCGCGGCGCGATCGCGCCAACTCCTCCACCGTGGCAGCAACTTCGGGCGATTCCGACCGCGCGAGCACTTCGCCGCTCGTCAGATCGCCGAGTTTCAAAAGCAGATCGTGCACGCCATCCGCGTGCCGTGCCTGATACTCGGGGTCGAGCGACTGGAGCTGTCCTTCTACTTCATCGAGCGCGGATTTATCGAGTAATTCGCGGAAGTCCGTGTTGCCGAGAATTTGCTCGAGCTGCGATTGGTCGATGGCCAGTGCCTGCGCGCGGCGTTCGGCGAGCGGCGCATCGCCTTCGTAAATGTAATTGGCGATGTAGGAGAACAGCAGCGCGGAAGCGAACGGAGAAGGCTTCGCGGATTCCACCGCGGTCACACGGATTTCGCCGCGCTCCACCTTTTGCAGGACGGCCGCGGCCGAGCGCAGATCTAGCGCCTCGCGGACACATTCGCGATACGTTTCCAGAAGAATCGGGAAAGAGGGGTAGCGCGCCGCCACCGCCATCAGGTCCGCGGCTCGTTTGCGCTGCTGCCACAATGGGGCGCGCTGGCCCGGACGGCGTCGAGGCAGCAGAAGCGCGCGACCGGCGGCCTCGCGGAATTTTGCGGCAAACAAAGAAGTGCTGCCGAGTTGGCGTAGCACAAGCGCCTGCAACTCTCCGGCCGCCGGGAACAGCGCTTCGCTCTCGAGCGGCTCTTCCGTGTCGGGCAGGCGAATGACGAAGCCGTCGTCGGACCACATCGTCTCCACGTCCATGCCGCGCTCGGCGCGCAGGCGGGCGGTGACGGCGATGCACCACGGCGCGTGCACACGGCTGCCGAACGGCGTCAGCACGCAGATGCGCCAATCGCCGAGTTCGTCACGGCACCGCTCCACGACAATGTCAACGTCGCTCGGCACGCGGCCCGTCGCCGCGGCCTGATCGTCGAGATAACGCAGCAGGTTGGCGGCCGAACTTTCATCCAGGCTGTGATCTTCCATCAGCCGCGTGTGCGCCACGGCGCGCGGCAGCTTCAGCAGCTCTCGGGTGAGCGCGCCGATCTTCTGGCCGAACTCGGAAGGCCGCCCTGCCGTATCGCCGTGCCAGAACGGCATTTTGCCTGGCTCTCCGGGCGCCGGCGAAACCATCACGCGGTCGTGTGTGATCTCATCGATCCGCCATGTGCTCGCGCCCAGCACGATGGTGTCGCCGGTCCGGCTTTCGAACACCATTTCCTCGTCGAGCTCGCCGACGCGCGAGCCGCGAGTTGCGCCTGTCAGAAAGACGCCGAAGAGTCCGCGATCGGGAATGGTCCCGGCATTTGCGATTGCGAGTTTCTTCGCACCCTCGCGAGATGTGATGCGCCCGCCGATGCGGTCCCACGTGATGCGCGGACGCAGTTCTGCGAATTCGTCCGCGGGGTAGCGGCCGGACAGCATATCCAGCACGCTCTCGAAGACGGCCCGCGTCAGCCCTGCGTAAGGAGCCGCGCGGCAGACCGTATCGAACAACTCCGAAGCGTCCCAGGCATCCACGGCGGCCATGGCGACAATCTGTTGCGCGAGAACGTCGAGCGCATTGCGCGGATAGCGGACGCTTTCCACCTGCCCTTCCTGCATGGCGCGCGTAATCGCGGCGCACGCCACCAGGTCGCCGCGAAATTTCGGAAAGATGATCGCCGCGCTGGTGCCGCCGACGTGATGGCTGGCTCGCCCTATGCGCTGCAGGCCGCTCGAAACCGAGAGCGGAGCTTCCACCTGTATGACGAGATCGACCGCGCCCATATCGATGCCGAGCTCAAGCGATGAAGTCGCCACGATCCCTTTCAGCGCCCCGGTCTTCAGGCGATCTTCGATGTCCTTCCGTTGATCCGCGGCCACGCTGCCGTGATGCGCGCGCACCAGCACCTCGCCCGCGAGATCGTTCATCGCGCCGGAGATGCGCTCGGCGAGCCGGCGGCTGTTGACGAAGATCAGCGTGGTGCGATGCTCGCGGACGGCTTCGACGAGCTTGGGATGAATCGCGCTCCAGATGGAAGGCCGCACGGGACCTTGCGCCGCCGGGCCGCTCGGTATGAATTCCAACTCATCGAGCCGCGCCATGTCTTCGAGCGGCACTTCCACGCACAGGTCGATGCGCTTGGGCGCGCTGGCGTCGACGATCGTCACCGGGCGGTAGCGCGGCGCAGCGCCGATCTCGGCATCCAGAAAACTCGCGGGGGTCTCTTCCGCCGCGCTGCTATCCGCTACGGACTTGCCTTCGCAGCCGCCCAGGAAATGGGAGACTTCCTCCAGCGGCCGCTGCGTCGCGGAAAGCCCGATGCGCTGTAGCTTGCGGCCGCAGAGATGCTCCAGGCGTTCCAGGGAGAGCGCGAGATGACTGCCGCGCTTTCCGGGCACGAGCGCGTGAATTTCATCCACGATCACCGTTTCGATGCTGCGCAACGCCTCGCGCGCATTCGACGTCAGCATCAGGTAAATAGATTCGGGCGTGGTGATGAGGATGTCCGCCGGACGGCGCGCGAAGTGTGCGCGTTGGGCGGCCGGAGTATCGCCGCTGCGCACGTAGATCGAAGGCTCGTGGAATTCGGTTCCGTGCTTGCGCGCGACTTGCGCGATGCCGACCAGAGGCGAGCGCAGGTTGCGTTCCACATCCACGGCGAGCGCCTTGATGGGAGAAATATATAGGACGCGGCAGCGCTCCGCCGCGGCGGGCGACGTGCGGAACATCAGCCGGTCAATGCACCAGAGAAATGCGGTGAGCGTTTTGCCGGTGCCCGTGGGCGCGAGAATCAGGGTGGAGTCGCCGCGCGCAATAGCCGGCCATCCGAGCACTTGGGGGCGCGTGGGCTCGGGAAAAACGGCTTCAAACCACTCCCGAACTGCCGGGTGGAACGCATCGAGCGGCGACGGCCTCTTCATCCCGTTTTCAGTATAAGGTTGGCGAGTGCCGGGATATACTTTTGAGGGTGATCCAATGCGAACTAAACCAAGCAGCCAGCTCAACGGAATCGCGAGACTCGCGCCTCGTGGTATAGCCGCACGGATCCTCTTGGGAACCATGAGCGCATATTTGCTCCTCTCTTCTTCTACGGTCCTCCATGCCCAGGATTTGCGGGCTCTTCTGCTCGGCGAACTGCGATCTACCCACGATCACGAAGAGTGGTTCGTTCCCGTTCAGATCGCCTTGAGCGATCTCACGCCTGCACAAGCCTCGTGGACTCATGACAAAGCAAACCATTCCATCGGTCAATTAGCAAATCACCTGCTCTTTTGGAACCGGCGCCAACTGCAGAACCTGAAGGGTGAGAAAGCGGATGCCTACGATGGAAACAATAACGAAACCTTCAACGCTTTCAATGCAACGAACTGGGCGGCCACTGTTCGGGACCTCAACTCTGTCCTGACGGAAGTGGAAGCGCTGGTACAGCGGGCTGACGAGAATCAGTTGAAGAAAATCGCGTCAACCATCAGCCACATCGCGACGCACAACGCCTATCACACCGGTCAGATTATTCTCATCCGCAAGGAACAAGGATGGTGGGATCCCAGTAAGGGCGTAAAGTAGCTGCCGCCCGGCAGCCGGCCGTTGCAAGTGAATGCCTGTCCGCACGCTACGGCAAGCGAACTGCATGGGAATCAGGTAGTCGCCGTGCGTTCCTCATCAGCCCCGATTTACGCTGCCCTGGCCGGCGGCATTGCCGTTTCCGCCACGAAATTGATTGCTGCGGCGGTCACCGGCAGCTCCGGCATGTTTTCCGAAGGGCTGCACTCGCTCATCGATACGTCCGACGAGCTCTTGTTGTTGTACGGCAAACACCGCGCATCCCAGCCGCCGGATGAAATGCACCCGTTCGGCCATGGTCAGGAGCTTTACTTCTGGACGCTGATTGTGTCGCTGCTGATCTTCACGGGCGGCGGCGCGGTATCGATCTATGAAGGCGTCCAGCGGATCCTGCACCCGATCGCGCCGGAAGCCTCCATGTGGAACTACATCGTGCTCGCGCTTGCGGGCGTGTTCGAAGGCGCCAGCTTTGTCGTGGGTTACCGGCAAATGCGCAAGCTCTTTCCAGATTGCACCCTGCTGCAAGTTGTACACGTATCGACGGACCCCACTCTCTTCACGGTGGTGCTGGAAGATATCAGCGATCTCATCGGCCTTTCGTTCGCCTTCTTCGGCATTCTCCTGTCGGATCTCCTGCACATGCCGGTCTTCGATGGAATTGCGTCCATCCTCATCGGCCTGCTCCTCTCGGCCGTGGCGTTCGTTTTGGTACGCGAGAGCCGCGGACTCCTTACCGGAGAGTCCGTCGGCAAACCGATGCGGCTGAGAATCCGCGACATTCTGCACGCAGATCCCGATGTGCGGGCGGTGAATACGCCCTTGACGGTACATTTCGGGCCGGATTCGGTATTGCTCGCGGTGGAGATCCAGTTTCGCGACGGACTGGCTTCACGCGCCGTCGCGGACGCGATTCAGCGCATCGAGAGGGCGGTGCGCGCGGAATATCCCAAAGTGACGCACATCTTTATCGAAGCCGAAGCTATCCGCTCGTCCGCGCTGTAAGTAGGTACCGGCCTCCTGGCCGGTACCAGGCGCGCGGAGCGCGGCTGCCGCATGGGCAACGATCCCGCGACGAGCATCTGCGACAGCTACGGCCGCACGCACGATCACGAAAACCTGTTTGTGGCCGGGTCGCCCACGCTGCCTAATGCGGGCTGCACGAATGGCACACTCACGTTCGTGGTGCTGACCCTCAGGGCGGCGGCCAAGATAGCAAAGTAGACCAGGCGAGCTCCGCTCCCCACGTGCCGACAGGAATCCTTCCTGTCGGGTCACGCGGAGCGCGACTGCTCGCGGATTAAGGGTGAAATGGCCAGTCGCTACTGCGCTTCGATGCGTTTGGGGTCGAAACGCCAGACCTTTCCGCCTTTCAGATGCGTGAGCCAGACGGAGCCGAGACCGAAACGGACGGCGTCCCCACCCTCTCCCGAGAACTGTTGGGCCACTTTATTCGTGGCCGGATCGATGCGCGTAAGAGGCATGGCCAACACCGTCACCCATACCGACCCTCCTCCGGCGGCGATGTCCCCTCCCTCGCCCGGAACTCCCGCTTTGATCGTTTCCACCACCTTGTTCGTTTTGAGATCCACGCGGCTGACCGAACCGTCCCCCTGATTCAGCACCCACACAGCCCCTTCTCCGATCGCGAAGAAACGCGGCGTTTTTCCCACGGGAATAGTTTCCGTCACGAGGTTGGTTGCCGGGTCGACTCGCGTCAGCACGTTCGCGGTCGTGCTGGTCGCCCAAACGGCGCCGTCGCCGAAATTCACGTTGAAAGAGCCGGCCGGCAGGCGGATCTCCGCGACCACTTTGTTGTTCGAAGGATCGATGCGCGACAGCGTTCCTTTCTTATCGGTGATCATCCAGATGCTGCCTGCGCCGGCCGCGATGCCGCCTTCGGAGTCGGGCACGGGCATAGAGAAGGTGGCAGTCACTTTTCCGGTCTTGAGGTCGATGCGAGTGACGGTCTGGTCGCCGCAGTTGGGAACCCATAAGCTGCCGAATCCCGCAGCCAGGCCGGAGCAGGGCCGTTTCCCGGTCTTCACCTGCTCCACCACTTTGTTGGCCTTTGGATCGATGCGCGTAATGACGTCTTCCGGCGCGTGCGACACCCAGACGGATTCGTCGATAGCCATCCAATCGGGCGCTTTCGGCACATCGAATGTGGCCTCGGGCGTGATCTTCGCCAGAGGAATGTGAGGCGCCGCGGCCCACCCCAACACGGTCGCAACCGCCACAATCCGGAGAGTCTTCATGCGAGCTATACTACCCTGTACCGTCGCGAAACGGAGGGGAAATGATGAGCGCCAGGGCAATGGGGGTCCTTGCGTTTGCCGGTGTGGCCTGCGCGGCCGCGCCCGGCGACAGCGTCTTTTTCGAATCGAAGGTCCGGCCGCTTCTCGCGACGGCGTGCTATTCGTGTCACACCACGTCGGCGCTCGGCGGGCTGCGCGTAGATTCGAAGGAAGCGCTGCTCAAGGGCGGCAAATCCGGTCCGGCCATTGTGCCGGGAGATCCCGAAAAAAGTCTGATGATCGCAGCGGTTCGCCAGACCGGCGCCTTGAAAATGCCGATGCGAGGCAAGCTGACGGCGGCGCAAATCGACGATCTGGTCGCGTGGGTGAAGGACGGCGCATTCTGGCCCGCGGACGCGAACACCACCGTTGCGCCGGGCGCCGGTAAATACACCATCACGCCGCAGCAGCGCGCGTTCTGGAGTTTTCAGCCGCTGCATCCAACGCCGGCGCCCGCTCCCAAGAACGCCAAATGGGCGCGCACGGATATTGACCGGTTCGTGCTGGCGCGCCTCGAAAAGGAAGGTCTCGGTCCGGCGGGCCCGGCGGAACGCCGCACGTTGATTCGCCGCGCAACGCTTGACCTCACGGGCCTGCCGCCTACCTTCGAAGAGATCGAAGCTTTCGAGAAAGACAAATCGCCGGATGCTTTCGCCAAGGTGATCGACCGCCTGCTGGAATCGCCGCATTATGGAGAACGCTGGGGACGCATGTGGCTGGATGTCGCGCGCTTCGGCGAAGACGACTACCGCAGTCTGGACCCCAAGGGCCGCGGCTACAATCCGTATCCCAACGCATATCTCTATCGCGACTGGGTGATCCAGGCGTTCAATGACGATCTTCCGTACGATCAGTTTGTGAAGGCGCAGCTTGCGGCCGATTTCATGCCGGAAGCACAGCAGGCGCGCATGTTGCCCGCGCTCGGCTTTCTCGGGCAGGGTCCGTGGTTTTACGACAACGGCGCGGTTGAGATCACGGCGGCCGATGCGCGCAACGATCGCGTGGATGTGGTGAGTCGTGGATTTCTCGGGCTCACCGCGGGCTGCGCGCGCTGCCACGATCATAAGTACGATCCCATTCCCACCACGGACTACTATGCGCTGGGCGGCGTCTTCGCGAGCACGGATTACAAGGAGTACCCGCGCGTCCCGAAAAACGTGGCCGAAGAGTACGACAAGAACGAGCGCGCACTCAAGGTGCGGCAGCGCATCCTGAGCGAATTCACGCAGCATGAGAGCGAGGAGTTGTCGCACACCCTCACGTTGCAGGCCGCGAAGTACATGACGGCCGCATGGCGCGTCACCGGCGAGCCCAAAGAGAAGCTCGAGAAGGTGATCGACGAGGACAAGCTCGATTACGAATTGATGGAGCGCTGGCTGAAGTTCCTGGCGCGCCCTCCGCGGCATTATTCGTATCTGGGCAAGTGGCAGGCGATGATCGCCAAGGGCGGCACGGAGGAAGAGGCGAAGAAGCTCGCCGATGAATTCCAGGCGCTGTTGTGGAGCGTGCTCGTGGAACGCAAAGAGGTAGACGACGAGAACGAAGTGCGGCTCACCAAGGCGCTCCCCGGCTTCAAGAAACGCGAACCCGTCTTTAAGCCGAGTGACTTTAAAACAAACGATGATTTCTGCCCCGGCTGCGGCGTCGAACTGCGCGCCATGGAGCCGGAGCGGATGAAGCTTTGGCAAGACGTCTACCGTGAGGATCTCGACGAACCGTTTCTCCCGGGGACCGGCGACGAACCCAAACCCGGACTTCTGCTGTTTCGAGGCTGGGGCATGGAGCGCCACCTCGATGGCGACAAACGCGCCTACCTGAAGGCGCTGCGGGAAGACGTCGAGTCGGCGAAAAAGGCCTTGGGTCCGCAGTATCCGTTCGTCCACGGAGTCGCCGACCTCCCGCAGCCCGCGAATCTGAAAGTGAATGTCCGCGGCAATCCATTCAATCTCGGCGATGAAGTGCCGCGCGGATTTCTCTCCGTGCTATCGCCGACCGAGGGCCCCCTTCACTTCACGCAGGGAAGCGGCCGGATGCAGCTGGCGGACGCCATTCTCACCCAGCCGCTAACGCTGCGCGTGCTTGTGAACCGCATCTGGAAAGGTCATTTCGGAACAGGTATCGTGGATACGCCGAGCAACTTCGGCCAGACCGGTGAGCGCCCGGTGCATCCGGAACTGCTGGAGTATCTCGCCGCATATTTTCGCGATCACGGAATGTCCATCAAGCAGCTTCATCGCGCAATTATGCTGAGCTCTGTGTACCAGATGAGCAACGAATTTTGCCAGGCATGCTCGGATAAGGACTCCGGCAATCGATTCTACTGGCGGTTCAACCGGCGGCGCATGGATGCGGAGCAGATCCGCGATTCGATGCTCTCTGTTTCCGGCGAACTGGATAACAAACTCTACGGCCC
The DNA here is from genome assembly GCA_035606355.1 of Candidatus Limnocylindrales bacterium. Classification (GTDB taxonomy): domain Bacteria; phylum Acidobacteriota; class Terriglobia; order Bryobacterales; family Bryobacteraceae; genus Sulfopaludibacter. The sequence goes on along the minus strand of DATNFO010000008.1, from coordinate 134,356 downwards.
TTCCGAGCCTCTCACGCCGCAGTACAAGCGCCGCACGGTCTACGGAAAGGTGAGCCGCTACCGGCTGGATGAATATCTGCAGCTCTTCGATTTCCCCTCGCCGAACATCAGCGCCGAGCAGCGCTTCACCACCAACGTGCCCCTCCAGCGGCTCTTCTTCATGAATAGCGATTTCGTGCAGCAGCAGGCCGAAGAGTTGGCCGGGAGGGTCGCCGCGGAAACCGATACGGACGCGAAAATTCAGAAGGTTTACCGGCTGGCGTTGGGCCGTGACGCCACGGCTGATGAACTAAAGCTCGGCAACGAGTACCTGAGCCAGGAGCCGCTGAAAGCGTACGAAGAACGCAAGGCCGCCGCCGAAAAAGAGAAGGATGCGCCGCCGAAACCGAAGAAGCCGAAGAAAGACGGCGATGCCGAAGAAGAGGCCATGGGCATGATGGCCGGTGTGAAGGGCGCGGCCGCGGACGACAGTAAGCCCGCGAAGAAACCGCTGCTGCCGGTGACAACATGGGGCCGGTACGTGAAGGTCCTGCTCAGTTCCAACGAATTTTTATACATCGATTGAGGTCAGCATGACATCCCACAAAGCGCGCAGACCGTTGACTCGCCGCGAAGCACTCTGCCGCATGGGCGGCGGCTTCGGCATGATGGCGTTCGCAGGCGTCGTGGGCGAATCGCTGGCGCGCGCGCAACAGCCGCACCATACGCCGCGCGCCAGGCACGTCATCTTTCTGTTCATGAACGGCGGCCTCTCGCAGGTGGACAGCTTCGATTACAAACCGTCACTGGAGAAGTATCACGGACAGCCGCTGCCCACCGGCGCCGTCGCTACGGAGCGGAAGACGGGCACGCTGCTGCGGTCGCCGTTTCAGTTCAAGAAATACGGACAGTGCGGCATGGAAGTGAGCGAGCTGTTTCCGAATCTCGGCGAACTGGCGGACGACATCTGCTGGATACGGGCGGTGTACACGGACATTCCGAACCACGAACCATCCATGTTGATGATGAATACCGGGTTTAGCCAGGCGGGGCGGCCGTCGCTTGGTTCCTGGCTCACCTACGGGCTCGGTACGGAGAATAAGAATCTCCCTGGCTTCGTCGTGCTCTGTCCCGATGTGCCCACCACCGTGGGTCCGCCGCTGTGGAGCAACGCCTTTTTGCCCGCCATGAACCAGGGCTCCTACATCTCCGATAAGCCAGGCGACCGGCAGACCGCCGAACTCCTCATCGAACCGGATTTCGACCCCAAGGAGATGATCAAGTACATCTACAACGAGAAATTCGCGCAGCCGGAGCAGCGCCGCGAACTGGATCTGCTCGAGAAGTTGAGCCAGTTGCAGAACGCGCGCGAGAAAGCCAAAGATCCGCAGCTCGAAGCCACGATTCAAAGCATGGAGACGGCGTATCGCATGCAGACCGAAGCGCCGGAGGTCTTCGACCTGCGAAAGGAATCGGCGGCGAATCAGAAGATGTACGGACCCGGGAGTACGGCGCGCGGATGCATGCTCGCGGTCCGCCTGGTGGAGAAGGGCGTGCGCATGGTGCAGGTGTATTACGCGAAGGGCGACCCGTGGGACGCGCATTCGGACATCAACCAGCACCGCAAGAATGCCAAGGATTCAGACCAGCCGTTCGCGGCCGTGCTGAAGGATCTGAAGGCGCGCGGCTTGTGGGAGGATACGCTCGTGGTGTGCGGATCGGAGTTCGGACGAACGCCGGTAGCGGAAATCGGCGCGGGCGCGGGAGGTTCCGGCGCGGGCCGCGATCACAATCCGTTCGGTTTTACGATGTGGCTGGCCGGAGGCGCGGTGAAAGGAGGAGCCATCTACGGCGCCACCGATGAATTCGGCTTCAAAGCGATCGAAAAGCCCACCCACGTCCACGACATCCACGCGACGATTCTGCACATCATGGGCATCGACCACACACGCCTGACCTATCGATACAGCGGCCGCGATTTCCGCTTAACGGACGTATCAGGCAACGTGATCCACGAAATCTTGTCCTAGTGCGAGCGCGGCTGCTAAAAATATCGAATTGCTTTTTAGTCGCATTCGAAACGCCCTCGCATCCCCGGCACCGTTTACCGCTCCCTCACGGTCACGGCTCCGTATGTAGTTGATGCTGCTAACGGAGCCGTGACCGTAAGGGAGCGGTAAAAGGTGCATCGAAAGGCGAATCGACCTACCGCACGAACTCGACATCCACCCGATGCGGGATGATTCCGGCCTCGAAGCCCATGTCGAGCAGCTTCTTCACAGCCTTCGGCACCACCTCGCCCGCATCGAGCGTGTAGTGATTGACGTACATGCCGACGAATTTTTCGGCCAGCCGCGGCTCCATGTCGCGCGCGAACTGCATCGCGTATTCCAGTGCTTCGCTGTGATTGTCCAGGGCGTATTGAATGCTGTCGCGCATCATGCGGCAGCACTCGCTCTGAATTTCGGGGTCGAGACTGCGCAGCAGCACGTTCCCGCCGAGAGGCAGCGGCAGATCGTAGGTGCTCTTGAACCAGCGGCCCAGGTCGACAATGCGGTGGAAGCCCTCTTTATCGTAGGTAAGCTGGGCTTCGTGAATGATGAGTCCGCCATCCACGGTGCGCTCTTTCACCGCGTCCGTGATCTTGTCGAACGGCGTTACCACGGGTTCGAAATCCGGTTGATACAGCTTCATCGCGAGGTACGCGGTGGTCATCGTGCCCGGAATGGCGATGCGTTTCCCCTTGAGTTCTTCGGGCTCCATCGGGCGCGTGGAGATGATCATCGGGCCGTAGCCGTCGCCGATGCTCGAACCGCTGGCCATCAATACGTACTTGTCGGCGACGTAGGGATACGCGTGATAGGAGATGGCGCTCAAGTCGTAGAGACCTTCCATGGCCTTGCGATTGAGTGTTTCGATATCTTCCAGGATGTGACGGAACGTGACTCGCGGAGAGCGGACCTTTTTTGTTGCCAGCCCATAGAACATGAATGCGTCATCGGAATCTGGACTGTGGGCACTGACAATTTCGCGGGATTCAGCCGTTTGCATAGTGTGGGATTGCTCTACTCAGTTTAACCCACACCAAGGAAGGAGAACGGAGATGAAGGGGAAGAGAAGTGGAAATTAAAAAGGGCGGTCATACCGCGGAGTGCGAGCTAAAGTGTCGCTGTTGACGGTGGCTTGTTGCGCCTGTGGCGCTGCGCCGAGTACGTTGTGGCGCTTTTGTCCAACCGTTCAGGAGTGCTTCGTACTGCCTGTTCGCTCTCCGCGGATGAGGCCGCCCTCATTTTCGCCCGGTTCTATATGTCACCTCCCGCCGAGCCCTGGCGGGCCGGCTAGTAACTCAAGACGGCGTTTCGTTCGTGGAATCAAACTCCTCTGCCTGATTCCACCTTCAATATGCGCCTGCTTGTTAAACTTGTCAAGAGCTTCAGCCCTCTCGGTGCACGCTCGGGAACGAAGAGTGTTTCGGCGCATTTTTTCACGAAAACCCGCGCAACTGCTGACGGGAGCTCCCGCCGTGCGGCGCATGAAAACGTATTCCGCGCAAAGCGGATACGTTTATCAGTATTTCTTTGAAGGCAGGCGCGGAGCCGCGTACGTCTTCAGCATCTCGGCGGACCGCAAGAACTGGCTGCCGATGGAAGTGACGGTGGAAGAGCCGGCGCTGAATGCCTGGGAGCAGTCGCACGGACGTCAACTCTCGGCCACGGAGAGATACGCGATCGCGAAGATGGCCCTCTTCCAGGCCTTTGACGAACGGCCGGATCCGAAAGCGATGCAGGCAGATCTACGGGTGGCGGCCGTAGAGGCGATCGTCGAAGCGCTAGGGCTTTGAGTTCATCTACAACGGCCTTCTCTGGGTCGTCGGCGGAATCGCTGTGCCTCTGTGGTTGCCTGGGAATGCCCCTTTCTGCGAGGCTTTCGGTTTCACCATTGCCGGTGCGGCATTCGCGGTTGCAGTTCCGGCTATCGGGATGGTCACCTCGGCCGTATAGGAGTCCGGACCTCCAATGTCGAGCATATTGTCGCCTGCCGTCAATCCAGTGGGGATGGTGACGTTCATCTGGTACAGGCCTGCGAGGTTCGGCGCGAGCCCCGCGAACTGGATCGTGGCAGCCGTTCCGCTAATGTCGGCCGTGAACGTCGCGGTGGCGTAACTGAGAGGTCCGCCCGGGCCGGCGTCTCCGTCGGAAATCGACGGATTCACCGCGCCGAGGCCGGTGAGGAACACAGAGACCGTTTCTCCGGGTTGGGCAGGGCTCTTTGTGGTGACGGCCGTGCCGTCCTGATGCAGAATCGCTCCGTCGCCGATTCCAGTCTGTAAGACGGTGAAGACACCGGGCGCAGTCGCAGCCGTAAAATTCGTGATCGTGTTCGACGCTATGTTGTTGTTGATCACCTGCACGGCGGCGATGGCGCCCGTGAGGCTATACGGCACGATTACCGAAATCTGCCCCGGGCTCACGTAATAAATGGGCGCGGCGATTCCGTTGATCATTACCTGCACGTTGCCGAGAGTCGTGGGGAACGGAATCGACGGTGCGCTTACCAATCCGGCGGCGAGGTTGGAGCCATAAAGGGTCAGCAGTTCGCCGGGCGCAATCCCCGCGGTGAAAGGCGCCGAACTGGCGGCGTTCACGATGCCCGTAGGGTCAAGATAGACGCCGTCGCCGTTGAATGTCGGGGCCGGAAGGGCCACACTGAGACCGAGAAAGGGTCCAATCCCCGAGCCGATGCGAATTCCGCTATTGCCGACGACGTAGTTCATATACGCCGTGCTGTACGTTCCGTTGGAGCCGAGCGTATAGCTGTCCGTGTAGGTGTAATCGATGGCCGCGCCGTTGTCGACCAGATCCACAAAGCGCTGATGTCCCACAATCGAGCCGGCGCTTGCTTTTAGCGCGCCGAAGTAGCTGTCCAAAATGGCGTAGCCGCTGGCAAGATGAGATTCGTCCTGGTCGACGCCCGCCTGGTAATAGAGGCCGCTGAGCGCCGGAGTGCCCGAACCGGTGCGCACGCCGACGATCATGTCCGCGCCGCCAGGCGACCCGCCGAAGATAAAGTTGCCGTCGGGAGAGATGTAGAGGTAATACTGCCCTGTGAGCAGCGCGTTGTTCGAAGCGGGGAAGTTTACCACGCCGGCGCCGTTAGAAAAAATGTACTTCACGCCGGAATACGATTGCGTGACCTTCTGGTTTCCGCCCAGCCCGATATAGCCGCTGGCACTCGCCGCGCCCAGGTTGCCTGCGCCATCGGGGTTGAATTCGAGCGTGGCGTTCAACGTGTACGCCGGGTTGCCGCTAGTCAGGTCGAGGAACGCGGCCGTGTAGGAGCCTTTGAATGAACTCAGGTTCGCGGGATTTGCGCCAATAGGAGCCGCGATCAGGATATCGTTATAACCCTGCTGGTTCTCCGTGTCGCTGCCGACGAATAGTCCTTGCTGGCTGACGAGACCGTAGATGGTGTCGCCGGTGATCGGGTTCTGTAGATAACCATAGCCGGACGCCGCAATGGCGTAATTCTCTGTTTGCAGGGGGCGCTGGCCGGTCAACGCCATTGAGAAAGTGCCCTTCCCATCGAAGGTAATGGTGCCGTACGCCGCTACAGCTTGTGAGAGTGTGCCGTTCGACGAGCCGAGCACGTAGTAGACCTGACGGAAATAGTAGGTCCCGTTGAGGAGGTTATTTCCGGAGTTGTCCCAGGTTGGAGTGGTCTGGGCAAACGCGCAGAGGGCGAAGGAGGAGAGAAGGAGCAGGCTTTTGGCGAATCGCATTGTCCCCCATCCGACGTGATAGCGGGATAGTGGGTTACCGGGTGGGGTGAAAAAGAAAAGCCGGGACACCGAAGTGCCCCGGCCGAATCGGAAAAGGAAAAAGATTCCGACGATTACCGCTTGCTGAAACGCCTGCGGCCGATGAGGCCCAGGCCGACGAATGCGGAGCCGAAGAGACCCATGGTCGCCGGTTCCGGGGTGCCGGACGGCGGAGGCGCGGGCGGATCGGAGAACGTTCCCGAATCCGAAATCGCACCAGTGTTGACGGGGTTCTGGTTGAACGTCAAGGTAAACGAAGCAAGGTCGTTAACGATCGGGCTGCCGCAACTCACGCAGTAGGAACCCGAGCTGTAGAGCCCGAGAATGTAGATCGTTACTGAGCCGGCGAGGTTCGACGGTTCAGTGATGCTCGTGCTGTTGAAGGTGCCGAAAACCGAGTTGCTGAGATTGAAACTCGTCGGGTTGTTGATATCGAACGACACGACACCAAGATCGACGTGAGGCATACCGGCGAGAAAACCAGTGTCCGATGCCGTCGAAAAATATTCACCGATGTTGAATGTCGTTGCCGTATTGATGCTGCTCCCCGGGCTGACCGTGGGACTGCCAATATCCGAAAACGCTTGGCTTCCCAGAGTCGTAGCTCCGGCGGAGAAGACCGCTAGTGCCGCGATGGCGAGAGTGAGAGTGAACTTGCGCATGTTGTGAAAGAGTTTGCCTCCGAACAGTACGGAGAATACCAGAACCAAGGTGCTGTAAGCAACTAAATTGGCTACTGTGCGAAGCTTATCAAGTACTATGCGGACCGGAAAAGTCCTAAATAATTATTCGTGATATCAAACCTTTTGTTTTGATAGCGCTGCAATCTCTGCTGCTGAGGCGGAGGGTCGTGCATGATAGTCAAACACCGATAAACCTAATGGTACTAGTACCGGCAGCCGCGACGAGCCATAGGAGACTACGACGAGGCCTGCGTGTAATGCCCCAACAATCTCCGATTGTGCCTCTCCCGGAGCGGTGTAGGCGAGCACTCCCAGGTCGAAAAGCTCCCGCTCGAGAGCTTCGGCTTCTTCCCTCGTCGCGTCCGGAAGCCGCACCAGCAGGGCCCGATGTCCGATCCGGGCGGCGCGCTCCGCCGGCGTGACCCGTCCCGTCCGCGTTTCCGTCCCCAGCACCTCCGCCACCATGCCGGCAGCAAGCGTTTCATTCGTGATCGTGTCGATCAGGATGAAGCTTCCCGTCGCCCGGTTATTCGCGTATGGATCGGCGAATAGCGGACGCTGCGTTTCCAACTCGACCACCCCGATTTCGTTCAGCGCGAGGGCTGTCACGGGCAGTTCGTCCAGCGTCCGCATGTCCACCTTATGCCGCACGGTCGTGACCCGTGCCTGCATCGTCTGCGTGGTGTGCTTCAGCAGGTAAGACCGGCCCGGAGCGAGCGGCTTTTCGTTCATCCAGACCAGGCTCGCGGCAAAGCGGCGCGCGGGCCGCAGCGCCCCGTGAACCAGCATGTCGCCGCGGCTGATATCGATTTCGTCTTCCAGGCACAGGGTGACCGACATGGGCGCGAAAGCCTCTTCGAGGTCGCCATCCCACGTGACGATGCGCGAGATGCGGCTGGTGCGGCCCGAAGGGAGCACGGTCACGGCATCGCCGCGCCGCACCACGCCCGACGCGATCTGTCCGGCGAAGCCGCGGAAGTCCAGATCGGGACGAATCACGTATTGCACCGGGAAGCGGAAATCCGCCGCGTCGCGACTGGCTGCCACGGGCGCCGTTTCCAGATGCTCCAGCAGGCTCGGACCGTCGTACCAGGACATGCGATCGCTGCGGCGCGCCACGTTATCGCCTTCCAGCGCGCTCATCGGTATGAACTGCAAGTCGCGTGGACCGAGTTTTTGGACGAATGCGGCGAACTCGCCTTCGATGGCGCGGAACACATCCGCACGAAAATCGACCAGGTCCATTTTGTTGACCGCCACGGCGAGGTGTGGAATGCCCAGCAGCGAAGCGATGTAGGCGTGGCGGCGCGATTGTTCCAGCACGCCGTGGCGCGCGTCGATCAGGATGATGGCAAGGTCCGCCGTCGATGCGCCGGTCGCCATATTGCGCGTGTACTGCTCATGACCGGGAGTGTCGGCAATGATGAACTTGCGCCGCGCCGTGGCGAAGTAGCGGTAAGCGACGTCGATCGTGATGCCTTGTTCCCGTTCCGCGCGCAGCCCGTCGGTGAGCAGCGAAAGGTCAAGACCGCCCGCGGCCCCATGGCGCGTGGCTTTCCGGACGCTGGCAAGCTGATCTTCATAGACGGCTTTCGAATCGTAGAGCAGCCGCCCGATGAGCGTGCTCTTTCCGTCGTCGACGCTGCCCGCCGTCGTGAGACGAAGCAGGTCCGTAGCGCTGTCTTCCACGGGGATAAACGTGGCGGGTTCGGCAAGGGCGGCCATTAAAAATACCCCTCCCGTTTCTTGATTTCCATGGAGCCTTCCTGGTCGTGATCGATGACGCGGTTTTCGCGCTCGCTGCGGCGGAAGGAAATCATCTCTTCCACAATCTTGTCGAGCGTATCGGCTTCGCTGCGGATCGCGCCCGTGCAAGGGCTGCAGCCGAGCGAGCGCATACGGCACATGACCACCTCCGGCCTTTCGCCGGGAAGCAGAGGAATATCCTGCTCCACGGGAATCAGCGTGCCCCCGCGGACCACCATCGGCCGCGGCTTGGCGAAATAGAGCGGCACGATGGGGATGTTTTCGAGCTGTATGTAGCGCCAGACGTCGAGCTCGGTCCAATTCGAAAGCGGAAATACGCGAATGCTTTCGCCGGGATTCACTTTCGAGTTGAACAGATTCCAGAGCTCGGGCCGCTGGTTTTTCGGGTCCCACTGGCCGAACGAATCGCGGAAGGAGTAGACGCGCTCTTTGGCCCGCGATTTCTCCTCATCGCGCCGCGCGCCGCCGAACGCCGCGTCGTAAGCCCCTTCCTGAAGCGCATCCAGCAGGGCGCGCGTTTTTAGCAGGCCGCAGCACTTCGCGGTCCCCAGGCGGAACGGGTTTGCGCCATCCGCGATGGCCTGGCGATTCGTATGCACGATGAGCCGGGCCCCGATCTCCGCGCAGAAACGATCGCGAAATTCAATCATCTCGCGGAATTTATACGTGGTGTCGATGTGCAAGAGCGGGAACGGAATCCTCCCCGGGTAAAAGGCCTTTTGCGCAAGACGCACCATCACCGAAGAATCCTTCCCGATGGAGTAGAGCATCACCGGCTTCTGGAATTCGGCGGCGACTTCCCGCAGAATGTGAATGCTCTCAGCTTCCAGTGCGCGCAGGTGGCTGAGCGTTCGACCCTTCATGTGAGTATCCTTAGACTATAAGATAACACCAATTATGCGTAACTCTATCGTGTTTGGGGTGATTGCGCTCGCCGCGACTTCTGTTGCGCAGGAAACGTCCATCTCGGCAGCGCGGATTCGCGAGCAGACGAAGTATCTGAGCAGCGATGCGCTCGAAGGCCGCGGCGTCGGACAGAAGGGCGGCGATTTGGCCACCGAATACATCGCGCACCAGTTCGCGCTCGCCGGAGCGAAGCCGGCGGGCGATAATGGAACGTACTTCCAGAAGGTCTCGCTGGTCGGAGTCGAGACACAGCCGGACTCCAAGCTCTCGGCGACCGCCGGCGGCAAGACCATCGACCTGAAGTACGCCGAGGACTGGGTCGGCGCGGACGAATCGCAGCGGCCGAGCGAACGCTTTGAAGGCGATGTGGTGTTCGTCGGTCACGGCATCAGCGCTCCGGAGTTCAAGTGGGACGACTACAAGGGCACGGATGTCCGCGGCAAGGTGCTGCTGATGTTCACCAACGAGCCGCCGTCGAATGACCCGAAGTTTTTCGAGGGCCGCGCGCTGACGTATTACGGCCGGTGGACCTACAAGTACGAAGAAGGCCTCCGCCGCGGCGCCAAGGCGGTGATTCTGATGCACACCACACCCACCGCGGGCTATGCCTGGAGCGTGGTGCGCGCGTCGTGGGGCCGCGAAACGCCGTTCATGAAACTGGCATCCGGGGAGAAGGCCCTCTCGTTCGCGGGGTGGGTGAGCATGGAGGCGGCGACCCGTTTGCTCGCCCTTGCCGGCCGCAACCTCGATCAACTTCTGGCGGCGGCGGACAAGCCGGACTTCCGGCCGGTCGCGCTGGGCATGCAGATTCGCGGAAACATGGTCTCGAAACTGCGGCCCATCGAATCGCGCAATGTGGCCGCAATCGTCCCGGGCAGCGACCCGAAGCTCAAGGATGAGGCGGTCATCTACTCGGCCCACTGGGACCACTTCGGCGTCGGCGAGCCGGTGAACGGGGACAAGATCTACAACGGCGCCATCGACAACGCGACGGGCTGCGCGATTCTGATCGAGTTGGCGCGCGCATGGTCGGCGCTGCCGCGCAAGCCGAAGCGGAGCGCGCTGTTTCTGGCAGTTACCGCTGAGGAAGCGGGCCTGAAGGGGTCGGCGTACTACGCTGCGCACCCGATTATTCCGCCTGCTCGAACGGCGCTCGATCTCAACTACGACGCGCTATATCCATGGGGTCGCGCGAAGGATGTCGTGGTGACAGGCGCTGAGCGCACCACCGTGTGGCCCACCGTTCAGGCGGTCGCCAAGCGCTTGAACCTCACGATCTCGCCGGATGCGGAACCGGAGCAGGGTCATTATTTCCGCAGCGATCATTTTTCCTTCGCGCATGCCGGCATTCCGGCCTTTTCCATCGAACACGCGACGCAGTTCGCCGGCAAGCCGGCGGATTTTTACCCGAAAGCCTTCGAGGAATACAACAGCAAGCATTACCATCAGCCGAGCGACGAATTTCAGGAAAGCTGGGACTTCACGGCGCTCCAGCAGGCCGCCGAGTTCGGCTTTTTGCTCGGGCAGGATGTGGCGAATCAGGCGAATCTGCCGGATTGGCGTCCCGGCGATCAGTTCCACCGGTGACCGTGATACGCTTTGAAAAGTCTGGAGGGGAATTGTGAAACGCAAGAGCATTCTGTTTCTGTTAGCGGCTACAGCCGCAGTGGTTTTGTTTGCCCAACAAAAAGGGATTCTGCACCCCGAAATGACCGTGGAGAACGGCACTTGGGATAAGCCCATGGCGACTCTCGGCAAGAAGCCGACGGCGGGCGCCGTCTGGAGCGATACCACCGTCGCGGCGGGTGTTGACAAGAAGCCGCAGCCGGCCCAGCCCATCACTCGCGTCGGCGAGATCATCGATCTCTCGTGCTATGTGCAATTGGGCAAGCACGGAGAGAAGCATCGTTCGTGCGGCCAGAAGTGCGTGCAGAACGGGCAGCCGGTCGGTCTTCTCACCAGGGACGGCAGCATCTACATGCTGATGCCCGAAGAGCACGATCCGCGGCGCGATGGCGGTGTGGACGCCAAGGCCGTGGCCGCCGAGCATATGGGTCACATTGTGGAAGTGAATGGCACCGCCGCGAGCGTCGGCCCCTATCACGCCATCTACGTTCAGGGGTGGACGAAGTAGCCTCAATAGCCGGCGTGTTTATCCACGATGTTCTGTAGCGGTTCGCCTTTTCGGAAGCGCTCGAACTCCTCGAGGAAGAAGCGCATGGCGTTGTCTGTCCAATCGGGCGTATGGTCTGCGCAGTGCGGCGAGAGCAGAACGTTTTCCATACGGTAGAACGGGTGGCCGGCAGGTAGCGGCTCGGTGGTGAAGACGTCGAGCGCGGCGCCTTTGATCCTGTTTTCTTCCAGCGCGCGGACCATCGCTGCTTCGTCGATCACCGGGCCGCGGCCGACATTGATGATGACGCACGTCGATTTCATAGCGGCGAATTCCGCCTCGCCGATCAAGCCTTGTGTCTCGGGCGTCAGCGGGGCGGCGCAAATCACGTAGTCGCACTGGCCGAGCATTTCGACGCGCTGCTGAGGGGCGTAAACGCGGTCGGCGATTTCGTCCTTTGCGCCCGGCACATTCCTCTTGAGGGCCAGCACTTTCATTCCGCACGCCTGCGCCTTGCGAGCCGCCGCCCTGCCGATATCGCCGTACCCGACGATGCCCACAGTCGCCCCCTCAGCCCATTCCACGTCGAAGGGTTCCCAGCGGGAGGCGGCCTGGTTGCGGATCATCCGCCGGAAATCCTTGGCGAAGTAGAGAATCGCGGCGAGCGCGAACTCGCCCAGCGATTCGCTATAGATTCCCTTCGTATTCGTGACGGTCACCGGACTGTGGACAAGCTCGGGAAAGAGTTGCGTGTCCAGTCCCGCCGAACGCATATGCACCCACTGTAGAGTTGTGCACAGTCCGAACACCTCCCGCAGGAGTTCAGGCTGGAGCGCCCAGTTGAGCAGGACCGTGGCGTCAGGAGCAGTCCTTTCAAAGGCTTCCGGCGAAAGTCCGACGGCGATTGAAGTGCTTTCGGGCAGCGCTTCCAGCTTGACGAGTTGCGGATCGGCCGGGTTCGCCAGCACGAGGACTGTGATATTGTCCATGAGGAGCAAGCTAACACATGTTGGACCTCTCTCTCGAAATGTTGCGTGTTGTTGAAGAGGCCGCGATCTCCTCCGCCCGGACCATGGGAATGGGGAATGCGCACGCCTCCGATCAGGCTGCCGTGGAGAGCATGCGCCGGTGTATGGACACTCTGCCGATCGACGGCACCATCGTGATCGGCGAGGGCGAGCGCGACGAAGCCCCGATGCTGTACATCGGCGAAAAGGTGGGGTCGCCCAACGGGAATCCCGACATGACCGTGGATATCGCCGTGGATCCGCTCGAAGGCACCAACCTGTGCGCCACAGGCGGAGCCGGCGCGATCACGGTGCTCGCTGCGAGCGAGCGCGGCGGGTTGCTGAACGCTCCGGATTGCTACATGGAGAAGATCATGGTGGGGCCACCGGCCAAAGGCGCGGTGGAACTCGATGCTCCCGTAAAGCACAACCTCAAGGCCATCGCGCGGCGCTTGCAGCGGGGCGTTGACGACCTCGTCATCGTGGTGCTGGACCGTCCCCGGCATCAGCAGTTGATCAATGACATTCGCGAAGCGGGCGCGCGCATTCGCCTCATCAGCGATGGCGATCTTTCGGCGGGCATAGCGGCGGCTGTGGCAGGTACGGGCGTGCACGCGGTGATGGGGTCGGGAGGCGCGCCGGAGGGTGTGCTGGCCGCCGCCGCGCTGAAGTGCCTCAACGGAGAGGTGATCGGCCGATTGATAGTCAAGGATGACGCGCAGAAAGAGCGCATGCAGGCCATGGGGATTCAAGACGCCAGCAAGATCTACACCACGCCGGAGCTCGCGCCGGGGAAGCATATCGTATTTGCGGCGTGCGGCGTCACCGACGGCAATCTGTTGCGCGGCATCCGCTTCACCGGCGATGGCGCGCATACGCAGAGCGTGGTGATGACGAGTCACCCGCCGCGCGTGCGCTTCATCGACACAACGCACCTGGAAAACCGGCCCGATGTGAAGGTGCGCTTCCGGTAGGCACGTTACACTGAAAGTGTCGATGAACGAAATTTGTAGCTGTGGCACACAGCTTGTGCCTGACGCGCTGTTTTGCCACAAATGCGGCAAGGCACAACGGGATATTGCAGCGGTCGAGCCGGAACCGGTAACGCCGCCCGCTCAGTTTGTGCCCCCCGAAACACCGCATCCCGCGCGTGTCGCGCCCCCGAGTTTTCGCAATCCGGTGGCCCTGAAGATTGCGCTGATGCTGGCGTTCGGCGCCACGGTGCTGATGTTTCTGCCCCTTCTGAACTGGCTCGCGGCAGGGTTTTTCGCCGCGTTTTTTTACCGCCGCAAGACAGGAAGTTTCCTCGCGGTCGGCGATGGTGTCCGGCTCGGCTGGATGACCGGAGTGCTCACGTTTCCAATGGCCGCGGTGGAGCAGACGATGGTGATGATGTCCGGGCGTCTGGGGAATGTGGAAGAGCAGATGAAGAGCCTGCCCGGCCAGGATCCGCAAATGGTGCATCAGATGGCGCAGTTCTTCCAGACCGGCCCCGGATTGGTCTTGATGCTATCGATTTTGTTCGTCTTCGTCACGCTCCTGACGATAGCCGGAGCGGCAATCGGCGCAAAGCTGGTCGGCCGGGAATAGTCTGTGAAAAAATCGAGTTGCTTTTTGCCGGATTCAAACGCACTCGTGTCCCGGGCACCTTTTACCGCTCCCCACGGAGCCGTGACCGTCAGGGAGCGGTAAAAGATGCATCGAAAGGCGAATGGATCACGACGAGAACAACTGTTTCTACCGTTTCACCGGTTTCAACGAATACCGCTTCACCATCGCCACCGACCCGAAGATCACGATCATCGCGACCGCCTCCAGCAGCCCGAAGCGCTCCCGATAAAAAAGCCAGCCCAGCGTCACCGCGACGATTGCATTGACATACGGATAGATGGAGACGATTGCCACCGGCAGCCGGTCCATCGCGTAGACATAAGCGCTGTAGCCCACCAGCGATCCGAAGATCACCAGATAAAAAAGTGCCGATACTCCTCTCACGCTCCAGTGCACCGGCGCGTGGGGGAGCAGCAGCGCGAACGGCAGCAGAGTGATTCCGGCCGCGATCTGCTGAATTCCTCCGGCGATCACCGGGTGCGCCTTCCCCGATTTTCGGCGTTGATAAATCGAGCCGAAGCACCATGCCGCCATTCCGATTTGCAGGATCAGGAAGCCGTTGAGCAGGTTGTAATCGATCGTGCGCGCGCCCAGGTCGGGAAGAAACAGCAGCGACGCTCCCGCGAGTCCGACTGCCATTCCTCCGAGCGTGGGCCCGTGAAGCCGCTCTCCTCCGGGCAGCATGGCTTCGGCTGCGACCATCCAGAACGGCGACATGGTAATGATCAGTCCGGCGATGCCGCTCGGAATGATCACTTCGGCGAAGACGAGCGCTCCGTTACCGATTCCGAGCACCAGCAGTCCGCTGCAGCAGGCGTGGAACAGTTCGCGTCCGCGGGGCAGGTGCAGGCCGCGGGTGAGCGCGAACAGCAGCATGACCGATCCGGAGATGGTGTAGCGTACCGCTACCAGCACCTGCGGTGGAAACGTTTCCAGCGCCATGCGGATGCCCAGGTATGTGGTTCCCCAGAAAAAACAGACCGCTACCAGCGCAATGTAGGCCTTAAAAAACGGATTGCGAGGCAATGATTCAGGGTATCATCACGCCGCCCGGGCGCTCCGCCGCGACGTGTGCGCCGGGCAGGCGGAAACTGAAGCAGGCCCCGCGTCCGGGTTCGCTTTCCACCCACATCTCTCCGCCGTGCTCCAGCACCGTTTGCCGCGTGAGAGCGAGCCCTAACCCCAAGCCGTTGCGTTTGCCCGCGGTCACGAAGGGCTGAAAAATCTGCGAGAGAATCTGCGGAGGAACACCCGGACCGTTATCGCGGACGTGCACCACGGCGTAGCCGCTGTCAAGCTCTGCCGTGATGCGGACCTGCCCGCCGTCGGTCATCGCTTCGATGGCGTTGCCGATGAGATTCACGAAGGCGCGCTCCATGCGGCTGCGCTCGAGCGGGAGTTCGATATCGGGCGGAATATCGACGGAGAGATCCACTTGCTGTAGCGAAGCGGATTCGGCGAGGAAGTCGCACGCGGCCTGCGCCACTTCGCGAAGACGGCACACTTCGGCGGCGGTCGTCTTGCCGCGCGAGACGTTCAGCAGATCCGAAAGCAGTTCCTGGATGCGGCGGCTGGCGCGGTAAATATTGCCCGCGAGGCGCTTCACGTGAGTGGGCGGAAGGTCCGTATCCACCAGCATTTCGGCGCCGCCGTAGATCGCCGCCAGCGGGTTGCGCAAATCGTGGACAATCGAGCCCGAAAGCCGGCCGATCGTGGAGATGCGCTCCTGGCGAATCAGGTCTTCGCGCGCCTGCCGGATGGACGCGCACATCGCGTTGAACGTTTGCGCGAGCCGCCCCATTTCGTCCTCGCTGCGCACCTCCACCGCGATCGCATAATTCTGGCGGCCCACTTCCGCGGCTGCGCGGTCGAGCTGTTTGACGGGTTCGACGATGCGGCGCGCCAGCAGGTAGGTGAGGCCGAGTCCGGCCGCCATCGCGCCCAGCCAGAGCAGAATGATGTTGGTGTACAGTGCCGCGATGCGCCGGTGAGCGGCGTCGAAGGAGCGCAGAATGCAGATCTCCGCGACTTCATGCCCGGAGATATCGAGCAGCGGTTTGCGATACCACGCGTAATCGGCAATGCCGTCGCTGACCAGCTTCGAGGGCTTGGCGTGTTCCAGGTTCGCGCGCACAACGCTGGTGGCTCGCGGGTTTAACGTGCTGGCGATGACAGTCTGCGGAGTCAGAAAGAGATAATCGCTGCCTGTATCCTCTTTCAACTGCTGAGCCAGCAGCGCATCCACCTGGAATCCGGCGACCAGAAAATTATTCAGGCTCTCGCCTTGCGTCGACTGCACGTAGACCGGCGTGATGGAGAGCTGATAGAGTTGCGGCGGACCGGATTCGTGCAGGAAGAAGCCGCCCTCGCCGTTGATGCCGGGGCTTTGCGGGTCGTCGACGTGGCTGGGGATTTTGGCCGCCGCGGCACGCACGATCTCCACGCTTTTGCCCATGGATTCGGCCGGCACGTCGCCCAGGTTGGCGATCACCCGGCCGGTCGGATCGGTGACCAGAAACAGAGCGTTGGCCTGCGAAATCTTGCGCCAGATTTCGCCCATGCTGTCCTGAATCGTAGGCGCGTCTCCGGTGCTGAAAGCTGCGCGCACGTTCGGCATCTCGCTCATGATCCGGCTGACGCTCGATAGCAGGTTCGCGCGCGATGCCCAAAGCGCCGTATACGCCCGGAAGCTATGCTGCGCCTCCTCTTCGAGGCTGCCCGACATGGTGCGCGTGACGTTTCCCAGCACGATTTCGCCGGTGAGCGCGAACAGCGCCGTCACCGCGACGCTGGTGGAGAGCATGATCTTCCACAACAGCGAGAGGCGCGAAAATCGCAGGCGCATTTACTTCCCCACGCCTCCGTACGTGCCTGTCTCCGGTGCGTATGGCTTGCCGTGCTTATCCAGGTGCGGCGCGGCGATGTAGCCCGTCTCGGAAATCGAAATCAGCGAAATCGTGAGCCCCTCGGGCGGCACGGTGATGCGATGCTCCAGGAATTTCAGAGTGTCCGGCAGCGCGCGCTCATGAAAGATGCGCAGCATGTATTCGCCGGCCGGCACGTTGCCGATCGTGAACTTGCCCGATTCCGGAGTCACCGTGTACCACGGCGTGGCGATCACCGCGATGATCGCGCTCATGCTGGAATGAATCTGGCAGAACACTCGCACGATGCCCGGCTTGTTGAATGTGACCGCTTTGCTGGTGCCGGGCGCGTAAAGGCCCACGTCGAACTGCTGCGCGCTGAAGTTCGAAAAAGCGTTGTGGAAGATCGGGTCGAAGTTGGGGAAGTCCACGGTTCCGCCCACCCCGATCGCCAGCACGTGCGGCTGAAACTGTTTGTTCTTCTGAATCATCCTCAGGTGTTGCGGCGGAACGGCGGGCGCCGCATGGTCCACCGGCTCAAGCCAGAGGACGACGCCTGCGTAGTTGTGGCGGCGCACGTTGGGGTCGCGCGAATTGGTGAGCTCCACCTGTCCGGAAACGGTTGCGCCAAAAGTGGCGGCGGCGCTAAAAAAGATAAGCCAGCGCCAGGTCATAATGATTGTTCCTGAGGATGCTCTGCCCTATGTATCGCGAGCGGATCTGCGAAAACTCGGGGGCGAGGATCACATTGGGGGCGATGCGGAAATAAAGATTCGCGCCGAATTCGATATTGCGCTCCTGGTCGCCCTTCCCCAGGTAGCGGGTAGCGTATTGCTGGTCGCCAAAGAAGATGTGGGCATCCAGCCGCGGCAGCGTGTGAATGGTGAACTGGCCCCAGCCGCCTGCGCTGCCGATTGGCCAGGAGACGCTTCGGAAGATGGCGTAGCCCTGATTAATCAGGCCCGTTCCGAGATGCGCCACATTTTCTCCGTCGTAGAAAGCGCCCGTCAATTCGACTCGTTTCCAGGGATTCATAAACCAGTCGAGGCTCCAGACATCGCTCGGGATGGAGAAACCGGCCGCGTGCGTGGTGCTTTCGTGGAATCCGGTGGCAATCTCGATGCGCCGGTCGTTATCGAAATTATGGAAAAGCTCGAAGCGGCCCTCCAGGCCCGGACGGGCACGTTCCACGTTGAAAGTGACCGTTGGCGTATCGTAAGGGCCCACTTCCTGGGTCTCGATAACGCCCATGCGCGCGCGCAGTCCGGAGCGCCAGCCGAACGAGAAATCCTGTTCCAGGCGGACCTGCGGAACCCACAGCCAGAGGTTGCCCGCGCCCGTCATGGGCGAGACTCCCACCTGAGCCAGCGATGACGGCTCACGGGGATTGAAGATCGGCTTTTCGATTCCGGCAAGAATGTTCTGGTCCTTCCAGGCGATCTCGATATGGCCCGTTCGTAGCCGCATCGTCTGGCCCAAGGGCGTCGTGCCGCTGAAGAAATCCATGTAGACGTTGCCGCTTACAGCGCCATTGCCGGCCACGTGCGGACCGTTAAACTCCAGGCCGATAATTGTTTGACGTAGCTGCAGCCCATCGCGGTGCGTTCCCGTTGCGGCAGCGAATGTCGGGTAAACGAAGCCGCCGCTCTGCTTGGAGTTCATGTATGCATTGGCGAGCAGCGCGCCGGAGAGCCGAATCGGGAATTTCTGCGAAGCTTCGACTTTCGTTTGCGCCTGCTCTTCAATGCGCTGCTTTTGCACGTCGAGCTGTTCCTGCACGGATTGCTCGGGTTTGGCCTGCAGGGCGGCAAGCTGCTCGCGAAGTTGTTTGATCTCCTCGGTCAGTGCGCGGTTTTCGCGCTCCAGCGTGTCCAGGCGGGTGAGGATGGCGTTGAGATCGGGGCTGCTCTGGGCAAATGCGCCAAGCGGAAGGAGCAGCGCCAGCAGACTAACGAGCCGGCACATCGAGCAATTGCTCCACAGTGCGGCGCACCTGCGCGGGCGAGTAGGGCTTGGGGAAATAGGCTTGGACACCGAGTTCGGAGAGGCGCCGCGGCGTCGCCGGATCTGTATCGGCGCTGACGACCACCACCGGGATGTGCGACAGGGCTTCATCGTCGCGTATGCGGCTGATGAGCTCGAACCCATCCATGCGCGGCATGTTGAGGTCGGTAATGACGGCATCGACGGGCGAGAGACGCAAGTGGCGTAACGCGTCGATCCCGGAGCGGGCGGCGACCAGTTCGACACCCGGGATGTCCTGCAAAGCGATTTCGAGCATAGCAGCGGAGTTCTCGGAATCCTCAACCAGGAGAATGGAAACCCGGCCGTCGCGACTGACTGCGAATGCCATTGCTCCATTTTCAGGCAAACCCCTGGTTGAAAGCTGTAAAATCACGGCACAAACCGGTACCCTACCCCGTGTACGGTCAGGAAATGACGCGGTGTATTGGCGTCGGGCTCCAGTTTCTGGCGCAGTTTGACCACGTGCGCGTCCACGGTACGGGTATTTGGGAAAAACTCATACCCCCAGACAGAGTTCAGGATCATATCTCTGGTTAACGGTCTATCGGGGTTCTGTAAAAAGTAACAGAGCAGGTTGTATTCGGCGGGTGTAAATTTCAGCTCCTCACCCTTGCGCGTGACCACGCGGCGCTCGAAATCCACCTGCGTATCGGAAAAATGCGCCACCTTGCGGGAGTCGCTCGACGCGCGGCGAAGAACGGCGCGAATCCGCGCCATGAGCTCGCGCGTGCCGAATGGTTTGACGACGTAATCGTCCGCGCCGATTTCGAGGAGCAACACTTTATCGAGCTCATCGCCCACCGCGCTCAGAACAATAATCGGAAGGTTTGCTTTGGATGCGCGAAGCTGCTTGCAAATCTCGGTGCCGCTCATTCCGGGCAGGCGCAAATCCACGAGAACAAGGTCCGGTTTCAAAGTGACCGCTTTTTCAAAACCACTACGGCCGTCTCCGACGAGCACGGCTCGAAAGCCTTCCTGTTCAAGCATCACCCCGATGGTGTCGCGCAGGCTTTCGTCATCGTCAATGACGAGAATCGTCTGCATGTGATTCTTCGATTGTACTGTAGTGCGACTGGGCGTGCGCCTGGGGAGCCGTTACGTGCGGCTTTGCGGCATCGCGATTTCACCACAGAGACACAGCGCGGCTCCTCGCGAATTTACGGAAGGTCCATCCGAAACCGTTCGGGATGCTTGTCGTTTTACGAGTGTCCTACTTTATGTTTTCTCTGTGACCTCTCTGCGTCCTCTGTGTCTCTGTGGTGAACTAGCGATGCACCTATCCCAACGCTGCTGCTTATCCGTTTACCAGTGCCCGACCTGTACGTCTTCTCTGTGACCCCTCTGCGTCCTCTGTGTCTCTGCGGTGAACTCGCAATGCCCCTCCTCCAACGCGGCTGCTATCGTTTTACTAGTGCCCGAATTACCGGAAGTCGAAACCGTAACCCGATCCATCACACCCCTCGTCGGCCGCCGCATCGTCAACGCCGAGTTTCGCTGCATGCGCGTGCTGCGCGGCGGCGATCCGCAGCAGATGGCGGAACGGTTGCGTGGCAGGAAGATCGCCGGCGTGAAACGGTACGGAAAATTCATTGTTGTAACGTTGGACCGCGGAGGATACTTCCTCATTCATCTCGGCATGACCGGCAAACTGTTGCTCGGCGGCGAACCCGGCAAGCACACACACGGGATTCTCACCCTCGATCGCGGGGTATTGCTGTATGACGACAGCCGGCAGTTCGGCTGTCTGCAGTTCAGCGAAAACTTTCCCGCGCGCGTTTCCCGCCTCGGACCGGAACCGCTCGAAGTCGCTTTCGAAGATTTTTTCGCCTCCCTGCACAAGCACAAGACCCGCATCAAGGGCCTGTTGCTGAATCAGAAATTCGTGCGAGGAGTGGGCAACATTTACGCCGACGAGGCGCTCTTCCGGGCGGGCATTCATCCGCTCGCCATGGCGTCGCGGCTGCGCAAAGATCGCGCGCAGAAGCTGTTCGATGCCATGCGGGAAGTCCTCGCCGAAGCGATTGACGCCGGCGGCTCCTCAATCTCCGACTATGTGGACGCGCAGGGACGCAAGGGCTTTTTTCAATTCAGCCATCGTGTATACCAGCGCACCGGGGAACCCTGCATAAGTTGCGGAACACCGATCCGGAAAGTCCTCGTCACGCAGCGTTCCAGCCACTTCTGTCCGAAGTGCCAGAAGCGTTAACCTGAATACAACCGTAGAGAGATGAAACCAGCACGCAGAATGCCGCGTCATGTGGTGCAACGGCACAGTTTCCGCCGCTAGTGGGACCAAATTGAAGTCATAAGAAGCGCCGCGGTACGTAATAATAGAAAACGTGTGCGCATTCTGCAAACACCAGAGGAGATTTCTGACGTGAGACGAATTAGCCGTTACCTACCGCTTTTCCTGTTGCTCGTGTGCCTGCAGCTTGCCAGTGCGCAGAGCTCCTTCGATATCGGCATTGGCTTTGGCGCCGCCCAAGACAAGGCGACGGGCGCGGGGATCGAGGGCAACCCGGCTTCCTTGAACTTCTTCAACAACTGCCCTGTGGGCTCCACTTCCACATGCGCGGCCTCGCAGAAGTTGAATGCGTTCATGATGGGTGTCCAGCTCAATCTGATGCTCTGGAAGTATTTGGGTGTGGGCGGTGAAGTTAGCTTTGGACCCGGCAAAACGAATTTTGTGACATTCCCCAGTTCCACGATTCAAGCGGGGGGCGCCAACTTACAAGAGCGCACCACATTCTATGATTTCAACGCGATTCTTCAGCCGGTGAAGACAAAGCGTGCGGCCATTCAGGTGGAAGGCGGCATCGGCGGCGCGAACTTGAAGTTCTACGCGAGCGGCTCCACAACGGACGCTATCATAGGAACGCAGAATTTTAGCCAGTTCTATGGCAGCTCGAATCACTTTCAGGTCCACGGCGGCTTGGCCTTCCAGATATTCCTGACGGATCACGTATTCCTGAAGCCGCAGTTCGATATTCACTACGTGCCGAACCTCAGCCAATACGGCAGCAATGTGGTCACACAGGAAATGGTGTGGCTGGGTTATAGCTGGGGCGGGCAGTAGAAGCCGGATCAGTTAGTAAATGACCTGCCGCCCCAGCGGACCGCCAACATAAGTGGTCCGCTGGGGCGGTTTTTATTTAGCCTTGTTGATGGCGTCGACCAGTTCCGGCACAACCTGGAAAAGGTCTCCGACAATGCCGTAGTCGGCAATCTCAAAGATCGGTGCGTTCGGATCTTTATTGATCGCAACTACCGTGCGCGAGCCCTTCATCCCGACCAGGTGCTGAATGGCCCCGCTGATGCCGACCGCAACGTACATTTTCGGCGCGACGGTTTGGCCGGAGCTGCCGACCTGCCGCTCCATAGGCAGCCAGCCTGCATCGCAAATGGGTCGCGAGGCAGCAAGTTCGGCGCCGAGTGCCGCGGCGAGCTTCTCGACCATCGGAATGTTTTCCGCTTCCTTGATGCCGCGGCCCACCGATACGATGATCTCGGCTGTAGTGAGATCCACCGCACGCTGCGATTCGCGGAAAAGTTCGAGCGGCTTGGTCCGGATTTGCGCATCGGAGATGTCCGGCGTGAATTGCTCCACGGCCGCTGAGCCTTCCACGACGCGGTCGGCGCGCCACGCGCCTGCCTGCAGCGACGCGAAGTGAGGACCCTCGCCGGTGAAGCGCAGGTCCGCATTGATCTTGCCCTGAAAAAGCTGCCGCACCAGCACCAGTTGTCCGTTATCCGTTCGGTGCGCGACCACGTCGCTCACCGCGACCTTTCCGAGCGCGGTCGCCAGTTTCGGCAGAAAATCGCGCACCTGATAGGTGTGCGGGAAGATCACGTACGCCGGCTTCTTTTCCGCGATGAGCTGGCGCAGCGCGATGCTGTACCCATCGGGAGTGTAATCCGCCAGCAAATCGTGATTGACGGCGTAGACTTTGTCGAGTTTCCGCGCCGTCAGTTCGCCGGCCAGCGCGTCGATGCCTTTGCCCAGCACCGCGGCGCTTGCAGTGGTACCCAACTCGGACGCGAACTGCTGCGCCGCCGCGAGCGTTTCGAAGCTCATGCGGTTCCATTCGCCGCCCCGCTGCTCCAGAATGGCAAGAACGCTCATATCACCCTCGCTTCGAATTTCAGTTTCTCGACCAATTGCGCGGCCGCCTGTTTCGGGTCGCCTTCGAAGAGTTGCGTGCGCTTGGTGCGCTCCGGCAGGTAGACGCGATCCAGCGTCACGCTGGCAGCCGGCGGAGTGATCGCCAGATCGGCAGCGGACAGGCGCTTCACCTCTTTGCTCTTGGCCTTCTTAATGCCCATGAGCGTGGCGTAGCGCAGTTTGCTGATGCCGGATTGAATGGTGAGCAGCGCCGGCAGCGGCATTTCCACGTGCTGAAACCAGCCGTTTTCCAGCTCGCGCTTCACCTTGATTCCGCCGCTCGTGACATCCACTTCCATGATGATGGTGGCGTGCGGCAGTTCCAGAAGTTCGGCCAGGATCACCCCCGTTTGCCCGTAGCCGAGGTCGTCGGACTGCAAGCCCGTCAGCACCAGGTCCGGATCCTCGCTGCGGATCGCCGCGGCCAGCAGGTGAGCTCCTGTGAGAGGATCCGCATTCACGCTCTCTTCTTCGATGTGGATCGCGCGGTCGGCGCCTTTGGCAAGCGCTTCGCGGATCGTGCTCGCGGCCCGCTCGGGTCCCGCGCAGACGGCGATGACTTCGCCGCCGTTCTTTTCTTTCAATTGGAGCGCGGCTTCGAGGGCGTATGCGTCCGGTTCGTTGATCTCGTACGTGAGGTCGCTCTCTTCAATCCACTTGCCCGAAGCTGCGATCTTCAACTGGGAATCGCGTGCGGGGACCTGCTTGATACAGACAGCGATTTTCATAAGGGAGGGCTCCTTCTTGAGCCTCGGTTATTCGTAGCGTTTGAAAATCAGGGATCCGTTCGTGCCGCCGAACCCGAAGCTGTTGGACAGCGCGTATTCGATCTTCATGGGCCGCGGGTGCAGAGGAATGTAATCCAGGTCGCAGCCCTCGTCCGGATTGTCGAGGTTGATCGTGGGGGGTGCAATCTGGTCGCGGATCGCCAGCACGGTGATACCGGCCTCCAGGCCGCCGGCGCCGCCCAAAAGGTGACCCGTCATGCTCTTGGTGGAACTCACCGCAACCTTGTAAGCGTAGTCCTCAAACGCGCGTTTGATCGCCATAGTCTCGGCACGGTCGCCCACGTCCGTGCTTGTTCCGTGCGCATTGATGTATTCCACCTGCGCGGGGCCGATTCCGGCATCGCGCATCGCGTTCCGCATCACGCGGAAAGCGCCGTCGCCATCGGCGGGCGGGGAAGTAACGTGAAAGGCATCCGCGCTCATGCCGTATCCGACGAGTTCGGCCATGATGCGAGCCCCGCGGGCGCGTGCGAATTCGAGTTCTTCGAGCACCAGAATGCCGGCGCCTTCGCCCACTACAAAGCCGTCGCGGTCTTTATCCCACGGCCGCGACGCCCGCTTCGGCTCATCGTTGCGCGTCGATAAGGCGCGCATGGCCGCGAATCCGCCGATTCCCATCGGGGTGATGCAAGCTTCGGTGCCGCCGCAAATCATAGCGTCCGCATCGCCATGTTGGATCAGCCGGTACGAATCGCCAATCGAGTGGGCGCTGGTGGTGCACGCCGTTGCCGTCGCCGAATTCGGCCCTTTGGCGCCGCTGCGGATCGATACATAGCCGCTGGCGAGATTGATAATCGTCGCCGGAATGAAAAAAGGAGAGATGCGCCGCGGACCCTGTTCCAGGAGGATCTGATGTTCGCGCTCAATGACCTCGAATCCACCGATGCCGCTGCCGATATAAACACCCACCCGCTCGGCAATATCCGGCGTCACCTTGAGGCCGGATCCCGATAGAGCGCACTCCGCCGCCGCGATGGCGAACTGGATGAAGCGCCCCATCTTCTTGATCTCTTTTTTCTCAATGTACTGAGCCGGGTCGAAACCCTTGACTTCACCGGCGATGCGGCAGGAAAAAGCGGTAGCATCGAACCGCGTAATGGGTCCGATGCCGCATTCCCCGGCGCGAAGCGCCGCCCAGGTCGACTCCGTCCCGATACCTAACGGCGTCAGCAGCCCGACGCCGGTCACTACTACTCTTCGCGTCAAAACGACTCTCCTGGCGAGTATGCGCGCCTACTTTTTCGAAGTCTTGTTCTCGATGTAGTCGACGGCATCTTTGACGGTAGTGATCTTTTCGGCATCCTCGTCAGGGATCTCCAGCTCGAAAGCTTCTTCGAAAGCCATCACGAGCTCAACGATATCGAGTGAATCGGCACCCAAGTCGTCAACGAAGGACGCGTTGCTATCCACCTGGCTCTCGTCTACGCCGAGCTGCTCGACAATAATCTGCTTCACCTTCTGCTCAACTGCCATGATTCCTCCTGGGATTTGCTTAGAGAACGCGTTGATTTTATCTGCCTTTGCGGAGTTTCCGCAAGCCGGGAAACCGATTGCAGCTGCGGAGCCGGATGCTAGTGGCCGAAAAGCACCACGGGCGGTGGTAAGCGGCCAGCCAAGCTCGATCATAACTATAGCATAATCAGCCTCTTGCGTTTGGTGAAACACATGCATATAGCGCATACGTCGAAAGTTCGTGAGGCTAGCACCTATGAGATATCCGAGCATCCTGTACCGCTTCGCATTACCCGGCTTCGCCCTGATTTTGTGTGTTGGCACGCCAGCCATGGCCCAAACTCAAACCCAGGGCGGATGGCGCCGCGTGGGAGAAGCGCCACCTCCCGCCACGGCGCCTGCAACCACCACTAACCAGGCCGACCGCACGGACCCCTCCGCTGTACCGGCGTATCCGCAGCAGGATCCGACTGAGCCGGTGGATCGCAGCGATTCGTACGGTCAGCCGCAGCAATCCACCCAGCCGCAGCCCGGGTACGTTCCGCAAGATACGACCGTACCCCCGGCGACCACGCCTCAGACCACTACGCCGCAGACCACGACTCCGATGCCGTCGCAGCGTCCGGCGAACACACGCCCCGCCTATGGGCTTCCCTCGACCGTGAATTTGCAGCCGGGCACGTATTTAATGGTTCGGCTCAATCAGGCTCTGTCTACCGATCACAATCATTCCGGCGATACCTTCTCGGGGACACTCGCTCAGCCCGTGATCGCCAACGGCGTTGTGGTCGCCATGCGCGGACAGACGGTGTACGGCCAGGTCTCGGTCGCCGAAAGGCAGCATTCCGATAAGGATTCGCGTCTCGGCTTGGAACTCACCGGCATCACGCTGGCCGATGGTACGCAGATGCCCATCCGGTCGCAAATGGTGACGCGCCAGGGTCCCAAAACTCCGGGCGGCGTCGAAGCCGGAACGGTGGTCGGGACCACCGCTGTCGGCGCAGCGATCGGCGGCGCGGTCGGCTGGGGAACCGGAGCCGCAGTCGGCGCCGGTGCGGGAGCGCTTGCCGGACTCGCGGGCGTCATGTTGACGCACAATCACGCAACGGTGCTCTATCCCGAAACCATGCTGACGTTCCAGGTGACCTCTCCCGTCATGATCTCGACGGCCAATGCGCCGCAGGCTTTCCGCTTCGTGGGGCCTGAGGATTATGCGCAGCAAGGGCCGCCGCAGTATGCCAATCGTCCGCCGATGCGCGGTGCATATCCCGCGCCGGCATACTACTACGGTCCATCATACTATCCGGCCTACAGCTACTATCCCTACTACTGGGGTCCCAGCTTCGGAGTTGTGATCGGCGGCGGCGGATGGGGTCGTTGGGGCCGCTTCGGCCGGCGTTGGTAACGTCCCGGCGGTTTTTACAAATCGGTGTGCTATAGATAAAAGCGGGGGGAAGTTTTTGTTCCCCCGCTGAGGCCGCCGAAAACCGATCATGCTTTCGGTTTCGTCTCACAACCTCCTTTGATTTCAACAAGCGAAAATGCAAAACCGAAAGATCTTTCGGTTTTCAAACAGGCGGGAGCGCGGTCGTTAGACTTCGTCGCCCGTTTCGGGTTCCGGCAGAACATCTCCTTCGCTTGCTGCCCACACATACAGTGTCGGCAGCAAAAATACTCCGAGGATCAGCGCGGCGACCAGCCCGCCCACAATCACGATTGCAAAAGGACGCTGCGAGTCCGAGCCGATCGCCCGGCTGAGCGCCGCTGGCAGCAGTCCGACGCTCGCCACCAGCATCGTCATCATGATCGGACGAAGCCGCTGCACCGAGCCGTCGATCGCCGCGTCCAGAATGCTTTCGCCGCGCGCTCGAAGCTGGTTGATGTATTCCAGCATGATGACGCCGGTCTGCACTGCGACGCCGAACAATGCCAGAAATCCGATGCCGCTCGAGACGCTGAAATGCGTGTGCGTGAGCAGCAGCGCCAGTAATCCGCCGATCGGCGCCATCGCCACATTGCCGAGAATCAGCAGCACCCACTTCGCGGACTTGAACATCGTGAAGAGAATGACGCAGATGACCAGCATGGTGATCGGCACCACGATGGCGAGCCGCTTCTGCGAGCGCTTCTGGCTTTCATATTCGCCCGCCCAGTCAATGTGATAGCCCACCGGCAGCTTCACCTGCGCCGCCACCTTGTGCATGGCCTCTTCCACCGTGCTGCCAAGGTCGCGGACCGGCACGCTGTACTTGATGGCGACGTAGCGCGAGTTGCCTTCGCGATAGATCTCCGAAGCGCCGTCGAGCACCTTCACGTTGCACAACTGAGCGAGTGAAACGCGCTCGCCGCCGGGCGCCACCAGGCGAATGTTCTCGATCGCTTCCTTCGTCGTGCGATACGGCGCCTCGTATCGCGCCACCAGATCGTAGCGCTGCTCGCCTTCGAGCACCTGCGAAACTGCCTTGCCGCCCACCGCCGTCTCGATTGCGTCCTGCACATCGGTGACGTTGATGCCGTACCGCGCGGCGGCTTCCCGGTCCACGTGAAATTCCAGGTTGGGCTGCCCGATCACGCGGAAGAGGCCCAGGTCGGCGATGCCGTTCACGGTCTTCAGCACATTCACAATCTCGTCGCCCTTGGCTTCGAGGGTCTTCAAGTCGTCGCCGTAAATCTTGATGGCGAGCTGTCCCTTGACGCCGCTGACCGCCTCTTCCATGTTGTCGGCAATCGGCTGCGAAAAGTTCCACAACGCGCCGGGCGCCTTCTCCAGCTCGCGATCCATCGCCGCCACCAGAGCTTCTTTGTTTTCGTGAAATACGGGCCGCCACTCGCTCTTCTCCTTGAGATCCACGTAATACTCGGTGTTGAAGAAGCCCGTGGTGTCGGTGCCGTCGTCGGGCCGTCCCAACTGGCTGATCACTTGCTTGACCTCGGGAAAAGACGCGAGAATCACGCGCGCCTGATTCATCACGCGCGCGCCTTCCGTCGGACCGGTGCTGGGCGCCAGCGTGGCGCGCGCCCAGATCGCGCCTTCGTCGAGGTGCGGAAGGAACTCGGACCCGATGATCCCGCTCATCATCAGATAAACCGAGACGGCGAGCGCACCCGCCGCTACTCCCACCGTCACCCAACGCATGCGAATCGCCGTGCGCAGCGCCATGCGATATCCGCGGATGATCGCTTCGAGTACCGGGTTGTGCCACTCGCGCACGTTCCCGCCGAAAAAGAAACTGGACAGCACGGGAGCGATCAAGAGCGAAAACAAAAGCGAGCCGAGCAGCGCGAAAGAAACCGTCCACGCCATCGGCTTGAAAAGGCGGCCCTCCACGCGCTGCAGCGTGAAGATGGGCAGGTACGCCGTGATGATGATGCCGATGGAATAGAACACCGGCCGCTGCACTTCATGCGCGGCTTCGCGGATAGGCGTCAGATTTGACGAAGGGTCGCGCTGATGGCCCAGGTAGCGCACGATGTTCTCCACCATGACCACCGCGCCTTCCACCACCATGCCGAAATCCAGCGCGCCCAGCGAGAGCAGGTTCGCAGGGATATGTTCCAGGCTTAGACAAATGGAGGCAAACAGCAGCGAGAACGGAATCGTGAGCGCCACAATGAAAGCGCCGCGTGCATTGCCCAAAAACAGGAAAAGAATCAGCGCGACCAGAATGATGCCTTCGATCAGGTTATGCAGCACCGTGTGAGTGGTGAAGTGCACCAGCACGCTGCGGTCAAGGTGCGGTGCAATCTTTACGCCCGGCGGCAGAATGTGGTTGTTCAGCTCGTCCACTTTCGCGTGAATGGCCTCCAGCGTTTCGTCGGAGTTCGCGCCCTTTCGCAAGAGCACGATGCCCTCCACCACATCGGGGTTATCGATGATCTTGCCGTCCGCGCGGTGGATGGCGCGGCCAATCTGCCCCAGGCGAATGCGCGCGCCCTGCCTCACCTCGCCGATATCCTTGATGCGCACCGGCGTGCCGTTCTGCGTCTTCACCACGGTCTCTTCGATATCGTGTACGGTGCGGATCAGGCCAACGGCGCGCACGTTGATCTGCTGAAGTCCGGCTTCGACGAAGCTGCCTCCCGCGTTCACGTTGTTGTTCGCCAGTTGCTGCTCCACCTGGCCGATGCTGAGCCCGTATGCAACCAGCCGGTCGGGGTCGATTGCCACCTGGTATTCGCGCGTGGAGCCGCCGAAGCTCACCACATCCACCACGTTCGGCACGCTCTTGAACTGCTTTTCGAGCGTCCAATCCTCAATCGACTTGAGCGCCATAATGTCGTAATTCGGATTGGTGCTCTTCAGCGTGTACCAATAGATCTGGCCGACGGGACTGTAATCGGAGCCGATCTGCGGCTGCAATCCGGAGGGCAGATTCAGTTGTGACAGCCGCTCCAGCACCTTCTGCCGGTTCCAATCGTTGCTGGATTCGTCGTCGAAGATCAGCATCAGGCTGGAGAGTCCGAACAGCGACGTGGAGCGCAAATGTTCCAGGTGCGGAATGCCGTTCATCACGATTTCGATCGGAATCGTGACCTGTTGCTCCACCTCTTCCGCTGCCCGGCCGGGCCACTGCGTGATGATCTGGACGTAGTTGTTGGCCACGTCGGGATACGCCTCGACCGGCAGATTATGAAAGGAAATAGCGCCCCACACCAGCAGCAGCAGTGCGGCAAGCGTAACCAGAAAGCGGTTATTGAGAGCGAAATCGATGAGCCCGCGGATCATTGTTCGCTCGTGTTCTGCAGCACCAGCGCGTTCGCCACTACCTTGTCGCCGGGCAGCAGGCCCGACACAATCTCCTGCAGGCCGGGTGGTACCATGTTGCCGCCCACCACCGGGACGCGCCGGAACTCCGTCCCGTTCACCGGCATATACACCCAATCCCGGTCGTGCAGGTGCAGCACGGCGGAAGCAGGCACAACGGCGTGCGCCGCTTTCTTTTCCCCGCGAAACGTCGCCGTGACGAACATGCCGACGCGCAGCGCATGTGACGGGTTGGCAACCTGCAAACGCACCTTCGCGGTGCGCAGGTTAGGGTCGAGAATCGGGCCGATGTTATCGATGCGGCCTCTCAGCACCATGGATGGATACGCATTCGGGTGCACTTCGGCGGTCTCGCCGGTGCGCACGAAGTGAAGATCGTTTTCGTAAACGTCGCAAAGGATCCACACCTGCGAAAGATCGGAGATCGTGAATGCGCTCGGCGAGGCGAGCCCCTGCGTGCCGGCGGCGGCGGTGACCTGCTGGTCTGTGATGACGCCGGAAATCGGCGCCGTGACGTCTACAATGCTGCTCGGGCGATCCTTATCCGCGCCCAGAACGCGCAAATGCTCTTGGGCGGTGAGCACGGCGATCTTGGCCTTCGCATTCGCGTCTTCGGCGATTTCGACGTCTTTCTGTGCGATCGCCCCTTTGTCATAAAGCAGTTTGGCGCGATCCAGTTGCGCGCGCGTGAGAGTTTCGTCGGCGCCGGCCTGGCGGTAGTCCGAAAATGCCTGGGCGAGATCGTTGCTCTGCACGCGCATCAGCAACTGGCCCTTGGTCACGCTATCGCCGAGGCGCGCGTGCACTTCGAGAATACGGCCGGAGGCGAGGGAAACCACCGGGACGTTGCGCGATACATCCACGGCGACCGCGCCCGTTGCCCGCAACTCGGGCACTGCCGCGTACTCTGTGGCAGTCGCCAGCGAAAACTGGCCAGGCTTATCGACCTTGACAATGTCCGAGCCGCCTTCCTGCACCACCTGCGCGGGCGGCGGCGCTTCGGCCTTTGGGTCGGCCGTTTCGCCCTTGGCTCCGCAGCCTGCCAGGCAGGCGGCAGCGGCCAGGCACACGGCGCCCAGGAGCATACTGCGATTCATGGAATAACCTCGCGGCCGGCCGCGAGATTCAACTGTCCCGCGGCGGTCAGGTAAGAAGCGATCAGGTTGATATAAGCTACCTGCGTGGCGCGGTACTCGCGCTGCGCGTCCAGGTAGTCCACCAGCGCGGCCTGCCCGTGCTGATAGGAAAAAGAGATGGTGTCGCGGATGCGGCCGGCGGTGGCCAGATAGCCATCCGGCGCGCGATACGGTTTTAAGAGGTTGAGCGCGCTGAGCAGCGTGTAATACGCGGAGTCCACGTCGCCGAAAACCTGCGCTTCCGTCGCCTGCCGCTCGCGCTCGGCATGCGCGATATCGATCTGCGTGCGCGCCTTCTCCCCTTGATTGCGGTCGAAGATGCGCACCGGGATGCTCACGCTTACACCCATGTAGACGGGGATCGGAGGATTGCGGCCGAAGTCGACGCCGATGGTGGGGTCCGTGGACCCGTTCGCAACCGCGAGCCGGTGGTCCACTTCGGCCTTGCGTATCGTTTGGATTGCCGCCTGCAGATCGGGGCGATTGGCGAGGGCGGTGTCGCGGAACGTGCTCAGCGGCGGCACGGCGGCGGAGAAATCGTAGTTGCCCGTAACATCGAAAGCGTCGAGCTGCGTGCGATCGTTCAGCAAGGTGAGCAGCGTGATCTTAGCCGTGCGCAGATTCACTTGCGCGGATTCGAAATCGCTCTGGTATTGCACGCGCTGTAACAGAACTCGATCGAGGTCCACGCGCGCAATGTCGCCCGCACGATAGCGGTCTTGATTGATCGAAAGCTGCCGGTCGAAGTAATCCAGGTTCTCCTGTGCGCTGGCGAGCAGCGCCTTTGCCTGCAGCGTCTGCACGAACGCGGAGCGCAGGTTGAAAAGCAGGGTACGTTCCGTGTCGGCCGCCTGCGATTGCGCAATGGCCGTGCCTTGCTGCGCGCTTTCCAGGCGAAGTTCGCGCTTGTGCTGCCGCTCATGCAGGTAATCCATGGAGATCAACGGCAGCGCGTTGCCGAACGGGCGGTACGGATTCCCGCTGAAAGGATCGAGCTGATCGATGAGGACAGTCGCGTTGGGGTTCGGGCGCAGGTATGCGGTCACCTCCTGCGCTTTCGATTCCTGCACGTTCAAGTGAGCGGCGATCATCGTGGGGTTGCCGGACTCAAACCGCGTCTTCACCTGCTCCCACGTGAGCGCAGTTTGCCCGGCGGCAGGGTACGCGGCGAAAAGTGCAACCTGCAAGACGTAGCAACACCTCATGTTTCGGTGAACGGAAAACTCTCCTGTTACTCTGAATCTAGCGACCGGGTATTGGTGCCGGCCACCTATCTTTCAGGCGACGCGAACCTATCTTTCAGGCGGAAGGCTTGGCCGAATCGTGCATTTGTTCCTACAATTCAGCAGGGGCTACTCACGCATGAATTTTGCGTTTTCGAGCAGCCGCCGGCGCATCTGGGCGGCTGCCGCGCTGACGGTAGCGATCGCAGCCATGGACTGGCGGGTCGATGCGCCGATCGCCTTCGGCTTTCTGTATCTCTTTCCCGTGCTGCTGGTCGGCACCGTTCTCGAGCGGTGGCAGGTGGTTTGCACGGCGCTATTGTGCACTCTGCTGGCGGATCTGTTTGACCCGTACTCGTTTTCGGCGACCGTCTCTTTGCCGCAGGATATTCTGGTTTTCGCGGCGCTCGCCGGCACCGGCCTGTTCGCCTTCGAGTTGACGCGCAGCCGCAGAACCGAAGTGGAAAACGTGCAGCGGCTGGAGCGCGAATCACGCGCGCGCCGCGCCGCCGAGGAACAACTCGAGTTTCTGATTTCCAGCAGTCCGGTGGCAATTCTGACGGCCGATGGCGATGGTCACGTGATTCTCGCGAATTCGGCGGCGCACCGGCTTTTCGATATTCCGGCGGGGACCTTCGCCGGCCGCAGTATCACCCGCTACGTCCCCGCGCTGGGGCGCGTGCCGCTCGAAGAGGGCGCGCATTCCTTCCATACCGAAATGGAGTGCCGGGGCGAGCGCGAAAACGGCGAAGTGTTCATCGCGAACGTGTTCTTTTCGACTTACAAGACCGCGTCGGGCCCCCGCCTGGCCGCGCTGGTGGTGGATAGCAGCGAAGAACTCCGCGAGCGCGAAGAGAGCAATCTGGAGCAGCTCATGGCGGGCTCGCGCATTCTCGTGGGCGCCGTCTCCCACGAGGTGCGCAACGTCTGCGGCGCCATCGGAGTCATTTATGAGAACCTGGCGCGCGGCGGCACGCTGCAGGCGAACAAGGATTTCGATGCACTGGGTTCGCTGGTGGAGACGCTGAACAAAATCGCCTCGATGGAGTTGAAGCAGAGCGCGGGAGCTAGCGAGGCGGGTCCGGTGGACCTGCGCGAAATCATCGAAGATCTCCGCATCGTTCTTGAGCCCGTCTGCGAAGAAGCGGGGATCGTCACTTCCTGGCACGTGCCTCCGCGCACTCCGGCGGTTTGGGCAGACCGCCACCGCCTCATGCAAGTGCTGCTCAATCTCACCAAGAACAGCGTGCGCGCGCTGGAGAGCTCGGAGATGAAGCGCATCGATATTTCCGTGTCGCTCCGTAGCGGTTCCGTCTCGGTGCGCGTAGCCGATACCGGCCCCGGCATCGAAACCCCGGGCAAACTCTTTCAGCCGTTCCAAAAGGGCGCCGAGTCCACCGGCTTGGGCCTGTTTCTCTCTCGCGCGTTTGCGCGCAGCTTTCACGCCGATCTTCGCTACGACCCTTCCGCGCCGGGTTGCGCGTTCATCATAGACCTGAACGCCGCCGGTCCGCGCGACCCCGAAGTTCGCGACAGCCCACGCCATGGCAAACAAAATCAGACTGTTGCTCGTTGACGACCACGTGCTGTTTCGCGAGAGCCTGGCGCGCCTGCTGGCGACGGAGCCCGATTTCGAAATGGCCGCCCATTGCGGCGATATGGAGGAGGCTTTGCGGGAATTGGTGAAGTCCCCGGTGGATGTCGTGCTGCTGGATTATGACTTGGGCGAGGATCGGGGAACGCGTTTCATCGCCGCAGCGAGCGAGGCGGGGTATCGGGGAAAAGTGTTGATGGTGACGGCGGGGATGAACACCGCCGAATCGTCGGCGGCGCTGAAAATGGGCGCCTCGGGTATTTTTCTGAAGCACAACACTCCGGGATTGCTGGCGCAGGCGATCCGGTTAGTGGCCGCGGGCGAGATGTGGGTGGATCAGAAAGTCATCCATATGCTGGTGGACGGAGCATCGGCGCGGCCGGCGCCGGACTTTCGCAAGCTGCTGACGGATAGGGAACAGCAGGTGCTCCGTGGGTTGTTCGAAGGTCTCACCAATAAGGAAATCGCCTCGCAGCTCGGAGTCAGCGAAAGCGCCGTCAAAGCTACCCTGCAGCAGCTCTTTCAGAAAATGCGAGTGCGCACGCGCAGCCAGTTGGTGCGCATAGCGCTCGAGAGCTCGCTCGGCACAACGCGGCCGTAGCTCACAATCGCTAGTGCTGGTGAACGCGATTGTAAATAGCCCACGCGATGCAGGCCAGGATTCCAATCGCAATCAGGATTTCGGGTACATCCATCACATCGGCTCCGGTTCCAGTCTAGCCGATTTCGGAGTACGTTGTCCGTTACTGGGCCGAAGTCGATTCGCGAACGATCAGGCGCGGCTCCGTCACCAGCGTAACCGGCGCCTTCTTGCGTTTCGACCCAATCGCTTTCAGCAAAATATCGGCCGCCTGCTGGCCGATCTGCGTGCTGCTCTGGTCCACGGTGGAGAGCGGCACGCGCAGCAGATCCGAATAATGCACGTTTCCGGCGCCGATCACCTTCAGCTCTTGCGGAATGCGCGCTTCGAGCGGAGCCTCGACCGTTAGGGGTTGTGAAAAAATATCGAATTGCTCTTATGCCGACTTCAAAACGCCTCGGATCCCCGGCACCTTTTACCGCTCCCTTACGGTCACGGCTCCGTATCTAGTTGATTCTGCTAACGGAGCCGTGACCGTAAGGGAGCGGTAAAAGGTGTCGAAAAGGCGGATGAAGTGCGACGAGAGCGACAGCCGGATTGTTTCACAATCCCGTTAGGAAGCGGTAAAAGGTGCATCGAAAGGCGAGTGGATCGCGACAAGAACGGCAGCCGGATTTCTTCACAAACCCGTAAGGGAGCGGTAGAGGATGTCCTTAGTACCGGAGTGACGAGCTCCCAGCCTCACTGGGCCGAAGTCGATTCGCGAACGATCAGGCGCGGCTCCGTCACCAGCGTAACCGGCGCCTTCTTGCGTTTCGACCCAATCGCTTTCAGCAGAATATCCGCGGCCTGCTGGCCGATCTGCGTGCTGCTCTGGTCCACGGTGGAGAGCGGCACGCGCAGCAGATCCGAATAATGCACGTTTCCGGCGCCGATCACCTTCAGCTCTTGCGGAATGCGGATGCGCGCTTCGAGCGCGGCCTTCAAGGTTCCCGCCGCCACCGGGTCGTTGTATCCGAAGATGCCGTCGGGACGTTCGGGCAGCGCCAAAAGTTGGCGCGTGGCCTGGTACCCGCTTTCGTCGTCGGTTGCATGTACGATGTACTCTTCGCGAACTTCGATTTTCGCGTCGGCGAGAGCCCCGCGGTATCCCTTCAGCCGGTTGACTCCGGGGGTAGTGTGCGGTCCGGCGATATGCGCGATCCGGCGGCAGCCCACGTCGATGAGATGCTGGGTAGCGATCCGGCCGATCGCTTCGTCATCCGCGCCCACATAGGACGCGGTGCGATTGGGAAATCGCCGGTCGATCAGTACGTAAGGAACGCCGCGCGCCTCGATGCGCTCGAACACTTCCGAGTTTTCCGGCGGCTGCGCGGAAGCAAGAATGAGGCCGTCCACCTGCCGCGCCAACAACCGTTCCACCTCGCTGGCTTCCAGTTCGCTGTTCTCTTCCGAGTTGCAAATGACGACGTCGTAACCGAGCGGGCGGATGGAACTCGAGATGCCTTTGGCGATTTCCGCGAAGAAGGAGTGCATCAGGTCGGGAACCACCAGTCCAATGATGAAGGTGCGTCTTGCCGCCAGGCTGCGCGCCACCCAGTTGGGCTGATAATTCAGTTCCTTGATGCGGGCCAGCACGCGGCTGCGCGTTTCCGCGCCTACGTCGGCGCATCCGCGCACAACTTTGGAAACCGTCATCACAGACACATTGAGGTCGCGTGCGATGTCCTTGAGGCGAACGGGCGCGGCCGGAGTATTCGTCGGCATCTTCCGAGCACTATGGTACTGGAAATACGCAACTGCTACAATCTCCTTCAATCGGGAGGCAGTTTGCGCCCCCCGTGTAAGGAGATCTCATGGACGCTGGAATGGCACAAGAGACGCGTTATTGTTCGGAATGCGGCCGCGCCACTCCCACCGATCAACTTGCTCGTTTCGGCGATCGTCTGGTGTGTCCCGTCTGTAAGGATACGTATACACAAAGGCTGCGCGAGGGCGTCGCGCCGGCCGTGGCGGTGAGTTACGGTGGGTTCTGGATTCGTTTTGTGGCCGTCATCATCGATGGAATTATTCTGCGGGTAGTGAGCGGCATTATCACCATGGTGACCGTGGGCAGCTTTTATACCATCCCTCGTTTTGAGCCCGGGGATAACCCGCTCATGTCTCTGGGGTCGCTGATGTCGATGGTCGGCACGGCTTCGCTCATCAGCATGACGATCAATTGCGTGTACGAGACACTGTTTATTTCGCAGCTCGGCGCCACGCCAGGCAAGATGGCGCTCGGTTTGAAAGTGGTCCGCCCGAACGGGGCTCCGGTCAGTGTGGGACGCGCCGCGGGACGCTACTTCGCGAAGATTCTCAGCGCGCTGATTCTGTTCATCGGTTACATCATGGCCGCGTTTGACTCCGAAAAGCGCGCCCTGCACGACATGATCTGCGATACGCGCGTGATTCGGTCGCGCAGTTAACCCCGGCATGCCGATTCCCTGCGCCCGCTGCCAGATGCCGCTGCCGAAGTGGGAATTCCGCAGCGGCACTACGGCGACGT
Source organism: Candidatus Limnocylindrales bacterium (assembly GCA_035606355.1). Lineage (GTDB taxonomy): Bacteria > Acidobacteriota > Terriglobia > Bryobacterales > Bryobacteraceae > Sulfopaludibacter. The sequence continues at coordinate 97,335 of DATNFO010000008.1, read as the reverse complement.
GTCCCTCGTGCATGAGTCCGAATACCGTCAGTGTGTTTCCAGCGCTTTTGCAGCAGCAGGCGCCTGCGCTGCCGGAAGCGGCGCTGGCGGGGGAAGCCTGCTGCTACGATCATCCGACCAAGCGGGCCGTGGCGGCATGCAGCCAGTGCGGGCGTTTCATTTGCCAATTGTGTTCGGTCGATTTCGCGGGTGAGACCTGGTGCCCGAGCTGCGTCGCGGCGGGAGCCGGCCGCGCCAGGGAGGCGCGCGCGGACACGTCTCGTACCTTGTATGACAGCATCGTGCTGGCCATCCCGCTCCTCAGTCTCGTCTTTTGGCCGCTGCTGGTTCTGACCGGCCCGGCGACCGTCATTCTCGCCGTGATGAAGTGGAAGCAGCCGCTCAGCCTGGTGCGCCGGTCGCGGTGGCGGTTCCTCGTGGGATCTGTTTTGGGCATTCTTACCAGCGCCGCGTGCGTGTGGCTGTTTGTGTATTTGGCAATGTCGGGCCGGAACGCAAAATGAAAGAAGAGCGAATTCAATATCGGAAGCTGCCGGGCCGCCTCCGCGGGATCCTTCGCGGCGCGAGCGTGTGGCAGGGCCCGGATCATTTATTGCTGGTGCAATCGGTGCGCTTCCGCGAGGAATACCGGCGCTTCTACTTCAAGGATGTGCAAGCGATCGCGGTGGCCAAAGCGCCGCGCTTTTATGTTTCGGCGCGAGCTCTTCTTCCGTTGATCGCAGTGCCGTTTCTGGCTGCATACCTTATCGCCAGGCCGTCATCGTCTCTGGTAATGATCCTGCCGATTCTGATCGCTCTTCTGCTCGGCGCGTGGGTGATTGTCGCGTCGCAGTTCAGTTGCCGCTGCCGCATTTACACGGCGGTCAGCAGTGAGGAGCTTCCCTCCGTTTCCCGCTCCTGGACGGCACGGCGTTTCCTGGCGCGCGTGGAACCCATCATTTCGGCGGCGCAGGGGACCGTTGACGGGGACTGGGCTCAGCGCGTGGACGACCGCTGGTGGGCGGAAGGGCGCGCTGTTGCTGTTGGTCCTTCCGGTTCGCAATTTGCGGAGGCGCTTCAGGGGGAGACGGCCGCGCCTGTGAATCCCGCGTCCGGTAGACGTATGGGCGTGGTGGGTATCTGTTTCGCGGCCGCGCTTTTGCTGAGCGCGGCCTTCGACTTCCTGACGCTCAACCACCCCGCCGCCTGGACGCGTGCCGTGCCGCTGTGGTTTGCGGTGGCGAAGATCGTCGCGGCATCCTTCATCTTCATCCGTTATGACCGGAGCCGGGTCAGCAGCCGCTTGCGAGCGCTGGCGATTGCCGCGCTGGTCGTCATGGGGCTGCTCTTTTACGCCGGCCAGATCCGGACATCGGTGCAGGCGGAGATCACTAAATCGAAAACCGTCCGCGTGGACACGTCGGGTATGGTGACCGCGCCGGTTCTTCGCGGTGTAGAAGCGGGAGCGGATGTGCTGCTCGGACTGCTCGCCGTAATCGTGGTGTTGCGAGGAGAACGATCGTGACCGGCGTGCTCGCGCAGCGCTGCTGGAATCACGAGACGCGGGAAGCGGTGTGCCGGTGTCCGGAATGCCGCCACAGTTTTTGCCGCGAGTGCGTTACGGAGCATGAATCGCGGCTGCTCTGCGCGGCGTGCATCGCGCGGCTCACGCAAGGCGAGAGAGCGCGCCGCAGTTTGATGCGTAGAGCTGCGCCGGCAGGCATGATGCTGGCGGCTCTGCTCACCGCCTGGTTCTTTTATTTTGCGCTTGGTCAAGCCGCCATCACTCTCGTCGAACGCGCGGAGCGGGTCTCATGGCAGCAGTGAAGTCCGGGCGGTCCATCGGCGTGCTGGAAGACGCGGTGCGATTGCTGCGGAGCGCGGGATTTTCCGTGGTGTCCCTGCATTGGATGGGCAGCGTTCCGCTGGCGCTGGCGCTTCTGCTGTATTGGAGCGCGCTCACGCGCGGCGGCATGACGAATGAAGAATGCGCGCTCTGGTCGTCCGCGGTGGGACTCCTTTATCTATGGATTCATGTTTCGCGGGCGATGTTCGCGGCGCGGTTATGGCGCACGCTGGAAGGCGGCGGCCGCACGCGCTGGACGTTCAGCGCGATCTCCCTTCAGGCGTTCCTCGGCACGGCGAAGATCGTGATCTGGCCGATGGCCTTGCTGGTCGGCTTCCCCTTTGCGAGAACCGTCGCGTTCTTTCGTTATGCCGCCGCATTGAGCGCGCGCGCAGACCTGGACGGCATAGACGTCATTCCGCACGCCCGCCGGCTCGCGTCGTTGGAGAGCGGATTAAACTGGGCCATCCTGCCCCTTCAGTGGCTGATCGGCTTCGCCGTCACCGCGAATCTGGCGCTCACCTTCGCCATGCTGCCGGCGCTCATCCGCATGCTGACGGGATACGAATCGGCCTTCAGCCGCGGCCAGGAGGCATTCATTACCAGTCCACTTTTTCTGATCGTTTCGATGGTGGGCGGCTGGCTGGCGTTCGATCCATTTGTTCAGGCGGTGTATTGCGTGCGCTGCTTCCAGGTGCAATCGCTCGAAACCGGCGAGGATCTGCGGGTGCGCCTGCGGTCACTGCGGTCTCCTGCGGCGGCTCTGGTTCTGCTTGCGATTTCCGTCGCCGTTCCGCGGCACGCGATTGCGGCAGCTTCGGCCGGCGAAGTGCAGCAAGGCGTGCGGAAGGCGATGCAAGCGCCCGAGTATTCCTGGCGGCTTCCCAAAGCGCCGGTTACCGGGATTCGCGGAACTCCGTGGCTTGTCGCCGTAACGGAACGTGTGCTGCAGGGCATCAACTCTGCGCTGAAGTGGCTGGGGCACGCGATAGAGACGATCGTGAAGTGGCTCTTCGGACGGTTGGGCATGTCGCCCGGTTCGGACAGCGCGCCTCTGCCCGCCACAGCGATGCATTGGAGCATGTATCTGCTGCTGGCCGCGGCCGCGACGGCCATCCTCACCATCGCATGGCGGAAACAGGTATTCCGGCGCCGTCCGGCGAAACCCGCGGAGCCAGTGGAAACCACCGCAATTCGCGTCGACGATGAAAGTATCGCCGCAGACCGCCTGCCCGATTCGCGCTGGCTGGAAATGGCCGCTTCGCTGCTGGACGCGGAGAACTTCCGGCTGGCGCTCCGCGCCTTCTACCTCGCCAATCTCGCTTGGCTCGGCCAGGGGCGCTGGGTAACGATCGATCAGGGGAAGACCAATCGCGAATACGAGCTCGAACTGCAGCGGCGGGCGAATCAGGCCGCCGAAGCACGCGCCCTCTTTGCCGATAATATCGCGGCGTTCGAGCGCTGCTGGTACGGGATGCACGGAGTTTCCCGCGACGATGTGGAAGCGTTCCGGCAGCGCCTCACGGCGATGAAGGAGCGGCTCGCATGAAGGGCTGGCGCGCGATTGCATTGCTGGTGGCGATGGTCGCCGTCTTCGCGGGCGGGATCATCTATTTATTCGGAATTCAGTTTTCGAGCGGCGGAGTCTACCCGGAGTACTCGTCGCTGCGCAGCGATCCGATGGGCGCGAAGTTGCTCTTCGAGGGCATGGAGCGCATCCCCGGCATGACGGTGGAGCGAAACTTTCAGCCCTTCGAGTTTCTGCCGGCGAGCGGCTTCACGCTCGTGCTGCTCGGCTCCAAGCCCGGCGATTTCGACGCCGAACAGCCGTACCTCCGCAGCATTGAGCGCATCGCGGAACGGGGAAATCGCGTTGTGGTTGCGTTCACTGCGCAGCCGGACTACACTCCGGCGAAAAAAGATGCCCTCGATGCACGATGGGGAGTGCGCATCGGAGTGCAAGCGGACAAGGACAGCTATCACCGTTACTACTTTGCCGAAGCAAACGGCTGGAATGGCTTGGAGCGCGTGGGTCCGCTGCTGATGGCGATTGAAAAGAACTTCGGAAAAGGCAGTGTGGCGCTGTTCGCCGGCAGCACGGACTTCACGAATGAAGCCAGCGTGAGCGGCGACCGTTTGCAACTCGTCGCTGCCGCGCTCGCGCCCGAATCGCACATTATTTTCGATGAGCAGCACCTGGGAGTTTCCGAATCGGGGAGCGTGGTCGCATTAGCGCGGCGATTCCGCCTCACGGGCATGGTGCTCGGCCTCGCGTTCTGCGGGGCGATGTTTTTGTGGCGCAATAGCGCAGCGTTTCCGCCGCGTACGGCCGCGGTTGAAGCGCGTCCGCTTGAAGGCCGAACCGCGCATGCGGGACTCACCACCCTGCTCCGCCGCCACATTCCTCCCCGCGAGCTTGCGAACGTGTGCTGGCGCGAGTGGCTGAACGGCAATCGCGGCGCGATGCCTCCCGAACGCGTGGAGCGCGCCTCCGCCATCGCGGCGAACGCCACCGACCCCATCGCCGCCCTCCAGGAAATTGAAGCCGTGTTGCACGCGAAAGGAGAACTTTGACTCTCGATCAATTTGGGCCCGCCATGGATCGCGCCATCGCCGCGATCCGCCAGGTGATCATCGGGCAGGACGATGCCATACGCTACTCGCTCGTAGTGGTGCTTTGCAACCAGCACGCGCTCATTGAAGGCGTGCCCGGACTCGGCAAAACGCTGCTGGCGCGCACGCTCGCCGCGGTGCTCGGATGCGAGTTCAAACGCATACAGTTCACGCCGGACCTCATGCCGGCCGATATCACCGGCACGAATGTGTTCAATCTGCAGCGCAATGAATTCTCGCTGGTGAAAGGCCCCCTGTTCAGCACGTTTCTGCTGGCCGATGAGATCAATCGCGCGCCTGCGAAAACGCAATCGGCGCTGCTGGAGGCGATGCAGGAGCGCACGGTGACCATCGACCGCGATACCTTTCGTCTCTCGCCGAATTTCACCGTGTTCGCGACGCAGAACCCCATCGAGAGTGAAGGCACGTACCCGCTTCCCGAAGCGCAGAAGGACCGGTTTTTACTGAAGATCGATATGACGTGGCCGCGGCAGGCGGAAGAGCTCGAACTGGCGCGCCGCAGCCTGGACAGCACTGCGCCGGAGGCTGTGCTGCAGCGCGGAGAAGTAGGCAGTTGTCTTTCCGAGCCGGAGCTTGCCGGATTGCGGAGCACGCTCGAACTGGTGCAAGTGACGCCGCAGCTTGTGGAATATGCGGTGGAGGTGGTGCGGCGGACACGCACGGATGACGCGATGCTGGTGGGCGCGGGTCCCAGGGCTACGCAGGGTTTACTGAGAGCGGCGCGCGCGTGGGCCGCAATCACGGCGCGCGACTTCGTCACTCCAGACGACATACGCTCCGTCGCCATGCCCGTGCTGGGACATCGTATGATTCTGCGGCCGGAATCGGAGCTGGAAGGAGTGCGCACCAGCGAAGTGCTGGATCGCATTCTGCATGAGGTGCCGGTGCCGCGATGATCGCTCCCTCGGGCAGGCTGCTGCTGGCGAGCCTGGTGATTATCGTGCCGCTGGCCGCGATCGCCGGAATGTCGCCGGCACTCGCGCCGGCATGCCTGGCATTGCTGCTGTTGTGCGCGGTGGTCGCGCTGGCCGATGCAGTGCAGGGGCGGCGGCGGGCAGAGAGCATTCGCGCGAGCGCGCCCGCCTTGCTGCGGATTACCAAGAGCATCGATAGCGTGCTGCCGCTGGCGCTGGAAAACCTCGCCGGCCACGCGCTTCACCTGCGGATCGCGGTGCCGCTGCCGGAAGGCCTGGAAACTCCGGAGGTGGTGCGCGATATCGAAGTGCCCGCGGGAAAATCGTCGATCGAGTGGCAACTCGCCGGGCACGCACGGGGCGATTTCCGCGTGGACGCCGTGCATATCGAAACTCCGTCGTTGGCCGGGCTCTGGAGCGCCCGCGCGGAGCTGCCGCTTGAAACGTCAGTGCGCGTCTATCCGAATCTGCGCGATTCGGCGACCGCCGGGCTATTTTTGAAAACGCGGCAGATCGGGATTCGCATGTACCGTCAGGTTGGAAAGGGCCGCGAGTTCGAAAATCTGCGTCAATACATGCCCGGCGACAGTTTCGAGGACATCCATTGGAAGGCTACCGCGAAGCGGAATTATCCGGCTGTGAAGCTGTATCGCGTGGAGCATGCGCAGGAATTGTACGCCGTAGTGGATTCGTCGCGGCTCTCGGCGCGCGAAGGGATTCTCGAGAGTTACGTCGATGCGGCGCTCTATCTGGCGCTGGTCGCGGAACGGCAGGGCGACCGTTTTGGGCTCGCCACGTTTAGCGACCACACGCAAAAGTTCGTCCGGGCGGGCAATGGCATGGACCATTTTCGCTTGTGCCGTGAGACCATTTATAACCTGCAGCCGCAGCGGGTGAGTCCCGATTTCCGCGACATCTTCACAACACTCGCCACAACCTTGAGACGCCGCGCTCTGCTGATCTTCTTTACGTCGCTGGATGACGCGCTGCTGGCGGAAACATTTCAGCGCGAGGTATCGCTGCTGGCGCGGCGTCACGTGGTGCTGGTGAATGTTCCGCAAACCGGAGCGATGGAGCCGCTGTTCACGGGCGCGGCCCCGGGCGACCTGGATTCGGCTTACGGGCGGCTGGCCGGGCAGATGTTGTGGAATCGCATGCGGACTCTGAAAATCGCATTGCAGAATCGCGGAGTGCGGCTTGCGGTTGTGGACCCGGCGCGCATCAAGACGGAAGTGGCCGCGCAATATATGGACGTCAAACGGAGGCAGTTGCTGTGATCATCGATCTGCATCGTTTCGTCGCCGCCGAACGCACGTATTGGGAGGAGCTCGATGGAATTCTCAAGCGGCTCGATTCCGAACCCGAGCGCCGCCTGACGCTTCCCGAGATTCAACGGCTGCAGTATCTGTATGAGCGCGCGTCGTCGGATCTTTCGCGCCTAGACACGTTCTCCACCGAGCCAAGCGTTCGCGAGTCCCTGGAATCGCTGGTTTCGCGCGCGTACATGGAGATTCACGAATCGCGCACACCGTTGAAGATTCGCTGGAAAGACATCGTGCTGGCGTTTCCGAGGGCATTCCGAAGGCGGATGGGAGCGTTTCAACTCTCCGTTGCCGTCACGGTACTCGGCTGCGCCTTCGGCTGGTTCGCGATCCATCAGGATCCGCGCACGAAAGCGGTGCTGATGCCGTTTCCGGGCCTGATGCAAACGCCCGCCGAGCGCGTGCACCAGGAGGAATCCGTCAAAGGCGACCGGTTGAAGGGCGTGAAAGCATCCTTTTCGGCGCAACTGATGACGCACAACACGCAGGTCGCGATTCTGGCGCTCGCCATGGGAATTACCTGGGGCGCGGGCACGCTGATGCTGCTGTTCTACAACGGCGTGATTCTCGGCGCCGTGGCGACCGACTACATTACCGGAGGGCAGGGCGTCTTTCTGGCGGCGTGGCTGCTGCCGCACGGCAGCATCGAAATTCCGGCAATTCTCCTGGGCGGGCAGGCGGGCTTTGTTCTGGCAGGCGCGCTCATCGGCTGGGGAGATGCGCTTCCGCGGGCGGCACGCTTGCGCGCCGTGGCCGCTGACCTGTTCGCGATCATCGGCGGCGCTGCGTGCCTGCTGGTGTGGGCGGGAATCGTGGAGGCATTCGTCTCGCAATACCACCAGCCGGTGCTGCCGTATGGGTTAAAAATCGCGTTCGGCATCTGCGAGCTCACGGCGTTGTCGTTATTCCTCGGCTGGGCGGGCCGCGAATGAACACGCGGCAAAGTTCGCTGGCGATCGAAACTCCGGAAGGTGTGGTGTTCCGGTATGAGCTGGCGACACCGGCGGCGCGAACGATTGCCATGGCGGTGGATATGGCGGCGATCGGCACCGTCTCTTATGTGCTGGGAAAGATCAGCGAGAGCGCCGCGCACCTGAATCCCGACATTGCGGGCGCGCTTTCAGCGGTGATCTTTTTCGTCGCGCAGGTGGGTTACGGCATCGTGTTGGAGTGGCGCTGGCGCGGACAAACGATCGGCAAGAGGCTGCTGAACCTGCGAGTTGTGGACGCTCAGGGATTGCGATTGCAGTTGCCGCAAATCGTGCTGCGCAATTTACTGCGGCTGGTGGACGGGCTGCCTTTCTTTTACCTGGTGGGAGCAATCGCCGGCCTCACGACAAGACGATGCCAGAGGCTCGGCGACATCGCAGGGAACACGATTGTCGCGCGCGAGCGGACGTTCGAAGAGCCGGATATCGAACAGATCGCGCCGGCCAAATACAACTCGCTGACGGCGCACCCGCATCTGGCCGCGCGGCTGCGATCGCTGGCGAACCCGGAAGCAGTAGGAATGGCCGTGCAAGCGGTCGCCCATCGGGATGGTTACGATGCGCGAGCGAGACTGGCGCTGTTTGCGGACCTGGCGGGGTATTTCCGTGGGCTGGTAGAATTTCCGCCGGCCGCCCTGGAAGGTCTCACGGACGAGCAATACGTGCGGAGCGTGTTGCGGGTGATCTACGGTGCTGCCCGATAGGGTCCGTCGATTGGGGCAGTGTCAATTCACCACAGAGACACGGAGGACGCAGAGAGGGCACAGAGAAAACAAAAAACGCGGGGGCTTGCGCTGCAATCGGCTTGGACGGAGGCAGTGGGAGCAGTGAAGCGCGATGCCGCTGCGCCGGTTGATTCCCGGCGGTGTGAGTTTGTTTTCTCTGTGTCCTCTCTGCGCCCTCTGCGTCTCAGTGGTGAATCGCGATGCAGCTCGCTACGGATTACTTCTTCTTTAGCTCGGCCTGTAGTTCGCGGTATGCCGTCTCTTCGTAGTTGGTTTTCAGGCGCTCGCGCGCTTCGGCTCGGACGGCCGGTTCCTTCTTGAGCGCTCGTCCCAGAAGGGTGGTCGCTTCGGTGTCGGTTTGGTTGCGGGCCAGGACGGCTCGGAAGCTCGATACTGCCTGGTCGTATTTGCCGTCGAGATACAAGGCGTAGCCCAGATTGAAATGGTAGTCGGGGTCGGAGTCGTCGCCTTCGAGCGCCTTTTGGAAACTCGTCAGGGCGGCTGCGGATTGGCCTGCTCGAGCTTGTGCTGCGCCGAGGTTGTTGTACACCTCATTCAACGGCACGGCCGCTGCGACGGTCTGAAACGACTGTGTTGCGCCGGCAAAATCCCCCTGGTGATAGCGGCACAGCCCGAGATAAAACTGCGCTTCGAAGTAGCGCGGATCGCTGCGCGCCACCCGCTGGAGCCAGCTCGCGGCCGACTTGTAGTCCTTCTGCTCCCACGCCGCCTTGCCAAGCTGAAAACATGGTTGCGAGTAGTGCTCATCGAGTCGCGCGGCCTGCATGAAAAAGCGGCGCCGCTGTTCGGGATTCGCGGCCAGCAATCCGCGCACGTAATTCTCCACGGCATCAATGCGGACAGGAGGACGGGCCGCAAGAAAATCCTTCTCGCTGGAAGCTGTTTTGGGGGCGAGTTGTTGCAACACTTGCCAGCCCAGGTGCGCTTCGAGCGCGGCCAAATCTTCCAGCACGCCGGTTTCGGTGAGCGGTGTGCTCTGCGACAAATTCTTCAGATCCACAATGCGCGCGTCGATGCGCAGCGAACTCTTCAGTGGTTCCTTGCCCGGCTCGGCGGTGACCTCGAAAGAGCCGTAGACCACTGTCGACGCGTCCAGTGCCTGCCCGATTTTTATCACCGATGCGTGCGTCAACTCGGCGCCGGGCCGCAGGGACTGCCGGCGATAAGCCTCCAAACGGTCTTCGCGATTCAGAACCAGCAGACCTTCGCTGACCAGAGAATCGCGAACGCTTTCCGAGATGCTCTCGCCGATCCAGTCCAGGTTCGTGCTGTCCGAGTGATTGAAGAAGGGAAGAACCACCGCGGTTTGCGCGCGCAAAGACGCACACACCAGCAGCAGTACAGGGAGGAAACGGGGCATTCGCTTTTAGTGTGGCACAAGCCAATGCCCCGCCGGAGTTCTACGGCAGCGGGGTCGCTTCGGTGAAGACGAGCTTGGTTTTCGTTCCGCCAATGCGGATCTCCTGAATGCGCATTTTGCCACCGTCGGTGGCGTACTTGACCGTGGTGTTGTCGTACCTGCGATCGACCGTTTCCACCTTCACGGGATTCTCGGCGCTCACTTTGCCCTTGCTGATGACTGCTTTATCGCCATTCACGTCCAGCCGGTACGAGCCCGCGGAGAGCTCCGTGGTGCCCGCTTCGGATTTTTCGAGCGTGATGTTGTAAGTCTTCGCGCTGGCAACCACCCCGAGGGCGAGCGCGGCAAAACCGAGCATAAATTTGCTATTCATACATTTCTCCCCACAACTCTTTATTTGTTTTAGCGACTTACCATTCGAGGCTGTCGTTACTGGATATTACGAGCGAACTCTAAAAACGTTCCGCGGTTTTTGCGATCTCGAGAGCTTTCTCTCTAGCGGACGGTGTATTCCCAAAATCGCGCACCCAATGCAGGTTTGGCTCTCTGCGGAACCAGGTGATTTGCCGTTTGGCATAGTTGCGCGTGTTTCGCTGCGCATAGAAAACGGCATCGCGCGGCGATAACTCGCCATTGATCAACTGCAGCGCCTGCTTATACCCGTGCGATTCGAACGGCTTGCAGGTTGGCGCAAAACCCAGCGACAGAATATGCCGGACCTCGTCGATCAAGCCGTGTTCGAACATTGCGGCGCAGCGTTCGTCGAGGCGCGGGTATAGTTCGTCACGGTCGGGGAACAGCCCGATCTTCACCGTACGGTATCCCTGCAGGGCGTCGCGGCCTTCGGCGAACAACTCGGCAGCGGGACGGCGCGTGAGCAGGCACACTTCGAGAGCGCGCGTGACCTTTGGGACGTCGTTGGGGTGAATGCGCGCCGCCGTGCGCACATCGAAGCGCCGAAGCAGGACGTGCAGCGAGCCCGGCTTGCGCGCTTCCCGGGCGGCCAACCGGTCGCGCAACGCTTCGTCGCGTGACGGACCGGAGAATAGTCCGTCCAACAAAGCACGGAGGTAAAAACCGGTTCCGCCGGCGATGACGGGAAGTTTGCCGCGCGCCGATATACCGGCAAGGGTCTCACGAGCACGCCGCGCGTAATCGCCGGCGGTGAACAATTCGTCAGGATCGGCAATATCGATCAGGTGGTGCGGAATACCGCGGCGTTCTTCGACGGGCAGCTTCGCGGTACCGATATCGAAGTGGCGGAACACCTGGAGCGAGTCGCAATTGACCACCTCGCCGTTGAGGTGTTCGGCCAAAAACAGGGCCAGATCGCTTTTTCCGGAGCCCGTGGGCCCGGCAACCGCAACCAAAGGGCGCGCGGGTGCGTCAGGGGCTACAGGGTCCATCGCGCCACGGTCCGGGCCAAGAGAGAGGGATTGCGCCGACACCCCGGTATACAATGAAAATGAGATTTTCGACCTCTTGGGCCCGCCATCCGGTCGAAAGAAAGTAAACACTTCATGATTCGCTCCGTCAAAGCGCTTCTCCTCGCTACTGCCATTTCCGTCGCCTGCTTTGGGCAGGCACCCAGTTCCCAGACTGCGGCGCAAAAAGCGCCGGAATCCGATCAAGCGTCGGCCTATTACCACTTTGCCATGGGCCGCCTGTACAACGAACTGGGGCAGGCCGAAGGCAGCCGCGAAGATATCAATAAAGCGATTCAGCATTACCAGGAAGCGCTCAAGCTGGATCCGAACGCCGGCATCATCTTCGAAGAACTTACGGACCTCTACATACAGAGCGGCAGGCTGCGCGACGCCATGAACCAGGCGCAGGATATGCTGAAGCAGAATCCCGACAATCTGGCGGCGCGCCGCATGCTGGGCCGCATCTATACGCGGATGATCGGGAACACGCAGACGGGGCGGATCGACGAGAACTTCCTCAAGCAGGCGACGGAGCAGTACCAGAAGATCACTGAGAAGGATCCGAAGGACGCCGACAGTTGGGTGACGCTCGGGCGGCTGTACGGGTACGCCCACAATTCGCCGGAAGCGGAGAAGGCGTTCAACGCGGCGATCAAGATCGATCCGGAGAATCAGGATGCGCTTACCGGACTGGCGCTGCTCTATCTCGACCTCGGCGATACCAAGCAGGCTATCGAAAAGCTGAAGGCGATCACGGACAAGAACCCGAACGAGCGCACGCTGGCCGCGCTCGCGAAGGCGTATGAGGATCTGCAGCAGCCGAAGGAAGCGGCCGACGTTCTCAAGCGCGCGCTCAGCATGGGCGGCGGCGAGAACAATGAACAAATGGCGAGCGAGCTCGCGAAAGATCTGCTGCAAAGCAATCAACTGGATGAGGCGCTGCACCTATATACCGAATTGGCCGCGGCGGATGCGCAGAATCCCGAATATCAGCTCAAGCTGGCCGAGATTTACATGTCGCGCGACCTCGGAAAGGCCCGCGCCGCACTGAACAAAGCGAAACAGATGCAGCCCGATAATCTGGCGGTACGGTATGACGAGGCCGGCCTGCTGGAGCGCGAAGGCAAGCGCGCCGAGGCGATCACGGTGCTGAAAGCGCTGCTGGACAGTACGGCCAAGCGCACCTACTCCGAATTCGAGCGCAACAACCGCCTGCTGTTCCTGCGCCAACTGGGCGCCGACTATGTGGCTACCGAACAGTATCCGCAAGCCGTCGATACGTTCAAGCAGATGATCACGCTCGATCCCGATGCCGGCCCGGACGCCGAGGTCGCGATCATCGACGCATATCGCGCAGGGAAGGATTACGCGGAGGCTATGCGGGAAGCCGAATCGGCGCAGAAGAAATATCCCAAGGCCGCCCGGATGCTGGCTGTGGAGCACGCGCAGGTGCTTGCCGATCAGGGCAAGGTGGAGCAGGCAGCCGCCGAAATGAAGACGCTGGTCGGCACTTCGGGAAAGACAGGCGAAGAGGCACACGCGATTGATCGCACCATGTACCTGGAGATCGCGCAGACGTATGAGAAGGGCAAGCGCTGGGCGGAAATGGGCAAGGCGCTGGACGAAGCCGAGAAGCTCAGCGCGAACGACAAGGAAAAGTCGGCGGTTTACTTCATGCGCGGCTCTATGTTCGAGCGGCAAAAGAAGTTCGATGCCGCGGAAGCCGAGTTCAAAAAGGTGCTGGAGGTGGATCCCGATTCGCCGAACGCGCTCAACTACCTTGGCTACATGCTGGCGGATCGCAATGTCCGGCTGGAAGAAGCCGCGAAAATGCTTCAGCGCGCCGTTGAGCTCGATCCGGAGAACGGCGCGTACCTCGACAGTCTGGCGTGGGTCTACTACCGGCAGGGCAAATATAGCGAAGCGGAGCCGCTGTTGATCCGCGCCATTCAGCAGATGCCCGATCCGACGGTGCACGACCATCTCGGCGACGTCTACGCGAAGATGGGCCGCACGAAAGACGCGATTACGCAATGGCAGGCCAGCGTGTCCGAGTTCAAGAAGCAGGCGCCTACGGAAGTCGATTCCGAAGAGATGGCCAAGGTCACTCGCAAGCTGGACGAGGCGCAGGCGAAACTCGCGAAAGAAGGCAGGTAGCTACCAGCGCAGATAGCCGCGGAGCTGGATGTTTCGCGGGGCGTTGCCGCCCATTACGCTGGTCACCTGGCCGAAAGTCGAGCTGGTGGGAGTCATGTTCGGCAGATCGAATTCCGGGTGGTTGAAGACGTTCAGGAATTCGGCCTGCAGCGTGAAGCGCAGACCTTCCCTGATGCGGACGTCCTTATTCACCGACCCGTTCAGGCTCCAGAACCATGCGCCCGGCATATAAATGCGGTCACCGATCGTTCCGGGCGTGGTCCACGGCGCGAAGTACTTGCTATTGGCCGTGCCGTCCGGATTCAACAGCGACGGATCGACGCGCGTGAGCGAGAATTGCCCCGCCGGGTTGTTGCGCGGCGCCTCCAACACCATGCCGCGGAACTGATCCACAGTCAGTCCGTTGAGCGCCACGCCGCCATCGCCGATGTTGTTGAAGGTGCGATATCCGCTGGTAAGAAGGTTCTCCGCGCCGGAGACCACCGTCGCGATCGATCCGATCTGCCAGCCGCCGATGATACGGTCCAGAATGCCATTGGAGATCGCCCAACGGCGGCCCCTTCCGAAGGGCAGATCGTATGTCCCGTACAGCCGGAACGCATGGCGGCGATCGTTACTCAGGGGCGCTTTATCCAGCCGGAAACTGCGGATGGTGGTGTAGTTCAGAACGTTGCCGCTGGCGCTCGATTGATTCGGCATATCGGTGAGCGCATGCGACCAGGTGTAAGTTCCCGTGAAAGTCATTCCGCCGCGCAAGCGGTGATGCAACTCCGCCTGAAGGCTGTTGTAATTACCCCAGGAGTTATCGTTCGTGTTATCGTTCTGCGCGACGTAGGGATTCGGCACCCAGAAGTTCATCGGATAGGGAGTCGGCGAGGTGTAGCCGCGATCGGCGCACGGACCGAAATTGGCTCCGGTCATACGGCAATAATAAGTCGGGCTGCTGCGGCCCTGTAGTGTCGCGGCGAGCGTGCCCGCCTGTCCCTGGAGCAGGTTGTTGATGAAGGTGCCGCTGGTCCACGAAGAGCCGGCCGCGAGCACAGGCTGCGACCCGTTGGCGCCGAACGCCGCTTCGAAGATCGGGAGGGCGACCTGCCCGACAAGTCCGCGATTCTGGAAGCTGCTGACGCCCGCCGCCTGATTGATCGCGAGGTTGTGCTGCGCATTCTGGAACTCCTGCAGGAAGCCGTTTTCGAAGATATTGACTTCCTGTAACGTGTATTCGCGCCACTTATGCGTCGTCTTATTGCCGACATAGCGAACCTCGAGCAGGGTATTTTTCGATAGCTCGCGCTGTATTCCGATATTCCATGTCTGGACGTACGGATTGCGCATGGTCGGCAGGTTCCCCGGGCCGTTATACTTGCCGGCGGTGGTGCTTACATCGTAGCCCTGGAAGACAAACTGGTATTCGGTGAACGGCGGATTGAACTTCGCCGGCGCAACCAGGAATGTGGGATCGGGCGAGCGCAAAGTAAGTGCGCCGGCCGGAAATTCCGAACCCGGGGACGCGGAAATGCCCTGCCAGTTACCGGCGTTGGTGTTAGACCAGTAATACCCGTTCAGGCCTTCATCGAAGTAAGCGATCCCGTAGCTGCCGCGGACGACGGTCCGACTCCCGCCCATCAACTTACCCATGAGGCCGCTGCTCACATGCGGGTTCCAGGCGAAGCCGAAGTTCGGCGCGGGATTGATATGGTCCGGCGCGTACGTAATGGAGCGCTGCGCGATGGCCGGAACATGATTGATGTCCGCGAAGACGCCCGGCTGGAACGGCGCCTTCGAGGGCGCAAGCAGATCTTCCACTACCGGAGCCATGAACGTATTGTTGGTGTTGTTCATGACGCCTGTGAACTCCCAGCGCAAGCCATAGTTCAATGTAAGAGTCGGGCTGACGCGGAAGGAATCCTGGAAGTAGGCGCCCCAGGAGGAGTAGTTTTCGCGATACACAAGCGGAGCGAATTTTTCGTACTGGCGGGTTTGTTCGTTGATGTTCTGGAAGCCCTGAATTTGACTTACGCGGCCGGTAAGCGTGGCATAGAGCGCCGCGGGCGTGCCTAAGCCGGTGGACTGAATCGCCGGGAAGTTTGACGCGACGAACACCGAAT
Source organism: Candidatus Limnocylindrales bacterium (assembly GCA_035606355.1). Lineage (GTDB taxonomy): Bacteria > Acidobacteriota > Terriglobia > Bryobacterales > Bryobacteraceae > Sulfopaludibacter. The sequence continues at coordinate 81,853 of DATNFO010000008.1, read as the reverse complement.
TAATCGGATCGTTCGTAGCGACGCCCAGCGAGTAAGTCAGGATGCCGGCATTCTGGTAATAGTCATTTTCGTAGAAGCGGGTGTAAATGCCGCCCGCGCCGAATTTCAGCGTGTGCTTTCCTTTGACCCAGCTCAGTTCATCCGAGTAAGTGAAGGCCGGATTGCCGCGGATCGTCGGGTGCGCGTTCGGAATGAACGGGCTAAGGCCGCTGCCGAAGGTGATGGCGCGATCGCCTTGAGACGACCACTGGTGGATGTCATTGCCAATGTTCAAGCCCGTAATGCTGCTCTGCACTCCGAATTTGAAAGAGTTGAACAGGGTGGGAGTGAACGTGGTGTCCACGCCGTTAGAGAGCGAGTAATGCGTCTCCTTGTTTTCACCGGATGCGCCGGGCAGTCCGGGATAGGACGGTCCGGTGGGGTCCTGGTGGAAATGGCGAAGGTTCCAGGCGACGTGATACGCCACTTTATCGGTGATCTGATAGTCCAGGCGCGCGGTGGGGTACTCGTTGCGCGAGCCGGTCGGAATTTTCCAATTGATGGTCTGCTGGAAGAAGTTGTTGTTGATGGGCAGCAGGGTCCCATTCGCAAGCGTGCCGTTGATGGTAGTGAGCGCCGCCTTTACGGTGGGGTCGATGGCGCTGGAGTATCCGGCGGAGGCGGCCAGCGACAGCACGTTGACGGTGTGCGGCGCGCCATCCGTTCCGCGATATGTATAGTCGCCCGCCTGTGCGCCGGGCAGAAGCACGGTGGCAGTCTTGGTATTCGCGCCCGGAACCGGCGCGTCCTCATAGTTCACAAAGAAAAACAGCTTGTTGCGGAGGATGCCGAAGGGCAGTTTGAGCGGACCACCGAGGCTGGCGCCGAAATCGTTCAGCCGCTGCTGCGGCTTGGGCAAGCCACGCATGTTCGTGAAAAAGTCCGTGGCGTTGAAGGCATCATTGCGGACCTCTTCGAAGGCGCTGCCGTGAAAATGACTGGTGCCGCGGCGCGTGGTGAACTGAATGGCCATTGCGCCGCCCGCGGCCGCATTGGCTTCCAGGCCGGAGCTCGATACGGTGACCTCTTCGATGGCGTCCAACCGCAGGGGCACCAGCGACGCGAAGCCGTTCGTGCTCTTGTAGCGCGTATCGCCGACGTTGGTGCCGTCGAGACTCACGTTCAAAGCGCCCTGGAACAGGCCGTTGAACGTTCCCGCGGTGTAGCCCGCAGTCAAGGTGGCGAACTGAAGCACGTCGCGGCCGTCGATCGGCAGATCCTTGATGTAGTCGTTGCGAACGGTGGTGGCAACCTGGTTGGATGTGGTCTCCAGCGCGACGGCGGAACTGGTGACTTCCACCGTCTCGGTGACGGAGCCGACGGTGAGTTTCACAGGGACTTCGGTGTCGCGTCCGGTTTCCACGATGACGTTATCGAGAACGGCAGTCTGAAAGCCGGTGGCCGTAATGGTGACCGAGTATTTGCCGGGTTGCAGGTTGGGGATGACGTAAGAGCCATCGGCCGCCGAGACGGTACTGAAGGCAAGGCCGGTCGCTGTATCCTTCGCCGTCAATTTGGCGTGCGGTATGAAGGCGTTCGCAGGGTCCTGGACGTTGCCCCTGATTTCACCGCTGGTCTTCTGCGCAGCAGCGGCGGCACACATGAGAAGAACCGTCGCCGCAAGGCGCGCGGCACGCGAGTAAGTGAGCATCAAAAGCCCTCCAGATGGTGCAATTACTGTAATCGCATACATCCGGAGAGTCAATCGATTTTTGGCCGTTCGAAGTGTTACTGCTCCATATGTTGCGTGGCCGTGGGCGCGCGCGAAAGCAGTCTCGCCTTCTGCTCATAGGTCTTACCGTTCACGTGCAGAGTGAACGTGTACTCGCCCGGCGCCGCTGGGGGTTGCTGCGCGAAGCCGCCGCGTCCGCGACCACCACCGGCGGGTTGTGACGATGGCGCATACATGGCGAGATTCCAGACCGCCTCGTTGATTCCCGCATGGCTCGGCGGAAGGAGCGTGCAGACCACCTTTCCGGAGGTATCGGACACCGTGAGGTAGGGCCGCTTTGCGTCGCCGGGATCAGCGACACACATAGGTCCGCCGAAGCCACCGCGTCCTCGACCTTGCCCCGCCGCAGGAGTTTCCGCATTCGCGTTGCCGGGCGCTTCCCTGAGGTAATAAGCAACCACCATCCCGTTGGGCTCGTTCGGCGCAACAGGGTATCGATCGCCAAGCAGACGGTAATTGCCGAGCGCGCCTTCGTTGCGTTCGGCGAACGAGCGGACCGGCAGCAGCGTGGCATCGCTTGTCAAAATCCTGCTATCCAGACCGCGCAGCGGAACGATGTTCGTTACCCAGACGCCGCGACCGTAGGTTCCGACTACCAGATCGCCTTCGCGCGGATGCACGAGCATGTCAGTGACCGGCGCCGGCGCCATATTCGACTGGAAGCGCATCCAATTCGCGCCGCGATCGAAGGAGGCGAAGACGCCCGAACTGGTGCCCAGGAACACGAGGTTCGGCTGAACGATATCCTCGACGATGCTCGTAGCCTCGGCGACATCGGGCAGGCCCGCGGTGATGCGGGTCCACGTGGCGCCGAAATCCTGGGTGCGGAAGACGAAGGGACGGAAGTCGTCCTGGCGGCGCCGCGACTTCGTTACATAGGCGACGCCGGGTTGAAAGCGGGAGGCATACACGCGCGACACCCACGCGTCTTCGGGGCCGCCTGCGGCGGTTACCTTCGCGGTGGTGTCGGTCCAATGCGCGCCATTGTCGCGCGTGACCTGGACCTTGCCATCATCGGTGCCCACCCAGATGACACCCGCCTGCGCCGGAGATTCAGAAATCGTCACAATGGTGCAGTGCTGGATGGACGTGTTCTGCGTGTTGATCTTCTCGGGGTTATTGGTGGTGAGGTCCGGGCTTGCGACCTCCCAATGGTCGCCGCGATCTTTCGAGCGCAGCAGAAATTGTGAGCCGTAGTAGATTGTGTTGGGATCGTGCGGAGAGAGGCGGATGGGCGCAATCCAGTTGAAGCGGTACAGAACGGAATCGGGCGCGGGGTTGCGCGCGCCGAGCGGCCGAATGTTGGTGAAGGGGTGTGGCGAATTTGGCTTGGTCGGGTCGATGATGGTGCGGGTTCGGGTTTCGAGATCGAAGCGGCCAAGGGTTCCGAACTCTTGCGTGTTGTAGACCCAGCGGCCGGTTGGGTCGGGCTCGTTATACATGCCGTCGCCGACGCCCACGGTCATCCAGTCATCAATGTTGACGCGGCCGGACCAGCCGTTTGACGGTCCCATCCAGCTCTCGTGATCCTGCAAGCCGCCGAAGATGTGGTAGGGCTTCGCCATGTCGAGCCCGATGGCGTAGAATTCGCCGAGCTTGAGGTTCGCAAAATGGTCGGTGGTGCGGCCGCCGTCGTAGGAGACGGAGACTCCGCCATCGGAGGTGGCGATCATGTGATCGGAATCGTCGGGATCGATCCAAAAACTGCGGAAGTCGCCGAACGTGGAAGCGAAGGGAGCGCGTCCACCGCGTCCGAGGCCGGCCCATGTCTTTCCGCCGTCATTGGACTCGAGCATGTTCGAGCCGGTGATGAAGACGCGGTCCGGATTGTTCGGATCGACGCGCAACTGATTGAAGGAGTATCCCGCCTTGCGGCTGACGTCCTCGCCTTCGGCGCTGACGCGGCGCCACGATACGCCGGCATCGTCGGTGCGATAGACTTCGCCGCCGATGTAGGAGGAGGGAGCCGCGAAGGAGGTGTCACGCTGCTGGGCGGCTCCGGGCCGGAGGCTGAAGTTGTCGATGACGGCGTAGACGGTGCTGGGATTCTTCCGGCACACGTCGATGCCGATGCGGCCGGTGGTCCCTTGCGGCAAACCGGCGGCGACTTTCTGCCAGTGGGCTCCGCCGTCGGCAGTCTTATATATGCCGCCGCCCGGACGTGCCTCCATGATTTTCCAGGGGAGGCGAATCGCATCGTACATGGCCGCGTAGAGCACGTTCGGGTTGCGCCAGTCGATGGCGAGATCTACCGCTCCGGTGGTGTCGTTGACGAAGACTTCCTGCTGCCACGTGCGGCCGCCGTCGGTGGTCTTGAAAACGCCGCGCTCGTGATTGGGCGTGCCCAGATGGCCGAGCGCTGCGACCCACACGATATCGGGATTGGTCGGGTGAATGACGATGCGGGCGATGTGCTGCGTGTCGCGCAGGCCCATGTTGGTCCACGTGTTGCCGCCGTCGGTGGATTTGTAGACGCCATCGCCCCAATAGGCGCTGCGAGTCAGGGAGTTGTCGCCGGTTCCGACCCAGACGACGTTGGCATTGGATGGCGCGACGGCGACCGCGCCCACAGAGGTGATGCCTACGGAGTCGGTGACCGGCTCCCAAGTGGTTCCGGCGTTGGTGGTGCGCCAGACGCCGCCGGTGCGCGCTCCGGCAAACATGACGTCGCGATGCGCCTTGGCAGGCGATTCCGGCACGGCGAGGCAGGAGACCCACGCGCCGGTCCGCCACGGTCCCAGATTGCGGAAGGTGAAGCTGTTGAGCAGACCGCTGAGGCCGGAATCGGCGGAGAAGGCGGTGGCGGCGAGGCCTATGGCGGCGAATATGAGAGCGAGTTTTTTTGTCAGAACGCACCTCCGGGTGAATGTGCGTTGTTATTATGACACCCGGAGGGCGATTCTGAAAGCGCATACATGGGCGTGCGGCTGTTGTTCTCGTCGCGATTCATTCGCCTTTCGATGCACCTTTTACCGCTCCCTCACGGTCGCGGCTCCGTTAGCGGAATCGACTACATACGGAGCCGTGACCGTGAGGGAGCGGCCAGGTGCCGGGGATGCGAGTGCGTTGGAATGCTACTTCGCTGCTGGATCTGGCTGCATCATTCCGAAGACGTGGCCTTCGGGGTCCTTGGCATACGCCAACCAGCCGACTCCCGGGATGGCCATTTTCGGGAGTGCGATTTCGCCTCCGTTGGCGGTTACCGCCGCGATGCTCTCGTCGACATTCGCCACCGAAGTGGTGTTGACGCACGGCTGGTTGGGATACTGTCGCGGAAGGATTCCGCCGTTGATGCCCGGCTCCTTCGAATCGCCGGTGGTGACGAGCCAATACGGCGCGCCTCCTTCGAATTTATGGAAGGTCCATCCGAAGATGGCGCCGTAGAACGACATGAGCCGTTCGGGATTGTCAGCAGGTATCTCAAAGTGAACTGGTCTTGGCATAGCTCGATCCTTTCGGGGAAGTCCCCATTCGTTGTGTCAGAAAGCCGATGATGGCGCCCGTGATGAAGCCGGGCAACATGATCTGGACGTAATAGTGGCTGCCGTCGGGCTGCGGCATCATGGCGACGAGCCAGGCGAAGAGCAGGCCGAGGCCCGCGCCGACCGCGATTCCCGCACGCGTGGAACTCACCTTGCGCGCGAAAAAGCCGGCCAACAGCCCCACCACCATGCCTTTCACGCCCGAGCCCATCAGGATGGCCGCGATTTCCGGGCGCACCTTGGGCTCGAACCACGCTGTTGCGCCGTCAAGCACGCCTAGAGCGGCGCCGACCGCGATTCCAACTACCGGTTTGTTCATGTTCGACTCTCCACTGCTCTATACCGCGTACCGGAACATTCCTTTAAAAATAATTTATCGCCGGAAAATCAGCAGCAGGGCAAATTTCACCAGCAGATACGTCGCGAGCAAAAGCAGCAGCACGTGATTGCGCCGGGCGAAGCGCGTCATTGCCTCCAGCGGCCCTTCGCGATAGGCGGCTACGGGAAGGCCATCGAGAAATCGCGCGATCTCGGCCGTCAACTCGTTCACCGACGCATAGCGTGCCGCCGGGTCATCGGAAGATGCGCGCGCGGCGACCGCGGCGAGAGGGCGGGGAAGCGGACCAAGGTCCTCGAGAATCCGGCCCAAGGCGAACACATCGGTTTGCGGTGTGGGCGCCTCATCGGGAGCACGGTATCGCGGCGTACCGGCGTGCGGCAGATTGGCGACGCCCCAATCCATCACGAAAACTTCGCCAAAGTCGCCGGTCATGATGTTGTGCGGTTTGAGATCGCAATGGACGATGCCGCGATCGTGCGCAAACGCTACCGCGTCGCAAATCTTCTCGAACACGCGCAGCCGCGCGGGCAGGGAAGGTTTGCCACTGATGTAGTCGTCCAGGCGCTGTCCGGCGATGAGACGCATGGCGTAATAAGTGCGCCCGTCGTCGAGCGTTCCGCAATCGTACACAGGCACGAGGCCGGCGTGTTCCAGAGCGGCAAGCGTGCGCGGCTCGTCGACGGGGCCGGCATCGATGACCTTCAGGGCCACGAGTCTATCGAGGCGCGTGTCGCGCGCACGGTAGACCACGCCCATGCCGCCGCGGCCGATTTCCGCGAGCAACTCGTAGTGAGTGCCGGAGAGGTCGGGAATCTCCGTGACGCGCCGCAGATGCTCGAAAACGCGATCGCCGATCATGAGCGACTCATGCGCTCGCGAACGAGCCGCCGCAGCTCGCGGCGCGCCCAGGCGAGGTGGTTGGTGACGGTGGTGACGGGGATGTCGTGCTCGCGCGCCAGGTCGGCATAGGCGGGGCGCGGCTCGTAGGCGAGATCGTACTGCTCGAAGATACGGTGCTGCGTCTGCTTGTTCGCGGCGAGGCAGAGTTGCCGAAGGTCGGCGAGGGCGAGCGTGAAGACCTCGCGCTCCCATTCGCGTAGAAAGATCTCTTCGGGCGAAGGAGAAGTAGCGGCGAGCTCGCGCTCAGCGGCGTCGAAATCGAAGACCAGATCCGAGCCGCCGCCCCGTTTCAGCCGCGAGGCCGATTCGAAATCTTTCAGCACGAAGCGATCCAGGCAGGACCGCATCCAGGTGCGCAGGCGGCCCTTTGCAGGGTCAAAGCCGGCGAGCAGGTTGCGCTCGATGAGCGCCGTGAAAAAGGCTTGCACCAGGTCCTTGGCCTCTTCGTTGCCGCGGCGCCATTTGATGCGCACGTGCTTGTAGGCCGGCTTCCAGTAGAGCGCCACCAGGAGGCCAAGGGCAGCATGCGATTGCGCGCCTCCCGCAGCGGCGGCGTCCACCAGGGAATCCCGGGTCGCGGGGAAGTCGTGTTGGTTGCCGCCGAGCGCGGTATCCGGTTCGTAGCCCAAGAAGCTCATATTCTAGTGCGTTACCGTGGGCGGCGCATCTGAAATCCGGTGGTGGCTTCGGTGTAATCGGCGGCATAGCCGGCGCGTTGAATGGGATGCGCGGAAAGCAAATCGAAGAGGCCGTCCTTCAGCAGCGCGCGATCGATGTGCACGCCGACCACCTGGCCGATGGTGACGTATTGCTCGAGTTGGGCGCCTTGCAAATCGCGCAGCCGGACGATCTGAACGAGCCGGCATTCCAGGGCGGCGGGAGACTCGGCAACGCGCGGCGGAGAAACGATGCGGCAGGGCGCTGTGGCGAGCTGCGCGAAATCGAATTCGCTTTCGCCGTGGGGGAGGGGCGCGGACGTAAGGTTCATCCGTTCGGCGAGGCCGCGAGTTACCAGGTTGCACACGAATTCGCGCCTGGCATCGATGTTGGCTACGGAATGCTTCCAGCCCGAGGAACTGAACATCACCATCGGCGGCTGGTCGCAGACGGCGTTGAAGAAACTGTATGGCGCGAGGTTCACGCGGCCTTCGCGATCGAGGGTGGAGATCCAACCGATGGGGCGCGGCGCGACGATGGCCTTGAAGGGATCGTGCGGCAGCTGGTGACCCTTGGATGGCTCGTAGAAGTGGAACTCGGGCATGGCCTCATGATAGCCGTCTGTGTTGCCGGTACTCGTGATATTGTATGGGCGGCATACAGGCATGTCTTTCACCCGCCGTCAGTTTGTGGGAACAGCCGCCGCCGCGGGCGTGCTGCGGGCCGGCTCGACGCGCCCTCTGATCCTGATTTCCGACGCCGACGCCGACCGCATGCGCGAAGCTCTCACGCCGCAGCGGATCGCCATTCTGGACCGCTACGCTTCCGGCGCGCTCACCGCCGGACCATGGAGCGTCACCAGCCAGCGCCCGAGCGGGCTGGGCGTGAATGCCGGTCCCAACGACTATGTCAGTGAAGGGCCGTACTGGTGGCCCGATCCTAAAAGTCCGGACGGACCGTACATTCGCAAGGATGGCGTCCGCAACCCCGACCGCTTCGACGCCAACCGCAACGATCTCGGGAAGATGTGCACGGCGGTGCTCTCTCTGGGGATGGGCGCGTGGTTCCTGAAGCGAACCGAATGCAGCGCACGGGCGGCGCTCGTGCTCAGCACATGGTTTCTCGACCCCAAGACCCGCATGAATCCGAATCTGGAGCACGGGCAGATGGTGCGCGGCCATAACACCGGTCGCGGCACCGGCATCATCGATACCGTTTCGCTGATCCACGCTGCTCAAGGGGTGATGCTGCTGGAACTCGCGGGCGGCTTCGATGCCGCCGTGATTTCGGGTGTCCGCCGCTGGTATGCGTCGTACCTGCGGTGGATAATGAGCAGCAAGTACGGGCTCGACGAGAAGTCCTCCGGCAACAATCACGCCACCTGGTGGACGGCGCAAGCCGCCGCGTATGCTACGTTCACACGCGACACCAGCGCGCTAGGGATGTGCTGGGACCATTACCGCAAGTATCTGGTGCCGACCGAGATTCGGCCGGACGGGAGCTGTCCGCGCGAAGAGGAACGCACCAATTCGCTCGGCTACTCGTCGATGAATCTCGATGCCTTTGCCACGCTGTGCCGCATCGCGCAGGTGAACGGCGTGGACCTTTGGCACTTTCGCACGGCGAATGGCGTGTCGGTGGAGAAGAGTTTCAATTACCTGGTTCCCTTCCTGCAGCATCCCGACGAATGGACGAAGCAGCAAATCTCGAAGTACTCGCCCGACGGATACATTTTTCCCGGACTGGCCGGTATCGGGTTGCCCTCGGCTTCGCTGCTGGACGCATACAAGCAGCTTCCGCACAGCGACTCGCCGTGGGTTCAGTTTGTAGAGACGCTCGTGCGAAGCTGACGGCGCGGGCCGCTACCATAGCATCATGTTCGCAAATGAGCGCATACGCATCCTGGTGACCGGCGGGACCTTCGATAAGGAGTACAACGAGCTCACCGGCGAGCTGTTTTTCAAGGAGACGCACCTTCCCGACATGCTGCGGCTGGGGCGATGCCATCTGAACGTGGAAGTGGAGACGCTCATGATGATCGACTCCCTGCAGATGACCGATGAAGGGCGCGCGACGATTCTGGAACGGTGTCTCGCCGCCGCGGAGAAGCGCATCGTGATTACCCACGGGACGGACACCATGGAAAACACGGCCGCGGTGCTCGGCAAGAACGTCACAGGCAAAACCATCGTGCTCACCGGCGCGATGGTGCCGTATACCTTCGGCAGCTCGGACGGGATGTTCAATCTGGGTACGGCATTGGCTTTCGTGCAGACACTTAAGGCGGGGGTGTATGCCGCGATGAACGGCAAATGCTTTGACTGGCAGACGGTAAGAAAAAACCGCCGGTTGGGTGTGTTTGAGGCGGCTCCGGAATCTTAGTGTCTCATTGTCAAGCAAAATAACCATAACGTTTGCATAAGTTTGCAAAGATTTATTGTCACTCTCGCCCGGAGTGTGCTAATAATGGGAGTCGGAACTACCCAGAAATAGAACCTGGGGGTTTCAAGACTCGAACCAATTCCAAAACCAAATTTCAACAACTGTGGAGGTTGTGATTTCCATGAAAATTCGTCCGCTCTATGACCGCATCGTGGTCAGGCGCATTGAGCAGCAGGAACAGATGCAAGGCGGTCTGTATATCCCCGACTCGGCCAAAGAAAAGCCGCAGGAAGGCGAAGTGGTCGCCGTGGGCAAAGGCAAGCGGCTGGAAGACGGCAAAGTGGTGGCCCTGGACGTTCAGCCGGGCGACCGCATCCTCTTCGGCAAGTACTCCGGCAACGACATCAAGCTGGATGGCGAAGAGCTATTGATTATGCGTGAGGACGAAGTCCTCGGGATTTTGGAGAGCCAGCCGAAGGCTGCCAAGAAAGCTAGCTAAGGAGCGATACAGACATGGCGAAACAGATTGTATATTCAGAAACTTCGCGTCAGGCGATTCTGCGCGGCGTCAACCAGCTCGCAGATGCGGTAAAAGTGACCCTCGGCCCGAAGGGCCGGAACGTGGTCCTCGAGAAGAAGTTCGGCGGCCCGAACATCACCAAAGACGGTGTGACGGTGGCGAAAGAAGTCGAGCTGAAGGATCCGCTGGAAAACATGGGCGCGCAGATGGTGCGCGAAGTTGCCAGCAAGACCAGCGACGTGGCGGGCGACGGCACCACCACCGCGACGATTCTGGCGCAGGCGATCTTCCGCGAAGGCGTGAAGGCAGTTGCCGCCGGCGCGAACCCGATGGCCCTGAAGCGCGGTATCGATCAGGCCGTTGCAGTTGCCACCGAAGAAGTGAAGAAGCTGTCGAAGCCGGTGAGCGGTGAGATGATCGCGCAGGTCGGCACCATCAGCGCGAACAGCGATTCCACGATCGGAACCATCATTGCAGACGCCATGAAGAAGGTCGGCAAGGACGGCGTCATCACGGTGGAAGAGAGCAAGACGATGAACACGGAGCTGGATACCGTCGAAGGTATGCAGTTCGACCGCGGCTATCTCTCGCCGTACTTCGTGAGCGATCCGGAGCGCATGGAAGTAGTGCTCGAGGATCCGTACATCCTGATCCACGAGAAGAAGATCAGCAACATGAAGGACCTGCTGCCGCTGCTCGAGCAGATCGCCCGCTCCGGCAAGCCCCTCCTGATCATCGCCGAGGAAGTGGAAGGCGAAGCGCTGGCCACCCTGGTTGTGAACAAGCTGCGCGGCACGCTGAACGCTTGCGCGGTGAAGGCTCCGGGCTTTGGCGATCGCCGCAAAGCGATGCTGGAAGACATCGGCATCCTGACGGGTGGCAAGCCGATCATGGAAGACATCGGCGTGAAGCTGGAAGGCGTTCGTCTGGAGGACCTCGGCCGTGCGAAGCGCGTGACCGTGGACAAGGACAACACGACGATCGTGGACGGCGGCGGTCAGGGCAAGGCGATCGAAGGGCGCATCAAGCAGCTCCGCGGCCAGATCGAAGAGACCACCAGCGATTACGATCGCGAGAAGCTGCAGGAGCGCCTGGCGAAGCTGGCCGGCGGTGTTGCGGTGATCAAGGTCGGCGCGGCTACCGAGACCGAAATGAAGGAAAAGAAGGCTCGCGTGGAAGACGCTCTGCACGCCACTCGCGCCGCGGTTGAGGAAGGCATCGTTCCGGGCGGCGGCGTGGCTCTGCTGCGCGCGTCCAAGGCTCTGGCCGGTCTGAAGATCGCCGGCGACGAGCAGATCGGTGTGGACATTGTCCGCCGCGCGTGCGAAGAGCCGCTGCGTCAGATCGTGGTCAACAGCGGTACGGAAGGCGCGATCGTGGTCGGCAAGGTTCGCGAGAACGACAACGCCAACTTCGGCTTCAACGCTTCCACGGATACGTATGAGGATCTGGTGGCGGCGGGCGTGATCGATCCGACGAAGGTGACGCGCACTGCCCTGCAGAACGCGGCGTCGATCGCCGGCCTCATGCTGACGACCGAAGCGATGATCGCGGAAATTCCGGAGAAGAAGGCGGCTCCGGCAGGTCCGGGCGGCCACGGTCCGGAGATGGACTACTAAGTAGCAGTTCGGGTAAGTTGGTTGGAAATGGCGCCGCTTCCGGGGTTCGGGAGCGGCGCTTTTCTTTGCAGCGGCTGTTCATTAACGCGCAACTATGGTCAGGTGAGTCCGTAGCGTTAACTTTGGAACAGAGCGGGACTCTTTTTGTTAGTCGGCTACTCTGGCTGAAGCTGCTGATTTCATTGGTCTGTATAGATTTGTAAGGGCAGCAACGGCACCTTCTGTCTTCGCATCTTATTAAGTGGAGTTAATAAGATGCGGAAATCATTGATTCGGGGCGTAAGCGGCGTTGGAGCGCTGCTCGGGACGGCGTTGTTGCTGTCCGCTCAAACGCAGGGAAGCGTGGCGCGCCCGGGCATGGTGAACTATGCCGAGGGGCAGGTCACGTTAGACGGGCAAACGATTGGCGCGAAGCAGATCGGCCACGCGGAAGTAGCGCCGGGCCATGTGCTTCAGACGCAGGACGGAAAGGCGGAGATGCTGTTGACTCCGGGCGTGTTTTTACGGCTGAGCGATCACAGCGCGGTACGCATGATATCGCCGTCGATTACGGACACACGCGTCGAACTGGTGCGCGGCGAGGCGATGGTAGAAGCGGCGCAGGTGGAGAAGGAAAACCGTCTTGACGTGGTGGACGGCGGCGCGCAAACGCTGATTCAGAAGCACGGCGTGTATGAGTTCAAGGCGGACCATCCGATGGTCGCGGTGTTCGACGGGAAAGCCGAGGTACAGGTGGACGATCGCTCTGTCGAAGTCGGCAAGCATCGTGAGCTCGCACTTGACGAAGGCCAAACTAAGTTGAAGCCGGAGAAGTTCGATGTGGATCAGGCCAAAGCTACCGATCCTCTGTATAACTGGAGTAAGTTGCGCAGCGAGTATATCTCGGAAGCGAACGCTTCGACGGCGCAGACGATCGTGCTCGGAAATCCGGGATGGTGGGCCGGCACAGGTTGGTGGAATCCTTACTTCGATACCTGGGCGTTCATGCCAGGCACGGGCTATCTGTACAGTCCGTTCGGTTTCGGTTTCTACTCGCCTGCTTACTGGTCATATGCGGTGCCGGTGTATGGCGGATTTTACGGCCGGTACGGTCGCGGGTATTACGGTCGTGGATACCGCGCTCCGGTGGTGACGGCTCGCCCGGGCGTCACGGGTCGCTCCTTCAATAGCGGCCGAGTGGGTGGATTTACGGGCGGCCGCGTCGGCGGATTCACAGGCGGCCGCGTCGGCGGATTCAGCGGCAGTCATTTCGGCGGCGGACACGTCGGCGGCCGGCGGTAATTCAAATTTGGTGCAGGAAAGCTGGGACTTGGGCTGGCCTTAGGGCCGGCCCTTTTTTTATTTAACCGCAATCGTAGTGTCGCCGGTGAAGCCGCTGGCGAAGTTCCCGACATAGATCACGATCGGAACTGCTGACCCCGAATCGATGTCTTGGGAGATCCTGACATTCACTTGCCCGGCACCAGCGATCAATCCGGGCGCCGCCCCCGCGAAAATCACCTCGCCGACGTTGCAGGAAGCGCCGAGCGCCAACAGGGGAAACGGCGGCGTCAGAGACGTAATGGTACCGTCGGTCTGCGCCGGAGTCATCCGTCCGCCGCCCGCGAGGAACACAGAAATGACGGAGCCGCGCTCCGCAGGGTTCGATGGCGAATTGACGGACCCATCCTGGTTGAGGACTGCCGCTTGTCCTTTGCCGCTGTGATCTGCCGTGAACAGAGCCGGGACAGCATCAAAGACGTCCATGCGACCGTCTCCGAACGTAGCGCTGGCGGATTGCAGAATCATGGAAGTGACGGGCGGATTCACCTCGAAAGGCACAACTACGTTCATCTGATCCGGTTGAACGAAGAGGACCGGCGCTGGAATGCCGTCAAACAGCAGACGCGTGGTGTTGTCGAAACCGGCGCCGAAAATGCTGATGATTTCACCGGGCGCGACTTCGAATACCGGGTAATTTTGTGGCGTTCCGGAGCGAAGTCCGGCCGCGTTTACGATACTCGATACCCACGGCGATTGTGGGCCTGTGAAATCGATTCTCATTATGCTCGCATCGTAAACGCCTTCGCCGAACCTGGGCTGAACAGCCCCTTCAGTCGGAAAGAAAGTGTAGCCGCGCGTCGTCGCCACCAGGTAAACGAAGTTTTGCGCATCGACCGCTACGTCTCCGCTGAGCGGTACCGAGTGGAGGATGGATGTAGCGTCGGGACTCAGGACGGTAAGCGCGGTTCCGGGCAGATAGGCGTCGCCTTGCGCATCCACGGCAATCGCCGCCGTACCAAGTCGAGGTCCGAACGTGGAATACACAAGTACGCCTGATGCGCTGAACTTGGTCAGAAAACCGTTTCCCGGTCCGCCGGGAATCGCATTCGCCGGACCAGAGTACACGGGCTGAACGACACCGCTGGTGGTCGGGAAATCCGCAGATTGCGTATACCCGGCGACGTACGCCGACCCGCTGCGGTCTACTGCAATGGCAAGCCCCTGGTCGGCCGCGGAACCGCCGAGGTAAGTCGAGTAAAGCAGTTTCCCGCCCAACGGATCGAGTTTCGCCACGAAGACGTCGCCGTACTGCAGGGGGCCCAAGTCGATCTCGCCGTGAAAAGCGGATTGCAGAGCGCCCGTGGTAACAGGGAAGTTTGGCGACTCGGTATCGCCGGTGATCCATGCGTAGCCCTGCGCATCGACCGCCACACTGCGGCCGGCGTCTGAATTTGCGCCTCCCAGATAAGTGGCATACGCGGTGGATCCGTCGGGCGTAAGCTTCATGACGAAGGCATCGTTACAGGGCACGAGGGGAGCCGTGGGGTTTCCGTAAGCGCACATGCCGGGCGCTGGATTCGCCTGATATGCTCCGGCGCTGGTGGCAAGTCCTGCGTTGGCCGTGCCGGTGACATATGCGTTTCCGGCGGCATCGACGGCGATAGCTGCGCCGAAAACGGCGATGGAGCATGTGTACACTACTCTATCCGCAGTGGGAGAGAGTTTCACGACCATGTTGCCGGCGAGAACGAAGACGTCGCCAGCGGAGTCGATGCCGATAGCCGTGGGCGTGAGATTCGCGAGGCAGACCGACCACACGAGAGCGGTGGCTCCGGGATTCAGTTTCGTCACGAAGCCACACGCTTTCGTCTGCGACGGGATGCCGAAGCTGGCGGAAGTCAGCGGAAAATCCGGCGAGTTCGTCGTGCCGGTGAGGTAAACATTCCCGAGGGTGTCGACAGTTTGGGCGACAGTGTGTTCATCCTGCGAACCGCCGAGGAAAGTGGCGTAGTCCACATGGAATTGACTCAGAAGCAAGAGTAAGGGAAGGCCGAGCATCTGCATCTAAGACCCCGATGCAGGTGAATCCAACTACAGCGGCGCGGTTACGCGCCTTGGACTGCGCCGGTTGCCGGAGTGAGCCGGCTCCGGATCTGGTTCATCACGTCGCTGGCGAGGAACGGTTTCCGCAGCACGGGGAAGTTATGTTCTTCGCAGAGCGCTTCTTCTTCCGGAGGCAGAATCGTTCCTGTCATGACGATCACGAGCATTTCCGGAACGCTCTGCAGGAACTCCACGCCGAGCTCCACTCCGTTCCCATCGGGCAGCATGTAATCCAGCAGCGCCGCGTTGGGCTTGTGCTCCTGCATGAGGCGCTTGGCATCGGTGGCGGATTCCGCGGTGAGCAGCTTCCAGCCGGCATCGGCCATGAGGCGCTCCAGAAAGTGGAGCAGGTCGCGATTGTCGTCCACCAGCAGCACCGTCGGGTTGGCCGGGGCTTCGCGGCCGGCCACCATGCCGCTGCTATGGATGTTGAGGCGGTCTTCCGCTTCGTTCACATCCACGCGCACACTGGCGCCCGCATTCACCTGATTGGTGGCTACGAGTGTGGCGAGCGGCTGCGTCAGGTAACGATGAATCGTGCGGTTGAGCTCGCGCGCGCCGTATTCCGAGCTCGTGCCTTTCTTGAGCAGAAACTGGCGCGCTTCGATCGGCACTTCCAAATTGAACGAACGGTTGCCGAGCCGCGTGTTCACGTGGTTCTGGAGATCGGTAATCTGCTTATCCAGAATGGCCGAGAGCGATTCGGCGGTGAGCGGCTGATAGGTAATGATGCAGTCGATGCGGTTGACGAATTCCGGCGAGAAGCGCTTGCGAACCGCAACCAGCGCGATATTCTGCAGCTTGCTGGTGAGGTCCTCGCGCTCAGACTTGATTCCCGATTGAAATCCGAAATCGGGATTGATCTCGCGCATCATTTCGCGCGCGCCCAAATTGCTGGTCAGAAACACGAGGCTGCGTTCGAAGTTGACCGTCGAATTATCGCCGAGCCGCAAGATGCCCTTGTCCAGCACGCCGAGCAGGAGCCGGGTCATGGACGGCGCGGCTTTTTCGATTTCGTCGAAGAGTACCAGCGAAAGGCTGTTCTTTTCACTGGTGACGGCGTTCAGCTTCTGCTGCGTGAGCATGGGCTGCGTTTCGCGATGGCCGAGATAGCCCGGAGGCGCCCCGATCAGCTTGGCTACCTCATGCTCCATCTGGAACTCGCCGCAATCCACCTTCAGTACGTTCTTCTCGCTGCCGTGCAGCACTTCCGCGAGTGCCTCAACCGTTTTCGTCTTGCCCGTGCCGGTGGGGCCGAGAAGCAGGAATACGCCCACGGGACGTCCCTCCGGCGCTAGCCCGGCCTGGTACATCTGTACATATGGGACTATGACCTTCGTGGCCGCAGGTTGACCAACGACCTTCTGGGAGAGAACGGCCGTCAGGTCCTCCACCAAGTCGCTGGACTGCTTGCGGGAACGATTCTGTGTGCGGGGTTTTTCGGATGCCCCTTCCGCCTTAATGCTTGCGGCGGCAGGGTTTTTCACCCGTGAGCGACGCTTCTCTTCCGGCCGGTTAGGCTCTTTCATAGGGCGGGGACCTTTAACAAATGCGATTCTGACACGCTTAGGGGACTTGGTGTGTAAAGTTTCGCACGGTTGCAGCGGAGAAATCCGGGACCCGGTACTCGGACGTTACCGATGCCGGAAAGTAATTCTGCCCTTGGTGAGGTCGTAGGGCGAGAGCTCCAGGGTGACTTTGTCGCCCGCCAGAACGCGAATGCGATTGCGGCGCAGCCGGCCTGCCAGGTGTGCCAGTACTACACGCTCGTGCTCCAGTTGGACGCTAAACAGCCCGCTCGGAAACTTCTCGAGAACAGTACCGGTCACTTCGATGCTGTCTTCTTTGCTCATAAACCTCCGCGGCCTGAATTTGGGCTCGCGGGCCGCGTTCCGAGTTGTGCGTGGAAGCGGCCCGCGAAAATCCCGCTAGGACATGGTGACGTTGGTCGCCTGCAGACCCTTGGGGCCTTTCGTCACTTCGAACTCCACGCGCGCGCCTTCATCCAAGCTGCGATACCCCTGGCTTTGGATCGCCGAGAAGTGTACGAAGACGTCCTCTCCGTTCTCCCGCTGGATAAAGCCGTAGCCCTTGGCCGCGTTAAACCACTTCACTGTACCTTTTTCTTTCATCTGCCTATATTCCTTCTTATACTTTGCACTAACCGCATTTGGCCGGTCGCACCCCATAACGAAAAAGGGGCTTGCGGATGGACTCACGCAGCCCCCTCTTCATCAAGCGGAAAACTAGAGTCAAATGCCCTACCATTATACAACAGCAGCACTTGTGGGCAACGGGGCGGCGGATGCAGGAATGATGGATGAAAGCAGATGAGCGCGCATAGCTTCCACGTGATCCGGCTCGGGTTTCGCTTTCGGGCGCAGCAACCGGTGGCGTTCCCCCAGGGGCGCACGGCGAACCTGATCCGCGGGCTGTTCGGCGCGGCTTTGCGCGCCACTGCGCCAGCCGCCGAATACGCGCGTCTCTTTGCTCCCAACGCGCAGTTGGCCAAAAGCCCCAGCGGGTTGGCGGACTGGCCGCGTCCCTTCGTTTTTCGCGCCGCCCATCTGGACGGAACGGCCGCCGAGCCGGGCGACTGTTTCTGTATGGATGTACACCTCTTCGATGCGCGCGACGAAGCCGTCGCGGCCGTTCGCATGGCTCTGGAGCGGGTGGCGAGCGATGGCATCGGGCCCGCCCGTGGATCGGCGACGCTCGACGAAATGGAGCGAGAGGCAATCACTCTCGACCTGAAGCACAGCCCCGCAGACCTGAACACGCGCGAGGTCCGGCTGCGCTTCGTCACGCCTACTGAGTTGAAGCACGACGGCCGCACGGCGCTGCAGCCGGATTTCGCGATTCTGTTCGGCCGCTTGCGCGAGCGTATGTCAAACCTGAGCGCGCTTTATGGCGGTGGATCGCTGAAAATCGACTTCTCGCACTCCGGTGACCGCGCGCGGGAAATTCGCCTCCTGCACTCCGAGCTGCATTATGAATTCGCCGAGCGCCGCAGCCGCCGCACGGGCCAGGTGCATCCGCTCGGAGGATTCGTCGGCGAGGCCGCGTATGAGGGCGAACTGGACGAATTTCTGCCCTGGCTGCGAGCCGCGCATTGGGTCGGCGTCGGACGCCAGACGGTCTGGGGCAAGGGCGATGTTCGAGTGATAAGTTAAAGGGCTATGAGAACTCTCTTCCTTTCCCTGGCGCTGGCAGGCGCGCTCGCGGCTCAACCGCGCGGTCCGCAACCGGAGCCTTTGTGGCCGAACGGCGCACCGGGCGCGCAGGGCACCGCGGACGACGATATTCCGACGCTGACTCCTTTCGTAGTGCCGGCGGCGCGTTCCACGGGCACCGCCGTGGTGGTCGCCCCCGGCGGCGGCTATCTTCACCTTGCGATGGAGAAGGAGGGCACGGATGTCGCGCGGTGGCTCAACTCGCTCGGCGTGTCCGCATTCGTTCTGAAATACCGGCTCGGCCCGAAGTACCGGCATCCCATCGAACTCGGCGATGCGCAGCGGGCGATTCGTAAAGTGCGGGCGCGGGCGGACGAGTATCACATCAAGCCGGACCGCGTCGGGATCATGGGCTTCTCGGCCGGCGGCCATCTGGCATCCACCGCGGGAACGCATTACGATGCAGGGAGCGCATCCGCGGCCGACCCGATCGACCGCATGAGCAGCCGCCCCGATTTCCTGGTGCTCTGCTACCCCGTGATTTCGTTCGGTCAATTCGCACACCGCGGTTCCGAGCGAGCGCTGCTGGGAGACAATCCGGACCCCAAGCTCGTCGAGTTGCTCTCGAACGAGCTGCAGGTGAATGCGCAAACCCCACCGACGTTCCTCTTCCACACGAGCGACGATGGCACCGTTCCGGTGGAGAACTCCATCCTGTTCTACTCCGCGCTGAAGAAAGCCGGCGTTCCCGCCGAGATGCACATCTACGAACACGGTCCGCACGGAGTAGGCCTCGCGCCGACTGATGAAGCGCTCTCTTCCTGGCCGGCAAGATTGGCGGACTGGCTGAGAGTGAGGGGGCTGCTGCGATAGAACGGGCGTTATCTGGTTTTATCGAACAGGGCCACGGTCACTCGCCGCATGTCCGTGCTTACGGGCAGCAGATCTTGCGGTAGAGCGCCCGTTGCGGCGATTTCGCGGGAGCTCAGTTTCTCCTTCGCCAGAACCCAGCCCGAGAGATGTCCCGGCGCTGCATCGATCGCGAGCCGAACGTCGTGATCTCCGGGCGCGAGCTCGATCCAGAACCAGTGCCACAGTCCGCGGCCGCCGTTTTCGGTCAGGACGGCCGCGGGTTTTCCGTTATCGCTGCCGGTCGCTTTCACGTTGCGAATTTCTTTATCCGGCTCCAGCAGCACGGCGAAGCGTGTCTGCTGAAATTGCGGCGGAACGTGCACCTGAACCGCTATCGTGCGCTCATCCACCTGGGGCGCGGAAAAGGTGATGGCCGGCGCGTTCTCGGTTTCGGAGTAAACGCGAACCGAGTTCGGGCCCGCGGCCGAGTAGCGCTTTCCCTCCATGCGAAATTGCTGCGCAGCGGCGGGCTGGATTTCGAGCACGATCTGCTCGTAAGCGCCCAGGTCCACGGAAATCGCATCGCCGAATTTCACCGTTCCGGGCCGCGATTCGCGATACGGATAAATCGTCTCGATGGTCTGCGGACGGTCTGTCTTGGCGAACCCATTCTTCGCATCCAGACTCAGCGTGACCGTGCGGGGGCGGACGAACGGATTGCGCAAGGTGACTATCGTCTTCTCCGGCGACGAGTGCACGTATCCATAGGGCTCGCGCTGCGCAGGGTCGCCGAGGATGAGCGTCGAGTTGTCGAGCAGCGGATGCGCATTGGCTTCCGCCCATTTGGTGGTGTTGCCGAGCGCGTCGATTTCCTCAGGAGAAAGAATGTCGGGCGAGATGTACAGCTCATACATCATGTTGCCGACGGAGTAGTAGTGCACCACCTCATCGCGAAAATCGTCGATGGATTCCTTGTTCCCGCCGAGCATGTTGTACTTGCCTTTGATGATGCCGTGGGTCATCAGGGAAGAGATGGGGAACTGCGCCTGGTGCGTGACGAAATCGGAGTACAGCACGGAATCGCGGTAACTGACCGCGCTCTGGCGCGGCGCAAGGGTGGGCACGGTGGGCAGGTAACCGGAATCGCCGCCGCCCATCCACACCGTATCGGCATAGCGCAGCCACCACGGGCTCAACCAGATGCTGGTGGTGATGTTGAGGAACACTTTCGGATCCTGCTCGCGCAAATGCTGCAGCATGCCGATGAAGACGCGCGCGTCGGCTTCGCGCGAATAGATGCCGGTCGGGTGCCCGTGGTCCGGTTCGTTGCAGCCGAACGGGATGCCGTCCAGCTTGTAATAGTTGATGCCGTATTCTCTCTGATAGCGCAGCATGGCGCCGGCGAGCAGGCTCGAATAGTTGCGGCCGGCGATGCAGAGGTATTGCCCGTTGGAGGTGACCTCCATATTCTCCGCGCGGCCGGTGGCGATGCGCACTTGCCGCTGGTCATAGCCGCCGATGGGTCCGAACCAGATTCCCAGATTCGTGCCGGCCTGCCTGAGCGCCGCGGAAAGATCGCGAAAGCCGTTCGGGAAACGCTGCGGATCGATGGCCCAGAGCTTGTGCATGTCATCCCAGCCATCGTCCAGAACGAAGGAATCGAGGTGCAGGTTGAATTTGGCGAGAAGGGAAGTGAGCTGCGGAACGCGCGCGACGGTGTTTTGCCCGTTCATCGCGAGACGCTGCAGGTCATACCAGGTGTTGTATAGAAGATACGGACGAACAGGCGCGACGCGTATGCGCGAGACATAGTCGAGGAAACGCTCGTGGACAGCACCCGCGGGCGCAACGCCGATCACGGCAGTGTCGGTGGTGTAGCCTTCCGCGGGGATGTTCATGCCGACGTAGCGGCCGAGGTTCGCTTCCGGTCCGGCGGCTTCATTGATGCCTGTGGGATATTCGAGGCCAAGGAAAATGTCTTCGCCGAAGACGGGTTGTCCGAACCCGCCGAGGGTAAAGCGCGGCACTCCCCACTCGTTGCGCGCGACGCTCACCCAGTCGATGAAGTAAGTGCCTTCGCGCGGCTTGGAGACGTGCAGCCACTGACGCGTGTAGAAGTCATTGGGCTGCAACTCATAGGTGATCTGTAGCTCGATTCCGTGGGCCTGCGCGAATTGGATGACGACGCGTTTGCCGCCGTTGGGCGCGTCTTCGGTTTTGTGCGTGGGTGCGCGCAGTCCGCGATTGGTGATAGAGATCGGGTTTTCGTTGCCGAAATTGTAGCCCACGCGCTCGTTAATCAGGCGGAGCTCGAATTCCGGTCCGCGAAGGGCGTAAGAGCGGCCGGAAACTTTATTGAGGAAGCTCATGGTGCCGGTAGCGCCCGGAGCGAGCGAGATGGTTCGCTCGAGAGAGTCGTTGCCGATGGTGACGGCGTCCGGCGACTCGCGGACATAGACAGGTCCGGCCGCAAGTGCGGCAAGAGGCGCGAGCAGTAGGAAGACGGTCCGCATAGGCAAAGCGTAGCACTGGTGAAGCCTGAAGGCCGGTCAGTACTATATAATCTGCGAAAGATGAAACTGCTCGGCGCCATCGCACTTACGGCTGTATTAGGGTTCGGACAGGTCTACGAGATTACTTCTCCCCTGGGGACGAAGCGGTATTCGCTTCCCGATGAAAAGTTGGTGGTGGTAGCGGCGCAGCGCGAACTTGCCGCTCATCCCAATTCCGCCGAGGCATTCGTGAAACTATCTCAGGCGCATGCCGCGGTGTGGGAAGAACGGGAAGCGGTCAGCGCCTGCTCGCGCGGATTGCTCGCCGTGGGAGAAAACGCGGACCTGTTGACGGAGCGCGGCCATCGCGAACTGCCGCTGCGGGATTTCGAAAGGGCGCGCAAGGATTTATCCAAGGCTGTGCAACTGAGTCCGAAGCGCATGGACGCGTATTATCATCTGGGACTCGCCAATTACTTTCTGGGCGACTTTAATGATGCGGCGGAGGCATTCCGTCACGCCGTGGAATTTGCGCCCGATGACGATGAGCGCATCAACTCCACCAACTGGCTGTACGCGTCGTTGCGCCGCGCGGGCCGCGCGAAGGACGCCGAAGCCGCGGCCGCGGCGATCGGTCCAGAGATGACAAACTCGGCTCCGCATACGCTTCATTACCTGAATCTGGTGCGCCTGTTTCAGAACCGGATGGCGGAAGCGGACATCGTGCCACCGCAGCCGCCGCGCGGAAGCACCGATACCGAGGCGGAACTCGGTTTCGACACGGTCGGCTACGGGGTGGGCAATTGGCATCTTTATAATGGCGAGGCCGGGAAAGCGCGCGAATACTTCAGCAAGGTCGCGGAAGGAAGAGTGTGGATCACGTGGGGATTTATCGGCTCGGAGAACGAACTCGCGAGGAAGTAGGCGTTGAGAATCCCGCCCGAGCACGGAAAGTGGATAACTCGGTAGTTGCGCCGCGCAAGACTGTGCTAATATAGACCTGATCCTACAGTTTCACTGGTACCCTCCGGCGGAGTTCCTCGTTCCTTTTCCTCCTGCTGTCGCTTGCGGGTCAAGGTCTACTTGTGCGGTCCGTGCGAAGGATACCATAATGGATTCCGATTTCCTGACACTTGCAATTCTGCTCCTGGTGGTACTGGCGGCGCTTCTGATCCCTCCCGGTCCGGGCACGCCTTTGAGATCGCCTGTTCCGACGCGCTAGAAGGCGCGAGCGGGCCATTGTGGCGGGCGCCGCATGCTAAACTGACAAGGTTCCCAACGCAATGGATTTTCTAAAAGGGCTGAACGCCCAGCAGCGCGAGGCCGTGAGCCATACGGAAGGCCCGCTGCTGATTCTCGCCGGCGCGGGTAGCGGCAAGACACGCGTGATCACCCACCGGATCGCGCACATCATCACGGCGCGGCATGTGCCGCCCTCGGCGATTCTGGCGGTCACCTTTACCAACAAGGCGGCGGCCGAGATGCGCGAGAGAGTTACGGCGCTGCTGCAGGACGTTCCGCTCGATTCCGCCCCCACGATTTCCACGTTCCACTCCTTCTGCGTCCGCCTGCTGCGCCGCGACGGCGACCCGCTGGCGCGCGTGCGTCCGGGATTCACGCGCCGCTTCACGATTTACGACGACGAAGATCAACTCGCAATCATCAAGGCCGCCTATCGCGGGCTCGGCCTGGACGAAAAAGAGTTCATGCAGTATCGCGCGGCTCTCTCCCGCATCAGCGCCTCCAAGAATCGCAAAGAAACTCCCAGCGACATCTACAAGCACGCGACCAACAAAGAGACCGAAGCCATCGCCGCGCTCTTCGAGGCGTATGAGAAGGCGCTGCGCAACGCCAATGCCCTGGACTTCGACGACCTTTTGCTGGAGGCGGTGACGCTGCTGCGCACCGATGCCGCTACTCGCGAGGCCTACAACCGCCGCCTGAGCTACGTGATGATCGACGAGTATCAGGACACCAACCGCAGCCAGTACGAGTTGATGCGCCTGTTGAGCGAATCACACAGCAACGTGTGCGTGGTGGGCGACGAGGATCAATCCATTTACAGTTGGCGGGGCGCCGACATCAAGAACATTCTCGATTTTGAGAAGGATTTTCCCAAGGCCAAAGTCATCCGCCTGGAGCAGAATTACCGTTCCACCAAAAACATTCTCGCCGCGGCGGGCGCGGTGGTGGAGAATAACAAGGCGCGCAAGGGCAAGAAGCTGTGGACCGAATCGCCGGCGGGCGACCGCATCGGCCTTTATGCGGGCTTCGACGCGGAGAACGAAGCGCTGTTCATCGCGGATACGGCTGAAAAATTCCTGGCCTCCAATCCGGGCGACCATGTGGCGATTCTCTATCGCACGAATTCGCAGTCGCGGCAGATTGAAGAAGCGCTGCGGCGCTACGGGCGGAAGTACAACATCGTCGGCGGCTTCAGCTTCTATCAGCGGGCGGAGATCAAGGACATCGTGGCGTACCTGAAGCTGGCCGCTTCCAATGTGGATTCCGTCAGCCTGATGCGCGTCATCAACACTCCGGCGCGCGGCATCGGCCGGACCACGGTGGAACAGATCGAAAAGTATTCGCGAGAGCACGGGCTGAATTTATGGGATTCGATCGAGCGGATCATCCACGATGAGAGTCTCTCTACCAGGTCGCAATCCTCTCTCGTCCTGTTCCGCAACCTGATTCAGGAACTGTCGCTGGTGGCATCGAGCTCGCCGCTGCCGGACCTGATCAGGCACATTCTCGAGCGCACCGGTTACCGCAAGATGCTGGAAACCGAGAAGACTCCGGAATCGGAAACGCGCCTGGAGAACCTGGGTGAATTGATCAACGCAGCCACGGAAGCGGCAGAGCGCGGCGAGAGTGTCGGCGATTTTCTGGATCATGCCGCGCTGGTGGCCGATGCGGATGCCTATGACGAGCAGGCGCCCATCACCCTGATGACGCTGCACAACGCCAAAGGCCTGGAATTCCCACTGGTGTTCCTGGCGGGCATGGAACTGGGGTTGTTTCCGCATAGCCGCAGCATGAATTCCGAGGAAGCGCTCGAAGAGGAGCGGCGTCTGTGTTATGTCGGGATGACGCGAGCGCGGAAACGCCTGATCCTCACCTGGGCGCGCTACCGCCGCCGTTTCGGGGGCGGAGAGCAGGAGCGCTCCACGCCTTCCTGGTTCCTGAGCGAAGTTCCCGAGCCGCTGATCGTGAACCACGGCGTGAAAGATGAGCCGGGTGAAGTGGATCTGTTCAGCGAGCGGCATGAGGTGCAGCAATCCGCGCGGCGCAATACGTTCACCGGCAAAACGTACAACTCGGTCGAAAATATTTCGCAATTCTTCGGGGATCGCGGCATGCGCTTTAATGCCAAGGCGCCGGCTCCGAATCCGAATCGCACACCGCCGCAGCTGCCGCCCGCGCCGTTTTCGCGGCCGCCTGCCGCCAAGCCCCCCGCTGCCGCCGTTCCGGCCGCGCGCAAGGTCGCACGCACCGGCATGACGGTGGAGCATCCGAAATACGGCACGGGCACGGTGGTGAAGCGCGAAGGCGACGGCGACGATGCTAAAATTACTGTCAATTTCCCTCGTGTGGGTCTTAAGAAACTCGTAGAAAAGTACGCAGGATTGAAAAGAAACTGATGAATACCAAGAACATCGAAGATAAAGTCGAACGCAAGAAGGTGAAGCGCACCGCCCGTAAGAAGGCCGCGCCCAAAGCTAAGCGCGCCGCCGGTGTGGCTCGCGGGTCGATGAAGAAGAAAATTCGTCACCAGGCGCAAGGCCAGCGCAAGCGCTAGACAACCGGACGAGAGGCGGCGGCCATGAGTATCTTTCGCAAGAAAAGCATTGATGCCCTGATCGCCGCCAGTGAAGACCCGGACAAGAAGCTCAAGCGTTCCCTCGGTCCGTGGAGCCTGACGGCGTTCGGTATCGGCGCCGTCATCGGCTCCGGCATTTTCACCGTAACCGGCACCGCCGCGCGAGGCAAAATCGTGCAGGTGCTCGGTTCCGGCCACCCCGACAGCTTTGCCTGGCTCAAAGTCACGCTCTTCGATTTCATAGCCAACGGCTTTCACGTGCCCGCACAGGTGGGACGGCCGGGGGCGGGTCCGGCGCTGACGCTTTCCTTCCTGCTGGTCGCTCTTGCCTGCTGCTTCGCCGCGCTCTGCTACGCGGAGCTGGCGTCCATGATTCCGATCGCGGGCAGCGCGTACACGTACGCCTACGCGACGCTGGGTGAAATTTTCGCCTGGATCATCGGGTGGGATCTCATTCTGGAGTACGCCGTCTCCAACATGTCGGTGGCGGTGGGTTTCTCGGCTTATCTTCAGGACCTTTTCGACAACGTTTTCGGCTTCCACTTACCACCGAAATTCGCGTATCCGCCGTATCCGGCTCCGGGAGGTCCGGCGGGCTGGTTCAACGTACCCGCGCTGCTGATCACGCTGGGCGTGTCGTGGATTCTGGTGCGCGGCGTTCGGGAAAGCGCCAAAGCCAACACCACGATGGTGCTGATCAAGATCGCGGCGATCGTGATCTTCTGTCTGGGCGCGGCGCACGCGGTCAACACCTCGCACTGGCACCCCTTCGCGCCGAACGGTTTTCCCGGTATCCTCGCCGGTGGCTCGATCATCTTTTTCAGCTACATCGGCTTCGATTCGGTATCTACGGCGGCCGAGGAGTGCCGCCAGCCGCAGCGCGACCTGCCCTTCGGCATCATTGCGACGCTGGCGATCTGCACGCTGCTCTATGCCTCCGTGTCGCTGGTGCTGACAGGCATCGTGAGTTGGGACCAGCTCGATCCCGATGCCCCGGTCGCGGTGGCACTCAAAACGCTCGGCATGAATCGCCTGCGCCTGATCGTCACGGCGGGGGCGCTGATGGGGATGCTTTCGTCGCTGCTGGTCTACCAGTACGGGCAGGCGCGCGTCTGGTTCGCCATGTCGCGCGACCGTCTGCTGCCCGGCCTGTTCTCCAAGGTGCACGAGCGCTTCCGGACGCCGCACGTCTCCACCTGGATCGCCGGCTTCTTCGTCGGCATTCCGGCCGGGCTGTGGGATATCGACACCTTCGCCGAGTTGTCCAATATAGGAACGCTCTTCGCCTTTATCGTGGTGTCGGCGGGTGTGATTGTTCTGCGCCGGACGCAGCCGGATCGGCCGCGCGCGTTTAAGGTGCCGCTGGTGCCGTATACGCCGCTGCTCTCGATCGCATGCTGTTTGCTGCTGATGGTCGGGCTGCCGCTGGAGACGTGGATGCGGTTCATCGTGTGGCTGCTGATTGGAGCGGCGATTTATTTCCCGTTTGGGCGGCACCGGAGCACGCTGGCTGAGACGGAAGGGTAAGAGGGCGGGCCGGTTTGTGAAGAAATCCGGCTGTTGTTCTCGTGGCGCTCCATTCGCTTTTCGATACACCTTTTAACGCTCCCTCAGGGGGTTGTGATAAATATCGAATCGCTTTTATGCAGCGTTCAAAACGCACTCGAATCGTCGGCACCTTTTACCGCTCCCTTACGGTCACGGCTCCGTATCTGAATCATGTACATACGGAGCCGTGACCGTAAGGGAGCGGCAAAAGGTGCCGGGCATACGGAAACAATTTATTCTTTTACAGTGCCGTCAGGCAGCGGCAACGGGTGCCCGAAAACGTGGACTCAGCGCGAAATTGCCAGCGGGTAGTTCAGCGTTTGTTGCAGCCATTCCCGGTTTTGGCGGACATCGTCAGTCAGCGTTTTGCAGAGTGCTTCCCGTTTTTCGAACAAGCGGTAGCCCTCCTGCGGACGCAAATAGCCTCGGGCTTCCGGGTGCCGCTCGAATAGCGTCTCCTCGCCCATTTCGCCTGCCATACGGCTCCACCTTGCGCGATTGTCGAGCAGCGCTTTCACCAGGAACGGCATCACGATCGAGTAATCGCTCTGCATGCTCTCGGTGGTCTGAAGGTAGGTGTCTTTGTCCACCTTGCCCCAGGTGACCGCCTCGGCGGGCGGGCACGAAGACAGCGACCCGTCCGTCACCGGCGCGGTCACGATCTGCACGTCGAAGTTGTATCCGCGCACGTTGGGCAGTCCCAGCACCTGGCCGAGTGCCGGCTCCGGCTGCAAGTTATAGTTCTTCGGCACGCCGCCGCCCAGGATCACCGTTCCGAGCGCTTGCACGGGATTCTCGAACAGTCCCCAGCGATGGTAGGCGCACGCTTCGAACACCTCCGCGTGGAGGTCCAGATCGAAAGCATATTGCGGGATCAGCCCGGCCTCGCGCATGGCCCACAACTTCATCGAATTCAGGAATACGCTGCCGTCCGCGGGAGCGCCGACGAAGATAGGGATCGCCCGCCGGTAGCACGTGCTGAGCAGTCCCGCGTCTACGCCGTTTTGCTGTTCCTGCGCGGCGTAGAATCTGCCGAGCAGGTAGCGCAGTTCCGTGCCGGTCATCTTGTGTTGAAACTCGGGCCGGCTGAGGACAGCGGTCAGGAAACGGTCCTGGTCCAGAAGCACGCCCTCGTCAAACGCCATGTCGGTGACGCGGATGGTCCCTTCGTCGCGGAGGGCCGCGTCGTCGCTGTTGATGGAGACTTCATGGATGGGGCCGGATTTGTAAGCATCCAGGCTGCGGTGGCCGTCGTGGTAACAGACCGCATCCGTGGTGCTGAGGTACGCGACCCAACCGGTCTCCAGCAGAGGCAGCAGCCACGTGTGATGCTGGCCGGAAACCGTTACCGGACCGGATACCGCCAGTGTGAGGGGGCAGCCCATCCCGATGGCGCGATCGAGAATTTGATAAATGCGGCGCAGATAGGCGCCGCCGAACGCCGGCAGGCAGCTCGTGAAGAGGTCGTGCAGGCTGCCGCACTCGTCCACCCGGCGTGTCCGTACGTACCGGCGCTCCACAGCGCACGGATTTCTGGTTTCATTGGACATCACTCTCGACGATAACAAACGGAAGCAGCGCCGTACGTGCTAACGTGAATTCGTTAGCATGAACATACTCTTCATCGGGGACATCTTCGCTTCCCCGGGACGCAAGCTGGTCGCGGACCACCTGCAGGATATTGTTCAAACCAACCGCATCGATCTGGCCATCGCCAACGCCGAAAACGCCGCCGGGGGATTCGGCATTACGCCCTCCATTGCGGAGGATCTGCTGGGCCTGGGCCTGGATGTTCTCACCAGCGGCAACCACGTTTGGGACAAGCGTGACCTGTACGATTACCTGGACCGTCAGCCGCGCGTTCTGCGTCCCGCCAACTATCCGCAGGCGCCCGGAAAAGGCATGATTCAATTTCGGGCGCGGAATGGCGTAGAATGTGCAGTCATCAACCTGCAGGGCCGCACTTATATGCCGTCGACGGACTGCCCATTTCGCAAAGCCGACCAGTTGCTCGCGGAACTGCCGCCCGCCGTCAAGGTGAAGTTCGTGGATTTTCACGCGGAGGTGACCAGTGAAAAGATGGCAATGGGCTGGTATCTCGACGGCCGCGTGTCGGCAATTGTGGGGACGCACACCCACATCCCGACCGCGGATACGCGCATCCTTCCGGGCGGCACCGCGTACCAGACGGATTGCGGTATGACTGGTCCATACGGCAGCGTCATCGGGGTGGATACGGATATTGTGCTGCAGCGGTTTCTGACCGCTCTGCCGGTGCGCATGGAGGCATCGCGCCATTCTCCGGAGCTGCACGCAGTCATTATCGATATAGACGAAACGACAGGAAAGGCCCGCGCCGTGCGGCGGCACGCAATCAACGGAGATTAGCCCTTGGACCCTATCACCCCGCTGACTGACGTGACGGCATTCTACACGCAGGAAATCGGCGCGCTGTTGTTCGGGCTGGTGTTCCTGTTTCTCTACAAGCAATCGCGGGTGGTCTATTTCGGTTTGTGGGCGATTGCCTGGCTGCTGCGGTTTCTGGCCGCGCTGTTCGGCTTTGAGCTGCTGAGCAGCGCGCATTCCGGCTGGCTTGCGCCGTACGCCACGTTCGAATTCGCTTTCGCCATCGTACTGATTTCCGCCGCGCGCGCCGGTTTTGCATCGCGCATCCGGGACTGGCGCACCGTGCTGCGGCTGATCGCGATTCTGCCGATCTTCGTCGCGCTGGTGTGGGCCTTCGGACAATACGCCAGCCTGACCGCGTACCACACCAGCAATGCTGTACTCCTGTCCTTCGTTTATTTCTACAACTTCGTAACGCTGCGGGGCCGGCGTCCTGGCGTGGGGGCGCGCATTTTCCGCTTCTCGCTGTTGGTGCTGGCGCTCGCCTTCGTGGAGCATGCGGTCGTCTTTGTCTACCTGTTCAATCACGTGACGGTGCCGCAGTGGGCGCTGTATTTGCATCACGAAACTTACTACGACTTCGCGCTGCACTGCGTACTGGCGTTCGCCGCGATGGCCATGTGGAGCGAAACTCAGATCGACCGCATTCGCGATCTCGCCTCCGAGTTGGACCATCTACGCCGCGAGACGGCGCAGAGCATCGATATCGATGGGCTCACCGGTCTGCTGAACCAGAAAGCCCTGGCGCGCCGCATCGAGCAGCCGGCGGGCGCCGTCGAAGGAGTGGTGGCGGTCTGCGATATGGATAATTTCAAGGAGATCAACGACCGGTACGGCCACCTGGTGGGCGATGAGATTTTGCGCAACATCGGCAATCTGCTGCACGCTTCCATTCGCCATGAAGACGAAGCGTTCCGCTGGGGCGGCGACGAGTTCGTGATTCTCTTCCAGAACCAGCGCGGCGACGTGGCGGTGAAACGCATGGCCGATATCGAGGCGCGGCTGCGCGATTTCCGCGTCCGCGGTTTCGGCGTGCTGCCGATTACCTTCAGCTGGGGAACGGCCGAAGTTTCCGGCCGTGCGCTGCGGGAGGCTTTGGACGAAGCCGACCGGAGCATGTATAAGCTGAAGCGGGCTCGGGCGGCCGCGGGCGGCCCAAGAGAGAGACGATAGCTTGCGCCTGCCTCCGCGGGTTACAAGTGCCGGATGAGCTCCATGATGAGAATCACCGGCAGCGCCACGCTCGCCAAAGCCAGCACGGCGGTCGCAATCAGAAAAATCCAATCCTTCGCCGCCTGATGCCGTGCGCCACTGACGTGACTCCGCAGCAATTGGTAGTTCCGCCGGTTGGCCTTGAACACCGTATCGAAAAACGCGCCGAGGAAGGGCAGCGACCCCGCTGCCGTTTCGATTCCCACATTCACCACCATGCGCGCCAGCGTCACGCGCGGCACGCCGATCTGAATCGCCCGCATGACGATGTACAAGGACAGCAGCGCGTCCATGATGTCGCCGATTCCGGGAATCAGTCCAATGATGCCGCTCAGGCCATAGCGGAAGCCGCCGGGCAGACGGAACGCGTAGTCCAGCCAGCGAGCCAGCGCCTCCACGTCGGCGATTCGGGGGTCGATCACCTCGGGCTGCAGCACCTGGTCGCGGCGATGTGTGAGTGTCTTCTCCACCTGTGGATTCCGGAGCACGTAAGCCGCCACTCCGCACTGCTACGCTAATCACCGTGCCTCAACTCTTTGTCGGCTGCTGCGGCTGGACGGAAGCGCAGCCGCGCTATGTCAGCCACTTTCCTGTCATCGAGTTGCAGAGCACCTTCTACGAACCTCCGGCGGCCCCGGTGGCGCGCCGCTGGAAATCGTTGGCCGCTCCAGACTTCCGCTTCTGCATGAAAGCCTGGCAACTGATCACGCACACGCCGGCGAGCCCCACCTATCGCAAACTGAAGAACGCGGTTGGCGACCGTGAGCGCGATTTTTACGGCAGCTTCCGGCCGACCGAACAGGTTTGGCTGGCTTGGGAACGCACACGCGAAATTGCCGCCATCGTCGACGCGCAGGTCGTGGTTTTCCAGTGTGCGAAATCCTTTCTGCCGACGCGCGAAAACGTCCGCAACCTCTCCACGTTTTTTCGCGAGATCGATCGCGATGGCCGCATTCTCGCATGGGAGCCTCGTGGCGAAGACTGGCCCGCGAGCCTGGTTCGCAAGCTGTGCGGGGAGTGCAACCTCATTCACTGTGTCGATCCCCTGGTCTGCGAACCCGCGTTCGGCGACATGCTGTACTGGCGACTCCATGGCCGGGGCACGTACCGCTATCGCTACACGGACGCGGATCTCGATGAGATCCGCGCTCGTTATCGGGTTCACGAGTCGCTTCCCGGGCCGCATTACATTCTCTTCAACAACATGCATTCGCGGGAGGATGCCCGGCGGTTCATTGACCTATGTGGCGGCAGCAGGGGGTAGCGCCCGAAGCCGGCCGATATTTACGACTCCTGCCGGCCTTCGGGGTTATTACACGCCCGCTAACCATCGGCGTACTGTCACGCGCGCGGATCGGGCGCATACTCGATTTTGATGTGGTGGATTGTTGGGACCGTTGTCGCGGTCCTCGTTATTCTCCGCCTGCTTACGCGGAATCCGGAGCGTTTGTCTGCGCGCCTGAGTGCAGCAGCGGAACGCGCCTACCAACGCGGCGATTTCGCCTCCGCTGTGCGCCTCAGCCGTGATGCGCGAGCGGTGGCCGGAACTCTGAAAGAACCGGCGCGGTCCAGCCTACAATCGGTCATGGAAGTTCAATTGGCGTCCTATCTATACCGTTGCGGCCGTATGACGGAGGCCGGCGAGTTGTTCGCGTGCGCTTTCGCCAAAGCTAGCGGGGCGAGGTGCCTTGCCACTCTTCGTCCGTTCTACGTATTTTGGGCGGACCTCCGCGCCGACGAAGGCGGACTGGCTGACGCCGAACAGTATTATCGAATCGCGCTCGCTGCCGAAGAGGAGCGCGGCAATTCAGGCGGCATGGTGTTTATTCTCCAAAAGCTTGCCGATGTACTGCTTCGGCAGGACCGCCGTCACGATGCCGAAAGCGTCATCCAACGCGCCGTCGCCCTGGAAGCCGAGATCGTGCACGATAGCGAGCGCGTGATCTCGTGGACGCTCCCCGACTTACACTTCTGCCGCGAAGAATACGAAAAGGCTGCCGCGATCTACCGCTCCAAAGTCGAACATTGGGAAAAATCCGCTGCCCGTCCCGACAGCATCGAACTCGGCCGTCTGCAGATGCGTCTGGCCGAATGCGAAGCGCGCCTGGGACGGCGGGAACAAGCTCTCGAGCTCTACAGTCGCGCTGAAAAGACGTTCGAGCGCGATTGGAGCGAATCGCATCCGAAAACAGCCCGCGCCCGCGCAGCCAAAGTGGAGTTGCTGGCCGCCGCCGTCTAGGAACCTTCCATGACTCAACTGATTGTGGTCGTCGTGATCTTTGCTTTCTTCTTTGGGAAAGCGCTGCGCTCCATCTCCCGCCAGAAGCGCATTCTGAAAACGCAACTGGAGGCATACCGCCGCGGCGATTATCGCGGCCAAATGAAGGCGGTCGAAGGCTATCGCCGAAAGGGTCCGGAGCTGGCCCATTATTTCTTCTATCGAGGCTCCGCGCTGGCTCAGCTCGGGCAATTCGACGAAGCTGAGGACGCGTTGCGCCGCTCTTTGGCGATCAAGACTGACCCGCGGCTCACGTCCATCTGCCGCAGCGAACTCGGGTCGCTATTCCTCGAAGCCGGAAAGTGGGATCAGGCCCAGGAGTGCTTCCGCCAGTCCATAGCCGAGACGCCCGACCGCAGCAGCCCGCATCGCGGCATCGCCGAGCTATTCCTGCGCCGCGGAATGCGTCCCGGCGACGCCCTCACCGAAGCGCAGACCGCATTGGCGCTGGATCGGCCGCAAGCCAGCTCCAAGGGAGAGCTGGCAAAACTGAACTACAACACCAACCTCGCTGAATCGCTCGCGCTCGTCGCATGGGCGGTCGCGGCGAACGAGGGCGCAGAGGCTCAGGTGGACAAGCTCGTCAACGAAGCGGTCGCCGTCTGCGACCCGAACACCAAGCCGGTGCTGGCCGAGGTTCATTACTTCTCCGCGATGGCCTGGACCGCGCTCGCGAAACCGGCCGAAGCCGCTGTCCACTTCCGCCAGGCCGCCGATCTCGACCCGGAAGGCACCTATGGCCGGTTAGCCGTAAGTACGGGAGTTCCGACTGGCACGCCGTAAGCGCGAATTCCGTTCGCCTGCGACCCGTCTGTAACGACCGGGCTCCGGCCCGGTCGCACAATTAAAGATTGCGGCTCGGCTCGCAGGCTCGCCTTTTCAGTTTTGCGACCGGTCTGGAGACCGGTCGGTACTGTTGTTTGTTATCCTACTTTGATCCGGTCTCATCAATGCCTAAGTCCGATCTGAAACCAGCGGGCGGTTTTGACGCCTCGCGCTTTGTTCCTGTATTACTCCTTCTCTTCGCGGGCAGCGGTTGCTCGGCCCTTATTTACGAAATCGTCTGGTATCAGTTGTTGCAACTGGTGATCGGCTCCACAGCGGTCTCGCTCGGCGTCCTTCTGGCTACCTTCATGGGCGGCCTGTGCTTCGGCAGCTTGGCCCTTCCTCGGATGCTCGCCGGCAAAAAGGACCACCCGCTGCGCATCTACGGAAAAATCGAAATCGGCATCGCCATTTGCGGCGTTCTCGTGCTCTTTGGAATGCCGCTGGTGGACGGGGTTTACACCACCGCGGTGGGGCACGGCATGCCGTCGATCCTGTTTCGCGCGCTCATCTGCGCCATCTGCCTGCTGCCGCCCACGTTCCTCATGGGCGCATCTCTCCCGGCCATCGCACGCTGGATCGAAACTTCGCCGCGCGGAGTTTCGTGGCTGGGTCTGCTGTATGGTGGCAACACCGCGGGCGCGGTCTTCGGATGCCTGCTCGCGGGCTTTTACCTGCTACGCGTCTTCGATCTCGCCACGGCTACGTACGTCGCCGCCGCTATCAATCTCGCGGTCGCTTTCTTCAGCTTCATGCTCGCGAACCGCACGCCGCACCACTCCACGGATACGCCATTCATCGAGCCCGCAACTCCAAAGCGCATCTACTGGCCTGTCTATGCGACAATCGCTCTTTCCGGCGCGACGGCTCTCGGCGCCGAAGTTGTTTGGACGCGCCTCATGGGCCTGCTGCTCGGCGCCACGGTCTACACGTTCTCGATCATACTGGCGGTATTTCTGGTCGGCATCGGAATCGGTAGCGGACTCGGAGCCATGCTGTCCCGCTCCTTGCGCGCGCGCACGGCCCTGGGTGTCTCGCAGTTGCTGCTGGCCGGCGCAGTCGCCTGGACCGCGTTCATGATCAGCGATTCCCTCCCATGGTGGCCCGTGAATCCGCTGCTCTCCGGCAGCCCCTGGTTTACTTTTCAGATCGACCTGGTGCGCGTTCTGTGGACCATTTTCCCGGCCACCCTTCTGTGGGGCGCGAGCTTTCCGCTGGCGCTCGCCGCGGCATCGACGGGCGAAGAGGAACCCGGCCGTCTGGTCGGAGGCATCTACGCGGCGAACACGGGCGGAGCCATCGTCGGCGCTCTCGCCTTCAGCCTCATTCTGGTGCCGGCAATCGGCACTGCCAATTGCGAACGGGTGCTCATCGCCCTGGCGGCCATCAGCGCCTGCTTTGTGCTGATTCCGGCGATGCTTGCAGCGCGTGGGATGGTCGCGACCGCCGCGGTGCTGCTGTCGCTGGGCGGCGCGGCTTACCTGATGGGCTCCGTGCATCCCGTTCCCCCGCTGCTCATCGCCTACGGCCGGCGCATCATGATCAATCGCGACAGCTCGAAGATACTCTACACGGGCGAGGGCATCAACTCCTCGATCGCGATTTCGCAATGGAACGATGGCGCAATTCAGTTCCACGTCAGCGGCAAGGTGGAGGCATCCACCGAGCCATACGACATGCGCCTGCAGCGCATGCTGGGCCATATGCCCGCGTTGATTCACCGCGATCCGAAAAGCGTTCTCATCGTCGGCTTCGGCGCGGGCGTCACCGCCGGCTCCTTCGTCACGTACCCGTCCATCAGCCGCATCGTGATCTGCGAGATGGAGCCGCTGATTCCGCCCACCGCCACCAAGTACTTCGCAGCGCAGAATTACAACGTGATGAACGACCCGCGCACCACCATCCATTACGACGATGCGCGCCACTTCGTCCTCACCACGCCCGATAAGTTCGACATCATCACCAGCGACCCCATCCATCCGTGGGTCAAAGGCAGCGCCACCCTGTACTCGAAGGAATACTTTGAGATGGTGAAGAAGCATCTCAACCCCGGCGGCGTTGTCACGCAGTGGGTGCCCCTCTATGAGAGCGACTTCGAAACCGTGAAGAGCGAGATCGCCACGTTTTTCGACGTCTTCCCCGGCGGCAGCATTTGGGCCAACGAGCTGAATGGCGGAGGCTACGACGTCTATCTGATGGGTCAGAACGAACCGACGCAGATTGATATGGATTCC
Organism: Candidatus Limnocylindrales bacterium; assembly: GCA_035606355.1. GTDB lineage: Bacteria > Acidobacteriota > Terriglobia > Bryobacterales > Bryobacteraceae > Sulfopaludibacter. The sequence goes on along the minus strand of DATNFO010000008.1, from coordinate 45,976 downwards.
GTGCAGGGCAAGCTGAGCTCGCCCGAATATGCGCGGGTTGCTCAATCGCTGCGCGATGTCGGCTTCAATTCCGCGATTGACCTCTTCGCCACCTACGCCGGCGAGGATCAGGACCTGCGCGGCTGGCTGCACGACGCCGCAATCAACCGCGACGGCAACCTGCGCCTGCAATATCTCGCCGGCCTGGCACTGAACATCAGCGCGGAAGGCGCCATTTACAACCAGATGCTAAGCTACCGGCAGTTCCCCTTCAACCTGTTCAAGGGCTCGGAGCAGACGCTGCGGAACCTCGCCGCAGCCATGGGTCCCCGGCAGCCGTAAATCGCGGCAGTGGTAGTTTAAATCTAGATGCTGCCCACACCGGTGAATAGCCGCCTGGTCCTGATGGCCGGGTTCGGCGGTTTGCTGCTTGTCATGCTATTTGCCGAGTTCGATGGCGTTCAGGCTCTGCGCGAAATCCAAAGCTCCAATGACGCGATTCGCGAAGACTTCCTTCTGCGCACGCGCCTGCTCGAGCGGATTCGCGGTGACGTGTATGTCTCCGGCACCTTTGTGCGAGATTATCTGCTTGAGCCCGAATCCGGAAAGGCCGAGGGTCACCGCTATAGCCTGCTGGAAACGCGCAACGACATGGACGCAGCCCTGCAGCGCTACAGCACGCTGGCGAATCGTCAGGAGCGAGAGCCGTTCCATGTGTTGCAGCGCGAGCTCGCGGCGTACTGGAACGTTCTCGAGCCGGTATTTCAGTGGGCGCCCGAACAGCGGCAGCGCGATGGCTACGTGTTTCTGCGCGACGAAGTCTTTCCGCGCCGCCAGGCGATGCTCGCCATCGCCGACCAGATCGGCTCCATCAACGAGTCGCAGTTGAACGCCGGCAAGCAGCTCGCCGAACAGACGTACGCGCGATTCCGCCGCCGCCTCACCATCATCCTTGCGCTCACAGTCTCACTGGGCGTAATCCTGGCGATGTTCACGATCCGCACGTCTTCGCGCTATGTCACCGAAATCGAAGCAGCGCGAGCGCAATTGAAGCAGCTCTCCGCGCGCCTTGTGGAAGTGCAGGAGAACGAGCGCCGCCGCATTTCCCGCGAATTGCATGATGAGGTGGGCCAGGAACTCACCGGCGTGCTCGTGGAGATGGCGAACCTGTCCACGCTCGTCCGTGCGGGTGATCTTCCCGCCCTCTCCATTAAGGCGGACGAGATCAAGAAGGAGGTGGAAAACTCTATCAGCGTCGTCCGCAATATGGCGCTGCTGCTGCGGCCTTCCATGCTCGACGATCTGGGCCTGGTGCCGGCGCTGGAGTGGCAGGCGCGCGAGGTTTTCAAACGCACCGGCGTTCACGCGCGCGTCAAAGCCGACGGCGTCTCGGAAGACCTTCCCGAGGAACACAAAACGTGCGTATACCGCCTGGTGCAGGAAGCTCTCCACAACTGCGTTCAACACGCCGGCGCAAAAAACGTGAACATCGAAGTCGCGCAGTTGCGTGACAGCCTTCGCCTGGCGATCCATGACGATGGCAAAGGTTTCAACCCGGCCGTGCGAAAAGGAATGGGACTGGTCGGCATGCAGGAACGCGTGTGGCATCTCGGCGGAACCTTCGCCATCGATTCGCACCCCGGAAGCGGCACTGCCATCAACGTCGCTTTGCCGCTGGTGGAGGCTGCGTGAAGAATATTCGCATTCTGCTCGCCGACGACCACACGGTGGTGCGCAAGGGGCTTCGCCTTCTGCTCGAAAGCAATGACGGCTTGGCCGTGGTAGCCGATGCGGCCGATGGCCGCGAAGCCGTCGCGCTCGCCGACAAGCATTCTCCCGACGTAGTAGTGATGGATATTGCGATGCCCGGCCTGAACGGCATCGAGGCCGCGCGCCAGATCACCGCCAAGCTCCCCAATACGGCCATCGTATTTTTGAGCATGCACTCCGACGAGGGTTACGTGTTGAAGGCGCTCAAAGCGGGCGCCCGCGGCTATTTGCTGAAGGATTCCGCCGAGTACGATCTCATCGCCGCCGTAAAAGCGGTGAGCGAGGGCAAGGCGTTCTTCAGTCCCGCGATCAGCAAGATGCTGGTGGAGGACTACATGCGGCAAATGCAGGAGCGCGCGGTGGAAGACAGTTTCGAATTGCTCACCACGCGAGAACGCGAAGTTCTCCAGTTACTGGCGGAAGGCAAGAACAACAAAGAGGTCGCCGGCATACTGAACCTGAGCCTCTACACGGTGGAAACACATCGCGGCAACATCTTTCAAAAACTGAACCTCCACAGCGGAGCCGAGCTGATTCTCTACGCCATCCGAAAGGGCGTGATCAAGTAACTCCGCGGACATAAAAAAGGGCCGGGGAAAACCCCCGGCCCGAGCACAACCTTGGAAACACAAGCCTAGCGTCGCGACCCGCGAGCCCCCGCAGCCCGCGGAGGATCCACCGACGCCCCAGCACTGAACGTGCCCATAGGAGGAGCAATCGAAGTGTCGACCATCTGCACCATCGCATAGGCCGGCATGTCTTCCGCTTCCTTGAAGAAGGTCAGACGATTTAACCCGCCATCGAAGTCGACGCGGATCAAATCTCCGCCGCGCACCTGCTCGGTGGCGATCAGGTTACTCAGCGGATGCACCAGGTTCCGGTCAATGGCGCGCTTCAAATGCCTGGCGCCGTACTTCATATCGGTGCCTTCCTTTAACAGGTAGTCCTTCGCGCTGTCGGTCAACGAGAACACAAAGGGTGCGCCGTTCGCCGAACTGAAAATCCGTTGCTGCACGATATTCAGTTCCAGCGTGAGAATCTTTCGCAGTTCCGTCACGCCGAGCGGCTTGAACACCACCGTTTTATCGATGCGGTTCATGAACTCGGGCGTGAACTTGCGGCGGGCAGCTTCCAAGCCGGCGCGCGAGATCTTGTCCGTCATTTTCTCGTCAATGCAGCCTTCGGCATTCATGCGATCGGTCTCGCACGTGGCGAAGCCCAGGCTCGGACGCAGAATCGAATTCATTTCCGTAGCGCCTAGGTTGCTCGTCATAAAGATGAGCGCGCGAGAGAAATCCACGCGGCGATTGTCGCCCAGCGTCAGCGTGGCCTTATCCAGAATGCCCAGCAAAAGGTTCCAAAGCGCGTCGCTGGCCTTCTCTATTTCGTCGAACAACACGAAGCTCAGCTTGATCTTTTCGGTGTGATACTGATTCAGCACTTCCTGGCTGAGCAGCGGGTGCGTTTCGCGATGTCCCAGGTAGCCCGGAGGCGAACCGATGAGCTTGGCGATTTCATGGCTGTGCTGAAACTCCGCGCAGTCGATCTTGATCACAGCGCGGGCATCGCCCAGCAGGCTCTCCGCGGTCGCTTCCACCATTCGGGTCTTTCCCGAACCGGTTGGACCGAGGAAGAGAAAATTGCCGATCGGTCTGCCGGGGCTCGACATGCCGGCCAGGTTCGTTTGATAGATATTGATGATCTGTTCAATCGCTTCGTCCTGGCCAACGATGCGCTTCCGCAAATCGACCTCGAGCCTTTCGGCCTCGTGCCCGGTCTGCGTCGGATCCAGTTGTTTATTAAGCCGCCCCATACTCCCTTTTCCCCTCTCGATTCCTAATCCCATCAGGGTCATCTCGCTAGTGAATGAAGCAACTTGGGGGCCAGTGCAGGAGCCGCTACGGTAAATTCGTGTAAAGTGGCGTCTCACGTAAGGATCCTCACTTCTTTGGACGCGAAGGGCGCATTTCAACACGGCTGACCATCGTTCGCGCGGGCATTGTCAGCACCATGGCTGCAACCTCGGCGACATCTTCCGGCGCGATCATCCAACTGGTGTCGCCGGATCGCTTCGCGGGGTTTCCGGAGAATTCCGTATCGACGCTGCCCGGCATGATGGAACAGACGCGGACATTGTCCTGCCTGTGGTCCAGCATCAGGGCCTCGGTAAACAGGTTCAGTCCGGCTTTTGCTGCGTTGTAACCAGCGCCGCCGGAGAACGCATTCTTCGCCGCGAGGCTGGAAACATTGAGGATGAAGCCACCGCGCGCGCCGAATCGGGTGAGCGCTTCGCGCGCGCAGTAAAAAGGTCCATTGAGATTGAGATCGATGTTGGCGTGCCAGTCCTGGGGGGACATCTCCCCTACTTTTTTGAACGTGCCCGCGCCCGCATTGTTCACAAGAATGTCGAGAGAGCCTGCAAACTGTTGGTCGACGGCTTGGAAAAACTTTCGCACCTGATCCACCTGAGTCACGTCGCAAGCATGGCCGAAAACCGCTCCTGTCCGGTTCATTTCAGCCACTGCGCGCTCCACGCTGTCGCGCGAGCGTCCGCAAATTGCCACCCGTGCTCCTTCGCGCAGCAGGCGTTCGGCGATGGTGCGCCCGATCCCGCGCGTGCCTCCGGTGACGATCGCCGACTTGCCCGCGAGCGAATCCATAAGCGTGTATTCTACCCAAGGGCGCTCAGTTGTGCCTGTTAGAATGAGACAGCAATGGCCTTTAGCGCACCTTCACCTTTGCGCCAAATCTTGAACAAGCGAATCGACGATCTGCTCGGGGAAGCCGAACGGCTCTCCGCCGATGCGCGCACGCGAGCGCTTCGCGAACTGGCGGATCAGCTCAATCAGGCCGTTCGACGCTTGCGCCAGGCGGAAGATATCGATGCTTTGGTCTCGACTCTGGCGGCCTCCACGGGGCCGTTTGCAGCGGCGTCGCTCCTCTTCCGCGTTGTGGGCGATTTCGCACGCAGTGAGAAGATCGATGTGGACTTGAAGTCCGCGCCCGCGTTCGCCGGAGCCGTTCAGACGCGCGACCCCGTCACCGCCGCCGCTGTCGGAAGCGAGGTGTCGCAGCAGGTTGTGGATCTGCTGGGTCACGGCCCGGAAGAGCGGGTCTCTATTCTGCCGCTCGTGGTGCGAGACCGCGCAGCCGCGCTGCTGTACTGTTGGGGCGATGTGCAAGTGGCGCCCTTGGAACTGCTGGCGCAAGTTGCATCGGCGGTATGGTCCGCCCTGGTTCCCGCTACCCCGCTGGTCGAAATCGCCGCCGCGCCCGCGCAGACTCCGGAAGCGCGCAAGGCTGCGGCGTGGGAAGAACTGTCGCCGGAAGATCAGCGCACTCATTTGCGGGCGCAGCGGTTCGCTCGTGTCAAAGCCGCTGAGATCCGCCTGGCCGAAGCTGCCGCCGTGCAAAACGCCCGGGCGCGGCGGAACGTCTACGAAGCTCTGCGCGCGCCGATCGACGATGCCCGCGCGGCGTTCCGCAAAGACTTTTTCGACGCGTGCCCGAGCATGGTGGATTACTTGCATCTGGAAATCGTACGGACGCTCGCCAATGACGATGCTGAGTTGCTGGGGAAAGACTATCCTGGGCCGATGCAGTAGGCGGAGCTTTCTCGGCGTGATGGGCGCGGGCGCTGCCGCAGCCGCTGTCGTGCCGCCGGCCCTCGCGCCCCTGGTTCGCGCGTACCGTCAATTCCCGTCTCCGGCGAGACTCGCCGCCGTTAAGGCCTTCGCCGCTTCGCATCCGAAAGACGCGCCGCTGGCAAACCTCGCTTTGGGCATCGCCGCCTACGAGCAGAAAGATTACAACGAAGCCATCGCGCGCCTGAAGCCGCTCGCAGCCAAGCTACCCACGATCGCAGATACCATCGCGTATTATGTGGCGGCATCGCGGCTCGAATCCGGCGGAACAATCGCCGCCAAGGACCTCGCGCCGGTTCGCGAGACTGCGGTGCCTTCGCCGCTCGCCGGAAAGTCGTGGCTGCTGGAAGCGCGCGCTGCGAAGACCGCCACTCCAGCCGATGCCGTCCGCATCCTCCGCGAGCACTACGCAGCGCTGCCGCAACCGGAGGGCGCCGTTACGCTCGGCGATTGTTACCAGGCATCCGGCGACATGAAAAACGCAGCCGATTTCTACCAGCGCGTGTATTACGAATACCCCAGCGGCGATGCCTCGGCGCGCGCCGCGGCTGCCATTCTCACGCTCCGCGACAGCATGGGCGCGTCGTATCCATCGCCCATGCCCGCGCAGATTCTGCACCGCGCCGAACGCCTGCAAGCTCTGCGTGACTTCAGCGGCGCGCGCGCCGAATATCAAAACGCTATCGATGCGGCCTCGGGCCTGGAGCGAGAGCAGGCGCAAGTGCGGCTCGCCGCCGTGGATCTGCCTGCCGGCAATGCCGCCTCCGCCGCGTCTCATCTTCACGCGCTCGATCTTTCTCAGCCGGAAGCGCAGGCCGAACGTCTCTACTTTGAGCTGGAGTGCGCGCGCAAGCCCGACGACGATGCAGGCATCCTCGCCAACCTCGACGAACTTCGCGAGAAGCACGCGCAATCGCCATGGCGCATGAAAGCATTGCTCGCCGCGGGCGCACACTTTTACGCCGAGAATAAGCCCGATCGTTACGTTCCCATCTACCAGGCGGCATCGCAGGATTTCCCCGCCGACCCCTCCGCCGGGCTCTGCCGCTGGCGCGTCGCTTTCACCGCTTACATGACGGATGCGTCCGATGCCGAAGCGCAGCTGCGCGACCAGGCGCGCCAGTTTCCCACGCAGGCCACCGCCGCGGCCGCGCTCTATTTCCTAGGCCGGGCCGCCGAACGGCGCAAGGCTTTCAACGAGGCGCGTGCGTGGTATGACCGCATCGTCACGGCCTACAGCAACTACTATTACGCGAGCCTCGCCGCCGTCCGGCTGGCCGACCCCGACGTTCGCGCCGCCACTCCCGCCGAGGCGATCACTCAATTCCTCGGCGGAGTGCAGCCGCCTGTTCCCAAACAGATCCCTACGGAGCCCACGCGTCCCACCACGCTGCGCATCGAACGGTCGCGAGTGCTCCGGTCAGCGGGCCTGCCGGACCTCGCCGACAGCGAGTTGCGCTTTGGTGCAGCTACCGATAGTCAGCCCGTACTGCTCGGCATGGAGATGGCATCGAAGTCCGATTCGCCGCACGTCGCCATGCGCGCGATGAAGGCTCTCGCCACGGACTATCTGAGCGTCCCTTTGGATCGCGCTCCGCAGCAGTTCTGGGAATATCTGTTTCCGCTGCCCTATCGCGATGACCTCTTTGCCGCTGCGCGCGCACAAGGCGTCGACCCGTATCTGGTCGCCGGCCTCATTCGCCAGGAATCGGAATTCGATCCGAATGCGCTCTCGCGCGCGGGCGCTTACGGCTTGATGCAGGTGCGTCCCGCCACTGGCCGGCAGTTCGCCGCACACGCCGGTGTGCCACGCTTCACTACGCATTCGCTCGTGGCGCCCGCGGCGAACTTGAAGATCGGCGCCGCGATCTTTCGCTCCATGCTGGATCGCAATAACGGCAATGTGGAGCAGACGCTGGCGTCCTACAATGCCGGCCCGGCGCGCGCCGCGGAGTGGCTCGGCTGGCGCACGTATCGCGAACCCGCCGAATTCGTGGAAACGATTCCCTTCAACGAAACCCGCGACTACGTCCAGGCGGTAATCCGCAACGCCGCCCTCTATCGCCGCCTGTACAAGTAGGTACCGGTCTCCCGACCGGTACCAGCCGCGCGGAGCGCGGCCGGGCGCGCTCCGCGCGCCTGCGACCGGTCAGGAGACCGTTCGCTACTGGCGATTATGAGTTTTTGCGGCGGCGAACCAGCGCCAGTGCGCTGATGCCGCAGCCGAACAGCAGGTATGTGCCGGGTTCGGGACTCGGGGCCGTTGCGCCGCTATCGGCGAGGGCGAAGTCCGGCAGTGTGGTCCCGGTGAGATTGATCAGACTGATGTCCGGAACGATGGAGTCGATGCTTGACGGATCGGCGTAGGCCGTGATGGTCGCTTTCACGCTGATGGTGTCTCCCGGGTTGAGTGCCGCCAGAAAGTTGTCGATCGCCAGACCCTGGAATGCGCCGCCGTTGCCGCCATTGCCGCAAGCGGCGTTCCGCAGGGCCGCGCCGCTGCCGGCCAGCGCCACGCTGGTCAGACAGTTGCCGCTGGCTGCGAGCACCAGTTGCGGCAACGTGAACCATCCGGTGTTGTTGATGTTGTAGTTGACAACGGCCGCGGCGACCGATGCATCGTTGGCGTTGAAGTTCGTTCCGCCAATCGCGAGGTAAGCGCCCAGATTGCCCGCGAATCCGCCGCCGTCCACTACGAAATTGTCGAAAATGGACGTGACCATGTAGGAAGCCGCGCAGCAGCCCGCCGTCGTATCCGACAGCGCGAAGCCGACCGCCGGACCAGAGTCCGCCGTCAAGCCCGAGCCGAACGCGCCATCCGGCGATACTCCGCCTGTCCAACCGAAGAAGTATGGCGCGCCTACGATTCCGGATTGAGCCACATTGTTGCCGACCACCGGGTTCGCGATCTGGTACCCATTGCCCGGCGAGGACAGGATGTCCGTCAGCAGAGTGGTGTTGTTGAAAATGTACGTCGGGCCGCCTGCGTCGCAGCAAGCGTAGGCTGTTGCCCCGTACACCGTTGAGCCAGTTCCGTTGACAAGCAGAATGGCCGCCTGCGCCGGAGTTAGCGTAAGAAAGGCGGCTCCGCACAGAGCGCCCAGGAATAACCGTTTCAGCATCAGCTCCTCCTCGTTTAGTACGAGCTTTCACAGTTCTATCTAGGATAAAGGTACTGGTCAAGCTACATTCCAAACCGCTAGTACTAGGAGCTCTTTTTATACGAAAATAAAAGAGATATGCGACGTCGCGACTTTGTGTCTGGTACTGTCTTTTGGCCTATCGCGGCTGCTTACTGCGCGCCCAAGGGCTTCGATCTGGTTAGTATCGAGCGGCCCCGCGTGCTCAAGGCTGCCAATCGATATCTCACGGCCGAGCCGGTCACAGTTACCGCGGCAAGCTCTCCGCGCAGTGCCGGCGGCAAGCACGATTTTTTCTCGGAAGGCGACTACTGGTGGCCCGATTCCAAGAATCCCGGCGGCCCTTACATTCAGCGCGATGGAATGAGCAACCCCGATAACTTCGTGGAGCACCGGAAGGCGCTCATCCGCTTCAGCCTCATCGTGCCGGCGCTCGCCGCGGCTTACAAAATCACGCGCGAGCGCAAGTACTCCGACGCCGCCGCCAAACACCTGCGCGCCTGGTTCATCGACGAGGCTACGCGCATGAATCCCGATCTGGAATACGCCCAGGCGATCCACGGCCGCTTTACCGGCCGCGGCACCGGCATCATCGATACTCTGCATCTGGTGGAACCCGCGCGCGCCTCCTGGCAACTCGATCTGAAACCAGCGGACCTCGAGGGCGTGAAGAAGTGGTTCGCCGCTTACACCACGTGGATGACCACCAGCAAGAACGGCATTGATGAGCGGAACGCCAAGAACAATCACGGCACCTGCTGGGTGGCGCAAGTGGCTGCGTTCGCGCAACTCACCGGCGATCGCGAGCAAACCGCCTATTGCGAGGATCGCTTTAAGACGGTGCTGATCCCCAATCAGGAAGCTCCCGACGGCAGCTTCCCTCTGGAAATGGCGCGTACCAAGCCCTATGGTTATTCGCTATTCAATCTGGATGCTATGTCCATCGTCGCGCAAACGCTCACCACGCCCGGCGACAATCTATGGACGTGGGAGCTGCCCGACGGACGCGGCATGGCCCGTGCCGTCGCGTTCATGTACCCCTTCATCGCGGACAAGAAGAAGTGGCCCAAGCCGCCGGACGTGATGTATGACAAAGAGTGGCCCGTCAGACAGCCGAGCCTGCTGTTCGCCGGGCTGGCGCTGAACAAGCCGGATTATCTCGCTCTCTGGCGAAAGCTCGATCCCGACCCGACCGTGGAAGAGGTGTTGCGAAACTTCCCCGTCCGCCAGCCCGTGCTCTGGGTTTAGCGCTACTCGTTCCAGTTCTTGCCTTTGAAGATTCCGGCCATCAACTGGTATACAACGCCGGCTCTTGCCTGTTGATCCTTATCCAGCGATTTGTAAATTCCGACGAAGCTCTTCAATTCAAGCTGCGTCATCTGGAACTCTAGCGCGGCGTAGGCGTTCAGGGCGCTCTTCAACTCTTCCGCGCTCTTGCCGGATTCCTCGGCTTCGGCGATCGAAAGCCGCGCTTTCGTCATCTCTTCCTTGAGCGGAGTGGCTTCCTTCTGCCCCTCGTCCAGAATATTTTTGACTTCCTTCTTCTGCTCTTTGTTGAGCTTCAGCACGTCATTCATGCGGTCTAAGCGAGTGGTGCTGGAGCGCATTCCGCCCATTCCGCCGCCCATGCTGTCGCCGCCGCGTCCGCCGCCGCCCTCACCGCCCATTCCGCCTTCGCCGCCCATTCCGCCGCCGCCACCGCGCTGGGCAAACGCCAACCCGCTCAAACCGGCCGCCAGAACTGCCATGAAGAAAATTTTGCGCAACATTAGCGTCTCCTCCCACCGCCGCCGCCGGGTCCGGCGCTGCGTTCATATAAACCGCTCATCAATTCCGCGAAAACGGGAGCGGCTTTGGTCTTCTGTTTGTCTTTGAGGATGGCGTAGAGCTTCTGGTAGGTGTCGGCCTCAAGCCCCGCCTCCAGGGATAGAACGCCGATGTAGGCGCTCTTCAGCTTCTCGAAATCTTCGCCGCTGTCACGCCCGGTTGCCATCACGCCCGTCAATTGCTGGCGGCCGTTGTTCAGTTGCTCATTCAGCGGACCGGCCTTTTCGGCCGACGCCGAAACGATCTGCTGAAACTCTTCTCGCTGTTCTTTGCTGAGGCCCAGCTTATCGGCGATCGTGTCGAGCTTGCTTGCCCGCTGTACGCGGGGCATCTCGCCGCCCATCCCGCCGCCATTGCGGCTCCCGCCGCCCCCGCCGCGTTGCGCCGATGCGAGCCCAGCCGCCAACGCCGCGGCCATCAAAATCCGCAGGAACATAGTTCTCCTTCCCAAAGTGAGTGTTCCTACAGATTAGATCACGATTCGCGCTTCCGTAGTGACCGGTCTCCTGACCGGTCACAGGCAGCGAAGCTGGCCCGGGCGCACTCCGCGCGCCTGCAACCGGTCTGGAGACCCGTCACTACGTTTGCATCACACCTCACTATGCCGCGGCTTCTCGAGTCCAGCGGATTGCTGTGTTCGGGAAGGAGCTGAATTGGCCGCCGATGAACGTCATCAGCGGCCAAAAACGCCTTCGCTTTGGGGCGTGCTTTGCGGGTACCGGTCTGGAGAACCGGTACCTAACTTATGCCGCCCGAGAGCCGCGCTCCCAGTCGTCGTAATCCTTCTCGGCCTGCTCGCGCGACATGCCGTAGCGTTCCTGCAATTTCCCGAGAAGCTGGTCCTTCTGGCCGCCGACCTGATCCCAATCGCTATCGGTCAGCTTGCCCCATTTCTCCTTCATCTTGCCCTTCATTTGCTTCCATTGACCTTCCATCTGGTCTGAGTTCATAAAGCAACAACCTCCACACTTTCAAATTGCATCTATCAGGCCACAGGAAAAAGCGGACAAAGAAAGGAAGGGCCGCAACATACAATCCCTCTATCCCCCATCTGCCGTTTGGAATGTCCTTTGCAGGTATTTCCACCGGTGAGCGCCACACGTGTGTCCCTCTTCCACGGATTCTTCTGCTTCGCGGCGTGTGCCTCGGCGGTTTTCGCGCAGGAGGGCGCGGACCGTCTTGCCCCTGCGACTCGTGCCGCGCAAATCGACCTGCAGCGCCGCCAGAAAGCCACGAGCCTTCAACCGGAAGTGCAGAGCTACGTCGAGCACGCCTTCGCCGTTGTCGAAGACGACCGCATCATCCAGCGGATCTTTGGCGGTGTCTCCGGCCTGCGTGTGCGCATCGGCGGCATGATCACCGGCTCCGGAATCGCCGTCGGTCCGGAATACAATCGGCCCTTTCTACACAATGACGCCGAATTCCACGCGTCCGTTCTCGGGTCGCTCGAAAAGTGGTATCTCATGGACGCGGGAGTCCGCATGCCGCACCTCGCCGGCGGCCACTACTTCCTCAATCTTTCTGGCATTCACCGCGATTTCGCCGCGGTTGACTACTACGGTCCAGGTCCGAATTCGCACCGCTCCGGCCGCACCGATTACCGGCTCGAAGATACCGCCGCCGAAGTCTCCACCGGCTTTACGGTTTGGGACCACCTGCACGCCGGCGGCATCGGCCGATTTCTGGCGGTGAACGTCGGCCGCGGCCACGACCCCGGATTCGCTTCGACCGACCGCGTTTACAGCGAAGCCACCACTCCCGGACTGTTTTTCCAGAGCAACTTTCTGGAGGGTGGCGGCTTCCTGCAATTCGACTATCGCGATCAGCCCAGCGACCCTCACGACGGCGGCAATTACGTGGCCCGCTTCCTCAACGTCGCGGACGTTCGCCGCGAGCATTACTCGTTTCAGCGGCTGGATCTGGAAGCGCAGCAGTACATCCACTTCCTGAACAAATTCCGCGTCATCGCCCTGCGGGGACGCATTTCGGCCACGAGCCCGCATAGCGGCGACCAGGTGCCGTTCTATCTTCAGCCCACGCTCGGCGGCCCTGACGACCTCCGCGGCTATCGCGCGTTTCGCTTCTATGGCAACAATTCGGTGCTCGCCACCGCCGAGTACCGGTGGCAGGTCTTCCCCGGTCTCGATATGGCGCTGTTCGGCGACGCCGGCCGCGTGTTTGACCGCTGGCAGCAGATCAACGCCCGCAATCTCGAAGGCGACGCCGGCTTTGGCTTTCGCTTCAAAATGAACGGCGCGGTCTTCATGCGCATCGATACCGGTTTCAGTCCCGAAGGGTTTGGTGTATGGCTCAAATTCGGCAACGTGTTTTAATCGCGCTGGCTCTGGCGGCGCCGTTTGCCGCGAACGCGCAGAAGTTTTATCCCGACGATCCGCTCCTGGTGGAACCGCCGCCGCTCAATGTCCCTCACGCGCATTCACGCGATATTAACGATTACTACGACTTTTTTCTGAACACCTTCCACGAAACCGATAAGCAGCAGATCAAGCATCACGACCCCGCGCCGTCGCAGGCGGTCAACACGCTCGGCGAAGTGCCGGACAATTCGTGGTTCACCAATCGCATCGGCTCGCGGCCCATGTCGATGGAGGAATTGCTGCGCGGACCCGGCACGGATCATGCGCCCGATGCGAGCAAACCGTGGAATGTATTGTCCGGCAAGACAGAAGGCATTACCCCGGGGCTGGTGATTCAAGACGCCGCGGGCCGCAAGTATTTTCTCAAGTTCGATCCCAAAGACAATCCGGATATGGCGTCCGCCGCCGACGTCATCGGGACCAAGTTCTTCTACGCGCTCGGCTATTTCACGCCCGAGAACTACATCGTCAACTTCTCCCGCGAGCAGCTCACACTTGACCCGAAGGCTACGATCAAGGATCCCCAAGGGCACAAGCGGCCCATGACGGTGCGCGATTTGAACGGCATTCTGGAGCGCGTCGGCGAGCGCAGCCCCGGCCGGTATCGCGGCATGGCGAGCCTCACCGTTGCCGGCGAGATCCTGGGACCGCACCGTTACGAAGGCACGCGCTCGGACGACCCCAACGACATCGTTCCGCATGAAAACCGGCGGGATCAGCGCGGTCTATATGTGTTCTGCGCATGGCTGAATCACACCGATGCCAAGAGTATCAACAGCCTGGATTCGCTGGTAACGATCGACGGGGTCAAAAGCGTGCGGCATTTCCTCATAGACTTCGGCGACATCATGGGCAGCGATAGCGACGAGCCGAAAGAGCCTTGGCGCGGCCATGTCTTCGCGTGGGATGCCAAGCCCGCCGCCGCCCAGTTCTTTTCGCTCGGCCTGTATGTTCCCGCATGGGAGCGCGCGCACTATCCGCACCTGCCGGAGATCGGCAATTTCGACTACCGCACCTTCGATCCGCTGAACTGGCACGAAAACTATCCCAATCCGGCCTTCGATCTGCGCACACCCGGCGATATATACTGGGCGGCGAAAAAGGTGATGGCGTTTTCCGGCGAAGCGATCCGCGCCATCGTGCAGACGGGCCAGTATTCCGATCCGCGGTCCGTCGATTGGGCGGTGAAATGTCTCATCGAGCGCCGCAACCGCCTCGGCCGCGCGGCCTTTGGTCTCGTGCTGCCGCTGGACAACTTCCGCGTGCAGGGCGGCCTCCTCGCCTTTGACGATCTTGGCGCGAAGTACGGCTTTACGCAGCCGCGCACCTACTCCGTCCAATGGAGCGAGTACGATAATCAAACCGGCCAGAAGCGGCCGATTGCAGGCGCGGACATGCACGTGCCGAACTCCGCGGCCCTCTATATTGCCGCGGATATCAAGTCCGCCGACCCCAAAAAATCCGTGACGGTCTACCTGCGCCGCGATACAGTGGTGGGAATCGATAGGGAATGGTAACAAAGCCGGTGAATGCCGTCCGCTTCGCACTGGTGCTGGTGGTGTGCGCCGTCGCGGCGCCTGCGGAGACGCACGTTTATGTGGGGCAGCTCGGCGCCACCAGCGCGCTCATTGCGTGGGGCGACACCAACGGCACCGGAAACGAAAATACCATCGGCCGCGATTCGCGATCCATGGGGCATGCGCGTTTGCAGATCGGCGGACAGACGATCGAGACAGACCGCAACTGGGCGGAGGTCCACAATCTCACGCCTGACACCGCGTATCCGTATGACGTCACGGTGAACGGCAAGAAAATCGGAGACGGTTCCATTCGAACCCATCCTGCGAAATCCACGAGCCTGACCTTCTTCGTGCTCGGCGATTTCGGCACGGGAGACAGCTATCAGCACGCCATCGCGGACGCGATGATCCGTGAGTTTGAGAAGCGGGAACAATCCGCCAGCCCGGTTCGCTTCGTGATCACGGTGGGCGACAACATCTACGCCGATACCAACCTGGGCTACATCATCATGCGCTCCGGCAGTCAGGATAAGGATTGGGAGAAGAAGTTATTCGGCCCTTACGGCGAGTTGATGCGCCACATTCCGTTCCTGCCGTCTCTTGGGAATCACGATGGCAATTCGAGCGAGAACCGCGCGGATCTGACCACTTATATGGACAACTTCTTCTTCCCGGAGAACAAGCCCGCGCGATGGTATGAGTTCTCCTACGGAGGTCTGGCCGACTTCTTTGCGCTCGATAGCACGGAAAATACGACGGCAGGCCACCCGGCTCCCATTTATTACCCGGGTGGCGAAGAATCGAACTGGCTGCAAAAGGCTCTCGCGGCCTCCACCGCGCCGTGGAAAATTCCATACTTCCACCATCCGCCTTTCAACGCGGGTCCGGGACATGGAGCGAGCTCCAACGTGTTGCGCCACTGGCTCGACATGTTTCAGCAGGACGGGGTGAAAGTGGTGTTTTCGGGCCATGAACACAACTTTCAGTTCAGCGAGGATTCCGCGGCCACCGGCCACATACGGTACATCGTCAGCGGAGCCGGCGGCGAGCTGCGCCCGGCGAGCGTCCTGGCCACGATGTCCGCGGCGCACATCGAAGGGTGGGCTCCGCAACGCCACTTCTGCGTAGTGGAGATCGAAGGAACCTCCATGCACATCACGCCGATTTCCTCCGAGCCTGTCGTCGTAAGAGGACCAAACGGAGCCGTCATCCCGATGCCGATCATCGTAAATCTGAAGTAACGGCACGCGTTTGGAAAACAGCCGCGCTGCGCGCCCCCAAACCGGCCATGTGATTCGAAGGCGGTTCATCGTAAATCTGAAGTAACGGCACGCGTTCGGAAAACAGCCGCGCTGCGCGCGGCCCGACAGGAAGGATTCCCGTCGGCACGCTAAACCGGCAATGTGATTCGCACGGCGGTTCCCTTGCCCTGCGCCGTATCGACGCGGATGTCGCCGCCGTGCTCGTATACGATCTGGCGGGTGTTGAACAGGCTCCAGTTCCCGCTTGCCACGCGACTGCCGTCTACCTTGAAGGCGGGGTCGAAAATCGTCTCCGCTTCTTCCGGTGACATGCCCTTGCCGTTGTCCGCCACCGTCACTTCTATATCGCGCTCGTGCAGGCGCGTCGCAATTGCCACGTGGCCATCGCCGTTCACCGCCTGAATGGCATTGCTGAGCAGGTTCGAAAACACCGCGCTCAGCAACTGCGGCCGGCAGGTGAGAGGCGGCAGCGGTTTTTCCAGATCGAAGTCCAGTGCTACGTGCTTCTTCTGCAACTCTTCCTGATGCAGCAGCGTCACGTCGCTGAGCAACTCGTTAACATCCGCGCTCTTGAGCTCCGCTTCCTCAAGATTGACGAACCGCCGCAGCCGTCGCGTCACATCGTCGATCCGCGCGGCCGATTCCTCAATCGAACGGCGCAGTTGTTCCCGCATAGCGCGCAGCAGTTCGCGGCGCTCCGCGGGCGCCGTGGCCTCGCGCTCCGCCACGGATACCAGTGTCTCGACGGAACTTCGCAGCGCGCCGAGCGGCGAGTTGATCTCGTGGCTGAGCGCCGCGGCCATTTTGCCGATCGAAATGGCATTTTCGGCGAGCTGTGCCCGCAGTTGGGCGCCGGTGAGCGCTTCGGCAACGCGTACTGCCTCCTGAGTGGCCCCGTACTCTCTTTCGCGATGCGCATAATTCGTGGCGGCGATCCCGGTGGCAAGCAATGTGAGCATCACCATGAAAATGTGGTGAGCATCACTGTCGGCATAGCTGGACGGAATTTCCCACCGGATCGCAAACCAGCAGGTCAGAAAGTACATACCTTCCACGGAAAGTCCCAGCGCCAGTGTGTGCCACGGCAATAACGGCATTGTGGCTACGGCCGTCAGAACCACCAGCGATATTCCGGTCAGAATGTAATCGTCCGTACCTAAGTAGCCGGACGGCTTCCACAGCGCCATCCACATCAGAGCCGTGGGCGCGATGAATGCCGAAATTCCGGCAAGCAGGCGAGGTCTCTGGCGGCACAGGCGGGTCCGCGAAAGCGCCAGTGTCAGCAACCCGACTGCAACTACGGTCGCGGCCTGCCACCACCTGCCGGGGTCCATGGCGGTGCTCGGCATCAGGGCGGCGCGGCCTCCCAACATGAAGAGGGGAATCGCCATTTCCACTACGGCCAGCATGCGCAGGCCGGGCTCGCCGAGCGACCGCAGATACTCCCGGAACTTCGGATCGGCTTCCGAATGCGGCGTTAGGTAGTCGAGGAATTCGTGCGTAGTAAGTACTCCCACAGCACCCGTTTGGTTTTCCAATTGCAACTGGCTTGCCGGAAAAGATGAAGCACCTGCGCCACTTAAAACGCCAAATGTTCGATATCAGACCCGGTGAACACCTCCGCGTCTGGTCGATGTTTCTCTATCTGCTCTTCGTTCTCTTCGCCTACTACATCGTCAAGCCAGTCTCGCGCGCGATGTTTTTGACGAAGTTCGATATCGATAAGCTGCCTTCGCTCTACATCCTCATTGCGATTGCCGGTGGTATTCTCGCGTATCTCTACAGCAAGCTGGCGACCAAGACCTCTTTGCGCCTTGCCGTGTTCGCTGCGATGGCGATTTCCATCGTCACGCTGGTCGCCATGTGGTGGCTCATCCGCATGAAGCTCCCATGGATGATCTACGTCCTTAACATCTGGGTGAGCCTCTTCAGCGTGGTGAGCGTTTCTCAGGGGTGGCTGGTCGCGAGCAATCTCTTTGACAATCGCGAAGCCAAACGCCTGTACCCGCTGCTCGGCATGGGCATGGTTCTCGGGGCGGCACTGGGCGGCGAATTCACCAGCCGGACCGCGCTTATCGTCGGCACGAATAATCTGCTGCTGGCCAGCGCTTTCATGTGCGTGCTGGCGTACGTCTCTTTCCGTTTCGCGGTCTGGAAACAGGGCAAGGCTCTGGCGCACGCGCGCGCGGCCGATAAAAAAGAGACCGATTTCTCCTTCCGCGAAATGTTTCGCGATATCGGCCGCAGCAAGCACCTGCAGATCATTGTCGGAATGATGGTGGTGATGTACCTGGTCGATACCCTCGTGGAGTATCAATTTCAGGCGATGGCGCGCACGGGCTACACCGGCGACCACCTCACCGCCTTCTTCGGCCAGTTCTATGGCATCTATCTCAACGGCATCGAGATGATATTCCAGTTATTCGTCACCGCGCTCGTCGTGAACTGGTTCGGTGTCGGAGGCACGCTGCATATCTCGCCCATCGCGATCGCGTTCTCCTCGCTCGCCACCGTCTTCGCGCCCGGCGTGACGAGCGCGAGCATCGTGCGGCTCACCGAAGCATCTACGCGCTATACGTTGAACAAGACCAGCATGGAGCTGCTGTACATGCCGCTCCCGTTGGAGCTGCGCAACCGCATCAAGGCTTTTATCGATATTTGTGTGGATCGCCTCTCGCGCGGTCTCGGGGGCGTGCTGCTGCTCTTTCTCACGGGAAAGGCGCTGCACATGGGCGTCCGCAGCCTCTCTTTCGTCGTCTTCGGCTTTTGCCTCGCGTGGCTGCTGTTCTCTCACTTCGCGCGCCGGGAATACATTGCCAGCGTGCGGAAGCGCATCCAATCGCGGCGTCTCGATATGGAGTCCGTCCGCGTGAACGTGAAGGATGCGACCACGGTGCGTCTGCTCGAAGCCGCTGTCTCGGAATCGCAGCCCCGGCAAGTCGCCTACGCGCTTTCTCTGCTCTCCGAGGCGCCCAATTACGATGTCCGCCCGCTCATTGCAAAGCTGCTGTCGAACTCGCCGACGCCGGAAGTGCGTGAGAAGGTTTACGAAATCTGCGCGGACAAGCGCTACACCGATGCACTCGAACGCGCCATGCAGGAGATCCGTGCCGCGCAGTCGGGCGATGCTTCGCAGCTTGTCCCCTACACCGTCCCCTACGCTTTGACGGTTGCACCGGATCGTGTGCGGCTGGCCGCCGAGCTCCTGAACGATGGCAATCCCGTGCTCGTCGACGGCGCGCTCGAAGCGCTGCGTAGCGACCGTGAACTCGCCAAGCCGCTCATCACGCCGGAGTGGCTGGATCGTAACGCTGCATCGCCGGATCCGCAGCGCCGTGCGCTTGCCGCCACCGCAATCGGGGTTGCCGGCGATCAGGGAACGGAGATGTTGCACCGTCTTCTCAACGACGCGGCGCCGGAGACGACCTCGGCTGCCATTCGTGCGGCGGGCCGGCTCTGCAATCGCGCTTATGTTTTCGATCTGATGCACGCGCTCGGCTCGCCGCGTCTGCGCGCGGAAGCCATAACGGCGCTGGCGGCGTTCGGACCTTCCATTTGCGGCGCGCTGTCGGACGTCCTCAGAGACGATGCGGCCCCGCTGCGTGTGCGCCGGCAGGTGCCCCGCGTTCTCAAGAACATTCAGAATCAGCAGTCCGTGGACGTGCTGCTCTCCGCGGTCAACCATCCTGATTTCTCGATCCGTACGGCCGTGCTGAAGGCGCTGAACCGCCTCCGCGAATCCGGGGCGAACCTCAATTTCAACGAGCAGTTCATCACGGATCAGGTGCTCAACGAAGCGCGTCACTACTGCGAGCTCAACGCCGCGCTGGTTCCCTTCCGCAGCCAGGAGCTTGCCGACCACACCGCTACCAAACTGCTGGCGCGCAGCATTGAAGAGCAGCTCAAGGCCACGCTCGAACGCCTCTTCCGCCTGCTCGGCTTGCGGTATCCGCCCAAGGAGATTTACTCTGCCTATCGCGCGGTCAATCGCAACGATCACGAGGAGCACACTGCCGCGGTGGAGTTTCTGGACAACATTCTGGATCGCAATATTCGCAAATTTCTATTGCCGTTGCTGGATGCGCCGGAGCATGCGTTGGAGGTTGGGATCGACATCTTTAATGTGCAACCGATTACGGTGGAGGATGCCGTGCGCGAACTCATCCGCTCGCGCGACCCGTGGCTGGTTTCGTGCGCCATGACGGCCGCCGCGGAGCTGAAGCTGCGCGGTCTCGCGCCGGAGATCGCGCACGCCGCCGAACAAGCCGAATCCGATGTCTCCGAAGTCGCCCGGTCCGCCGAAGCCGTACTTGCCGCCTGAAGGAAGTGTTGATGTCCGAATTGAATATCGTCGAAAAAGTGATTGCCTTGGAAGGCGTGGAGCTATTGCACAATCTCACCCCGGAGCAACTCAGCCGCATCGCCGCCGTTGCCCAGGAAGTGAAGTACCCGCCGGGAAAAGAAGTTCTCGCCGCTTCCCAGCCGGCCGACGCGTTGTACGTGGTGATCGATGGCGCGGTGGAACTCACGCGGGACGGCGCCGCGCTGACTACCGCGCGGCAGAACGACGTGCTCGGCGCGTGGGCTCTCTTCGATGAGAGCGACCCTATGCCGGTGGCCGCGAAAACCGTGGAAGACACGCGGCTGCTGCGAATCGGCCGCGATGACTTTTACGATCTGCTCGCCGATAACGGAGAAATCACCAGCGCCATCTTTTCCACTCTCGTCAAGCGCTTCCGCAAACTGGTGGAACAATGAGCTCTGCCTCCGCCGACCTGCATCAGATGGCTTCCCTGGGCCGCCTGCTGGCGAGGATTGTGCACGAGATCAACACGCCGCTAGCGTCCATCTTCTCTAATAACGAAGTTCTCACGCGATCCATGGCCAACCTGGGGCCGCTGCTTGCCGATGGGTCTCCCGAAGCGCTCGCCAAGGCGCGGCGCATCGTTGCGGCGTGCGCGGATCTGACCGCCGTGGACAAGATCGCCTGCGAGCGCATTCGCGGCATCATCTCCGGCATGAAGACGTTCGCGCGCCTCGATTCCAGCGAGCCGCGCGTCATCGATCTCAACAGGCATCTGCGCGATACCATCAAGCTCACCGAGGCGGAGTTTCGCGGCCGCGTCGCCGTGGAAACGGATCTTGCCGACCTGCCCGAAGTGGAATGCTATCCGCAAATGCTCAGCCAGGTGATCCTGAACCTGCTGGTGAATGCCGGTCAGGCGATCGAAGGCGGAGGCGCCATCCGTGTGCGGACGCATCGCGACGGCAACATGGCGCACATCACTATTTCCGACACGGGCCGCGGCATGACGGACGAGCAGAAAACGCGCGCCTTCGAGGCGGGCTACACCACCAAGCCCATCGGAGAAGGCACGGGGCTGGGGCTTTCCATCGCGCGCGAGATCATCGAGCAGAAACACGGGGGCAGCATCCGCTTTGAAAGCGAACTGGGCAAAGGCACCACGTTCCACATCCTGCTTCCCATCCGGCAAACAAGGAGTTCGCAGTGAACAACAACGGAGACAACCGCGCGTCGGTCCTGCTGGTGGACGACGAAGACATGATCATCACCAGCATCAGGGCCTTCCTGCAACTCGAGACCGATTTCGCGATCAACGCGTTTACGGACCCGGAAGAAGCCGCGAACTTCGTGAAGTCCAACCAGATTGACGTGGTGGTTTCGGATTACCTGATGCCGAAGATGAACGGGATTCAGCTTCTCTCGCGTGTCAAGGAAGCGCAGCCCGAGGCCAGTCGCGTGCTGCTCACCGGCCACGCCGATAAGCAGAGCGCCATTCAGGCCATCAATCAGGTGTCGCTGTTTCAGTATCTCGAAAAGCCCTGGGACAACCAGCAATTGCTGCTCGTAGTGCAAAGCGGCGCCGAGCGCGCACGCCTGTTTCGCGACCTGCGCGAGAAAGTCGGCGAACTGGATTCGGCGCACTCCAGCCTCAAGACGGTACAGAAGCGCCTGATCGAAGCGTTCCTGTGAAACGGAAGCGCCCGGCGCGTGCGTCTGTATAGAATAGAAAAATATGAAGTCGCTCGCACTTTCTATAGCTACGGCCCTCGTGTGTGTGGCCGTTTCCCTCGCGCAGGTGGACACCGGGAAAACCATCGGCAATCCGTCCGCCCCGATTCACGTTGACATCTTCAGCGATTTTTCCTGCCCGCACTGCAAGGTGCTGCACGAAGAGGTGCTCCCGCTTTTGGTCCAGAATTACGTCAACCCGGGCCGCATGTACATTGTGCTGCGCGAATTTCCGCTGGGCGGCGGCGGCCATCCGTACTCGCGCGAAGCCGCCAACGATGCTACTGCCGCGGCGCGCATCGGTAAGTACATGCAGGTTTCCGATGCGTTGTTCAAAAACCAGATGACTTGGGGCTTGAACGGCAAAGTGTGGGAAACCGTAGCGAGCGTGCTCACTCTCTCCGAGCAAAATAAAGTGAAAGCGCTGGCGCAGACCGCCGAGGTCACCGGTGAAGTGCAGCGCGATTGGGAAGCCGGAACCGCGGCGCAGATTAACTCCACTCCAACCCTCATCGTCACGTTCAAGGGCAAGAAGTACCCGTTCAGCGGTGTGCCCAACGGGCCGCAGAATTATTATCAGATTCTCAGTCAGTTTCTGAATAGCCTGAAGTAGCGCACGGTAAGCTGGAGCTATATGTCATTTCGTCTGGCCGTAAACTATCGGCCACGCGGGGATCAGGAAAATGCTATCGCCGAGTTGACCCGCGGTGTACGCGACGGCGAGCAACATCAGGTTTTGCTGGGCGTCACGGGGTCGGGCAAGACGTTCACCATGGCCAAAGTCATTGAGGCCATGAACCGCCCGGCGCTGGTGCTCGCGCATAACAAAACCCTGGCGGCGCAGCTCTACCACGAGTTCAAAACGTTCTTCCCCGAAAACGCGGTGGAGTATTTCGTCAGCTATTACGATTACTATCAGCCCGAAGCTTACATTCCATCGAGCGACGTCTACATCGAAAAAGACGCCACCATCAACGATGAGCTCGATAAGCTGCGCCTGGCCGCAACCAGGAGCCTCTTTGAGCGGCGCGACTGCGTGATCGTCGCGAGCGTGAGCTGCATCTATGGCCTGGGCTCGCCCGAAGCCTACTACGGCATGCTCCTCATGCTGGAAAAGGGCCAGAAGATCACGCGCAACCAGATCATCTCGAAGCTGGTTGAGATCCTGTACGATCGC
This sequence comes from Candidatus Limnocylindrales bacterium, assembly GCA_035606355.1. Taxonomy (GTDB): domain Bacteria; phylum Acidobacteriota; class Terriglobia; order Bryobacterales; family Bryobacteraceae; genus Sulfopaludibacter. Next base: position 23,245 of record DATNFO010000008.1, on the reverse strand, counting down.
AACGATGTGGACTTCCGCCGCGGAACGTTCCGCGTGCGCGGCGACGTCATCGAGATTTACCCTACCTACGACGATTACGCCTACCGCATCGAGTTGTGGGGCGACGAAGTGGAAGCTTTGTCGCAAATCGATCCGCTGCTGGGCCAGGTGAAGCAGACGTATGTGCGGCTGCCCATCTATCCCAAGACGCACTACGTGATGAGCAATGAGACGCGCGAAACCGCCATGGAGAGCATTCGCACGGAGCTCGACTGGTGGAAAAAGGAGCTTGAAAAGCAGGGCAAGGTAGTTGAGGCGCAGCGGCTGTTCCAGCGCACGATGTTCGATTTGGAGATGATGCGCGAGATCGGCTACTGCCACGGCATTGAGAACTATTCGCGCCATTTTTCCGGGCGGCTGCCGGGCGAAGCGCCTCCGACCCTGCTGGATTATCTGCCGCACGATGCGCTCATGTTCCTCGACGAAAGCCATCAAACGGTGCCGCAGTTGCACGCCATGTATCACGGCGACCGGTCGCGCAAAGAGGTGCTGGTGGCGCACGGCTTCCGCATGCCGAGCGCGCTCGATAACCGTCCGCTCACGTTCGAGGAGTTCGAGCATCGCGTGAATCAGTTGGTCTACGTCTCGGCGACTCCCGGGCCGTATGAGCTCACCAAAACGGCGGGCGTGGTGGTCGAGCAAATCATCCGGCCGACGGGGCTGATCGATCCGAGCGTCGAGATACGGCCGGTGAAGGGGCAGGTGGACGATCTGCTCGGCGAGATTCGCAAGCGCACCGCGAGTAACCAGCGCGTGCTTGTGACGACGCTGACCAAGCGCATGGCCGAGGATTTGGCGGAATATTACTCCGAAGTGGGCGTGCGATGCCGCTATCTGCATTCCGAGGTCACCACGTTCGACCGCATTAAAATCCTGCGCGACCTCCGCCGCGGTGAATTCGATGTGCTGGTCGGCATCAACCTGCTGCGCGAAGGTCTCGATCTGCCGGAGGTCTCGCTGGTCGCGATCCTGGATGCGGATAAAGAAGGATTCCTGCGCTCGATGGGTTCGTTGTTGCAGACCATAGGCCGCGCCGCGCGGCACGTGGAGGGTCACGCGATTCTGTATGCGGATGTGATGACGGATTCGATGCGCAGGGCGCTCGAGGAAACCGCGCGCCGCCGCCGCACGCAGGTGGAGTACAACGAGCGCAATGGGATCACGCCGCAGTCGATCGTCAAGCCCATCGACATGAGTCTGGTTGCGGTGGCGGAGGGCGATTACGTGACGGTCTCCATCGAAGAAGATGAGGACGTCGAGAGCCTGACGCCGGAGCAGCGGGCGCACTTCATCTCGGAGTTGGAAGAGAAGATGCGCGACGCGGCCCGTAAGTTCGAATTCGAAAAAGCGGCCCAGTTACGCGATCGGGTGAAGAGCCTCAAAGTCCCGGCGTAGTAAATGTGACGCCAGCAATCTTTCCTGTCGTGGGGCGCCGAGCGCGCCTGGGCGAGGTTCCGGCTGCGGCCGCGCGTTGCGCGGCGTTACAGGAAAGATTCCTGTAACCACGATGGCCGCTTTCGTGTGCGGGTACAATTTCCAAGAGCGGGTCCGGGCGATGTTTCCACTGACAAGCAAAACCGAGCAGCAAGTTGAAGCACTGTTTCCGCCGGAGCAGCGGGATGTGGTCCGTGAGTTGTTGGTGCGGGAGGTCGGTAACAACCTGCCGGCGTACTCGTGGGATTCCGCGGAACTGGAACGGTTGCGATTGGCCGCGCTGAAATACAGCGGTGGGAACATCGATGCGCTGCATCGCGCAATCGCCCTTGCGAAGGAAGACTGGCGCAACCTGTTGATGGCCGAAGGTCCCAAACGTCCCGCTTCCGCGGCCAAAGAGCGCATCCAATCCATCGACGCTCTGCGCGGGCTCGTGATGATCGTCATGGCGCTGGACCATGTTCGCGATTTTGTCTCCGTGGACGCGCAGCGCTTTCAGCCGGACAATCTCGCACGCACGACGGCGGCCCTCTTCTTCACGCGGTGGATCACGCATTTCTGCGCACCCGTTTTCTTTTTTACCGCCGGAATGGGCGCGTTCTACTGGCTGCGCCGCGGCCGCACCAAACCGCAGTTGTCGCGGTTCCTGTGGACGCGCGGCCTGTGGCTCGTGCTGCTGGAACTCACCGTGCTGCGGCTGGCGATGAATTTCCGTTTCGAAGGCCCGTGGCTGCTGACGATTCTCTGGGCCCTTGGATGGAGCATGGTCGCGCTCGGATTCCTTTCGCGCTTTCCGCTGCGTGCTCTGGCGGTTGTGAGTGTCGCCGTGATCGCGCTGCACAACCTCGCCGACAAGGTGGACGGCGGGCCGATTTGGGACGTGCTGCACCGCCAGGCACTGTTTCCGCTCGGTAGCCTGAAGGTGCTTGTCGCTTATCCGCTGATCCCGTGGATCTTCGTGATGGCCGCCGGATTCTGTTCCGCCGAAATCGTTCGGCGCCGGAAAGCGACGCTACAGCTCGGGATCGTGCTGACCGTCGCCTTTATCGCGGTGCGCTGGTTGAACGTATACGGCGATCCGCAGCCGTGGGCGATTCAGAAGACAGCGGGCTGGACGCTGTTATCTTTCCTGCGCTGCACGAAATATCCGCCGTCGCTCGACTTTCTGTTAATGACGCTCGGTCCGGCGCTGCTGATCCTGGCATGGTTCGACGGGCGTCGATTTGCGCGCACGAATCCGCTGATCGTCTTTGGCCGCGTGCCCATGTTCTACTTTCTGTGCCACTTCTATCTGGCACACGGACTCGCGGTAGTGTTGAAAGCGCAGTACGGATTGAGCGGCGTATATCTGATGTGGGCCCTCGTGGTGATCGCGATGTATCCGGTTTGCCTCTGGTACTCGCGCGTGAAAGAGCGCAGCCGTGCGTGGTGGCTCAGCTACCTGTAGCGATCCGGAGCTTCATTTCTCCAGTTTGATCGCGGCGGCGAGCTCAGCGTCCGTTGCGCCTTCGCCCTGCCGATGAATGCGTTAGGTGCAGGGTTACTCCTCGTTTCCTGATGTACCGATGATGCTTTCGTCATCTCATGACACCTCCGTGCCGCACACTCTAACTCCTGGCCGCCTCCGGCGCACCCGGGTGAAGCATGGATCGTCGCGTGCGAATGCGACAATGGTGCGTATACCGCATCATGCTGCGATTCACTTCTTTGTTCGCCGCGATGGCGCTGAGTTCCGCGGCTGCCAATTTCAACATTCTGGATTACGGCGCGAAGAATGATGGCTCGGCGCCTGCAACGGAAGCGTTTCGCGCCGCCATTCAAGCCGCGAAAGCCGCGGGCGGCGGCACCGTTTTCGTTCCCGCCGGCAGGTATGTCACCGGACCTATCGAGCTGGTCAGCAACCTGATTTTGTACTTCGACGCAGGCGCTGTGGTCGCGTTTCCTGCGCAGCGGCTTCCGTTCACGCGCGGTCGCGAGCAGGGAGTCGAGTGCCTCACGCCGGTGCCGCTGATCGGCGGGCATAATCTCGAAAACGTCACCATTGCAGGGCGCGGCACGCTCACGACGAATAATGCCGATTGGATGAAACTGATGGGCCGCACCGATCGCACAGGGCCGGAAGGCTCGGCATTCGGCGCGAAGTGGGAGCAGTTGCTGCAAATGCTGGAACTGAAGAAGCCCGTGCCCGAGGAGTTTTATCGCGAAGTTGCGCCGGAGTTGCGGCCATCCTTCATACTCACCATGGACAGCAGGAACGTGCTGATCGACGGGCTGCATTTCGCGGGATCTTCGATGTGGACCATCCATCTGCTGTACACGGACAATGCGACAGTGCGCAACGTCATCATCGAAACCTACCCAGGCGTGCATACCGACGGCATCGCAGTGGATTCCAGTCGCAACGTGCGAATTTCGGATTGCTACATCGATACCGGCGACGACGGCATTGTCATCAAGAGCGGCAAAGATGCGGATGGGTTGCGCGTCAACCGGCCGAGCGAGAACATTTCGATCACAAACTGCACCGTGCATCGCGCGCACGGCGCTGTAACGCTGGGCAGCGAAACGTCGGGCTGGATTCGCAATCTGGCGGCGAGTAACATCACGTGCGACGGGACGCAGATGGGCATTCGCCTCAAGAGCCGGCGCGGCCGCGGGGGCGGCGTTGAGGATGTGCGCTTCACAGGATGGACCATGCGCGATGTGGGCACGGCGATTAACGTCACCAACTATTACCTCATGGAGGGCGAAACCCCGAGCACGACGGCGGAGCCTGTGTCGGCGCGCACGCCGGTGTTCCGCAATATCGCGGTGAATGGGGTGACGGTGCTCGGCGCGCGGCTCGCGATCGATGTGGAAGGGCTCCCGGAGATGCCGGTTGCCGGCCTGCGCATCACGGATTTCGCCGGCACGGCGAAGGCGGGCGTCAAGGCGTACAACACGGCGGGGTTGGAGTTGCGTGGGGTGCGCGTGGATGCGGAGAACGGTCCGGCGTTTCTGATTCGCGATTCCAGAGAGCTCACGCTCGACGGCGTTGCAGGGCATGGCGCGGCGGGCACGCCACTCGTGCGGCTGGACCATTGCCCGGGCGCGTCGGTACGCAACAGCCGCGCGGGCGGGGTGCTGCTCTCGGCCGGCGTGGGGGAGTTGAAAGCCGTTGCAGTCAGCGGGAATTCGGGGAAAAGCGAGGAGTCCGGGAAGAGTTATCCCATGACGGCCGAGCGGCCCACCGAAAAATAATTCAAGGCGAGGGGATGAAGAAACTTCTAGCACTCAATCGAAGCGAAATCGCTATCCGTATACTCCGGGCAGCCAACGAACTGGGGCTGCGCACGGTCGCCATCTATTCGCAGGAAGACCGGCTGGCGCTGCATCGCTTTAAGGCGGACGAAGCTTACCTCATCGGCGAGGGGAAAGGTCCGGTGGAAGCGTACCTCGATGTGGAGGGCATCGTTGCGCTGGCTCGCGAAAAGGAGGTGGACGCGATCCATCCGGGGTACGGTTTCCTTTCGGAGAATCCAGCGCTGCCGCGAGCGTGCGAGCGCGCGGGGATCACGTTCATCGGGCCAAGTGCCGGGCTGCTGGAATTGCTCGGCGATAAAACGGCGGCGCGCAAGCTCGCACAGCAGGCCGGGATTCCCGTAGTGCCGGGGACGGAAGAGCCGGTCACGGAATCGAAGCGCGCCGAAGCCATTGCCGCGAAGATCGGGTTTCCGCTGATCGTCAAGGCGGCATTCGGCGGCGGCGGTCGCGGGATGCGAGTGGTGGAGCGGCCCGGCGATTTTTCAGGCCGCCTGGAAGAAGCACGGCGCGAAGCCGCGGCCGCCTTCGGCAACGATTCGGTATTTCTGGAGCGCTTCGTGTGCCGGGCTCGCCACGTGGAAGTGCAAATCCTCGGCGACCGGCACGGCAACATTCTCCACCTGTACGAGCGCGATTGCTCCGTGCAGCGGCGGCATCAGAAAGTGGTGGAGGTCGCGCCGGCCGTGGGGCTCGACGCGAAGATCCGCACGGCGCTCGCCGATGCCGCGGTGGCGCTGGCGCGCGCGGCCGGGTATTACAACGCGGGCACGGTGGAATTTCTCGTGGATGCCGATAGCGGCGAATGGTATTTCATCGAAGTGAATCCGCGCATTCAGGTGGAGCACACGGTTACCGAAATGGTCACGGGCCTCGACCTGGTGCGGTGCCAGATTCAGGTGGCGCAGGGGTTCGCGCTGCATGGGCCCGAAATGAATCTGCCGGCGCAAGACAAGGTGCCGCTGTATGGCTACGCCCTGCAGTGCCGCATCACCACGGAAGACCCGGCGAACAACTTCGTGCCCGATTACGGCAAGCTCTCGACCTACCGTTCGCCGGCGGGCTTCGGCATTCGGCTCGACGGCGGTTCGGCGTATAGCGGCGCAGTGATCACCCCTTATTACGATTCGCTGTTGGTGAAGACTACGGCGTGGGGCCGGGAGTTTCCGCATGCGTGCCAGCGCATGGATCGAAGCCTGCGCGAGTTTCGCGTGCGCGGCGTGAAGACAAATATTCCGTTTCTGGAGAACGTGGTCAACCATCCGGATTTTCAGTCGGGCCGTGCGACCACGCGATGGATTGAGGAGACGCCCGCGCTGTTCCGCTTTGCCCCGCGGAAAGATCGCGCCACGCGGCTACTGACGTATCTTGCGGACGTCATCGTGAACGGCAATCCGGCGATCGCGGGCAAGCCGTGCCCGGCGCGAATTCAGGATCCGCCGGTTCCGAAGCACGATGCCGACGCGCCGCCCGAGGGCACGCGGCAGTTGCTGCAAAGGCTCGGTCCCGAAGGCTTCGCCGAATGGGCGGGAAAGCAGAAGCGGCTTCTGCTGACCGACACCACGTTCCGCGACGCGCACCAGTCTCTGCTCGCGACTCGGGTACGCACGCATGACATGCTGGCGATCTCGAATTTCGTTTCGCATCGCCTGCACAACCTCTTCAGCATGGAGGTGTGGGGCGGCGCTACGTTCGACGTCGCCATGCGGTTCCTCTATGAGGACCCGTTCGCGCGCCTGCGCCAATTGCGGGTCGCGATTCCGAATATCTGCTTCCAGATGCTGCTGCGCGCCGCCAACGCGGTGGGCTACACGGCGTATCCGGACAACGTCGTCAACGAGTTCATCTACGAAGCCTCGGCGCAGGGCATCGACATCTTTCGCATTTTCGATTCGTTGAACTGGCTGCCGAACATGAAAGCATCCATGGAGGCGGTGCGCAAGACGCGGTCGATTTGCGAGGCCGCGATCTGCTATACGGGCGATATTCTCGATCCCGCGCGCGAAAAATATTCGCTGGAGTACTACGTGCGCATGGCGAAGGAGCTGGAGCGCATGGGCGCCCACATGCTCGCGATTAAAGATATGGCGGGGCTGTGCCGGCCATATGCGGCGGAACGGCTGGTGAAAGCGCTGCGGCAGGAAATCGGAATTCCGATTCATTTCCATACGCACGATACCAGCGGCATCAACGCAGCGAGCATTCTCAAGGCAGCCGACGCGGGCGTGCACGTGGCCGATGGCGCCGTCGCGTCGATGAGCGGGCAGACGAGCCAACCGAATCTGAACTCGATTGTCGCCGCGCTGGCGCATACCAGGCGCGATACCGGCCTCTCGCTGGATGCATTGAACGAGTATGCGGATTATTGGGAAGTGGTGCGCGAGTATTACGCTCCCTTCGATACCGGCCCGAAGAGTGGGACGGCCGAGGTATACCTGCACGAGATGCCCGGCGGCCAGTACACGAATTTGAAAGAGCAGGCCGAGGCGATGGGGCTGGGCTCGCGCTGGCATGAGATCGCACGCGCATACGCCGATGTGAATATGGCATTCGGCGACATCGTAAAAGTGACGCCGTCGAGCAAAGTAGTTGGCGACATGGCCATCTTCCTGGTGAATCACAAGATGACGATGGATCAGTTCGCGCGCCTCACCCCCGACCACAATATGACGCTGCCCAGCAGCGTGATCGATATGTTTATGGGGAGTTTGGGAGAACCGGACGGCGGCTGGCCGAAGCAGTTGCAGCGGACGATTTTGAAAGGCGAGAAGCCGCGCAAGGGGAGGCCGGGCGCGCATCTGCCGAAGGTGGATTTCGCGGAGACCGCGACGCAGGTGGAGAAGAAGATCGGGCGGAAGCCGTCGCACGATGAGGTGCTGAGTTACCTCCTGTATCCCGACGTGTTTGTGAAGTTCGCTCGCGCGCGGCAAGCGTTCGGCGATGTCGAGGTGCTGCCGACACCCGCGTTCTATTACGGCATGGAGCGCGGCGCGGACATCGCGGTGGACCTGGAGCCCGGGAAGAGCTTGATCGTGAAGTTCCTGACCGTGGGTGAGCCGCACCCCGACGGCACTCGCACGGTGTTCTTCGAATTGAACGGACAGCCTCGCGAAGTCACAGTTCGCGATAAGAAGCTGGACGTGAAGCAGGAGGCGAAGCCGAAGGCCGATCCGGCCGTCACCGGGCAGATTGGGGCGCCGATTCCCGGTGTCGTCTCGAGTGTCGCCATCCAGTTGAATCAACAAGTGAAGCGCGGGGACCGGCTGCTGGTGATGGAAGCGATGAAGATGCAGAGCACGGTGTACGCTCCGGTAGCAGGCACGGTGAAACAACTACTGGTCGCGCCTGGGCAGCATGTGGAGGCTAAGGATCTGCTGCTGGAGATCGCGTGAAGTAGGGGCATCGCAATCTCACCACAGAGACACAGAGAAAAACCAAGAGGACACAGAGAAGATCACTTGTTTTCTCTGTGTCCTCCGTTCGCCCTCTGCGTCTCCGTGGTAAATCTGCGATGCCCCAACCTTTTCGTCGCCCTTAGAATGGGAGCATGCCCCGTTTTGTTTGGTTATTTCTTCTCGCTTCGCTCGCTTTTTGCGAAGAGCATCGCTTGACTCTGCGGCAGGCGGTGGAGCTTGCGGCGAAGCAGAATCCGGATGTGGCTCTGGCTCGTATCGATGAGGAGAAAGCGCGCGCGGGCATTCGCGTGGCTCGCGACCCGTTTTTGCCCCGTCTGGTGGTGGGCAGCGGCCTCGCTTATAGCAGCGGATTCCCGCTGAGCGTCGAGGGTTCGGCTCCCACCATTTTTCAGGCAAACGCGCGGCAGTACATCTTCAACCGGCCGCAGAGCTTTCAAATCGCTCAGGCGAAGGAAGACGCACGCGGCGCGGGGTACGCAGTGGCGTCCAAGCGCGATGAGGTGGTGTATCGCGCGGCCGCGTTGTATCTCGATGCGGAGCGCGCATCGCGCGTCGGAGAGCTTGCGCGCAAGTCGATTACGGATCAGCAGCAGGTGCTCGAGTCCGTGCAGGCGCAGGTTCGCGAGGGCAGGGCGCTTCCGCTGGCGGAGAAGCAGGCGGCGCTCGCGGTGGCCCGCAGCCGGCAGCTTGCGGAAAATTTGACCGAGGACGCCGCGGCGGCGCAGTCGCAGTTGGCGATCCTGCTCGGGTTTGCGGCGGAAGACCGCGTGCTGACGGTGGAGGAGGAACGCGCCGCTCCGGCGCTGCCGGAATCGGAGGAGCAGGCGGTGCAGGCGGCTTTGCGGTCGAATGCGGAGTTGCGGCAGATCCAATCGCAGATGGCATCGAAGCAATTGGAAATTCGTGGAGAGAGGGCGCAGCGCCTGCCTCGCATCGACCTGGTGGCGCAGTACGGCATGCTGGCGAAATTCAATAATTACGCCGAGTTTTTTCAGAAATACCAGCGGAACAACGGGGAGATCGGGATGTCTTTTCAGGTGCCCTTATTCTCTCCGGCGGTGAAGGCGATGACGGCGCAGAGCGACGCGGAACTGGCGCGGTTGAAGTTGGAATTGACGAACGCGCGCAACCGCATTGCGGCGGACCTGCAGCAGGCCTATCGCGATGAACGCAAATCCGCGAGCGCGGCTGAGGTGGCGCGGCTGGATCTGGATGTCGCGCGCGCGCAGATCGACGTGGACCTCGCACTCATGCAGGAAGGCCGGCTCACGATGCGTGAGATGGAACAGGCCCGGCTCGCCGAGAGCGACAAGTGGATCGCGTTTTACGATGCGCAGTACACCCTGGAAAAAGCGCGGTGGAATGTTCTGCGGATGACGGGCGGACTGGAAGCGGCGATCGCCGGCGCGCCGTAGTTGGCCGCGCCCATTGCTATCATGTAAGTTTCCCCATGCAAATAGAAAAAGTGTATGAGCCGCAGCGGTTTGAGCCGCATTGGGCGCAGTGGTGGATCGATTCCGGAATCTTTCGCGCGCACGCGAAAAGCCCCGGGAAAGTTTTTTCCCTGGTGATTCCGCCGCCGAATGTGACGGGGTCGCTGCATATCGGCCACATGCTGGAACACACCGAGATCGACGTCGTGGTGCGGTGGCATCGCATGCTCGGAGACAACACGCTGTGGCTGCCGGGAACGGACCATGCGGGCATCGCCACGCAGATGGTGGTGGAGCGCAAACTCGCCGAAAGCGGGCAGAAGCGGCTGGATCTCGGCCGCGAGGAATTCGAAAAACGCGTTTGGGAGTGGAAGGCCGAATACGGCGACACCATTAAGCGGCAGATGGTGCGGCTGGGCGCGTCGTGCGATTGGTCGCGTGAGCGCTTCACGCTGGACCCCGGGCTGAGCCGCGCCGTGCGCGAAGTGTTCGTGCAGTTGTACGAGAAGGACCTGATCTACCGCGGCGAGTACATGGTGAACTGGTGCCCGCGATGCCACACCGCGCTCAGCGATCTGGAGGTAGCGCACGCCGAAACGCAGGGTCACCTGTGGCACATTCGCTACCCGGTGAACGGGCTCGCGGGCCGCTTCGTGACCGTTGCAACCACCCGTCCGGAGACCATGCTGGGCGATACTGCCGTGGCTATCAATCCGAAAGATCCGCGATATAGGGATCTGCACGGCCACACGGTAACGCTTCCGCTGGTAGGGCGGGAAATCCCGATCGTGCTCGACGATCTGGCCGACCCCGAATTCGGCACTGGCGTGGTGAAGGTGACGCCGGCGCACGACCCCAACGACTTCGAAGCCGGCCGCCGGCACAATTTGCCGAAGGTAAAGGTGATCGACGAGGACGGTGCGATGACGCGCGAGGCCGGCGCGTACGCAAGGCTCGACCGGTTCGAAGCGCGCAAACGCGTGGTGGCCGATCTGGAAAAGGCGGGCGCGCTCGCCAAGATCGAAGATTATCCGCTGAATGTCGGGAAGTGCGACCGCTGCAAGACCATCGTGGAGCCTCTGATTTCCACGCAGTGGTTCGTGAAAACGAAGCCTCTGGCTGCCAAGGCGATTGAGGCCGTGGAGAACGGGCGCATCGAGTTCGTGCCCGCGAACTGGAGCAAGACGTACTTCGAATGGATGTACAACATCCGCGACTGGTGCATCTCGCGGCAGTTGTGGTGGGGGCACCGCATTCCGGCGTGGCATTGCCAGGAGTGCCGCGAAATTGTTGTGGCGCGCGAGGCTCCGGCGATGTGTCCGCGGTGCGGTTCGTCCGCGCTGGTGCAGGATTCCGACGTGCTCGACACCTGGTTCAGCAGCGGGCTCTGGCCGTTTTCGACGCTTGGCTGGCCGGACCAGACAGAGGACCTGGCGACCTACTATCCGACGACCCTGTTGATCACCGGGTTCGACATTTTGTTTTTCTGGGTAGCGCGCATGGCGATGCTCGGACTCGAGTTCATGGGCGACGTGCCGTTCCGGCAGGTGTACATTCACGGGCTTGTGCGCGATGCCGAAAAACAGAAGATGAGTAAAACGCGCGGCAACGTGGTGGATCCGCTCATCGTGACGGAGAAGTACGGCACGGACGCGGTGCGTATGGCGCTGTTGCAGGGCGCGGCGCCGGGCACGGACATCGTGCTCACCGAAGAGCGCATGGAAAGCTCGCGGGCGTTCGCCAACAAGATCTGGAACGCGTCGCGATTCCTGTTCATGAACATGGAACGCAGCGGCGTGGAACCGTGGGTGCCGGACAGCCTGGAAGATTTCCGGCCCGAGGCGGATACGGCGACCCTAGCGGTGCCAATCGAGGACCGATGGATTTTCAGCCGGCTGAATGCGTGCGCCGAACAGGCGAATCGCGCCATCGAAACCTATCGCTTCCACGAAGCGGCTCAGGTGGTGTGGCACTTCTTCTGGCACGAGTTTTGCGATTGGTATCTGGAACTGAAGAAACTCTCTTTCACGGAGGGCTCCGGACTTACGCCGGGATGGCGCAACGCGCAGGCGGCATTCGAGACGGCGCTGCGTCTGCTGCATCCGGCGATGCCTTTTTTGACGGAGGAGTTGTGGCAGCGGATCGCCGCGGGGAAGGGAAACCGGCCGGTGTCCATCGCGGTGGCGCAGTATCCGCAGTATCGCCGGGAGGGCACAGACTTCGCCGCGGAGCGCGAGGTCGCGATCGTGCAGGAAGTGGTGACTATGGCGCGCACACTGCGCACCGAGGCGAAGCTTGACCCCAAGCAGCAACTGGAGGGCGCGCTGTATTCGCGCAGCGACGCTCTGGATGTGGCAAAGCAGCATGGCGACGCGATTCAAAAACTCGCGAACGTGAGGTTGGAGTTCCTGGCGGAGGCCGCTCCGAAAGCTGCGGCGATGCGGTCCACGCCGCAATTCGACCTTCTGCTCAAGATTCCCGCGCAGCAGGAAGCGGCGCAGCGCAAGCGCCTGGAAAAGGAGCGCGAGCAACTGGTGAAGAACATCGCGAACTCCAAACGGCAGCTCGGCGACGACGCGTTTCTGGGAAAGGCGCCCGTGAAAGTTGTGGACAGCATACGGCAGAAGCTGGCGGATTACGAAGCTCAGCTCGCGAAGATCGACAGCGCATTATGAACCCGATTGTGCGGCTGGCCCTGGAAGAAGATATCGGCACCGGCGATGTCACAAGCGCGGCGTGCGTGCCCGAAGGACGCATGGCGCGAGGGCGCTTTCTGGCTCGCGAGACGCTGGTGCTCGCGGGCACAGAGGTGCTGCGCGAGGTGTACGATGCGCGCGGCGGGGTGGACGCTCTCACGTTGTTGAAGCGCGACGGCGAGGTTTGTAACGACGGCGAAGTCATTGCCGTAGTCGCGGGTCGCGCGCGTACCCTGCTGGAGTGCGAGCGTGTGGCGTTGAATTTCTTGCAGCGGCTGAGCGGCGTTGCCACCTTGGCTCACGAATATGCCGGCGCGGTGGCGGGCACGAAATGCCGCGTAATCGATACGCGGAAGACCACGCCGGGGCTGCGCATCCTGGAGAAGCGCGCTGCCGCGGCGGGCGGCATAACCAATCACCGGCAGGGGCTGTTCGACGCGATTCTGATCAAGAACAACCACATCGCGGCGGCAGGGGGAGTGACCCAGGCGATCGGCAATGCGCGTGCGAGCGAACTGCCGATTGAAATCGAAGTGCGCACGCGAGCGGAACTCGAGGAAGCGCTGGCCGCGGGCGCTCAGCACCTGCTGCTCGACAATCTCACGCCTGCCGAGGCGGCGGATTGGATCCGCGAAATTGACGGGCGCGCCAAGGTGGAGCTTTCCGGCGGCATCACGCTAAAGAATGTTCGTGCGTATGCCGAAGCGGGAGCGGATTTCGTGTCGTCCGGCGCGATCACTCATTCGGCGCGCGCCAGGGACATCAGCTTCCGGCTGGAGCTTGTGTGAATATCGCGGAGGTCCGCGCGGCGCTGCCCCAGCGGCATATCGAATATTACGAGAGTATCGATTCCACGATGCACGCGGCGGCGAAGCTGGAAACCCGCGCTGTGGTGTTTGCCGGCGAGCAGACGTCGGGGCAGGGCCGCCACGGCCACGTGTGGCACTCCGAGGCGCGCAATGGACTCTATTGCTCGCTGGTGTTGCAGCCTGCGCCGGTGCTCACGCTGGCGCTCGGCCTTGCCGCGGCGGAGGCGATCGCCGGCACTTACGGTATTGCGTGCGATCTGCGATGGCCGAATGACCTGATGCTGGACGGTCTGAAAACGGGCGGCATTCTGGTGCAGCTTGTGGACGGCAAGGCGGTGGCGGGCATCGGCATCAACGTGAATCACGAGTCGCTGCCGGAGGAACTGGGAGCGACGTCGCTGCGCATTCACCTGGGCCGGGAGTTGCCGCGCGAGGCGCTGGCGATTGCGCTGGTACGCGCGGTGGATTCGTTCGCGGCGGAAGACAAGGAGACGATTCTGCGGCTGTTCGCACATGCATCGAGCTACGCCGCGGGACGCCGGGTCACGGTGGCTCTTCCCGAAGGCAGCATCGAGGGGATGACCGCGGGGCTGGACGCGGACGGCTTCCTCAAGGTGCGCAAAGACGACGGTTCCACCGTCCTGATACTTGCGGGAGGCGTACGTGCTGCTGGCTCTTGACGCGGGTAATAGCAATATCACAATCGGCGCGTTTGAAGGCGCGGAACTGGTACGGCAGTGGCGGCTGCGTACGGTGCCTGAGCAGACATCGGACGAATGGGGCATTCTGCTGCGTAATCTGTTTCAACCGGCGGACCTGGACATCGCTAAGGTCGACGGCATGATCATCTCGAGCGTGGTGCCGCCGATCGACCAGACGCTCGCGTTGATGGCGGAGCGATATTTCAAGACACAGGCCATGTTCGTTGGTCCGCGCACGGACCTGGGGCTCACGATCCGTTACGATAATCCGAACGAAGTGGGCGCGGACCGGCTGGTGAACGGGGTCGCAGGGTTTTATAAATACGGCGGCCCGTGCGTGGTGGTGGACCTGGGGACCACGATCAACTTCGACGTGATCTCGCGCGACGCGGAATACCTGGGCGGCGCGATCGCGGTAGGCATCGGGATAGCCATCGACGCGCTGTTCAAGAAGACGGCGCGGCTGCCGATGGTGGAGTTCCGGCCGCCGAAGAGCGTGATCGGCACGAACACGGTGGCGAGCATGCAGTCGGGGCTGTATTACGGCGCGATCGGGATGATCGATGGGATTCTGGAGCGGACGATCGCCGAACTCGGGCCGCATACGAAGGTGATCGCGACGGGCGGGCAGGCGCGCATGATAGTCACGGGCTCGCGATATATGAAGATCGTGGATGAGCACTTGACGCTCGAAGGCCTGCAAATGATATGGGCGCGGAACCACAAGGGCTGAACTACTTCAACTATTTCACGGAGACCGAGGAGCATTTTCAGCGCGTGCGCGGCACCAGTTTGTTCCTGCTGTCGCCGCTGGATTGGGCGCTGCTGGAAAGCTGGAAGAACTCGGGAGTGCCTTTGGAGGCGGTGCTGCGCGGCATCGACGTGGCGTTTGAGAAGTGGCGGTCGCGGCGCGTGAAGACGCAAATGGTCAACTCGCTGGCGTTCTGCGCGCAGGCTGTCTTGACGGAAGCGCAGCAGATCGCCGATACGGGCCAGCCGACTCCGAAGCGCGATACGGCTCCGCCATTTTCCATCGAACAATTGCGCGAGTATTTGAAATCGAATGCCGCGGCGATGCCGGCCGGGTTCGACGAGACGGCCGCTTCGCTGCGCCGGCTCGCCGGTGAGATGGAAACTCACTATCAGGATCTGGAAGCGCTGGAGCAGCGGCTTACCGTTCTGGAAGAGAAGATGCTCGCGACGGCGCGGTCGCGGCAGACGGATGAGGATCTGTTGGCCGCACGACAGGAGTTGGACCGGCAGTTGCGGCCGTATCGCGGGAAGATGACGGCGGATCAGCTCGCGATGCTGGAAAAGCAGTACCTCGAAAGGAATCTGCTGGAGCGCGCGCGGCTGCCTCGATTGAGTCTGTTCTATATGCGCTAGCTGGCTTTTTCTTCGGCGTAGGCCTGGAACTCAGTGTACGGACCCTTGAAATCGTCGATGCGTCCGTCTTCGAAGTGCCAGATTCGGGTGGCGACTTCTTCGATAAGGTCGTGGTCGTGGGTGACCAGCAGCACCGTACCCTCGTACTTCCGTAGCGCGATGCTGAGTGCGCTGATGGATTCCAGGTCCAGGTGATTGGTCGGTTCGTCGAGAATCAGCACATTCGGCTTTTGCAGCATCAGGCGGCAGAAAATCATGCGTGCCGTTTCGCCGCCGCTCAATGCGTCGGTCCGCTTGGTGGCATCCTCGCCGCTAAAGAGCATCTGGCCGAGCAGACCCCGCAGTTCCTCCTGCGAAGCTTGCGGATCGAACTCGTGCAGCCATTCCAGCAGGGTCATTCCTTTGGCGATGGAGTCGCTGTGGTCCTGCGCGAAATACCCCGCCGCGACTTCATGACCCCAAACCACGATTCCGCCATCGGTCTCGAACCGGCGATCGGCGTCGTCGATATAACCGGTCGCGCTGCGCAGCAGGGACTTGACGAGTGTCGTCTTGCCCACGCCGTTGCGGCCCATGAGTGCGACTTTCTCGCCGCGCGAAATAGCCGCGGTGAAGGGCTCGAAAACCTTCACGCCATCGTACGACTTCACTACGCCTTTGAATTCCAGCGGATGCCGTCCGCTCTGGCGCTTCATATCGAAGCGGATGTAGGGGCGTTGAATGTTGCTCTTGGCCAGCTCCGAGGTTTGCAGACGCTCGACCTCCTTTTTGCGCGAGGTCACTTGGCTGGAACGGGTTCCGGCGGAAAAGCGCGCGATGAATTCGTTCAACTGCGCGATTTTCTTTTCGCGCTGCGCATTTTCGGCTTCGATGCGCGAGCGGATCTGCGTCTTGGCGAGCACCATGTCGTCGTAGCCGCCGGTGTACGTGATCACAGTTTGGTAGTCGATATCGGCGATGTGCGTGCAGACGCTGTTCAGGAAATGCCGGTCGTGGGAGATTACGATCAGCACACCTTCGTACTCGCGCAGATAATCCTGCAGCCAGTGGATGGAGTCGAGGTCCAGGTGGTTGGTGGGCTCGTCCAGCAGCAGCGCGGGCGGCGTGCCGAAGAGCGCCTGGGCGAGCAGCACGCGGACCTTTTGGCCGCCCTGCAGTTCGCTCATCGTGCGTTCGTGAACGGCCGCTTCCACTCCGAGACCGGCGAGCAGCGCGGCGGCGTCCGCCTCGGCCGTATAGCCGCCCTCATCGCCCACGATGCCTTCCAGCTCGCCGAGGCGCATGCCGTCTTCGTCAGTGAGTTCGTCGTAGGGTTTCGCGTAAAGGGCGTCGCGCTCCTGCAGCGCGGACCAGAGCGGCGCGTTGCCCATGATCACGGTGTCGATGGCGCGGAAGGCGTCGAAGGCGAACTGGTCCTGACGGAGCACGCCGAACTTCTTCGGACGGGTGATGGATCCCTTTTCCGGTTCGAGTTCGCCGGTGAGGATCTTCATCAGGGTCGATTTGCCGGCGCCGTTGGGGCCGGTGATGGCGTAACGGCGGCCGGGAAGGAACGTGGTGGTAACGTCCTCAAACAGAATGCGAGCGCCGAAGCGCATGGATACGTTGTTGATGGAGAGCAAAGAAGAAAGTCTCTTTTGGGGGTTTCTATTTCATTATAGCGGACTCGGCCCAACTCCTGTAGTTCTCCGGCTACAGATCGAAGTCCCAAGGGCGGAAACGGTGTTGGTGCTCCGCCATATCCACCCGTTTCCCCCGGAAACGCACTCCTTCCATTTCCAGGCGAGTGCGCTGCTCCAGGCCGGCTTCGTATTTCAACTTGATTTCGCCGCCGGCTCCGACCACTCGCTGCCACGGCAGGGAGCCAGTAGGCTCGCGATGCAGCAGATTCGCGACGTGGCGGTGGTACATGGGGTAACCCGCCGCGGCCGCCACCTGCGCGTAAGTCGCGACCTTTCCTTTCGGAATCGAACGAATCGTCTTGCGGAAGGCGGCGTCGCGCTGGGCGCTCTTCGGCGCACGCGCGAGCTTGCGAGCGGCTTCCGCGGCGGTGAGCTTGCGTTTCATGCGATGTCGAGCAGTCCGGCCAGAATCCATTCTCGCAACTCTTCTTCGTGGCCGAGTTCGGCGATGGTCGCCGTCCCATTGCAGCGCTCCAGCAGGGCGGCGGGCGATTCGCCGGCGAAGAACTCCACCTGAAACGCGTCACTCCGGCGGAGCGTGACGCCGTCTTCCACCCAGCGGCTGCTGCGAAGTTTGTGCGACACCACTTCTTCAATGGGCGCGGCGGCGACCGGCCGCAGTTCCCGCCACTCGGGCGACCGCATGCGTTTCGCCGCGGCAAGCGCGCGTTCCGCGGCAGCGATTCCGAATTCAGCCCCGGCCGTTCGCGTCAGCGTCATGGCGGCGGCTTCCTCCGCGTGCCGTTCGACAATCGCAGTGATGTAGCGATACCAGACGATTCGCCGCTGTTCCAGCAATTGCCTCCACGCCGGAATGTCGGCCGGGTCTGCATTGTCGAATAGAAAATTCCCGGCATCGTAGCGGCGGCGATGCACCACCACCAGGTCGAAATCCGGCGCGGCGTGGTGCAGCCAGCGGCGCAGGCGCGTCTCGATGGATTCCGCCGGATACTCCGCCAGCATCGCCGTGAGATACAGCCGTCCGCCGGGATGCAGATAAGCCGGAAGACCTTCGACGATGCGGCGCGTGAGCCCTTCGCCATCATCGCCGCCATCGCGGAACACCTGCGCGGTACGCAGCGAAGGCACATATGGGGGGTGCGCCAGGATGCGATCAAAGGTTTGGCCGCGGGCGGGGGCATAGAGGTCGCCGCGGCGGACCGTGAGGTTCGCGAGGCCGTTCAGGCGCCGGTTGAATTCGGCGAAGGCGGTGCAGCGCTCCGATATATCGAAGGCGTACGCCTGTACGGCATAGCGCTGCGCTGCGATGAGAGCGCCGGCGGCAGCGCCCGCACAGAGTTCCAGGCACGCCGGGCAGGGCGCCTCGCCCGTCATGGCGAGGAAATCTTCGGTCTGCGGACTGATGGCGGAAAAGACGTGATCGGCGCCGGCTTTGATGCTCTGGTCGAGATCGGAGGCGACGAAGACGCTTTGCACCGGATAGAGTTTGGCGGTGGGGCCGAGCAGTCCGGCGCGCTCCTGCACCAGCCCGAGCGCGCCCGCTATTTCGGCGAGCTCCGGGCCGGCAGCCTCGCGCGGCAGCGGTTCTTCCAGCAGAAACAGCCGGATCAGGACGTCCAGCGCATCCGGCGGCGGACCACCGGTGCGCATGCGCGCGGCCTGCGAGAGCCGCTGAATGCCGAGGCGCTCGCGAATGGCCTCTTCCGTGTAGCCCGTAGCGGTTAACAGCCGCCGTAACGCGGCGAACTGCTCCGGCGTGCCTGGCCGCGGACTAATGGCACTCGGCGGCATGCAGCAGTTCCTTGTCTACCGTGAGATCGATGCAGCCCGGTTTTGAAATCTCTTCCAGGGTCAACCCGTTCCACGCCAGATTGGCCGGCACCCACTGCGCAGGAATGGTGACGCGCATTTCCGTGATGGAGCGGCTGATGATGTCGAGGCCCTTCGTCTCGGCATCCCATCGGGCCTGTACACGCGCCGTCACAATGGCATCGCGCACAGGCAGCACAATGCGAGTCTCCACGCGAACGCGATCCTTGCCGCGCTGCACCATCACGACCACTCGCTTTTCGCTGGTCGTCTTTGCCATGAGATCGACGTAAGCTTGCGGGTTCTCGATGGGTTTGCCGTCGATCTCCACGATGCGATCGCCCATTTTCAGCGGTCCGTGATACTTCTCCGGGAGAAATGAGATCTGCACGCCGGGACCGGGGTCGTCCGTCTTGAAACCGAAGCCGCCGAGGTCCAGGGCCGCGCCGGAGCCGGCCGAGAGATGAGTGGAAGCCAGTACGTCGTTGCGTTCGGTGGGGTCGAACTTCGTCACCTGAATCCAGTAGCAGCTTCCGAAGGCGGGCGAATTGGTTTCGCAATCGATGGACACGGGAAACTCATCGCGCTTGTGCTGCATGAGCCAGCGGAACACATCGGCGTTCGTCAATCCCGTGGGCGAGCGCCATTCGATATTCAGACCGAGTGTCTTCAGCTTCTGCGACTCCGCCAGATCCGTCTTGCCTGCCCCGACCCAAAGGACTGGAGTGTTGCTGAAATTCGCAGAGAAGATGCGATCCGTGCTAATGGCGGCGGCCGGCGACCCGCCGAGCGCCAGCCCCGCGGACCAGGCGTCGGGCACACGCGAGATGGCATAGAACACCGCGGTGGCAGTTTCGCCGCGACCGGCGATGAACACCTGCGTCGGGTCAACATTGTTGCTCTTGACGGCTTCCTTCACGGCGGCGGCGAGCGCCTGCACGCGCGTATCGATGGCCGCGGTGTCGCCGATATCCGCGGGAACGATGATGCGCCACCCGGCTTCCTTTGCCCAGCCCTCCCACTGCGGGGTCTCGCGCGCGTCCAGCAGCGCGAGAGCTGCGCCTTTCGGTTGCGCCGATCCGGCCGGCACGGGGATTTCGGATTGCGCCCACAGCCCCGCGCTCGCCAGCAGGCTAATCGTGGCGCAGACGGGAGCGGATTTTCTTAACAAGCTTGTCAATTTCGTCAATCTTCTTCAGAGTGGAGATCGGCAGCACGTTGGGGCCGTACTTCTCGATGTCCGCTTGCAGATCCTGCGTGAGCTGCACGAGCTGTGCCGAGTCCTTCAGATTCCGCTCATGCTCCTGCTTCAGAATCGCATCGCGCTGGCTCTTGCCGTTGGGCAGCTTAGGGTCGGGCTCGCTCTGGCCGGGAAGAGGCGGCGGGGGCTGGTCCTGGGGAAACTGCGGTGCTGCCACGCTTGCCGCGGCAGCGACAAGAATCAGGGCGCAGCGGAAGAGGCGTCTTTTCATCAGTAACCCTCTTTTTATGATACCGAACGCACCTTCGCTATCATGAACTCTATATGCAAGATGTGAATGTCGGAATTGTCGGACTGGGGAACGTCGGGGGCAGCACCCTCGCGATCCTGTCCGAAAATGCCGACCAGATTGCTCTCAAACTCGGGTTTCGTCTGAAAGTAGTTGCGGTGTGCAGCCGCGGTGTGCAGAACAAGGAGATCCCCGCCGCGCTGGGACCTGTTTTCAAGACTGCCGATTGGCGCGAACTCGTGCAGCGCCCGGATGTGCAGATCGTCGCCGAACTGGTGGGCGGCACCAGCGCCGCATCGGAGATCGTCGAAGCGGCCATCGCCAACCGGAAGAGCGTCGTCACGGCGAACAAAGAGCTGATGGCGAAGTGCGGTCCGGAAATCTGGGATCGCGCGATCAAAGCGGGTATCAACCTCGCGATGGAAGCCAGCGTCTGCGGCGGCATTCCGATCCACGCCGTGCTGCGGGAGGGCATCTCCGGCGACCGCGTGCAAGCGCTCTACGGCATCCTCAACGGCACCTGCAATTACATGCTGACGGAGATGGAAAAGCGCGACGTACCGCTCGCCAGCGTGCTCGCCGAAGCCCAAATGCTGGGCTACGCGGAAGCCGACCCGAGCGCCGATATCGACGGCTTCGATGCGCGCTCGAAACTGGTGCTGCTGGCTGCGCTCGCCTTCGGCGAAAAGATCACGCCCAGCGATATTTTCGTGGAAGGCATACGCCGCATTTCGCCGGTGGACTTCCGGTATGCGCGCGTGCTCAAGCACACCATCCGGCTGATTTGCGGAGCGCGAGTGACCAACGCCGGCCTGATTTTGTCGGTGCGCCCGGCGCTCATTCCCACATCGACGATCCTCGCGGGCGTGCAAGGTCCGTACAACGCCGTTTGGGTGAAGGGCAAGTTCGGGGAAGACACCTTCTACTACGGCTGGGGCGCGGGGCACCCTACCGGAGTAGCGGTTGTCAGCGACTTGATGCGCGTGGCGCGCGAGATCCGCAATGGGAGCCCGGAGCGCGTGTCGCCGTTCGCCCACGAGATTCTTGGCGAGAACAAACCGGTGTCCGTGACGCTGCAAAAGCGCGCGTACTTTCTTCGTTTCCGAGTGGACGACCGTCCCGGCATCATCGCCAAACTGGCCGGCATTCTGGCCAGCAAGCACATCAGCATGGATGCCGTACTTCAGGAACCGTGCGACACCAAGCATGACCTTCCTTTTGTCATTACGGTGGAGCAGACGTCCGAACAGGCAATTCGTGAGTCGGTGGAGGAGATGTCCAAGCTCGACTTCATGAGGGATGCGCCGCTGGCGCTTCCAATGGAGACTGCGTTATGAAGCGAAGTTCGTTTTTGTTCCTGGTTGCGGCGCTCGCGGGCACCTTGTCCGCGCAGGTAGCCAAAGATGCGAACGCCGGGTATCAGACCCCGGAGGGCCGGCAGCAGGTGGCCAAAGGGCTTGCCGATCCGGCGCGCGAAAACACCATGAAGCCCGGTCAACTGATGCAGGAGATGGGGTTGAAGCCCGGGATGACCGTCGCCGATGTTGGCACCGGCATCGGATTCATGCTGCCGTTCCTGAGCAAGCGCGTGGGACCGGAAGGCAAGGTGATCGCCGAAGACATCGCGCCCGATTTTCTCACCATCGCGCGCCAGAGAGCAGAAAACGCAAACCTGAAGAACGTTACGTTCGTCCAAGGTACAGAGACGGATCCCAAGCTGCCCGAAGGAGCGGTGGATGAGATCCTGGCTTTGGATGTTTACCACCATTTCGACTATCCGGAGAAGATGCTGGCAGCGATGCATAAGGCGCTGAAGCCCGGCGGCCGGTTGGTTGTGGTGGAATATTATAAGCGGGCTTCTGCAATGCCCGCCGGCCGCGCACTCACTCATATCCGGCTTGACATGCCGGACGTCATTAAGGAGATCGAAGCCAACAAATTTCATCTCATAGAGGAGAAAGAGCGTGTGCGCGACGTGCAGTACATGCTTGTGTTCGAAACGAATTAGTTATGAAGAAGTTTCTGCATTTCACCATGGCCGCGGCGTTCATGCTGCCGCTGGCCGCGCAAACCCAAGGTCAGAATGAGGGCATCACGCGCCAGCAGGCCGACCAGATTTTGAACGAGCTGCGGCAGATCCGGCAATTGCTGGAACGGCAGAATGCCGCCGCGCCGGCGCCGAAAGGTCCGCAGCACGCCGCGGTGGATCTCACCGGCTACCAGTTTCTCGGCGATAAGAACGCGCCGCTGACCATGGTGGAGTACACCGATTATCAGTGTCCGTTCTGCCAGCGCTTCCACACCACCGTCTTCGATGAGATCAAGAAGAACTACATCGACACCGGAAAGGTGCGGTTCTATAGCAAGGACCTCCCGCTGGATTCGCTCCACCCGAATGCGTTCCGTGCCGCCGAAGCGGGCCGGTGCGCCGCCGAGCAGGGCCAGTTCTGGAAAATGCGCGACGTGATGGCCGCGAATCCTTCGAAGTTGGACCTGGAGAGCCTGGTCACCGATGCCACGGAATTGAAGATGGAGCCGAAGGCGTTTCGCAGTTGCGTGGAGAGCGATAAGTACCGCAAAGCCGTCGAGGCGGATGTTGTGCAGGCCGAGCAGATCGGCGCGGACGGCACTCCGACCTTCGTGATCGGCAAAAGCACGGCGAATGGCGTTGATGGCGATGTGCTAGTCGGCGCGATGCCGTTTTCGGCATTCGATGCGAAGCTGAAGCAACTGGGTTCGAAATAAATCGCTCGTGTACTTGATTGGTCAAACGGAGCCGCGACCGTGAGGGTCTGTGAAAGGATCGAATTGCTTCCGCATCCCGTCATCATGTGCCGCTCCCTTACGGGTTTCCATTCGCCTTTCGATGCACCGTTTACCGCTCCCTCACGGGTTTGTGAAAAAATCCGGCTGTTGTTCTCGTCGCGCTCCATTCGCTTTTCGATGCACCGTTTACCGCTCCGTTGAAAGTCACAATGGGAGTGCTGCGTCCGTAGCGGGTTTGATATTGACGGTGTAACCGAGAATTCGCAGTTCCCGGGCGATTTTCTGAGCACGGCGTTTGGCTGCTTGCGGAGTTGTGGGTTTCC
>DATNFO010000007.1:0-138851 GCA_035606355.1 Candidatus Limnocylindrales bacterium | reverse complement strand
AAAATCGGCCGTCACACTCTTGTCCGCGCCCAGATCGTCACCGGCAGTAGCCATCCCGCGCAGTGTGTCTGCGTGCTCCTCATGCGCTTTCGCGATCTCGCGGTGGGACTCCGCAATCGACCGGTGCGCCTTGGCCGCTTTGGGTTCCGCGCGGCCTTCCGCGGCGCGCGCGAGTTCTGTGTGACCGTCGGCGACAGCACGGTGCTGGTCCGCTACCTTCCGCGCTTGCCGGCGCAGATTATCCAGATGCTCTTTCATGTTTTCTCCTTTCGCGAACTTTCGCAGCTCCGTGGTGCCATCCGCCTTCACGTACGCGAACACCGCACTCTCCAGGCAGGGATTGTCCACGTAGCTCACTTCCGCGAGCCGCGGAACATACCGCACGTAGACGTCGCGATTACATCGCGCACAAAAATTATCGCGGCGTCCCAGCATGTCGGCGCCGCACTCGTCGCACCGCCGCGCGTCATACCCACCGGCGATGCTATACCCGCGCACGAACCCGCCGCGGATGAGCTCGGCGATCTCCTCATTTACAGGCTTGGACAACAAGCCGATCGTCTGCGCCGAATCATCGTAGTCGATGCGAACCGCTTTTCCTGCGATTTTCCCCGAATCGTGCTGCAGCCGGATGTTCCCCCGGCTGACCTCCAGCCCGGCCGCTGTCGTGCTGCGTGCTGCTTCGGCGCTCCAGCGCTGGACGGCTTCCTTGCCGCCACCAGCGTAATCGAAAATCTCGCCCGATTTGTCGGGCTCTGCCGCGGTCATGATGCCGTACACACAGCCGCTCCGCTCGTCGAATTTCTGGATGGCGAAATATTTTTTCATCACGGGCTAACAACTCCTCAATTCCTTAGTCGGGCGCTTAGCACGCGAGGCGAGAGCGCGCAGGCGTGCGTTTCGTTCGCTTGGTCGGCAGCATGAGAACGCGAAGCGGATCGCCGGCAAACGGCAGATGCCGAATCTGATCGATCGACGCGCACCCACTGCTCGACGCGATATCGTATTCCGTCAGCCTCAGCTCCACGTGCAGCGCAGCGCGCTGGTTCCGCGGGTCGTTCTCCCGAAACCGCAGCGCCCGCCGGCGGCCGTGATCGTCAGTAACGTAATCGGCGCGCCCGTCATCGACATACTGCTGCGCCTTCTTCTGGCTCGTGTAACCGCGCCCGGCGATCGGGTTCAAGATGCGGATGTCGTTCTGCTTATGCCGTGACATTTCGAGATAGAGTGGTGGCGTTACAACCTTCGAGAGAGTGCCGGGCGTCCGACAAGGGTAGAGCTATCAGCTCGCGGCTTAGCCGCACGAGATCGTAACTTACGCTTTAGGTCTTTGCGCGCCCCCGCGCGGCAGCGACCGCATGTACTCGGCGAGTTCCCGTGCGGGATAGCGAATTCTACGCGGACCGTCCCGGATCCACATCGGCCCGCGACCGCTGCGCCTCTCCTGTGCCAGGCAGTTCGGGCTTGTTCGCCTGATCGCCGCGACTTCCTTTGGGGTCAGTAGTTCGCTCATGCTAATTCACGTTATGGAGTCACAGTACACGGACTAACAGAAATGTATCAGACATTCGGTAAACCACGAAAAAATCACGTTAATTCTATTACCTGTGCGCACGGCAAGCGCACGGGATCGATAAGCCGCGAGGGCCAAGCCGGACGCTGAGCAGAACCTGACGCGACCGATTTAGCGCACCCAAATTTTTTTTGCACCCCATCCTTACGCCAAAGTTGCACGCGCGTTGTGCACGCCTTGCGTAATTCTCATTCGAGAAAGCCAGCAGTCCTGTCTGCCGTTGCGGAAATCTTGCGCGAATCTTACGCAGGCGTTGCGCAATAAGTACTTTTGATTCAGCATCTTAACGAAAATTACCGCTTGCTTTGCACGACTGAACAGTCGCATAATCCAGAGCATGAAACGCACCACGCAAACACTGCGACGCATCGTCGCTTTTTCAGCGCTGGCGGTACTCCGCCGGCGCGACAGAGAAATTCTCATCCGCGCGTTCATCCTCAACCAGCCGGGCGGCGAGGTCTGTCAGGCCATGAGTCTGCACCCCGCACACTTCCGGCTACTGAAGTCTCGGGCTAAGTTCGATTTGTATTCGACCGTGGGGGCGATTGCTATATGAAAACTAAGAAAGCGGATCGTCGGTCGGCTAACCCGGGTACGGACCTTACACCTGTCCAGCAACTTATTGCCGACGAGGTTGCTGACCTGCTCGCGTGCGGGGAAGACGGACCAGGCGCTCGGATGTTAGTGGCCGCGGCGGCGCGCCACAAGACGTGGCGTTGGGCGAGACACGTCCACGGAGTCCAAGGCTCAGCCGCGGTGGCGCGTGCGATCGCTGAAAACGAACAGCCGGAGGCGCAGCACCTTGAGCGGGAGATGACGAAGGTTTGGCGCGCAAGCCGGCGGCGCCGGCGGTCGGGCAAAGTGCGCGCGGAGCGCGACACCGCGACGGCCAGGATAAGGGCTGCAGTTATGGAAGAGCTGCGCTACCGCTTCGAGGCGTTCATGGTTGGAGGGCGCCCGGAAGAGCATCGGGTGCTGAGGGATGTTCTGACGGACTGGGATACGTTCAGTTCCGGCCGCGAGGCATCCGAAGGCGAACTACCGCTGGCCGACGCCTTCCATCTGGCGCTTGAACCCAAGCCAATGTGAACCATGGCGGGGTTCCGGTCAACTGCAACCCCGCAAATCAGCGCCGCAGTTCAAAGCATTGTCATGCCCACCAGAACAGCGCGCGCAATGGGGCCGGTGGACCCCTGCCAGCCTCACCTGAACTGAAAAACAGATCTACGGTTTACGCTGCCGCCGCGCACTCCGCGCGGTTCGGCCTGCCCGAACTGGTGGCCGCAATTCCCACAGCGATACCCGCCGCTGGCAACAGGGGCGATGCATGCGGCCGCACATTCAGGACAGCCGCGACGTTCAGCCACCAGTGACGCAGCGTTCGCGTTCTCGGGGTGCGCGTTCCCTGGGTGCGATAACCGGGCCGCAGTGGCCTGCATGCGCGCCGATTGCGCCTCCGTCTCCGCTTTAAGGAATTCCACCAATCCCCACCGGGGCGCGTGCACCCGCGCCCAGTTGATGGCCTGCGTGAACGCGTCAATATCATCATCGCTGCCGGCCTTGGCGATGTTCGCGGGAAAGAGCGCGCACCGGTTCACAAACCCGGAGACCCATGGCGCGATGCTCCGATCAGGCAGGAAACAGAAACCCGAGCTCTGATCCCCTGATGCCGCCCAGGCGCGACTTATTTTTCCTCCCTCGGGCTTTACCGCGGTAATCCCGGAAATCTCGCCTTTGAGTTCCGCAATGCAGGCTTCTCCGTTTGCGGCCGCCTCTATCAGTATCCTACTCGCGTACGGATGCCGGCGCTTCGCGTCGCGCACCGCCTGCTTGAACCGCGGATAGTCCAGCCTCGCGAGAACGTATCCGTCGGCGAAAAGCCACCGCTGCGCGCCCTTGATGCCCCACGTCTGAAGGGCGCAGAAGTCTGAGCCCGCCGCGTCCTTGAAACTCGCGTCGCACGAGATCAGGATCAAGTCGAATTCTGCTATCGCTGGAAACTCCGGCTGCCCCGGCGCGCCGTAATAACGCCATCGATCGACCTCTAGGATGTTGCCTTTGAGGGCGACTGGACTGCCCTGGTACAACGCGTTCCACACCGCGGCCGGCTGTGTCGCCTGGATCTTCTCGAGCTCCGTGCGATCGTAGCGCGACGGCGCCAGTGCCTCTCCCGACTCGCTCAAGGCAGGAAACACATGCACGTCCCACGAGTCTCCACCCCGCTCCGCGGCTTCGATCAAGCGGCCGATCAGATCGTCAGTGTGCCACCTTGTTGACATAAGCAGAACGCCGGCGCCCTGCTGCAAGCGCGAATACAGATCTTGAAGCCACCACTGCCAGGTCGATTCGCGGATGGTCTCGCTCATAGCATCTTCGGCCGAGCGATTCGGATCATCGATCAGTAGGATATCCGCGGACCGTCCGGTGACGCCCACGCCGCGTCCGGCGGAACGGTAGAATCCCTTCCGGTCAGCGACCTCGAAGTAATCGGCGGTGCGCCGCGCCTCCGTCTTTTGGGCGAACTGGCCCGCGATGCGGGTCTCAGGGAAGAGCCCGTTGTACACCTCGGAATCCATCGTCCGCTGCACGTCCGTGCTGAGCGTGTCAGCCCACGCTGACGAATAGCTGCCGGCGATAATACGCAGGTTCGGATTCCTGCCCAGTGCCCACGCGGGATACTTTCGGCTCACGATCTCCGACTTGCCGTGCTGTGGCGGCGCCACGATGATCACGCGCGGCCGCCGACGGGCAACCACGTCTGCGTGGAATCGCTCAACGATGCGACAGAGCTCCTCGTGGAACGGGTCAGCGACATAATCAGGCTTCGTCTGCTCGATGAAGCTCAACAGTCGGCGGCGGGCCCGCTCCTGCCTTAACTGCTCCAGGTTCAAGCCCTGCAGACTCAAGGATGCTGGCGAGTTGCTCGATTTGTGCGTCTGTAAGCCGGTTAAGGTCGATTCCGGTTGCATTGTGATCCTCTCCCCGTTCGTGTATCAAGTGAAGGCTCGCATCCTGCGGTGCAATTCGCTGCAAGAGTGTCTGAATGGCCCACGGTGCGCCCTTCTTTGCGGCTTGGACAAGCAGCTCCGCCGCATCCTCCGGTGAGCACTTGGCCGCCAGGGCCTCGTAGAAACGCTCCTCGAATGCTCTGCGCGCCCGTGGCGCGCCTATGGGATTGCCGCTGACACCGCGGCGCCAACGCACGTGGGAACCGATCGGGTTCCCGGGCAGGAACCGCCCACCAGGGCCGCGAAGCGTCGACGCTGGGTCGCGTGCCGCGGAAGATGCCTCGGCACGCTCGTTTGTGGCGGCCGGTACCGCCCCGTTCGACTGCGGTGGTACGATTTCACTATCGGCATTCGCGAGGGGCTCCTGTCGGATTTCTGGCCCGTTCTTGCGTTTCGATCGCATGTTAGTTCGACTCCCCCGAAGGGATCCCTCATGGCACGCGCCGCGTGACACCTTGAGCGGTGGCATTCAAGACCTGGACATCTTGAAATCATGGCGTTTTGGTGGCTCCGAACCACTACAGGTTGTGGTTTGGCTTTCGCGTATTTTCGCAGCGCGATTCCAAAGGGGTTAGGCCCATTTCGAGTTAACATAATCCCTTATTATTGGAACCTGTCTTAGCCAGAGCGCTGTACACGTCGATTCCGTGCACTTGGGCGTCAGTGAATCGACTTCCGGGCTTCGAGAGCAATTAAGGTAAATTCCTCTCCCAAAAACAATTTCTCCTGATCGTCGATAGTGCCGATGCTCGCCGCCTCGGCAAGTCTGGCCCAAAAGGATGCTATCCGCTGCTTCAAGGCGTGGCCGTCGGGCAAAACTTCGAATGCGTGATTGAGAAGTCCCCACTGATCATCCAAAGAAGTTGATCGCAAAAACGTGAGACGACGGTCCGCTTCCGCTCTCGCCGCCAAACTTGTTTTGATTTCGTCTGGTGTTGGCATGATCTATCCTTCGTTCAGACTATCCTGCGTGCGGCGCGACCCTACATCGCCCTGGACGCGCCCTGCCGAAAAAAAAGTCTTGACAGGGGGGCCACCGGGGCGTCGGGCTACGCGTAATAAGGGATCTTGTAAAGTGTGCCGTTGATAGTTAAACCCCAAAAGCCGACCGGGCTAACGGGCAATGCTGCACCACCCGCGCTTGCAGATCCTGAAAGCGTCGTTGAGACAATGATGGAGTTGCCGCTCTGTGTTGTCAAATCTAATTGCGCGACGCCGGATGCGTTCACGATTATCTGCGCAAGGGCACTAGGGTACGTCGGGCTGGTGACGGATACGAAGCCAGCGCCAGCATTGACGCTGTAATGAACGCCGGAAGCGGAAAGACCGCCAATCGTCACGAGGGAAGGCGAGACACTCACGTAGGGATCGCTGGTTGATCCGGCAACGCTGTAGATAGTGGCTCCGGAGCTGTCCAAAACGACAGACCGGCCACCGCCCAGGATGCTAATGCCGCTCGACTGGATGGCCACTTGGGAAACGCTGCCCGATGGACCATAAATCGAAACTCCCGAAGCCGTAATGTCAACCTCATTGACGCCGGATAATGAACCCTGCCTAATCGCGACTCCTAAGGAGGTGAGTTGAAGGCTTGGTCCGGACGGTTTCGAAATGGAAACTCCCGAACTGTTAACGGTGACCGTAGAATTCGGTGAGGAGAAGTTATCGGCCAACACCAAGCCGGCCGACCCAACCTGCACGTATGGGCCAGATACGCTGGCGGCAAACGTCGCCGTTCCCCCAAAGAACGCAGTGGCGCTCGTGAGAGCTTCGAGCGCGGAGCTTTTCGCCTGCGGCGTAGTTATCCAGCGGGTCCCGCAGCGGTCGATCACTGCAATTTGGTCCGGGCCGCCGATGGTCGGACATACCCGCTTGAGCGTCGAAAGGAAATGCCGCACAACCCACACTGGCTCTCCGGTCCATATAGTCGGATCGTTCGCGAGCGCCTGAGCGGGTTCGCCAGAGCTAACAAAAATCTGCCGCTGCGATCCGAAGTACTCACCGTACTCGCACACCGCACGCCCTTCCTTAAACTTGTAAGCCTGCGTTACGTATCCCAGGCTTCCATCCGCAGTGCGCCCCGCCAATGCGCAGCTGTGCATCATCAACTCGCCGGCCAGGGCGCGAATGACCTTATCATGAAGCGATGGAAGCGACAGCAGGACTCCGCACAATACCTCGATAGCGCGTGCGGTTTCTTCTTCCAATGCCTTGGCGATCAGGCGGACATCGGTTGTGTTGAATGCGCGTGCGAACTCGCGCGCTCTGGCTTCCTGGAAGTCTGAAACCGGTTTCCAGCCGCTAGTTGCGAGTAGCGCACCAGGCGCAATCTCAAAGACTTTCTGCTCGGAATCGCTCGCTATAGCGCTGTGATCCGCGCTCATAAACCTGGAGTCCGTCGCTATAATGACGCGATCCGTTTCTTTCAAGCAAATAACCGTGCTCACTTTTTATCCTTCGAACTGCAAGGTCGAACTCCTTGTGACGTGCCGCCGCGCGCTGCTTCACGGATTTCGAGTGCCTTCAGCGCCGCAGACTGCCTCTAACGCCCTAAGCACCGAGCCTCGGGTACCATTACCACCGGCGGCTCGGTGGCTACAATGTCGGTGGCAGTTGGAAAGGTACCGATATCTCGACACGGTCCTTTAGCTTGATGTCGGTGGCTGCTGGAAAGTTGCCTAGGGGACTTGTGACAACTCGATAAGAAACGACGGAGCCGACATAAAGAACGCTACCGTCAGGCAATATCCACGAGCCTTTGAAATCGCTGACTCCTTGGTCAACATCTGCCATTATTGGGCTCAAATCCCAGTGTCTGGCCAAGGTCTCGTCGGGGCCTTTGGTCGGCCTAATCACGAGTCCGTTGGCGCCTGCGCTCAATACATAACCTTCAAGCATAACCTTCTCCTTTTCATTCAGAAATCAGGCGCACGTTTGCGGCGTGGCGGCCGAAACGATCCTCAGTAATTTCGAACTCCACCTGGCCTCCCACGGGCAGAGTGCGATAGCCTGCCTGGCCAAGAATGGCTCGGTGATGCACAAAAATGAACCGTGGTGATCGGTTTACTGGATCCGCATAAACGAGGAATCCATAGCCGCACTCGTAAAAGTCACGGACGTGTCCGTGGTGGATTTCATTCATCGCTTCCATCGTTGTCTCCTTCTCCAGCTCCGAGGCATTTGTAATCGAGGGCGGCCCCAGCAATCCGCCTTTTGACTGTTTTCCGACTGTAGGATTGATCGGCGAGGCTCGATTGGCCGAAATGGCCGTTCTGCCGTTTGGGATTCGTCCTGTGGGCTCCCGGCGCGTGTTCTTGATCGAGGGCCGCGAGGAACCGTCCGCGGGCACAACTACACCGGGCGGCGCCTCTGTCGGTCATCACCCATGGATCGAATACCCCGGGCCGCAGTTCACAGCACGAGCAACCCGCCGGCAGTTCTGTCATGCCATCAAGTTCCAAATGGGACTATCCCGCCAAGCCTTGACGTTTTCGATGAGCCAACTCTCCATATCCGCTGGATTCGCTGGCTTTGTCCGAAGGAATCGGTGTATCTTGCCAATCGCCATCTGCTCACGCGCCGCGGTTGATAACAGCGCGTTCCAAGCGGCTTCAGCTTTCTCTTTCTTTTGCTGGTTTGGCCAGAGCCCGAAACCTTCTTCGAACCTTGAGTCTGTAACCCGTGCGCACGCCGTGCGCACGGGTCTGTGTGTGTTTCTTACGGAATTCCCCTTACATGATTCATTACCTAATTCGGGTGACGCCGGCGTCACTTCACTCTGCCGAATATGGCACTTCACCATTGCTGAATCTGTCACTTCACTATCTTCATGAAGTGACATCGGCGGCACTTCATCGCACTCCCCTTTAAGTGACGCCGGCGTCACTTCACTCAACGCTGCGGAAAACATCGTGTGCCAGAGGAATTCGTACGTGTTCGAGAGCCGTTTGCCGCGTCTAGTTCGGCAGATCAACGCGCGCTGCTCCAGGACCTCTACATCACGTTTCACCTGGCGCGCGGACTTACCAAGCGCATCCGCCATGGTGTCGAATCCATACCAGCAAGAGCCCCTCTTCCCCGCCCATCGAACGAGACGTTCATACAGACGTTTCTGGCCATCCGTGAGGCTCCTATCGCGTGCGACCACATCCGGAGCGTAAAAACCACATACCTGCCGCCATGGATTGAAGACGTCACCAGGCGTCGGCTGGCCATCGACCGCCGATACTTCCACCATTTCATTTGCCCCCTTCAAGCATTCCCCTTGTCGAAAAAAGAGGGGTGTGTCAGCCGGACAAAGGGTAACCGGCGGGTTGCGACGGGGATCAGCCGACGCTAGACACACCCCTTCATTGCCACCGGAAGATCAGAGGTCTTAGGGCGGCAATCCCAAAAAAGCCACGAACAGTTCACGAACAAAAAGCGCTTCACACGGGCGTTTTCGGGAGCCGTAAGCGCTTGTCCGTCATCGAGGAATCAACGAGATCGAGTGTCGTGCGATAATTTCCTCTTACATGTCACTAGTCGTGGTTGGTTCTGTCGCATATGACGGCGTCGAGACGCCGCATGGAAAAGTGGACCGCATGCTGGGCGGCGCGGCCACTTACATATCGCTATCGGCGAGCTATTTCGGACCCGTGAAGCTGGTCGGCGTGGTCGGCGACGATTTCGCGCAGGAGGATGTGGACCTGCTCGCATCGCGCAAGATCGATCTCGCGGGACTGGAGCGGGTCGCGGGCGGAAAAACGTTCTTCTGGGCGGGCGTCTACTCGGCCGACATGAACGATCGGACCACTCTGCGCACAGACCTGAATGTCTTCGCGGATTTCAATCCGAAGCTGCCGGGCAACTATCGAAGCGAGCCCTATCTGCTGCTCGGAAACATTCAGCCGGAGCTGCAGAAAAGCGTGCGTGGGCAGATGACCAACGTGAAGCTCACCGGCGGCGACACCATGAACTACTGGATCAACGATTTCCGCCCGCAACTGCTCGCCACGCTGAAGGAATGGGATTTTCTGCTGATCAACGATAGCGAAGCGCGGCTGCTTTCGGGCGAGCACAATCTGCGGCGCGCGGCGGCCAAGGTGATGGACATGGGTCCGAAGACGCTGGTGATCAAGCGCGGCGAATATGGCGCGATCCTGTTCCACGGCGATTGTCACTTCATGGCGCCGGGCTATTTGCTGGAAGATGTTTTCGACCCCACCGGAGCGGGCGATTGTTTCGCGGGGGGCTTCATCGGCTATCTCGCGGGCAAGGGCGTATCGCCGAACGACGGGCACATCGATATTGCGGAACTGCGGCGGGCCGTCATTTACGGCAGCGTCATGGGCAGCTTCTGCTGTGAAAAATTTGGCGTGGATCGCTTCCGGACACTGACTCGGGATGAAATCGAAGCGCGCTATAAAGAGTTCCAAAGCTGCACCCAGTTCTAACTGGCCGGTGCTGCCGTGGGTAGCCGCGTTTCTCTGCGCGGTGATCCTCGCATCCGTTTGGTTCTTCTTTTCGCACGGCTATACACTCTATTACGGCGACGCCGAAGCTCACCTGAACATCGCGCGCCGCATCGTGGACTCGCAAACGCCCGGCTACGACGAGCTCGGCGGCGTCTGGCTTCCGCTCACTCATGTGCTGCTGATCCCGTTCGCTCGCGTCGATTCGTGGTGGCACAGCGGGATCGCCGGAGCAATGCCCTCGGCAATCTGCTTCGTGATTGCGGGCTGCTTTCTGTTTGCGGCAGTGCGGCGGATCTTCGATTCGGCTTCGGCGGGGTTCACGGCGGCGGCTCTCTTCGCGCTCAATCCGAACATTTTGTACCTGGATTCCGTACCTATGATGGAGCCTCCGTTTTGGGCCTGTTTTCTGGGGCTGCTCTACTTCAGCGTGCGATTTCGCCAGACGCTGGGGTGGGGAGCTTTGGCGGGGGCGGGAGTTGCCGCTTGTTTAGGATCGCTAACCCGGTACGAAGCGTGGTTCATTCTTCCATTCGCGGCGGTTTACTTCCTGGCGATCGCGAAGCGGCGGAGAGTGCTGGTTGCCGTGGTCTTCACCGTAATCGCGGCGATCGGTCCGCTGTACTGGTTCGGGCACAACTGGTGGCTCACGGGCGACCCGCTGGATTTCTATCGCGGGCCCTATGCTCCGGCCGCGATACAAAAAGGCATTGCGTACCCGGGGCTGCGCGATTGGGGCAAGTCCGTGCTGTACTATCGCACGGCGGCGATACTGTGTTCGGGTCCGGGCCTGGCGCTGCTCGGGGCAGCGGGCGTGCTTGTGGCGCTCGCGCGGCGGGCATGGTGGCCCGTGTTGCTGCTGCTGCTGCCGGGAGTTTTCTACGTCTGGAATATGCATTCGGCGGCTGGACCCATCTATGTTCCAGCGCTGACCCCGTTCAAGCTGTACAACACGCGTTACGGCACGGCGGTAATTCCTCTGATGGCGTTGGCGGCCGCGGCACTGGTGACCGTGCCTCCGCGGCGAATGCGTCCGATTTTCGCGGTGCTGATTACTCTCGCCGGCAGCGTGTGGTGGGCGGCTCATGCAAGTCCCAGGCAGTGGGTGACCTGGGAAGAGTCGCGCGTGAACTCCGAAGGCCGCCGCGCCTGGACACGTCAGGCGGCGGAGTACCTCAAGCCGCGGTTCATTCCGGGATCGGGCCTGCTCACTTCATTCGGGGACATCACGGCGATCTATCGCGAGGCGGGTATTCCGCTGCGCTACACCTTCACGGGCGACAACGGCCTGCCGTTCGATTTAACGGTGCGGCGTCCCGACCTTTTGCTGTGGCAGGAGTGGGTGGTGGCGATGGGCGGCGATGAGGCCCAAAGCGGCGTGCTGCGCGCAGGCAAGTACGGAATTCAGTACGAGCTGGTAGACAGAATTGTGGTCAATGATGCGCCGGTGATCGAGATATACCGGCGAACTGGAGGTAAGTATGGTCCCTCATGAGTATGTGACGACGGCGTTTGAACTGCCCGGTTTCCGGGTGACGAACAACCTCGGGGTGGTCCGGGGCATTGTGGTGCGGTCGCGATCGCTGATCGGCACTTTGGGAGCGGGCTTGCAGACCATCGTGGGAGGCAATATCTCGCTCTTCAGCCAGCTTTGCGAAAAGACGCGGCAGGATGCGTTTGACATCATGCTGCAGCACGCATCGGCTTTAGGCGCGAATGCGGTGATCGGCTTCCGCTATGACGCGACGGAATTGATGAACGGCGTCACCGAAGTGCTGGCATACGGCACGGCGGTGCGCGTGGAAGCCGCGCAGAAATGAGAGTGAAATTCACCAAGGCTCACGGCGCACGCAACGATTTTTTGCTGACGTGGAGCTCCGACGCGCCGGAGGCGGATATGGCCGCCCTGGCGCGCGCCATTTGCGACCGGCATACGGGCGTGGGAGCCGACGGATGGATGATCGTGACGCCGCCGGTGGATGCGGAGGCCGAGGGCTCCATCAGGCTGTACAACAGCGACGGCAGCGTGGCGGAGATCTCCGGCAACGGGACGCGCTGCGCCGCCGCCTTTCTAATCAGGCACGGCTACGCTCCGGGCGTGGTGCGGATACGGACCGGGGCAGGCATCAAAACGCTGCGGACTCTGCATCGCAAGGATCTCGAATTTGAGTTCGAAATGAACATGGGGCGCCCGCGCGTGATTGCCGAGCGCTTCGAGTTGCCCCTTTCCACGGGACCGCGCGACGTCGTCCTGATGGACGTCGGAAATCCGCAGTGCGCCATCCCGGTGCAGGACTTCGAATTCGACTGGCGGGCCGTGGGCGCCGAGGTGGAAGCGCACCGGCACTTTCCGAATCGCACGAACGTCTCTTTCATTCGCCCTGTGGACAGACACACCATCGAAGCGCGGTTTTATGAGCGCGGAGCGGGCGAGACCATGAGCTCCGGAACCGGATCCACAGGCGCGGCAGTCGCGGCGGTGGTGCGTAAAATGGCGGAGTCCCCCGTAAAAGTACTCACGCCGGCAGGTCCGCTAGAACTGATTTGGAAGGAACAGGACGTCTTTTTGACCGGTCCGGCGGTAATTGTGGCTGAAGGAGATTTCCTATTGTGAGAAAATGATTGCTTATGTCCGAAGCACAAATTGCCGCGGAAGTAACGGCTCAAATGTTGAAGGAAAAGATTCAGGCACGTACAGCCCGGGTGGGCATCGTGGGGCTCGGGTATGTGGGGCTTCCGCTGGCCGTGGAATTCGCCAAAGCGGGGTTCCATGTCACGGGTATCGACCTCAGTGAAGAGAAGGCGCGGCGCGTAAATGCGGGAGATTCCTATGTCGGCGACATCTCCAACGCCACGCTGCGTCCTCTTGTGGAAGCGGGAAAAATAAAGGCTACCGCGGATTTTTCAGCGGTCGCGGAGCTCGACACCATCAACATCTGCGTGCCGACCCCGCTCAGGAAAACCAAGGACCCGGACATGAGCTACATCGTGGCTGCGTGCACGGAGATTCAGCGGCATTTCCACGCGGGTACGCTGGTGATTCTGGAATCCACCACGTATCCGGGCACTACCGACGAGGTGGTGCTGCCGATGCTCGCTAAGGACGGGCTTGAGGCCGGCCGCGACTTTTTCCTGTGCTTCTCCCCTGAGCGCGTGGATCCGGGCAATCCGAAGTATCAGACGGCGAACATCCCGAAAGTGGTGGGCGGCGTCACGGCCGCATGCACGGAAATGGGCCGGCTGTTCTATTCGCAGGCTCTACAAACCGTGGTACCGGTCAGTTCCACGCAGGTCGCGGAGATGGTGAAGCTGCTGGAGAACACCTTCCGCATGATCAACATCGGGCTGGTGAATGAGATCGCGCTGATGTGCGACCGCATGGGTATCAATGTCTGGGAGGTGATCGACGCCGCGGCCACCAAACCCTTCGGCTTTATGCCGTTCTATCCGGGACCTGGGTTAGGCGGCCATTGCATCCCGATCGACCCCTTCTATCTTTCGTGGAAGACCAAGCAGGCGGGCATCGAAGCGCGCTTTATCGAGCTGGCAGGCTATATCAACGGCCAGATGCCGCACTTCGTCGCCGATAAAGTTCAGAACGCGCTCAATGACGCCGGTAAGCCGGTAAAAGGCTCCAAAGTGCACGTGATGGGCGTGGCGTACAAACGCGATATCGAAGACATGCGCGAGTCTCCGGCGCTGGACATCATGATGCTGCTGGAGCGCCGCGGCGGAGTGGTCAGTTACAGCGATCCGCACGTGCCCGCGCTGAAGCTGGACGGCCTGGATCTGAAAGCTCAGCCGGAAAGCGCCGCGGCGGATGCGGATTGCGTGGTCATCGTTACCGACCACTCGGCGTTTGATTACAAAGGGCTGGTGGAGCGCTCCAAGCTGATCGTCGATTCCCGCAACGCGCTGAAGGGCATCAAGAACTCCAAGATCGTCCGATTGTAGACGGAGCGGTGGCGGCGGGCGCGCTGCCGGTTCGCAGACTCACACACACATCAGGCTGCTCCTGCCATCCTTGGGGCAGCCATGTATCATCACGTCAAAAAGCTCATGTATACGGTGCGTGTCGGCGTTCCCGACCCGCGCTTCGGCAACATGCTGCTGGAACAGTTCGGCGGCGCTAACGGCGAACTTGCGGCGGCCATGCAGTATTCCGTTCAGGGATTGAACTGCGACGACCCCGAGCGCAAGGACCTGCTCATGGATATCGGGACTGAGGAACTGAGCCATCTCGAAATCGTGGGCACGCTGGCGCGCATGCATTTGAAACCGACCAAGAGCGACCGCAACGCAGCGCATGCGGACCCGTTGAT
This sequence comes from Candidatus Limnocylindrales bacterium, assembly GCA_035606355.1. Lineage (GTDB taxonomy): Bacteria > Acidobacteriota > Terriglobia > Bryobacterales > Bryobacteraceae > Sulfopaludibacter. The sequence continues at coordinate 124,495 of DATNFO010000007.1, read as the reverse complement.
CGCCATTGCCGGCGGCGGCGGCGTCGCTTTGAATAACTCGCAGGGCAACCCTTGGACTGCCGATTATCTGAAGATCACCGGCGAGTTGGATGTGGACTTGCGGAGTAACATCGCCGCCGAGGCGCGCGCGAAGATCGTCTATGAGCGCCTGATCGATTTCTGCGATGACCCCGACAGCGTGGACGCACTGCAGTTCCTCATGACGCGCGAGATCACGCACATGAAGGCATTCATGCTGGCGCTGGAGAGCCTCGGCAAGCCGTCGCTATCGATTGGCAGGATTCCGCCGACTCCCGACCTGGTGTCGCAGTACTTCAATGATTCGACCGGTGTCGGCGATCGCGGCGAGCCGGATGCGCGCGGCCCGTGGAACGAAGGCGGCGATTGGGAACTGGTGGAAGCGCCGGCCTTTGCGGATATGCGCAACGAGTTCGCCGGCTCGCGCAAAAGCGAAGGCAACGGAAAAAAGCAACGGGAGAGGAACTGATGGAACAGTTGAAAGAACTCTTAGTCGATGAAATGAAGGACCTGCTGCACGCCGAAAAGCAGTTGGTAGCAGCCCTTCCGAAGATGGCCGAGGCGGCGCATCATCCCAAACTCAAGGAAGCATTCGAAAAGCACCTGATGCAAACGCAGGGTCAGGTGGAGCGGCTGACGCAGGCTTTCGAGATGCTGGCCGAGGATGCCGAGCCGAAGCCGTGCCGTGCGATGCAAGGCCTCATCGAAGAAGGGCAGGAGACGATTGAAGAAGGCGGGGATAAGAACGAGCTGGCGGCCGATCTTTCGCTAATCGCGGCCGCGCAGAAGGTGGAACATTACGAGATTTCGGGCTACGGCACGGCCCGGACACTCGCCTTGCAGATCGGGGAGCGGGAAGTTGCGCGCTTGCTAGGCCACAGCCTGGGAGAAGAAGAAAGCGCTGACTACCTTCTCACCGAGATCTCAAAACCCATTCTGCAGGAGGCCAGAAGCGAAGCGCCGCAGCCCAGAGGGACAGCCGCGAAATCAGGAACCCACAAGAAGAGCAGTAAATAGATAAGCCGCAGATGAACGCCGGCGAACGGCGTTCATCTGCGGCCGGTAATCAAGCTCTAGAAGTTCACCCGCAACACAAACTCCAGCGTACGCGATCCCGGATCGTTCGTGTTATTGAAGTCGCGGAACGCCGACGTCGTCTGTCCGAAGCTCGAGGACACCGTATTGCTGATGTTCCCGTTCGTCGCCGACCCGCCGGGGCCGAGGATGTTCGGGTGGTTGAAGACGTTGAGAGCCTGGCAGCGGAACTCGATGTTGAAGCGCTCCTTGATCTGCGTGCGCTTCACAATGCTCGCGTCCCACTTCGACAGCCACGGACCGTAGACGAAGATATGGTCGCACAACTGTCCGGCTTGATCGCATGGGCCGAGGTACGGCGCGCTGGGATCCAGCGTGCCGCTGATGTTGTAGGCCGCGAGAGTATTCTGAATGAACGGCTGAGGCAGGTAGTACACAGTGCCCGTCGCTGTTCCGTTGGCATTGATCTGGCTTTTGTGGTTCAGATCCATTTCGCTCTGCAACTGGCTCGTCGTGATGTTGTGCAGCACCACGCCGCTGTCGTTTTGGTTGAAGGTGGCGCGTCCGCTCAGCAGGTTCGTCGGCGTGCCGCTTTGCACGCGGGCGACGCCTGCGGTCTCCCATCCGCCCACGATGCGCCCGAGAACGCCGTGTGCGCTCGAAAGATAGGTGCGGCCCTGGCCGAACGGCAATTGATAAACCCATGTTGCCTTGAAGCCGTGGCGGATATCGAACGTCGTCGGTCCTTTTTCCCCGCCCCAATCACGCAGCGTCGGGCTGTTGGCGTTGGTCAGTGACTTCGAAAATGCATAGCTGCCTTGAACCTGCAAACCGCCCGCTAACCTGCGCCGCACTTCAATCTGCAGCGAGTTGAATGTGCTGGAGTTGCGGTTCGTCATCATGTTGGCAGCGCCGCCGTTGTTCGGGTTCACCTGGAACAAGTTGATCGGGAAGCCCGCCTTCGTCAGGTTTGCCATGCGCGTGGCATTCCCCGCGATTGCGTTGGCCGTCGCGCCCGCCTGGCCTTGCTGCAACTGAGTCGCAGTCGTCTGGTCGGTCGATGTTCCCAGAGCGGTCGTCAGAATCGGTACAGCGACTTGCCCCGGAAGGCCGGCATTGCCGAAATTGTTGGTAGTCAACTTCGTCTGCGGATTGAGCAACTGCGCCACGCTGATTCCGTTAGCGATCGCCAGGTTGTTCTGCGCCGCCTGGAACTGCGTCAGGAAGCCGTTCTCCAGGATATTGGTCTCGTTCAAGTTGGCGTTGCTCCAGAGATCGACGCCATGATTGCCGACATAGCGGCCTTCGAGGACTGTGTTGCGGCCCAGCGGGCGCTGAATGCCGAACGTCCAGCTCTCCACGTACTCCGGATGAATGTCCGGGTTGTAATCGGAAACGTTCTGGCCGCTCTGCACCGCCAGCGGGAACTGCGGATTGGGGAAACTCGGAACCAGGCTCGTCGGCGCCAAAGTGGGCAGCACGGGGTCGCTGAAGAGAACATTGCCAGCCGAGAACACGCTCGGCGTGGTCGACGGACTCGTGGAAGTGCTCAAACTGCGGCCCTGATTCGCGCTCCACACGCCATCCAGGAAACCGATGCCCTGCCGGTTGGTCGCGACGCTGAAGCCGCCGCGGATCACGGCTTCAGTCCCCGTGATGGCATGCAGGAAATTGTCTTTTTGCAGCCGGTACGCAAATCCCACAGACGGACTGAAGGTACCGATACCCGGATCGAATCCGTGCTGATCGTCCGCGAGATTGAATACCGGCACGCTGCCATCCAGCACACCCGGCTGGAAGAGATGGCCCACGCCCGAGACGCCCCACAAACCGGCGAAGCCCGGCCGCGTGTAGAGGTTGTCCAAATTGTGAATTGGATTCTGGCGATCCCAACGCACGCCGCCGGTGAGCGTGAGGTTCGGGGTCACGCGCCACGTATCGGACACATACAAGCCGAATTCGCGCATGTGATTGCGATCGACGGAGTAGTTGGGGCCGTACGTCTTGGTCTGCTCGTTGAGAACCGCAGAACTGACAGTCGCCGACACGCGACCGGTGAGAATCGCGTAGAGGTTCGCCGCATCGGCCAATTGCGTCGCGCTCGCACCCGGTAGGGTGGTTGTCGTGAACAGACTCGTCGCACCGGTATTATCGGGATCGCCGGTCGCCTGGCCCAGAGTAACCGTGTTCAGCAGCGACGAATTCGAAGCCGCTTGCCACGCGTTCACCTGGGTGAAGTTGCCGCCGAAGAGGAACAGGTGATTGCCCTTCAAATAGGAAACGTTGTCATTGATCTGATACACCGGCGTGCTGCGCGGAGCGTAGCCGAGATAGCTGCCCGTGTAAGGATTCGTCATGTAGGTCCCGGCACCGGCCGTAGCCGCGCCGAACTGAACCAGCCTGCCGTTCCAAATGCCGTAGTCCGCCGGCGACATGCCGGCGCCCAACGCGTTGGTGCCGCCCTGAATGCCGCCCGTGAATTCGTTCGTCACGTTAGCCGTGATCACCGAACGTACTCCGATGCTGCCTGTCCAGTTGATGCCGTACTGTCCGTCCAGGTCGCTGGCGCCGAGTTGCGTGCCATTGCCGGGCAGAATCGCGAGGGTACCATTCAGGCCGTCGGGAGAGCGTGAATTCACCTGATAATTCCAAACAAAGTTGATGTGGTTCTTTTCGTTCAGGTTGTAATCCAGGCGCGTGGTTTCGAACTTCCGGTTATTCACCGCTTTCGGACCCCAGGTGAAGTTCTGGCGGTTGTAGTCGTTGTTCGTGGTGATGCGGTTCGCGAGCGTGCCGCCGCTGCTGGTGAACTGATTGATCAGGGAGTAGGTCTTAGCCAGGGTGGGGTCGCCCGAAGTGGGGAACGCCCGGATGTTTGCCGGAAGAGACGCATCGGCCGTCTTCGCCAGTTGATAGAGATCCACCGTGCGGACCGTGCCGCCGGAATCCTTATATGTGAAAACACCCGTCGTCGCGAGCGGCGTCAGCCACGTCCCCGTCTCGCTGAACGATTGCGGCAGGTCGAAGAACTCGAACGAGTTAAAGAAGAACAGCTTGTTCCTCTTCACGGGGCCGCCGATGCTATACCCATACTGGTTCAGGTTCAGGCGGTCCTTCGGAATGTTGTTGAGGCCGTTGAAATAGTAAGTGGCTTCGAACTCCGCGTTGCGGTTGGTTTCGAACAGGGCGCCGTGAAACTGGTTGCTGCCGCTCTTGGTGACGAACTTGATCTGCACCGCGCCTTCGCCCAGGCTGTCCGCGCCGGCGGCGGCGGTGCTCATGGTCATTTCTTCGATGGCTTCGGTACGCGGCTGAACCGAGTTGAAAATCGCATCCGGATTGCTCTTCGTCGCGTTGTCCTGCACGTTGATACCGTCGATCGTGATATTGATCGTCGTCTGCGGCAGGCCGTTGATCGTCGAATAACGGATGCCGTCGCCGGACTGTGTGCCCGGCTGCGTCGCGATCAGTTCGGTGACGTTGTGGCTGGTGAACGGCAAGTCGTGAATCTGCGTGCCCTGCAGCGTCGAAGACACCGTCGCCGAATCCGTCTGCACGATTTCAGCGCCCGCCGTCACTTCGATCGTCTCAGTCACCGCGCCCACTTCGAGCACGATATTGACAGTGCCCGGCACGCCCGCGTCCAGCTTGACGTTTTCGGTCTGCGCTTTCTTGAAGCCCGAATGCGAGACCGCAACGCGATATACGCCGCTCGGCAAACTCGGAACGGTCCAGTAGCCTTTATCGTCCGTGGTGACCTTGTTCACCTGGCCGGTGGCGCCCAACGTGACTTCCACGGTGGCGCCGGGAACAGCGGCGCCCTGCGAGTCGGTGACTGTGCCATCGAGGCGGCTGGTGGTAGTAACCTGCGCGAAAGCGGCGAAGGCAAAGAGTAGAGCTAGAGCGTAGATCGCGACACGTTTCATTGTTACTCCCTGATTTAGCGATTGGACGCATCGTATAACGAAACGTCAGGGGAAAGCTAGTGGGGAGATGAAAAAAGTTTCTATCGGGCCTATGGGGACGCGAGCGGCCGGTCTCCAGATGTCACGTCCCCGGGGCAAGTCTCGCGCGCTATTGTATGGGCACCATGACGCCCGATTGAGACGCCTGACCCGCTGCCGTGACGATCACGGGATAGAGTCCCGGCGATAAGTTAGGCACCTGCACGTTGATCTGGAATTCGCCCGGAGCTACCAGGCCGGCAAATTGCACGGGAGCATTTTGCCCGCCGATTGTGACCGTCACGTTTCCGTTGAAGTTCACCACATCGCTCAGAGTCGTGCCGGCCGTGGAGGTCCCAAGACCGTTGACATAAAGCTGGATGAAATCCCCGGAATGCGGTTTGGCGACGATGCTGCCGGCGAGCGCCGGATCGCCGACGATGATATACGAATTGGCGAAGAGCGCGGACGGGAAGGTGGTTCCGCCGAGCGAGTAGGAGAAGAGCGTCGGTGCGTTGGAGACGGCGTTCACGTTGATGGTGTTGCTGGCAGCGCCGTTATAACTCACCTGCACGGCCACCGAGCCGCTGATCGGGTTCGGAGCCTGAACGTTCACTTGAGTGGGGCTGATGTAGTAGACGGCCGCCGGCACGCCGTTGACTTTCACGGAAACGCCGTCGAGCGTTGTGGGGAGTTTGTTGCCGGTCGTGAAGTCCGGATCTGCCCAAATGCGCGTCGTGCCGGATAAGTTCGCGCCGAAAATGCTGATCCAACTGCCGCCCACGATGCTCGCACGAGTCACATTATTATCGGAGACGCTGGTAATGGTAGGAGCGGCACTAGCTCCGGCGGGCGGCTCGCGATACATAAGAACGCCCGAACCCGCCGCGTCGCCGCTGTACTCCAGCCACAGGTAGAAGAGTTTGTCGTTGGCCCCGTACATCACCTGAATGCTCGACGGGTAGACGCTGAAGTTCTGCGTCACCGAGAGGGGCGCGAATGAGCAGGTATTGAAGTGAGTGAGGTCTGTAGAAGTGGAGTACTTCGGGTTGCCGCACTTATGGCTATTGTCGCCCGAATTGGAGTTCTGCCCGAAGCCTACGCCGACCATTCCCTTGGAATCGACACCCATGTCGAACGGATAGTCGGATGACGAGTTGCCGTCCGGCGGCACCATCACGGGCTCGGCCCACGTCGTGCCGCCATCCTCCGAGTGCATGAAGTGCACGCTGTCGCCGTACGTATCGCCGGAGTTGGAATCATTGCGGATCATCGAGGCGGTGATGCGCGGGTTGGTGTTGTAGAAAAGCAGTTTGACGTTGTACACGCTTCCGTTTCCCTGCGAATCGGCCGCCTTCACCGCGGTATTCGCAACCGGACGCCAGAAGAGGACCGCGCCGTTAGCGTTGTCATCGATGCCGGAGTACGCAATGCCCGGCGCACCGTTGCTGTCCAACGCCAACGAGGGCGATACGTATTGGTCCAACACAAAGCCGCTGACCTGCGGGTTTTTCTTCGTCGTCCAGGACGTGGCCGGCTGACTCAGTTGCCCCGTAACGTAGTACACCGCCGTATCCAGCGTGTCGGTAAATGTCAGATACAGGTTTCCGCCGCGGAGCGCCACGGACGGCCCAAAATATCCGAAGTCGGGGCTACGAAATGTGTTCTTGAGGGTCCAGGCGGCGCCGTCTGTTGAGGTGTACAGGACTATATCCGTGCTGTCTCCGTCCTGAATTTCGCTTGCCGCCACAAACGTGCCCGTTGAAGTGTCGTAGCCCAGCGCCGTGGAAGAGCGGAAGGTGGTGGAAACATCGCCGACGGTCGCAATCTTGACTATCGGGTTCCACGCGTACCTGGCGCGACTCCAGTTGCGGAAGAGCAGTTGCGTCAGTTCGTGATGGCTGTTGCCGTTGGGATCGTCCCAGAGGAATAGAAATGCGGGATCGCTGTTTGCATCCAGCGTCAAAGCAATGTTGTAGCCGTACGTGTTCGAGGGAGAAGAGCCGACCAGTGGAGCGGGCGCCACATTGGTTACACCGGCGGGTGGCGGACCCACGGTGACCGCGGCGGACGCAGCGGTCCCGTTCAGCACCTGATACTGATAGGTCGTGAACGCGTCGATGGTGGTGTCCGTGTACGTGACGGAGGTTGCCGATCCAACGGTGGAATATGCGCCTCCGAGAGGGGCCCGCTGAACCGTGTAACTCGACGCCGAACCGGTCCATGTCAGCACCACCTGCTTACTCGTCGCGGTCTTGACCGTGAGACCGGTGGGGGCCTGTGCGAACGCGGCGGACAGGCATAAGAAGAGTGAAGCTAAACAGCTTCCCGTTCGAACCATGGGTAACAAGATACAACAGTTACCTGGTTTTTTACAAAACTAAACGGAGTCTTCGAGTACTGCCGGACCGAGAATCTGCAAGTGGATTTCGCCCATCACGCGCCGTGCGCCGGTGAGCTTCTGGGCGAGCCGCTGAGCGGTTATGTGACTCATCCGAAATTCGTCCAGCGTCAGGCGCCGCACGGCTTTCATGCGCAAGGGCCTCAAGGCGCCATCTTCGCAGGGCATCAGGAAGTAGGTTTCGCCATCGGCCAGATCCCCAGCGTCCGAAGATTCCACGTAGATTTGAGCGGTAAGGCCGAGCTGGCAAAAATTGACCCGCTTGCCATCGGTCTCGGGAAACAGCGCCCACATTTCGCGCTCCGTCTCGATGTAATCCTCGAAATCGAATGAGCGCGGAAGAGCGTATGCGGCTTCGGGCTGGAGGAAGGCAAATCGGGACACGGGAGCTCCTTGGGCGAAGCTCCAGTGTACCGTTATTCACAATCGGGTCGCTACCGGAATCTCACCGTCCGGCGGGCGAATGCGCTTCCAGCCGGATCTGATTGTGCACCTGCTTTACTCCGGAGACGGAATCCGCGACGTCCTCGGCAAGACGTTTCGTGTGACGGTCATCCACCGTCCCCGTAAGAGTCACTTCACCGTCCTTCACCTGGACTTCGATTTCACTTGCGTCGATCTCCGGGTGGTCCGTGAGGCGCTCGTTGATGTCTTCGCGGATCCGGTCGTCGCTGCGAGTGTAGTTCTTCGGGCCGCGACCGGTAAAGCGGCCACGTTCGCCGCGGTTCTCCCGGTCCATGTATGAGCCCATACCGCCGCTGTACGATGACATGCCTCCGCCCCACTGCCCGGTACCCGCACCGTACTGCCCGGAGCCGCCGCCCCACTGGCTGATGCCTCCGCTGGCCTGGCTTCCGCCCGAGTGCCGCCGGGTCCAGTCGTTCTCCCGGGAATTATCGGGGCGGTTTCCGTACAGGCCCCAGTTGCCGGAGCGGCCCCAGTCGCCCTGCTCGCGGAAGTCGCCTTGCCGCTGTTCGCCGGCCCAGGGTTGATTGCGCCGCAGGTCTTCGCCACCCTCGCGGCGAGTGCCTACCGGCTCACCAAACCAACGCGCATCGTGACGTTCGCGGTCCCAATCCTGGGCGCCGCTCCAGCGGTTGCGGTCGCGGGCGTCCCAACGGTCGCGAGAGGTGTTGTGTTCCCGTTCGCGGTCGTGGTCGCGATCCCAATCGCGCTCACGGTCGAAGTCATTGCGATCTGCCATAAAATCAGGTCCCCTCAATCACCATGCTAAAAGCTGTGCCGCGGCCCGGCAATGCGGCGGGCGGACCGAATGTGAAGGAGGGTCCGGGTGTTGGGAATTTACACCCGGCCCTAAATAACTATAAGTACTTCATTGACATTGGCTTCAAGAGCGCGGAAGCTATAGCTAGCGAGGTGTAGGCTATGAAGCCGCTAAGGGTTATGGCGTTTGCCGGGTTGGCTCTGGGTCTGACGTCTGTTCAGGCGATGGCCCAACCGGTCATTTCAGCAAAATCGGGTGTGGCGGCTTTCAGCGAGGGCGATGTCTTTCTGGCGAATCAGAAGCTGGTATATTCGCCCACGCATTTCGAGGATCTCAAAGAGAATCAGGTGCTTCGGACCGAAGGCGGCCGTGCGGAAGTTCTCCTGACGCCGGGCGTGGTTCTGCGAATGGGCGAGAACAGCTCGCTTCGCATGATCACCAACCGGCTCATCGATACGCGGCTGGAACTGGTGACCGGCTCCGCGGTAATCGAGGCGGACCAGATCGCCAAGGATACCAATGTAACCATCGCCGTGAAGGATGCGCAGGTTGCCCTTACGAAATCCGGCATCTATCGCTTCGATGCTGAACCCGCCCGCGTGCGGGTGTTCAAGGGGTCGGCTGCCGTGGCGCTCGACGGACAAACTGTCGATGTCTCCGGCGGGAAGATGCTGATGCTCGGCGGCGAGAAGGCGGAAGTCAGCAAGTTCGACGAGAACGATACCGATGCTCTCGATCGCTGGAGCGGACGCCGCGCCGAATCGATGGCCATGGCGAATCTCTCGGCGGCGAAGACGCTGATGGGCTCGGGCACTCTTTCCTCGATGGGCTGGGGAACGGGCTCGTGTTATTCGGGCGCCTGGAGCTTCAATTCCTGGTACGGAATGATGACATATGTGCCATGCAATGGCGCATTTATGAGCCCGTACGGATATCGCTTCTATAGCCCGTATTCGGTGTACTCGGTGTACAACCCGACCTACTACAGGCCCCCGACCAACGGAGGCGGCTTCAACGGCGGCATGCCGTACAACGCGGCGGCTCCCACTTCGGGCGGGTATTCGGGTGTAATGGCTTCCCCGGCGTCTTCGGCATCCATGGGTGGAATGCCATCGGGCGCAATGAGCGGATCGACGGCCTCGGCATCGGCCGGCGCAGGGTCTGCGGGACATGGCGCTTCTGGCGGAGGCGCAGCTTCGGGTGGCGCTGCTGCCGGCGGCCACGGAAGATAATAACCGGACACGGTAACAGGCGATCTGTGATCGCCTGTTACCGTTCTCTAGGCGGATAATCCCCTTAGCTGAAGCGGTAGCGGCGGATCGCCCTTATTCCAATCAATTCAGCAACTTGCGCTAACAGATTGGGTACGTTTTCAGTGCGTACCGCGACCCTGTGCCGACGCGTGGCATTAGGCGCCGTAGCGGAGGAATGGACCAGTGCCGTCGCCGGGCGATACTGTTTCACCTTGGCGTACGAAAGCACGGGTTGCGCTACGCTCAGCACCAGATCGTATTCCCGTGTGTCCAGCCGATCAATGCCTTCAGCGGTAGTGCCGACGCAATCAACGGCATAACCGCCGGCGCGCAGGATCGTTTGCAGCGCCAAGCGAGGCGCCAAGTCACCGTGTACTAACAGTACCCTTGCCAAATCGAGTCCGCGACGGCTGACAGGGGCGCGAGGTGAACTGGACGACTTCAGCATCCACTTCCACTCTAACCGGAAACTCGGTTTTCTCATCCCCAATTTTTTGGCCAATCAGACCGAAAGGTCTGGATAGCAGCATTGGGCCGCTTTTGCTATGTCACTTGTTTCGTCAACTTTATGACAATTCGACTGAATCGATTACGGCGTCGAATCGGCCGTCGCTGCTATCGTAAATTGTCGTGACTGATGAGATTCGCCGCATCACCACCGGGGTGATAGGCCTTGATGAAGTACTAGGCGGTGGTCTCATCGCCGAACGCTCTTACATGGTGCGTGGCGGCCCCGGATCAGGCAAAACAATTCTCGGATACCACTTCCTCAGCTCCGCCGTTCAGCGCGGCGAAACCGCACTGGCTATTACATTCGGCGAGAGCGAGGGCGAACTGCGCCGCAACGCACGAATGCTCGGTTTCAACCTGGACGCGGTCACGTTCCTGGACCTGAGCCCCAGCAGCAAGCAGTTCGCCGACCAGAGCCCCTACGACATATTTCCGCCTTCCGACGTGGAGCGCGAGCCGACCACCACGCGCATACGCGAAGCGGTGGAAAAGGCCAAGCCGGCTCGCGTGTTCGTCGACGGGATAACGCAACTCCGCTATCTGGCCAACAGCCCGTTCCAATTCCGCAAAGAAGCCCTCAGCCTGCTCCGTTTTCTCTGCGATCTGGATTGCACGGTCCTGTTCAGCAGCGAAAGCAACGAGGGACCCGACGAAGACCTGCAGTTCATCGCCGACGGCGTCCTCAACCTGATGGCGGAACCCGCCGGACGCAATCTGATGGTCGTGAAGTTCCGCGGCAGCGATTTCCGCAGCGGTCTGCATACCCTGCGCTTGAGCGCGCGAGGGATGGAAGTTTTCCCGAGGCTGCTTCCGGACGAGTTCGCCGTGGACTTCGAGCCCGAGCAACTCGCCTTTGATATCGCCGAATTGGACCAGATGCTGCACGGCGGACTGGAACGCGGCACCATTACCATCCTCACCGGACCGAGCGGCGTCGGCAAGAGCACGCTCGGGATGCAGTTCGTACGCGCGGCTGCCGCGCGCGGAGAACGCAGTGTCGTGTACCTGTTCGAAGAATGGCGCGAAAGCCTGGTGCGGCGGTGCGAAGCGATCAGTATTCCGGTGCGCAGCATGATGGAAGGCGACAGGCTGGACGTGGTTCACGTCGAACCGCTCCACTTCACGGCCGACGAGTTCGCGCTCATGGTCCGGCGCGAAGTCGAGCAGCGGAACACACGCATCGTGATGATCGACAGCGTTTCGGGGTACAGGCTGTCCCTGCGCGGCCAGGACTTGGTGACGCATCTCCACGCTCTGGCAAAATACTTGCAAAACATGGGCGTAGCGGTGCTCTTGATCAATGAAGTGGAAAGCATTACGGGCGATTTTCGTGTCACTGATGTCGGCGTAAGTTACATGGCCGACAACATCATTTTCCTGCGGTACCTGGAACTCGACGGGACCATCGCCAAGGCGCTCGGCATCTTGAAAAAGCGCTTGACGGACTTCGAAAAGTCGCTCCATGAAGTCACGATCACCAAATCCGGGTTCCAGCTAGGGCCGAAGCTGAGCGGGTTGAGACGCATTCTCAGCGGCACACCTGAAGGACGAGGCCCGGCATCGCACGAGTAGCCGGAACGAGGATAGAGTGAGCCGCATTCTACTGCTTCTGGAAAACCGCGAAAATGCGCGCCTGCTTGGCGGCATGCTGGAAAAACGTCACGAGTTGCTCTGGCAGCCTCCGGACGGCGACGCGCCCTTCGACCTGGCAATTCTGGACGCCTCTGCGTTCCGCACCCACGCCGAATTCCTGAAGGCGCGCAAACACGATGAAGAACCAGTGCTGGTGCCGGCTCTGCTGGTGGCCAGCCGCCAGAGCATCGGCGCCTTTACCGGTCCGCTGCTGAAACTGGTGGATGAAGTGGTGCTGACGCCCGTTGAAAAATTGGAATTGTTCGCACGAATCGAAATGCTGCTGCGAGCCCGGCGCCTGAGCCTGGAACTTCGGATGCAGAAGGACGATCTGGAAGCGTTCATCCACGCGATGACGCACGACTTACGCGCGCCGTTGCGGACCGTAACGGGGTTCGCCGAAGCCATGGCGGAAGATCAGGCGTCGCGGTTGGACGCAGCCGGGAAGCATCAACTCGATCGCATTCAGGCGGCGGTTCGCCAGATGTGGGAGTTGATTGAATCGCTGGTTGAGTTCTCGAGGATCGGCCGGAAAGCCATCAAATTGAGAACCGTCAACCTGGATGAGTTGGTGCGGCAATGTATAGCGGATTTACAACTGGAGATCGACGCCCGCAAGGGCCACACGCGAATTTCAGGAGAGCTGGGAGAAGTGGAGGCAGACCCCGCATTGCTGAAGATTGCCGTCTGCAACCTGCTCTCGAATGCAATCAAGTACGTAGCCGAAACGGTGGAACCGAACGTGGAGATTTGGGCTGAGCGCACCGACCTTGCCGTCCGCCTCATGTTTCGCGATAACGGCATCGGCCTGGCAGAGGAAGACCAGCAGCGCATATTCACGCCCTTCGTGCGGCTTCATGGTGTGGAGGATTATCCCGGACTGGGGCTCGGACTTTCGGCGACCCGCAAGGTGGTCGAAATCATGGGCGGACAGACGGTCGTGACGTCCACGCTGGGAAGCGGCAGCACGTTCTCGATTGAACTGGGCCCTGGAGCGAAGCATGAGGATACTGGTCATTGATGACAATCCGGATCACCGCGAATTAGTCATCGGACGCGTGAAGAAGACGTTCCCGGACGCGGAATTTGAAGAGATCATCCGGCAATCCATGCTGGACGAAGCGCTCGAACGCGAAGACCTCGACTTCGTTCTCACGGACTACCGGCTCCAGTGGAGCGATGGCTTGAACGTGCTGCAGCAGGTGCGGCGGAAACATCCGGAGACGCCGGTCGTGATGGTCACCGATACCGGAAGTGAAGAGATCGCCGCGGCCGGCATGAAAGCCGGACTAGCGGATTATGTTCTCAAGGGCCATCTGCACCGTTTGCCGCTGGTCGCGCGGGAATCCCTGGAAAAAGCGAGGCTCAAGCAGGAGCACGAACGCGCGCTGGAGCAGCTCCGCATCAGCGAGGAGCGGTATCGAACGGTTTCCGAGCTTTGCAGCGATTACGCCTATTGCTACCGCGTGGATGCTGATGGCTCAGTCGCTCTGGAGTGGCTCACGCAGGCCTTCACGCGCATCACCGGTTACACATCCGTGGATCTGGAAGAGGCGGTTTTGCTGCCGGTAGTTCATCCGAGCGACCGCTCCAGGATCGAGCAGGGCCGCGAGCAGTTGCTGCTCGGACGTCCTTATCAGGCCGAGTTTCGCATCGTAACTAAAAACAAGGAAGTGCGCTGGCTGCGCGATTCGGCTCAGCCGGTTTGGGACGCCGCCCATACCCGCGTGTGCCGCATCTACGGCGCGGGGCAGGACATTACGGATCGTAAGCACGCCGACGAGGAGCGGGCGGAGCGAATTCGCGAGCAGGTTGAGTTGGCGGAAGCGCAGAGCAGCGAGAAGCGCTATCGCAGCCTGGCGGAGGCTATTCCGCAGATCGTCTGGACCGCGCGTCCGGACGGGCAAGTCGATTACTTCAACCGCCGATGGTTCGAATTCACCGGCCTCAGCGAGCATGAGACCTATGGCCGCGTCGCCGGCCATAGCGTGCTACACCCGGAAGACGCCGCATCCATGCAGGAACGGTGGCAGCGCAGCCTGCGAACGGGCGAAGTGTTCGAGATCGAGTACCGCTTTCGGGGGGCGGAAGGAACTTATCGCTGGTTTCTGGGCCGCGCCGTTCCGCTGCGCGATACCACCGGGGCGATCGTGAAGTGGTTCGGAACCTGTACAGACATCGACGACCAGAAGCGCACCAGCGAGGCCATGCGCGAGGCGCAAAAACTGGAAAGCATCGGCATTCTCGCGGGCGGGGTCGCGCACGACTTTAATAATCTGCTGACCGGTATCCTGGGCAACGCCAGCCTGGTGCTCGATGAACTTCCGGAAAGCAGCCACCTTCGGCCGATGCTGCAGAACGTAATGCTTGCCAGCGAGCGCGCGGCGGATCTGACCAGGCAGCTACTCGCGTATTCGGGAAAGGGCCGATTCTTCGTCCAATCGACCAGTTTGAGCGGTCTGGTGCGGGAAATCTCCAGCCTGATTCAGAGCTCCATTCCCAAGAAAGTCGAATTGCGCCTGGAATTGGGCAACGGGCTCCCGGATGTGGATGTGGACCCCGCGCAAATTCAGCAACTCGTGATGAACCTGGTGATCAATGGCGCGGAGGCGATCGGCGAAGACAGATCGGGTGTGGTTTCGGTGTCCACGCGTCTGCGGCATCTGGACGAAGCGGCGATCGCGCGCACCAGCTTCGTGCTGGACCACATCGAGCCGGGCGCGTACGTCGCGATCCAGGTCCGCGACAATGGCTGCGGCATGGACGAATCGGTGCGGCCGCACATCTTCGACCCGTTCTTCACGACGAAGTTTACCGGCCGCGGCCTCGGCTTAGCGGCGGCGCTTGGCATCGTGCGCGGACACAAGGGCGCCATCCGCATGGAGACTTCGCCGGGCAAGGGCACAACGTTCGAGATTCTCCTGCCGGCGGGGTCGGCCGCTCAGCCCAAGCCGGAACGCGCTGAACAGAAGCGAGACCTCCGCGGCGCAGGGGCGGTGCTGGTAATCGACGATGAGGAATTGGTTCGCGACATGGCGCGGGTTACGCTGGAGCGGTATGGATACTCCGTGCTGCTGGCGGCGAACGGCGAGGAAGGCGTAGAGATGTTTCGAGACCGCCGGCGCGACATAACCCTGGTCCTGCTGGATATGATGATGCCGGTGATGAGCGGTGCGGAGGCGATGGAAGAACTCCGCAAAATATCGGCGGACGTGCCCGTGATCGCTTCCAGCGGCTATAGCGAAAGCATGGCCAAGGAGCGGTTCGGCGAGCGGGGCATGGCGGCATTTCTGCAGAAACCATACAGCGCAAAAGCCTTGGCCGACTGCGTCAAGAAGGTGGTTGAGCAGCGCGCGACCAACGCGGCAAGGTGACGGCCGCCTGTCCCGCCCGCCGCAGAAGTGTGCGATTACCCTATTGAATTTTCCATCTACTAGGAGCATAGTTGTGTCGGATCTGCCTGGAGGCGGAACGTCTATGTTCGACAGTCTCGACGCACAAATGAAGCACGATTTAGACTTGGAGAGTACTCGCACCCAAAGAATTGCAAAGAATGCCGTGATCGCCGTCCTCTCCGTTATTCTCTTCGGAGGCTTAGTCTTCGCCGTCCGAATGGTGTCCTAGCCACCTCCCGAACCCATGAAAAGGACATCGGCTCCACTCGCGGTTGAGACCCCCAGCGGAGCCGGTGTCCATCCTGCTTGAATTCCGCGCCAACGCGACGATGCCAGTTAAAATGCTCTCATGCTGAACCGCGCACGCGCGAAATTGCGAGAACATTCCGACCCGGAACGTGCCAAGGCACAGCAGTGGTTCTTCAAGAATTGCGACAGCGATAAGTTCCTCGGCGTCACTGTGCCTCAGGTACGCCGGGTCGCCGCGGAATTTGGCGATATGCCGCTACCGGAAGTTGTGGAACTGATGCGGTCCCGTGTACACGAGGAGCGCTCGCTCGCCCACGCCATTCTTCGCAGCCAAATGGAGCGCGCCGATGAACGCGGCCAATCCGCGATCTATGGCCTTTACATGAAAAACCGGTCGGCGATTCACGATTGGGATGGCGTAGACGACAGCGCCCCTTACATCGTCGGCCGACACCTGCTGAACCGTGACAAGTCGGTGCTCTACCGGATGATTCGTGCGCGGAGCATTTGGGACAGAAGGATCGCGCTCGTGGCGACCCTCTGGTTCATCCGCAACGGCAACGTGGCGGACACCCTGGCGCTGTGCGAAGAGGTGCTCGGCGATAAAGAGGACCTGATCCACAAGGCATCCGGATGGATGCTGCGCGAGGCCGGGAAACGAGATGCCGCCGCACTGAAGCATTTTCTGGATGCGCACGCCGCCGTGATGCCGCGGACTATGCTGAGGTATGCCATCGAGCGCTTCGCCGAGCCCGAGCGGCGCCATTATATGGAAGCACGCAAGCGTGAAGCCGGGACGGGGTGAAAAGGCCGCGGCTGGGTGGCGATCGCGCGCTCCTTCCTCACGGGCTTGTGAAAAAATCCGGCTGCTGATCTCGTCGCGCTTCATCCGCCTTTCGATACACCTTTTACCGCTTCCTCACGGTCGCGGCTCCGCTAGCCGAATCAACTACTGACGGAGCCGTGACCGTGAGGGAGCGGGCCCGGTGCCGGGGATTCGGGTGCGGTTTGAAGTCGGCGTAAAAGCAACTCCGAAAGCCAGCGGTACACGGCGCCGGGATGCGAGCGCGGGCAAGCAGCTAAAGTAGAGAAATGGGATCGCGGATTTTGGCGGCGCCGCTCGTGTTGCTGGCGGTGGCCGCGGGTTGGGCGCAGTCGCCCGCAGATGTGGAAGCAGTGGTTGCTACGGACGCCGGCACCTTTCGATTTGAGTTTTTCCCGCAAGCCGCGCCGAAGCACGTCGACGAGTTCATTAAGCGCGCGCGCGACGGCTACTATGACGGCAGCGCTTTCTTTCGCGTCGTGGCCGGCGGAATTATTCAGGGCGGCGACCCACTGCTGAAGAACGCCAAAACGCCGAGAAACCTCTGGGGTACCGGCGGCCTGAACCTGCTGCCCGCCGAGTTCAACAACATTAAGCACGAGCGCGGCGTGGTCTCCACCGTGCGCATCCCCGATAAGAAAGACAGCGACGGCGCCCAGTTCTTCGTCTGCATCGCCCCGCAGCCGCCGCTCGACGGCCAGTACACCGCATTCGGACGCGTCACCGAAGGGATGGACCTCGTCGAGAAGATCTCCACGACCCCTGTGGACGCTAACGGCATGACACAAACTCCCGTTCGCATTCAGAAAGTGACCATCGAGAAGAAGAAAGTGGAGCCGTTCGTCAACGCGCCCATCGACGACCTGCGCCGCACTGTCACCATGAAGACGACGCTCGGCACAATGAAAATCAAAATGGAGCCCGATTGGGCGCCCAACCACGTCCGCCGATTCCTGATGCTGACGCAGACCGGCTGGTTCAACGGCACCGCTTTCCATCGCCTCATCAAGGGATTCGTAGTGCAGGGCGGCATGCCCGATACGCGGGCGGGCGGCGGAGGGCATCCTGCTGACCGCTGGATAACACCGCTCAAAGGCGAGTTCCGCAACGACGTCAAGCATGTTCGTGGGATCGTGTCGATGGCGCGCACCGACGACCCGGATTCCGCAACCACATCTTTTTTCCTGATGCTCGGCGACGCGCCGCACCTGGACGGTCACTATTCCGCTTTCGGACGCATCGTCGAAGGCATGGAAGTTTTAGATGCATTTGAGAAGGAAGAGGTCAACGGCGAAGCCCCCGTTCGACGCTTGGAGATCTTGGAAGCTACAATCGATCCTGTGCAAAAATGATTAGATGACAAGCGCCCTTCCTCCTGCCGTGGAACCCAGCGCGCAGTCCGTGATGGACATTGAGCGCGAATATGTGTTGCAGAATTACGCCCGTTATCCGCTGGTTCTGGCGCGCGGAAAAGGCTGCTACGTCTATGACACAAGCGGCAAACGCTATCTGGATTTCATCAGCGGCATTGGCGTAAATGCACTCGGACACGGGCATCCGCGCATCATGAAAGTGCTGCGCGAGCAAGCCGGCCGCATCATTCACACATCGAACCTTTATTACAACGAGTATCAGGGGCCGCTGGCCAAGCGGCTGGTGGAGATGACGGGTCTGAAGCGCACGTTCTTCTGCAACACCGGGACGGAGGCGATCGAAGGCGCACTGAAGATGATTCACTCGCACGGGCGCGCGATCAACCCGGAGAAGTTCGAAGTCATCTCGCTCGAAAACTCCTTCCACGGCCGCACGATGGGCGCGCTCTCCATTACCGGACAGCCGAAGTACCGTCAGGATTTCGAACCGCTCGTGCCCGGAGTGAAGTTCATTCCGCCGAACGATGTCGCAGCCTTGGAGGCGGCGTTTAACGATCGCACTGCGGGCATCGTGATGGAGATGATCCAAGGCGAAGGCGGCATTCATCCGCTGACGCACGAATTCGTCATGAAGGCCCGTGAACTCGCCGATCGCTACAACGCACTGCTGGTGGCCGACGAAACGCAATGCGGTGTAGGCCGGCCCGGAACATACTTTGCATATCAACGGTCTTCCCCGGTGATTCTGCCGGACATCGTAGTCGCAGCGAAGCCGGTGGCGTGCGGAATACCGCTGGGCTTCATCGTCGCCAACGATCGCGCAGCCGCGGCCATCAAGCCGGGGATGCACGGCACCACGTTCGGCGGCGGTCCGCTGGCTTGCCGCGTCGGCCTGGAATTCCTGCAAGTGCTGGATGAACTGATGCCCGCGATTCAGCGCGTTGGCGGCTACTTCCACCTGTCGCTGAACGAGTTCAAGCGCAAGCACCCGATCGTTAAAGAAGTGCGCGGCTTCGGCCTGATGCTCGGTGTGGAGTTGAACGGACCCGGCAAGCAGATTGTGCTCGACGCGATGGCCAATGGACTGCTCATCAACTGCACTCACGATACCGTGCTGCGCTTCCTGCCGCCGTACATCGTCACGGAAAAGGAAGTGGACCAGGCAGTGAAGATTCTCGGCAAGGTTCTCGGCAAGGCGTAAGCACTTGCGGCCCGTCGTCATCCCTGCGTACCAGCCTTCCGCCGCTCTTGCCGGCGTGGTTCGCGCGGTTGCCGCGGCCGGCACTCCGATTTTCGTCATTGATGACGGTAGCGACGCCTCGTGCTCCGGCATTTTCGCGGAGGTTGCGAAGATCGTGGGCGTGCGGCTACTCAGGCATGAGAGCAATCGCGGAAAAGGGGCGGCGCTGAAAACCGGCATCGCGGCAGCCGCAGCGGAATTCCCCGATTGCGAGGGTGTCATTACCGCGGATGCCGATGGGCAGCACCATCCCGACGATATCGCGCTCGTGAGCGATGCGCTGCGCGTGCGGCCCGGCGCGCTGATCCTCGGCAGTCGCGCGTTTCAAGGAGAAGTGCCGTTGCGTAGCCGTTTCGGCAACGCCGTGACCCGCGGAGTCATGCATGCGGTGGTCGGCCAGAAACTCAAGGACACGCAGACCGGCTTGCGCGGCATTCCGGCGGCGCTGTTTCCCGCGCTGACATCGCTGCAAAGTAACGGCTACGAATTCGAGCTCGAGATGCTGCTCGCGGCAAAGCAGCAGGGCGTGCCTGCCGTCGAGGTGCCCATCCGCACCATCTATGAGCAAGGCAACGCATCGTCGCACTTTCATCCGGTTCGCGATTCGGCACGCATTTACTCCGTGCTGCTGCGCTTCACCTCGGCCTCGCTCGTTTCGGCGGCGGTTGACAATCTCATCTTCTACCTGGCGTACCGCTCTACCGGGCACATACTCGTTTCGCAGATCGCGGGCCGCATTCTCGCGGTGGCCTTCAACTACTGGCTGGTGCGCACGGGCGTGTTCTACTCGCGGGAGCGGCATTCGCAGACTCTGCCAAAGTACCTGGCGCTGGTGGTGGTCAGCGGCTCGGCGTCATACGCGGGCATTCGATTCCTCACCGCGCAGACGGCCATCGGAGTAATGGCCGCGAAGCTGATGGTGGAAAGCGCGCTCTTCTTCGTTAACTTTGCGGTGCAGAGGTCGCTCATTTTCAAAAGAACGGAGGCTGCCCCGGAAACGCGTTCGACTCCCAGGCTGCTGCCGATGCTCTGCGCAGTTGTGCTCGTCTGCGTGGCCGCTGTGGAAGTTTACGGCTTCGCTACCGGCGACCTGTTTCACCAATTCATCTGGCTGCCTGGGGGCATCCACCGGCTGGGCCGCTATAGCGCCCTTGTTCTCGCGGTGGGCCTGCCGCTCATGCTCATGGCATCGTGGTGCGCCGCGACGCTTGCCGCCGCGCTGGCGATTGCGGGAACCGCCGCGGCCGCAGGCATCCCGGCGCTGCTCGCAACTGCTCTGTTCCTGGTTGCGGCCTGGGCGGTGGGATCGCGCATTCTGGGCCGCCCGAAGGACGCGGGAGTCCTCACCGTGCTCGCCGGGATCGGCGGATACATTTTCCTGATGAATGTGGTGGCTCGGCTCCCGGTGAACTATCCGGCCGTCTGGGCGATTCTGCTGCTGGCGCCGATCATCGCGGATCTGCGCGGAGTTGGCGCCATGCTGGGCGAAGTGTGGCAGCGCATCCGTGCGATGGACTTGTCGACCGCGGCCGAGCGCGCCGGATTCGCGCTCCTCATTTTCGTGCTCGGAATGCACTGGCTGGTCGCCCTCAAGCCCGAGGTGGGCGCAGACGGCCTGGCGATGCATCTCGCGATCCCCGTCCACATCGCCGCGCATCACCGGCTCGCCTGGGAGCCCGCTCGCGTTCTCTGGTCCGTCATGCCGATGGGCGCCGACTGGGTCTTCACAATCGTGTACCTGCTCGGCGGCGAGGCTGCGACGCACCTGATCAACTTCACGATGCTGCTCGCAGTAATCGCGCTGCTCTACGCGGCAGTGCGCCGCTGGCTGTCGCGGGGCGCAGCGATGTTCCTGGCCGCTATTTTCGCGACCACGCCGCTCGTACAACTCGTCACCGGATCCCTGTTCGTTGAAAACATGCTTGCCGCGATGCTGCTCGGCATGACGACGGCGCTGTGGCGTTTTTGGGAATCGCGCGAACGTCGATGGTTATACATCGCGGCTATCCTGGCCGGCACGGCACTCACGATAAAGCTGGGAGCGTTTGCAATCGTGGTGCCCGCGTTCGTCCTCGCCGCGATTGCTGTGCGCGGCCGGTGGAAGCACTTCGCCGTCGCGCTCGCGATCCTGGTTGTACTGGGAGCACCATCGTATGCGATCGCAATCGCGAAAACCGGTAACCCCTTCTTCCCTTTCCTGAACCAGAGCTTCCATTCCGCGGTGCTGCCCCACGACGCAGTTATCAAAGAATTCCGTTTCCGCCAGCCACTCTCCTGGAAAACACTCTACGACCTTACCTTTCATACGCACCTGTTTTACGAGGGTCAGGACGGCTCCTTCGGTTACCAATATCTGGCGCTTGCCCCGCTCGCTCTGCTGGCGTTGCTGGCGTCTCGCCGCGCCGTCGCGATCAGCGCCGCTGCGGTCGCATTCAGCGCCGCGCTTATCGTGCTCGGGAGCGAGCCGAACGCGCGGTATCTCTACCCTGCCCTGCCGCTGCTGTTTGTGCCGTGCGCGGCGCTGCTAGGCTGGGCCAAGGATCGACACCGCTGGCTGGCGCGCAGCCTGACTGCGTACCTGCTGGCATGCGCGGCGCTGAACATCTGGTTTTCACCTGCCTCCAGCTGGTACCACAAGGATTTCTACTCGCAGACGACGTTCCGCGCCGGCGGCCGCGAGCGCTTCCTCCATGACGTCGCACGCCCTCGCGACGTGGCCGCCCATTATGCGGCGCTGCCGCAGCATCCGCCCGTTTTGCTGACGGCCGACGCGGATGTAGCGGACGTGGCATACGCCGATGTCTACCTCAACAACTGGCATCAATACAGCGTCTGGAGAGCGATGGCCGATGCGAAAGATCTCTCCGGAGTCGCCGCCTTGATCAAGGAGTGGGGCATCCAGTATTTCCTGGCACGCCGTCAAGGTGGCGGCTACGCGCTCGAGCCGATGCTGCTGGGGGAATTTCTGGAAACCTGCACCGTGGTGCAATACGAACGCGAGCCCTATTACCTTTCGCGCCTCGACCCCACCTGCCTCACCTTGAGCCAGCCAGAGTTGAAGCATCGCGCCGGCATTCGGCCGCTCATCACCGGGGGCCCCGGCAAGCACGACGACACCGACCCCGAAGTGCGGCTCCGCGGATTCTGGGCGCGCGGCGAATTTGCCGAGGCTTATGACAAGACAGTAGCCTACACGGACATCGCCGGAAGCGAAGCCGCGCTGGCATTCAACGGCAGTAAAGTTACGTGGATCTTCACAAAAGCGCCGAATCGAGGCATAGCGGAAGTGGATATCGACGGAGTCACTCAGGGCGCCGTGGACTTGTATAACAAAGACATCGAATGGCAATTTGGCATGACATTCTCAGCGAACGGAAGCGGTCTTCACGTGATTACAATCCACGTCGAGGGAAAGAAAAATCCCGATGCCACAAACACGTACGTCGACGTGGATGCATTTGCCGTGGCAAAGGACTAAGCCACGAAGTTTCAGAATCGGAACCGCACCGCGCCCTGAAACTCTCTCGGACCTCCCGACTGCAGCACCGGCGAGAGCCCACTTCCCGGACTCCCTGTCCCCAGCATGAGATTCAGCATGGACGGCGCTTGCCCAAACAGCGGATTATCCATGAAACTCACCGGATCGGCGAAGTTCGGATGATTGAAGAGATTGAAGCTCTCCAGCCGGATTTGAAGGCTTTTTCGGTCTTTCCACCGGAATTCCCGCGTCAATGCCGTATCCAGTTGCCACATTCCGAATCCGGCGATCGCATTTCTTCCGAGGTTGCCCTCCACCGCCGGGGGACGCGCGGAAAACGCCGCTGGATTGATGCGGCGGCCTCCCGGCACATTCGGATCGCCGATCCAGACAGGCTGGGTGAACACAAGATCCGGGCGGAACGCATCGCTGAGCGCAATACCGGTGTACTCCTCGCTTTGCTGCACGTTCACCGGAAATCCGGCGCGCTGCCGCAACACTCCGGCGACCGTCCATCCGTGCAGTGGTCCGTGAAACTCATAGCTCGCCGACGCGTTGAAGGTGTGCCGCAAATCAAAATCGCTGCTTCCGCGGTCGCTCCGCGCGTTCATTCCCGAGCCCGCCCAGAAGAGATATGCATCGCTGGACCCGTTATCGATCGAGTGCGCCCAAGTGTAGGAAAACTGCGCTTCCAGTCCTGCCGCCAGCCGCCGCCGGTATTGCGCCTGGAGCGAGTGATAGTTCGACGATCCTTCGTTCGTGGTGAGCACCGGCCACGAGGTGGCGCTATAGCCGTTGCCGCCGATCTCGCGGCGGATCAGCAGATGGCCTTCGGCGCCCGCATAAGCCAGCGACACCAAATCGTGCTCTGTGACCGCTCGCTCTAACGATGCATTCCACTCCGTCACTCGCGGCAGCCGCAGATTCGGCATGAAGGCGAAATCCAGAACGCTACGGAATATGCCGTTACGGTCGCTGTTGAACTGAGCGACACCGAGCGGCCCGCCATTGAGAAAATCGGAGGCGATGCTCATGCTGGAGTCGTAGTACAGGCCGCCGCCGGCGCGCAGAACCGTACCGCCGGCTTTATCGAGACGCCATGCCAGCCCAAGCCTTGGCGCCAAATCCGTGTCGGACGTAGGCCATAACGGCTGCCGCGCCGGCACCAACCCGAGTACGTCCGCGTTGAAAAAGTTCACTGCAATCGGCGGCACCGGCGCCGGGCTATACTCCCAGCGCAAACCCATGGCCAGCGTGAGCCGGTGGGAGATCTGCCAGGTGTCCTGCAGCCACAACGAAAGTTCCTGCACACGCGCTGTCTGGCTGATCGGCGCGCTGCTGCTCTGCCAGACCTTACTGGACGAGAGGAGATCCGAAAGTTGATCCGCGATGACCCCGAGGGTGCCCGCGACGTCACGGCGAACGCCGGTAATCAGCCGGTAATCCGCGCCAAACCCAAACGAGTGTCCGCGATGCCGCCAGTTCGCGGTCTGCACAGCTTGAAACTGCCGCTGCCAGCGATCGCCCTCGCGTCCTGAAATCAGTTGTCCTGACCCGGCGATGGTAAATCGCACCAGCGTATCGCACTTGGCGCTGCCGCCGACAAAGACGATGGCGAGCGGAAGCAGATCGCAGTTCGCGGCGCCCGCGCCGGGCGCTGTCCACACGGAATGCGCGGTGGATTCGGATTCATTCACGCGCGTATCGAACACCAGATCCGCAGCCGGACGCGCATCCGCTCCTAGCGTCAGGCTGCGCGCCCCCAACTCGATATGATCCACGTCGATGGAGCCGAACTGGTTAGCGGAAGGCGCGTCGTTGTACCGTCCGAAGAGCGTCAGGCGGTTTGTGAGGGCGCGATCGAAACGTACGCTTCCGGCGTTGAGACCCGCCGGACGCGACGTGCCGCCGGTCCACAATCCGTATCCGCCCGAGGTGGGAGTGCGGTCCGACAGCGGAAACAGCGCGAGTACCGGCTGAGCCCAATCCGCAGCCACTTGCCGTATCGCAACGCCTGGCACAGACTGCGTCCAGACGAACGGCTGCACCAAGTCGATGAATTCGTAGCTGAGAAAGAAGAACGCGCGATTCCGCCGCACGGGACCGCCGAATGTCTGAGTGAGATCGTTCAACCGCAGCGGAAGCCGCCCGAACCTGGCTTCGTTGCCGAACCAGTTATTGGCGCTGCCCAGTTCGTTGCGGAAGCGATACGACGTCGCGCCGCGGAATTCGTTGCTGCCGGACTGGCTCACCAGTTCGACGCTGGCGCCGGGCAGCCTCCCGAATTCGGCAATGCTGCTGGATGTCTGGACGCGCATGTCCTGCACGGCGCTGGTGGAGATGAGGGAATCCAGGCTGCCGAAGGCGCTCACGGCCGGCAATGTGCCGCCCGTCGATTGCGCCGGCAGGCCTCCCGCGGTCACGCCGTTATTCGCGCTGACGCCATCCACGGTGAAGTAATTCGTGTTGGCGCGCTGCCCGTTCGTCGAAAACTGGCCCGCTTCGCCGCGCGTCGCGGGCGTCACCACCGTTCCCGGCACAATGTCGAGAAGGCCCAGCAGACCTCCACCGTTGATCGGGATGCGCTGCATCTGTTCGCGGTCGAAGTCTACAGCAAGCGTGGCGTCCTCGCTATCCAGGAGGGGCGCGGTGCCGTGCACGGTGATGCTCTCCATCATGCTGCCCACGGGAAGGCTGAAATCGGCGCGCGTCGCAAAGCCGGCGGAGAGCGCCACGCCGAAGCGGATGACTCTTCGGAAGCCCTCTTTCGTGACCGTGACTTTATACGAGCCCGGTTGCAGGGAACCGGCCGAATAGCTGCCCTCGCTGTCCGATTCCAGCATGCGGCGGAAGCCGGTGTCTTCGTTGACGATGGCTACCGACGCGTTCTGAATTCCGGCGTCCGAGGGGTCCAGCACACGCCCGTATAGCGTTGCCAACTGCTGCGCAGCCGCGGGCGCTAGACACACGAAAACCAGGGGAAGGAGCCGGCGGCGCATTACTACTACGCTACAACGTTTCGCCGGCTCGCGCGGACTACCGGACCGTAAACGTTACGTGCGAGGAGGTGCGCTCTCCGCGCGTATTTTTCGTTGCAAACTGCATGTCGTAATCGCCGGGTTGAAGCGGGCCCAACGTCTTCTTGAAGCCCGACCCGACCGCGACATCCTCAAACGTGCTGACGATTGGGCCGCGTGCCGTGGTGACATCGCCGCGCAGAACGTACGGCGAACTCTCCTGGGCGAGCGGCACCGAGATCACTACGCTGCGATCCGGCTGCACCTCCACGATCACGCGCGGACCGTTCCCGGTGGAGAAGAACACGTTATGAGCAACCGACGGATCCATCGTCATTCGATAGTCGTCACCCGTGAACTCAATGATGACGTTCTGACCTATACCCTCGATGAATTTGTAGAGCCATTGCTGCGACGGCGGAACGTTGTTGGGGTGCGCTTCGATCTGATCCGGTGGACCGTAGGTGATATAGATCCGGCCGCGATCCGTCTTCCAACCCGCCAAGCCCGAGGGCGCGCCGAAATGTTGATTTGTGTACGCGATGCGGCGGTAGTGCTCCTCTTTGTATTCGTTCTCGGGCGTACCCGGCGTGGGGTCACGGCGCTCCCAAAACTGCTCGATGAAGTGCTCGCGCTCCGAGTCGCTGCGCAGCGTTTCGAAGGTGCTGCGTTCGACATCGGAGATGATGTACGCTACGTCCTGCGTCAGCCACTTGCGGTAGCGCTCCGGAATAGTAAGGGTGGACTCCCCCACTTGCGCCAAAACCGGCACGGCCTCGGGTCGCCGGACCTTGCCTGCGCGCGGCTGTGGCTGAGCGGCAGCCGCACGTTGAGGCGCCGCAGGATCCTGAGGCGTGGCCGCGGTGGCACGATGCGAGGGCCAAACCACCAACGCGGCTACAATGGTCGCCAGGGCAACAAGGCCGGTGACCACCGGCGCGGCCGAGACACCGCTCTGCGCGGGATTCGTCAAACGGCGAACGCGGTCGATAAGACGGCCGCCGTTAGCTGAGACAGCCGGCAGAGGCGCCCGGCACCGTGCCGTCTCCAGGGTCGCGAGAGTCGCGGCATATGCACGGGCATCGCCGTGAACGCGCACCACCAGATCGTCGCAGCAATTCTCTCGCTCCGCGCGGATCGCGTTCGAAACCCACCACACGGCAGGGTGATAAAACAGAACGCTCTCGATGGCCGTCTGTAGCAGGTTCACCAGATAGTCGCAGCGGCGTATGTGCGCCAGCTCGTGGAGGAGCAAGGCTTCGACCTGCTCCGCGCGCAATCCCGCGGCGAGGCCGACCGGCAGCAGAATCACCGGCCGCAGCCAACCGATCGCTACCGGCACTTCCGCCAGGCAGGATTCGAGCAGCCTCACCGGCCGCGTCACGCGCAGTTCTCCGGCGAGCACCGCAACGCGCGACTGCCACTGAGGCGAAATCGCACAAACGCCACGCGTTCGCAGACCGTGTGCTGCGTACCAGCCCGCCGCACGCCAGGCGCAGACGGCCAGTGCGCCCACGAACCAGCACGGCGCGATCCAGGCATACCAGGGCGCGCTGAGGCGGAGGGGTGCATCGTCGGCGGCGACCGCAAACCAGTTGATGGCGAATCGCCGGGTAAGCGGAACGGCGACCGCGGCCGCCGATGGCCATAACAGCGCGAGCGTGATGGCCGGCGCCGCAATCATGGCGGCCAGCGCAGCGCACGCGGCGCCATAGCGCGCTCGAGAATCGCGCAAAACCGCCATGGCCGCGGCGAGCAGCAGAGCGATCGCCGCCCCCTGCCAGAGAAAGTGAATCAAGGTCCAGCCCACAACGGCAGCGGCGGGCGTATGCATCCACAGTTGAATCGCGTTCATCGGGATTCCCCCTCGTACTCTTCGAGAAACTTCTTGAGTTCCGCCAGTTCCTTCTTACTTGCCTTGCGCGCAGAAAGCGCACCCATCATCAGGCTCTTGGCCGACCCGCCGAAAGCGCGCTGCAACAGGTCCCCGGCAAGCTGGCGCTGAGTCTCTTCCCGCGGACGGCTGGCTTCGTAAACATGCGCGCGCTGTTTCTCGTCGCGGCGCACCAGCCCCTTCTCCGCCATGATCTGCAGAAGCTTGAGAACGGTCGTGTATTGCGCAGGCCGCGACTGCACGATAGTTTCGTGCACGTCGCGAACGGTGCTCGGGCCGCGGCTCCAGAGCACGGTGAGAATTTCGAGCTCCGAATCGGTCGGCCGGGGAAGATGGGAAGGTTTGGGCGGCATCTACGAAGAGCTTACTAGTAAGCTCTTCGTATGTCAAGCGAAAAGGCTGCGGGCGTGCTGCGCACGCCTCCGACAGGAAGGATTCCTGTCGGCACGTGGCAACAGGAATCTTTCCTGTTGCGGCGAGCAGAGCTCGCCTGGGCGTGCTGCGCACGCCTGCAACGGGACGGAGTCCCGTCGCTACTTTATTTCTCTGCCGACCAGTACAGCGCGTTGAACAGCAGCGGCAAGGTGGCGTGCGTTTGCGCGCGATGCTGCGGACGAATCCCGAACAGCACTACCTTTCCCGGATTCATCTCAATTGCTACCACGGCGGCGCGGCCAACCATCAGGTCTTCGCCGCGCAGCCATCCCGACGCATTCACATTAGTATTCGGATACCGTGCCACCACGCTCACCTTCTGCGAAGAAAAGCTCTCCGTCAACTGATAGAACGGCGAGTTGATGTAATAGCCGTATGTGTCCGGCGCCACACCGTAGCCCATGGGATGAGCGGTATCTACTTGCAGGTTGACGATCGCTCCCGGCGCGAAGTGCTGGTCGCGCGTATACGTCTTCTTGAGGTCCTTCACGCCGAGCGGCATCTTGTCGAGTAGCAGGCTTGTCGCTTCGCCCATAGCCACCAGCGTGCCACCATCGCTCACGAAGTCGCGCAGCGCTTCCCAGCCTTTTTCGCCGATGCCGCCGCGGTACTCCGGGATCACGCCCTTGAAGTCCAGCCCCTGCATGATGGAATTCGCGCGCTGATCCGGCAGCACGATCGCGTCGTACTTCTCGCGAAGTTTCCCGGCCTGAATGTCGGCGTTGTGCACCTTGCTGTATGGAAACTCGTACTGATCCAGGATGAAGCGCGTCCAGCCCTCATCCATGCTCGGGTCGAACGATTGATACAGACCCACTCGCGGCTGCGACAGAGCGGTAGCAATCTCGCCCGCGGCCGCCTTCGACGGCCCGGCATCGCGCACTTCGATGCCTTCCACCGCCTTGCTCCACACGTTCGGCTGCGCCGTGGCGATGGCGGTCGAAACGCCGTGCGAATCGGGTCGCGTCAGGCTGACTTTCGCGCCGCCCTTTAACAGCCTGTTCACGATCATCGCGCTCACTGCGCCGTCATATGCGAAGCGCTTCGTGCCGCCCTCGGTACTTACGGCGATGCTGCGTTTCGGCGGCGCATTCAGCTTCTCCGTGCGCAAGCCCGCCGGAAGGGCGGTCTTGGCAAAGTCCGTTTCCACGCCGAACTGCATGCCGAGACTCCACGCCGAGACATCGTACGGAGCTTCGGCGGGAGCACCCGGAGCGCGCCGCACTTCCGGATACGTCTGCTTCTCCAGCATGTCTTTCGCATACCGTGCGAACACCTGAGTGAATGGAATCACGTACGTGCCGGCGGCATACTTCTTTCCATCCTGTTCGAACGCGGCGCTCGCCCGGTACGCCTCCACGCCCCCGAGCATCAGCTTATCGATGAGGTCAGCCGCCTCATTCGGATCGTGCTGCCCCTCCACCGGAATGATTACCGCGAACGCCTTCGGCCCGGACGCCAGTTCGCCCTTCTTCCCTGCCTCCAGAGTGTTCTTGTTGACCTGATAAATCTCGCGCAGCAGTGTCTCGCGATTATCCGCCGCCGCATCCAGCAGCGCGAACGTTGCCGTCATTTCGTAGTCGACGATGTCGCGAAGGCTCCACTTCCCGCCCAACCACGGCCGCGGATATTCAGTCCTGGGATTCACGTCGCGCGGCGCGGGCAGAGGCGCGTTCGGCTGATCGAATTCGCGCCGCCGTTCGGCCTGGAAGTCCGTCGTGGCATTCGCCGCACCGGTCGCCGCACTGCGAGCCGCCGGCGCAGGCTCGCCGCCGCGGCCCGGTTGCGCCATCAACTGCGTGGTCGGGGTTGCGATCCGCGCGCTCGCCACCTCCGTCAGCAGCCCCACCTGGTTGTGCCACCAACCGGCCCACGCCATCGCGCCTTCCCAGAAATTCGTATACGTCGCGTTGAAAATGATGCCGGTCTTGCCCTCGGCTTCCAGCGCCGCCGCCTGCGATTGTCCGTAAATCGTGTTCAGCCGGTAGATCAGCGGATCCACGTTCGGATTGATCGGGTCCGTGGCAGGCATCGTGAAAATACGCGGCCCGCTGGTGCCCTGCTGATGCTCATCCAACCAGATGGAGGGGAACCACTCGTGCCACAACACGCGCGCCGTCATCTGGCTCTCCTTCTGAGAGAACAGATACATGTCGCGATTGTCGTCGTGCCCGGTGTAAGGATGATACAGATACGGCAGCGGCGACGCCTCGTACGGCGTGTCGACCACCTTGTTGTACCAGTCCGTGACCATAATCTGGCCGTCCGGATTGAGTGACGGGATCAGCAGAAAGATCACATTGTCGAGGATCTTGCGCACCTCGGGAGAATTTTCGGTGGCCATGCGATACGCGCATTCGACCGCCATCTGCGAAGCGCCGATCTCGGTGGAGTGTATATTGTTGGTGATGATGACGACGGCTTTGCCGTTACGAAAGATCTCGTCACGCTCGGCATCCGTGGGCGCGCCGCCCTGGAAGTAGAGCTTGCGCTCCAGCCCCATCAGCCGGTCACGGTTCTTGAGGTTCTCGGGCGAGCTGATTTCCAGCATGACGAACGGATTGCCGTTCGTGGTCGGGCCGAGGTTGCGGTATCGTACGCGGTCGGTGCCGGACGCGAGCTTTTGAAAGTACTCGGCGATTTTGTCGTAGCGCGCGAGTTTCTTATCGGTCCCCATCCGGAAGCCGAAAAACTCTTGGGGAGTGGGGACCGCGGCGCCGGCGAGCGCACCGGCGCACAAAATCAGGGTCAAGAACCGTCTCAGAACCATGCCTGAGATTGTATCGCTGTAGAGGCGAGCAGAGCTCGTTCTGGACCCGCTAAGAAACCTCGGGGACTAAATCGCGCGGCGTGCGGGCCGCATACGGCGTGAACTGAACACCAGCCGGCGCGAAGACCCACCGCCGTTCGATGACGGCATGCGCAGCACCGCCGCGGGGCGCTGCCCCGGCTCGAGCAACTGAATGGAGAGCTTGCGCTCGATATTGGCGACGTCGCTGCGCTCCGAGCGCGTGCCGAGCGTAGTCGCCATTCCGCGAGCGCCTGCTCGCCCGGTGCGGCCCACCCGATGAATGAAGTCCTCCGGAGCACCCGGAAGATCGTAATTCACCACGTGCGCTACATTGTCCACGTGGATGCCGCGGGCCGCGACGTCCGTCGCCACCAGCACACGATAGTAGCCGCGCTGGAAACCCTGCAGCGCCTGAATCCGTTGATTCTGGCTACGGTCGCCGTGAATCGCGGCGGTTTTCACGCCCTCTTCGGAGAGACGCTTCGCAAGCCGGTCAGCGCCGCGCTTCGTCCGCGCGAACACCAGCGTGCTGCCTTCATGGTCATTGAGAAGACCCTTGAGCACGGCGAGCTTGCCGTCCTGCTCCACTTCCACGTAGCGCAGATCCACCTGTTCGCTGGGTTTGGAGATGGAACCGAGTTCCACACGGACCGCGTTGCGAACTTGCGAATCCACAAGCTGCTTTACGCTGGCCTCGATGGTTGCCGAAAAGAACAGGGTCTGCCGTTCCGCGGGAAGCGCCGCTGTGATCCGTTTGATCGTCGGCAGGAATCCCATGTCGAGCATGCGGTCGGCTTCGTCGAGCACGAACATCTGTACGTGACTCAGATCCACCAGATTGCGGCTGAGATAATCGTACAAGCGGCCCGGCGTCGCCACCAGAATCGTGGCGCCGTTGCGGATGGCGTTCAACTGCGAGCGTTCACTCAGCCCGCCGACAGCCACCGCGGCGCTTTGGCCGGTGCCCTTGGACATCTTTACGAGAGTTTCATTGATCTGTAGCGCGAGTTCGCGCGTGGGGCTGAGAATCAGCGCGCGAATACCGCGGCGCCGCTCGCCCGTGGACAACAGTTGCAAAATCGGCAGCACAAAGGCGAGCGTTTTGCCCGTTCCCGTTTGCGCTGTGGCGACCAGGTCGCGCCCGGCAATGGCCGGTTCAATCGTCATGCTTTGAATCGGAGTCGGAATCTGGAAGCCGTGTTTGGAAAGGTTGTTGTGTAGTTGTGTTGTAAGGGGAAATTCAGAAAAAGTGTTCATTCAAGTTTGTACTAGAGAAGGAATCGGACAACCGGCAACCGGTAAGGAAGGTGGGATGGCGGATTTACTTCAGGTTTAAGTATAGCAGATGCAACACAGTTCACTGCCGCCCGGTTTTTTCCAGCCGTTTACAATCCTTTCACAGCCTGCGCACATCGTTTCTGTTCCAGCCCGTCTGAACGGCGGTCTCAGCAATTGAAGGTCGGGTTCCGGCAACTTTCCCGGCCGAAGATAAAGGAGACGACGATGAAGATACTGGCTTTTGCGTGCGTGCTTTCGCTAGCTGCGACAGCTCAAACGACGTACAAGATTAGCGAACAGGGCGCAGCCAATTGCACGGTCTCAGGGATTAACGATCAATCAGGCATAACCGGTCAGTGCAATGCGACGGCTACCGCCTGGATAAACGGCGCCGCGTTCAATCTGGGCAGGCTGCCGAACGGGACGTACAGCATTGCTCAATCCATCAACTCCCACGGAGTGGCTGTGGGCAGTGGCGACAAGGGCGACGGCCGCCCGCGCGCCGAGATGTATCGCAACGGAACTGTCATCGACATCGACCCTAGCGCAGCCAACGCTCACACCGTCCACATCAACGGGAGCGGCGTAATAGCGGGCAATGCCCTCAAGGGTTTCGGCGGCTGCAACAATTGGGCCGCGTCCATCTGGGTGGAAGATGCCAGCAAGCCGGGCACCTTCCGCCGCACGGACCTGCAACCGTACCCCGGCGGGGATGGCAATGTGCGGTGCGAGTTTGCCACCGGCGCCAATGAGAGCGTTCAGGTGGTGGGCTCGGTGCAGAACTCGCTGTTCGGCCAGAAGGGCGCATTCTGGAACAACGATACGAAGCACACGCTCACCCTTCTTGAACCATTCCCCGGAGACTGGACCAGCATCGCATGGGGCGTTAACGATGCCGGGCAGGCGGTGGGCGAGAGTCATCCGCCCTTCGGCAACAGGGCAGTGCTGTGGCACAATGACGCCGCACACACGCCCTCTGAACTTCCGCTCCTGCCCGGCGACAATTACGGCGTTGGGCTCGCGATCAACAACGTGGGACAAGCTGTAGGAACCAGTGGATATATGGTCCCCGGCACCTTCACCGTGACCAGCACCCATTACGTGGTCTGGCGGGATAGCGGTGTGTTCGACCTTCAGACGTCGCTCGACGCCGTTAGCGGCAGCGGTTGGACAATCACGGGTGTCTCCGGAATTAACAGCCTCGGCCAGATCGTCGGGACCGGAGTACACAACGGGCAGCCCACCGCATTCCTGATGACGCCGATCGTTCCGTAAATACCGGCCTCCGGGCCGATCGTCAAGCGGCGCGTTGAAAACGCCCGGCGCCTACACGTCGCGCCGCTTGGCCTTCACGAAATCCATCTCCTGCTGCTTGGGAATGCCGGGTTCGAAACACCGGCGGCAGCGCGCCTCGTACATATCGCTCGCCCCCACCACGATCAGCTCTTCGCTCCCCCGCAGGCGCTGCGTGTGCTTCGCCGGATTGCCGCAGCGCACGCAAATCGCCAGCGTTTTAGTGATGCTTTCGGCATGCGCCAGCAGGTCCGGCATGGGCGCAAACGGGCGCCCGAGGTAGTCCGTATCCAGTCCCGCGATGATCACCTGCTTGCCGCTGTCGGCAAGCCGCTGCGCCACATCGACCAGCATCGATCCCATGAAGTTGGATTCATCGATGCCCACCACCTCGCTGCGCCAGTCGATACGGTCCACGATCTCACTCGCGTCTTTGACCACCTGAGACTGCATGCGCAGGTCGCCGTGGGAAACGATTTCATCGGCGGAGTAGCGGTCGTCGATCGCCGGCTTAAACACCTCCACGCGCTTGCGAGCGATCATGGCGCGACGTAGCCGCCGGATGAGTTCCTCGCTCTTGCCCGAAAACATGGGCCCGCAGATGACTTCGATCCAACCGACATTCCCGGTGATGATGTCCATACGAAGTGTTCAGGATGGCATACGGAGCGCAGCGCCGCAATAGACGCACGTTACACGGCGAGGCGGACTTGCTCCTCAAACTCGTCGAGGGCGCCGGCAAAGAAGTGGTCCGCGGCTTCGACCCACACCAGCCGCTTCGGCTCGCCGATCCTTGCGTACATACGCTCAAAGGCATCGCGCGGAGCGAACTCGTCGTGCGTGCTCTGTATGAAGATCTTCGGCACACTGCACGCGGCGAGATAATCGACCGGACCGAGGCGGGTGGCGAAACCGGCTGCGAGCAGAAACTCCGCGTCGCCAATTTCACAAGCAAGGTGAGATACCGCGCGTGCCCCGAACGAAAAACCGGCGAGGGCATAGGGGAGACCCGGATACCTTCCGCGCAGCCATTCCAAGGCATGCCGCGCGTCTTCGATCTCCCCGGTGAGATTGCCGTGCGCGCCTTCGCTGCGACCCACGCCACGGAAGTTGAAGCGCAGCACGACAGCGCCTCGGGTCCGCAACGCGCGCGCCAAACGATAGACTACCTTGTTGTGCATTGTGCCGCCGTACAGCGGATGCGGATGACAGACGAGCGCGGCGAGGCGAGGCTGCTCCTCGGGCACTTCCAATAGCGCCTCTAAAGCGCCTACGGGACCGGGAAGTGTGTGGGATTCAATTCGCCGTGGCACTATTTAGGCCTGCTGTTCTCGTCGCGCTTCATTCGCCTTTTCGATACACCTTTTACCGCTCCCTCACGGTCGCGGCTCCGTTAGCAGCATCAAGCAGATACGGAGCCGTGACCGTTAGGGAGCGGTAAAAGGTGCCGGGGATGTGAGTGCGGTTTAAACGCGGCATAAAACAATTCGGTATTTTTTCACAACCCCGTAAGGGAGCGGTAAAAGGTGCCCGGGATGCGAGTGCGGTTTAAAACGCGGCATAAGCAATTTGATATTTCTTCACAACCCCGTAAGGGGGTGGTAAAAGGTGCCCGGGATGCGAGTGCGGGTTAAACACGGCAAAAAGTGACGCGCCATGCTCAGTTCGAACGATAATTCGTGAACTGCATGTCGATTCCGAAATCGTGATCGCGCAGCAGCTTAATCACGCTTTGCAGCGTATCGCGATCCTTACCCGCAATGCGCACGAAATCGCCCTGAATGGACGCCTGCACCTTCAGCTTGCTGTCCTTCACCAGTTTCACAATGTCTCGCGCCTTCTCCGTGGATATGCCGGATTGCAGCGTGATCTCCTGCTTCACCGTGGAGCCGGCGGCCGAGTGAATTTCGCCGTACTGCAAGCCCTTCAACGGAACTTGCCGCTTCACGAGCTTCGATTGCAGAATCTCCGTGATGGCCTTGAGCTTGAATTCGTCAGAGCTCGTCAGGACAATCTTCTTGTCCTTCTCATTCAACTCGATATTGCTTTTCGAGTCCTTCAGATCGTAGCGCTGCAGAATCTCCTTCATCGCCTGCTGGACGGCGTTCACTACTTCCGGCATCTCGATCTTGGATACTACGTCAAAACTGTTATCGGGCATAGTCGCTATTCAGACTCATTATCCTCTTTCAGCGGCCTATTGATCTCGATGCCCAATACCGCCCCCGTGCGCAGACGCAGCGGACTCACTCTGCGGACCGTGGAAACGCGCGCTGCGTCGGTGGGCGCGGCCGGCAGCGGAGGCGCGGGTTTCGGCAATTCCGCAACAGGCGCCGACGCCGCTTCCACAACGGGCGGCGGTTCGGGTTTGCGCGCCTGCAGGGCAGCCAGCACGCGCCGCGAGATCTCATCCACCATCGCCGCCATGCTCGCATCCAGCGCCACCGTCACCGCGGCACGCACCTGTTCGGAATCCACCACCGCGAGAAACGGAGCCGCCGCCTGCGCAGGCGCTTCCGCCTTCCCTGCCCCCGGCGCTTCGCCGCGAGTCGCGCGGCTCTTCACCGCAGCTTCCGCCAGCGGCTTCACAGCAGCTAACAGCGCGGTGGCTTCGAACGGCTTCTTCAACGTGGCATCGGCTTCCACGCGCCTGGCCTGATCCGCGTCGAAAGCCTCCAGCACCCCAGCCGTCAGGATCACGCGAACGTGCACGTGATTCGGACTCATCTTGAGATACTGGCAAATCTCGTAACCTGTTCGCCCCGGCATCACGGTGTCGGCGATCACCACGTCGGGGTCTACGTCGGCCAGCCGGATCAACGCCGAATCGGCATTGCTCACCGTAACCACTTCATAGCCATCCTCGCTGAGGATGCGCTCGCCCATGCGCTGTGCGTGTGGACTATCGTCCACCAGCAGAACGCGGCTCATTGCTTGCCTGGAGCCGCCGGAGCGGTGGGTGTCTGGTCGGAGCCATCTTTCTTCTTTTTCTTGGCGTCTTTCTTCGCCTGCTCCTCCGCCGCCTTCTTCTGCGCCGCCTGCATCTTCTTCGCCTGCTCCTGCTGCTTCAGCATCAACCTCTGCTGCTGCTTCAGTGTGAGCGGCTTTGCGTTGCCGGTGTGATTCTGCGGCAGAGGCTTCATTGCAGCGTCCGCGGGATTGGTCGCCGCAGGATTAGTGCCCGCCGCCTCCACGGGATTGCCAGTGCCGCCCTTCGCCGGAACGGCCGCGGGAGTTGCCGGATTCGTCTGCGGCGCAGTGCCCCCGGCCGCCGGTGCGCCGTTCGCGCGAGCATCCGGAGCGCTATCGAGCAGCGTCGTGTTGTTGACCGTCGAAACCGTCACATCAGAGCCGGTGCTGACATTCGTTCCCGTGCCGCCGTTGGGAGCGGCAGGAGCCGCGCTTTGCGGAACGCTGTACGGAATCCCGGGCTTGAACGCCGCCATAGTGGGAGTCCCGGATTTCGCAGCCTGCGTCGTATCCGGATGCGAAGCGAACGGACCCCATGCCTTGCTGATCAAGCTTCGCTTGCTGCGGTTGTCCATTTCATACTTCTCGCGCGCATACGCCGCCGGGTCCGCCGCCGGCACCGGACGTTTCATCGCCTCCAGCTTCGCCTTTGCGTCATCGGCATGCGAGCTCAGCGGAAAATCGCGAACAATCTTGGTGTACGCCGCCGCCTGCTGCGGTTCGAAGTTGTCGCCCATGTGCTGATAGCTCTCGGCCTCCGACCACAACGCATCGGCGCCCCTGCTGTAGAGCGGGTACTGATCGGTGAGGCCTTGGAAACGGTTCGCCGACGCCGGGAAACTGCCCTTGTGCTGATACCACGTGCCGACCTTGAACTCTTCCTCCGCCAGAACTTCCTGCACGTTGCGAAGATACTGCTGGGCGTCGGGCGCGAACTTGCTGTTCGGAAAATCCGTAAGCAGCGTCTTGCATTCTTCCTGTGCGCGATAGGCGTGAATGGGGTCGCGATCGGCCTTGTCCATCTGCTGATACTGCATCTTGCAGATCTTCGCCTGCGCCTCGGCCGCTTCTTCCATGTTGTGGTAGAAGAGGATGAAATCCTTGTACTCGGCTTCGGCTTGCGCCAGGCCGTGCGCTCCGCCTTCGCGATACCAACTATCAGCCACCGCCAGTTTGGCCTTCGCCAGGTACTCGCTGGTGTCGTAGGTGTTCATCAGCGTCTGCAGCGTCAGCCGCGCGCGCTCATACCTGCCGTGCTCGATATCGTCGATGGCGGTATCGAACAAAACCTTGTCCGGCTGCTGCGTGTCTTTGGTGATGGGATTTTCGTACTTGTGCTTGCGGCACGCCGTGGAAAACAGAAGCGCCGCGACAGCTCCCAATAACGCGGAATAACGAATGGCGTTTCGAACCATATTAAAAACTCAAACTCCACCCACTGAAGGGCCCCGTTAAATCTGAATGGCGGTCGCACCCGCGGCCACCGAGCGCATCTCGCGCACCGTAGCCTCGGCATCGGCACTGTGAAAGATGGCCGACCCTGTGACGATCCAATCACACCCGGCCCTCACCACCTCGGCCAGATTATTCATGTGCACGCCGCCGTCAATTTCGATCGGCAGCCGTAACTTCTTTTCCCGCCGCATTCTCTCCAGCTTACGAACTTTCTGCAGCACGTAAGGAATGAGCTGCTGGCCCCCAAAGCCTGGATTCACGCTCATCAAAAGCACGTAGTCCGCCACTTCGAGAACGTCTTCCAAAACGGACACCGGAGTCGCCGGATTCAGCACCACGCCGGCCATCGCGCCCGCGTTGCGAATGACGCCCAGCGTGCCGTCCAGATGCCGCGCCGCCTCATAGTGCACCGACACCGAATTCGCTCCGGCGCGCACGAAATCCGCCGCATACCGGTCCGGGTTCTCGATCATGAGGTGCACATCCAGATGCGAGCGCGTCGCTTTGCGGATGCTCTCCACCACGGGCGGACCGATCGTCAGGTTGGGGACGAAGTGCCCGTCCATCACGTCCAGGTGCAGCATCTTCGCGCCGCCCCGCTCCACGCGGGCGATCTCCTCTGCCAGGCGAGCAAAATCCGCCGACAGTATTGAGGGAACAATTTCAATCATTTGCGGGCTAAATTGATTTTATCACAGCGGCATAGAAACCATCCCCGGGCTCGCGTCCCGGAATCCGCCGCAACTCTTCGATGACGTGCTCGCCGGCGGCAATGTCCTCGTTCTCTTCGCGCTCCAGGGAGCACGTGGAGTAGACCAGCGTGCCGCCGGGCGCCAGCGCCGCAAGCGCATTGCGCAGCAGACCCCGCTGGCGCCGTGCGAGATCGGGGAAATCCTCTGGACGCAGCTTCCACTTGATCTCCGGATTGCGCGCCAGCGTGCCTGTCCCTGAGCACGGAGCGTCCACGAGAATGCGATCGAACTTCTGCCCGAACGGCAGCGTCGAATCGGCGCCATTCAGCACCACCAGCGGCACGCCGAGTTCCTTCAATTGCGCAAGCCGGTGATGATGCACGTCGCACGCGATCGCCCGCACACCCGACGCCGACGCAATCGCCTGGGCCGTTTTATTGCCCGGCGCGGCACAGAGGTCAAGGAAGGTTTGCCCGCTCTGCAGATCCAGCAGCGGCACGATCGATTGCGCCCCGATATCCTGAACCCGGCCTGTCGATTCGCTGACGTACCGCTCCGGTGCAACCAGCGCCGCCCGCGCGATGTCCTCCGCCGTCTCATGGCCGAACTGCTCCTCCCATCGTGCGAGAATCCACTCCGGACAAGAGAGCGCCACCTCGCGAAAAGGCCACTCCACCGGCTCGCGATCAACTTTCCGCAGGACAGCATTGACAAATCCCGCGGCCGAAGTCTTCCGCGCCTTGCGCACCAGAGCGACACTCTCGCCAACGGCCGCATGGGCAGGCACGCGCTCCAGATAGCGAAGCTGGTAGATGCCCATCCACAGAGCGATGCGCACTTCCGAATCGAGCTTGCCCGATTTGCCGGAGTAGTGCGCCATCAGAAAATCGAGTTGCCCGCGGAAGCGAAGCACGCCGAACACGATCTCCGAAGCCAGCCCCGCGTCGCGAGAATCGATGCCGGCGGTGAGTTCCAAAAGCAGATCGGAGGCGTACCCGCCAGCTAAAACCCGCCGCAAACAATCGAAAGCCACCCGCCGGGCTGTGGAGATCATATGAGTCGCTTCCTAGTCTACAAGCCGTGGCTATCGCGCCTTGCATTCCGGAAGGTCGCGAGTATCCGCAGATCGTGCCGCTGCCGCGCACGCTGCGCGGCGCACACCATCATCCGTCGCTGACGCATAAACGCGAAGCGTCTCCCGCCACTGCTCTGGGTCGGTGCTGAATCCAGGAAATCCTCTCAGTCTAGTAACACCAGCCGAAAGATCCGCGGCGGCAACTGCTAGCCGTCAGGCAACTCTGCCATCCGTTTGCTCGCCACGGCGTTCCCAATATTCCCTTCGCGGCGTCCTGAGCCTGCCGCACGGCGTCGCAGCGTCCGGGAAAGTTGCTGGCTGCCACCGAACATGCCGCGAACCGCGTCGCGGCGGACTTAGCTTCCCGGCACAGCGCGTCGACCCACGTGGCGACTCTGTAAGGTCCCATCAGCCGCGTGAGATCGAACAGTCCGCGAACGTAGAAGACGCCGTCCACTCCAGCCGGGTAGGGTGCCAGGCTGTTACGGACGTCGCCGGCAGTCGCACTTTCCACTTCCGCTCGCAAGAGCAGAGCCGATATCCGTTCCACCGGCGGCAGTTCCCGAAGTTCGCCCGCTTGCCACATTGCCGTCAACCGAGACGTCCACATGGAATGGATCTCCAGATCGTAAGACGGATAATCGCCCACCGTGCGCCAGTACCGTCCATCCCGCCGCAGGAATAGCACGTGCGAACTACCCTCCGTCGCGTGGAACAGTCGTGGGCCGCCGTGCGACCCGGAAGCCCAGACCCAGCTAAAAAATTCGACGCTGCTGCCGGCTTGACCGCGGACCGTAAAGAGCACCTTCGCGCGAATTCGGGCGAGATACAACGGGATTACCCGCACCTGCGGGCCCGCCGTGTTGGGCGGCTTCGGCGCCCAGCGCAGGCCGCCTACGTCAGTGTGCTCGATAGTAGCGGCAACAATCGTGCCCGCCGCTTGCATCGCCCCCGACTCATCGGAATCGCCCATGGAAACCACCGGGCGAAGATTGCGCCACGGCGAGTTGCAGCCGCACGACAACACCGCGCAAATCGACAGTGCGGCGCAAAACCAGCGTTGTCCCATCGATCTTTGGAAACCATAGAACGCCCCGCAGTTCCCCGCACTCCTCCTCTTCCTGGGGCACAACTCAGACAGCGCGCCCGTGCCTCCGCTCGCCAGCAGCCCCGTCCGCATGTACACCAACCGTTTCTCCCGCGTGTCCACGAGGACGCGGAGGCGCAGATCGGAAGCGTGCCCGCCCGCCAGAACACAGATACAGAGCCCTGAGGAACGCTGGGCGTTGATACCCTTGATTAGTCCCCATCTTTCGTGCGTCCGCGCGAGCAGGAATTCTGAGCGGCTACAATCCTCGGCCGTGAGCCGCTTCCGCGCTTGCCTGACCAACCGTGATGTTGGTTGAGAGACTTGCCGCTAAAATTGACAGGGCCGGACCACTTTACCGGAAACGCCGCTTCAGGACCGGAGGCCCGGCGTCGAACGGCGGGCAATCCGCAACTACCCTAGAAGAAAAGCGTGAACATTCGGAATCGCGGCTCGTTGAGGCGATAGTTGGAAATACGTGCGAACCACACCGGTCATCGCCACTTCAAGCATACTCGAAGCCGAACGTATTGACCATTCCGGGCCATCCGGGAGATGGTATACCGGTCGGCACCCTGAAATCCGTGCTGAAGGCGGCGGCGTTGGAGAACAATCCATGAGCGTCAAGTTTGCAGTAGTGTTCGAAAAGGCAGAGAACAACTGGGCGGCGTACGTACCTGACGTGCCGGGATGCATCACGACCGGGACGACCCTGGAGGAGACCGAGCGCAACATTCGGGAGGCCATTGAGGGCCATCTTAAAACTCTGGCGGAATACGGTGAACCGATATCTCGGCCTACCAGTGTGGCCAAAGATGTAGACGTTCCCCCGGCGGCTTGACCAAAGTTCAACAACACTGCAACCGTGGGGTTTGGGAATGTGACCGTTCTCGTGCATTCAGGACCAGTGCAGCCGCATCACGCTTTATAACAGGAACAAACGTCAGGAAAACGGCATCCAATTTGATGTGATCCTAAGGTCGCGCTGGTTTCCGCTCGGATTGGCGATACTTCAACTCGTATTTTTTCTGGCCCTGATTGCGTACAACTACTGGAAAGGTTCTCGGGATGTTCCTGAACTCGTTCGGTACGTTCGTCAAGACTTCTCCCGTCCTTTCTTCGAGCCGCCAGACTGTTGTCACGGAAGACCGACCAGCTCCGAAATGGCACAAATAGCCGATATCTGTGAGATCACGGCGTTCAGTTCCAACGATGGACCAGTCATTGCAATGGATTTCCCAGAATATGCAGTCGCCGCCTTCTTGCATGCCGCAGCCGCTCATTCGGATATCTGCTTCGAGGCTCTGACAGACCCTAGGGGGCAGATCTTGGTAGCTCCGACCATCCCGCTCCTTTGGTTCTGAGTAGGGTGTAGCATCCGGCGCATCGCGCAACACCGTTGGAGGCCTCAGGCGACACGCGGTTTATCGAAAGCTGCGTTTTCGCTTGGATTTGTCTCTTTGCCTTTGGCCCTGCTTGCCTGTCTTGTTTCTGGAGTCGAACTCTTTCTCAGCCCTGCGACCGCCCTACGCGCTGCCGCTGTTGCTTTTTGGTCGCTGTACATTCCGCTGTTAGCGGCTGAAGGATTGAGGACATGGCCTTTCTTACCAACGAAGGACATAGTGCAGTGTGCGGATTTTTGAGTTACTTCCGCAAAGCAGTCTCCCCTGGACCATCATTGCGGACCAGTTCTGTCCGAAAACCCCGTTTGCTAGCGCTATCGGACACTGGCCACATGATCCTTCCTAGCCACTCGCTCACTACTGGCGCGGTAGTACGATTGAAGCGAGATGGGCCATTCCTCGTATCTGAGATTTGGGGTCCTGCTTGTAACTTTATGCGTTGCGGCGGCTGCTGAAACGGGTTCGGTCGTCGGAAGAGTTGTCGATCCAACCGGAATGTATTTGCCTTCGCCTGAGATCCGGGTCGTCGGAGAGGCTCTTTCTGCACGCGAGTACAAAGCCGTCGGTAATGTGCAGGGGCAATTCACGGTGGGCAGAGTGGAGCCGGGAGTTTACACACTCACAGTTTCCGTGAGAGGGTTCAAGAAGGCAGTCAAGAGCATCCAGGTCGCTTCCGGCCAGCAGTTGGACACAGGCATAACGCGCTTGCAAATTGGTGGCTGCAATGAACCAGGAGTCATCTGCGATGATTTCGGCCTCACGCTTTACAATGCCCCGATTCACGCGCAGGGTTCGTTAGAGGTTCCGCAACTTTGTGCCGTAGACATCGACGAGGGAAAGGTTACCTGCACAATCGAACTGGATGGCCGTGCGACGATTCCGCCAGCGAAAGATGCCGACTCTGATTTTTGGCTTAAGATCGGCGGAAGAGGTGAAGTGAAATTCTCTCCACGAAATGGCGTCACGCTTGCGCTGAACCCTGCCACCGAGTCGAGTAGAGACGGTTGTGCCTCGGCAGCCTACTCATCTGCGGACGTGCGGGTCGATGGTCTTCCTCTTGGCAGCCGCATTTGTCTGCGCACAACTCGGGGTCGGTACGCGCAGGTCGAGTTTAGTGGAGTGATACGGTTGAGGGCCAAGAGGGTCAAGATAGAGTTCGTCACTTGGCAGGGCAAGGTCGACATCCCACCGCTCCAACTGTCACCACACAAGTAGTTATCATGTGCTGCTCGTTCGCCGCTTCCGATACCTCCAGGAAAGTGGCGTTATCGGAAACTGACGGCTCCGAAAGAGACCGCGTTGCTTCACTTTCCGATAACGCCGTTCGCTGGACCTTATCGGAAATAGCGT
Organism: Candidatus Limnocylindrales bacterium; assembly: GCA_035606355.1. Lineage (GTDB taxonomy): Bacteria > Acidobacteriota > Terriglobia > Bryobacterales > Bryobacteraceae > Sulfopaludibacter. Next base: position 81,179 of record DATNFO010000007.1, on the reverse strand, counting down.
CAAGTGCGAGGTACGGTGTCAGCGCCGGAATAGAACAGGGCGCCGATTATAATCATCTGAGCTTTGCGTCGAGAAGACCTTACCGGATTGGTAAGTGTAGTCTGTCGGTGCCCGACACTCCCTGCCGCCCGACCCTATTCCACCGTCGCCCGCTCAATCCGATCCAGCCGCGGATAGTTGCGGTCCAGCCAGTAGTTGCCCTGCTCGAACATCGGTCCCTGTTTTCCGCCGCGAATGCCCCCGCCCGACGAATCGCCGTATTCGCTGAAGAGGCGGTCGACAACGTCCATGCCTTCGACTACTTTCCCAAGCGGAACGAACGGCTCGCGATCGTGAGTTGCGCTATTGTCCCGAGTGTTGATGAAGATCTGCGTGGTGCGCCCATTCGGCACCGCGAACGCGAACGCGATGGTCCCGCGCGTGTTGGATACCCGCCGCGGTTCGTCCGGCAGGCTACGATTCCGCCACACCTTCGAGATCTCCGGGTCGCCGTTGATGCCGAACTGCGTCCAGCGATCCTTCACCACGCGATAGAAGCGCGTGTCATCGTAATACCCGGCGCGCACCAGATTGTAGAAACGATCCACGCCCAGAGGCGACCAGTCGCGGTGCAGCTCAAACACGATGTCGCCCTTCGTCGTGGCGAAGCGCACGCGAAACACGTCCGGCGCGCGCCGGTTCATCTCCGGCGAATCGGGGTTCAGGAGAAGCGCCCGATTGGCCGCGCTGAGCACCGGCGGCGGCGTGGAAAGCACGCGCTTCTCCGGTAGGCGCGTCACATCCACCACCTGCCCCTCTTTCATAACGGACCGCACTTTGCGAATGTTGTGGATATCGGCAAGCGGGTCCGCGTCCAGAATCACCAGGTCGGCAAGCTTCCCCTTCTCCAGCGTGCCGAATTCATTCAGCTTGCGGCAGGCGATGGCGCCATTCTTTGTGCCCGCAACGATCGCTTGGGCGGGCGTCATACCGAGTTCCACCAGGCCCTCGATCGCCATGAGAGTGCCGATCCCGTGGCTCTGGCTATCCGGTTTTGGATCGATCGCAAACTCCGGAGCGGCAGCCCAGTAGCTGTCCGTGCCCACGGTAACGATGTTGCCCGCCTGAATCAGCTTCTGTGCATTGCGGCGGCGCGTCTCCAGGTCCAGCCCAAGGTCGCTCGCGCGGCGCCGGTCTTCCACGACGGTGCGTGGGCGGTGCGGCCCATTCCTGTCCGCCTCCTCCCATTTCTTCTCTGCCGCCGCTTTGACCTTCAAATGCTTCTCCCATGCCTGTCCCGTCATGGTGCTCACCAGCATGGAGCAGATGAATTTGCGATCGCGGATGAGGCTCACCAGATCGTCCGGCATTTCGCGCGGCGTCAGCAGTTCGGGATGCTGGATCAGGTCGATGCCCGCCAGTATGGAAAGGCGAAGACCCTCGATTGTGGTGGAGTGCGTCTCGGCGCTGCGCCCGCGCTTGTGGGCCTCTTCCACCAGGACCTTCTGTGCGTCCGGCGAGAATCCGATGTAGTCGGGCTGTGAGAAGTGACTGGTGCCGCCGTACTTGAGAAAATCGGGACCCTTGTCGAGGTACTTGCCGATGGCCGACCGCAACTCGCTCGCCGACATATCCGCGAGGTCTTCGCCGGCTCCCTGCGAGATGGCATCGTTCATCTCTTCCTGGAATCGCGTGAGGTCCTTCTGCGGCGTCAGGCTGAAGCTGATCGAGTACGGGCCGCCCCATCCCACGATATTGCCCGCCGCGAGAATGCGAGCGCCCACTGCCGCGCCGCGAGCGATTCGATCGCGCACGTCCATCAACGGCAGCAGCATGCCGTAGCTGTCGCGCACCGTGGTGACGCCATGCCGGAGATCGATCTGCGCCGCTTCGAGCACAATCTCGCTCTCGCGCGGATAGTACTTGGCAAGCGTCTCATATCGGTCGCGCGCGCCGCCGTAAAGCGAGAGATGGACGTTGGTGTCGATGAATCCCGGCACGATATACCGGTTGCCAGCGTCGATGACCTTGGCTCCGGACGGGATGGGTGTAGTGCTGCGCGGGCCTATCGCTGCGATCCGCCGGCCGCTCACGACAACGACGGCATCCCTGACGGGCGCGCCGCCATTGCCATCGATCAGCGTGCCTCCCACAATGGCGATATCCTGGGCCATCGCAGGCAAGGCCGCAAGGAGGAGACTCGCAAGAGTGATTTTCCGCAGCATGACTTCAGATTGTACAAGGCTGCGGCAGGCGCTTCCCGATGGCGCGACGTCCGCTCGGCTACTCCTCTTCCTGAGGAGCCGCCAACTCCGCCAGCGCGCCCGTGCCTCCGCTCGCCAGCAGCCCCGTCCGCATGTACACCAGCAACTTCTCCCGCGTGTCCACGATGTCGAGATTCCGCATCGTCAACTGCCCGATCCGGTCCTGCGGCGAAAACGCCGAATCCTCCGCCTTCTCCATGGTCAGCCGCTCCGGCTTGTACGTCAGGTTCGGACTCGCCGTATCCAAAATCGAATAGTCGTTACCCCGCCGCAGTTCTACCGTGACCTCTCCCGTCACCGCGCGCGCCACCCACCGCTGCGCCGTCTCGCGCAGCATCAAACTCTGCGGATCGAACCAACGCCCCTGATACAGCAGCCGCCCCAAACGCCGTCCGTTCTCGCGATACTGCTCGATCGTGTCCTCGTTATGAACGCCCGTCACCAGACGCTCGTACGCGATGAACAGCAGCGCCATTCCCGGAGCCTCGTAAATCCCGCGACTCTTCGCCTCGATGATGCGATTCTCGATCTGGTCGCTCATCCCCAGCCCGTGCCGTCCGCCGATGGCATTCGCCTCCAGCACCAGCGCCACCTGGTCGCTGTACTCTACGCCGTTCAGCGCGACCGGTAGCCCTTCCTCAAAGCGCACGGTGATCGTCTCCGGCTTGATCGACACATCCTCTCGCCAGAAAGCGACGCCCATGATCGGCGCTACGATCTTCACGCCGTTCTTCAGAAATTCCAGGTCCTTCGCTTCGTGCGTCGCGCCCCAGATGTTCGAATCCGTGGAGTATGCCTTCTCCACGCTCATCTTGTACGGCAGCCCCGCGCGCTGCATGTACTCCGACATTTCCTTGCGGCCGCCTAGCTCGCTGATGAACGCGTCGTCCAGCCACGGCTTGTAAATGCGCAGATGCGGATTCGCCAGCAGCCCGTAGCGATAGAACCGTTCGATGTCGTTCCCTTTGAACGTGCTGCCATCGCCCCAGATGTGCACGTCGTCTTCCTTCATCGCGTTCACCAGCATCGTGCCCGTCACCGCGCGACCCAGTGGCGTCGTGTTGAAATACGGCACGCCCGCCGTGGTGATGTGGAACGCCCCGCACTGCAGCGCCGCCAGCCCTTCCGCCACCAGTTGCTTGCGGCAATCCACCAGCACCGCCTTCTCCGCTCCGTATTCCCGGGCGCGCTGCGGAATGCTTTCGTAATCCGTCTCATCGGGCTGCGCCAGGTTTGCCGTGTACGTATACGGGATCGCTCCCTTCCCGCGCATCCAGTGCACCGCCGCGCTCGTATCGAGGCCACCGGAGAACGCAATACCCACACGTTCACCGATGGGAAGCTTCTGAAGTATGTTTGCCATGGAAACTTCTATGGTAAAACACGAAAAAATCATTGACGCCCGCAAGTATTTCTTCTAGTATGTAGAAATCATGGCGAAGGGCGAGACGCTCGGCGAATTCGAACACCTGATCCTCCTCGCCGTCCTTCGCCTGAAGACCGATGCTTACGGCATGCGAGTGCGCCGCGAAATCGCCGGACGCACCGGCCGCGATGTCACCATCGGCGCCGTCTATGCCACGCTGGACCGACTGGAAGAGAAGGGCCTGCTGACCGCGAAACTCTCCGGTCCCACTCCCGAACGCGGCGGCCGCGCCAAAAAATCCTTTACTCTTACCGGAGCCGGCGTCGAGGCCGTCAACCGCTCCCGCCGCGAGCTCGAAAGCATGCTCGAAGGCCTGCGCTTTCCGCTGCCGGAGGGTCGCCGGTGACCCCTCCGCTGCTGGCCCGTTTGCTCCTGCTCGCATTCGCCGCCGAGAGCGAATTCGAATTCGTCGCCGGCGACCTCCTCGAAGAGTTCCACATCCTCTGCCGCTCTCACGGCCGCGCAAACGCGCGCCGCTGGTATTGGTCGCAAGTGATTCGCAGTTCGGCCGCGCTCACTTCTCTGCGCATGCGTCACGGCGACATGGCGCACGTCGCCGCAGCCGCCGGTTTCGGAGTCGCCGTCCCACTGCTGCTCCTCGATCGACTCTGGACCTTCGTCTATTCCCTCATCCCGCTCAAGGAAGGACTGGACCGAGCGCCCGGATTCCTCGCCGCCAACATCGTCTGCGCGGCGATTCTCGCCGCCGCTTGCGGTGCCACTTCGCGCAGCTTTCGCCGGGCCGCCGCAATCGCTGTCACCGTTACTGCCGCTGCCGCTTTTTCGACGTGGGAATCGCTCGGCGCAACACCATTCTTGTACGTATGCTCTCTGCTGACGGCAGCGCCGGCTGGGGCACTCCTCGGATATCGCTCGAAAGGAAAACTGTCATGAAAGTGCTGAAGTGGATCGGAATCGTTGTTGCGGCGCTCATCGTGCTGCCCATCCTCACGCTTGTCGTCCTGCACTATCGGCCGAACGCCGGCAAGATGCACGCCTCCGTCGAAATAGCCGCGCCTCCGCAACAGGTGTGGGCGTGGATCGACGACGGCCAGCTGCTCAAGCAGTGGGTCAGTTGGATGGTGGAAGTGCAGGAGGCGCAGCCCGGGCGTCGCGGCGTCGGCTCGTCTCTCACCTGGGTGATGAAGGATGAAAACAACGGCGGCGCCAGCATGAAACTCAACGGCCGCATCACCGAATACACGCCGCCCACGCGCCTTGCCCTCGCTATTTCCGAACCCGTCTACGGCATCAAGGGCGTCCAAGCCTACACCCTCACGGACTTGGGTAGCGGCCGCACGCGCATCGACACCGACGCGCATTACGACTACGGCAACTGGTTCGCTTCCCTTATGGAGCCGCTGGTCACTCCGGCCGCCGGCAAGAAGATGAACGACGATCTGGCGCGCCTCAAAGGCCTCATCGAAACCAAGGCCGACGCCGGACGCTAGCGCCTTTTCGATTCGTGGCAGCACATGTCGATGACGACGGTGCTCGCCAGAATCGTCACCGCATCTTCCCGATCGTCGATCTCGACACCGTACGTATCGCCCCACTGAAACCACTGCTTCGATATCTGGGCCGCCGGCCGCCCGCCGCGCGTAATCGTGTATTCGTGATCGGTGAGGTTGCCTTCCGCCACCAAGTCGCCTTCCGCGTCAACGTGTATATCGAACGTGCAGTGAAAAAAGGTGAAGAGCTCTTTATTGATGGTGGCGACGTGCTGCGAGCCGCGGTACAGCTCGTATGTGGGCGGCAAGGAAAGCAGCTTCTGCCGGATGTAGATGAGCTCGTTGCCCGCCGCGTCCTGAAATGACAGCTTGTGCCCGAGAGTGAAAATCTCGCCTTCGACGAAGTAAACCGCCTCGCCGCGCTCGTTTTGGATAGCGAACTTATCGCCGAGCGTGAACACCTTCTGCTTCATGAGATAGCGCATGTCAACCGGTATTGTCTCAGTTAGCAGGCCGCGTGGTGCAAAATAGAGCCATGCCCGTACGGATCGCCACTGCAGCGGATCGCGATTCGCTTCAGCGCCTGATCAACGAAGCCTTCGTGGTAGAACGGTTCATCAAAAAAGGAGGCTCCGACCGCCTTGATGCCGCCGGCCGCGATATGGATCGCTTCCTGGCGCTCGGGACCTTTCTACTGCTGGAAGAAAACGATGCGCCGGCCGGCTGCGTGTACTTGGAACCGAGGGGAGAAGCCTGCTACCTGGGACTGCTCTCCGTTGCGACAGACCGCCAGGGCACCGGAGTCGGACGCAGTCTCTGCCAAGCCGCGGAAACCTGGGCAAAAGAAAAAGGATGCGTACGCATGACCCTGCGAGTCGTGAGCCCCAGGCGCGAACAACTAATCTCGTTCTATAGAAACCTAGGCTATGAGGAGCGAGGAGTTCAGAACTACGCACCGGAGTTAGTCGCCGAAATGCAAGTGCCAGGCCACTTCATCCTGATGGAAAAGCAAATCTGAAAGACGCGCCCCCGACCTCTGGCTTGACGTGCCGACAGGAATCTTTCCTGTCGGTCCGCGCGGAGCGCGGATGCTTGCCCGCGCAGACCTGAGCACCTCCAGACGCAATTCGATTCCGTGAGATCGTTTGCGCTACGGTCGAGGTTAACGGACTAGCGCAGTCAAGCTAAGACGCTATTCGAGATCGCCCTGTCCGGAAAACGGTGGACGCGTCACACCAAGTGGACCGGTAAGCGCCTCCCGCTCGCGCGTCGATTCGCCGAACGCTGACGCTACGGCGTGACTGTCGTCGAAGAGATGCACGGCGGCGACCTTGCCGCCGCGGAATGTAAATAGGTGTGCGAATCTCTGCTCGAAGTGCTGCCCGGTTTCGATCACCGTTCCGCGCTCGCGGCCGATCACTACTACATGATCGCCTTCGCCGATGATGTCATCGACATCGAACTGATCGATACGCGTGGTCCGAAGCAGAATGTCAAAAAACTCGCGCACTTGCTCGCGGCCGCGGCGAATGCCTGAGAACGGGGCGCCCCCCGGACAGTTCCAGTCAACGTCTTCGCTCATGCGCTCCACAACGGATTGTATGTCACCGTGGCTGAACGCGTGGTAAATCGCGCTTACCTCATCTTTTGTCGAGCTCTCCATGACCGCAATTCTATACGGCGCATCGCGCGGACGCTGTACGCAGATAGCCCAATTTTTCCCTTGGCCGATTGAGGCGGCCCTGCGATAATAGCGGTGGAGCGCGTCTGCGACGCAGGTGCTGGTCCACCTAATTTTGATCCAACACCTCAAAATTAGGGGGTCCTACTCGTCAACGCGCTGGTGAGCATGCTCCTGGCGGCTAAACACCGCAAGGGAGAAGCCTAAAAGCGCTCGGGGGACGCCCGCCCCGTTTACAAACGTGGGTCAATAACGGGGGTCGGCACGGCCGAGCGGTGCGCTCCACACCTCCCCAACCAAGCCCTCCGGCAAACCAACTCTGGTCCCGAGATTGCAATGTATCGAAGCGGAGGTTTGCAATGCTTCATTACGCTTGGGTTTTCCTGGTTCTGGCAATTATTGCCGCGATTTTCGGATTCGGCGGCGTGGCCGCAGCGGCTGCGGGAATTGCTAAGGTACTCTTCTTCATCTTTATCGCTTTGTTTGTCATCGGACTGCTAACAGGACGGCGTGCCGTTTAACGCCATGAAACGCCCATTCGGACTTTTTCTCGTCTTAGCGGCTGGAGCTTGTGCCCAAGGCCTCTCCGGAATGGCAGTCGGCATACTGGACCAGGCTACAGCCGCTCAAACGGCAGTTACGCAACGCGACACGGCCGGCGCTCTGGATCACATACAGCAAGGTAAAGCGCTGGCCGCGGAAATCCTGAAAACCATGGCGTCGCATTCCTCGCCCGTGCTGATCGAGGTCAGGCGCGATGTGGAAACAACATCGACTTACGTGGATGTAAAGCATCGCAAAAATGGAGAAATGTCCGCCAACCGCCTCAAGAAGAATACGACGATCGGCGAAGTGGATCGGCAGGTCACTGCCTCGATGTTAGACGTAACTAGCGCGGCGGAGGGGTTGGATCGTGCTCAGGACGCCGTCCAACGCGGGGACTGGCAATCCGCCGAAACGGCATTGCGGGCAATTCCCGAGAGCGTCATGAAAACCAAGCTCGACGGCAACATGCCGCTTTTGCGTGCGCAGGAGAATCTCGAACTAGCGCGAGCGCGCATGTTAAACGATCGGGCGAAGGATGCGCGGGGACCCCTTCGTGCCGCCGCTCAGGCCCTCGCCGACTTTGAGCGGATTGCCCCGGGGCCGCACGCTGAAGATGCGGAATACATGCGTCAACAGATGCTACAAATCGCGGATAAGATCGACTCTGACCGGGACGGCGTTCTGGATCATATCAACGTCACATGGCTACCCGTTCTCCAGAAGTGGCAAGCCGAGGGCGGAGCCAACAAGGGTCAGTGACGTTGCGCCGATTGTACTCCCATTTGTTATGGGCTCTTATTAACAAACGCTAGCGTGGACAGACGGGGGTTGATAACTTTGGTTAGCGTTTGTAGGCGCTGAGTTAAGGCATGGATACTAACTGAGACTATTAACCCTTGCGGTTACCCTCAACATAGGTTGTAATTGCGCCAGGAGGAAGAATGGCGCAGTACCTACAACGCATGTGGCAGGAGGAGGACGGCCAGGACCTCATCGAGTATTCGCTGCTGATAACATTCATCGCTGTCGCCTGCGCGGCCCTCATTGGAAGCGGACGTCCCGCGGTCAACGCCATCTGGATCACATCCAATTCGGAGTTGACGACCGCCGGATCTTTCGCCGGCAGCTAGAAGGGATCAGTCCAACCGCTCGGCGTTGATCTCGATGATATTGCCGTCGGGATCAAGGATGTAAATTTGCGGGAAACCCGCTGTCGCATGTGGCTGCACGCGCATGCTACGCGGATCCCGTTCGCCGGCCGATTCGTTGTACCCTTTTGCCCTCAAGTATTCCAACGCAGCACTAAAGCTCGCCGTTCGCACCGCGAAATGCCCGGATTTCGTGTCGATTCCCTGCTCGCTTCGAGAGTTCGGCGCACCGTGCACAATCAAATGCAGATGCTGGCCGGACGGAAGCCCGAACCACGCTCCCGGGAAGTTGAACTTGGGCCGTGCGATCTCCTGCAGCCCCAAAATGTCGCGATAGAATGCACGTGAGCGCTCCAGATCCGTTACGTTCAGGCTGACGTGATGGATCGACTGAATCTGCACAACACCAGCATGCCAGAAAATGCAGGTCAGAATCGTTCAAGCAGTCTCAGCCGCGTCTCGCCCTTCCCGCGCGTCAGGATGAAGAGTGGAAATTCCTTGTATGTGCCACCGACAGCCTGCCGGTACCCCTGGACCAGCAGATCCTCGATACCATCGCCGTTAAAGTCGCCGCGAGCGACCACGTCCAAACTGCACTCCCAAATATCGGGTACGTCCACCTGGAAGGTGTTCCCATCCGCTTTTGTGACTTTGGCCGCCGGCTCGTTCTCCTTCCAGGTTTTACTCGCGCGCGCCGCTGCTTCGGCAGCGGTTTCCGCTTCGACTGGCAGGAAGAGCACCGGTAATTCGGCGAGTGCACCGTCGGTCCAGTGTAAATTGCGAACGTAGCTGTCGCGGCTTGGCTGGGCTTTCTGAAGAACACGCAGCGGAATGCAACGGGCTTTGAAGCCACCCTCGCGACTGTTTTGGTAGTTATCGGCCGGCGAAAAGCGCGCATCATAGAGAGCCAGAAACTCCCGGCAGGTGAATGCCTTTTTCGTTTCCGTCTGGCCGCCGGTCTCCTTGATCAGCGTCACACCTTCGCCGTCGGCGGGAGTGAACGGCTCCACGCGCTGATCTAGCTTACGGTCGATAGCCGTTAAGCTCGCAAGCTGTAAATCGGATGACCACCAAACCGGAATCGACCCGGCGGCCATCGCCACCATCGCGGTGATGCGCAAGAGAGCCATGTGCGCTAGTCTAACCGATGGAGGTTTTCATGGCTTTCTGCACTAAATGCGGCGCCCAGGTGAACGGCGCATTTTGCAGTCAATGCGGCACTGCGGCTCCCGGGAGTCCCGCTGCCGCCCCGATGTCGGCGCCCATGCCCGCGCCGATGCCGATGCCGGCCGCCGCGCCTCGAAGGACGAGCCCGGTCGTGTGGATCTTGCTGGGCATTTTCGGAATCATCGTGCTGGGAGTCGTCGGCGTTGTTGCGACGGGTGCGTATTTCTTTCACCGGGTGGGCAGCAATCCCGCGGCTGCGCTTGCGCGCGCGGCGGCAATGTCGAACCGCAATCTGGAAGTGCTCAGCCAAGACGACGGAGCCGGCACTGTGACGATCAAAGATCGGGAGACCGGCAAGGTGGTCACACTGAATTTCAACGATGCGAAGGAAGGCAAGTTCCACCTCAGCGCTCAGGAAGACAATGGCAAAACAGCCGACTTGCAATTCGGCGGTAGTGCCAAAGTCCCCGATTGGGTTCCTGCCTATCCAGGTGCATCGGTGCAAACGAACATTTCCGGGACTTCCAGCGATGGCGAAGGTGGAAACGTCACCTACACTACGTCGGATTCCCCGTCGAAAGTCGTCTCCTTCTATCAGGACAAGGTCAAGGATATGGGCATGAAAACGAACTTGAGCACGATGACCGGTGACAGCTCGATGATCATCGCCACAGACGAATCGAAAGACCGGTCGCTCACGATTGCGATCGGTACCGATTCCGGCAAGACCACCGTCAACGTCACGTACGGGACTAAGAAGTAGCTCGGGAGAGCGCCTATCCGTGGCCGAGGTACATCAGCCAGCCTAGGCCAAACAGAGCCACGATGAAGCAAACGAACGTGTAGACGCCGTAGTGGAGGCGATCTCGATCGGTGTTTTTGGTGACGATGCCCATCACCACTGAAACGAACAGAGCAAAGAGGAAGGCCGCCTCGAAGTGCGAAAGATTCATCTTCGGCACTACTCTTTCCTCCCTGCAGCGATCTCAAAAGCGTCTACCATAGCGAGGATGTTCAGCAGACCCGCGGTAACGAGAAACTTCGTGCCGTAGTCGTGCACGGGGCCAGCTGTGTCCACCTGGTTGTACCCGAGCCAGACGCTGAGCAGATACAGGATGCCGCTTGCCACGTCGCCAACGAACCCGCCCGTGTTGATCAGCGTTGTGAGCAGATCGCCTCTCTGCGGTTGGAACATTGCGCCCCGCATCATCAATCCACAGAGAAATGTCGCTGTGATAGCGGCGAGCAACAACGCCCCGCGACCCGTTCTTTTCAGCAGGAAGTGTCCGCCGCCGGGAACCAGCCAGCTCAGCGCCACCGCGGGCGCCCACGTTCCCAGCGGAGGCAGCGGCTGCTTGACTTCTTTTTCTTTAACGGCCATAGCTCGTATGTTCTTGAGTTTAGCAGCTAACGAAAATGAATCCTACCGGCCCAGCGAGACTGCGCGTCTGCTACCGCGAGAGAGCGGCAGTGCATAGCCGATCAGGCAAAACTGATCGAGGGCGAATAGAACCACGGACTCAACACCCGCCGCAATCGCCAACTGCCTCTCTTTCGCCCACGGAGTCGTGTAGTCGCCGATCGCTACGAGGTGACTGGCTTTCTCCGGCGGGAACCCCATCTGCTGCGCCAACGCGATCGAGTCGCGAGCCTTATCGAGGTTGCGATCCCCGGTATAAGTGAAGTTTTCCGTCTTTAAGCAGGCGATTTGCGCGGGTGTCCAGTAGTCGGAAGGAAAGTTCACTGCGCTGTTGAGCGGCGTAGCGTTCACATCCGGTGGATACAGCACTTCAAACATCGCTGACGGTGTCGTCTGGCGAACGTACGACATAATCGCCTGCGTGAACTCCCCAATCATCCGCGAAAGATACGCGCATTCGTCGCCATACACGTTCGGGTCGGCGTTCTCGCTTGCAATCACGCTGAGCGGCCGTCCGAATGCCGCCGCAAACCCGTCGCACGATGCAGCGTCGTAAAATGGCATTCCGGCTTTCGATGCGAAGTACCACCACTGCACCTCACCGAACTGCAAGCACGGCGTCAGTCCGCATCCCGACATCAGCGCCGCCATATCCGCGTAGACTTGTTGCCAGTACGCTTGGCTCTGAGGACCGAAGTTCGTCTGCAGGGCCGGCGTATTTACCCAAACCGGCGCGCCATCGGGATACCGCTGAGCGATTCCCGACGCCACAGAGTCGTCTCCGTTCCCCAATTCCGTGCTGAACGACGCAGCCACTTCGAGTCCGCTATCCCGCATCGCCCGAAAGAAGCTTCCGCTCCAGTCGCGGGCCGCTCGATTCATTCTCGGAACGGCGACGGTGTCCGTAATCCACTTGCCGTCTACGCCACCCGCCAACGTAAGCCCGCTCGCGATCGCTGAGAAGTTAGGATTTCCGCTCGCTGCCGATATCTGGATCGTATTTCCCGCCGCCCCCATCGCACGAGCCGTGATGGTGAGAACACCTGCCTCAGCGCTGGCCCACACACTATTGGAACCAGCGTTGATCAGCAGCGCGAAACATCGCGCGATGCTCTCGGCGGTATCCCCGATCAGATTCACATGTGATAAGGGAGTGGCGTTCAGCAGAATCTGCGTCGTTTGCCCGAATTGTGGCGTTCCGCTGAAGGTGATGGAGCCCGAAGCCGCAGCGAACCCGCTCGGCCTCAACTCGTAAAACCACAACGCTCCGGCGTAATGGTTCGCGCGCCCCTTGAATCCCAGAGTGTCAATCAGCCATGCTGTCCGCTCCGGAGCAATCGCCTGCGAGTGCAATGTGTCCCAGTCGGTCGCCAACGTGGTGATCGGTTCGGCAGGAAACTCCGGCAGCAGTTCGCTCGGAAAAGCGACTTCGATGAAGTCGAAATAGAAGTAAGTCCCGGGTTTCCCCGAATGCGTCACCGTAACGGAGTGGGTGCCGGCGCCTGGACTTCCGAGCGGTAGTCGCACCAGAACGTCCTCGCCGGCAAGCGAAAGCTTCGCCAGTAGCGGAGTTCCTCCGTCCACCTGAATAGACACATCCGCCGCATTGTCACTCCGACGGCTCCCCAGATACAGCGAATGCCCTGCCCCTCCCGTGTACGCACACGTCAGCGAATCCCCCGGCGTCGTCGTCCAACGAATGGACCCGCCGGAGTAATTCCCAATACCGTGCGACCAGCTACCGGTGTAAGTGACCTCAATTGAATCGTCCTCGATCCGCCGGCTACCTGCGCCTGCCACTTCATACCCTGCCCCACTCCCGGTGACTGCCCAATTAGATACAGTGATGCAGAACTCACAGCGCTGATAAGCGTTCGGCTGCATGTCCGCCGCCCAGGTCCACCTGAGCTTCCGGACGTTCGTCGTCGGAACTGCGGCTCCCGAAACGTCGGTCAAGTGCCCAAAATCGAGATTCAGATGCCACGTCTGCGGCGATCGCCCCCCCGTGAACATACCCCAAGCTGGCGCCCACGATTCTGTCCCCGCGCCATAAACCGTTCCGTAGACACCGATTCGATTCCCATTTGAACCGGCCGTCCCGATGTACGTCAGTGTGATTTGATTCCCGTTCGCCGTAGCCGTCACCAGACCGGTTTCCTGGTTCGCGGTAATAGCTGCTGCTAAAGCCGTTAGTGCCGTGCTGATCGTGTCCCCGCCCAGCACGCGGTAGTTGAAATGCTGATCGAGCCACGCCAGTTCAATGTAATCGAGGGGCGTAGCCGTACCCTGCAATTCGAACGTCACAGTCGGCTGACTTATTGAGCTCGTTACTCCGGAAGCATACCGCTTCAGGGGCACTTGAAAGACTGTCTCGTTCCCATCGACGTCTGACCATACTCTCAAGTAAGGCCAATCCACCGTCGGGTACAACGTCGAGTCCATCGGAATGCAGTTGGTGCGCTCCTCGTCGTAGCTCAAGGTCAATCCGCTCAGGTCTCCATCCGGTAGATTCCGAAGCGATGGGTGCTCGAATACATTGTCACGGTTCCACTCCACCACAGTCCAATCGAATTGTTGACGCCAGCTTCCCGATACGGTGAAGCCGTTGGCACTGGTTGCGCTGAGAGCCGCGACTGCCGTAGGCTGAACGAAGTAACACTGCAGGTCGCGATCTGGTCGCAACTTACTCAGAGTTTCCGCCATTACACCTGCACAAAGACCGTGAGGTCCGCCCCCGGGTAAGTTTTTCCGACACTCAGAATGCTGACCGTCACTAGCGCACCGGCTTCTAAAGGAGGCAATCCGAATCCATCGACGCTATTCGACACGATCATTCCCGCCGGTACGCTCAGGACGCAATACGACACGCCGTTCACATTAACGCGAACCTGTACCTCAGAATCAGCCGCAGTCCCGAGCCCCGCGTATATCTGTCCGACGCTTCGCTTCGTGTCGATGATGAGCGCCGGGCACGCCGCCGAGTCAACCGACAGGTAACCGCTCACTTGAACGGAATACTGGCCGCCCATCAACGTGCGCATGCCGTTCGCTACGGAATGCGTGAGACAGATCGTTGACTTCGGGCTGTCGCCTACTGCGTTCGTGACCCACAGGTCGGCACACGCGACTCGCACGTCTGGCAGCAATATTGGATAGCTCCAATCTCCGCAATACGGGCTGCCGAAGAAACCTTTCGGAAACGGCAGGATCACTGTTTTGCTCGCAAGAACATACACGGCCGCACCCGCATCATGCGCCGCCTGCGTACTTCCGTTCACACCACGACTCACAGTGCACTGCGCGCCTTGCACGGCCGAAACCAGCAATAACTCGCGTTCCACCTGCACTAGGTCGCCAGGACGGACCACCGTCGCGCCGCCGTTAATCGTGACATCACTTGGTCCCACCCCCGCCGTCAGCGTCGTTTGGGCTGCCGTTTGTAGCTCGTCCCAGTAGTAAAGCGTCAACGTGGCGCTTGAGACTGACTGAGTGTTCGCCAAATCTGAAAACGAGATGCCGCTCACCACTACAGACCCGCCACCTACACCCGCGTTCAGACCGAAACTGGGTGTGGGCGGCACGTCCGTATCGCCGGAACTATCCCCTGTGATCTGCCACCGGGTCACAACACACAACTGGGGGGAACATTCAGCATCATTGACGTTTGCAGATCGCCCGGTGATTTGAATCGTCTCGCCGGGTAAGTTCGGCGTAGTGATCTCAACCGGACTGCTTGCAGCCATTGCACCGAAATGCCAGCCCGCTTCGGCAAGCGTAAAGTAACTCGTCGAATCCGGCTTCACGACCCACCCGGGCGACACGGTAACGGTCGTAGCATCGTTTGCCGAGACCGTCTGCTCCTGCCCTGCTCCGGACCCACGCGTAATCCTCGCCGTCATTCCCCGATAGGCATTCGGTACCATCTGCAGGGTGCCATTACCGATTGTTGTCGCCGAATGCACACTCGCGCTCAATTCCGGCTGTAGTTCCATGCGCCAGTAGAAGTTTGCGTGGTCGAAGCTCGGGTCCGGCGGCGCAACTAGCTGGACCGCCAATCCGTTATCCGTAAAGCTGGTTGCGATCGTCTGCCCCGAGGCAATGCGACACAACTCCGCTGGCGTCGCCCCGCGATATACATTAAATCCTACCGCTCCGGGAGAGAAGCTTAGTCCCGTCAGAGTAACGGAGCTGTTGTCCGCTGGGATGGTCGCGCGAATCGTGAACGACAACTCGCCCTCGTTATCCGCAGCGTCAACCGCCGAAACAGCATAATAGAGCGTCTCGCCTCCTTTTAGAGTGCCACCGCCTGTTACGCTCGGCATCAGGTCTAACAAGGGGACACCAGGTGCCGCTGTCTGCGACGGAACGCACGTCACAGGCGCGGTAAAGCTCACCCGAACGCGATTGTCACTCTCCGGCTGGATATCGAATTGCATGTTCCCGTTGGCATCCAGCGTGCTACCCATCAGCGGCCTGGGCAGGCCGATCCCACTCGTCCCCTGGCGCACACCCGACGTCGATAGCGGTTGTCCGTTGCTATCCAGGTACCACGCATCGTCGTGGATCTGGGCTAGAATTGTCGCCGTCCGATAGTTCGTAGCCGGCGATATCCTACTTACCCGGAACGGTTGCCTGGTAAACCCTTCCTTGAGGTATGTCAACGTTATAATATCGCCGGGCCTGACTCCGAACGATTTGATACTGCTATCGAACTCCACATACGTGTTGCCGCGCAGCGTCTTATCCAATTGAAATTGCAGTAGCCGGCCGGCCTGATCGTAATTATCGACGCCCGCGGCCATAAGCGACGTCGTCACCTGCTGTCCAGCACGCGTTACGTCCTCTGGATCGACCACCGAGTAGCTATCCTGCTGGTAGCCGTTCAATGAATCCTGGAATTCCAAGGTAAGGCAATTCGGCGAATCCGCGATACTCCGGCAGGAGAGCGTTACACTCGGTTCACCGTTAGCTCGCCTCAGTATTCCGGAGAATCCGTTGGATCCGTCGCCGAATTCGTATGCCGGCCACCCCCCGGCTAACTGCTCCGAACTGTTTCCGCTTGTCCGGCGTGACGCCGACTGCAACGCCAGAGTATTCTCCACCTGCAATTGGAGGATTCCACCAGGACCATATGTCAGAAACAGACGAGCTGCGTTGCGGATCCCTCGAATTACATCACCGGCGCTGCGACGCTTCTGCACAACAAGGTTACAACCGAACCGCGGGATTAGTATCGAATTACCATTCAGATCGAAAGCTTGAATCCGCTCCGCGCAATAACCCGCGACAGCAGCGAAGCTTGCGAGGTCGATCTCCTCTTGACCCCACCCGCTTCGACGAAGCACATCCAGCAACACCCAGGCGGGATTATTCGAAAACTTATCGCCGCTGTAACTCCCATCTGCTCCGTACACGGAAACCAACAACCCTTGCACCAGTACCTTAACGCTTGGAAGCGAATTGCCGTCGTTGATCTGATTGGGCACCACCACGGAAAGGTAGGCCATGCTTCCGTACGGGTCACCTGCCGGCTGACCAGCAGCGTCTGTGAAGTTTGGATCGAAGGTGCCGTCACGCGCCCCGAGCGACTCCACGTTATACCAACCGGTCCCCGTCATATTCTTGCCGTTGACTCCAGCCGGAATTTCCACGCCGTTGACGAGCACCGTCAGAACGCCCTGCATCTGCCCGATTCCGAGCAGTACCTCCATGCGCGTCATATTGCCGTCATTGCGCGCGAATGTGACTAATGGCTCGTACCACGCCGTGCCGTAAACCATCGGCACGAAATCGTTATATCGCGCCTGATTGACGGCCACTGCCGACGTAGTCCATTCCTTCCCATAACCCCGCACCGCGATCGCCGGCGGCACATATTCCAAGCCGCCGAAGCGCTGCTTCATGCCGCGTGCCGTACAATCTGCGATCGTGTACCCGCAAGACGTAAACGCCGCGCCGTTGACTAACGTCCCACACCCGCCAGGCACATCGGCCGAGTATCCGCATCGGTAGAACAGCGAGTACTTTCCGCTCCCGCCCCCATCGACGCCCTCGGCCCGCTGATCTGGTGTCGTCGGAAATGTCCAAGGGCATCGCCGTTGAATCCGAACCTCGGGCAGCAGTAGCCTCTGAAGATTCATGCGATTGGTCGCGCTCAGGCGGAGCGTCGCTTCCCGGATTTCCTCGGGAGCATTGCAGATCCCGCGAAAAACTACCGGCGCGTCAGTCAATGCCGACGCGGCGCGTAAGTCGTAAAAGAGAAAACTTACAGTAAGTTTCGCCCCCTTCCACCCCGTTTGCCGCTCGACCTCGGAAAAATGAGAATCGGCGTTCGCCAGAACAATCGAGATTCGCGGGCTGCCGTCCACCCCCTGGTCCGATGCCGTTTGAATATC
Source organism: Candidatus Limnocylindrales bacterium (assembly GCA_035606355.1). Lineage (GTDB taxonomy): Bacteria > Acidobacteriota > Terriglobia > Bryobacterales > Bryobacteraceae > Sulfopaludibacter. Next base: position 63,702 of record DATNFO010000007.1, on the reverse strand, counting down.
GAAAGCACTATGCTGTAGCACCCGGGCCAGGTAGGCGATCCCATTCACTGTCACCGCGTGCGTGCTCCAATGTTCCGTTTGTCCGTTGGCCAGTACGCAGTCGAAGACCATTACCGGTGTATCTGTGACCGCCTGTTCCTTAAGCTCAGAGATGGTCTGCATAGACGATCCTTACCGTTGCGGAATGCCGGTTCGGCTGTTCCGTTGTAAACCCAAGAGTGTCGTCGGCCAGGCGGGCTCCCTCATAGACTCCACCGTTTTGCGACGGTCGATATCCCGACGATCGCCCCTGCGCTTCCACCTGAAATCCGAACACGTCGATGCTCGTCGATGCGCCGGTCTCCACTCCGAAAGTAACCGAGCCCGTCTGCGCGTCGCCCCACGTGAGCGAGAGTCGCTGCCACTCCGGGCCGATCACGCAATCTGATCTCTCCCCGCCCAAAATGAGCGTTACCGCGCTCGCCGTTGCGGACCGGATCCAAACGCTAAAGGAATACACGTATGAACTGGGAGCGTTGATCGTCTGCAGTATTGACTGCGGACCTGCGCCGCTATTACTCACTGTCCAAGCGCCTGCACCGCCGCAAACATCCGGCACTCCAGCCGTCAGCGTGAGACGCGGCGCCGTCTGCCACACCGCGTTTTGTAAGTCCTCACTCCAAGCTGCGAGATTGCCGCAGGGGTCCACAAACGTAAAACCGTTGAGAGTGCCCTCCGCCGCTACATGAAAAGCCGCCAGGCTCGCCAACTCCGCATCCGTCAGTCCCGAATATTGCAGCTCCCATTCAGTTCGCCCGCCGGTCGAATCCGCATACTTCACACTGCTGCCGTCAGCAGCTTGAATGACCACCGTCCGGTAACTTACCTGCTTCCTAAGCGGAAACTGCGCCAGAGCCCCGCTCGTGAGTTGTGGGTACACCAAGGCCGCGCTCACCGGTTCTCCACCACCGTCACCGTCGTGCGACCGCGCATCTCACCCAGCAGCACGAACGCCGCTCCATCAGCCGCAAGACTACAGTTCGTATGAACAGCACCATCCCAGGGATCGGTGAACTCAAATGTCCCGAATCTCCCTTGTGAATCCCGCAAAAAGCGCTCCAGCGATGCCATCTCGTTCTCGTCCAGATCCTTCAACTGAATTACCCAGCTCCGTAGAGGACCGGCCGAATCCCTGTACCGCTGCTCCGACCCGTCCAAAAATCGTAGCGTCTGATTTCGAAACGCAGTCCGCTTCCTCGCCGGTGTCTGCATCACTGCTTTGGTCTTTAAAACGGGAAATGTCTGCATCAGAGTTCACCCAGTACGTCATTAATCGAGCTCATGTTTAACATCGCGCCTCGCACTGCTTGCGCGATCTCGCTGCTGTGATCCATAAAAGACTTCGCGTCCATCGCCTGTACGTTGACCGTGATCTGTGATCCCCCAGCAGTTTGGCCCACCGCCGTCGATCCGTCGCCGCTCCCTCCTTGTTGCTGGTAAACGCGCGACGCTCCGGTCTGGTCGCGATCGGACGCCACTAATCGCCCGCCGCTATCGGCGCTCTCGAACGATATCGCCTGCGGCATCGCATACTTCTGTATCGCCGGCGCCGCCTCCTCCGTCCTCCCGCTGAACAAACCAAAGAGACCCGTGACCAGCGGCACAATTCCCAATCCACTCTCCAGCACACTCTTTGCAACGGACCCGGCCGTGACCGCTCCATCCGCGTTTGCCTCTGTTTTAGCCGCGCCGCCGCCCTTCACCGTCGCACCCGCCACAGTGGCCGCGGCCGTGCTCAGCGCTTCAGGTCCCAACCCGAATCCCGTTGACGCTCCGCCGGTCCCACCCGCGAGCTGGAAAAACGTACTTAGTAACTCATCCCGCGCTTCGCTCCCCACGCTTGTTCTCCTCTCGCAGTAACTCACCCAACATCGCGAACGCATCCGCTTGACGCGCCGTCAATCCTTCCACTCCTACGCCTCCGAATCGCCGCCTGCCCCAGAACTCTTCCAGCAGTGCCTCGCTCTCTCCGCTCACCAGCGACTTTGGACACACCGACGTAGCCATATCTCCGCGTACCCACACCGGCATCCCGTCCACCGGCGGCGATTCACCCCGCCATCGGCAATGTCTCCGCTCATCCAGGCCGGACTTCCGGCACACGTCGCACTCCCAACCGGCCTGGTTGGCAAATTGAAAATGGAAGGCGACCGTCAGTTTTTTCGTTCTTCGTCGCTTAGTCCGGCCTCTGCCCTCACAGCGGCCAACGCTTCCCGAAACAACTCTTCCGGCCCCCTCTCGATCAAGCTATCCGGGGATGCTGGCGCGCCATCCAATTCCAGCCCTTCCACCTTTCTCAATCCCCACCCCACGAACAGCCGGTCGATTTCGCGGCGTACGAAGGCAGCTTCCATGCTGTCGATGGCGGAAGCACCGGCTTCCAGATATTCCAGCCGGCGCGCCAACTCTCGAACGCTGCGCATCAACTCCAGCCGTCTGCCGAACGACATTCGCCAGACCACGTAACTTACTCCTGGCGAGCAGGTGGATCGCACTTCTCTCGTGCTTTCGTATTGCATACTCGCCGCCTATCCAAACGCGATTACAACTTCGTCGTCGCCGACCCCTTGTGCGCGCGATGGCCGGAAGGACCACTGCAGTCTGGTCTTGCCGTCATCGAATTCAGGTACTTCGGGGATCACACTCTTCAAGAAGACGGCCATCATCTGACCCGAGCTCTGTCCCAGTTGAAACATGACCGAAATCGGCGACTGCTGGCGCGCCGCCTGATAAAGGCTCGCAGTAGCCGCGTCGTCCTTGCTGTATAGCTCGAACTCGCCGGTAACCATCCGTTCGCCCGGAGCGATCGACTGCGGCACGCTGAACCCGAATTCACTACCCCGCATGTCCAGGTTGTTCTTCACCTTCACGGCGGCTCGCGTGATCGTCAGGAACTGCGTAGCGGCCGTACCCAGCCATGCCTGACCGAGGTTGCCCGGGACAATCGAATAATCGAACGCGCCGAGCGCCGGCTCTGCGGGAAAACTCTCGAGCTCCCCTGCCGACGCGCTGAAGCTGCTCGTGTCCACTATGTCTTGCGCCATGCCGCTGAAGTGAAACTCGTGATAATCGCCGTTCACCAGAATCTCCAGCTCATCCACTGCAGCTCCGCTAAGTACGCGTTGAACGGCCGTCGAGGGAGACCAGTAATCAAAGATGCTTGTGCTACCCAACTCCGTAGCCGGCGAATAAGTTACCGTCGATCCCATGCTTGACCCCGCCCCCGGCAGCGCCGTAAACGGAGCGTTCAGGACAACCGTGTTCGCGTCTACGATCGCGGCCAGGAACCGGATCTCGTTTGCGGATGCCACCGCCTGACCTGCGCAGAGCCCGTGCGCCGCCGCAAACGTCACGCGGGCCGCTGCGGTGCATGAGCTGACTGTGCCGCCTGCCCACGCCTTAGGCAACCCGCCGAGCGCCGCCTGAAACAGCGGACCGTACCCAGGCGCCGCTTGCCCCGCCTTCGCCCAACTTGTCATATACGTCTGCAATTCGAACGCCGTGCGCCGCCGCCCGCCCGCGGGTAGGCCCACAAAGGTACGGGTTCCCGTCTTATCCTTCCGGGAAGTTACTTCCTGTTGCTGCCGCACCTTCAGTTTTAGCGCCGGAATGCGATTCGCCGCCGTGATCGCCGGCGTCTTTCCGTAGTCGTCCTCTAGCGCCGTATAGAACCGGTTTGCCTGGGAAGAGATGTAAGTCGACATTAGTTGATACTCACTCCTAACTCAAACGTCACTTTCGCCGCCTGTATATAATGCTTGCCGCCCTGTTTTACCGCGCCATATACCGCCTGGTAGGCCCCCGCGAAGTACAGCCCGTTACCCCAATCGCCCCGGCTTCCATCCAGCACTCGCAGAAGTGCATCCGTGTAAGTCGCCAGAGTCTCCTGCAGTCCCTCGAGCCTGTCCTGTGAATGCCGGACCTCCATAGCCATTTGGATTGTTCCGGAAAAGCTTCGGAACTTCTCTAACTGGCTGTTCACCAGCTTTTCGCAGTACACATTCACCGTCGGATAGACGATCGGGCCGGCCTTTTCGGCCACCTCTGACGCCACGTTCTGCGCAATCACCTGCGAAGCCGTAAGCGCGCCGGCGGCTCCTGAACCAGGAAACGTCAGCGCCGCCACGCCCGCGTTAATCCCGTTCGGAGCCGTTATCAGTGCCACCGCCTTCGCGGTAGCCACAGTTCCCAATTGTGCCGTCATTAGCCCCTCCGAATGCGCCGCGGAGCTGGCTGAAAGTAATTTGGCCTCTGCCCCCCGGGCGCGCTTGCCCCGCTGATGCTCACCGGCCGCGATTGCAGCCACGCCGCCCCCGGCGCGATCGGCGCATCGTTTTGCAGCCTCATCGCGCCGGGGTCCCCTCCGGCGTAGAGATTCCACCCAACCGCCCCGGGTGGAACCCGAACCAATTCCGCACGAAAAGTGCTGGACACAGTCGCAATCGACGACTCCACCGAGCACTCTCCTTCCTCCCCGACCTCATTCACCCAACTCGCCGCAACGTAGTAAGTCGCGTCCGGCAAAGACCCCGCCGCTTCGCTCAGGACCGGACTCTGCGCGCGCGGAATCGGACGCACCGCGATTCCGATTCCAACGCTCATCAGTTGTTCCCTCGCGGTCCGAGCCATCTTTCGAAACTGCTCGCGCTTGGCGGCGTACCGGTCGTTCAACTGCGAGTTATACGCATCCGCGTACACCAGTTCCAGCGCCTTGCACGAATGCCAGAGTCTCAGCGACTCCGTAACCACCACGCACCCCGCCGGCGTCGGAAGCTCGTCCAGCCATGCCCGAATCTCCTGTTGCGCCAGCGCCAGCTTCTGCGTCACGTCGATTCCCTCCGTGCTGGCGACCGAGAGCAGTTGCGAGTCCAGCGCCGTCAGATCTTCTACGGCCGCTGGTAAGCCATCGGTGAATAAGGCCATTCCGCCCTCCTACTTTCCCTTGCTCAACTTCTCTAGCGTCTCTGTCGGGACCACGGTCACGCTCAACCGCGCGCTCGCTGCCGCCGCATCCGCCACCTGCTTCGCCTTCGCTTGCTTATCGCGGAAAGACTTCGCTTCCTCCGATGTCGCCGGGCGGGCCGTACCTTCCACCAGCATTCGCGCCGCGATTGACTTAGTAACTTCCATAGTCACGCCGCCTTTCCCGCCGTCTTGCGTCTCCTGACTTACAACTACTGGAAACACGTCGGTGATCTTGGCTTCCGTCTCCCGAATCTTCGCGTAATAGATCTTCAAGTCCATCGGTCTCTCCTTAACTTGGGGCAAACGTTTCCGCTTGCCCCTGTCTGCCTTCCCGTTTGGCTAGGTGTTCACCTGAACGCCGCAGGTGTTCCGCAGAATGCCGCAGCCGTAAAGAACGTCGACCGTGAACTGCTGGCTCAGCGTGTTCGGCATATAACTCATCACCACGCGCATGCCGAAGTTGCCGAACTCCGCGTACTCGGCGATCGCGCCGGTCCCCGGCAGCGGCTGAGGCAGCCGGCGAATCACCAGGCCGATGGCGTCCTTCGTAAACGCCAGGTTGTGCGTCGTCAACGGCGTGCTGCCCGTCTTCGAAACATACTGCGACCGGAACACGAAGAAGTCCTTCACCTTGCCGATCGTGCCGTCGATCAGTGTGCGCAGTCCGGCATCTCCCGCGTTCTGAAACTCGCTGAACCGCGGAATCTGCCGCCATGCCGAGTAAGCATTCGCGTCCACCACCATGAACTTCTGTGCGCTCGGAGGGTTCTTCGCCAGGAACAACTCCGTCTCAGCCTGGTCGATCGTCGCTTCCGTGATCGCAACTCCCGCCGTTCCCACCGGAGCATTGCTCGTGAATCCCGCGTACAGGTTTAGCAGATCGGTTTCGATGCGTTCGGCGATCGCTACCACCGCCGGCTGCATGTAAACCTTCAGCAGGTCGGGAACAGCCAGTACCTTGGTCACGTCCGGAATCTGGAACGTAGCCTCTACGTGGGTATTCAGCACAATCTGCGCGTTCCCAAGACTCGGGTTCTGAGGCTGGACCGACCCGCCCTCCAGTATGTTGTTCGCCACCATCGCCGGTGGAATCGGGACATTCACCGTGTCCCCCGCCTGAGCCAGAACCGGCTCGTAATCGCGGTTCACAAGGTTCCCCATCACGAGGTTCCCCACCAGTGCCGGCAAAGCGTCCGCCGCCACCATCTTCACAATCGCATTCGCGACGTTATTCGAAGTAATAACACCCATGCAAACTTACACCTTTCCTGTTGTTTGTGATTTCTTGTTTTGTATTACTAACGGAACGCGAGCACCTCGCCGGAGGGCGCATTCTCCTTGCCTCCGCCACCGCGCCGTCCTGGTTCGGCTGGCCCCTCTTAAGCCCCGCGCAGAGTCTGCGAAGCCACCCGGACGATTTCTTCCCGAATGCGCTGCATCTCCTCGGGATTCATGCCCGGCCGAATCTTCTCGATCGTCAGGTCGCTGCCGCCCGCCGGCGCCTTTTGCGTCGCGGTCATACCTGTACCCCCCGCGATCCGAGCCGGAAGAAACTCCGGATTTTCCTTGACGAAGGCCGTCAGGTAATCCTTCATTCCCAGTTCCCCGTTGTCGCTCCGGACGACAAAGCGCCCATCGTTATTCCTCACGATGCCGTCCTGAACCGTCCGATAAGCCAGATCGATCTTGGCCACGCCTAGCCGCTGCAACTCCGCACGAACCGCCGAATTGCGCTCCGCCTCTTCCGCCATCGTGCGGCTGCGTTTGTTTTCTTCGACTAACTCATTCACCCGGCGCTCCAACTGCTCTCGCCTCTTCCGTTCTTCCTGCAGTTCCACCTTAGTAGGCGGGCTCGCTCTTGGCGTGTTCGTTGCTTACAAACTCGCTGACGGCCTGCCTCACAATCGCCTGAATGTCGATACCTTCCATATACCTCCTGTTCGGCTTCGTTGCGCGCCACATCTACAGCGCGACGCCTTCAATTTCTGCCACTACGCGATCTTTTAACTCCTGGCGCGCATCGCTAAGGAACTTCAGCGCCAGACGCTTGAATACCTCCTTTTTCAGAGTCTCTGACCCGATCCCCAGGTCTAGTAGCTTTTTCGCGTCATCCAGTTCGCCGCCGAACTCATCGATGTCAAATTCATCCAATCCCGCGACATTAATCTCGACTTCGTCCTGCCGCGCCGCGCCGATTGCCCACAACACCTGCCGCATCGCTTCCTTCACTCTGCACCCGTACGCCTTCAACACTTCTTCCGTTGTCCTGAAGTCCATCTGCTTACTAAGTCCCGATTGCTGAGCTCCCGAGCTTCCCTCGGCCTGAGCCATCAGGTAGCAGACCCGGTAGATCTCGTCCTTCAACTTGACCAAGTTGTCAGCGGCGATCTGGTAAACCTTGCCCTCAGGCTCCGTCCAGCCGAATCTGTCCTCCGGGCCTAACTGGATGTAGTACGATTCGCCGACAATCTGGTCGAACTCGCGATCCGAATACACCACCGGACTCGCAAACAGGCCCATGGTCAGCGCCCATGAGAGTGCATTCGACTTATTGAAGTGCTCGAGCTGCAGGAGAGCCGATTTGTTCATCAGCCAAAGGCCCTCCGAGACCTTTAGCTGAAATACCGGCACACGCCGAAGCTCAGCCAGCGCATGTCGCCCGGCATCCACTTCCTCGATCGGCTTGCCGTCTCCCCGCTTCGCAAAGATACGGTAAGTTTCCCGATCGTAGTAAATCCACCGGGTCTCTGTTTCCCACTTTGCGTCTGTCACCTGGGACTGCTGCAAACAGGACGTCCGAATGACGATCCACTCGAGCCCACCTCTTGGGTCGTAGCTCCAGTTGATCACCTCCTCCGGCTGGTAATCCACCAGGTAAGCCCGTGATCGGCCTGATGCATCCTCCTCCGCCCGGCTCGTCGCTGCGTCTCCCCGTGGAAAGTCCACCACCACATAACTACTCCCCCACACCAGCGCGTCCACGAATCGCTGCCGGAAGAATTCGCTGAGGCTTGTGCCCTTAAAATCGCAATCCCTCGCCAGCAACCCGAAGAACGTCTTCGCCGGCGCGTCGTTCCCCTCCACAATCAAGGCGGGCTCGCGGCGCACCAACGTCGCTGCATACCAGTCGATGATCGAGCCGACGTAGTTCTCGTAAAAGACGCGGCTCATCCTCTCCCGGTATACATCTGCCGGTTCCTTATGCCGCCTCGCCAGATAGTCCGATGCATGCAGTCGTAGTTGTTCGCCGCCCGCATATAGATCCGCGTATTGGCGCCACATCGCTTTGCTCGCCACATACTCCGGATGCTCGCGGTTGATTGTCTCGATCATCCCACCACTCTCCCATCGCTCCTATGACCAACTCGCTTTTCCAGCTTGCATGTCAGCGCATGCCACACCGCATAGCCGAGCGCGTCGGAGAGATGCGTGCGTAGCTTATTCGAGTCTTTGTCGATCATGCCCGACTCCTTGTATCCGACCTCTTCAAAATCCTTGACCAACTCCGTGCACTTCGGGTCAATCGTCATCTGTACTTCCCCGAGCGCCGACTTTAACTTCGAATTGACCGCGCCGATCCGTTCCCGTACCGATGGATTCGAAGGCGGCGTTAGGATAAGCGGCTTCTGCCCTGTCACCTCCGAAAACACAGAGCTGATCGTGCCGTAGTCCGTCGCACCCGTTGTCTGCTTTTGATTACCCGACGCATCTCCCAGAATCCGTATCTCCGCCTTCAGCACGCCATACTTCTCAAGGAACATCTTCGTAGCCTCTTGCGTTGAGGAGTCCCTCAGAAAGAATTCGTCGATTACATTCACATGCTGGTAGTCGTTTTGAAACTGCACCACCACCGAGCACATCGGGTCCACGTTGAAATCGTTCGCCCAGTAGATCGGTTTGCGAACGTCGATCTTCGTTTCCTTAACGTGCACTTCCCGGTCAAAGTTGAAATACACCTTCCCGGCGTTCATGTTCAAGTACTCGCCGAGCACCTCTTGCTTGTAAAATCGCTCGTCGTAACTCAGCCGTAGCTGATCGTAAAAGTCAGGAGTTTTCTCCAGGAGATACTGGTTCTCCCTCGGCTTCGCCATCACGACTTGGTATCCGGCCACTTTCTCTGTGACAAACTTCTTGTAGACCCAGTCGTAACCCTTAGGTGTCCACACAGCGAAGCCGCACAACTGCGTCGCCTTCGGGTCCCTCAAGCGGCCCTCAAGCCGTAACCACGCACCCTCTTGCGTATATGTCAGTTCATCCAGCCCGAACCACGCCAGGTTCGTTCCCCTGAGCCGCTCGAACTCATCGACCGGCCGGAACAGAATCCGTGACTTTGTATCTCGTAACGTGAGGACATTCTCAGCCTTGTTGTGGTCGTACGGAATGTGATTGCTGTCCAAGATTTCGAACAGCGCCGCCTGAGTCGCATCTCGCAGCATCGGATAGGTGGGGGCGCCCAACAGCCCCCACCGGCCCTTATTGATGTAAGCCAGGCGAATTGCCTCCTGGCACAGCGCCTGGCTTTTTCCACTCCCAATGGGCCCTGAAAAGCCCTTAAAGCGCGCCTTGCTCGCATGGAACCGCTTCTGCGAGGGCAGAGGCCGATACTCTATTTCTCGGTTGATGCGGCGTTCGGTTCCACCCACTTAACTACGACCTCCTTTATGTCGTCCTCGGCAAATTCCGATTCCAACTGCATCAGTTTCATAAACTCAGTCGTGGTCGGAGTGTAATCCTTGCCCGTCATCTTCTCCGACAGTTTCGTTGTTACCTGCTTCAGCGTCTTGAGAACGACTCTGCGCGCCTCCTTCTTGTGATCCCCCAGTGGACAAGTCGCGCAACTGAGGCGCTCCACCTCCTTCACAGCCTTCTTTGATGCCACTTGCCGCCCCCTAGCAAAAAAAAACGGCTTCGCAGATGTTCTGCGAAGCCGCGCAACCTCTCTCCCAACCTCAAGCTATCATCCGGGTGAACGCACTTAGTCCACCCGGTTAGCTAACTGGTTGAAAATGCCTACGATAAAGTGTCTAAAAGTTCGTGAACAGGTATTTTCCGCCGCTCGCCCGAACTGTGTGAAGCGCGCTCGCCCCCACTAGCCTCTGGATTCGCGGCACCTGCGGACCTTCAGCAACTAAATAGTATCTCTGGGGCTCGCTCCAAAGCCGCTGCAGGTCTGCATCGTCGATGAATACACCCTTGGGCGCATCCGGAGCGTACGATCCATAAACCAGGTTGTTCACCCGGCCATTCAGCAACAGCGCGGTTCGGTTCGTGTAAAAGAAAACCGACGAGAAGGTGTAATACTGATCGTCCACAATCAACTGGCCTTCGGGCGCCCGGTTCAGCGCCTCAGCCAGTGGCCGCGAGGCCATGTATGGGTCGAACACAACCATTGCCAATCGCGCCGCGTGGAAGAATAGCACCATCATCACAGCCAGTGCCGCAACTGGCGCTGCGCCGCGCCCCCATCGGCGCCAGCATCCCGCCGCACCCACGGCAAAAGCGATGCCGGCCGCCACAAGCGGCAATCGCAAGTATGCGAACGCCGCCTGCGTCAGGTCGCCCATATGACCTAGCGACAGCGTGTACGTATCCGGATTCGTGCTCTGGCTGAGCGCGTTTGAAATATCCCCCGGACTTGGCAACCCGCGCACCGACCAAAGAATCCAACAGATTGCCGCGAGCGCCGCGGTCGTCACCACCGCGAGCACACGATTTCCGAATCGTACGCCAAACTCGCTCGCCGTCATCGCGCACCCGATCAGCAGCGCCAGCGCCGGATACACCGGCATCGAGTAATATTCCTGCGTCGTCGAAAACGTGAAGAACATCAGAACAAACCCGCACCAGCACAAACACAGCAGCCGTGTTCGCGATCCCCGGTCTTCACCTCGATACTTCAATCGGAACATCGCCGGTATATACGCGCTCCACGGAAACAGCCACAGCAAGTGAAACAGCCAAAAGTAAGCGCGCGGCACCGTATTGTAATCGCGTGGATATCGCAGGTTCAGAAACCGCAGAACATGCTCGTTCATGAAGTAAAACCAGAAAAACCCGCGATACGATCCGCGCTCGCTGTGCATCGTGAAATCCAGATACGGTGGATTCCGCAGCGTCGCCAGCACATGCCACGGCGCGGCAATCGCCAGAAAAAGCGCGATGCCCCAGATCGGACGCAGCCGCTTCCACGTCTCCCGGCGCCGCAATTGCCCCGTAACGGCCAGAAAGATCGCGCCCGCTGCCATTGGAAACACTGCCGCGATTAGCCCCTTGAGCAGCAACCCCGTGCCCATCGCCGCCCACATGCACATCGCCCAGCGAACCGGATGTTCCTCGTCTGCGTCCAACGCGCGCAGCAGTCCCCACATCGCCAGCGTAATTGTCAGAGTAAGAATCGCGTCGGGAATCAAGATGCGCGTAAACAGGAACAGCCCGACGCACGTCGCCAGCGCGACCCCGCTGTACAACCCCGCCCGTCTGCCGAATGCCCACGCTCCGAATCGGGCCGTCACCCAGCACAACAGCACCACACCCAAGGCGATCGGTATCCGCGCCGACCAGTCATGCACCCCGAACACCTTGAAACTGATCGCGATCATCCAGTATTTCAAAGGTGACTTTTCGAGATACTTGACGCCATCCAGCCGCGCAGTCACCCAGTCACCGGATTGCAGCATATTGCGCGCAATCTGCGCCTGTACGGCATCGACGTCGTCCATCAACGACGGCGGACTTACGATGCACCCACCGAAAATCAGCGCCGCTACAATCGCGACGATTATCTGGTAGCGAGCAACTGCACCGGTTCGCTTTCCATCGCGCCCTCTTGGAGATCCGTTGTCACCCTCCATCGCTTCATCCACAGAAAAAGTGTCAACAGACCCCATAAGTGATATCCGGCATTGATCCGTCTTTCGAAATGATCCTGTATCAGCCTGTGTATCGCGGCCGCGTCGAAGATTCCCGTTGCCTCAATGGCGTCCGTAGTTAGTGTATCCAGCAGAATCCGGCGTAGCGGCCCTCTAAACCAGTCGTGCGTCGGTATGTCGAATCCCGCCTTCTTCCTCCGCAGCACGCGCTCCGGCAATTTGCCCCGCATAAGCTCCTTCAACAGGAACTTCTGCTTCATGCCCCGAATCTTCATGTCCTCCGGAAGCGTCGCGGCGAACTCCACAATCCGGTGATCCAGAAACGGCGGACGTACCTCGAGCGAATGCGCCATGCTCATCCGGTCCGTCTTATACAGGATATCGTCGGCCAGGTAGTAATTCTGATCCACCTGCAAATACCGGTCGATGGTTCCGCACCCCTGAATCCCGAGCGTTCGCACCAGATCGCGCAGCCCGTTGCCATTGCAGCCCGGCCGCACCGCCCGTCTTTGCTCGTTGCTGAAGGTTCCGTTCCAGAAGAAATGCGCTTCGTCGGGATGCAGGAAACTCCCGTCCAACCAGCGCTTGAGTTTGTATTCCAGGCCTATCTTTTCGTCCGAGACAGGCATGTACCGGTCCAGCGCGCCGCGCGCCGCCCTTCGAGCGAACTCCGGCACTAACCGCAGCGGCCGCGCCAGCCGGTCGGCCACGTAAGTCAAATAGCCGCCGAATAACTCGTCCGCTCCCTCTCCGCTCAGCGCTACCGTCACGTGCCGCCGGCTCATCCGCGAAAGGAACCACACCGGCAGCGCGCCTGCATCCGCGCTCGGCTCATCGGAGTAATAAGCGAAGTCCTCGATCGATTGTTCCAGTTCCACCGCGGGGTTCAAATCGAATTCGTGATGATCCGTGCCGTACTGTCGCGCGACTTCGCGGAAGTATTCGCTCTCGTCGAAACTGCGGCCGGCAAAAGATACCGAAAACGTCTTCAGGCGGCCGCTCATTTGCGTGGCCGCATAGTGCAGAATCGCCGATGAATCCAGTCCGCCGGAAGCCCACACGCCCAGCGGCACGTCCGATATCAGATGCTCGCGAACGGACTCCTTCAACAGCCCGTCGAGTTCTTCCTTCGCTTCCTCCAGGCTTCGGCGACGCGGCTGAACGCCCGGCGGCCGCCACCACGGCTCCATCCATGTCGTCCCGTGCCGCCATTCCAGCACGTGCCCCGGCTTCAGTTTCCGAATGCCGCGAACCAATGTCCGCGTCCCCGGAACGTAGTTCACCGAAAGATACGTGTCCAGCGCCTCCAGGTCGAGCCGTCGCTCTATCTCCGGATGCGCCAGAATCGCTTTCAATTCACTGCCGAAGAAAATGTCGTCGCCGCGCCGGCAATAATACAGCGGCTTGATGCCCATCCGGTCGCGCGCCAGCACCAGCCGCTTCCGCGACTCCGTCCATAGCGCCACGCCGAACATTCCGCGCATCTTCGCGAAACAACCGGTGTCCCACTGCAGAAACGCGCGCAGCACCGTCTCCGTGTCGCACTGCGACCGGAAGCGATGCCCCAGGCGCTCCAGCTCCGCCCGAATCTCCAGATGATTGTAGATTTCCCCGTTAAACGCAATCGCTGTGTCGCCGTTGTCGCTGACAATCGGCTGGTGCCCGCCTGCCAGATCTATGATCCGCAGTCGCACCGCACATAACGTTGCCTCACCCCCTTCAAACACCCCGTGTTCATCTGGACCACGATGGTACATCGCCTCGTTGATCCGTTCGGCGACCCCTCGCCGCGCTGCCCCGTTAAGGCGCGTAAAACCTGCAATTCCACACATGTGCAGTTGTAAATTTTGAGGCTATAAATATAGCATACAGCGTCTTTTGAGGAACATCCTGCCGTTTCTGTATCGTGCTCTCTAACGCCCTGCCCAAGCGGTCTGAAACCGCTCCGCACTCGCAAACGACATCTGCGTCCCCACCCCGAGCGTAGAAAGCGCGGCATACACATTCGCCCGCGCGATCGACTCCGTCTCCGAATTCCCCGCTGCCAGAAAATAGGCGAAGCTCCCGATGAACGCATCCCCCGCGCCAGTCGTGTCCACCGCGTCCACTTTGTAAGGCGGAATATGCTCCACGCGCTCGTTTGTCGCCAGCAAAGCCCCGTTCGCCCCCAGCGTCACGATTACTCGTTGCAGTCCCTGTCTCAGTAAATGCACCGCGCACGCCCGAGCCTCATGTAAATTCGTCACTCGCATTCCGCTGAGCGTCTCCGCCTCGGTCTCATTGGGAATTACATAACTTGCCGGCGTCACTCGCCCCAAATCCAAGGGTTGCCCGGGCGCCGGATTCAAGATACTCGGAATCCCGTGCCGCGCCGCAAACTCCAGCGTGTAGTACACCGTCTCCAGCGGCACCTCGAGTTGCAACACGATGCAACCCGCCGTCCGCAGCAACTCTCCCGCCGCATTCACATCCGCCGAAGTAAGTGCATCGTTCGCGCCCTTCACCACCAGAATGCGATTCTGCGCCGAGCTATCCACGAAAATCGGAGCCACCCCGCTCGATACTCCAGGCGTAACCGACACGTAGCTCGCCCCGATTCCCCGGCTCTCGAAATTTCTCACCGTTGCCGGACCGAACAGGTCATCGCCCACCCGCGCCACCATGCTCACGCGCGCTCCGCAAAGCCGCGCCGCCACGGCTTGATTCGCGCCCTTGCCGCCGAAGCCCAACTGAAACTTGCGCCCGAAAATCGTCTCGCCAGGACGCGGGAACTCGTCCGTGAACGTGGTCAGATCGATATTCGCGCTGCCTACGATTGCGATGTGCGGCTGTGCCATGGTGAATTAATGTAGCATCATTCCATGGAGACTGAGCCCACTCGCCGCTTTACCCGCCGAGTCGCCGACTACGTCCGTTACCGCCCCGGTTACCCGGCCGAAATCATCACGCTGCTACAGCGCGAATGTGGCCTTTCCGCCGATTCCGTAGTCGCCGACATCGGCAGCGGCACCGGCCTCCTGACTCGCATCTTCCTCGATGCCGGATGCCGAGTCTTCGCAGTCGAGCCCAACGCCGAAATGCGTGCCGCCGCCGACCAGGCCCTCTCCGCAAATCCGCGCTATCGCAGTGTGGATGCGCGCGCCGAAGCCACCACGCTCGATGGCCGCTCCGTCGATGTGATCACCGCCGGCCAGGCTTTTCACTGGTTCAGTCCGCATCCCACGCGCCTCGAATTCCGCCGCATCCTCAAACCGCAAGGCACCGTCGTTCTCATTTGGAACGAGCGTACGAACGATGCCGGCTTCATGCGGGATTACGACGCGCTCGTTCGCAGGTACGCCACCGAGCGGGAACCCATCACCCCCGGACAACTCGACGATTTCTTCGGCGCCGGGCGATGGCAGATTCACCGCCTCCGGAATCAGCAGATTTTCGACCTCACGTCCCTCCAGGGCCGTCTCAACTCCAGCTCCTACGCCCCGCTGCCCGAATCGCCCGAGCACCAATCGATGATGCAAGAGCTGACAGCCCTGTTCGATACCTACCAGAGGAACGGCCAGATCGTCTTCACTTACCGCACCGACGTGATCGTAGGAAGCCTAAACCAGTAACCCCAACAACAATCCGAAACCAATCGCAAATGCCAATTCGCTCTTTCCTAGTTCGCGAATCACAAGAGCATCCCCAGGCGTCGCGAACCACGCGAACCCTCTGATCAGAATCGGAACGAACGCGAGCGACCCTCCCCAGGGAAACAGCCGCAACGCGCAAGCCGCGATCAGTATCACCACCATTGCCGATTGGCCGGCGAAGAACACCCAACCTGCCGCCATCTTAGCCCGCCGCGTAGTTGCCTTGGCAGCGTGCACTCGCACCTGCACAAAATGAATCTGATTCGCGGCAAACGCAAAACTCGCAGCCCAAAGCTGCCACGCTGTAACCGCAAAGTGTCCCGTCGCCGCGTAGTACGCCGCCGGCGCAGTCGCCGTCAACCCGGCCGACCCGATAATCTGAGCCGCCGTACGAGCCCCGCGCCACGCCCGTTTCACCACCCATTGCGCCGCAAACGCCGCGCCCGCCGCCGCGCCCACCGCGAATAGTCCCAGCCGCTCGCCACCCCAAAAAACTCCCATCAGGGCCGCCGCCGCCACAGCGCCCAGCACCCACAACGCGCGCCCCACTAGCGCGAACTCATCTGCGGTCCGCGCCTTAATCGGCGAAGCTCCAGCCCAACTCTCCAGCGGAGTTCGCATCCAGAACAATGCCAGGGCTGCAACTATCAAAGGGACTACGCGCGCAAACGATCCGCCGTCCACCAGTCCCGCCCACGCGCCCACCGTCAGCGGCACCAGCAGGATTCCCCAAGCGCCATGCTCGCGCGGCACCACCAGCGAGCGCCGCCGTTCCGGCATGCCCATTACCCGCGCCGCACGCCGCGTCGCCCCGCCATTTCCGCGCCCACGGCACTCCGCTCTTCCGCGCTCAGCCCCGCGGCCGCCGCCGGGAAAACCGCGCCTTCCTCAACTTCAATGTGTGCCCGATACAGCTCCACAATCTCGCGTGTTGCCGAGTCGAACCGCTCAGCGTCCACCCCCGCGAGACTCCCCGCGGACAGCCACAACTGTCCCAACCGTTCCACCTCGGCGTGCAGCGCATCGGCGCGCTTATGTTCGGATTCAAGCGCATCTACCTGCGCCAAGACAGCCGCCGAATCTCCGCGTCGCCGCATTCGCGGAAACAGCGATTCCTCTTCATCCGCCGTATGCTTCGGCGCAGCCTCGCGGAAGTAAGTGAGAGCAGTTTCCATCGCCCGCCGCTCGTCCTCGCTCAGCGCTCCCCCGCCGCGCGACGCCACGCGACCCAGCACAGCGGCAAACTTTTCGATTCGCCGGTGGCAATCGCGAAGCACTCCGATCGGGTCATCAAATCCACTCTCCGGCTTAGCACCAATGGTAATAGGCATCCTACTTGTATTCTCTCTTATCCGATAAAGCTCGTCTCCCTACCCCACCTCCCGCCGCGTCCCCGCGCTCGTGTCTTCGCAGTTATCGCACGTCCCGCATGGCCCCGCGAATTCATCCTCTAAATACCGCAGCAGCATTTCGCGCCGGCATTCCGCGGTCTCCGCGTACTCGCGCATCTTTTCGAGGGGCTCTTTCTTCCCTTCCCTTCGACGTTCCTGCTCCGCGGCCGCCGCTTCCGCCGCCTCCTCGACATCCGCATTGCCCGCAACTACTTCCCCGCTCGGCAGCGTCTCCGCCGCGCCCGCATCTTCCAACCGCTGCAGCGCGCTCACCATCTTCCGCCTCGATAAGCCAACCTGCAGCGCCACTTCCTCGGGATCCACCGGCGTCTCATGCTCCGCGATCTTCGAAGCCAGATGCTTCAGCGTCTCGCGTTCGATCTTTCCTTCGCTTGTCTTGAAACTCTGCGCCCCGATGTCCTGCCGCCGGTAGAACAAAATCGCCTCGGCCTTCTCTCCGTCCCGCCCCGCGCGCCCGATCTCCTGGTAATACGAGTCCAGCGAGTCGGCAGGGTCGTGGTGATATACGAACCGCACATCCGGCTTATCGATGCCCATGCCGAACGCGTTCGTCGCCACCATCACGTCCGCATCGCCCGCCATGAACCGCTCTTGCGCCTGATGCCTCTCGCTCGCCTTCATCCCGCCGTGATAAAACACGGCGTCGATACCCTCTTCAGCCAGCCCGGCCATAATCTCCTCGGCGGCCTTCCGCGTCCCTGTGTAGACTATGCCCGGCTTATCCGCCCACCTTACCCGATGCACCAGCGCATCGCGCTTCTCCTCCGCGGTCTTGAAGTGGTCCACGCGCAGATGAATATTCGGGCGGTCGAAGCTCTGAACAAACACCTTCGCCTTCCGCATTCCCAGGCGCTCCACAATCTCGCCGCGCACTCGCGGCGTCGCCGTCGCCGTCAACGCGAGAACCCGCGGATGTCCCAGCCCTTCCACCACATGCCCCAGACGCAGATAGTCCGGACGAAAATCGTGCCCCCACTCGCTGATGCAATGCGCCTCGTCGACAACGAATAGCGAAACGTTTGCATTGCGCAGATTTTCAATCGTCTCTTTTTTCCGGAACTGTTCCGGAGCCATGAAGATGTACTCTACCTTGCCCCGCTCCAGGCGTTCCAAATGCTCCCGAATCTCGCTCGCCTTATGCGAGGAATTCACTGCCACCGCCTCCGGTGCGTCCGATTCGGTAATCGCATCCACCTGGTCCTTCTGCAGCGCGATCAGCGGCGATACCACCACCGTCACTCCTTCAATCGCCACCCCCGCAATCTGATAGATTGCGCTTTTCCCCGACCCCGTCGGCTGCACCGCCAGCACATCGTGCCCCGCCAGTATCGCGCGCACTGCCTCTTCCTGCCCCGCTCGCAACTGCTCGAATCCCAG
The DNA here is from genome assembly GCA_035606355.1 of Candidatus Limnocylindrales bacterium. Taxonomy (GTDB): domain Bacteria; phylum Acidobacteriota; class Terriglobia; order Bryobacterales; family Bryobacteraceae; genus Sulfopaludibacter. The sequence goes on along the minus strand of DATNFO010000007.1, from coordinate 45,408 downwards.
ATGTTCGCGAGCGAGCCCCGCGACATCAACTTTCTTCGCGCTCGGCATATCTTGTCCTTAAACTGGGAAGCTTCGGCGGACGCTGTCCGTGCCGCGTGACGCTGCCCACCGGCGTGTACTCCAATTCCGTTCCATCACGCGCACACCGTAGCAGCAGACCGCCGCGGCTCATGTCCCCCCGACCTATAAACTCCGAGGGAAACAGCAGCCTCTCTCCGAACACCGCGAACATCGGCTCCAGATACTTCACCGTCGCCACGCTGCCCAGAAGTACGATGTCGCAATCGCTGCCCGCGATTTCATCCAGAATGCGGCACGCCTTGTCGAGCGGCTCGCGATACCGGACATCGCCCGCGTCGATCGGAATCGATGCGATCCGCCGCAGATCCTCTGCCGTGACAATCGTGTTTGGAGGAGCTAGTCCGCTGCCCGACGTGATCACAAATGCGCCGGGCACGCCCTCGGGCGGACGGGCAAACCTCTCTGAGTACGCCAGCTTTCCGCGAAAATACAGGCCGCTGATGAATCCGAATGCCTCGCCCAGCGGCACGCCCTCGCGCCGCAACCGCACCGCCAGATCGAATCCCGCCTCGGGCCGCAATAGCATCTTCGCGCGCTCGCCGCCCGCATTCGCTGGAGACAGCAGAAAGACTCGCCGCCGCCCCTCACTCATGCTTCACCACCACCAGCTCGTCAAAACCTTCGCTCAATTCCGGCCGCTCCAGCCGCTTCCACGTGCCGATTACGCCCGGAACCGGGATCTTCGCCGTGCCTTCTCGTGTGCCGTTTCGCCGTAGCGCTTCCTTCAGCTCGACATCGAAGAAATACCCCGTCACGCGAAATCCCGCTGCCTTCGCCGCTTCGATGTACACCGCCCGATCCACCCGCAGAACGTTGGTGTTGTCCACCGCGAACCTCTGCCCGGTAGCCAGGCACGCCTGCATCAACACGCGTTCCCGCTGCCGTGTCCGCAGCAGATCTAAACTGATCCGCACATGCGAGTCGAAGAACTTCTCGCGGTAAAACGTGCTCTTCCCGGAACCCTGCACGCCGATCAGAATCACCGCTTCCACCGAACTCACGATGCACGCGCCCGCCCGCCGTGAGGAATCGAACAGTAGCGTAAGTCCGCCGGATTCTACCTGCCCGCCAGCTCCCCAAGTTCGCGCTGAATCTCACCCGCCAGCCGCAACCGCCTCCAGACGCCGAACCCGACCCATGCAGCCAGCAGCACCAGCAAGGGAGCCGCCCGCTCGACCCCGGAATTGCCGCTCCCCCACACCACCGTCGCGAAAATTGCACAAGCCAGAATCAGAGGGCCATGCCAAATCCAGGCATTCCGTAGATGATCGCGCCGCCGTTCCAGTTCCCGCCGGTAGTACTCCACACCCGGCGCCGCTATGTCCGTCTCCGAAGCGCCCGACCAACGGCGGAAGCGCGCCAGCGAAATCGCGACCCACGCAGCCACCGCGCCCAACGCAATCCACATCTTCTTGTCCGGCATCTCGCCGAACCGCCACGCCGTCACGCCGGCCAGCAGCACTGCCGCCGCGATGCTCGCCAGCACCTCGCCCCGCGTACTCGCGTGCAGAGCCGCCGCTCTACGCCTGAAGGTATCGCTGAGTTCCACGTTCGTTCCCTCCTCGGGTTGCCCCCGCCAAATCGCGCCGATCTCATCCGGCATGCCGTCTCTCCTGAGCAAATCGCTCCGCCAAAATGTTCTTGATGCGGCTCACCTTCATCGCCACGTTCGCCGCCGAAAGTCCCGTCACCTCCGCAATCGATGCCGCATCCATCTCTTCCAGATACAAGGTGACGATCTGCCGGTCCAGCGGTTTCAATTGCAGAATCAGACGTCGAAGTTCCGTCAGCGCCCGGTCCCGATCCATGTCCGGCTCCGAGACCGGCGCCGCCGCCGGTTGCTGCACCTCTTCGAGACTCACCAGTCGAGTATTTCGGCGCCGCTCGCGATTGACATGCGAGATCGCAACGTTGTGCGCAACACGGAAAGCCCAAGTCCGCGCAGAGCACCTCCCGTCAAAGCGCTCAAAGCTCCGCCAAAGCTGAAAATGGATCTCCTGCCGCAGATCGCTCCGCCGCTCGCGATCCGCTTCGTACGCCGCCGCCACCCGGTCCAAAGCGGGCCCAAACTCGGCAACAGCCTCCCGATACAGCTCGTCGCGATTCCGCCACACACCTCGATAGTCGCGCCCCATCCCCGTTTCTAACACTCCCGGCCGGACGTGCCGAATCCAGAGCGGTCGGGCACAAGTAGCGACCGGTCTCCAGACCGGTTGCAGGCGAGCGCAGCGCGCCCGTCACAAACTGAGCGCTGACAATCCCAGCCGGCCCCCGTGCCGACAGGAATCCTTCCTGTCGGGTCGCGCGAAGGGCGACTACTCTCTCCCCGCCACCCCGCCCAATGGAATTGGAAACGTAACCGTCACCGACGCCCCGCCCTCGTTCCCAATCTCCAAATGAGCCCGCAGTTGCCGGGCGAGAATCGTCACCAGCCGGTATCCCATTGAGGCGCCGCTCGAAGGATCGAACCCGGCCGGAAAACCGGCTCCCGTATCGCACACCCGCAGCCGGACTTGAGGCGACGAGCCCATAGGCGCGCTCACCCGCTCGAAGATCACCTCGAGCATGCCGGATTGCGCGCCCAAGCCGTGTTTCAAACTGTTCCGGATTAACTCGTTCGCGATCAGACCCACGGGAATCGCCGTCTCGATCCCCAGGAGAATCTCCCCCACGGATACCTGCAATTGAACTCCGCCCGGAACCTCCGAGTGAAGAGAAATCAACTCTTCGGCAGCAGCTTTGAGGTACGCTCCCGCCTCGACGAGGCCGAGATCGCCGGACGCGTCCAAATGCTCGTGAATTTGCGCAATGGCGCGAACGCGTCCCGCCGTTTCCTCAAAAGCGGAGAGCGATCCGGAGTCGCCGACATGGCTCGACTGCAGCTTCAAAAGACTCACGATCATCTGTAAGTTGTTTTGGATCCTATGGTGGAACTCCCGCACCAGAACGCTCTTCTCCTCCAGCCTTTGGCGCTGCCGGTCATCCTGTTCTTTGCGGTTCGTGATGTCCTGCACCACCTTCGTGAATACCGGTCCGCGTCCCTCATGCCGGTTCATCAGGGTAAGGACGCCAATCGCAAAGAACCGCGCCCCATCTTTGCGCATATGCCACCGCTCACCCTTCGCCCGACCTTCGGTGAGGGCCTGTGCCAGTTCACGTTCTGGCTCGCCAAGCTCAACATCCTCGGGAGTGAATACAATCGATCCGCTCTTGCCGGCAGCTTCGCCTTCTTCCCAGCCGAACAGCCGCGCCGCTCCGGCATTCCAACTGAGAATCCTGCCTTCCCCATCGAGTTGGAAAATCCCGTAGTCGCGCGGGGTCTCCACCACAATCGGGAATCGCTCTTCGCTTTCCAGCAGCGCTTTTTCGCTCTGCCTGCAACCCCGCGCGTCCCGTATGTTCAGTTGCACCACCGCCTGGCTGCCCACCAGGTACCGGTTCGCCACCACTTCCACGGGAATTCTCAGCCCCGCCTTCGTCGTGATCTCGACGTCATCACGACGCACCACCTCGGATTCTTCCGTCGCGGCGATCGTCCCCGCGGCCCAGCCGATCCCCGGCAGTTCGCCCGCCTCGCTAACCTTCTTTCCAATAAAGTCATGCCGCTCGAAGCCGGTCAGCTCCAGAAAGAACCGATTTACGTTCTGGACGGTTGCGGTTTCGGCATCGATCACCACAATGCCGTCCTTGGACGCCTCAAAGAGCCGCTGAAGCCGGATCTCTGCAATTGCGCACCGCGCAGTTACGTCTTCGATCGCGACCAGCAGGCTTCGCTCTTGCCCATCGCCATGTGGGATGCTCCGCCCGCTCAGGCGCATGGTCCGGTGGCCGATGTGTGGGAAATCGTGCTCCACCTCGAAGTCCAGAAACGGCTCCGAGCGAAACAGCGCGTTCTTCAAAAGCTCTCGCAGCCTCGGCACGTTCCATTGGCCGTTACCTATCTCATAAACAAGCCGGCCCTCGGTTTCTTGCCGCGAGACCATGAATGTCTCATAATAGGCGCTCGTCGCCCTCTGCACTCGCAAGTCCGCGTCCAGCACCATCAAGGGTTGCTGTACGATTTCGATCAACGCTTCTGCGTACTGCCGCGCCGCCTCCGATGCTGCGAGCCCGCGTTTCAGAGCGTCGATGTCACTGTTGGTTGACTGCGATTCCTGCCCACTTACGTGCTGCGGATCGCCGCTCTCCCGCTCCGCCTTAGTCACGCGCTCGGGATTTGCATGCGAAGGTCCATTCGCAGCAGCTTTTGGCCGATCCTCGGGCATGTCATTCTCGCGGCGCAAGGTGGGGAGTCAAACCATTTCCCACTAGCTTTCCAGTATAGGCGCACGCCGCGACGTCTTCACGCTTCCTTAGCTGCGCGGCCGCGCGCGCATTCTCTTTTTTGGCTCCGCCCGCAGCTTCTGCTTTTGCGACAACACCGGCGCAAACAGGTCGCCCATACTTGTCAGCCGCGACACCGCGGCTTCCGGCTCAAAGTACAGTCCGCTCTTATCGCCCGAATCCAAAGCCGCCTGCAACTCTTCCCATCTGACTGGCAGCGACACGTACGGAGTCGCATTCTTTGCGCGAAGAGAGTAAGGCGCCACCGTCGTTTTGAAATCCGAGTTCTGACTCCAGTCGATAAACACCTTCCCCGTCCGCTGCGCCTTCCCCATCGCGGACACGATGAGCGCCGGATGCTCCCGCTCCAAGTCCTCCGCCAGTGCATGCGCGAAAGTCTGAGTCTCCTGGTAACTCACCCGCGTATTCAGCGGAACGTAAACCTGAATGCCCTTTGACCCCGATACCTTCGCATAGCACTCCAGCCCGCGCTCCTCCAACTTACTCCTCAACAGGAATACCACCTCACAACAAGTAACTATGTCCGCGCCGTCGCCCGGGTCCAGGTCAAACACCACCGCTGTCGGTACGTCGATCTTCGGAACCCGATGCAGAAACGGATGGAGTTCCAGACTTGCCGTATTGGCACACCACACCAGCGCCGCCAGCTTATCGATCACGATGTAATTGATGTCCGTCCCGCCGGCGCGCCGCGGCACCGGGTACGTACGCACCCAATCCGGCGTCCGGGCGGGTGCGTCCTTTTCGTAAAAATGCTTCCCTGTAACTCCGTTCGGGTATCTCTTCAACGTTACCGGACGGCCTGCCAGGTGAGGCAGCGCATAGTCGGAAATCCGCACATAGAAATCGATCACCTGCCCCTTCGTGAACCCCGAAGGAAACAGTTGCTTCTCCATATTCGAGAGGACAACACGCTGCCCCTCAACCTCAACCTCTTGTGTGGTCCGCTTCACTCCACGCTCCGCCTGTTAGCAATTATCCATGATTCGGATGCCTGCCCTACCCTCGCGGCCAACGTTCGCGCCCGCAATTCATGAAACAATCGCAAACGAGCGGCTCGTGCGATAAAGAGATATGTCCTTTCGTCTCGCTATCGCCTTTCTCTCCGTCACCTTCTGCCTGTACTCGCAAACCGCCGACGACTCCGCCGTAGCCCTCGCTCGCATCCTCGCTTCGAAAGGGACCATCACCGCCACCGATCTCTCTACCGTAATCGCCGCCTCCCCTGCCGGGCGCGTCAACGCCCTCGCCGCCATTCTTCAGAACAAAGGCTTGCTGACCACCGCCGAAGTGGCGCAACTCGGAATGGCTCCGGCCGCTCCAAAGCCCACGCCGCGGCCCGTGGTTGCCGCCGCCGCGCCCGCTATCCCCGTCACCACAACCTCCCGGGTGCCGGTCTCCCTCTATGGGACACTCGTCTTCAACGCCTTCGCCAACACGGCCGCAACCAACATCGAGGACTTTCCCCTCTTCGCCTCGAAGCAATCTTCCGACCCCACCGGCGGTGACAAAAACTTCGGCGCAACAGCGCGCCAAACCCGCCTCGGCCTCAGACTCAATCCCGTGCCTCTGGGCGCCGCCACGCTCACCGGCGATTTTGAATTCGATCTCTTCGGCGGCAAAACGCCGGTTTCCAACGGTGTGGATATGGATATTTTCCGCGTCCGCATGGCGTATGGCCGGCTCTCCTGGAAGCACGCCGCCTTCGAAGCAGGCCAGGATTGGGCGCTCTTTTCGCCCCTCAGTCCCACCAGTTACGCCGCGTATGCGGTAGCGGAATTCTCAGCCTCGGGCAATCCGTGGATCCGCCTTCCGCAAGTGCGCGGTGAGTTCTCCACAGGCTCCAGCGACACCAATCGTCTGCTGTTTCAGTTCGCCGCGCTCGATCCCAACATGGGCGACTATCCCACCGCCGCTTTCTCCACGTCTCGCCAGCCTGGAATCGGAGAGCGCGGACGCATGCCGGCACTGGAAAGCCGCATCGCCTACACAGCTCGCGCCGCCGGCCGCGATTTCACCCTTGGCTTGAGCGGACACTACGGACGCGGCAGGAATTACGGGCTGATCAATAATGTGGAGGCGTTTGCGAAGGTCGATTCCTGGGGCGTCAATCTCGATTATTCGCTCCCCGTGACGCGCCGGTTCAACCTCACCGGCGAAGCATTCGAAGGACGCGCGCTCGGCATCTTTAGTGTCACCAGCGGCGAAGCCATCGGCGCAGTCGGCACACCCGGCGCTCACGGCGTCGAAAGCCGCGGCGGGTGGACTCAGGCTCAGTTCAACCTCGCCAAACCGTGGCAGCTCAACGTGGCCTATGGAATCGAAGTCCCGAACGCATCTCAGTTGCCCGTGGGAAATCGCTGGCGCAATCAGACTTACATGACTAACATCATGTATAAGCTCAATCCGCTGGTAACCTTCGCCCTGGAATACCGCCGCCTCCTTACCGATTACAGGAACCAGTTCTTCGCGAACGAAAGAGGAGACCACATCAACTTATCGATTGTTTACGGCTTCTAAGTGAACGAAGCGGCGGTCCCCTTCGACTAACTAGCCTTCTTTTTCTTACCTGACCCGGGTTGCGCCTGCTTGCGATGTAACTCCGCATCCACCGTATCCGGCAGCACATTTGCCATCGTGGCCTGTATTCTGTTCGTGAATGAACCCGCCACCACATGGTCGTCGCCCGCCATCAGCGCCTCGAATCCCTGCTTGGCCACCTCCGCCGGATCATCCTTCTTCGCCTGCCCGATCCTGGTGTCGTCGGCGCCCGCGCGATGGAAGAAGTTCGTCTCCGTTGCGCCAGGCATCAGCACCGTGATCGTCATCCCCGAATCCTTCAATTCGTTCCGCAGCGCCTCGCCGAAGCTCTTCAGGAATGCCTTCGAAGCATTGTAAGTCGACTCGAACGTCCCCGGCATCGTCGCCGCAATCGACGATGTAATCAGCACCTTGCCTTCCCGTCTCGCCACCATGTCTTTCAGCACGCGATGCGCAAGATGTACCTGGCCGGTCACGTTCAACTGAATCAAGTTGATATGCCGGTCCAGTTGCGTCTCCACGAACGGCCCTGCCACACCGACCCCCGCATTGAAAGCAATCGCATTCAGCGGCCGGCCCGCCGATTGGATCGCCGCCACCAATTTCTCCACGCCGTCCCAAGTGGCTAAGTCCGCCTGCAGGCTCTCTGCCCTGCCGCCGTTTGCCGAAAGCTTCCGCGCCGCTTCTGCGATTGCGGCGTCCTCCGCCACCATCAGGACGTCATATCCGTTTTGGACGAATTGAACGGCCAGCTCATATCCGATGCCGCTCGAAGCGCCCGTGACCACCGCGAATTTGTTAGTGTCTGACACGCCCGATTCTAGCCAGCGCTGCCTCCCCCGTTCCGTCTCACAGCAAACATTGCGCCGCGCTTTGCGACCTCACGCACACCGGAAAGAATCATGCTGCGCTGCCGGAAAGTGGCAACAGGAATCTTTCCTGTTGCGGCGACCGAAGGTCGCCTGAAGCTGCCTGACCTTTTTCAGCTACCCTATACTTCGTCTGATGACCGCGATGTTTCAAAGTTGGAACGATCTCACGTTCCTCCACTGGCGAATCCCCATGGCGGCGGTCGCGAAAACCGTGCCCAAGCCGCTCACAGTTGATACCTTCGACGGTACGGCTTGGATTGCACTCACTTGCTTCCGCATCGAAGGTCTGCGCCCTCCGTTCTTCCCCGCGCTCCCGTGGATTTCTAACTTCCCTGAAACCAACTGCCGCACGTACGTCACCGCACCCGACGGCAAACCTGCCATCTGGTTCTTCTCTCTGGATTGCGCGCGAGCGCTTGCCGTCATAGCCGCGCAAATGACGTTCGGCCTGCCCTACGTATGGTCGAATATGTCAGTGCGCATCGACGGCCGCCGTGCCCGTTATCTCAGCCGCCGCGCGCGCGCCTGCACGGACATTGAAATCGAACGCGAAGCGCCGGTCGCGCCGGGCCCTCGCGAAATATTCCTGACCGAACGCTACCGGCTCTACTCCACCCTCTTCGGCCGGGTCGTCTATGCGGATGTCGAGCACCGGCCGTGGCCGCTCGAGTCCGCCACAATCATCCGCTGCCGGCAGAACATCGTTCACGGCGACGATCGGCCGCTCGCTCATTTCTCGCCCGGAGTCCGCGCCCGCATCCACGTCCCGCGATTCCTGTGAGCGCGGCTCACTCTTCCCGCAAAGCTGTCGCCGGATCGATCCGCGCCGCCCGAAGAGCCGGCACGACACAAGCCACCATCCCCACCGCCGCCAGAACCACGGAAGCCGCGCCGAAGGTCGCCGGATCGGTGGCACTCACCTGATACACCAAGGTGCCGATGGTCCGCGTCAGCGCCACCGCCGCGGCGCCGCCCAGAACTACGCCGCAGGTCAGCAGCACCACCGCACGACCCACCACCATCCGAAGCACGTCCCGCCGCTCCGCCCCAAGCGCCATCCGCAATCCGATCTCGCGAGTTCGCTTCGAAACGCCGTACGAGATCACGCCGTAGATTCCGATCACCGCCAGCACTAAAGCCATGCCGGCGAAGATCCCCATCAGCCATCCCAGGAACCGCGGACGCGCAGTCTCCTGCCCGATCAGTTCCTCCAGCGTGCCTTCGTTGTAAATGATGATGGAAGGGTCCGCGCTCCGCAGCGCCGTACGAATCGTCGACAGCATGGCGGAAGGAACGAGCGAGGTTCTCACGAGCACGGAGAAATCCCGCGCCCGCTCATTGAACACCAGGAAGAGATCCGGATCGGCCGTCGGATTCGCCGGAAAACCGCGGTACTTCATCTGTTCCACCACACCGGTAATCGTCAACCAGGGCTGCCGCGAATTCACCCCACCCATCTTCACGCGCTTGCCTACCGGGTTCTGCCCCGGCCAGAAACGGCGCACCATGTTGTCCGTCACCACCGCGACATTGGCGTTATCGCGGATCTCCTCATCCGTAAAGCTCCGGCCAAATAAAAACCGCGCGTGCAACGTCTGGAAGAAACCGCTCGACGCCCGATGAACATACGCGCGCGGAGCGGTTTGCGCATCCATCGGAGGCTGTCCCTCGGCAGTGTAAAAGATGGCGGGCCCGTCGGTGAGCGGCGCATCCGTGCCCATGGCTGCCGACTCAACCCCGCGCAGGCTCGCGATGCGCCCCAGAATTTCGTTCGCCGCCGCCACCACCTTCGCGTCCGGCTGACTCGCTCCCGCTGCTGTGGTGGGTTGCACTCGCGGCAGTCCGACTCTGAAATTCACCACGCGGCTTGCGTCGTAACCGGGATCCGTCGCCGCCAAACGTTGCAAGCTCCGAATCAACAGCCCAGCGCCGATCAGCAGCACTAACGATACTGAGATTTCCGCCACCACCAGCACATCGCGGAAGCGCGCCCCTCTGCGACCGCCCGTGTTTCTTGCGCCGCTCTGCCGCAGCGTCTCGTCGAAACCCGTAGAGCCGGTTTGCGCCGCCGGCACAATTCCGAACACCAGCGCGGCCACGCAGCACACGCCGGCCGTGAACAACGCCACAGTGCCGTCAATCGTCGGATGGATGAAACTCGGAAACCGCAAAGGGCTGGCCGCCATCAGAGCGTCGATCGCCAGGCGCGCCGCCGCGAGCCCTGCCGCGCAACCCAATGCCACCATCACGGCACTCTCCGCCAGAAGCTGCCGCACAAGTCTTCCCCGGCTCGCGCCCAGCGCCATTCGCATCGCCACCTCATGACGCCGCACCTCAGACCGCGCCAGCAGCAGGTTCGCGACATTCGCCGACGCGATCAACAGCACGAAGCCTACAGCCGCGAGCAGCACCAGAAGAGGCTTGCGAACGTCGCCCAGAGCCTCCCGTTCCAGAGTCGTGACTTCCACACCGCGCGATTGGTTGGTCGCCGGATATGTGTGCGCCAGCCGACTTGAAATGGTGTCCAGTTCCGCTTGCGCCATCTCCGGCGTCACCCCTGCACGAAGCCGGGCCAGCACCGTAAACCCGCGCGAGCCCCGGTCGCCCAGTTCCTCCGCCGTGCCCATCATCGAAAACGGCAGCCAGACCTCGGCCTTATCCGTCAAACCGCGGAAACCCTCCGGAGCCACTCCGATTACGGTGAACGTGCTGTTGTCCAATTGGATCCGCCGTCCCAAAATATCGGGGTCGCCGCCGAACCGGCGCTTCCACGCGCCATCGCTCAGCACCGCCACGGCATCGCGTTGCGGCGCCTGATCTTCCTCTACGCGGAACGTCCGCCCGAGCGCCGCGTGAATTCCCAGCATCGAAAAGTACGGCTGGGAAACGTACTCGCCCTCGATGCGATCCGGACGCTCCACCCCCCGCAGCGCAAAATCGACATCATTGAACGCCGCCATCGCTTCGAACGATTTGCTCTGCGCGCGCCAGTCCTGGAAATCGGGATACGATGCGCCGCGTCTCTCCACGCGAACACGTTTGACGTTGCCGAAGAGCAGCACCAATCTTCCCGGATCGGGATACGGCAGCGGTCGCAGAATCGCCGCATTCATAACGCTGAAAATTGCCGTGTTCGCGCCGATCCCCAAGGCGAGCGTGAGCACCGCCACCGCCGCGAATGCCTTGTTTTTGATGAGCACCCGCGCCCCGTACCGCAGATCCTGCCAGAGAGTTTCCAGCCACACGCCTGGTCGCATTTCGTTCCGCCTTTCCTTGAGCGCAGTGACATTGCCGAACTGCCGCCGCGCCGCCGATATCGCTTCGTCGCGCTTCATGCCGCGAGCCTCGAAACGCTCCGCCAGCATAGCGATGTGAGCGTCCACCTCGGCGTCGAATTCGTCTCGCGACCTGCGCCTGCTGAACCAGCCCATGCCTACCTCTGATCGGCCAGGCGCAGCAGCCGCCCGATCGCTTTCGAAATCCGCTGCCAGTCCTCGGTTTCGCGGGCAAGCTGATTCCGGCCCTTCCTCGTGATCGAATAGAATCTCGCGCGCCGGTTATTTTCCGAAGCGCCCCACTCCGACGAGATCCAGCCCCGCTGCTGCAAGCGCAGCAGCGCCGTGTACACGGTGCCTTCATTCAGTTGCAGGACCGATTCGCTCACCTGCTCGATCCGCCGCGCAATGCCGTATCCATGCAGCGGGCCGAGAGCGTTCAGTGTCTGCAGCACCATCAGGTCCAGAGTCCCCTGCAGAACATCGGTCTTCTTCCGGTCGCTTCCCGCTTCTTTGGACATCCCAAAGGAAGTATACCAGTAGCGACCGGTCTCCAGACCGGTCGCAGGCGAGCAAAGCTCGCCCGGGCGCGCCCCGCGCGCCTGGTACCGGCAGCCGCGGACCCGGCCGGCCACACGCCCACAATTCCGTGCAGCCCAGTAGCGACCGGTCTCCAGACCGGTCGAAGGCGAGCGAAGCTCGCCCGGGCGCGCCCCGCGCGCCTGGTACCGGTCTGGAGACCGGTACCTACCGTCTACGATGCCGGCAGCCGCGGAACCCGCAGCGTCGCCAGCGCCTTCAGAGCCCGGTCGCGCGCCGCCCGATGCTCCACAATCGGACGCACGTACCCCGCCGGCACGCCACCCGGCGCGCGCCAGGGCTCATGCACCCACTCGTCCGCGACCCCTCTCAGTTCCGGAATCCACCGCCGCACATAAACTCCGCGCGCGTCGAACTTCTGCGCCTGCAGCACCGGATTGAAAATGCGAAAGTACGGAGCCGCGTCCGCGCCGCACCCGGCGCTCCACTGCCACCCCAGCGTGTTATTCGCAAGATCGGCATCCACCAGCGTGTCCCAAAACCACGCCGCGCCTTCCTGCCATGGAATCAGCAGATGCTTCACCAGAAAAGACGCCGCTACCATACGCACCCGGTTGTGCATCCACCCCGTGTGCCATAACTCGCGCATGCCCGCGTCCACCAGCGGGTAACCTGTCCTGCCTTGCGTCCACGCGCGCAGCTCCCGCTCGTTCATCCGCCACGGAAACCGCCGGAACTCCGGTCGCAAAGCCTCATCCGGCGTTTCCGGAAAGTGATACAGCAGATGATGCGCAAACTCCCGCCACGCCAGTTCCCGCCGGAATCCCTCATCGGCAGCCGCCCGCCAGACCTGCCGCGCACTCACCTCGCCGAAATGCAGATGCGGCGACAGCCGCGACGTTCCCCGCTCGCCAGGCACGTCGCGCCCGCTCGCATAATCTGCGATCCCCGCCCCCGCAAACCGCTCCAACTCCCGTCGAGCGCCCGCCTCGCCCGGACTCCACGATTCCCGAATGCCGCCCGCCCAATCGGTCTTCGGAAGCAACCCCAGTTCCTCGATGCGCACCGAATCCGGCCACCGCTCCGGCCCCGGAATGCGCGCCGGAGCATCCCCCGGCGGCGCAGGCGCGGGCAACGCCTGTATGGCGCGCCAATACGCCGCGAACACGCGAAGCGTGCGAACGTTCCAGGGCTCCACCAGCAAATTTCCGGCGCAGCTCACAGCCGGAAACCGCTCCTTCAACACCGCGTCGCGCGCAATCACCGCCGGCTCGTAACGCCGGTTCCAATAGACCGCCGTCGCGCCCGTCTCCGCAATCAAGCCGGCCAGCGCACGCTCCGTAGGCCCGCGCCGCACAATCAACCGCGAACCGCGCCGCTCCAGATCCGCCGCCAGAGCGGCCGCCGAATGATGCAGCCACCATCGCGATGCGCCGCCCGGAGCCCATGGCAACTCCTCTTCCGGAGCCCAAATGAAAACCGGAATGACGGACGAGTGCCGCTCCAGCGCCTGCTGCAAGGCTGCGTTATCGCTCAGCCGCAGATCCAGCCGGAACCAGACAATACCAGGTTGCGAGCACATATCGAAGCTCAGTGGGAATGAGGAGGAGAGCGCGAAGGCTAGTCACGAAATCGTGGGCATTGGCGGGTGACGACTCCGAGCCAAGCCTTCGCGTCATCTTTTATCTCACGTTTATTCCCCCGTTGCAATACCCCGCCCTCTGAAAACCACTGCTCAAAGCAGCCGCCGCGCTCGCCGGAAGACGTCCAATAACATCTTCTCCGTCAGCTTCCCGGTGAACGTGTTCTGCTGGCTCGGATGATACGACCCGATCAGCACCGGCTCCTTCTTTGCGAACCGGTATTCCGCCCCATGACCAAACGGATACGGCGCGCGAGACCCAATCACCCCTCGCGCTTTCAATAAATCCAGGTAATTGTCGAACGCGATCTTCCCCAGCGCGACCACTACACGCAAATTCCGCAGAATTTCCAGCTCACGCTCCAGGAATTCCCGGCAATTTCGGATTTCCTCCGGCAGCGGCTTGTTCTCCGGCGGAGCACACCGCGCCGACGCCGTAATGTACGCGTCCAGCAACTCCAGTCCATCGTCCCTATGTGCGCTCTCCGCCTGCGATGCAAACCCTGTCTGATGCAGTGCCCGATACAGCCAGTCCCCCGACCGGTCCCCCGTAAACATCCGCCCCGTTCGATTCGCCCCGTGCGCCGCCGGCGCGAGTCCCAGAATCAGCAGCCGCGCCGCCGGGTCGCCAAACGCCGGCACCGGCTTCCCCCAATACTCCCAATCGCGGTAGGCGCGCCGTTTCATCTCCGCCACGCTCTCACAGTGCGCCCGCAGTCTCTCGCACTTCCGGCAACTCAAAATATCTCGTTCCAAAACTATGAACGGGTCCACGATTTCAGAGTAGTTCATCGCACGTGAGTGGTAGAATTAAAAGAAAATAACTTGACGAATTCCTGGGGGAATGATGAAATCGGATTGTCCGGCTGCTCCGGCTGGATGTTCGTTTTAGCTCTGGCGCAAAAGTCCCCCCGGTTGCACCTTCCGGTGTAGTGCGTATGTACAGGTTGCCCGTGTCTTCAGTTCTACGAACCGTTTCCGCCGGAATCATTCTCGCGCTGCTTTCTTCCGTTAGCTCCGCCGCCGGCACCCCGCCTAAAAAACGCCGCCACCGTTCCGCCGCCGCGGCTCATACTACCGCCGCGCATGCCACAACGGCCGCGACACACCCTGCGACGCCCCGCTCCGCGCTCATCCACAACGCCAGCACGGCCGTTCGCCGCAAGCCTGCCATCAACCCGGACATTGCGACCACCACCACCCGATCCACTACTCCCGCGCCCGTCATCATTCGCGGCGGCCCGTGGACCGAGCCCACGTTTGCCGATTCCACGCAGGGCGACCACATCGATGGTGAAGACCTCGATATCCGCCGCGCCGCCGTCGATGCACTCGGCGCCTATAACGGCTCAGTTGTCGTCGTCGATCCGCAAACCGGCCGCGTCCTCTCGATGGTCAATCAGAAAATCGCGCTGAGCACCGGGTTTCAGCCATGCTCCACAGTGAAGGTTTCCGTAGCCCTCGCCGCACTCAGCGAAAAACTGATCGACACATCGAACAAATTCCGCATCAGCGGCTTGGGCAAAATGGACCTGACCTACGCCCTCGCCCATTCCAACAACTATTACTTCGCGACGCTCGGCGAAAAGCTCGGTTACGAGAAGGTCGCGTATTACGCGCATCTCTTCGGCTACGGCGAGAACGCGGGCCTGAACATCTCCGGCGAACAGCCAGGCCACTACCCCGCCGCCCCGCCGAAGAATGGTGGAGTCGGCATGCTCACCAGCTTCGGCGAAGAGATCCAGCAAACGCCGCTCCAGCTCGCCGCTCTGATGAGCGCCATCGCCAACGGCGGCACCTTATATTACTTGCAATATCCCAAAACCGCCGCCGAAGCCAAGAACTTCACCCCGCGCGTAAAGCGCCACCTGGATATCGCACCCCTCATCCCGCTAGTCAAACCCGGGATGCGCGGAGCCGTCGAGTTCGGCACGGCACACCGCGCTCGCGAAGACGGACCCATCGCGGGCAAGACCGGAACGTGCAGCGAAAACCACACGCATCTCGGCTGGTTCGGCTCTTTCAACGACCTCGGCAACAAGAAACTAGTCGTGGTGGTTCTACTCACGGGCGGACGTCCAGCCATCGGACCGCTCGCCGCCGGCATCGCGGGCGACATCTACCATCGCCTGGAAGAAAAGAACTACTTCGCCGGCAACCAGCCCACCACGCCGGCCAATCTGGTAGCAAGCCAAATCTGCTGCTCCCGGTAGTGCAACCCAAACAGTGGCTAATTCACCGCGCTTCCGGCCGGCCGCTCGTCTCGCAGGAGTCCAGTAGCGACTGGTCTCCTGACCGGTCGCAGGCGAACGAAGTTCGCCCGGGCGCGCCTGCAACCGGTCTGGAGACCGGTCGCTACCTTCCGCCGCCGACGCCACTGCGCTTCGTCTCGCGTAACTCACCGCGTTTCCGCGGCAACTGTGGGAATCAGGCACCCGAACAACTCCCGGTAAAACTCCGGATGGCTGCGCCAACTCTGCGCGGTTACCAGCTTTCGGTCCCGCACGGCCGGCTTGTTCACGTAGATCCCGCCGCTCCGCTCCACTTCGATCCGCACGTGCGCATGACAGGTCACCGTCCGCCCCTTCACCAGCCCCGCCGCGATGAGCACCTGAATCCCGTGCCCGATCGCGCAAATGTACTTGTCATGTTCGGCGAATTCCCGCATCAGCGACAGCACGCTCGCATCGTTCCTTAGATATTCCGGAGCCCGTCCCCCGATTACGATCACCGCCGCGAACTCCTTCGCCGCCACCGCCGTAATCGCCGCGCCTGCCTCGATGCAATACCCTGGCCGCTCCACGTACGTCTCCCATCCCGCCTCCCGATCGTGGATCACCAGGTGCAGCCGGCGCCGTGACGGCGCAGCAATGAGTGGCTCCCAATTCGCCTCCAAAAAGCGATCGTACGCGTACAGCACTTCGTAACTGTCACCGCCGTCGCCGGTCATGATGAGAACCTTTTTGCTCATGCGGCCTCCGTACACAGTCTGCCACAATGAGGCGATGGCGGCTTCCTGCGACGTACTGATCCTTGGCGCCGGCGCAGCGGGACTCATGTGCGCCATACAGGCCGGACGCCGTGGCCGCCGCGTGATCGTCATCGAGCACAATGCCCGCATCGCCCGCAAAATTCTGATCTCCGGCGGCGGCCGCTGCAACTTCACCAACATCCATACCCGACCCGAGAACTTTCTCTCCGCCAACCCTCACTTCGCCAAATCCGCTCTCTCCCGCTACACGCCCGGAGACTTCGTCGAGACCATCGAGTGCCACGGCATTCGCTATCACGAGAAAACTCTCGGACAGCTCTTCTGCGACCGTTCCGCCGCGGACATCGTTTCGATGCTCCAGACCGAATGTGACGCCGCAGGCGTCGAGATCCGTACCTCCTGCGCGGTGAAGGCCATAACGCCCGGCTTTCGCGTCGCCACCGCCGATGCCGAAATCGACGCCCAATCGGTCGTCGTCGCCACCGGCGGTCTTTCCATCCCGAAAATCGGCGCGACCCCGTTCGGCTACACCGTTGCCGCTCAATTCGGCATTGACGTGCTTCCCTGCCGGCCCGCACTCGTGCCCCTTACCTTTTCCCGCGCCGACGCTCAGTCGTTCGCCGATCTCGCGGGCGTCTCCGCCGACGTGATCGCGACCGCCGGAACCGCTTCCTTCCGCGAGAAAATGCTCTTCACCCATCGCGGACTCAGCGGACCTGCGATCTTACAGGCGTCTTCCTACTGGAGCCCCGGCCGGCCGCTCACCATTGACCTGCTCCCGCAGGTTGCGCTCGCCGAAGCTCTCCGCGTCCGCCGTGCCGCCGGCGACCCGATCGATCTGCGTTCCTTTCTCACGCGCCACCTGCCCAAGCGCCTGGCCGCGCGTTGGTGCGACCTCAACCGCGCGCCGGATTCGCCGCTTGCCGCCATCTCGGATCGCGAGATCGATCGGCTCTCCGCCGCCATTCATCGCTGGGAGCTGATACCGTCCGGCACCGAAGGTTTCGAAAAAGCGGAGGTCACCGCCGGCGGCGTCAATACGGCCGAGCTATCCTCCAAAACCTTCGAAGCGCGCAAAGTCCCCGGACTTTATTTCATCGGCGAGGTGGTAGACGTCACCGGACATCTCGGCGGCTTCAATTTCCAGTGGGCTTGGGCTTCGGGGTACTCGGCGGGTCAGTTCGTGTAGGCGCTATCTTTTCCAGAATCGCGCTCACATAATCGCGAGTCTCCGCGATATCCGGAACGCCCTTCGCCGCCTCCACCGCCGCCGTCCCCGCATTGTAAGCAGCCAGCGCAAGCCGCAAATTCCCCGGATATTTATCGATCAACTGCTTCAACAGCTTGGAGCCGGCATCGATACTCTCCTTCGCATCGAAAGCGTCCGTCACGCCGAACTGCTCCGCGGTCGCGGGCATCAACTGCATCAATCCCATCGCGCCTTTCGCGGAAACCGCGCACGCACGATACCTCGACTCCCGCTCGATCACCGCCCGCAGCAGCTTCACCTGCACACCCGAAGCTTTGCTCGCGGCTTCGATCATAGGATTCACAACCGCCGCATCAATCGGGTCGCAGTCCGCTTCAACACTCGCCGCCGGCGCGGGCTCCGGCCCCCACGGAATCAACTTCGCGCCCGCCGATTGTGCCTGAATCCGCGCAGCCGCCTGCTGCTGCGCCATCGCCGCCCGCATGGCATCGTTCGTCTGCCCTGCCGCGGCAACAGCCAGCAAAATCCAAATGAACCGCATTCTGCTGTACTCATCGGCTGAAGCAGCCGCAAACTTTAGAGCTGCGGCTCCACGGCCAAAACGCGAGCGCACAAAAGCACCAGCGCAATCCACAGCAGATCGGCGAGCAGCAGATGGACCATCTGCATCCACACCGGAGCCAGTAGCAGCACGTTCACCACACCCGCCGCCCACTGCGCTCCCACCAGCGCCATCACCGCGATCGCCGCCCCGCGAGCACGCCCCAACCTCCCTGCCGCGAAGAACAGCAGCCACGCCCCCACTCCCGCAGCCATCACCGGATGCCACACTCGCAGCCGCACAAACACGTTTGCCGCCGTGTCGAAATCTTCGGCGAACCCCGCCGCCAGCGACTGCACCGGAAATAGCGTGTCCCCCAGCGCAGCGATTGCCCCCGTCACCCCCAGCAGCATCACCGAAGCCAGCGTAGCCGCCGCCGCGCCCACACCTGCGCCCCGCACCCGCACGCGAGGTCGTCCGGAGCCCCACCACGCCGTCAAAGCCAAACACGCCAGCAGCGTCAGTGTATTAATAAGGTGGGACGAAAGCGACCACACCCGAGCCGGCGACTGGTTCTTCGCCACATGCTCCAGCAGCACCAGCGACGCCCCCAGCAGCGCCTCAGTCATCAGGAACACCGCCGACAGCACCGCTCCCAACCGCGCCGCGTGGCCTTTCGGAAACGCGCGAAACGCCCACGCCACCAACAGCGCCACTAAAACCAGGTCCACCCCGCTCGTCGCCCGGTGAGTGAACTCGATGATGGTCTGCATCGACGCACCGTGCGGCGTCACCGACCCATTGCACAAAGGCCAGTGATTCCCGCACCCCGCCCCCGACCCCGTAGCGCGCACGTACGCGCCCCAAAGCACCGTAGCAAAGTTATAAGCTAGGACGCCCCAAGCAAACCGCGCGAAGCCCGCGCTGGCGGCCATCCCCGACCGCGTCGGAGGAGGCGCCGCATTAGCAATCATGTTTCTATTCTCTCGCCCATCAAAGACGCAGGCAAACGCTTGCGCGCTATTCCCGCCTGTATAATTTGTTCGTGTCCATCATCAAGTATCCCGCCGTTCGGGATGAGATCAGAAAAGATATCGAGGAACGCCGCTACAAACCCAACGAACGGATCCCCTCCGACGACAAACTCGTTGCCCGGTTCGGCGTTTCCCGCATGACCATCATCCACGCCATTCACGACCTGGAAGATCTTGGATACTTGCGGCGAAAAGCCGGCTCGGGCACCTATGTCTGCGCCACCCTGCCATCGCCCTCTTCGCTGCAGTACAACCGCATCTTCGGCATCCTGATGCCCGACCTCGGCGAAGCCGAGATCTTCGAACCCGTCACCACGGGCATCACCCGCGCCGGCGAGTTGATGCATCATCGCATGCTGTGGGGCCCCGAAGCTGCGCAGTGCCGCGACGCCGAGCAGAAGGCAGAAGACTTGTGCCACTATTTCATCGGCAAAGTCTCCGGCGTCTTCTTCGCGCCGCTCGAACACACGCCGAATCAGGAGGAAGTGAATCGCCGCATTGCCGCTGCCTTCGCCGAAGCGAATATCCCGATCGTGCTGGTGGACCGCTGCTTCGCGCGATACCCCGACCGCAGTAAGTACGATCTGGTCGGCATCGACAACATCCGCGCCGGTTTCCGCATGACACGCCACCTCGTCGAAGCGGGCTGCCGCCGCGTCGTCTTCGCATCCCGTCCCGGCGCCGCCGCCACCGTGGACGCACGTTGCGCCGGCTACCGCGAAGCCCTGTGGAGATCGCACATGGAGCCGCAACCGCCGTTCCTGCTCGACGTAGGCGACCACCAGACCGGCGAAGTCCGCCGCTTCATCGACGCCGTCAAGCCCGACGGAATTGTCTGCGCCAATGACTTCACGGCTGCGCGCCTGATGCAGGATATCCTCACGCTCGGCATCAAGATTCCCGAACAGATCAAAATGGTGGGAATCAACGACGTGAAGTACGCGGCCTTTCTGCCCGTTCCCCTGACCACGCTGCGCCAACCCTGCAAAGAACTAGGAGCCGCCGCCATGAAGGCCATGCTGGAGCGTCTCCGGGACCGCAAAGCCCCCGCGCGCGACATTCTTCTGGATTGCGAACTGGTCGTTCGTCAAAGCTGCGGAACGGAACCGAATTCCGAAACTGCATCCGGATAGCCCGCCTACCGCTTGGCGACTGCGATGCCCGTCACCTCGAAATGCGCGCCGAACAACAGCTTCGGCGTGCCCACAAATGCACGCGCCGGATAGTTGTCTTTGAAATACGTGCTGTATACGGTGTTGAATGCGTTGTAAAGGTCCAGGTCCGTGCAGAACACCTGCATAGAGACCATGTCGGCCATCTTCATGCCCGCGCTTTCCACGGTCTGTTTGATCTGCTCCATGATGCTCCGCGCTTCCTCGTCGGGCTTCATGCCTGCCGCGAGTTTCTCGGGCTCGGCGGTGGTGCCGGCCACGTAGAGCGTACCGTTTACCAGCACTCCGCTGCTGAACGGCAGATGCCTCTCGGCCGCCATCTTCGATTTCAAAAACTTGCGATCCGTCTGCGCCCCGGCGACGGCCGCCACCAGCAGCAGCACCATCAGAATCCGCATCTTCATCTTTGTTCCTCCCCACACGATTAAACCAGAACCTCGCACCGGCCGTGACGTTATCCTATGAGCGTGCGAGGCTTCGTCATCCTGGTTGCTCTGGCGGCGTGGGCGCAGACCGTCCCGTTGCCGCGGATCGTGAAGCAGGGCGGCACGCTGCGCCTTCATGCTCCCGCGGGCGCGGTGAGTGCCACGATGAACGGGCGCACCGTGCCCCTGTTCCCCCAATCGGATGGCGGCCCGTTCGGTTTGATGCCCGTGCCCGCCAACGAGAAGCCCGGCGACTACAAACTCGATCTGCTTGACGCTCGCGGCTCCGTCATCGAAAGCGCCACAGTGGCGGTCGCCGATGCGCACTTCAAAAAACAGAACGTCGTGATCGAGCCGGCTCTCACCACGCTAAAGCCGGCGCCCGGCGAATCCGAAGATGCATCCGAGTTCCGCAAGCTCGTCACCGCGACGCGCTTCTGGTCGGAACCGCTGTCTCCGCCGTTGCGAAGTTGCATGACGTCGCCCTACGGAGTGCAGCGCTACCTCAACGGCAAGCCCACCGGCGATATTCACACGGGCCTCGATCAGCGAGGCGCCGCGGGCACGCCGATCCATGCAGTCGCGGACGGAGTCGTGAAGTTGGTGCGGCCCTGGGCGCTGCACGGCAACACCGTCGGCATCGATCACGGGCAGGGCCTCGAATCGATGTATCTGCACATGTCCCGCTTCGCCGTCGCGGAAGGCGAAAGGGTCAAAAAGGGTGACGTGATCGGGTACGTCGGAACTACCGGACGCTCGAACGCGCCCCACCTGCACTGGACGCTCTACGTCAACGGAGTTCCCGTGAATCCTCTGGACTGGGTGCATCTGTCACCGTGCGCGCCGCGAGTGCCGGCGAAAAAGTGACCGCCTCCGCACCAAATCCGCATTGACTTTTTCCTAATTAGTACTAACGTATTAGTATGCCGCGGCTATCCGGTCTTCGCATCTGCGTCCCGCTCGTCTGCGCATTCGTAGCGGCCACCGCGAATTCGTCCGGCCAATCTTCTCCTAAGCTCGAATTCGAAGCTGCATCGGTTAAGCCCTCGACACCTCAAACACCCGCTACCGGCATTCCCGGAAAGATCATTGGCGGCCCCGGAACCGGCGACCCCATCCAGTTGAGAGGCAACCGTGTCACGCTCATGAATCTCATTCGAACTGCGTACGAAGTTCCGTACGATCAGATCTCCGGTGCCGCCTGGCTGCAGGATGACCTTTACGACGTCGACGCGCGCATCGCGAAAGGCTCAACCAAAGATCAGGTAAAAGTGATGCTGCAGAATCTGCTGGCGGACCGCTTCCGGCTGAGCTTCCATCGGCAATCGAAGGAATTTGACGTCTACGCGCTGAGCATTGCGAAAGGCGGATCGAAACTGAAGCCGGCAGCTTTTCCGGACGCGCAGCCTCTCCGTCCCGGTGAATCACCGATGCCCCCAAATCTGGATTCGGATGGCTTTCCGATTTTGCCGCGCGGAAAGGCGGGGGCAGCCGCAACCCAGAAGTTTGGAGCGATGTATTGGACCTTTCAGTCCATGCCGGTATCGACCCTCATCGCGAACATCCAGGTAGGGCTGGGCAGCATGACCGGATTGAACACATGGGCTCCCGCGAGGGTGGTAGACCAGACCGGCCTAGCCGCGAAGTACGATTTCAAAATTTATTACTCCGGTACGTCGCAGATCGGCGCGGTGCTCCAGCCGCAACCGGCGCCGGACATCCAGGACCCGGGAGGAGGTCCCGACCTCTTCACTGCCCTTGAGAAGCAACTTGGCCTGAAGCTGACGAAGGGCAAAGCCGCGCTGGAAGTGCTCGTGATTGACCACGCCGAGCGGACGCCCATCGAAAACTGATTCGCGCATTCCGACCCGCCCGCCGTTTGCTAACATCGCGCTTCCAGTCACGCCATGCGGGTAAAACCTCGCGCGCCTGATCCGTTGCTAACGATCAAGCTCTTACACACCGCCGTGTGGATTTTCTTCGTGGGCTGCATCCTCGGCATACCGATCGCCGGAGTACTCGACCGATTCCGCTGGGCAGCAGCGCTATCCGGCGTCGTGCTCGTCGAGTGCGCAATCCTCGCTCTCAATCGAGGCCAGTGCCCGCTCACGATTGTCGCACGGCGCTACACGGATGAGCGCCGCGAGAATTTCGACATCTACCTGCCGCTCTGGCTAGCTCGCCACAACAAACGTATCTTCGGAACGCTCTTCGTTCTCTCCGAGTTATTCGTCGCGGTTCGTTGGATCTTCCGGGCGACCCAGACGTGACGACAGAATCCCCGTCCAAGAAACGCCGCAAAGCTATCTAAGACATGTCTAAATTGACGAAAAAGTTGAACGCGTTCAGATTTCCCTTGACCGACGCGGCGCAAACGGCATAGCATGGAATTTGAACACGTTCAGTTTAAGGCGTGTTCGGGAGGAGAACGCAATGTACATCGTCGTCTGTTATGTCATTTACCTGGCGGTCAGCCTCGCGGTGACAGTCTGCGTGGCACGCACGTTGCATCGGAACGGCCGCGCCTTTCTGCTGGAAGCCTTTCACGGCAACACTGATCTCGCCGATTCCGTGAATCATCTGCTGGTGGTCGGCTTCTATCTCATCAACGTAGGCTATGTCACGCTGGCTCTGCGGACCGGGGCAGAGGTCGGAGACGCGCGAAACGCCATCGAACTGGTGTGCGACAAAATCGGCATGGTGCTGATTGTGCTCGGCGGGATGCACTTCTTCAACATCTATGTCTTCAACCGGCTGCGCCGCCGCGGACAGGCCGATTTGCGTCCGCCGCTGCCTCCGGATAGCCGCATTCCGATCGCCTCGGAGGTATAGATGCGGCCAGTCACCAGCATCACCGTTGTCTACGACGCCACGTGCGGAATCTGCACATTCGCGAAAGACTGGCTGCAAAAGCAGGCAGCTCTGGTGGAACTTCAATTCCTCTCGGCGGGTTCGGATGGAGTACGCAGGACGTTCCCACAACTCTCGTCGCGGGAACTGGCCGCGGTTGCCGATACGGGCGAGGTGTGGATCGGCAACAGCGCGTGGATCATTTGCCTTTGGGCCTTACGCGATTACCGCGACCTCGCGGTCCGGCTCACCAGTCCGGGACTGTTGCACCTGGCCCGCGAAGCGTTTATGGTTGTTTCCAAGAATCGCCTTGCGCTCTCGCGATTTCTTCGCCTGCGCGATACGCGCAACATCGAGCAAGAGCTCAGGAGGACGCTGGTTCCCAAATGCCAGAACGCAACCAGGTAAAGCCCGCGCTGAAGAGCGAGGAAACGCGCCAGCGGATTCTTGTCGCGGCCCTCACGCTGTTCAACGACCGCGGATTCGAGGCCGCCACGATGCGCGACATTGCCGAACAGGCCGGGGTCGCGACCGGCGCGGCGTATTATTACTTCGATTCCAAGGACGCGATCGTGATGGAGTTTTACCGGCGCTCCTCAGCCGAAATGCAGCCGAAGCTCGAGGCTGCGCTGGAGAGCGCCACCGGCCTGGAGCAGCGGCTGCACGACGTGATTCGCGTGAAGTGGAAGCACTTCGCGCCGCACCGCCGAGTGCTGCGCGCCTTGTTGCGCAACGGCGCGGATCCGGCGTATCCGCTCTCGCCCTTCAGCGCACAGACCAGCGAGATCCGCGCCATCGACACCGAGTGGTTCCGCCGAATCGCGGTGGATTGCGGCGTGCGCATTCCGAAGGACCTGGAGCCGCACCTGCCAGGTATCCTCTGGTTTTTTCAGATGGGCGCAATCTACTTCTGGGTGATCGACGACTCGCCCGGGCAGGCGAACAGCGAACGGCTGCTGTCGATTTCCGCGAAGAGCATTGCCGCTCTCATTCGCCTCTCCGCATTGCCTCTCATGCGGCCGGTGCGGAAGGCCGCCCTGGAAGCGGTGGAGATCGTCAAATCGGTGGGCTCGATCACGAAAGCCGAATGACGTGGTCGTAGGCGTAGGCGCGAAAGACCGCTTCACGATCGCGCTCATCCACTTCATGGTAGCGATGCGCCAGAAGCTCGGCTGAACGGTCAAGCGCGATGGATAGCGTTTCGGCATAGAAGCGTACCTCGTCGGGGCGATGCGGCTCCGCAGCTCTCACCGCGAAGTTTTGGATGCAATGGATTCCCTTGGCCATGCAAGCTTCATCGCGTTGCGCGCGGAAGTAATAGAGGAGCGGGTAATGAATGAGGTCTATGCGGAACTGCACCACGCCCGAAGCAAGCTGTTTCAACATGCGTCCACCGCCCAACGCGACGGCGTCGAGTCCCGTACGGCGTTCGCTCTCGGTTAGCGACCACGCCATGAGCGCGAGGCGGCTGGTGCGCGCGATGGCGGGAAAGATGAGCAGTATCCACGTGAGGCTCGCGGTGATCAGCGCAAAGGCGATCAGCGTATGCAAGGTGACCAGGATGCGGAACCATTGCGGCACGGGTTTGACGTCGCCGAGGCCGAGCGTGGTCATGGCTTCGAGTGAGAAGTAGAAGGCGGCGGCGAAGCTGTCGGGCGGCCCCTGCAACCCGGGCTCGATGCGATAGGCCCAGGCGGGCACGGCCCAATAGACAAGCGCGAATCCGGCGCCCAGCATCAGCGCCCAGGTGAAAATGATCAGCACCAGCGAGAGCGGCGCGGCCATAGGGAGATTGCGGGGAAAACGCCGCAGCACCCAAAAAACGCGGCGCGCAATGAATTCGCTGACGCTGCCGCCCACGCTGGGATGGAACAGGTCATGGAACATTTCGCGCACGACGAACGCGATGATGAAGGCGCCGAGGATGCATTTCCACGCCATTCACTTCAGGCCCAGGTCGCGGGTCGTGCGCTCGCGGATCATGCGGTCGGGGTGGTCGTCGAACTTGCGCTTGCACTCGGGCGAGCAGAAGTACCAGGTTTTGTTGTCGTAATCGGAGAAGAAGCGCGTATCTTCTTGCACGTCCGCACCGCAGACGAAGTCCACCGGCATGGCTCGTTGTGGAGCACGCGGGGGACCGAAGTGCTCTGGCGACGGTGTTGCGGCTGCTAAGCCAGAAGAATGCTGAGATTCTGCGGGTAACGAATCTCAAACTCGCTCACGCTCTTTACGGGAGTCGGGTTGTCTATGGTTTGGCCGTCCGCGCTGAGATCGCCGTAGACAACGGTCGCACTCCCTTGTTCCGCGTACTTAATCAGGCTGCGAAACACTTCTTTGCGGATGCAGAGCGACACGGGAGTAAGAAAGCCATGGCCGGCCATGTGCGTGAACACTCCAAAGCCGCCGAGCGCGGTGACGGTATTCGAATCGGGCGTCTTCAGACCGACGGCGTAATACTTGCCCGGCGAGACGCTGACCGGAAGGTCAATCACAGCGCGAACCGGAAAGGCGGCGTTCAGCTTTTCGACGGTCTGATCGAACAGATCCAGCAGTCCAGCGATGTCGGTCTCTAAGTCTTTAAGTGATTTCGGAATGCTTTGCTTTACGAGTTTTTCTCCCTCGGTGAAGATATCGTGGGCCGCTGCTTCGAGCGCCTTGCCGGCCATTGCCGCCTGGAGAGCGAGCAGGAATGTCTTGACATACGCGGTACTCAGTTTAACGGCTGTGGCGACGGCTTCACTTATGATCGAGAAGAACTTATAAAGGGTAACCTGCGCGGGTTGGGGATAATAGTAGCCGAGCGACTCTATGTCTTCGAGATAGAGATTGGCGAACTCCTTGCTATTTACCCAAACAGGTTTCTGCGTCCGGGCATCGTAGAAATACCACGTGACGTCCTGCCAGAGGTTAGAAGGGTCGAACCCCTGAGTCTTATAGAACTTCCACCACGCGCAGTAGAAACGGTCCATGTTGGCGTGATGCGCGTAGAAGAGCGGATCGAGCGCGGCATAGTAGGGAACGTTCATGAACGGTCCCACGGAAGTATGAATCAGTTGATGCGGACCGCCGAAAGCATCGCCGGGAGTGCCGGGGGCTTGCGGTCCGAGAAACTGCTCGGAGTCCGCGGAAAGCAGCCACGATTGCAGAAAGCACTGATCGATTTTTACGGGAACTTTGGGCCGTTGCAGCAGACAATTCGTGCCTTGAGGGGACGGCGGCCGAACCCAGTTTTCGTAGGCGTGGGGAACATCGTTGCTATTCTCCCAATCCCACACCGGCAAAACGAATTTGGGGTCGATGGTTTGGAGCAGTTGCTCGTGGAAGTACAGGAAGGCGCGATGCCAGGTGAGAAACGCCGAGGTGCGATGTACGTCGCCGAGGCCATCATTATCGCTGTTGGCGCAGATGTAACTATGCAGCCAGCCCTGCCCCATCCAGGTTCGAGCCAGCAGGTGCCTGTCCGGCGACTGAGGCAGCGGCGCAATTTGTTTATACGCCCTGGCAATGGTTCTGAGCGCGGTGGCCTTCTCGTCCGGCCGCATTTTCGACCAGAGTTTGCGCGGCCTGGGATGACGTTTCGGGCATTGCCATTTCTTCGCGCCCTGAAACATGGAGCGATCAAAATTGTCGGGATATTCGAAATTGGCAACGCAAGGTGGAACAGCGCCTGTCGCACGGCGCGGCGCCAGCAGGCCTGCCGCCAGCGCCGGAAACAGAGATCGTCTTGTCATGGAAGGGAGGCCGCAATCGCCTGCGCGACAGTGGTTTGTTGTCCGCCATCCGGGCACGGATTGTCCTCCGTGTATAAGGGCGGAAGGTCAAGCGCCGTGATGATCTCATTGTGATTCGTGGTGATGCTGCCGATTTGGAAATTCGGCACGCCGGCGTGGTGGCGTTTGAGACGGAAGAGACCTGTCACCATCGGGTGGTCCTGGTCAATGGCATTCAGGTCGGCCTGTGTGACTCCGATGTTCAGGTTGCCGATCGCAGCCTTCAAGGCGACTGCAAAAGCAGCGGCATTGGGAGACGGGTTCGCAACACCGCCGTTTTGCCCTTCCAGATCGAAGCGAAATTTGGAACGGGAGGAGAGCAAGAAATAGAGCGCCATCTTTTGGCCGGTTGTCAGTGCCATTACGATCTCCTTAGAAAGAAGTTAGCCAAGGCGCGCTGCGCGCTAGCCGCCCTGGGTTCAGTTGCGTTAAAGCGTCCGGCTTGCGCAGTGTTGAGCGCCAGACGCACGAAACCAAGCTCGGAAGTACTGGTTTGGAACCAATACCTACCGGGATTGGCAAACAGAGACTGCAAACACGAGTTCAGTAAGTCTGTATCTCCAGCGGCCTTGGCCGCCCTGAGGAGATGGACGGGAAATTCGCCGGAAGTCCGGCCGGCGGAAGGCTCGCTCATGACGCGCACGGCTTCGCGCGCCTCGCCGCGGGCAAGTGCGAGTTCTCCCCGCAGCCGCGCCAGCCAATAGAGTTGAGTGGGCCACTGAGGCTCGACCTTGGGAATGTACGACGCCGCCGAGCGATCTCCCGCACGCGCGAGAACGGCCGCGATGCGCAACCTTGTTTCGATACCCGGCGCGGAGGAAAGCGCGGCGCGACATGCGGCGCGTGCTTCAGCGATGCCGCCCTGCTGGATCAAAACCTCGGCGAGCTGGCAGCGTTTGCGAATGCTCGATTCGGCGCTGAGGCCGGTACGCAGGTCGAAAGCGATACCGTCACGCAGCATGCATTCCCCGGCAGAGACATCTCCTGTATCGAGTAGATAGCTTGCCTGGAATGCGTACCACTTACTGTTAAAGCGCTTTGACCCCGCAGTTCGCAAACGATCGATATGCCCGATCGCCGCGGGAATATCCAGACGGCCATACGCGATGGCGCTGCGGAGTTGATCTGTCCAATCGTTATTGGCAATGACGGCGGCCAGCTTGCAATCGCGCTCGGCATCGAGAAGACGACCTTCGTCCAGCAGCAGATGGGCGCGGCGGAAGAGAAATGTATAGTTCTTCGGTTCGCGCGCGATGGCAGTATCCAACAGCTTTTCGGCTTCTTCCGGACGCCCCAAACGATCGAGCGCGGTGGCGCGGTGCAGCAGCGGAATGGTGTCGTCAGGGAACTCTTGACTGAAGAGAGAAAAAACGTGTTCCGCCTGATCGAAACGGCCGGTATCGAGCGCGAAGCTTCCCCGAATTTCGAGAGACTCGCGATCCGTGAGCCCGCGGCCGAGCAGCACCTTTTCGGCCTGGGCATAGTAGGGCAGCCCTTCATCGGCGCGCCCTATGCCGGTCAGTATGTCGCCGAGCCGTGCCGCGGCCATAGCGAACTGCGGGTCGCCATCGAGCGCCTCGCGGAGATGGTCCACCGCAGCAGAAACATTGCCGGCGGCGTAGGCCTGACGGCTTTCGGAGAACTGTTGGAGCGAATGCCAGTTGCTGGTGGTGAGTTCCTCCGGACGGCGGTTGCGCTGCTGAATCTGCATCTCCGGTTCGGAGACGGCCCGGCGAATCCAGTTCGATGCGGCCGTCACGGCGGCAGCGGCACTGGCATCCTGGAAGGTGCGGCTGCGCGAATCTTTGGGCCGATCGGGGCTGCCCTCCACCAGTTCCAGGCGCAGCGTAAGAGCCCAGTCGTCGCCTACCTGGCCGATGCTGCCGAACAATACGAGAGGCGCGCCTTCCATGAGCGCAATGTGGCGGGAGACACGCGGCGGCAGAATCGCGGGCATGGGCTGGTCGCCGGTACGGACCAGTTTCCAACCTTCGGTGATCCGGTCGGCGGAGAGGAGTTGCACGCGGCTCGATTGCCCCAGCAGTTTGGTCAGCAGCAGCGTGAGAGTATCGCCGCGAATGTCCGCGTTCGTTGCGGCCGGCTGTGTGAGGGGCGTGAGCATCAGGGTCGGCGCCTTCTGGCTGGAGCCGATGATCGGGCCGATCGGGCTCCTACCAGATAAGCGCAACGCCGCGATGATTCCGGACACGGTGGCGGCCGAAGCGCCGATCAGTACGGCGCGGCGGGAAGGACGCCACATGGGGGCGCGCGCGGTTTCGAGATCGCGGATCAGCGACGGCGCGGAGGCGGTGCGGGCGGCGGGGTCGCGAGAGAGGGCGCGGGCGAGTGGCACGCTCCACGCCGGCGGGGCGTTCGACGCGAGTTGAGAAAGCGGCGGAGCATCCTGCGTGGCGCGGCGAACCGCGGCGCGCACCAGGCTCTCGTCGGGAAACACTCGCTTGCCCGCGATCATCTCGACGACGATCAACGCGAGCGCGTAGATATCGGCGGCAGCGGTGATCTCGGTTCCGAGAAACTGCTCGGGGGCCATGTAGCGGGGCGAGCCGAGCATCTGGCCGGTCTGCGTCAGCGCGGAATCGGGCTCATTTTGCAGAGGGCGCGCCAGTCCGAAATCGGTAATCACGGGTTTGAGGCCGCCGTCGCGGCCCGGCGCGAGCATGATGTTGGCGGGCTTGAGATCGCGGTGGACGATCCCTTCACGGTGCGCGGCATCAAGGCCTGCGGCGATTTGTGCCGCGAGATGGAGCACCTCACCGGGCGGAAGCGGTCCGCGCGCGGCCATAAAGGCGGCGAGCGTTTCGCCCTCGATGAACTCCATCGTGAAGAAGAGGAATGGCCGGCCCTCGATCGCATCCGAGAAGACGTCATTGGTGCGGCAGACGTTGGGGTGAGAGATTTTGCGGGCGAGGCGAATTTCGGAGCGGAAGCGAGCTTCCAGTTCAGGATCGGGCTGCGGCAGCGGCCGAATCACTTTCAGCGCAACCACCTCTTGAAGAACGGAATCTTCGGCCTGAAAGACTTCGCCCATGCCGCCCGCGCCGAGCTTACGGAGAATGTGGAAGCGGCCGGCGAGCGTTGCGCCGGGAACGAGCGCGTCCAGCGCGGCGGCGGCGGGCTGCTCCAGGAAGTCGCCGAGATCGTCGAATTTCTTCAGGAGGCGGAGGATGCTGTCTTCGAGAGTGCGATCTTCGCCGCAGCGGCTGTGCACGAAAGCGGCGCGTTCGCCGGGCGGGACATCGAGCGCCAGACCCAGGATTTCGTTCGCGGCATCGAACCTGTCATTCAGCAGGTTTGAGTCCATCGATGGCTTCTCGCAAGCGCAAACGCGCTACGTCCCATTCGCGGCGCGCGTGCCGGGTGGAAATATGGAGAGCGGCCGCCGATTCATCCAGCGAAAAGCCGCCGAAGAATCGCATCTCCACGAAACGGCCCTGCCGCGGAGAGCGGGTGCAGAGAACGTCCAGCGCGCGATCCACGGAAATGATTTCGTCGATATCGGCGGTGTTGTGGAACCATGCAATTTCCTCCGAAAGCGGCTGTAAGTCAGCGTCGCGTTTGATGGCGCGCCTGGCGCGGGCGCGATCGACAAGAATGCGGCGCATCACACGGGCCGCAAGGGCGAGAAAGTGGGAGCGATCCGCAATCTGCAGATCTTCGGAGCGATCCAGGCGGAGGTACGCCTCATGGATGAGGCCGGTGGCCCCCAGGCTCTGGGCGACGGGTTCGGTGCGGATGCAATGAACGGCGATGGCGTGCAACTTCTGATACAAAGCGTCGAACAGAGCGCTTTCGGCGGCTTTATCGCCGCGCTGCCATTCGGAGATTAGACGTGTGATCTCGGTGGTCCCGGCCAATTGCATCCTCGTTATTGTTCACGGATTATACACTAGAGCGATCCCTGTCTGGGTCTCCGCGGTGTTACTTTGAGGGAAGCTATGACTCGCCGTTTGTTCTTCTACCTTGCCGTCGCGGTATGCTCCGCTGCCGCACAACAGTTGACCTTTACGCCGTTCGACCCGAGCGGCATTTACGACCTGGGGGCGAAGGCCGGATGGCGCGTGACGGCGGCCGGCGTCGCGGGCACGCCTCTGAAAGTGGAGTATGTCCTTCGCAGGAATAACGCCGATGAAGTGAAACGAGGGTTGGTGGATCTGACCACCGGAATCGGAACGATTGAGGCGTCAACCACCGAGCCCGCGATGATATACGCCGAAGTGACAGGGGCGGGAGATAAGCCGGTGCATCTTGGCCTGGCGGTAGCTCCGTCAAAGCTCGCTCCGGCGACGCCGCGGCCCGACGATTTCGATTCGTTTTGGGATGCGAAGTTGAAGACGCTGGCCAGGATTCCGATCAATCCATCGCTTACACCGGTTCCGGATATGGTTGAGGGCGTGGACCTTTACACGGTGAAACTGGACAGCGTGAGATCGCACGTGCAGGGGTATCTCGCCAAGCCGTCGCGGGACGGAAAGTTCCCTGCCCTGGTGATTTACCAATACGCCGGCGTGTACGCGCTGAACGCTCGGACGGTGACGGATCGAGCGGCCGAAGGATGGCTGGCCTTCGATGTCGATTCGCACGATATGCTGCCGACGGAAGCGACCGCACCGCGAAATTATCAGGCCGTGGGAAATACGGATCGAGAGGCATCTTACTTCCTGAATATGTATCTGCGGGACGCCCGCGCGATCGACTATATTGCAAGCCGACCCGATTGGGACGGTAAGACGATTGTCATCATGGGCACCAGCATGGGCGGCCAGCAGAGCCTGGTAACAGCCGCACTACGGGCGGACTTAGTGACCGCAGTTCTGGTGAATGAGCCTTCGGGGGCCGATTCGAACGGCGACTTACATGGCAGGAAGGCAGGTTATCCGAATTGGCCATCGCGCGACGCGGCCGTGATGAAGACGGCGCTGTACTTCGATACGGTGAACTTCGCGCCGCGCATCAAGGCTCCGGCCCTGGTGGCGCTCGGCTTCATCGATACTACCGCTCCACCGGCCGGCATCTGGACGGCGTTCAACCAGATTTCCGGACCGAAGGAGCTGATTCCGATGATAGAAAGCGACCACAACAACCGCACTCCCGAAAAGCAGGGGGCATGGAACGCGCGAAGCAAGGAAGTGCTCGGGATTCTGTTGAACGGCGGGACGTTTGTGCCTCAGGCCAGTAAGTGAGTTGCATCAGCCCGGCGATTACCGGAACAGCGTCCAGTTGGTGACCTTGCCGGCGCGATTTGCCAGCACCAGCACTCCGGGGTCTGAGAGCACATAGAAGATTCCCTGCGGTTCGGGGACGGTTCGCACGGCCGGGTGGGTCTTTAGAATTGCGTTGATATCGCTGCCGATTCCGAAGGTCTGGAGTAAGTGGTCCTTGGTGTTTGGCGGAGTAGTCAGCAGGGTAGCTTTCGTCCGGCCATCGGCGATCAGTTGGTACAGGCGATAGGAGAGCGCCAGGTTCACATCCAGCGTGTAGTCCCCCAACTCAATGGGCTTGCGGGATGCGCCCGGATGGTCCTCGACGGTCTTGCCGCCGATTCGTTCCGTTCCCGGCGACTTGGTAACGACCGCGGGGCGGACCTCATCCTCTGAATGTCGCTGCAGCGCTTTCAAATTCAGCGCGGCTATATGATTACCAAGCGCAGCGAGGCTTTGGAAGTCCTTTTGCGCCCCGGCGGTATCTCCGGAACGCGCTTTAACGATGGCGCGGACGAGAGCGGCATCGGTGCCCGCCGCGCTTTGTGCGTCGTCGAGGCGGGCCAGGGCTTCACTGTTGCGATCGAAGAGGCTCGCTACAATCGCACTATTCACGAGCGCAGGCGCGTATTTGGGATCCAGCGCCAGCGCTTTCCGGAGGGCTTTGGAAGCGGCATCGAGATCGGTGCCGAGCGCGCGTATTCCCGGCGGAGGCGGGTTCAAGCGCGTTTCCAAATCCAGTTCGGTGGGATAAATAAAACCGCCCGAGAGCTTCGGATTCTTCTGCATCGCGGAGAGTATGCGCGCAGCGGCTTCGTTGCTGAAAATCTCCGGACTGCGGAAGCGCTGCCCGACATACGCGAAGCAGGCGGCGGCCTCATCGTAGTCG
This sequence comes from Candidatus Limnocylindrales bacterium, assembly GCA_035606355.1. Classification (GTDB taxonomy): domain Bacteria; phylum Acidobacteriota; class Terriglobia; order Bryobacterales; family Bryobacteraceae; genus Sulfopaludibacter. The sequence continues at coordinate 12,011 of DATNFO010000007.1, read as the reverse complement.
CCGAGCACATAGAGACGCACGCCGGCTTCAAATGCGGGATAGATCTCTTCGGTGAGATCCCGGTAACTGGACTTCAGGATTTCGATGCGCTCTTTGAGTGTGGGATACGCGGTTGCGCCGGCGAGGTTGGCCGCGTACTCGGCGTATATGGCATCGAGCAGCGGAGGACCGTAAGGTGTGGGATCGTAGCCGGCCTGGAGTGCGTAGATGCCCGCGTCGAAATCGGCATGCGCTTCCTGGTCGCGGCGCTTTACGTCGGCCTGCTCCTGACCGGCGCCTTGGGGAAGACCGGCGTCGCGGTTGACGAGTCCTTTTTCGGGGAGAACGTCGGCAGCCCATTCATCGCCGTGCAGGAAATGGGAAAGCTCATGGCCGAGAATCACGCTGAGGCAATCGGGAACAGCGTCAGGAGTACCGGCGCGACGGGTGACCTGGACACAGAGGTCGTACAGGTGTTCGGAAACGGTAATAGCGCCGGCATGCTGGTAAAAGGCGAGGTCGCCGGGATCGGAAGGTCGGCCTGGAGTAACTACAAGCCGCGGGAAGTTAGTAAGTGCGCCGCTGCTCTCTGTAAGTTTGTCATAAACGTCTTGAATCGCGGCGCGCGGCTGCGCGGCAAGGGTACAGGCGGCTACAAGCAGAACGGCGAGGCGCACGTCAGGCCTTCTTCGCCGCGGCGGAGCAGGTGGCGGTGGCGCGCTCCACCTTCACTTCCATTGTGAGATAGGTCATGTTAGGAAGCGTTTCCCGGGACGCATCCAGCGCCTCTTGAGGCTGGGCATTTTTGGGCACCAGCCAGCCATCGAGAATTTTGTAATCCGCGGGATTTCTCAGTTGCGCGGCTACCCGCTTGGGGGCAAGCAGATAGATGCCGGTGCGCAGGCGGAGCGCGCGCTTATCGCCGGCGAGCGGGCATTCGCGAGTTGCGGCGATGTCGCGGGGCGGCTGCTGGAATACGGTGGCCTGGTCGCCGGCCTGGTCGCCGGCGGGGTGACTGGCGACCATCCCGACGATGGAACGAACGGCATTCAGCGCACCAACGCCGATGGCGGGCATCATCAGCACCGGCGCGAGCGGCTGCACGAGGGACGCCGGCGGAATCAGCATCGCGATGAACTGTCCGAAGCGCGACTGCTTGCGGTCCCTGAAGCACGAGAACGCGGATTGCCCGTTGCCGCTCGGCAAGAGCACCGTCTGTGTGCCCGGCGGCGGCTGAACAACCGAAGCGGATTTCTCGGCGGGCGCGGGCGCGGAAGCAGCGGGCTTCGCTTCGGCAGCGGTAGATTTTCCGCCCTTTGAAGCGGCCGCCGCGGCCTTGCCCGGAATGGCGGGCAGCACGGCGCTCAGAAGCGACCACGCGAGCGTGCCCTAATGGTCTGACGGCGCTTCGGGGTGCTGCTGCGTTTCGAGGTATAGGCCGCTGGATTGATAATTTTCGTATGTCGCGCGATCGTTCTCGCCGAACCGCAGGCGGCGTTTGACGAAGGTGATCCTGACGTCGCGTCCTCCGTCTTCGTGGGCGTCGAGCTCCGTGGTCCTGAGGTCCTGCGCGGCGATGACGGGAGCGGCGGGGTCGTCGGACTGGTCGTCGAAATAGAAGAAGAACGGTTCCATTTCGGCCTGCTGCATCTCCGGCGTGAGGCCGGAGCGTTCACCGGGCGCGGCGAGGCGCTTGGGCCCGGCGGGCGGAAGCAGGTCGGGCGAGACACCCATTTGCTTCGTCCAGAAATCGACGGCAGCGGGGTCGGCTTTGAGGATGTCTTGCGCGCCGGCGGTTTCGCTAAAGACAGAGAGCGCCGCGAATGCCGTGGGTGTAGTTCGGAAGAAGTCTCGTCGATCCATGAGTCCCCCGTTTCGCTTATAGTGGCCATGGCGCGTATTGTTTGTCAAGACTCAGGCGCGATTGCGCAATTCGCCGGACCGGACTGTTAGACATCCGAGCTGCGTTAAGATCCAATTGTGAAGCTCGACGGCGAACAGTTCGCGGCGATCAGCAAAGCATTGGCGGACCCGAACCGCTTTGAGATGCTCCAGCGGATCGCAGCGGCAAAGGACGCGCCCACGTGTTCCTGCCTGCGCGACTGGGTGGGGCTGGCGCCGGCGACCATCACACACCATCTACAGGAGCTCGAAGCCGCGGGACTGGTGAAGCTGGAGCGCTGCGGGAAGTTCGCTCACATCTCACTGCGCCGGGACGTTCTGGACGCGTACGTAAACCGACTGTCGAAACTTTGAATCGTTTGCCGGCGCCGGTCCATCAATTCGATTGTGGTCGAAATGAGGAGCAAACGGCAATGAGCAAATTAAACGGAAAAGTGGCAGTAGTTACGGGCGCATCGAAGGGTATCGGCGCGGCGATTGCAAAACAGTTGGCCGCCGATGGCGCGCAGGTGGTGGTGAACTATTCCAGCAGCCGCGAGGGCGCCGACAAGGTGGTGCAGGAAATTACCAGGTCGGGCGGCAAGGCGATCGCCGTAGGCGCCAGTGTGTCGCAGGAACGGGAAATCGAAAAGCTGTTCGCGGAGACTCGCACGGCGTTCGGCAAAGTGGACATTTTGGTGAACAATGCGGGCGTGTACGGCTTTTCGCCCTTGGATCAGGTGACGGCGGACGAGTATCACCGGCAGCACGACACAAATGTTCTCGGGTTGCTGCTCACCACCAAGGCGGCGCTGCCGTTGTTTCCGAAGGACGGCGGTAGCGTGATCAACATCAGCAGCGTGGTGAGCACGCTCGCGCCCGCGGCGTCCACGGTGTATGCGGCGACGAAGGGCGCTGTCGATACGATTACCAGGTCGCTGGCCAAGGAACTGGCGCCCCGGAAGATTCGCGTTAATGCGATCAATCCGGGACTGGTGATCACGGAAGGGACGCAAGCGGCGGGAATTGCCGGCAGCGATTTCGAAGCGGGCGCTGTCGCGGCGACTCCGCTGGGGCGCGCCGGTCGCCCGGAAGATATTGCGCCGCCGGTTTCGTTTCTGGCATCGGAAGATGCGGGGTGGATTACCGGGGAGACTATTTATGTGTCGGGCGGGGCGGCGATTTAGGGTCGCGTGACGCGCTCCATTCGCCTTTCGATGCACCTTTTACCGCTTCCTCACGGGGCTGTGAAGAAATCCGGGTATCCGTTCTCGTCGCGATTCATTCGCCTTTCGATGCACCTTTTACCGCTCCCTCACGGTCGCGGCTCCGTTAGCAGCATCAACCACATACGGAGCCGTGACCGTGAGGGAGCGGCAAAAGGTGCCGGCTATTCGAGTGCGTTTTGGAGGCGGAGCAAAAGCAACTCCAATTTTTTCACAGACCTTTAAGGGAGCGGCAAAAGGTGCCGGGAATTCGAGTGCGTTTTGGAGTCGGAGCAAAAGCAACTCCATTTTTTCACAGACCGGTTAGCGGGGGCGGTAAAAGGTGCCGGCTATTCGAGTGCGTTTGAAGTCGGCGTAAAAGCCGCTCGATTTTGGGCCTGGGGCTGCTAGTGCCTAAAAACCTGGGCGCATTCCTCTCCAGTTGGCCAGGCATCTTTTGACGGTTTCCATTTCCGAAAACTCGCTGCCTTCCTGCTCGATGAGGTAATACTCGATTCCGCCGACGCTCTCCGCCGCATCGAAAATATGCTGCCAGGGCGCTGCGCCATCGCCGGTGAGCACGGAGTAGCCGTGGCCGGGCAGCCAATCCTTGCAGTGCATGCTGCGAATGCGGCCCGGGTTGGAGCGAATCCAGGCTACGGAATCGGCTCCCGCCGCGACGCAAGTGCCAACGTCGAGCTGAAGCGCGAAATCCTTGGGCGTGCTTGCGGCGATGATCTTCATCGGGAGCGCTCCGTCCTTCATCGGCGTAAATTCCAGCTCGTGATTGTGATACCCGCCCAACATCTGCGCCGCCCGGAATTTTTCCTGGGTCGCCGAGAGTTGATCGCAGAGCCGCCGCCAATCATTCGCCGAATCCATCTTTGGCGCGCTGGCGAGCACAATGTAAGTCGCGCCGAGGATCCGGTTGAGCTCGATGGCTTTTTGAATTCCGTCGCCGGTATAGGCATCGATGGAGTTGTGCGTGGATTTGCAGAGCAGGCCGGAGTCATCGAGAATGCCGCGCACCTGCCGCGCGTAATCGGGCGTCCAGGCAAAGTACGGGGCGTAGAACTCCACCACCTGATAGCCCAGTTTAGCGACGGCGCGCACCGTGCCGGGAAGGTCCGCCGCCAGGGCCTTGCGTACGGAATACAGTTCCAGACCCACTGGTATTTCGGCCGCGGGCAGCGCGTTGGCCAGTGGGGCAGCGGCCACGGAGGCGATTAAACGTCGACGGGAGAGCGCCATGTAGGCATGATACTGCGGCTCGCGCGACCCGGCGTAGTATCCTGAACTTATAGCGGTGATTCAGCGAATTGTTATCGCGGGGCTGGTGCTCATAACGGCTCTCTATGCTTTTCAGAAGCCCTTCCGCGAGTACCCCGGACTCGAATACACGAAATACAAATTGCCGGACGACTATCAAACGCCGGGCGAGTGGACATTCGCGCGTCTGATGTATCCTCCCGTCGCTCCGTATTATGGCGGAGTGGAGTTCTTCGGAAGCTGGAAGAACGGCGGCAGCAACTGGACCATGGATTATCCGCGAAGCGACCGCCACATCTCGCTGGCCGTACGGCGCCTCACGCGCATTCAGGCGCGCAGCGTGGAAGAGCCGGTGGATCTTGACGATCACGATGTCTACGATTGGCCGTGGCTGTACGGGGTGGAGGTAGGCCACTGGAATCTCACGGACGATCAGGCGAAAACGCTGCGCGAGTTTCTGCTGCGCGGCGGCTTTTTCATGTGCGACGATTTTCACGGCAACATCGAGTGGGATGCGTTCTTCGCGAGCATGAAGAAGGTGTTTCCGGACCGGCCCATCGTCGAAATTCCGAATCAGGACGCCATCTTCCATACCGTTTACGATCTGGACGATCGCTACCAGGTGCCGGGTGCACTCTACATGGAAACCGGTTTAACTTACGAAAAGGGCGAGAGCGGAAAGACGCCGCACTGGCGCGCCATCTATGACGACCGCGGCCGCGTGATGGTAGCGATGTGCCATAACATGGATCTGGGCGACTCCTGGGAACACGCCGACAACCCCGAGTACCCGGTGAAGTTTTCCAACCTCGGGCTGCGCATCGGCGTCAACTACATTGTCTACGCGATGACGCACTAAATGAGGACAGAAGCGATGAACTGGAGCTTGATCGCAGCGGTATTGCTGGCGCTGGCCGTGGTGTTCGGAGCATTCGGAGCGCACGCGCTCAAAGACCGGCTGGACGCGTACTCCATGAGCGTCTGGGAGAAGGCCGTGTTTTACCACTTTCTGCACGCCATGGGCATGCTGGTGGTGACCATTCTTCCGCGCACCGGCACATTCCCGGAAGGCGGCGCGGACACGGTGTGCTGGCTGCTGTTCATCGGCATTCTGCTGTTCTCCGGAAGCCTGTATCTGCTGGCGCTGACGGGCACCCGGGTGCTCGGCGCCATCACTCCGCTAGGCGGCATAGCGTTCATTCTGGGCTGGCTGATGCTGGCGTGGCGGCTGCGGCGAATCCTGTAGAATCGTTGCTGAATGACTAACGGCTACGACCTGGGGCGCGCGGCCCGCCAGGAAATGATCGATCACGGCTTCGATCCGGATATTCCCGCGGCAGCGCTGCAACAGCTTCAATCGATACACTCCGCGGATGGCGCGGGCCTTCGCGATTTGACGAAGCTATTGTGGTCGTCGATCGATAATGACGATTCGCGCGACCTCGACCAGATCGAGTGGGCCGAGCGCACGGCGGACGGCATCCGCGTGCTGGTGGGGATCGCCGACGTCGATTCGGCGGTCGCGAAGGGCACGCCGATCGATGCGTATGCGGCGAAGGAGACCACGAGCGTCTACACTGGCATTCACACGTTCCCGATGCTTCCCGAAAAGCTGTCCACGGACCTGACTTCGCTGGCGGAGAATCAGAATCGCGCGGGAGTGGTGATTGAGTTTGTGGTGGCGAAGGACGGGTCCATCAACAAGACCAGCGTGTATCGCGCGCTGCTGCGGAACGGGGCGCAACTCACGTACAGCCGCGTTGGCCCATGGCTTGAGGGCACGGCTCAGGCGCCCGCGAAAGTAGCGGCGTCCGCGGATTTGCAGGCTCAGCTCAAATTGCAGGATGAAGCGGCGCAGGCGCTGCGCGAAGAGCGGCATCGATTGGGGGCGCTGACCTTCGATCGCGACGAAGCGCAGCCGGTGGTGACGGATGGCAAAGTGGAATCCATCGAATCGCGCCGCAGCAATCGGGCGGCGCATTTGATCGAAGACTTCATGATTGCCGCGAATGAGGTGATGGCGCGGACGCTGCGCGACGGCGGTGTGGCTTCGATTCGCCGCGTCGTGAAAGCACCGGAGCGCTGGCCGAGGATTGTGGAGCTCGCGCGCACGTTCGGCGATTCGCTTCCGGCCGCAGCCGACGCCGGAGCGTTGAATGCGTTCCTGATGCGGCGCAAACAGGCGGACCCGGTGCATTACCCCGATCTTTCGCTCTCCGTGTTGAAGCTGATGGGGCCCGGCGAGTATGTGCTGCTGAGGCCCGGGGAGGAATCACAGGGTCATTTCGGACTCGCCGCGCAGGACTACACACATTCGACGGCGCCCAATCGCCGTTTCGCCGACCTGGTGACACAACGGTTGTTGAAGGCACTGCAGGACCGCGCGGGTGCGCCCTACACGGACGATGAGCTGGCGGCCATCGCGCGCAACTGCACTTTGAAAGAAGATGCCGCGCGGAAAGTGCAGCGCGACATGAACAAGCGCATCGCGGCGGTGGCGCTGCAGCCGAGGGTGGGACAGGCTTTCTCCGGCGTGGTCACAGGGGTCACTCCGAAAGGCGTATTTGTGCGCGTGTTCGATCCGCCGGTGGAAGGGCGGGTGATGCGGGGAGAAGAAGGGCTGGACGTCGGCGATCGGGTCCACGTAAAACTCTTATCGGCGGACCCGAATCGGGGGTACATCGACTTCGGGAGGACGCAATGAGCGATCTGTTTCGACATACGTTAGCGACGCTGGCATACCGGGCGGGTAAAGCGCTTCGCGGCGCGCCGCCGGAGTTCGCGACTTACCGCGCCGACGCGACGTCGCGCACGCCGGCGGAGATTCTGGCGCACATGGGAGATCTCTTCGATTGGGCGCTGTCCATCGCGGAGAACCGGCAGACGTGGCACGATTCCGAGCCGCTCCCGTGGGGCGAAGAAGTGCAACGCTTCTTCACCGTGCTGCAGCGCTTCGAGCAGGCACACGTGCCGGAAGAGCTGAAAGGGAAACTGTTCCAGGGTCCGATAGCGGACGCGCTGACGCACACGGGACAGCTCGCGATGCTGCGGCGGATGGCGGGGTCGAAAATGACCGGAGAGAATTACTTCGTGGCGGATATCGTGGAAGGACGAGTGGGTCTGGAGCAAGCCGCGGCGAAGAAACAGTTCTAGAGAGACGCAGCGACGGGTCTCCAGAGCCGTCTGGAGACCCGTCGCTACCTTTCGGCCAGCCAAGCTAGCTAGTTGGTGCAGCCGACACGGAACCTTTCGACTCCGAAGCGGCGGGGAGCAGACGTGACGCCAGGAATCCTTCCTGGCGTGGCGCGTTGCTCGCGCCTAAGGCGGACTACGTTCGCCGCAAGTCGCGGTAGGGACAGCGATTACTCGCTGCCCCCCGCACAGACCCGTGCTGGCACTGCTAGCGCACACGGTTCCTGCCTCGGATATTGGCGTGGAAGCGTCTTGCTGCCCCCCGCACACGCCCGAGCCCGCTTGGCCCGTCTCTCCGGCACTGAGTCCGGTTCGGGTTAGACTCTTGCGTGTTCTCCTTGGCCAGCGGCCTTCCCTCCACAACCTCCGCCCGCGATTTCCCGCTTTTGTTCGGCTGCTTCGTTGGTACTACGCCGCTGTACGACTCCTCGCCTCCGTTCATGAGGGACTTGCCGCTCTTCGCGTTCTCCCTCCGGCCCGCCTACTACCTGCGGGCGGTGACGAGGTCTCCAGGTTCTCGCGAATGAAGTTTTCTGTACATGCTTGGGGTCTCTGACTCCGCGGGATCTTTTGTCCGCTCGCGTTTTTCGCGCACAAAAGTATTGCTTTCTGACTTCCTGACGCCATGAGCATCCCGGAACGAATGTTTCGAAGCTCTATACCCAGCCTGCACAGACCCCTGTCCAACGCTTCAAGTGCGGCCTCACGACCGCCCTCACATGGCTCGGGGCCAGAGTGGTTCGCTACTCCTTCTCTGTACGACTCTTTCATTCGCTACTTCATGCCGGTTTATCCCGGCGCTATCCAGGAAAGATTCCTGTCGGGTCGCGCGGAGCGCGGCCTGCAACCGGGCAAGCGCGGCACCGCATTATATTCCTTGACACGTATATTCCGATTGGAGTATATACAAAGTGTGGAGTCTGTTTTCAATATCATTGCGGAGCCGAACCGCCGCGCGATTCTGAGCCTTTTGGTCTCTTCCGAGCAGTCCGTCGGCGAACTCGAGCGTCAGCTTCGGATGCCGCAGCCGGCTGTGTCCAAGCACTTGCGCGTCTTGCGGGATGCCGGATTCGTGGAAGCCACCGTGGACGCTCAGCGCCGGGTTTACCGGCTGCGACCGGAACCGCTGCAAGAGGTCGATGAATGGCTGGCACCCTTCCGGCGCTTCTGGTCCGCTCACGTGGATGCTCTCGAGCGCCACCTCGACCGCATGGACGAAGCAGCGCGACCGAAAAAGAAAGCAAGGAGAAAAAAATGACGGATCGTGAACAATACACGCCAGGGCCCGCGAGCGCGGAAGTTCGTAAGGGCGGAGAAAAGTGGACGTTGATTCTTGTGCGGCAACTGCGCCAGTCGCCGGACAAAGTCTGGAAAGCGCTCGTCGACCCGGCTCAACTCCGCGAGTGGGCGCCGTTCGATGTCGATGGCGCGCTGGACGCGCCCGGCTCGACGGTGAAACTCACTTGGGTAGGATCCCCGATGCCGATCGATACCAGAATTACGCGCGCGGAAGCTCCGAAATTGCTGGAGTACGGCGACATGCGCTGGGAGCTCGAGCCGTCCGGGAGCGGCACGCGCCTGACGCTGTGGAGCAGCATCGACCGCCGTTATGTATCGTGGGGCGCAGCCGGGTGGCATATCAGTCTGGACGTTCTGGATCGACTGCTTGGCGGGAACCCAATCGCCCGCATCGCCGGCCCGGACGCCATGAAGTTCGAAGGCTGGCAGCGATTGAAAGACGAGTACGCGAAGCAGTTCAGCGACGAATAGGAGCAGCAATTATTGAATCGACCATGCAAATGCCGGCCGTCGCCGCGGCGAAGTCCGCCAAATCCGCGGCGACCGGATACTGGAGCGTAACCGCGATCTTCTGCCTGCAGATCGCCTTCACCGCGTATCCGCAACTGCGCCTGCCGCAAGTGGCGCAAGCATTCACGCACCTTGGCTTTCCCGCGTACTTCCGCGTGGAACTCGCATGCGCCAAGCTTCTCGGCGTGTTGGTGCTGCTCGCTCCAGTGGCGCCGCGATTCAAGGAGTGGGCGTACGCCGGTTTCGCGATCAACCTCGCGTCGGCGATCATCGAGCATTGGCCGTGGGGGATGGTCCGGAGGCGTGGGGCTGGGCCGCCGCGACGGCCGTGCTCTGGGGGATTTCATAGTTCCTCTGGCGCCGCGGCAGTGGGACCCGCATGGGAAAGACATTGTGGCGATAATCAAGAGTGCCCGGGCGCGCCGCTTTTCACTACTCCAATTTTCGCTTTTACATGTCCGCGCGCTTTCTGGTTACATGCGCGACGGAAATGCAGGCGGTTGCCGTGGGTTGGCAGCTTTACGCCCTCACGCATCGCGCCATCGATCTGGGTCTCGCCGGTCTCGCGCAGTTTCTTCCCGGCATCTTTCTCTTTCTGTTTTCGGGACACACCGCCGACCGTCTTCCGCGGCAACGGATCATTCAAGGCTGCTACGCCGGATTCGCGCTCTGCTCCCTCGCGCTGACGGCCCTGACTTTGCGCGGCTTGGCGAGCCCGTGGCCCATTTACGCCGTACTGCTTTCGAACGGATGCGTTCGCTCATTCAATGGCGCGGCGGGACAAGCGTTTCTGCCGGCGCTTGTTCCTGAGCGGCACTTTCCGAACGCCGTCGCGTGGAGCTCTTCGGTGTTCATGGCCGCCACCATCACGGGCCCGGCGATCGGCGGACTGCTCTACGGCTTTGCGGGCACTCCCGCCGTCGTCTACGGTTGCGCGGCGTCGGTGTACCTCATCGGCCTCGCGCTTGTCTCTCTCTTGCGGATTACGGCGGCTCCGCGGGCGCGCGGCGTCTCCACGGAAACCGTTCTCGGCGGCTTGCACTACATCTGGCGCAACAAGCTGATCCTCGGCGCGATCTCGCTCGACCTGTTTGCGGTCCTGCTCGGCGGCGCGGTCGGGCTGCTGCCGATCTACGCCGCCGAAATTCTCAAGATCGGCACGCGCGGACTCGGCATTCTGCGCGCGGCGCCCGGCGCAGGCGCTCTGCTCATGAGCGTCGCGCTCGCGTACTGGCCGCTTCGCCGGCACGCGGGCTCAGCGATGCTGTGGTGCGTCGCGGGTTTCGGCGCGTTCACAGTGGTCTTTGGGGTTTCCCGCAGTGTGCCGCTCTCGCTCGCCTCTCTCATCGCAATCGGCGCCACGGACATGGTCAGCGTAATCGTGCGGCAAACGATGATCCAACTCGAAACACCGGACGATATGCGCGGCCGCGTGAGCGCTGTCAACATGCTGTTCGTGGGAGCATCCAATGAGGTAGGAGTTTTCGAATCCGGGCTCACGGCGCAATGGTTCGGAGCGGTCCCGGCGGTCGTGCTCGGCGGCGTCGGCACGATCCTCATCGTAGCCGCGTGGGCTAAATACTTCCCCGCCCTGCGCCGCGTGGAGGAACTGGTAAAGAGCTGAACCGGGCGTTTTCCGTCACTTGTAAACGGTGTGAAGCAGCGGACCAAGCATTCCCTTATTCCCCAGCTTTGAGTGGTGGGGTGGGCAGTTGCCCGATTCGTGTAAGGGCTGTCCAGTGTTGGAATTAAATGTAGGCTCATGGCGGATAGGTTTTAATTTATGACGGTTTACGATGCACTTCATTTCTTGCCGCGTTCGCGCGCGGTCGATTACTCCAAAGGCAGCATTATCTTCGAGCCGGCCCGGCCGGCCGATTCCCTCTACCTTGTACTGACCGGACGTGTGAAGATCTGCTGCATTGCCCCCAATGGGGGCCAGACTCTCTTGCGGATCGCGATGCCCGAAACGTTTTTTGGAGAATGCGCTTTGGTGGACCCGGACGACAACCGGCAGCACGCCATCGCGCTCGATACGGCGAAAATCATGTGTTGGAGCGTGGATGAGCTTGGGCGGCACATCGAACGCGAGCCCATGCTTTCTGTGGCGCTGTTTTCGCAATTTGCAAAATCCAACCGCAAGCTACGCGACCGCGTGGCGATGAATTCCTGGTTCAACACGGGCACTAGGGTAACGATTGCGCTCATTCAGCTCGGGCGCGATATCGGCGATCGTACGCAGGATGGGGCGATGCGGATGACCGGGCTCACGCACCAGGGGATTGCAGATTATGTGGGCACTTCGCGAGAAATCGTAACGTGCGAGATGAACCGCCTGCGGCGGCTCGGCTTCCTCAGCTACTCGCGGCGGCATATCGACGTTTACGCGGATGCGCTGAGCGAGAGTTTGCGGGAGCAGGGGCAGTTGGCGCCAGCGGAGTCGATGCCGGGCGCGACTGCCGGCGCTTAGCGACGGGGCTGTGGCTGTGAGGAAACCCGGCTGCTGTTCTCGTCGCGCTTCATTCGTCTTTCGATACACCTATTACCGCTCCGTTGAAAGTCACAATGGGAGTGCTGCGTCCGTAGCGGGTTTGATATTGACGGTGTAACCGAGAATTCGCAGTTCCCGGGCGATTTTCTGAGCACGGCGTTTGGCTGCTTGCGGAGTTGTGGGTT
>DATNFO010000006.1:0-38014 GCA_035606355.1 Candidatus Limnocylindrales bacterium | reverse complement strand
CACAACTCCGCAAGCAGCCAAACGCCGTGCTCAGAAAATCGCCCGGGAACTGCGAATTCTCGGTTACACCGTCAATATCAAACCCGCTACGGACGCAGCACTCCCATTGTGACTTTCAACGGAGCGGTAAAAGGTGCCGGGATCCGAGGCGTTTTGAAGTCGGCATAAGAGCAATTCGATATTTTTTCACAACCCCGTGAGGGAGCGGTAAAAGGTGCCGGCAATGCGAGTACGTTTCAACGCATCAAGTACTCCGTTGCGAACGTTTCCGTGTAGAAGCGGCGGCCGTCAGTGCGGATGGTGATTAGTCCGTCGTGGTCGGTTCGGAAGATCGTGGCGTGGTGATCCTCCAGGCGCTCCAGAATATCGCGATGCGGATGGCCGTAGCTGTTATCGTAGCCCGCGGAGATGATGGCGAAGACGGGATTCACGGCCGATAGAAATTCGTCCGTGCTGGAAGTGTGGCTGCCGTGGTGCGCGACCTTGAGAACGTCCGTCGGCTGAACCTCATTTTCCTCCAGCATGCGCCGCTCGATCTGCTTTTCAATGTCGCCGCTCAACAGGAACGAGTGCCTACCGTAGCGGACGCGCAGAACCAGGGAATCGTTGTTCTTCGGCGTGTCGGCCGGAACGTAGTCCGCGAGCGGCGCGAGCACTTCGATTTCAGCGCCTCCGAATGAGAAACTCTGCGGGCCTTGCAGCGGCAGTATCCGTGTGCCGGCGCGCTGAGCGGCATCGCGGAGACGGTCCCATTCGGGCGCCTGCGGTGTTGCTCCGGTCCAGAGCTGGGCGGGATGAAAATCGCTGGTGAGTGCGGGAAGGCCGCCGACGTGGTCCTCGTGCGCGTGTGACAACGCAATGACGTCCACGCTGCGAATCGAGCGATTCCACAAGTAGGGAGCTACGACGTCCTCGCCGATATCGAGCTGCGGTTTGCTCAGCCGGCCGAACGCGGGAATGCCGCCGCCATCGACGAGCAGCCGCTTGCCGTCCGGGAAGACGACCAGAATACTGTCACCCTGGCCAACGTCGATGACGGTCATTTCCAGTTGGCCGCGATGGAATTGCGGCGCGAAAGGGTGCCACAGGAGCACTGCGAGCGTGGCGGCGACGGCGAGAGCAGACGCGGCGCGCCACCAGCGGCCGCGCGCAAAAGCGGCGAAGATCAGCGCCCCACCGAACGCCACTGCGACCCATACGGGCGGTGTGGGAATTCGCCAGTTCGGTTCGATCCTCGCGTGCCACTCCGCGATCGATTGCGAAAGCCAGAGAAGGCCGCCGCCGATTCTGGCGAGCCACGTCCATCCCGTCAGCAGCGCGAGGAAGCCGACCGGGGTGGCCACGCCCATCACAGGGACGATGAACGCGTTGGCGGAAAGCCCGGAAAGTCCGACGCGGTGGAAGTAGACGATCATGGGCAGCGCCAAGCCCGCCTGAATGATGCCGGATACCGCGGTCATTTCGAACACGAAGAACCCGAGGCGCGCCGGCGTTGTCACCGCGAGCGTCGCGAGCCAGCCCGGAAAGCGGAGACACGCGCGAAGAGTTTCCACGAGCAGGCGCATTTCGATGCGGAACTGCGCGACGCGTGCAGGCAGGCGGAGGTCGTGGTGCGTATCGCGCAGGTCGGAAAGTCCGCGAGCAAGCGGCCCGGTGGTCGCGCGGATCAACGGAGTCGCGAAGACGCAGAGGAAGGCGACCGCGAGAAAGGTGAGTTGAAAGCTCGATTCAAAAAGCTGGCCGGGATCGAGAACCAGGAACCCGATGGCGACGGCGGCGAGAAGGTTGAGCGGGCGGCGATCGCGGTAAAAGTAACTCGCGATCATGAACAGCGTGAGTCCGGCGGCGGATCGGACGCAGGGCGATCCCCAGCCGCTGACAAGCGCGTAGAGCCATGCGGCGGCGACGGTGAGCAGACGCGCAATGTTGTCCGGCACGAAACAGATGCGCAGCAGGAATAGAAAAAACGCGGCGAGGATGGCGACGTGAGTGCCGGAGATGACCAGCGCGTGAAATGTGCCGGTGTTGCGGTAGGCTTCCGTCCACACGCGCTGCATTTGGTATTGCTGGCCGAAGAGGATGGCCTGCATGAGCGCGATGTTATACGGACTGCCGCTCCAGACGCGCTCGATTCGCGCGAGGGCGCCGGCGCGGAGGTCCATCACGAAGCGGTGGAAACGGTCACCGCATTCGCCCGGCAGCACGCGAAGGGTAGCGGCGTTGCCGGACGCGGTCCAATAGATGTCCTGGCGCGCCAGATAGTGAGCGTAGTCGAAGGCTCCGGGATTGCCGTAATTGCGCGGCTTGCGAACGCGCGCATCGAGCTCTATATTTTCGCCGTAACGCAAGGCGGGGAGCGATTCGCCGGGCTTGGTGTAGAGCGTCACTTGTGCACGCGCGTGACGGTCGAGTTCCAGGAGAAAGCGCTCGCGCTCGCCGGAAACGGCGGCGGGTTCCACGACGCAGCCGGCGAGGATCACGATCTCGCGGCCTTCGGCATCCAGCTCCGGCGACGGTCCCGGCGTGTGCTGAATGTTGGTGAGTGCGCCGCCACAGAAGACTGCCAGCAGAGCGGCGGCCCAGGATAGCCGGTGCGAGGCACGCCAGCCGACAATTGCGCTGAGAAGCACAAGGGCGGCGCCGGAAACGAGCAGTTCGGAAGTGTGAAACGGTACGAAACGGGAGACCAGGATACCCGCGGCGATAGCAGCCAGGGGCCCTACGAGCGGGTCCTGCACGGAAACGCGATTGTAGCAGGCGGTATCCAGCGGTGTGGTTGCATATTAAGCATTGGCAAAGGTATTGCTTGCTACCCGTGTAGGAGGTTCAATATGCGAAAACTCATATGGGCGGCACCGGCAATCTTCTTCGGAGTGCAACTTTGCGCCATGGCGGATACGGTGCCTTCGGGGACGCAGATTCAAGTTCGGACCGATCAGCCGATCGAGATTCATCAATGGGATCAGGGACGAATCTATCAGGGCCGCATCGCTCGCGATGTGATGGCGCGTGACGGTGACGTGGCGATTCCGCGCGGCGCGAATGTAGAAATGATCGTGCGCCGGTCGGGGGATCACGAAATGTCCCTGGACATTGAATCCGTGACGGTGAATGGGCGGCGGTATGCGATGGATACGGCGGGTCCTGAATTCAATGCCCACCGCAACGATTACCAAAACGGCGGCGGCTTACTGGGCAGCATTGTAGGCGCGGTAAGCGGCGGAAACGTACAGGTGGTTACGCACGGCAACGAAATCCGCGTGCCTGCCGAGGCGATGGTTACGTTCCAACTGCAAGCGCCGCTGCATGTGGTGGGTTGGGGCGACCCCGGTTACGAGCGGGATCACTATCATTACCACCGCGACGGCGACTGGTATCGCTAGCGAACGGTCGGGTACTTAATGTGTAACTGCTCGAGATACGAATCATATTTCGAGGGGTCGTAGTAAAACTGCTTCATCTGCGGCCGGTACTGTTCCATGATCTTGGTGTTGAGCCAGATCGCGGGCTTGTCTTCCGGCCGCAGAAAGCTTTTGTACTTCATGGTTTTGGTCTGAACGTTATTGAAGTAGTCCCAAGCCTTCGACACTAAGTCCGGGTGCAGCAGGATATCCAGCATCGTCAAGGCCTGCACCTTGGCTCCCGCAATGACTCCTTTATGCGCAATGGGTGTCGCCATAGAAACGCCGTTTGCCCAGTTGTGTCCCGGGCCGCCGGGAATGTTCGAGGGGTAATGCAGGGTGATTGTCGGGACCACCCAGGATACGTCGCCGATGTCGTCGCTGCCGCCGCCGGTAGGCATGTTCGGCCCGTTTTCGCCGCCCTGCACGCGCGGCTGGCGCATGGGTTGGATGGTGGTGCTGAGTCCGTTGATGGGCACCTTTAATTCCTTCTGCAGGCCTTTGGCGAGCGCCTGATCGTCATCGCTCCACTGCGGCAGCCCCACTTTCTTAATGTTTTCGTACATGGCCTCGGCGATCGGCCGGTTGAAGTGGCCGGGCCACGCGCTGCCGAGCAGGCGCGAGGTGAAGGTGGTGTCGGTCATGAGGGTGGCGCCTTTGGCCATGTTGTCGCCGATGCGCCACATGTCCATGATGTGGTCGTAATCTGCCTCGCGGAAGTAATACCAGACGCTCGCGTCGGGAGGGACGACGTTGGGCTGATCGCCGCCGTTGCTGATCACGTAGTGAGAGCGTTGCGCGAGACGCAGGTGTTCACGGCGGAAGTTCCAACCCACGTCCATGAGTTCCACGGCGTCGAGAGCGCTCTTCCCGCGCCAGGGGGCCGCTGCCGCATGTGCGCTTTCGCCTTTGAACCGGTATTCCACGGAGACGAGACCGTTCTGGTTGAGCTCGGGGCCCCAACTCACGGAAAGGTTGTTGCCCACGTGGCAGAACAGCACGACATCGACATCCTTGAACATGCCTTCGTGGACGTACCAGGCTTTAGTGCCGACCAATTCTTCGGCGACTCCCGGCCATAGCCGAATGGTGCCCTTGAGGTGCTCGCGCTCCATCACCTTCTTCACGGCGAGGGCGGCGACAATGTTCAGCGGCACGCCGGAGTTGTGGCCTTCACCATGTCCGGGGGCGCCTTCGATCATGGGATCGTGATACGCCACGCCGGGCTTCTGCGAGGCCTGCGGGATATCGTCAATATCGGAGCCGAGAGAGATTACCGGCTTGCCTTCGCCCCAAGATGCCACCCAGGCGGTGGGTATGCCGGCAAAGCCTCGCTGAATGTGGAACCCTTCTTTTTCGAGGACGCCCGTGAGGTACTTGCTGGTCTCGACCTCCTGAAAGCCGAGCTCGCCGAAACTGAAGACGCTGTCCACCATCACCTGCGCCTGTTTCTTCATGGCGTCGACGGAGCCGGTGAGATCCGCTTTCAGCGCGGCTTCCTTTTCAGGGGAAAGTGAAGGCTGCGCCAGCACTGCTCCGGCGGCGAAGAGAAAACCAAGAACGGCGATCCGCATAATCCCCATTAGTGTATGCCGGAATGATGCAGAATGGTGACTGCATGAGACCACCCGCCATAGCGCTCGAAAACATTCTGCAACTGGGTCCGCCGCTGCTGCGGATGGAGATTCCCGAGAGCTATCGCGATAGCAACGGACACATGAACGTGCGCTGGTATGTAGCCATCTTCGATGATGCCAGCGATGTGCTGCATGAGCAGATGGGGCTGACGCCGGAGTTCCACAAAGCGCATGGCAGCGGCACGTTTGACCTGGAGCATCACATTCACTACCTCAAGGAATCGCTGCCGGGAGAACGGGTCGCGGTCTATGTGCGGTACATCGCGGCGAGCGCGAAGCGGCTGCAGTACGTGATGTTTCTGGTGAACGAATCGCGCGGCGAGCTTTCGGCGACGCTGGAGTGCATCAACGCATTCGCCGATCTGCGCGTGCGCAAGACGGCCCCGTGGCCGGATGCCGCGGCGCGGAAGATCGCCGAAGAGGTGGCGGCGGGCGAGCGGCTGCAATGGCCGGTCCACGTGTACGCGGAACATTGCTGACGCCATCGCGATGAGCCGTGCGTGAAGCCGGGGTGTCTATACTGGTATTAGTCATGCGGTTTCGAACTTCCGCTTTGTTTCTCCTCGGCTCCTTTCTTGTTTCCGCGCAAAGTGAACATCCGAATCCGGCTGCGGCGGTGCCGCTGGCTCCTCCGTTTGTCACGTGTCCGGCGGGTGCGCCGCTGGGGCCGATCGATCTTCAGGTGCAGTCCGGGAATCAGCGGCTACCCTTTCGCGGGATCAACCGGCTGAGCGAAGGGGACTCGCTGCACTATTCTCCGATCTTGCGCGGCAGGGAGAAGCGGCACGGCGATATTGCGCTGGTGCTTGTGCCGCAGAAGCGGCAAGCGGGGCAACCGGACATCATCGTCACGGAGCCGCAGGCGGCGGACGAGCCGCATGAGTGGAAGATGACGGAAACGGTCTCGATCGCGGCGATCGTGTACGGCCCGGCGGGACTGAACCGGAAGAAAGTGGCGAAGTTCCTGTCGCAGGATGAACTGCTGGTGGCGCAGCTCGCCGATTATGCGGATAAGACCGCCGAGGCGCAGCAGCTTGTGGCGACGCTCTCCAATAACGAGAGCTCGATGGCGAGTGTGAACTCGGCGCTGACCGGGTTCGCCTCGCAGTACGGGTTCGCGATTCAGGTGAATCGCAACGCTCCGGCGGCAGCGCAGGCGCAGACGGTGTTCGCGTCGATGAATCCGCAACTGGCGGCGTACAATCCGCTGGCGAGTTCGACGGCGCAGGGGATCGGGCAGACGGCGAGCCTGGCCACCATGGCGGCATCGCTGTTCTTCGGCAGTCCGGTGGGTCTGGCCGCGGGCGGAACGGCGATGCTGTTGGACATGCGCGCCATCGCGTTTCCGGATGCGCAATTCCGGGCGTCTTTCGCGCAGCCCCTGGCGGGGTCGGCGACCGGGCTGAATCTGTGCGGCCAGCAGGGCGCGGCGCCGCCGCACACTCGCGTAGCGTACGTGTGGGCCAATCGCGTGCCGAATATTCCGCCGCCGGCGATCCGAGTAGCCGAAGGCGACTTCATTCCGGCAACGCAGAAGACGGCAGTCGCGGTCGACGTTCCGGAGCCCGGCTGGAAGTATCTGGATCGAGTGCGTCAGTGGGCGCTGGTGGATTCGGCGAACAAGCGGACGCCAATCGGGGTGGTGAAGCTTGGGAATCAGAAGTCGCTGGAATTGGACTTGAGCAAGGCCGCGCTGGCGCCGGGCGACTATCACCTGACCGGGTTGTGGGATTGGACTCCGGCGCGCGTGGAGGGCGAGGTGCACGTGCGTCCGCTGAGCGATTTCCGGCAGGCGCGGCTGGATGCGGCCTCGCAGGACCGGCTGCTGGCAGGGTCGGGTGACCAGAAAGTACGGGTGACCGGCGCCGATTTCGAATTTGCGACGAAGGTGGAGTTACAGAAGAAGAACGATGAGTTCGCCACGCCGGAGACGGTGCGCTTCATTCTGCCGAAGGGACACGGCAAGGGCCCGCAAGAGTATATGGATCTGCTGGTGCCGACGGGATCGCTGACGCCTGGGACGTACGATCTGCTGATCGCGCAGACGGACGGAAAGAGCCATGCGGTGGGATTCAAGGTGCTGCCGAATCCCCCGCGCATCGCCAATCTTCCGATTCTCGTCAATCAGGGCGCGGCCGCGCAGCATTTCATGCTGAAGGGCGAGCGGTTGGGGCTGATTACGAAGCTGGAGGCGGACGGCGCGACCATCACGCTGGACCCTGCCGCGCCGAATCAGAACGAGCGGAGCCTGACGGTGATGCTAAAGCCCGGGCATGCGGCCGGGGCGAAGCTGGGGGTTCGGGCTCACGTGGAGGACAGGAGCGAGCCGATGACCCTGCCGGACGCGCTGGATATTACAGGTCCGCTGCCGGTCATCGCGAGCGTAAAGCTTTCGCGTGCCGATGGGCAGACGATTCCGGCGCGGGCAGACGAGCTGCCCGCCGGGTCCACCTTGAATGCGCTGATGGACGTGAAGAATATTGAACGCAGCAGCTTGATACGACTGGGATGCGCGGACGGGGTCGGCGAAAAGACGGCGCTGCACATCGGCGGACGGACGGGGCAGTGGAGTCTGCAGCAGCTTTCGCCGGATCAACTGTTTCTGGCGTTCGACAGCAGCGGGCTGCCGGCGGGCTGTTCGCTCGAAGCGGTGATCGACAACGGCCGGGAAGGGACGTCGCACCCGTTCACGCTGGCACGCGTGGTGCGGCTTCCCAAGATCGAAGCCATCGCGGCGGACCCGGACGAGCGGCTCAGCGGGTTGCATCAATACAGGCTGACGGGCGAGAATCTGGAAATGATCCAACGAGCCGGTTGGTCGGAAGGCGACGCCGTGGATATTACGGCGCTGCCGTCGCCGTTGCCCGGGCCGGGGTTGAGGCAGACGCTGGTGCTCGGGCTGTCGGATCCGCCTGCCACCGGCGCGACTCTGTTCGTGTGGCTGCGCGGGGACCGCGAGCCGCGGCGGGCGAACGTTGCGGCGCCGCCGGTTGCCACGGATGGCGTTGGGTCCGCGGCGGATCCCGCGACTCCGGTTCCGGCGAGCGGCACGTTGACGCCCGACGCGTCAAAGAAGCGGTTGCCGTGAACTGCCCGAACTGCGGTGCGCCGATGCGGCTGGAAGAGGGTCGCGAATGCCTGACTTGCGACTATTGCAAGAACATCGTCTTCCCGGAGAAGAATGAAGACGCGATCCGCGTTCTGGACGAGGCTTCCGAACTGTCATGCCCGGTGTGCGCGACCCCGCTCGGGCGGGCGATACTGGCCGCGAATCCGATCCTTTATTGCGCGCACTGCCGGGGAAGCCTGATTTCCGCAACGGTGTTTGCAACCATCGTGGAATCGCTACGGGCGCAGCGCGGCGTGGACGCGGCGATTCCACACCCGCCCGATCAGCGCGAGTTGGACCGGCGGATTCTGTGCCCGCAGTGCCATCGCGAGATGGACACGCACTACTATGCCGGCGGCGGGAACATCGTCATCGACGATTGCGCGCGGTGCGAGCTGAACTGGCTGGACGGCGGAGAGTTGCGCGTGCTGGTGTGCGCGCCCGGCCGCGCTTATGGCGCCGAGGCCGGGTAAATCGTTCGCCGGTTATGGCGTGAGATTCCGTTCCTGTTGCTATGATTTCGGAATGCGGCTTCCTTTTTGGTCTGTGGCGATGTTGATGGTCCCGGCGCTGTGCGGACAGGACCGCGACTACGCTCGCAGCATGGTGATCAGCGATCGCGGAATGGTTGCGACCAGCCAGACGCTCGCGTCGCAGGCGGGCGCGCAGGTGCTGGCGCGAGGCGGATCGGCAATGGACGCGGCGATCGCGGCGAACGCGGTGCTGGGCGTCGTGGAGCCGGAGAGCAACGGCATCGGCGGCGACCTGTTTGCCATTTATTACGAAGCGAAAACCGGGAAGCTCAGCGCGATCAACGCGAGTGGATGGGCGCCGAAGGATCTCACGATTCAGTTTCTGAAGGCGCAGGGCAACGCGAAGATGCCGCAGTTCGGCATACAATCCGTGACCGTGCCGGGAGTTGTGGATGGCTGGGCGAAGCTGCACGCCAAATTCGGACGCATGAAGTGGGAGGAGTTATTTGCGCCCGCGATCTACTTTGCGGAGCATGGATTCCCGGTGACGGAGATTATCAGCGGGGCCTGGAAGCTGCAGGAAAAAAGGCTCGCGCGCGACGCGAATGCGAAGGCGGTATTTCTGCCGGACGGCCACACTCCGCATGTGGGCGACGTGTTTCGCAATCCGCAGATGGCATCGGCGCTGAAACTGATCGCGCATGACGGGCCGGATGCTTTTTACCGCGGACCGATCGCGAAGGCGATTCTCAAAACGAGCGACCGGCTGGGTGGAAAGATGCAGGCTTCCGACCTCGCGGAGTTTCAGAGCGAGTGGGTGGAACCTCTGTCCACCGAATATCGCGGCTGGAAGGTTTATGAGTTGCCGCCGAATGGTCAGGGAATCGCCGCGCTGGAAATGCTGAACATTCTTTCGACCTTTCCGGTGGGGCAGTGGAAACCGCGTGGCGTCGAGGAACTGCACGCGCAAATTGAAGCGCAGAAGCTGGCTTTTGCGGATCTGCACAAGTATGTCGCGGACATGCGGTTTGCAAAGGTGCCGGTGGAAGGGTTGCTGTCCAAGGATTATGCGGCCGGGCGCGCGAAGCTGATCGATCCGAACAAGGCGAATTGCACAGTGCCTCCGGGCAAGCCGGTCGAGATGAAGGGCGACACGATCTATCTCTCCGTGGTGGACCGCGACGGCAACATCGTTTCGCTGATTCAAAGCTTGTACGAGCACTTCGGCAGCGGCGTGGTGACCGATGAGTTTGGTTTCGCGCTGCAGGATCGGGGCGGGTTGTTCGATCTGGATCCGGCGGCGATGAATGCGCTCGCGCCGAGGAAGCGGCCCCTGCACACCATCATCCCGGCGTTTATGGAAAAAGGCGACGTGCACATGGGGTTCGGCATCATGGGCGGGCTCAACCAGGTGCAGGCGCACGTGCAGTTCATCAATAACGTTGTGGATCACGGGATGAACATACAGGCCGCATTGGAAGCGCCGCGATTCACGAAGAAGAACTTCGGCGGCTGCGATGTGATGGTGGAGAGCCGGATTGCGCCGGCGGTTCGCGATGCGCTGACGGCCAAGGGCCACGTGCTCAAGGTCAACGGAGCGTATTCAAGCGACATGGGCGGCGGACAGGCAGTCATTTACGATGCCGGTACGAAGGTAAAATACGGCGCGTCGTCACCGCGGAAGGATGGGGCGGCGGTGCCTGAGGCTCATCCGTATTGGCAATAGCGTGGCGATGCTTCTACTTACCGAACTGCTTCTCGAAGTCCGCGATCTTTGCCAGCCTTCTGCGGTGCCTGTCCAGGCCGGAGAAGGTCGCTGCCAGATAGTCGCGGACTAGATCCATTGCCAGTTCGGGGCCGATCACTCTCGCTCCCAGGCAGAGCACGTTGACGTCGTCATCTTGCACGCACTGCCGCGCGGAGAAACTGTCGTGGCAGGTGGCTGCGCGAATTCCTTCGAATTTGTTGGCCGCGACGCAGGCTCCGGCTCCGCTTCCGCAGATCAGCACGCCGCGATCGGCCTGGTGGCTCAGCACGCTTTTGGCAACCGCTTGGGCGTAGTCGGGGTAATCCACAGGGTCTGTCGAGTTGGTCCCGAGATCGATCACTTCGTGACCGTCTTTGCGCAATTCCTCGATAACCCGGTTCTTCAGCGGGAAACCCGCGTGATCCGTCGCAACCGCCACATTCATGCCCTCATGATACTGCGCGCGGCTTGCAGCGTGCGGTGCGGAAATGGTACGAACTGAGGAGTGCGGTATTGTTGGGGACTTCTTCTCGTGACGGCAGCCGGCGCGTTTCAGAACGCGACCATTCAGGAACAGACGCACTTCAGTCAGGTGATGGCGGGCAACCGGACTTACCGCGCGTTTCTTCCTCCGTCGTACGCGGCATCGCAAAAGCGGTATCCGGTGATCTACTGGATTCACGGCTTCGAGCAGGCGAGCGACGTGGCGGCTTACACGAAGCAGATCGCCGATTACGTGGCCGCGCACGATGTCCTGGTGGTGGACTTCGGACCGCTGGAAACTACCGGCCAGTTTCCGCTTTATTTTCCCGAGTTGGCGGAGCAGGTGGACAAGAATTTCCGCACGATTGCCGATCGTGGACATAGGGCACTCTCCGGGTTTTTCGCGGGCGGATTTATGGCGCTCTTCACCGCCGGTAAGTTTCCCGACTGGGCCGGCAGCGCCAGCGATTTCATGGGCCCGACCGAGTACAACCTCGGCCCTTCGAACTTCGATGTCGAAACGAATGAAGACGACCTGTACGAAAACTACGCCGGCGTCCGCACCCGGCTGGTGACCGGGACGCGCGACTACTTGCGGTTCTACGACGACCGGCTAAATTCGATCTGGCGCTTCGCTCGCGCCAATCACGAGACCGAAGCATTCGATGCGGCGCATTCGACGCCGGATCTCGCCAAGACCTTCGACTTTCATATGCGAGCGTTCGCCGATCCGCTGCCGAAGCCTTCCACCTTCAGTCATATCGACATGTACCCGAACTTCGACGTGTGGGATTGGGAAGTGGCGTCGGACCGCCGGCAGCCCGGGTTCACGATGCTGGAAAATGTGTCCGGCAGCGGGTTCCGCTGCGCCGTGCGCGAGTGGCTGCCTTCCGGCGATACGATTCCGGACGTGAAGTTGTCGATTGCTTCGGCGAAGTTGTATGCGCCGGGGAGCGCGCATACGGTGACGTATGTGCGGCTGCGCGACGGCAAAATGCGCCGCTCGGCACTCAAAGCCGACGCGCAGGGGAGGTTGAACTTCGAATTGGACGGCGACGCTTATGAGGTGGGCGTAGCGAACGATGCTTTGATCGCGGTGTCGGGTTACGAGATTGCCGATGCAGCCTGGGCGACGGCCGGGCAGCCGGTGAAGGTCCGGGTCAAGTTCACGAATAAGGGCGCGCTAAGGTCGGCTATGACCACCGTTCAGTGGCAGAGTGCGAATCCGGATGTGAAGTTTGACGTGCCGTCCAGCCGCTTATTCGCGCTCATGCCGGGAGAAACCTTGGGGCTTCCGGTGACGGTGACGGTTAGCGACCCCGGGCGCGCCATCGTCGAAGTGGAGGCGGTGATTGGAACGCACCGCATGGCGGTGGACGTGCCGCTATATCCGGCGGCGGCCGCGGAGACGAAGTTTCAGATTGTGGATGGAAAATCGGTGACCGTGGCGCGGCATGCTACGCAAGCGTCAGAGGAATCGTTAGGCGAAGGCAACGGCGACGGTCATGCGGCGCCGGGTGAGACGTTCGCGGTGCTGATTCCCGATGGCAACGTGTTGCGAACGGCGGAACTGATTACGAACGATCGCTGCTTGACGAACCTGGTGCGGGCTTCCGATTCGTGGGTGGACTACGATCACTCGGGCGCCAGCGTCAAGTACACGCTCGCCACGGTAAAGCGCGAGTGCGAGCCGGGCACGCCCATCCACGCGCTGGCGCGAATTGTGATTCCCCACGCGCCGGATCACGAGGTCCGGTATGCGGCCATCGAGTTTCCGGTGTGGTGGCGTTAGCCGGAAGATGCGATCGGGAAATAGCCGTCACTGATTCGAAATTGCGCCGGCGAGCGCGGCGAGGGCTTCGGGCGACCCTGTGAAGACATCGCCCCATCCGCGGCGATAACTCAGCATGCGGCGATAGATAAAGTCTTCGAGAGCGGAGTTGATGCCCCACCCGCCGATGTATTGCAGGCGAAGATCGATGTCGCGATTGATCTCGGCGCCCCTGGTCCATTCGCCGAGATCGCTGCGCTGGCCGGCATAGGTGCCGAGTAACTCGAGCGCCGAGCCGACTCCCACTTCCCGCAGCGATTCCGCGGCGAGCGAATAATTCGCGCTCTGCAGCCGCTGGTGAATTTCATCGACGTTGACGTGCAGCGGTTCGAGCTGTCCCATGAACACCATGTCGTAGCCCCGGCCGTTGATGGTGTTAGCCCAGACGGTGCCGTAAGGGAACGCTTCAAAAAATGTGGCAAGCTCGCTGCGAACGGTGCGCTCATCGCTTTCATAGAGCGGAACGTAAAGACTGAACATGCCGCCCGGGTTGAGGTGGCGCTTCACCGCCTCGAAGTACTCTTCGGAGTAGATTGCGGCTGTGCCTTTCACGAAGACATCGAGCGGGTCGGAGGCGATGACGTCGAACTTATCGGTGGTGGTCATCAGGTAATGGCGCGCGTCGTCGAAGACCACGTGTGTCTTGGGGTTCTTGTAGACCTCGTAATCCTGCTTGCCGAAGAAACGCGTGGAAGTGGGCGGAATCACCGGCTCGATTTCGCAGACCGTAATGTGCTCGATGCCGGGGTAGCGCGTGAACGTGCCGGCGGAGACGCCTGCGCCGAAGCCGATGCCGAGGACGGATTTCGGATGCGGATGAAGAAGCGCGGGAAGGTGGCCGACCATGCGCTGCAATTTCATATCGTAAATTTCGGTGGTGGCTTCCACGTGGCCGTTGACGTCGATCTCGGTTGCTCCATCGTTCCAGCGAGTGATGGCAACGGATGAGTTGCGGCCTTCAATGGTGTAGAGCAGAGTCGAATTGGGGGCTGAGATCGCGATGCGGCGGCCGTACGCGATGAGCGCTCCGGGTACGGCATCCACGCCGCGCGCCAATAGTCCGGCAGCGGCCATTGACACGGCGATGAGCGAAGCCACGGCGGTCGACTTGTGCTGGACGACGTAGGGCACAAGAACCAGCAGAGCGCTTGCGGCGGAAAGCAGCAGCAGTAGCCGTTCGCAGTTCTGCGTGCCGATCCACGGCACAAGAGCCAGGCTGACGGCGAGGGCGCCGACGATGGAGCCGAGCGTATTTGCAGCGTAAACGCGCCCGACAACAGAGCCGGGGTCTTCGCCGTGTTTGGCGACGGCAGCGAGCGCGAGGGGGAAACTGGCGCCGAACAGGAGCGTGGGCGGCAGGATCGCCCAGAGGCAGCGCGCCATATCGAGCTGGAACGTGTGCCAGGGACTGATGGTGAGGAGCGGGTTGATGGGCCAGTAGGGGAGCGAATCGGCAATCATGTAGGCGGTCCACGCGATGCCGAGTGCGAGGAAGATCTGGCAGATGCCGAGTGCGAGACGCGGCCGGCGGCGGCCGATGGACGAGCCGAGGGTGCTGCCGATCGCCAGGCCGGCCAGGAAGACGGCGAGGATGATGGAGAAAACGTAGACCGTGGAGCCGAGCAGCATGCCCATCAGTCGCGTCCAGACCACTTCCGCGCCGAGCGCGCAGGCGCCGGAGACGGCAGTCACGGCGTAGACCGGCCAGTTGGGCTGGCCGGGGGCACTGGCGTCGAGCGGCGATGGCGCCGCTTCGGCGGCGGCTTCCGGGGCCAACTCGGCGGGGGTCCGCGATGCCACCCAGAAACTCACGAGCGCGATTGCCACGTTCATCGCGGCGGCGAAGTAGGTGGCGACCGCCATGTTGTAGAGGCGCAGCAGGTAAAAGCCGGCGATCAGACAACCCAGCACTGCGCCCACAGTGTTCCCTCCGTAGAGGAAACCCCACCAGGAAACGCCGCGAGGCGTGGCTTTGATCCACCGCACGATTGCCGGAAGCGACGCGCCCATGAGGATGGTGGGCGGCAGCATGACGACGGCAGAGACCAGTCCGCGCAGCACCATGCCGGGAAGTCCGTGTTCAGCGCCGGCGAAATACACGCGGTCGATCAAGGGAAGGCACCAGAGGGCCAGAACGCCGAGCGCGCCGATTCCCAGTTCGAGCATGCCGTAGACTTTCAGCGGATGCGTGCTGCCCAGCCGCATCCGCGGCAGGCCCAGGCTGCCGATGCAGAGGCCGCCCATGAAGGTGGCGAGCAGGAATCCCATGGAAACTGCTGTCGCGCCGATCGCGAGTTGCAGAAGCTGATACCAGACGATTTCGTAAATGAGCGAAGCGCAGCCGCTGGCCGCAAAGAGAATGAGCAGCAGCGGGAAAAACCGCTCGGGTGCATTGGATTTTGACATGACGCCGAAACCTTTGTGAATTTGGATCATGATAGCACCGCGCTCGCGGCTCATGTTTCGCCGGCTCCGGCCGATAAATAGAAACGATGGTTGCGGAAGAAGCAGAGTCGAGGGAATTGATGTTCAACCGGTTCCGCCGCTTGCTGCGCGAACTGATGAACGGCGAAACATCGCGGAACTGCTTCCAGGCGTGGGAGGTGGAGCTTCTGGTGGACGTGCAGAACTGCGATTTGCCGGCGCGGCGAAGGACGGAGCTTCTCCGCCAATACGAGAGGGCTGTAGACCGGCAGTTACAGCGCGGGCCGGGGCCGCCCATGCGTCTCTCTGAGTTTCTCGTGATGCGCGCGGCGCGGCGCGGCGAGCAAGCTGTTTAAGGCGCGGCAATAACCCGGCGGCCGTGGATGGTATAGCGGCCGCTCAAGACGAGGCGGATCGCTTCCGTGTAAATGCGGTGCTCTTCGGCGAGAATGCGCGCCGAAACTGTTTCGACGGTATCGTCGTCCAGAACCGGCACGGCGGCTTGCAGTATGATGGGGCCCGCATCGAGATCTTCATCGACAAAGTGGACTGTGCAGCCGGTGAGTTTCACGCCGTGTGCGAGCGCCTGGCCTTGCGCATCGAGTCCTGGAAAGGCCGGCAGCAGCGACGGGTGGATGTTGAGAATTCGATTCGGGTAGCGGCGAATGAAGGTGCTGGTCAGCAGCCGCATAAAGCCGGCCAGACAGACCAGGTCAATGTTGTGTTTATCCAGCTCGGCGAGCACCTGCCGGTCGTAAGTTTCGCGATCTAATCCCCGCGAGGGAAGGCATGCAGTTTGTATGCCGAGATCGTGCGCGGTTTCGAGGCCGCGAGCATCGGCGCGATTGGAGATTACTATGGCGATCTCCGCATCCAGCGAGCCGGCGGCAATGTTTCGCGCAATGGCTTCGAAGTTAGAGCCCCGGCCGGAGATTAGAATGCCGAGCCGCTTCACCGGTACTCCACACGCGGGCGGCTTCTTTTGTGCGCGATCACCGCGCCGATTTGAACGGGCGATTCCTTCAGTTTCGCGAGCACCTGTTCCGCCTTGCCGAGGCCGCGCGCAGGAACGGCGAGGATCATCCCGATGCCTAAGTTGAACGTGCGGCGGTAATCGTCGTCGGGGATGTTGCCGATCTGCCGCAGCACTTCGAAGAGCGGCGGAATGCTCCATGCGGTGGCGTCGATAGCAACCGCGAGTCCCTTTGGCAGCATGCGCGGCGTGTTATCGGTAATGCCTCCGCCGGTAATGTGCGCGGCTCCGCGAAGCACCCCGGCATCCATCAGAGCGCGTATGGGCTTCAGATAGCTGCGATGCACGGCAAGTAACGCATCGGCGAGGGTTTGTTGGAGTTCCGGTAACCGCGTGTCCGGCTGATGTCCCGCGACATCGAAGAGTAGCTTTCGCGCGAGGGAGTAGCCATTGGTATGCAGCCCGCTGGAAGGGAGGCCGAGTAACACATCGCCCTCGCGAATCCCGGCGCCTGTAAGGAGGCGGTTGCGCTCCGATGCGCCAACAATGAAGCCGGCTAAGTCGTACTCACCCGCCGAGTACATGCCGGGCATCTCGGCTGTTTCGCCGCCAATCAGCGCGCACTTGTTATTGCGGCACCCGCGGGCGATACCTTCCATCACAGCCGTGCTTACTGCTGCATCGAGCTTGCCGACCGCGAAGTAATCCATGAAGAAGAGCGGCAGCGCGCCCTGCACTGCGATGTCGTTGACGCAGTGATTCACTAAGTCTTCGCCGACGGTGTCATGGCGGCCGGTGGCGAATGCAATCTTCAACTTGGTGCCGACTCCATCGGCGGAACTCACCAGCACGGGTTTGCGGAAGCCGGAGGGCTGGAACATCGCGCCGAAAGAGCCGATTTCTGTGAGTACGCCGGGTGTGAACGTGCCGCGCGCAAGTTTCTTGATGGCAGAGACCGCGCGGTCGGCTTCGTCGATATTGACTCCGGCGTCGCGATAACGAATCGATTTGCGGGTGGACAAATCTCAGTATACGGCAAAGATCGGGGGTAACCCGCCGCGGCGCGGCCTCGCCATATACGGGTTACCTCAAGAAAGACGGGCGTATAATAACGCAATTGCCTATGAAAAAACTCGCAATAGTTTTGCTGTCTATTTGCGCGTGTCTACTGGCCGAGACTCCCTCGACAGTGGCCATTCGCAACGCGAAAATTGTGACGGTCAGCGGGCCTGTTATCGCTAAGGGCACGGTGGTCGTTCGGAACGGACTAATTGAAGCGGCCGGAGAAAATGTAACGATTCCGGCGGATGCCTGGGTGGTGGAGGGCGAAGGCCTGACCGTTTATCCGGGGCTCATCGACGCGCTGAGCACAGTCGGCATTCCGGGCGCTGCCCCGGCGGCCGCGGTTGCAGGCGGACGCGGCGGTCGTGGACAGACGGCGACTCCTACGCCCACTGCGGTTGCTGCCGCGCCGCGAGCCATGGGGCCGGAAGATCGTCCGCAGACCACGAGCTGGGAAGTTGCGGCGGACCTGATTTCGCCGGCGGACCGGCGCATTGAAACGGTGCGCGGCGGCGGCATCACCACGGCAGTGACTTTCCCGACGCGCGGAATCTTCGCGGGGCAGGGATCGGTGATCGATTTGATTTCCGGTGAGAAGGCCGGCGAAATGATTGTGGCGTCACCGGTGGGACAGTACATCTCGTTCGCGGGCGGCCGCGGTTTCGGCGGCGGCTTTCCCACCTCGCTGATGGGCGTGATTTCCTATGTCCGCCAGATCTACCTGGACATCGATCACTACAAACTGGTGAAGGACGCATATGCCAAAGATCCGCGCGGCATGCAGCGGCCCGAGTACGATCGCGCGCTCGAAGGCGTGATGGCATCGCCGCGTATTTTGCTGCCGGCGAACCGGCTGGTGGAGATCGACCGCGCGCTGCACCTGGCGGCCGAACTGAAGCAGCCCACGATCATCTATGGTGGGCGGGAAGCGTATCGCGAAGGCGCGGCTGACCTTCTCAAGAAGGCGAACGTGCCCATGCTGATCAGTCTCAGGTGGGCCGAGTTTCCGCGCGATGCCGATCCCGACAATGAGCCCAGCATGCGCACGCTGGAGAACATCGATCAAGGGCCGGCGGCTGCGGTTGCTTTGAAGAAAGCCGGAGTCAAGTTCGCGTTCTATTCCGATGGCGTGGACAACCCGCGCGATTTGCAGCGCGCTGTGAAGAAGGCGATCGATGCGGGACTCTCGCGCGAAGACGCGATCCGCGCCATGACGCTGACGCCCGCCGAAATCTACGGGATCGATAACCGGGTCGGCAGCGTGGAGAAGGGAAAGATCGCGAATCTGATCGTGACGAAGGGGGATCTGTTCGACGATCGCACGCAGATTGAAATGGTATTCGTCGACGGCAAGCAGTACAAACCGGCAACGCCTGCGGGCGGGGGCCGGGGACCGAGCACCGACGAACCGGGAGGGAATCAATGAGAAAGCTCATCATTGCCGGCTTGCTGGCGCTGGCGCCTCTGTGCGCCGAAACGATTGTCATTCGCAACGCGACGATCATGACCGTGACCAAGGGCACCATCAAGGGCTCGATTGTGGTCAAGGACGGTAAGATCGCCGAGGTCGGCGAGAAAGTCATGGAGCCTCAGGGCGCCACTGTGATCGATGCTTCGAATCAATATGTAATTCCGGGCATTATCGATTGCCACTCCCACATTGCGGTGGATGGCGGCGTGAATGAGGGCAGCGTCTCGGTATCTTCGATGGTCAACATCAAGGATGTGATCAATCCGGAAGATATTGCGATCTATCGTGCGCTGGCGGGCGGCGTGACTACGGCGAATATTCTGCACGGGTCGGCCAACTCGATCGGCGGGCAGACGCTCGTGCTCAAGATGCGCTGGGGCAAGGACGCAGACGACATGATCTTCCAAGGGGCCAAGCCGGGCATCAAGTTCGCGCTCGGCGAAAACCCGAAGCGCGCAGGCAACCCGGCGGGCGGCCGGGGCGCGGGCACTCCGGTGCAGGCTCGTTATCCGGCGACGCGCATGGGCGTGGAAGATACCATTCGCGAAGCGTTCACCGAAGCCAAGGCATATAAGGCCGAATGGGACGACTACAAGGCCAAGGCGGCTCGCGGAGAGCGCGCCATTCCTCCCCGCAAAGACCTCAAACTGGAAGCGCTGAAAGAAGTGCTCGAGGGAGATCGCTATGTGCACGCGCACTGCTATCGCGCCGACGAGATTCTGATGCTGCTGCGGGTAGCCGACGACTACGGCTTCAAGATCCGCACGCTGCAGCACGTTCTGGAAGGCTACAAAGTCGCGAAGGAAATTGCGGCCCATGGCGCCGGCGCGTCCACATTCAGCGACTGGTTCAATTACAAGATGGAAGCGGTGGATGCGATTCCGTACAACGCGGCCATCATGACCAAGAAGGGCGTCACCGTGAGCTTGAACAGCGATGACGCGGAGCTGATGCGCCACCTGAACAGCGAAGCCGGGAAAGCCATGAAGTACGGCGGCATGAGCGAGACCGAAGCGCTGGCGATGGTTACGCTGAACCCGGCCAAACAGCTGGGCATCGATAACCGCGTCGGTTCCATCGAGGTTGGTAAAGATGCCGATCTGGTGATCTACGATAAGTTCCCGCTCAACGACTTTGCCAAGGTGCAGAAGGTGCTGATCGACGGTCATAAGTACTTTGACCGGGATGAGGAAGTCAGCAGCCGCCCGGGGAAAGAAGCCGAGAAGCAGAAACTCATCGAAAAGGAAAAGCAGGCCCAGCCGCGCACTCAGGGCGGCAGAGGAGGGCGGGGATGAAATTCATCGGACTATTGCTTACTTGTGCGCTGGGGTTGTTTGCCGGCGAGACGATCCTGATCCGCGATGCTGATGTCTATCCGGTCACGGGCCCGGAGATGAAAAGCGCTTCCATTCTGATTCAGGATGGGAAAATTGCCGATATTGCAGTTAAGATTGTGCCGCCGAAGGGCGCGCGCATTATAGAAGCCAAGGGCATGCGCGTTTATCCGGGCATGATCGATTCGGCGACCGAACTGGGACTTTCCGAAGTAGAAGCCGTGCGGGAGACCGTGGACACGGGCGAGATCGGTGAGTTCATGCCGCAACTGAAGGCGCTCGTCGCCGTCAATCCGGACAGCGAGTTCTTCGGCGTGGTGCGCGTGAACGGAATCACCAGCGCGATGACGTTTCCCTCATCGGGCGGACGCGGCGGCGGTGGCGGAGGCTTTGGTGGCGGAGAACGCCAGTTGATCGCCGGCCAGGCCGCTTTGATCCACACCGATGGCTGGACTTGGGAAGATATGGCGGTGAAGCGCAGCGCGGGCATGAGTATCATGTTCCCCAGCATGGGCGGCGGCGGACGCCGCGGCGGCGTTCCCGATAACGTGGTCGAGATCTTGGGCCAGGGCGGAGCGGCGAACGCCGCCGCTAACCAGCGGCGTCAGTATGAAGAGCAGATCGCGAAACTGAGCGAGTTTTTTGAGAATGCCCGGCGATATCAGAAGGCCAAGTCGGCGAACGCTCCCGGCTTTCAGGTGGACCTGAAGTTTGAGGCAATGCTGCCGGTATTGGAAGGTAAGGTGCCGGTAACGGTTTCCGCGCCGCACGCCAGTACGATTCATGACGCGATTCAATGGGCCAAGAAACAGAATGTGAAGCTGGTGGTGCTGCAACCGCGCGAAATCGGCAAAGAGGGCGCCGAGTTGAAGGCGGAGAATGTTCCGGTGATTTTCGGTCGCGTGTTGGCGCTGCCGGAGACGGAGGATTCGGCGTATGATCAGTCGTTTACTCTTCCGGCCGAAGCGTACAAGGCCGGAGTAAAGTTTGCTTTTGGAACATTCGGCAATGAGTTCTCAAGGGACATTCCGTACCAAGCTGCGACGGCGGTGGCCTTCGGTCTTCCTTATGAGGAAGCTTTGAAAGCTCTGACCATTAACCCGGCGCAGATTTGGGGTGTCAGCGATCAGGTGGGCTCGGTCGAGAAAGGCAAACTGGCGGATTTAATTGTTACGGACGGAGACCCGCTCACCGAACAAACGCATATCAAGCACCTGTATATTCATGGCAGGGAGGTATCGCTCGAGAATAAGCAGACGCGTCTCTACGAGCGCTATATGAGCCGCAACCAGTAACGTTTTTCCCAACGGGGCACTGCTTTTTTGCGAAGGCAGTGCCCCGTACTTTTTTCCCACCTGTTACTCTTCTTTCCTGCCGCGGTCCGCGGAATCGATCCAAATAGTTACGGGACCATCATTCACCAAGTGAACGGACATGGAAGCTTGAAAAATGCCGGTTTCGACGGGAACGGGTCCCTTACGTGCAGCGGCGACGAAGTAATTGTAAAGAGCCTGAGCTTGCTCCGCCGGGGCAGCAAGATCGAAATTGGGCCTCCTGCCTTTCAAACAACTGGCGTATAAAGTAAACTGCGACACAATCAGGAGCGCGCCGGCGGCCTCCTGAACGTTGCGGTTCATTTTGCCTTGTTCGTCAGGGAAGATCCTGAGGTGAAGTAGCTTCTCCAGGAGATAATCAGCGTCGGAGACTTCATCTTTGCGAGATACTCCCAAGAATACAACCAATCCGTTACGTATAGCCCCGCTGGTACCCTCTTCGGTTAGTACGCGTGCTTCGGTTACTCGCTGAATCAGTACTCGCATCTGTGTTATAGACTAACGATATTCGCTTGATTTTTACACCTATGACTCAGCATATGTTATATTTTGTGCGGGGGATAAGCCTAGAATGCCGCGTGGACAAAGAAACGAAGATATGACCACCCTGAGAATGGCGCTGGTCGGATATCAGGTCGAGAAGCAGAAGATCGACGAGAAGATTCGCGAGATAGAAGCTAAGTTGAAGGGCCGCACTGCTACTGCGCCCGCTGCCCAGGCGTCTGCTCCCGCAGCGAAAAAGGGCGCCGGCGGAAGGCGCACTCTCAGCCCCGCCGCACGGAAACGCATTGCCGCTGCGCAGAAAAAGCGCTGGGCGGAACATCGCAAAAAGCTGGCCAGCGAAGGCAAAGAAAGTTAATCGGCGAGACCTACCGCCGGGGCGTGAACTTCCAGTCGAACCTTTCGACGAGTTCCGCCACGGGCCCCTCCGCAACGATCGCGCCTGCGCTGAAGAAGATTGCGCGCGTGCACATTGCCTCTGCGAAGGGAATATCGTGAGTTACCAGAATCTTAGCTTGGGGTAAGCTTCCCAACAATTGTGCCAGGGCCCGCTGCCCAGGCGGGTCCAGAAATGTAGTCGGCTCATCCAGAATCAGAAGATCCGGGTCCAACGCCAGTATTCCGGCGATTGCGGCCCGTTTTTTTTCGCCGGCGCTCAAGTGATAAGGTGGACGGGGCGCGAGAGAGGCGATGCCGACACGGTCCAACGCGGCGCGGGCGCACTCCGCGGCCTTATCCGCCGGCATTCCGCGATTCAGCAGACCGAATGCAACATCTTCCAGCACGGAAGGCATAAAAAGCTGAGAATCGGATTCCTGAAATACAATCCCTACCTTATTGCGGATGGTCGCGAAGTTATGCGGGGTCACCGGTAAGCCGCACACTTCCACGTGTCCATCTCCCATGAGTAAGCCGTTCAAATGGAGAATAAAAGTAGTTTTTCCGCTTCCGTTCGGTCCGAAAAGAGCTACTGTTTCTCCGGGCTGCAGCGTGAAATCGACGCCATTCAGTGCGAGCGTGCCATCTTCATAGCGGAACCGCAGGCCGCGTGTCACGACAAGCGGTTGCATCAGACAAACCTCTCGATGGAGATTCGCAAAGCGACTGCGCCGCAACTTACAAAGAGTAAGAATACAGAATCGGCGGTACGGAACCGGGGAGTTTCGAGCGGATGAAAGGATCCGCTGAAGGATCGGGCCAGCATGGCGCGGTGAATATCCCCGGCACGGCGATAGGAGCGCGCGAATAATACGGCGAGAGCGCCGGCAGCGGCGCGAAATCGTAGCCGGCGTGTCGCTGCCGTGAGTAACGGAGCGCGCGCGGCGGCGGCTCTCCGCATTTCGCGCGCCTCGCCCGAGATTACCGCCAGGTAGCGGTATAAGAACTGCGCAACCATGAGCGGAAATCGCGGAAGCCGGAGCAGTTCGAGTCCACGCAAGAGCGACGGTAGAGGAGTAGTGCCAACGACTAACAGGACTGCGAGCGCCGAAAGATAGCTTTTGAGCAACAGCGAGAGGGCGCGTTCGTTATCTCCGGCGAGCCAGCAGACGATCGCGAAAACTCCCGAGAATGGCAGAATGGAAGCCGCACGCACGAGCATCGCGCCCACAGGTAAATGGGCGACCATCGCGGCAATCGCCAGGCAAACAAATAGGGCGGCGGATAGCAGGAGGAATTGCCGGTGGGCCGTTGCCAGAACGATGAGAATTACCAGCAGGGATGCTATCTTCGCGCGCGCATCGCGGCGGTGCAGCGGGCTTTCGCCGCGGCTCCAGCGTTCGACAACAGCATGGTGCAAATCACAAGCTCCTGTTGCGGGCTGCGGCGGCGCGTCCGAGTCCGATGCACGCGGCGTATATGATGGCGAGTCCGGCGAGTCCGGAACTGGCTTTGCGCACCCACGCCGACTGCACGAACGTGGTCTGGTATCCCGAGAACGGAGTGGTGAACAGCGTCTGCACGCGCGAGGCAATGCCGGTCTGGATACCGAGCCGATTGATGCCGTCGGGCGATGTTGCAGCGAACAGGACGCCGACGCACGCCAGAAGAATGGCGGCGATGGCGACGATGCCGAATAACGAACTGCCGGCGCGCGCGGGTTGACGCTGCCGAACGAAGTCCGGCTGGATCGTTTCCAGAGCCTGCATCACCGCCACGGTAATCGCTCCTTCGAGCGCCGCCGAGACGGCGAATAAGAGAAGAGAGAGCCCCAGTACCGGTCCGGGCATGCGCACGCCGGAGAGTAGTAACTCGGAGAGTGCGAGTAAGGCGCTAACCATGACGGACAGCGCTCCGCCCAGGAAGATGGCGGTTTTGCGCCGCGGCCCCGCGCCCCAGATTGCGTACGGCAGATATCCGGCAAGCACGCCGAAGACGGCCATGTTCAGTATGTTGGGACCGAGCGCCAGGATTCCGCCGTCCTGAAAGACCAGCGCCTGAATGGCGATGATCACGGTCATGGCAACGGCGGCCGGCCCCGGGCCGAGGGTGCACGCCAGAAGCGTGCCGCCCACCAGATGTCCGGTAGTGCCCACTCCGACGGGAAAATTGATCATCTGGGCGGCGAAAACGAAAGCGCCCATTACGCCGAGCAGCGGGACTTTGCTTTCATCGAACCCTCGCTGCGCGCGACGGGCGATGACGGCCACGGCCGGAACCGCCGCAGCGTCCAGCGTGCCCCACACCGGCGCCGCAAGGAATCCGTCGGGTATATGCACCTTGCCCTCACAGTAGCACGACCTTCGGTGGCGCGGCAGTGCGCTGGTAGTTGTTTGAGGTGTCCCGGCCCAAAGTGGCGACGGGACTCTGTCCCGTTGCAGGCGAGCGGAGGCTCGCCCAGCCGCGCAAGCGCGGCACGACAGGGGGCGTACATTCATCCAGTGTTACTATGTGTACGCATGATTGTTGGGACTGGCGTGGACCTTGCCGAAGTCTCGCGAATCCGGCTTTCCATCGAGCGCTTTGGGGCCCGTTTCGTGGAGCGAATCTATACTCCCGGAGAGATCGCTTATGTGGAGCGCAAAGCGAACCGGTTCGAACGCTACGCGGCGCGATTCGCGGCCAAGGAAGCCGGCATGAAGGCCATCGGCACGGGCTGGAAGCGCGGGGTAACATGGCACGATTTCGAAGTTGCCAATCTGCCGAGCGGGAAACCCACGCTGCGCCTTACGGGTGTGGCAGCCGAGGTAGCCGGCACGCTCAAGGTCCGCAACGTGGCTCTGTCTCTGACGCACACCGCGGAATATGGCATGGCGCACGTAATCCTGGAAGATTGAATATGCGGTTGGCCCTGGTTGCACTTCTCCTCTGCCCGTGCGCTTTCGGCGCCGCGGACCCGGCTATCGACGAAGCGTTTCAAGACCTCTATAACTTTCGCTTTGCCGCCAGTCACGAGGTCCTGGACCGGTACATCGCCGCGCATCCGAGCGAGCCGCTGCCGTACTCCGTCCGCGCGGCCGCGTACCTGTTTTACGAATTGGACCGGCTCGGAATTCTGGAAAGCGAGTTCCTGATCGATGACAAGCGGATCGCCAGGAAGAGCAAGGCGCTCGAGCCCGACCCCAAGGTCCGTGCGGCGTTCATGAAGGCGCTGGACGATACACAGGTGCGCGCGAATGCGGCATTAGCTGCGAATCCGAACGACAAAGAAGCGCTGCTCGCGATGTGCATCCAGGAAGGCGTAACCATGGATTACATGGCGTTCATCGAAAAGCATCAGTTCCGCAGCCTGACACCGGCCGAGCGCAGCAACAGCTACGCGCAGCGGCTGCTCAAGCTTGACCCGCACTATTACGATGCTTATCTCACGGCGGGACTCTCGGAGTATCTGGTGGGCAGTCTGCCGTTTTTCATTCGCTGGTTCGTGAAGTTCGACAACGTCAGCGGCGACAAACAAAAAGGCGTGGCCGATCTGCAGCGCGTGGCCAACGACGGCCACTACCTGGCGGCCTTCGCCAAGATTCTGCTGGGTATTATCGACCTTCGGGAGAAGAACTACGCAGAGGCGCAGAAGCGGATTGCGGAGCTTGCCGCTGCGTATCCCGACAATCCGCTATTTCGGGTGGAACTTGCGAAGCTGAATAAACGTACGGTCAAGAATTAGATGCAACGCCCGATCGAAGTAGAAGGACTGAAGAAAATTTACGGGTCCTTCGCCGCCGTAAAAGGAATCGATTTCGATGTGCAGCCCGGGGAAGTTTTCGGCTTGTTGGGACCGAACGGCGCTGGCAAGACGTCTACGGTAGAGATTCTCGAAGGTCTGCGGGAGCGTTCCGGCGGCCGCGTGTCGGTGCTGGGGTTTGATCCCGGAGTGCAGACGCTGGCGCTGAAAGATCGCGTCGGCGTGTGTCTGCAATCCACGAATCTGCCGGAGAAGATCAGGGTGCGCGAGGCGATGGAGTTGTTCGGCGCACTGTACTCGCGGACGGTCAATGCGGCCGGTTTGCTCAAGCGGTTGCAGCTTTGGGAGAAGCGCGAAGCCTTGTATTCGCAATTATCCGGCGGGCAGAAGCAGCGGCTCGCGCTGGCGCTGGCGCTGCTGAACGATCCGCAGGTGCTGTTCCTGGATGAGCCTTCGGCGGGCCTGGACCCGCAGGCGCGCCTGGAAATCCACGAACTGGTGCTGGACCTGCGGCGCGAGCAGCGAACCATTCTGCTGACCACGCATTACATCGAAGAAGCCGAGAAATTGTGCGACCGAGTTGCCATTGTCGACGAGGGGAGGATTGTGGCCGCAGGCACGCCGCGGGAAATTCAGGATCGCACGCTCGCCAACGCAACCATCGAGATCGAGTGCGCACAACCGGTCGCCACGGAGTTACCGGCGTGGACGGAGGCGGAAAAGGCGTCGTGCGATGAGAAGCGAACGCGCCTTTTTGTGACGTCGCGGCGTCCCGCGCGAACGGTGGTGGAGATCGTCAAGTGGCTGGATGAGACAGGCAATGAGCTGGCGGATATTCGCATTCAGCGGCCCAGCCTGGAAGACGCATTTATCGAACTAACGGGGAAGAGTCTGCGCGAATGAGAACCTACATTGCGCTGTTCAAGAACAATATGCGGTTGACGCTGCGCGACCGTTCCGTGCTGTTCTTCAACTTTCTGTTTCCGTTTATCTTCTTCTTTGCGTTCGCGGAGATGTTTCACGCCGGAACCGGCGAAGGCATCGCTTACTTTGTAGGTACGGTGCTCACCATGGGTGTGATGGGCAACGGTCTTTGGGGCGCAGGCATGCGCGCCGTGCAGGACCGCGAGGCGAACATTCTGCGGCGCTTCAAAGTAACACCCATCACTCCGCTGCCGATCTTACTGGCGGCCATGGCGAGCGGGTGGCTCCTCTATATTCCAGTGCTGGTAATCATGGTGGCCGCCGCGCACTATCTATATCTGATGCCGATGCCGCAGAACTGGCTGTCTCTCTTCGTGATGGTCTCGATCGGCGTGTGCGCCTTTCGCGCGCTCGGACTCATTCTGGCTTCCGTCACCAACACGATGCAGGAGGCGACCGTCGCGATTCAGCTTGTCTATCTGCCCATGCTGTTTCTCAGCGGCGCGACGATTCCCGCGGCTCTGCTGCCGAAATGGGCGCAAACGGTGGCGGAGTTCATGCCCGCCTCGTACTTAGTGAACGGACTACAGGGGATTTTCTTCAAGAATCAGAATCTGGCTCATAGCGCTCCGGCGGCAGGCGCGCTGATTCTGACGGTGATCATCGGGACGTT
Organism: Candidatus Limnocylindrales bacterium; assembly: GCA_035606355.1. Classification (GTDB taxonomy): domain Bacteria; phylum Acidobacteriota; class Terriglobia; order Bryobacterales; family Bryobacteraceae; genus Sulfopaludibacter. Next base: position 10,517 of record DATNFO010000006.1, on the reverse strand, counting down.
TCTTTCGGTGCAACTCTTTCGCTGGGAAAAAGAGGAGAAGTTACCGGCTCGCAACAAGCTCTGGGTCGCCGCGGTGATGGCGCCGTTCCTGTTGATGGGCTGCTACCGGGCGTACACCAAGGAGCACGTCGGCGAGAACGAAGCGCTGTTCCGCGAGCTTCAACGGTCCGGCACGTTTCTGATTCGCAACACGCGGATCTTCGTAGGCGATGGCAAAGTGATTGAGAACGGCAGCGTGCTGGTGCACGATAGCAAAATCGCAGAAGTATACGAGGGCACGGCGCCCGATGCCGAGAAACTGCACGCGGACACGATCGAAGGCGCGGGCAAGACGCTGCTGCCCGGCCTGATCGACGTGCACGTCCACTTGGGCGGCCCCGCGGGGATCTCCACGGATCAGGCCGACTACAGCGCCGAAGCAGCCATGGCGAGAGCCGATGCGGCGCTGCTCTACAGCGGCGTGGTGGCGGCGCGCAGCGTGGGCGATGGTTTGGACGCCTCTCTGGCGCTGCGCCAGAACGTGGCTTCCGGCAGCAAGCTGGGCGCTTCGCTATTCGTTTGCGGACCCATGTTCACTGCCGAAGGCGGTCACGGCACCGAGTTCGTGCAGCACCTTCCGGACAGCATCCGCGACACGGTAAAAGGGCAGTTGCTGCGCATTCCCAAGACCCCGGAAGAGGCGCGCCGCCAGGTACGGGAGCTGAAGGCGAAGGGCGTCGACGGCATCAAGGCGATCCTCGAAGCCGGCTGGGGAGATGGAATGCTGTTCGACCGCATGGACCTGCTGCTGGTCCGTGCGATCGGCGAAGAGGCCAAGGCGCAGAATCTGCCGCTGGCCGTGCACACCGGCGATGCTCGCGACGTGACCGATGCGGTGGAGATCGGCGCGGCATCCATCGAGCACGGGTCGTGGCGCGACTCCATTCCCGACGCCGTGCTGGAGCGCATGGCGAAGCAAGGGGTGTATCTCGATCCGACTCTAACGGTCGGCGAAGCTTATTCGCAGTACTTCAGCGGAAAGGCCGATATGCTCAACAATTCGCTGACGGAGCAGGTGGTGCCGGGCCGTATTCTGAAGGCGACGCGCGAATTTCTGGGATCGGGCAAAGGCTCCGATGCGGCGAAGGCGGCGACGTTCGCCACGGCTCTGCAGGAATCCACTCAGAATTTGTTGCGTGCGTGGCGCGCGGGCGTTCCCCTGGCGATGGGAACGGATGCGGGAAATCCGCTGGTGTTTCATGGACCGAGCATGCATCATGAGCTGCAACTCTGGGTGCACGCGGGCATTCCGCCGGAAGTCGCGCTGCAGGCCGCGACCGGTAATGCCGCGAAGCTGCTGCGCGCGGAGAATCGCATCGGGGCCATTCGCAAGGGCATGCACGCCGATCTGCTGCTGGTAGACGGCAATCCGCTGCTTGACATCACGGCAACCGAACGCATTTCGCTGGTGGTTTTTGAAGGCGAGCGCGTGCGCCGGTCAGAGCTGTTCGATAAGAAGTGAGATCTGCCGCGTGACCAGCGCGGGGTCGGTCATCGGAATGTAATGATCGTGGTCCGGCAGCAGAAGATCGCGGCCGTGTGGGAATTTCGATGCGAGGTCCGGCGCGGCCGGCGACCTGGCAAGTGTGGAAGCGCCCAGGTCCGGCTGCTTGCCTGCGCGCAGGACGGTCACCGGCTGCCGTAGCGTTGGGATTTCGGAGTAGAGGCTGGCCTCCGGTTCGTTGGAGTGGCCGTAGATATCCGTTTCAATGACAGGCGGGCAGGCCAGCACGAAGCTTCCGCCATCGGGGAGAAGCGCGAACTCGCAATAGGCGCGCAGGGCTTCCGGATCCCAGGCGGCGAATGGCGGACGGGAGCGGAAACGCTCGAACATCTCTTCGGGAGAACTCCAGCGATTGCGGCGTTTGAGGATGAATGACGCGTCGAACGGCGTTTGGCCGTAGCGCTCCGGACGAAAGAGGGTGGGGTCGATGAGCAGCATCGCGGCGAAGTTTTGCGGCCGTTGCGATGCCGCGGATACGATCGAGTGGCCGCCCATGGAGTGCCCAACGCCCACGGACTGTTCGATGCCCAATGCGCGCATCGCGGCGTCCACGTCCTCGCCGAAGCTGCGCCAGTGGTACGGCGGAGCGGGCTTCGAGCTGCGGCCGTGACCGCGCAGATCTACGGCAACGCAGCGGCGGCCGGGAAGATTCCGAATGATGGGGTCCCAGCACCGGCCGTGAAATCCGGTGGCGTGCGCGAAGACGATGGCCGGTTCGACGCCGGGCCATTCCCAGACGGCAATCTGCAAATCGCCGGACGGTACGAAGTGCGGTTGCACGTTAGGATTGTCCCATCCCGCGCTCACCTGGCCGCGGCCCGCAGAGTTGCGATGGAGCTGACGGCGTCGGGATTCCTGGCGGTAGCGGGGTCCATTTCGGCGGCGAGGGAAAAGCCGCGCTGGAACGCATCGTGCGCCTCACTGTCACGTTTCCTGTCGCGGAGGAGCTTACCCAGACGCGCGTAGTCGGAGATCAGGAACGTGCGGACGCGGAAGTTGCGCGGGTCGGCGCGCAGGGCCTCGGCACGTGTCGAGATCGCGCTCCGCAGCAGCCTCTCGGCTTCGGCGGCATCCCCTTGCGCCAGTTTGACGGCGGACAGGTATGCGTCGATGAGCGCGATCTCGAGGGGCGCCGCGCCGTTGCCCGGCTCGAGCGCAACCAGCCGTTCCCCGGCTTGGCGTGCATTCAGGAGATGCTCCAGTGCGTGGTCCGGATCGTGAAGCCGGTTGAGATACACATACGCGATGCGAGCTTCGGCGCGGGCAAGCGACCTTTGAGCTTCGCTGCTGCCGGGCGACTGCGCAATGACTCCGCGCAGGATCTCCACGCATTTCTTTCGCGCCTCCAACGATTCCGGAATGTGATTCATCATCATCTGGCTTTCGCCGATTCCGAAATACGCCTGAGCCACCGCAATCCCGTCCGCCTGGGTGAGCGGCTGCGACCGCGCGATGTCTGCGAACAATGCAATCGTCTCATGGTTGTTCGCCAGGGCAGAAGCGCGATCGCCGGCGTAGGTGCTGGTTGAGAGATGGATCAACGCGAGCGCAAGATCGCGCTTGCTGCGAATATCGGCCGGGTTAGCGCGGAGCACTTCGCGATAGAGCGCGGTGGCGCGCATATAACTGGCGCGCGCCTCCGCGGATTTGCCGAGGTTGGCGTCCGTGAAGAGCCCCTGTGCGTCTCCGATGCGGACGTACGATTCGGCGAGCTCGCGTTTTAAGCCGATATCGCCGGAGGCTTCGCGCGCCATGCTGTCGAGGTATTGCAGCGCGCGCTTGACGACGAGCTCCCGCGCGGCGGTGGATCCGGGGAGCGGCGCGATGGCGTCGTGGATCTCGAAGAGAAACGATCCGGCGAGTTGGCGCAGATCGTCAAACCGGCGATCGGCGCGCCGTTCCTGATAGAGGGCATAACCGGTAGACGCGGCCAGCGCTCCCACGAAGAGAGTTGCCGCAGCGACGGCTCCGCGATGCCGTGCGATAAACTTGCGCGCGCGATAGACGGCGCCGCCGGCGCGGGCCTGGACGGGTAGACCTTCCAGGTAGCGGCGCAGGTCGCCGGCGAGATCGGCAGCGCGGGGATAGCGCTCAGCAGGATCCTTTTCGAGGGCCTTGAGAATGATGTTGTCGAGATCGCCGCGGAGCCGCCTGGCGTCGGCAGGCGCGGCGAGGCTGCTGGGTCTTGGCGGCGTTTGCTCGCAAATTGCTCGTGCGACGGCCGCGGGATCGCTTTCGCCGGCACGGTACGGCGGCTTGCCGGCCATTAATTCATAGAGCAGGAGTCCGAGCGAATACACATCGCTGGCAGTCGTGAGCACTTCGCCGCGCACCTGTTCCGGACTGGCGGATTGCGGCGTCAGCGGCCGCATGCCGGTGCCCGTGAGTTCGGCCGCGCCGTCCTCATCCAGGAGCTTGGCGATTCCGAAATCGAGAAGCTTCGGCGAGCCATCGGAATCCACCAGAATGTTGCCGGCTTTTATGTCGCGGTGGAGAATCAGGTTGCGATGCGCATGTTCCACCGCGTCGCATACCGCGAGGATGAGATGGATTCGCGCGTCCAGCGTGGCGTTTGTTTTCCAGCAATAGGCGGCAATGGGCAGGCCCTCCACGAACTCCATCACGAAATACGGCCGGCCGGCGAAGGTGCCGCCATCGAGCAGGCGCGTGATGTTCGGATGCCGCAGCCGGGCCAGGATCTGGCGCTCGGTGAAGAAGCGCCGCAGAATGGCGTCGGTATCCATGCCGCGCTTGATGACCTTGATGGCGACGCGCTGGTGGAACTCGCCGTCATCGCGCTCGGCCTCGTACACGGCGCCCATGCCGCCGCGTCCAATCTCGCGAAGGATGCGGTAAGGGCCCAGGCGCGAAGGCGCGGCATCGACTTCCAGGAATCCCGGGCTATCGTACTTCAAGAGCGTTTCCACCTCCTGGCGCAAACCGGTATCACCTGCGCAGGCATGGTCGAGATAGTCCGCGCGCGCGGCGAGAGGCAGGCCCGCGGCTTCAGCCACAATCTCTTTGAGACGCTCCCACCGCGACGTCATGCGAGCTCCTTGCGCAGCCACAGGCGCGCGGCGACCCAGTCGCGTTTGACAGTGGCTGCGGAGAGCGCCAGCACTTCGGCGGATTCTTCGATTGTCAGGCCGCCGAACACCCGCAGCTCGACCGTTTTCGCCATGCGGGGGTCCAACGCCGCCAGACGCTCCATGGCGGCGTCGAGCGCTTCGATGTCAACGTCGGCTGCCTCTTCGATGCGTTCCAGCGCGAAGTCAAGCGGCACGCGCCGGCTGTATGCCTGGCGTTTGACGGAACTGCGATCGCGGGCGTGGTGCAGGAGGACGCGGCGCATCATGCAAGCGGCCACGGCGAAAAAATGTGCGCGGTTCTTCCAGTCCATTTTGTGCTGCGCGGTCAGACGCATATATGCTTCATGCACGAGCTCGGTGGGCTGCAGAGTGTGCTCGGGCCGCTCGCGGCCAAGGTGAAAGCGCGCGAGACGGCGCAACTCGTCGTAGACGAGCGGCAACATTTCGTCCAAAGCGGATTTATCTCCCTGTTCCTGCCAGCGAGTGAGAAGCGCCGACACGTCGGCCATTTCTGCGATTATCGGGCAAGCGGCAGGCGGCGTGCAACGGCGCACGGCTGAATTTACTCCAGCACTCCCGCTGCGTGAGCCGCGGCGGCGCGATCGGGCAGCCACTTTTGCACCGCATGGAAGAGGTCTTCCAGCTTCACCGGTTTGGCGATGTAGTCGTCCATTCCGGCGGCGAGGCAGCCATCCCGAGCATCGGTCATGGCCTCGGCGGTCATGGCGACGATGACGGTCCGACGGCCGTTCGCCTCCATTCGCCGGATCTCGCGAGTGGCGTCATAGCCATCGACCTCCGGCATCTGGCAGTCCATGAAAATGATGTCGTACTTCGCGATCGCTGCCAAATCCAGAACTTCGCGGCCGTTCGCGGCGACATCCGGCCGTAGCCCGAGTTTCGCGAGCATCCACACCGCCACCTTCTGATTGACTACGTTATCGTCGGCCACCAGAATCCGCACCGCGGGACCAGCGAGTTTCGCGGCCAATGCCTCTTGCATGGCAATCGACCGGTTCTCCGGCGCTTCCGGAGCGGCGAGGGATGCCTGCTGCTTTTTCGAGCGGAGTCCCAGGAGCGTGCTCTGTAAATGCGATTGCCGCACGGGCTTGACTAAGGCCACATCCACGGCGCCGCCTTCGAGCGGACGCACCTTGCTCCAGTGGCGGAGCGACGTGAGCAGCACGATCATGGCTCCGTTCGTTCGCGCGTCGCTGCGGATGGCACGCGCCAGCGCGATGCATTCGGTTTCCGGGATGTGGTAACCGAGAAGAACGAAGTCGTAGGGGTCGCCGGCGGCTGCGGCGTCTAATAGTTCCTGGAGCGCGTCTTGCGCGCGTTCGAGGGTCCGGCTGCGCATTCCCCACGCCGCAGTCTGTTCCTGCAGCAGAGTCCGGTTCACCGGGGCAAGGTCCACAATCAGCGTGCGCAGGTTGTTCAGGTCGCCGGCCGGCACGGCGCGGGCGGGGGCATGTGCGTAGATCGGCAACGGCAGAGAGAACCAGAACGTCGAGCCTGCCCCAGGGCTGCTGTCAACACCGGTTTCGCCGCCCATCAGCGTGACTAGTTGTCTACTGATCGCCAGCCCCAGCCCGGAGCCGCCGTACTTGCGTGTCGAGGAACTATCCAACTGGTTGAACTTCTCAAACAGCATGCCGAGTTTGTCCGCCGGGATTCCGGGGCCGGTGTCGGTCACCGCGATCCGCATGGTGGCCAACTTGCCGTCGCCCTGCAGACACTCGACGGAAATTAAAACGTGCCCGCGCTCGGTGAATTTGACTGCGTTGCCGACCATGTTGATCGCCACTTGACGGATGCGTCCGGCATCGCTCACGAAGCAGCACGGCAGGTCCGCGGGATACCGAAGCAGCAACTCCAGGTCCTTCTCCGCCGCCCGGTGAGCGAGCAGTTCGTTGACTTCCTCCAGCAAGGAGCGCAGGTCGAAGCCGACGGCTTCGATTTCCAGCTTCCCGGCCTCGATTTTAGAGAAATCGAGAATGTCGTTGATAATGGTGAGCAGGGCCTCACCCGAATTGCGCACGGTTTCGGCGTAGTCGCGCTGCTCCGCGGTCAGGCCGGTGTCGAGCAGCAGGCCCGCCATCCCGATCACGCCGTTCATCGGCGTGCGGATCTCGTGGCTCATGTTGGCCAGGAATTCGCTCTTTTGCCGGCTGGCTGCTTCCGCTTGGGCGGTGGCTTCCCGCAATTGGACGATCAGCTCTCCCCGTCTTCGGTATTGCGTCACTGCCAGCCGGGAAAGCCAGCCTATGACAAGGAGCGAAATCGCCATGAGGAATAAAAACTGAAACTGCCCGTACCAGGGTGGGAGTACCGCGAATGTCAGGGAGTGCGCAGCCGGGTCGATATTGCCGTTGCGGTCCATCGCCCGGACGGCAAACGTGTGCTTGCCGGTCGCGAGGTGTTGAAACGCGGCCGTGTCCAGGGCTTCGAACGGCGACCACGGCCCGCCATCCATACGATAGGAAAACAGCAGGCGTTCCGGTTTGGTCTGCTTCCACTTATCGTTGCCGGTAAACGACACCCGTAACTCGCCGGAAGGCGGGACGTCCTCCGAGTTTGCGGATCTGTTCAGGATGGTCTGCGGCGGGTCGGTATCGGCGGCGGGATCGTACTGCATCAGGCCGCGCGTCGTTCCTGCCCATAGACGACCGTGCGCGTCTTCGAACGCAAGATATGCGATTACGGAAGGCAGCCCCTCGTCAGCTTGATGCGTGATCCAACTGCCATCCCGGAAGCGATGGATGCCCGAAGCGGACGCTACCCATAACGATCCGTCGCGGGCGTTCGTGAAACTGCGGATGCGGTCCAGGCCGTCTCGGAGCAGCGTCCAGGACTGGCCGTTAAATTTCAGGACCCGATTCCGGCCTCCGGCGATAATCTCTCCGGAGCGCAAAGTCCCCAGCGCGAAGACCCCGGCATCCGTATACCCCTTTTCGGCGCTGAAAACATCCACCAGCTTACCGTCGCGGTATAGCGCGCCGCCCGCCGAGCCGCCCAACCACAACAAGCCGTCGCGCGCCTCCAGCACGCAGCGCAGATTCGCGCCTTTCCACCCCGCTCCAATCCGCACCCGCTCAGTGAAACGGGCGCCGTCGTAAATCTCGAGATGAAATCCGGGCTGGCCGGGCAGTTCGGTGGCCACCCATACTCCACCGGCGGGACGCGGATAGATCAAGGTGATGTGGCGATGTTCGGGGTGAAGAAGTTCGCTAAAGCGTTCGCGTTTCGGGTCGAAGATCAGCGCCAGATCCGTGCGGTCGGAATGCACGGCCTTCACCAGCACGCGCCCATCGGCAAGCGGGACTACGCTGTTGGTCTGAACGGTGTGGGTCAGGAGACCCGGCGGCAGCGGATGGCGCTTCCATGTTTCGCCGTTGAATTCGAGAAGCCACCGGGTGGCCGCGAACCAGAGGCGCCCGTCCGCCGCTGCCCCCACGGCATGAACCGTGGCGTCGAGATCCTCCAGGCCGGAGGGCGGCCTCCACAATGGTGGCGTATAGCGCGACACACCCTCGGAAGTCGTAATCCAAAACGTGCGAACGCCTTCGGTGAACACGTCGAAAATATTCCCGGAGAGTACCCCGCTGCGCGTCACTTTCAGCTTCTCGCCGCCGAAGAGGCGGAACATCTCCGGGCCTTCCACGATCCAGATCAGCCCGTCCGGTCCGCGCCAACCGCGCAGCGAATCGTCGTGTGACGAGTAGACCTCTTCCAGGTTGGCCCCCGACCATCGCACGATGGTGTGTTTGCCGCGCGGGCCGGCCGCTTGTGCGAACAATTCTCCCCGACGAGCGGCTTCGGGAAATTGAAAGTGGGCCAGGTTTGAATGGGCATCGGCCTCAGCCCATTCATAAGGTCCGCCATCTTTGACGGCCCCGAGCATCCCCACGCCGTTTTCGCCGGTGACCCATATTTCGCCCGAGGGCGCTGGAATGGCATCGATGAACGGGCGAATTGCCGACGCGGACGGAGCGTCGATGGGTTGCCAGGTTTTGCCGGCCGGCGTGTATTCCCGAACGCCCTTATCGGAAATGACAATTACATGTTGGCCAGCCGGGAGCGCGGCAATGAGGCGCTCTCCGGCGCGAGGCTTGTAATGAGTAACCCAGCGGCCACTTTCGAAAGCGCGCAACTCCCCTTCGGAGATCACCCACGGCGAGCCGCTTGGGGATGCATACACTCGCGTTTCGGCCGGCCAATACGGTAGGGCCCCGGCTCTAGGCTCCGGAAGGCGGGTGACTGCGTACCCGTCGAACAGGCTCATGCCTGGCACGGATCCATGGCGCGCGTAAGCAACTCCGCCGCGAGAGACACTCAGGCGGTAAGTGTACGTCTCGGCAAAGCCTTCCCCCACGCCCCAAAAGCGCCACGCGGTCTGGTCTTCAGCGCAGGCAACGCCGGCGGCGGTACAGAGCACGAGCACCGCCAGAGCTCCGGAAGCGGCAGAAAATCTGGTCGTTTGTCTCATCAGTCCGAAAAACCGCGGTGCGCAGGCTAAGGGTAATCCCTGTGCGGGGTTCAGTCAATATACCGTCTTGTTATCCCCCTACTGAAATCCTCACTGGATATATCGGCGGTTTGCGGTAGTTTCATTAGGCCAGCTTGAGGGACATACTCAAGACAATTTCAGCTCCCGCCTCGATCAACTCGAAGCCGCCTTTCGGGTGCTAGAGAAGCGCATCGCGCCGGGCGCCCGAATCGCGGGCACATCGCTGGACGATTAGCCCTATGACGCGCGTGATACCCTGAAACTGTCCAAGGATACATCGTGCGGGCCCTTAGCTCAGCGGTTAGAGCAGCGGGTGCAAAAATGGGCAACTATATACTTGACAAAATTTGAGGCAGACGGCTAGGCTGGGGTTGGCGTGACAGGCTGGCCGTTAGGCGGCGTGCGGCTTCGGGTGTTTCTTCTGTTCGCGCGGTCGCTTCGCCTTGGACTCTTCTTCGGATTTCGTGAATGCGGCCTTGGGCGTGGACATGAGCGCGCGTGCGGCGTAGTCCATGCGTTCGGCTTCCGTCGCTCCGGGAACGTCGGGCGGGGGTGCTGGTTTCATGCTACCCCCATCATAGCGCCTACGAAATGCCGAGACGCTTCTTGACCTCGGATTCCGCAACGGATGCAACCAATTTGAGCGCTACGGCTGGAAGGCCATCAAGTCTTTTTTTCGTCTTTTCCCAGATACCTTTGTCTTTGATATTGTCTAAAAATTCGTGCCCCGCCCATGTGAGCGATGCAATGACGGGGATATCTTCCATGCCCGCTTTCCCCTTCAGGTATCCGGACTCAATTAGCAATTCCAGATGGTAGCCGATCTCTTGCGGCGACCGCTCTTCCATCCCAAGATCCGAAGGGTCAAAATGCACCCAATGTTTTCCGTCCAAAATGCTATCTTGCTCGACCCGGAGTAGCAAGTCGCGAACTAAATCCATGTCTCGCTGCACTGTTGACGTGTCCCTGAGTTCGTATACTATCACGCGCAATTCTCCCGTATACTTGAATTGCGTGCGATGGCTGGACCTTTCACGCGGCTCGGTTTGCTTGTGGATGGCAGTCCGCAAACAGCCAATGGGCCGTGGGTAGTCGTAGTGTATCACGATTACGACGGAAAGGCTTTTGTGCCTCGCCCATCAACCGAAGAGCGCGTCAAAGTCAGCTACGGTTTTCCCGACAAACTCCGCAATTCTATTCAGCACTGGGAGCAGCAATTCGCGCTCGAAAACCCCTTGCTCATTGATCGCTACAAAAAAGGGAAACTTCACATCCTGCTTAAGTTCTCTTCCGGCATCGTCCCTGAAGAGTATGTCATTGTCTTTGAGGCCAAACCGCATGTCGCTAACAAGAAGATTCCAACTGCCGCGCCTCT
>DATNFO010000005.1:0-131902 GCA_035606355.1 Candidatus Limnocylindrales bacterium | reverse complement strand
AACCCACAACTCCGCAAGCAGCCAAACGCCGTGCTCAGAAAATCGCCCGGGAACTGCGAATTCTCGGTTACACCGTCAATATCAAACCCGCTACGGACGCAGCACTCCCATTGTGACTTTCAACGGAGCGGTAATAGGTGTCGACCGCAGGCGTACAGGCGCGCTCTTGGGGAATGATAAAGTCGGTAGATGGGTTCCCGAATCTGGCGGATTGTAGGCGCGGCATTCGTGGGAATGCTGGGTTTCGGCGCCGTAATCCCGATTCTGCCGGTATATCTCCACCACGACGCCGGGGCTTCCACGTTCCTCACCGGGTTGCTGATCGGGCTCTCATCCGCTTTCGCCCTGCTGGGCCGTTTGCTGGCGGGCAAGATGGCGGACGGCAAAGGGCGGCGCGTGGCCCTGCTGCTCGGGATGGCGTTCTGCACGGTGGCGGGACTGCTCTATTTACCGGCGCTGCCGCTGTCCGTGATGGCCTTGGGACGCGTGATGCACGGGCTTGGCGAGGGCTTCTTCGTGACGGCCGCGGTGACGTGGGCCGTGGACATCGCACCGGAGAACCGTCGTGCGCAGACGCTTGGGTTTCTGTCATCGGGAATTTGGGGCGGCGTATCGGTGGGGCCGGCGATCGGACAAGCTCTCGGGAGCATGAAGTTGGTGGCGCTGTTTCTGAGCGTCTCTTCGGTGGCGGTGGCGGGGATCGTATTCGCCATGCGGGAGGAGCCGCGTCCGCGCGCGCACGGCCCATCGCGATGGGTGCCCAGGCCGGTGCTCGTGCCCGGCGTGATGCTGGGCCTCGGCAATGTTACGTACGCGGCGGTGGCGGGCTTTCTGATTTTGCTGCTGCGGGATCGGGGACACGCGACGACGTGGGCGTTTTCGGCTTTCGCGGTGGCGGTGCTGTTCGGGCGCGCCGCGTTCGGCGGGCTGCCGGACCGCATGGGTCCGCGGCGAAGCTTGTTCGCAGGTTATGCGTGTCTGGCGGTGGGGCTGCTGGCGGTGATCTGGAATTTGAATCCGGCGCTGGATCTTCCGGCGGCGGTGCTGGTGGGGCTTGGCTACTCGTTCCCGTGGCCGGCGCTGGCGTCGGTTGTGGTGAGCCAGGTGCCGGCGTCGGAGCGGGCGTCGGCTTTGGGCGCGCTGAACGCGTTTTACGATTTGTTCGTGGCTGTGAGTTCGGCGATCGCCGGAGCGGCCGCAGGCGAGTGGGGGTTCACGGCTCCGTTCTGGCTGGCGCTGGCGAGTGTGGGGGCGGCGGCGGCGATGGTGGCGCTTACGGGGCTGGGGTCGCGGCCCGGGGTGAGGTCGGGCGACACGGAAGTGCTCGAGGTGGGGGCTTAGCGAACGGGTGCGCGGGCCGCGGCACGTCCGCAGTCGTGATACCTTTGCTCGCATGGGCCGTATCGTATTTGTTGCGATGGCAGCTTTGCTTTTGCATGCCGCAACTCCCGTTCATCTCTCTCATCTGCGGACCGAATACCGCGTCGATCCGCAAGGCGTCGACGTCACCGCGCCTCGCTTGAGTTGGGAACTCGCCGTCTCCAATCCCGCGGCGCACGGAATCCGGCAGACCGCTTATCGCATTGTTGCGGCAACGTCACTGGCGAACCTCAATCGGAATGGCGGCGACCTTTGGGATACGGGGCGCGTGGACTCTCCGCAGTCCAACCAGATCGTTTATAAGGGTGCGTCGCTCGGTTCCGGGGCGGCCGTTTATTGGAAGGTCCAGGTGTGGGACCAGGACGGACATTCCACCGATTGGAGCGCGCCCGCTCAGTGGAGCATGGGTCTGATGAACGCTGCCGACTGGACGGGGAAATGGATTGGCCGCGACGAACGCGCAGACTTCGTGGACGCGGGCAGCCCTTACGTTGCGCTGCGCGACGCGCGCTGGATTTGGGACGCGCCCAACGCCCAGGCCGGGGCGCCCGCCGGCGACCGTTTCTTCCGCGAGCCGTTTGAGATTCCCGCCGGACGCACCATCGCGCGCGCAACCTGCATCGCGGGGTCGGACGGGAACGCGGACATCTACATCAACGGCAGACTCGCTGCGAAGAGATCGGGCGCTGCTTTGCCGTTCGTCACCGATATTTCCGCGCTGGTGCATTCCGGCGCCAATCTCCTGGCGATCGACGCGCCGCATGCTACGGCCGGACGTCCGGCAGGCGCGATCGCCGTCATACGGATCGAATTCACCTCGGGCGATCCGCTCGTCATCGCGAGCTCCAATCAATTTCGCGTCGCGAGCAAGGTGGAAGAAGGATGGCAGAGCGCCGGGTATCTGGATACGGCGTGGCAGCCCGCGACTGAACTGGGCGCTTACGGCATCGCGCCGTGGAACGCCGCCGGAAGCACGGGCGAGCATCGTCTGCCGGCGCGCATGCTCCGCAAGGAGTTCAGCGTCGCGAAAGAAGTTCGGCGCGCGACTGTGTATTACGCCGGGCTCGGGCTTTCCGAGCTTTATCTGAATGGCGCGAAGGTGGGCGACCACGTGCTTTCGCCGGGCCTCACGGACTATGATAAGCGCGTCCTGTACGAGACGTTCGATGTTACCAGCCGGCTTGCCGCGGGACGCAACGCCATCGGCCTGATGCTGGGCAACGGGCGATATTACGCGCCGCGCATCCAAAGCAACACGCGCAATTTTGCGTTTCCGAAAGCCATCCTGCAACTCAACATCGAGTACGACGACGGTACGCGCGCATCCATCGTGAGCGACGATTCGTGGAAGCTCACCACCGCCGGACCGATCCGCGCGAACAACGAATACGACGGCGAGGAGTTCGACGCCAGGATGACTCCGGCCGGGTGGGATCGCGGGGGTTTCGACGACGCCTCATGGGAGCCGGTGCAGCTTGTCGCCGCGCCGCTGGGTATGCTGGCGTCGCAGATGGCCGAGCCGCTTCGCGTTACCGAGACGATCAGGCCCGTCGGCGTGAAGCAGCTCCGCCCTGGCGTGTGGATTTTCGATATGGGCCAGAATATGGTCGGCTGGTGCCGTTTGCACGTCGAGGGACCGCGCGGCGCGACGGTGCAACTGCGTCACGCGGAAACGCTGCAGCCCGATGGGTCGCTATATGTGGACAACCTGCGGACGGCGCGGGCCACGGACCTGTACACACTGGCGGGCGGCGGGCCTGAAACGTGGGAGCCGCGCTTTACGTATCACGGCTTTCGTTTCGTGGAGCTCAGCGGGTATCCCGGCACTCCGGCGATCGCGACGCTGGAAGGGCGCGTGGTCCACGACGACATGGAGCAGACGGTGGACTTCACCAGCTCCAATCCGCTGCTGAATCAGATCCATCACAACATGTTCTGGGGCATTCGCGGAAATTATCGGAGTATTCCGACGGATTGTCCGCAGCGCGATGAGAGGCAGGGCTGGCTGGGCGACCGGTCGCAGGTGAGCCGCAGCGAGAGCTACATGTTCGACGTGGCGGCGTTCTACTCGAAGTTCGAAACCGACATCGCCGACGGACAGCGCGCTGACGGCAGTATTTCAGATGTCAGCCCCAACTATTGGCGGCTGTACAATGACGACCTGAGTTGGCCGAGCACCTTCGTCTTCCTGCCCGGCATGCTCTACGATCAGTACGGCGACCGCCGCGTGCTGGAGCGCGAATATCCGGCGATGCGGAAGTGGCTGGACCACGAGCGCACGTTCGTGGCGAACGGCCTGATGCCGAAGGACACGTATGCGGACTGGTGCGTGCCGCCGGAGGATCCGCTGCTGATTCACTCGAAAGACCCGGCGCGCGTGACCAGCGGGGAGTTCATCGGCAGCGCGTACTTCTATCAACTGCTGCGCACGGTGGCGCGGTACGCGCGAATTCTCGATAAGGAGACGGACGCGGCGGAGTTGGAACGCGAGGCGTCGGCGATCAACAACGCGTTTCAGTTGAAGTATTGGAAATCGCTCGAGGGCGTTTACGACAACGGCACGCAGACCACGAGCATCCTGCCGTTGTACTTCGGCATGGCTCCGGAACAGAATCGGGCGGCGGTGCTGGCGGCGCTGGTGCGCAACATCGAAGTGGTGAGCAGGAATCACGTGGGCACGGGACTGGTCGGGGCGCAGTGGCTGATGCGCACGCTGACGGACAACGGGCAGGCGTCGCTCGCCTACAGCATCGCCACGCAGAAGACCTATCCCGGTTGGGGGTACATGGCGGAGCGCGGAGCTACCACGGTTTGGGAACTCTGGAACGGCGACACCGCGGACCCGTCGATGAACTCCGGGAATCACGTGATGCAGATTGGCGACCTGGCGGTGTGGATGTACGAATACCTGGCGGGCATTCGGAGCGATCCCGCGGACCCGGGCTTCCATCACGCGATCATTCATCCGTATCCGGCAGGCGATCTCACCAGCGTGAAGGCGTCGCACAAAACAATGTACGGAACGCTTGCCAGCGCGTGGAAACGCGAAGGAGGAAAGCTGACGCTGGATGTGACCGTGCCGCCGAACACGACCGCCACGGTGTGGGTGCCCGGCACGAAAGCCGAAGCGCCGAAGGGAGCGCGATTCGTTCGCACGGATAGCGGCGCCGCGGTTTACGACGTGCCCTCGGGAAGGTATCGCTTCACGGCTGCGGCGAAGTGAGCGGCTCCGACCCGATGCGCAGCATTCACTCGCCTGCAACCGGTCTGGAGACCGGTCGCTACTGGACGAATTGCGGCGGACACGCTTAATTCTCCGTCGGCTTGTGAATGGAATCGATGACGAAGACGGTCGCCGGTCCCTTGCGCGCTTCCAGCTTGAGGCCCAACTGTTGCTTCAGCGCTTCGAAGAGGCTCGGTCCGGAGGTGTCGATGGGCTGGCCATTGAGGAGCGCATCGGCGGGAAGGTTCGGCGGCAACTCTCGCGTGAAGGTGAGATCGAAATCGTAGTCGCCCTTGATGTTGGTCATGTCCGTGACGGGCTTGTCGAGACGCGTGGCCAGTTGGAAGGCAAAGTACGGCATGTCCACGGCGGTGGCGTGCAAGCGCACCTGAAGGGGCGGTTTGACGAGGGTCTGATCGATCCATGGAACGCCGGCGCTCTCCGCCGCATGCGGCGTCATCTTCGGCGTGCCCTTATCGACGGTGAGCGCGTAGATCGGCATCTCCTTCGTTTCGAGGTGAAACTTCAGGCCGCAGCGGTCAACGAGCATGTTTTTCAACATCACGTGAAGCTCGTCGGGGTCGGAGGCTTTTTCAGCTTTCGCGTCCATGTCCCAGCGATCGTTATTGACCCAATCGGGCGCGCCGATCACTTGCTCCGGCTTGATGCGGTAGGCCACCATGATCATCATGGTGACGGGCGCGTTGTTGGCGAGATAGCGCTGACCGCCGGGCGCGGGTCGAATGGCGGAGTTTGGTTGATTGGGCTGCGCGGGATGCACGGAGGCGACTTCAAAGCGGAGATCGTCGGGGATCTTGTGGGGCGCGGTTTGCGCCAGGGCGAGGGCGAGGCCAAAGACGGCGCTCAGGCAGACGGCAGCTCTGCGGTACTTCATAATGCCTCTCAGTATAGTGTAAGCGTCTCGTGAACCGCTCTTCCGGATGAGCGACACTGCCCCACAACCGGCTTGGCTAAGCCTATACCGGCCAACTACTTCCTTGTGAGAACGGCTGCCAGGTGCCGGATTTCGGACTCTACTTCCGCCGGATCGGCCACGGTATCCGCGATCTCCTGGCGAAAGAGGTCGCGATATCGCTTGCGTAGCCTGTGAATCGCTACTTTGAGGGCCCCTTCCGACGTGTTCATTTCACGAGCCAGCACGGTATACGGCGCGTCGGACTGCCCAAGAAGGAAGACCTTCAACCGATCGAAATGCTCCCGGTTGCCGTGCTGCACGCATTCGTTCCGTAATCTCTCGACGACTCGATCGAGCACCGCCAGCGCCCACCGCCGTTCGAAGATCCGTTCGGGCGTTTCATCGTGCGCGGGCTCGCGTTGGTAGCGTTCCTCGCCGGACGAGAACTCAAGCGGCAGGATTGCCCCGCCGCCACGTTTCTCCGCACGCTCGCGATCGCCTTGGTCGGCCAGAAAGAACTTCAACGACGTCAGAATAAAAGCCCGGAACCGTCCCTTCTCCGGGTCGGCACGATCAAGGTATCGACCTTGCAACACGCGCATGAAAAACTCCTGCGTCAGGTCCTGCGCCTGGTCGGGAAAATGGCCGCGGCGACGAACATACGCGTACAACGGATACCAGTAGCTCTCGCACAGGGAAGCTAAAGCCGAGCGGGCCTCTTTCCGGTGCGGGTCGGCGGCAGCGACCACCAGCGTCCAACGCGTGGTCGGGAAATCAGATGATCCCGCCAGCGTATAGAAAGTGTTCCGGCCTGCGGTGTTTTCCGGCTCGTGCGTCATGACGTCAACTCCTTACGGCGCTCCCCAACACGTATAAGGAATCGGGAGCCGAAAGGTTACAAGCGCATTTACCACGCTTGCGTCTTACAGGCGTGCGTACTCTGTCTTAGCATTCTTCAGGATCGGGATGCCGGGGTCCGCATCTTTCCAAAGTGCGAAGAAGGTTTCATAGGCAGCTTTCGCCTTGGCCTTGTCACCCGACGAAGCATACACTCTGCCGAGTTGCACGTGCACCAGTGCGCCAATCGGGTCCAGCCCCACGATCCCTCGATGATCGAGAATCTTCTGAAACTCGACAGCGGCTTCCGCATACCGGCGCGCGGCCATAAACGCCTCGCCGCGCACATATGCCGACTGCAAACCGCCGAGATAATGATGAGCGAAGTTCAAGCCATTCGCCGCAATTTCATACCGAAGCGCGATCTTCAACCGCTCCACGCTGTCTGCGGGCTTGTTCCGCTCCAGTGCGGCGCACGCACGGAGAACCGGCACATACGTGAATTTAACAAAAGTGTCTTCCGCGAAGCCTTCTTCTAACTTGCCCGCGAGCGCTTCTGATCGGGAAGTGTCACCGGAAAAAGCCAGCGCAAGGCCAGCGGCGTATCCGACCTCCCGACCGTTTGAAAGCGCGAGTGCCGCGTTTGCGCTCTTTCTTGCTTCGACCCGATTTCCTGTAATGGATTCCCACACGGCTCGTGCGGCCTGGTAATTCGCTGCCTCCTCGGGTGCTTCCTCTTGCAGGGCAAGATCGACGGCGCGGTTCGATGACCTACGGGCGTCCTGTAGCCGGCCGGAACGAGCTAGCGCCAGAGCCTGCTCATGAGCCATCCAGTGTTCGGCCCCGCGCTTGCCCCTGGCCATTGCCAGTGCCCGGTCCATCTGGTCCTGATCGCCTTTTAACACCGCGATCTTGTAACGGAACACCAGAAGATTCGGGTTCCCTCCCCACTTGTGTCCGGAGGCTTGTTGAAGAATGCTCTCGGCTTCGGGGAAGCGGTCCAGGAAGGTGTAGCTGTACGCAAGACTGCCATATCCTATGAGGGTGTCCGGATGGCCCGCGATGGTTTTTTGCGCCATCTCGATCGCTCTGTCAAACCGTCCGGTTCCGCGAGTAGAAAGGCCGGCTAACAACTCCTGGGGATTCGGCGGTTCGCGGTCCCCGCCGCGAGGATAGGTCTGGTACCACAACTCGAGGGTTTGGTAAGCCTTTTCCAGATCCCCCGTTACCTGACGGTGGTAAAGAACCTCGATAAAATACCTCTCCCAGTCGCTCACTCGATCCCGCAGTTGCCAGGCTTTTCTTGTGGGCTCGGTGGCCAACGCCGACTCTCCCGTAGAGCTGTACTCGAGCCCCAAATTCGCCCAGGCCATCGCGAATTGTGGATCGATTTCGACAGCGCGGCGTAAGTAACCCGTGGTCATCGCTGACCCGGCGGCAAGGGCGGCCCTGTGTCCGGCAGTGTAGACCTTGAGCGCTTCTAATGACGGTGTGGTTGCCTCCCACAGAGGCTTTGAATGCTGTTCGACCGTGGCGAGCGATTCGCCCACCCGGGTTCGGAAGTTCCGGGAAATCCGGCTCAAAGCATCAAGCACATCTTCTCGCCTGGCCGCGTGTGCCTGCTCCTGGTCCAGGATATTGCCGGTATTGCAAGTCTTCGCCTGCAAACCCAGCACATACTGGCTTCCAAGGCTGCTGATCGAACCCGAAAGAATCGCGGAGCTCCCGGTTCGCTCACAGATTTCCCGCGCGACATCAGGAGTAAGCCGCGCGTCCTTCGGCTGCCCCATCAGAGCCAGCGTTTTCTGGACCTGCTGGTCCCCAATCAGACTGAGGAACGGCGACTGCTGGAGTTCTACCGCTAGCCCCTGGCGCAACGTGTCGTCAAAGACCTCTTCACCCGTCTTATTCTCGAAATCCGCGAGAACGATAGTGTCCTTCTCGGTCAGCTTTGGTCTCGACGCGGAATGCGAAAGCGCCCAGGCCGTCACTCCGCTCAAAGCGAGAACCAGGACTCCCGCGGCAGTGGCGACGGCGGCCAACCGGTGCCGGCGGAGAAACTTGCGCCCGCGGTATAGCCGGCTCGGCGGCGAGGCCAGCACGGGCCGGTCTTCCATCTGCCTCTGGATATCCGCTGCGACGTCTGCCACCGACGCATAGCGCCGCTCTCGCGTCTTCTCCAGGGCCTTCATGGTGATCGAGTTCAAGTCGCCGTCCACCAGGCGGCGCAGCGAAGCGGGGTCGGTCTGGCGGCGCGCGGCAATGTCGCTCGCTGCCGCGCCCATGGAGGTCAGCTTTCGCGGCAGCGAGGGCGCTTCATCCTCGCGAATCATTCGCAGCATTTCCGCTAAACCGGCGTTGCGCAGCGTGGCCGTGTCGAACGGCACAGCTCCGATCAGCAACTCGTACAAGAGCACGCCGAGAGAATAGACATCGGTGGCCTCGTTGATGTCGCCCGTCATCGCGTCGGCCTGCTCGGGGCTGGCGTACTCCGGTGTTCCGACGATCTGGCCAAACTGCGTGAGCAGCGTACTGTCTACTGCCCATTTGCCGGTGGCTTTGGCGATGCCGAAGTCGATTACCTTGGGAACCGGTGCGCCGTCCTGCTCGGTCACAAGCACATTCGAAGGCTTCAGGTCACGGTGGATCACACCCTTTTGATGGGCATGTTGCACTGCGCGGCAGACCACGAGGAATAGCGCGAGCCGCTGCCTCGTGGCCATCCGTTCGTGATCGCAATACCGGGTAATCGGTGCGCCTTCGATGTACTCCATCACGAAGTAGGGGCGCCCTTTGGCGGTTGCGCCGGCATCGAAGATTTGGGCGATGTTCGGGTGATCCATCATTGCCAGCGCCTGCCGCTCGTTATGGAAGCGAGCCAGCACCTGGGCGGTATCCATGCCGACCTTCACAACCTTAAGAGCCACGCGCCGGCGAAGGGGTTCGCTCTGCTCGGCGAGATAAACGGTGCCCATGCCCCCTTCGCCTAGAGGTCGAAGGACACGATATCGGCCGAAGTCGTTATCACCAGCAGCGACTTCCGCTGTATCGATGGTGCGGGTTCCGGATTCGTCAGCTCTAAGCGAACTCTCGAACGCGCCCAGGATTAGACACTGGGGGCAAAGTCCGGCGGGATCACCGGAACCCAATTGCTCACCGCACTGAGGGCAGTTTGGCATTTGAACCAGAGGCGTGGGGCTATTGTACGCCTTCTCGTCCCGGAGGGTTTTATCGCTTTCGCGCAGACGCTGTAACCTTCAGCGCCGCGATTCCTTATTCGTGGTAGGCGAGACGGATTCGGTTCCGGGCGCCTGATGGAAGACCCGACCCTCCCGAAATGGGAGGCAACTCATGAAACGTAGAGGAGATGATTATGACACACAGCACCATCGCAAAGAGTTTCGCAATCGCGGCAGTCACGGTACTCGCGCTGAGCGTAGCACCCACCGCGAAGGCCGACGACAAAGGATGCTCTAACGCGTCCCTCATTGGCACATTTGCAGTCACAACCACCGGATACTCTGTCGCGGCGCCCGACCCGGTTGGGCCGGCGTTCGCCCAGGTCAGCATGCAAACCTTCGGGGCGGGCGTTACTACGAACGTTGGAATGACAAACTCCAACGGCACGGTAGCGCAAGCAAACAATACGGGCACATTCACCGTGAATCCTGATTGCACCGGCACCTTCACGCTGAGTGGCGCTAAAGGTCCGAGTACCTGGTTCTTCGTGATCTCTGACAACTGGAACGAAATTCGGGCGATCTGTGTGGACCCTTTTGCCGTCCTCACCAAAGTCGCACGGAGGATATATCCAGGACGAAGCATGTAGAAGGCCTGAGTTGCTCGAAGCAACTCACTACCCCGCACCGTTCCCGGCTTAGCCTGCTATCCACAGCGCGGGCTAACCCTGGACGGCGCGGACCGCGATCACTGCGGTCTGCCGTACTCGCTACAGCCTCGCGTATGCGATCAGCACGGCGAGAATCGTATGCTCTTCGGCGAGCGGCGGCCGATCCGAAAAGCTTTTCCATCAAGCCGGGTGGTTCTTCCGTAAGCGGCTGAGAATCACCATGGGCCTCAAGCGCTTGAAATGGGACGCTACTTCGTCCCCCGACTGGGGTACGGCAGATCGTAAATGTCCAGCACGCCCCTTACGACCTCGCCCGGATCCACCCCGTCCATATTCGCCATCGCTGCCACTACAAACCGCCTGGCCGGCAGGATCGCTATCGCGGTGCTCGTCCCCTGCTGGTCGCCCGTGTGCGCTACATATTGCGCGCCATCGATCGTCATTACGCCGAATCCCAACCCGTACTTCGACGTCTTCCCGCCCTTCAGCGGCATCGGAGTCCACATCGCCGCCAGCGTAGCCGGTCTTACGATCTTGCCCTCCATCAGCGCCTCTCCGAAGCGCACCAGGTCCTCCGCAGTTGTCACGTATCCGCCGCCCGGGATCTTGTAGCTGCTGTCCATCAGATCGGCGTTCTGTATCTGTCCGTTGATCTTCCGGTAGCCGCGCGCGCGGTGCGGCACAATCTCGTACACATCGTCAACGAACGTGTGCGTCATCCCCGCCGGCCTCAGCACGTGCTCCGCCACGTAATCTGCGAACTTCTCCCCCGACGCACCCTCCACAACGCAGCCAACCACCGTGTATCCGAACGTGGTGTACGAATATGCGGTGCCCGGCTCGAACAGCAGAGGATCGGCGCCGAAGATCGCGAACCCGTCCGCCATCGTTTTGTAATGGCGGGTGTTCGAGATCTCCTCGTCGCCACGATAATGCCGCACCCCGGCGGTGTGGCTCAGCAACTCGCGGGTGGTCACCGGCCATTGCTTTTGCGGAAAAGCCGCGCAGTATTTCTGCACCGGCGCATCCAGATCGAGCCGCCCCGCGTCCACCAGCGTCATGGTCGCCGCTGCGGTGATCGGCTTCGCGAGCGATCCCGTGCGGATCAGCGTCACCTTGGTAGCGGGTACCGAGTTCTCGAGATCGGCGGTACCGGCTGCCTTTTTGTAGACGATCCGGCCCTTTATCCCAATCGTCACCGTCATAGCCGGAATCTGCTGCCGTTTCATTGCACCGGCTACGATCCGGTCCACTTTCGCCGACAGGCCGGGCTGCGCTGGCGCGCCGGCGGCCAACGCAGCCGCTGCAAACAGCACTCGAAGAAAAGTCATGTTCGTGCCCTATCGTAGGACGCAAGCGGATGCATTTTCGTTGACGCCTTTGGCGCGTACGCGTGCGGGAGAAGTTCGGTGAGCCGAGCGATGGAGTGCGCCGGGAAGTTCGAGACGGCTCTTCGTCCAATTGAGTTTCCCGACGCCATGAGCATCCCGGAACGAATGTTTCGAAGCTCTATACCCAGCCTGCACAGGCCCCTGTCCAACGCTTTAAGTGCGGCCTCACGACCGCCCTCACATGGCTCGGGGCCAGAGTGGTTCGCTACTCCTTCTCTGTACGACTCTTTCATTCGCTACTTCATGCCGGTTTATCCCGGCGCTATCCAGGAAGGATTCCTGCCGGCACGTTGAGGCGTTAGGCGTTGCGGTGAGTGCGGCTGCTTCGGACGGTGTGGCGGGCGATTCGCGTGGAGCTCGCGTAACGGACCCGCGCCAGGGCGCCGACAAACTTGAAATGGACGGGGTCGGCGGCGATCGCCGGGCGCACCAGGCCGACCAGGCGGGCGAGGGTGTCCAGCGTAACACGCAGGCGGCCGATCCGCGCGCGCGGCGGCAGGCTGACGGTCGCATCGAACGCGAGACCGCGGGTGTGGTCCGAAACCGCGACCGGGTGCTGCGTCTCGATCAGGTGATGGCGCGTGAACTCCTCCTGCACCGAAGCCCTCATATTCTGGCAGGCAGGCAGTCGATTGTTGCGCAGCTCCGTCATCCACTTGTACCAGACGTTCGCCAGATGCTGCTGATACGCTGCCGGGCGATAGGCGGATTTCAGAATCACGCTACCGCCTGCCGCGGCTACCTTGGTTTGGAATAGGGTGAGCGCTCCGGCGGCGGCCGGCGACATGCCGGCTATGTTGATGGTGGACTCGCCTTCCACCCCCGCGGCTTCGAGCTGCTGAGCAGCGGGATCGTCAATCGCATCGAGCGGCGCGACCGGGCAGCCGGCATTCGGATCGACGGCGGCTTTCACGGTCTGCGTTTCCGGCTTGGGAGTATTGGAGGGGTTGAGCAGGTTCTCCAGAAACCTGATTGCGGGAAAATTCCAGAAAGAACTGAGTTCCGGAACGGGAACTTGTTGCTGGGGTTGCTGTTGCGCTTGTTGCTGCTGCGCGAAGGAGGCGCTCACACACAAACACGTAAGAAAGCACACGATTCCGGAAGTACGGTTCAAGCCGGGCTCCTGAAGTAGGTTTTAGTTACGGGGTCACTTAATAAGATGCCCAAAATGGGTCGAAAGTTACCCATTTCGACCTACGCGATATCGGGAATGAGGAATCGCGCACGCACCCCCAGCGAGTGGGTCACCGCCTCGGCAGCCGCGTAGCCGCTGCGCACGGCGCCCTCCATGGTCGCGGGCCAACCCGTGCGAGTCCAATCGCCAGCCAGAAAGAGGCTCGGGTTCTGAGTGTCGGCGGTGGGCCGCAGATGGTCGGTTTCCGGCGCGGCGCTGAATGTCGCGCGCTGCTCCTTGACAACGTGTGCCTTGACCACCTTGGCATCGCGCACCTTCGGGAAGTAAAGGCGAAGATCGCCGATTGCGATGTCGATGATTTCCTGCCGCGAGAGTGCGGTGAGGTCGCGGGACGCGCTGACGACGAGCTGCAGATAGCGGCCGGAATCTTTGTTGAACATCCACTGCATCGTGCGGTCCAGCAGAGTGGCGTGCGGCAGCGTGGTGATCTCGCGGTCGAACCAGAGGTGCACGCCGGTGATCGGCGAATGGTCGAATTTCGGGGCAGTCAATCCGACGCTTTCGAGGCGCTCGAAGGGCAGCGCGCAAATGTAGCGATCGCCGGAGACGACGCTTCCGGCGACGGTGAAACCACGCTCGCCGATTTGCTCCACCGGCGAGCGGAAATGGATGCGCACGTTGCCGAGGCGCTTCCACGCTTCGACGGCGTACAAGTCGCCGAGCGGCACGGCGGGAACGCCCATCTCGTAGGAATCGGCGCGCGCCAGAAAGCCGAGCCAGAACACTTGGAAGCCGTGGCGCGCGGCCATACGGTCGAGGTCTTCGTTGACGGCGCTGACGAGCACCTGCCGCCAGAAGCGGTCGATGGCCTGCGGGGTTTGCCGCTTCTGCAGGAGCCAGTCGAGCATGCTGATGCGGTCGAGATCTTTGCGGCGCGTGCGTTCGCGGCGGATGGCGAGCAGGGCGCGCGCGATGCCGCGCTTGTCCTTGAGGCTGAGGCAGTGCATCCGCAGAAACGCTTCGGTGAAGTGCAGAGGAGCGGGCAGGCGGCCGCGCGCGAGCACGCTGGTGCGTCCGCCGGGTTCGATGAAGTAAAACTCGCGATAGAATTTGACGCGATCGCGGACGTCGAGGCGCTGATAAAAGTCGAGCAGGTTGACGCAGCAGCGCAGCAGGACGTGCTGGCAATTGTCTATAGTCTCAGGTTCTTCGCCGGAGCCCGCCGGCACGTTGTACGACGTGGCGCGGCCGCCGAGAAACGGGCGGGACTCGAAGAGGTCCACTTCAATTCCCGCGCCGCCAAGGGCGGCGGCAGCCGAGAGTCCGGCCAACCCGCCTCCCGCGATCAGAACTTTGGGCATGAATTCTTTAGTATGACGAACCAGCGGGGGAAAAGTTGGGAAGATGGCGAGCTTCGCTCGCCGCAACAGGAAAGATTCCTGTTGCCACGTGCCGACAGGAATCCTTCCTGTCGGGTCGCGCGGAGCGCGACTCTGGCGCGCTTCGCGCGCCTGCGACCGGTCGGGAGACCGGTCGCTACTGAGCTAAGGATCTTACGGTTTCGAGGGTATCGGCTTCCGCGGCCGGCTTGTCTTTTCTCCAGCGCGCCATCCTTGGGAATCGGACGGCGATACCGGACTTATGCCGGGTGGACTGTTGGATTCCTTCGAACGCCAGCTCGAAGACCAATTCCGGTTTGACTGCGTGCACCGGCCCGAATTTCTCAATCGTATTGCGGCGGACGAAGGCATCGACTTCGCGGATCTCTTCGTCGCTGAGCCCGGAGTACGCTTTCGCGAACGGCACCAGTTCCCCGTTGTCCCAGACACCGAATGTGTAATCCGTAAAGAGACTCGCGCGGCGTCCATTGCCTGGCTGCGCGTAAATGAGGACTGCATCCACGCTGTAGGGATCGATCTTCCACTTCCACCAATCGCCGCGGCGGCGCCCGACGCGATACGGCGAGCCCTTGCGCTTGAGCATGAAGCCTTCCACCTGGCGCTCGCGCGATTGCTCTCGAAGGGCGCGCAGCTCCGCCCAGCTTGCCGCCGTGACCACCGGCGAGACAACCATCGCCGCTCCTTCGGACGCCAGCGACGCCAGGCGCTCGCGGCGATACTCGAGCGGCTTCTCGCGAATGTCCTCTCCTTCGAATTCGAGAAGATCGTACGCCACCAGCACGATGGGCACTTCGGCAAGAATCTTCTGCCCGAGCACTTTCCGGCCGGTGCGCCGCTGCATCTGCGCGAACGGCAGCGGCCTTGCGTCCTTCCACGGCAACACTTCGCCATCGATCGCCGTGCCTTGCGGCAGCAATGCGGCGAGCGCTTGCAATTCCGGGAAGCGCTCGATCATCTCCTCTTCGCCGCGCGACCACAGGAACGTCCGCCAATCGCGGCGAATGAGCTGCGCGCGAATGCCATCCCACTTCCATTCCACCTGCCAGTCTTCCACGGGCCCGAGGTCTTCCACCTCGCCTTCGATCGGGTACGCCAGACAGAACGGATACGGCTTGGAAATATCGGCATCGCGCGCAGCGCCTTCGCCGGCCGTGAGCGTGGTCCAGAATTCCGCGGCCGGCTGCCATTCGCCCATGAGGCGGTGAGCGATGGCCTCAGTAGGGACGTTGCTGGCGTCCGCAATCGCCCGCACCACCAGGCTCTGCGACACGCCCACTCGAAACTCGCCAGTCAACAGTTTGTTCCAGACGAAGCGCTGCCGCTCGTCCATTTCCCGCCACGCGGCCGTCAGACTGGCGCGGCGCGCATCGTCACCGGAATCGCGCAGCGGAAGCAACCGCTCTTCCACCCAGTAGCGCAGCGAGAGCTCCGTCGAAGCGGTGGGAGGCGGCAGCAGCAGCGCGATGGTCTCCGCAAAGTCGCCGACCGCGTGATAACTTTCGCCGAAGAGCCAGTCCGGGACTCCGGCTTCTTCGATGGCCCACTGCGCCAGCTTGCGCGACTCGAGCAGCCGCTTGGGGCGGCGTCCGATCAGGAAGCTCACAGCCCACGCCGCATCGTCCGGCGGAGCGGTTTGCAAATAGCGCGTGAGCGCGGCTACCTTCGCATTCGTCTTCGTGGTCTCGTCCAACGCGGCGTACAATTCAGCGAAGCGCTTCATATCGCCAGCGCCGCCTTTCCGTGCTCGCCCAACCAGCGCGCGAGCGGCGCGGTGTACCCGTGCGTGACCCAGACGCTTTCCGCTTGTGTCGCATCGATGGCCTGCAGGAGTTGCGGCCAATCGGCGTGATCGCTCAGGATGAAACCACGGTCGAGCGACTGCCTGCGGCGCGGACCGCGAATGCGCATCCAACCCGACGCCATGGCGGTGGATGCTCCGGGCGGCCGTCGAAATCCGGGCGGCGCGATCAGCAGATCGCCTTTCTTCGCGGCGCCGGCGGCGGGTTCGGGCAGCGCCACGCCGGCCTGGCGGTACAGGCGGCTGTACCGCTCGACGGACGGGTCCACTTTCACATCGCCGCGGAGGCGTGCGAGAATGCGCTGCGCCTTGCCGAGCGGATACACCAGCAGCAAACTGATTCGGTCCGCCTCGCGATTCGCTGCCCACCACTGCTCGATCGCCGCGATGACGGCGGCTTCGTCTTCCCAGCGAAAGACCGGCAGTGCGAAGGTGGATTCCGTCACGAACGTGTGACACCGCAGAGCTTCGAACGGTTCGCAGGTAGGATCGGAAGTGAGCTTATAGTCGCCGGAGACTACCCACACTTCCCCGTCCTGTTCGATGCGGATCTGCGACGACCCGAGAATGTGCCCCGCCGGATGCAGCGACACGCGGACCCCGCCGATGGTGCGCGCGTCGCCGTAAGGCACGGCTTCGATCGGCACCTCGCCGCCGAGGCGCTCGCGCACCAGAGCCAGGCCGCGCGAGGCCGTCAAATATGCGGCCGAGCCGGGGCACGCATGGTCGGAATGCGCGTGCGTCAGAACCGCGCGCTGCACAGGCTGTTGAGGATCGATATAGAAATCGCCCGCCGGGCAGTAGAGACCCGCTTCGCGACTCTCCAGCAGCGGCACGGCTCGCTACCGCTGCCCGCCGTCCTGCCACTGGCGATCGCTGGCGTGACCATTGGCGCCGCTGACTTCCTTGAGCACGTCGTCAAGCACTTCGGTGGCGCGCTCGGAATGCAACTCTTCACTCATGCGCCGCAGTGCGACGCCGATGATGTCGCGGTGGTGGAGCTTCGATCCGGGCCCCTTGCCGCTCAGTTCCAGCCACAGGCGGTGAGCGAGGTCAATGTCTTCCGGCCAAAGGCGCGGCGGATGCGGACCCAGGTTGAAGAACACCACGTCTTTCTGATTTTCGAGAACAATCTCGAGCGAGATGGAAGGCCGCGGCTCCGGGAGTTTTTCCCAGAATGCGCCGACCAGCGTTCCCTGCTCGGACGGCGTGAGCTTCGGCGAGAGTCCCATGACAATGCGCGAAGATTGCAGGCGCGCCGCTGTCTGCACGGTGGCTTCGTACGGATCGTTGCCGGGTACCACCATCAACTCCACGTGCTTGCCGGCCTTTTCGGCGAGCGTGACCACGCGCGTGAAAACGTTGGTTTCGTCCTCCGAGAAAATCTGGTCTGTCTCGAGCGTGTGCTCGCCGCTCGCCGCGGGAGTCACCTGCCGTACGCTGAGCACGATGATGTCAAGCTTGCGCGTGTCCGTCTTCTGCAGGATGCGCGCGAGGTGCTGCAGGCGGTTGGGATTGCGCACGGCGACCAGCACGTTGCCCGGGCGCACTTTGATATCCGACGGAGCGATTTCGGGCCGCGCATCCAGCCGGAACTTCTCCAGCTCCTGGCTGTGCCCGCGACGCCGCCGGTTATAAATTTCCGAAGTTTCAAAGAGGATGAAGAACGCGATGGTGAACGCGATTCCCGAAATGGTGGCGACCTTCTTGGTGAGCACGTTGATGACGGCCAGTGAGAAGAGAGTCACCGTGATCATCATCAGGCCGAGCGGAATTTCGGTCTTGCCGATGCGGAAGTTGATGGGAACCTTCCATTCGCGCCCCCCCGGCTGCTTGTAGCGCAACACGAGCACGCTCAGCGCCTTCATGGAGAAGCTCCACACCACGCCGAACGCGTAGGCTTCGCCGAGCAGTTGCATATTGCCGCGGCTGATTACGATGGTCGCAAGCTGCATGCAGACGACGAGATTAATCAGACGGTTCGTGGTGCCGAATGTCTTGTGCGGGTGGCGGAACCAATCGGGCAGCACGCCGTCTTCGGCAACGCGATTCAGCACGCCGTTGGAGCCGATGATGGCGGTGTTCACGGCGCCCGCAAGAATGAGCGTGCCCACCAGCACGACGAAACCGTGGAACAGCAATCGCAGCGGCAGCGGTCCGACGAGAAACATGGAAAGGCCGCCGATGAGGTTATCGAGAAACTGCTGGCGCTGCGGGTCCGGGATGATCATCACGGCGAAAAAGGAAACCAGCGACGTAAAGAGCATCGAGTAGATGAAGATTACGTTGCCGGCGCGTTCCAGGTTCTTCAGCTTGGGATGCGCGATTTCGCGGTACACCTGGGCGAGCGTTTCAAAGCCGCTCATAGCGAGGAGCGAATGTCCCAACCCGACCATGATCGCGATAGCGGTGATGGAGGGCGCTACCGTGCCCTTCAACCAGCCGAGCGCGTCCGGGCCGAAGCGTATGTTGTTCAGCGTCGGCAGCGGAACCGGTTGGTAGCCCTTGGTAAGAATGGTGGCGATACACCAGACAATCAGGATGACCACCATGACGCTGGTGATCTGCATGATTCGCAGGGCCTTTTCGCTGGATTCGTGGATGCCGATGATGTTCTTGCGCCAAAAGTAAAGGGTGACCGCCGCCGCGAAGACCGCGCCGAAGTAGGGCGGATACACGTGGAGTTGCGGGACGTGGAAGCTATCCGACAGTTCGTTGATCAGGCCGCCGAGATACAGGCCCGCGCTGACGCCGCTGATGGGTCCGGTGAGGACATAATCGAACATCAGGGCCGAGACGGAGAATTTGGCGAGCGTTCCGCCCATCGCCTCATGGACAACCTTATATACACCGCCGCGCACAAACATCGAACAGCTTTCGATGTAGATGGCGCGAACCGCGTAAGAGAACAGCATGATCGCGAGGATGAACCACGGCGCGGCTTTGCCGATGGCATGCTCCGCGATGCCGCCCACGTAATAGGCGCTCGAAGCAAGGTCGCTGAGAACAATGGCGGCGGCGCGCCAGAAGGAAATGAACGACAGCATCACCGTGGTGGCGACCACCACTTTGACCGTTCCCGGCCGGCGCTGCGAATCCGATGTCACGGAAGGAACTCCAGGGGCATGATGAACTTGATTTCGAAATGCGAGAGCGTGATTACCGCTCCACTGCGATGGCGGCTTCCTCGATGGAACTGCATTCCCGACCTCCGGTGGAGCTCGGCACCCACATATTAGCATAGGGTTAGGGCTGGAACCGTTGATGGAAGCAGAAGAGCTTGCGCACCAGGTAGTTGCAAAGCTGAAAGCGGCTGGACACCAGGCGTTCCTGGTGGGCGGCTGCGTGCGCGATCTGCTGCTTGGAACGAAGCCGAAAGACTTCGACGTCGCCACCGACGCACGGCCCGACCGCATCATGGACCTGTTCCCGAATTCCGGCCGCGTGGGAGCGCATTTCGGAGTCGTGCTGGTGCGCAACGTGTGGGCGCAGGTGGAAGTCGCGACGTTTCGCAGCGACGACGAGTACCGCGACGGGCGCCGTCCGGAGAGCGTGCACTTCGAGGCCGATCCGCGCCAGGACGTGCTGCGCCGCGACTTCACCATCAACGGCATGATGATGGACCCGGGCACTTGCGAGGTGCTGGACTACGTGGGCGGGCAGGACGATTTGCGGCGGAAGGTAGTGCGCGCGATCGGCGATCCGGCGCGGCGGTTTCAGGAAGATCACCTTCGCCTGCTGCGCGCGATCCGCTTCGCGGCGCGGCTCGGTTTCGAGATCGAGCCCGCTACGTTCGAAGCGATCCGCCGCAATCACGCGGCGATCGCCGGGGTATCGGCGGAGCGCATTCGCGACGAGCTGTCGCGGATTCTGACCGAAGGCGGCGCGCGGCGCGGCTTCCAGTTGCTGGATGAAACGGGGCTGCTGCAGGTGCTGCTGCCGGAGGTCGCGGCGATGAAAGGCGTGCAGCAGCCGCCCGAGTATCATCCCGAGGGAGACGTCTGGACGCACACGCTGATGCTGCTGGAGCAGTTGGATCAGCCATCGTGCACGCTGGCGTGGGGCGCTCTGCTGCACGATGTGGGCAAGCCGCCGACGTTCCGCGTCGCCGAACGCATACGCTTCGATGGTCACGTGGAAGAGGGTGTGCGGCTCGCGCATGGCATTCTGGTGCGTTTGCGTTTTTCCCGGGAAGATGTCGAACAGATTGAAGCGCTGGTGGACAATCACATGAAGTTCAAGGATGTTCACCAGATGAAGGACAGCACGCTGAAACGGTTTCTTCGAATGCCCGGATTCGGCGAGCATCTGGAGTTACACCGGCTGGATTGCGGCGCGAGTCACGGCAAGCTGGACAATTATTTCTTCGTGAAGAATAAGCTGGCGGAACTCAGCGAAGAGCATCTCAAGCCGGCGAGGCTGCTGACCGGGGCGGATCTGATCGCGGAAGGCTACGAGCCCGGGCCGCTGTTCACGAAGATTTTGAGAGCGATGGAAGATGCGCAGTTAGACGGACAGATTGCGAGTACGGCTGAAGCGCTGGAGATGGTCCGGGCTCGATGGAAGCCGGGCATGGGGGAAGGCGATGGTTGAGGACTGGAGTGCTTCGCTCGCTCAGTCTTGCTCCGCACGACCTCGACAGGAAGGATTCCTGTCGGCACGTGGCAACAGGAATCTTTCCTGTTGCGAGCAGAGCTCGCCCGGGCGATCTTCGATCGCCTTGTACCGGCCGGGAGGCCGGTACAGACTGGATTTGCCTACTGGGGGTTGAATGCGCACAATGAAGTAAGTGCCCCCGAAAACCCCGCGCCTGCTTTTGCTGGCCTTGCTGCCGGCCAGCCTGCTGTATGTGTACGGGCTCGGGTCTATCGGCATGCTGGGGCCCGACGAACCGCGCTATGCCGCCATCGGCCGGCAAATGGCGCGCTCCGGCGACTTCATCACCCCTACGCTATGGGGCCAGCCATGGTTCGAAAAACCTCCTCTGCTCTACTGGACCTCCGCCGCCGCATTCCGGCTCGGCCTGCCTCCCGACTGGGCGCCGCGACTCCCGGTGGCGCTCACTGCGCTCGCATTCCTCGCGTTTTTCTTCTGGATTCTTCGCCGCGAGTTTGGCCCGGCGGCGGCAGTCGTCTCCACACTCATGCTCGC
This sequence comes from Candidatus Limnocylindrales bacterium, assembly GCA_035606355.1. Taxonomy (GTDB): domain Bacteria; phylum Acidobacteriota; class Terriglobia; order Bryobacterales; family Bryobacteraceae; genus Sulfopaludibacter. The sequence continues at coordinate 110,821 of DATNFO010000005.1, read as the reverse complement.
GACCACAGCCGGATTCTGGGGCTTCAGCCAGGTGGGTCACATGGACCTTCTTCTCACTTGCTGCTTCTCTGCCGCCATGCTGCTGGTTTTGCCGTGGCTATCCAAGGGTGAAACGCGCTATCTACCCTATTCCGCCGCGCTGCTCGCCTTCGGTGTGCTGGCAAAGGCACTGGTTCCCATCGTGCTCGCGGCTCCGATCCTCCTTTTCGCGCGCCGCCGCTGGCGAGATCTGGTGCGCCCGAAGCCGGTGATCATCTTCGCAGTCATAGCCCTGCCCTGGTACATCCTCTGCTATCTCAGGAACGGCGCCCCGTTCCTGATGGACCTCTTTTATAAACAGCAATTTCAACGTCTGACGTCCGGAGCACTGCAGCACGTGCGACCCGTGTGGTTCTACATCCCTATCCTGCTCGGCCTCCTGGCGCCCTGGACGCCGATGCTCTACCTGCTCTTACGCCGGGATGGCTACCGCGACCCCCGCCGCCGATTCCTGCTCGCGATCGTGCTGTGGGGAATGCTCTTCTTTTCCGTCGCGCCGAACAAATTGCCGGGTTACGTGCTGCCTCTGCTTCCGGCCATCGCGGCGCTTGCCGGCGCGGCTTTTGCGGACCGTACCGCGAATCGCGCGCTGCTGCCTGCCTGTGCGCTGCTCCTTGTTATTTTTCCTGTAGCCGTGCCGCTGCTGCCGGCCGCCATCGCTTCGGGACTTTCGCATGCACCGGCCGCCCAATTTCAGGCGCTCTGGCTTGCACCTCTAGCGATCGCGGCAGCCGTCGCTCTGCTACAACGCCGCAACGCCGCGGCCGCGGTTTGCGTGGTATCAGCCGGCGCCGCCATCGGCATTTTCTATCTGAAGCTCTCCGCTGCGCCTACGATCGACGCCTTCGCCACCGCTCGGCCTTTATGGCGACAGATCGCCGCCAGCCGCGACCAGGTGTGCGTCCACGACGCGGTGGACGCCCTCGACCGGGGCTTCCGCTACGGCCTCAACTTCTATTCGGGAACGCCGCTGCCGACCTGCGGAGCCGATTCCAAACCGCTCCGCATTCTGCACTCACCATCAGGTCCGCCTTATGTCTCGCGCTAAGTAGTGGTTGACCCGACGATACGCCGCATTGTACTCTCACTCTTCGGGTTTCGCGCCATGATACTGCCACAGAGTTATTCCGCCGCACTCATGCTACTGTTCGTAGCTTTATTCCTTTGGGGGTCCTGGGCGAACACCCTCAAGTTGGTGGGACGTCTTCGGTTTGAGCTGTATTACTTCGATTTCGCCATCGGGTTTCTGATCACGGCCGTCGTCGTGGCCTTCACGCTAGGCTCGCTCGGCTTTGATGGTTTCTCCGTGATGGACGATTTGTCCCACGCAGGGAAACGCCAGTGGTTCTACGTGTTCGTGGCCGGCATCATCTTCAACTTTGCGAATATGCTGCTCACCGCGGGAATTTCGGTCGCGGGAATGGCAGTGTCGTTCCCTGTGAGCATCGGCCTTTCGATTCTGGTGGGCTCTTTTATCGGTCTCGTTACCAAGCGCCCTGACAACGGAGGGCTGTTAGCGGGCGGCTGCCTCTTCATTCTGGTGTCCATGATCCTGATCGCGCTGGCGAACAGTTTGGCGACAGAGCAGAGGCATGAAGCCCTTGCGCGCGCGGGCAAAGCGAAAAGCACGCGGCGGCCCGGGTCCGCCAAGGGAGTCGTGCTGGCGGCGGTCAGCGGGCTGTTGATGTCCGCTTACTTTCCGATGATCCAACGCGGCATGGAAGGCGAGATAGGCCTGGGCCCTTATTCCACCGTCATGATCTTCGGAATCGGCGTGTTCATCTCCACGTTCGTGTTCAACATTTTCTTCATGAACCTTTCGGTGGAAGGCGACCCGGTCGAAATCGCCGATTATTTCAAGGCGGGTCCCGGACTCCACGTTCTGGGCGCAATGGGCGGTTTCATGTGGGCGGCGGCGGCGGTCTGTTCGCTGCTCGCTCTCTCGACACCCGGAATTCTGAGGGTGGGTCCGGCTGTCCAAACCTGGACGCGGCTCGGCTTTCCGGTAATCGCGGCGTTGTGGGGTCTGGTGGCGTGGCGGGAGTTCCGCGGGTCAGACCTGCGGGCGAAAGCTCTGGCCTGCGCGACCATCCTTCTATTTGCGCTTGGACTGACGCTGGTCTCGATCGCGCCGCTCTACTTGCATAAAGCGTAGCGACCGGCGGATCGGTCGCGCGAGACGCTGGAGGGCCAGGCGGCGGGCTCGTCTTCATGGAATTGCAGCGAAGCAGGGACGACGCGGCCCGATCCTTCGATGGAAAATGTAGCACCAACGCCACGATCCTTCTCATGAGCAACTCCACCAGGTAAGTTTTCTGATCGGAGTAGAGCATGCGGTCCAGGATCGGCGTTCCGGCGCGAGAGTCGCGCTCCGCGCGCCTGGTACCGGCCTGGAGGCCGGTACCTACCGGGGTACGGTCAGGCGCATTTCTTTGTTGCCGTCGCTTAGGACCAGCAGCAGTTTTCCGTCATCCTGGGTCGCTCCCGTTCCCGTGTAACTGTCCTCGCCCGTCCGCGCGGTGATCCCGGATAGTTTCATCTTCGGGTACCGAAAGCTATATGTTCCCGCCACCGCTTTCCAGGGCGCGCTACCGCCGAAGTCGACTCCAGAACTGCTGAAGGTCCCGTCTCCCGTCAAATTCGCGAGCAATTGCAAGCCCGTCCCCGAAGTCTCGGCGTCGCCGTCCGCATCCAGCTTTCCCGATTGCCACGGCATACTCTTCATCTTTCCGGAAAACCTGTATACCGGACGCGGCGCGCGCAGGTTCACGGCTAAACGGCCGTTCAACACGCCGCCCGCCACTTTCGCTTGAACGCCATCCACCTCCAGATGGGTCCCATCCCAAACCACGCGGCCGCGCACTCCCTCGACGTGCGTTCCGCCAATGGCCAAATCGTCGATCTGCACCGTTCCCTCCGCGGCGCGCGCTTCCAGCCACTCCGGCAAGGACGACCGGCCCAGCGCGCGCGCAATCAAGCCGCGATCGCGATGCAGCGCCGGCGCAAGCTCCGCTTCCAACTCCGCGGCATCGACCTGTGCCGCACGCAGGCGCAGGCGATGCGGCCTGGTTTCGTCGGGTTCGTAGCGATACTCACCCGCGAACGCCAGCTTGCCGGCCTGCGCATCCATCTTGTCCAGCACCACGCGCGCGCCATCGATGGTGGCATGCGCAGAAGCCAGCACGAGCGGGTCAGCGAGGCCCGGCACGGTGAGGTGCGCATCGCTGACATGCAGGTCTCCCTGCCACTCCGCGATCTTTCCGTCGTATCGATACCGCAGTTCCCCGCCCCATTGCCCGGATTCCACCCGCTCCAACCACGGCACCGCCGCCAGCGCGACCTGCGCGCGCAGACCCGACACTTTCATCGCATCCGTGCCGATGGTGAGATTCAGCGCACCGCCGTCGAGGTCGTAATCGGCATCGATGCGCGCGCGATCCTGATCCGCCGTTTCGACGACTGCCGGCACCAGGCGCGCGTGACCGCGATCGAACAGCACTTGCGCCTGTTGAAACTTCAGCGGCGGCGAATCGGGAATCGTCACACTGCCATCGTGCAGCGCCACCTCGCCCTGCAAGCTGCCGCGACCCGAGTACGTCAATGCGCCGTCGATGCTGCCTCCGAGTTCCAGCCGCGGCGGCATCTGCGCGCCCATGTGCCGCGCCAACTCGACCAGCGGACCCACGGGAAATCGATTCCACGTGAACTCCACGCCCCAATGCGGCTGTGTCAGGTAATCGGTCGCGCGGAAGCGAACGGTGAGCGGCAGAGCCACGCTTCCCGCGCTGCTCGATTCCATTTCCACCTGCTGCGAGAGCAGATCCAGGCGGCCGCGAATATCGAGCGGCCAACCCTGGCCCTTGGGAGGCAGCAGGTCCCAGCGATGCACGTCCTCGATGGTGAGCCGGCCTTCCATTCCGATGTTGCCGATCGGGCCGCCCAGATGCAGGCGCGATGACACGGTTCCGTGCACATCGCCCGGCTGCCCGCGAAACAGAGTCGCCAATTCGCCTAAGCCGGAGCGTTCCAGAGTCAAATCCATGTCCACGCGTTCCGGGTCCACATACCACCGGCCCTTCAGCGTGAACGAACCGAGAGATGTATTGGCGCGGTCGGTGCGCGCAGCTTCGGCCGAGCATTCCACGCGCCAACCGCGGCCGGCGGCGAGAGGCGGTGAAATATCCAGGTCCGTATCGTTCAGATACACGACACTCTTCTCGTCGCCGAACTTGAAGTTGATGCGGCCGCCGCGCACGTGGATCGCGGGCGTGCTGGTCATCACGCGCCGGCTCACCAGCGAGGCGAAATTCCACCTTCCCCATTCCGCCGCGGGTCCGGACTTGGTGAGATTCACGGTCGCGCCCTTCAGCGTGATGGACGCAATCACGAACTTTCCGCCCAGCAGCGAACTCAGCGCCGGACGCACTTCCATTCCGCCATCGTCCGCTTGAATGTAGACCACCGGCTCTATGCCGATCGCGGGATCCTCGTGAATCGTGACACGGTCCACGGTGAGGGCGGGCAGCGGCAGCAGCGCGAAGTGGACACTGCCGATATCCACCTGCCGACCGAGCGATCGCTCCAACGCCAGTTCCAGACGATGTCCATACTGATCGGCGGCGATGTGCGGCGCGATGAGAGCAGCGGCGCCGATGGCGCATACCGCGCCGATCGCGATCTTGACGGGAAGCTTCACTGCTCCGCTCCCATGAGCGCGCGGTATGCTTCGGGGTCGTCGATATCCGCGAGAACGCCGGGGTCGCCGACGTCGAGGAATTCGGTTTGCGCGACGTGCGCGCGCACCACATCGCGGGCCGCGGCGTAATGAGGCAGCGCGAGGAATTCGCCGATCAGCGCGCGCGAAAACCACACCGGATGGCCCCGCCGTCCGTCGTAGCGCGGCACACGCACCAGAGCATCGGGCCGTCCGTGAAGCAGCGCCTCAACGGTATCCGGAGCTACCGCCGGATGATCCACCAATGCCAGAAGCACGCCGGCTGCATCCGCCGGAACGGCGCGCAAGCCACATTGCAGCGACGTGGTCTGCCCCAGCGGCCACTCGGAATTGGTGATGAACTCCGCCGCGCTGCGAACGCCGGCGCGAATCTCATTCGCGGCCGCGCCGAGCACAACAACTACCGGCGCGCACGAGCGCGATAGCGTGGAAATCAAATGATCCAGAAAGGTTTCGCCGCGATAGGCGAGCAGCGCTTTCGGCGATCCCATGCGCCGCGATTCGCCCGCGGCCAGAATGACTGCGGCGTTCACTTGCGCAACAGAGCCTTCGCGGCGTCCGCGAATATAGAGAGAGATGCCGCGCGCCAGTTTCCCGTGGCGTTGCGCCGCACCGCGATCATCTCGGCGGTTACGGCAATGGCAATTTCTTCCGGCGATATCGCGCCTATGTCCAACCCCATGGGGGCGTGCAGCCGGTCGAAGGCTTCGCGCGGCACGCCTTCCTTTTCGAGTTCGCGGATGACGTTCAGCACCTTGCGCTTGCTGCCGATCATCGCGATGTACCGCGCCGGTGTGGCGATGGCCAGTTTGAGCACCCTCATATCGTCGCGATGCCCGCGCGTCACAATCACCAGGTAACTGTTTTCGGTGATGGTGAGGTTGGGAAACGCTTCTTCGTACTCGGCGGCGAGAACGGCCTCCGCTTCGGGGAAGCGGTCGCGATTGGCGAACGCCTCGCGATTGTCGATCACCACGGTGCTGAAACCGGCGAGGGTGGCAGCCTTCGACAGGCTCTTCGAAATATGGCCGCCGCCGAAAATGAACGCGGTCGGGATGGGCAGCACGGGCTCGACGAAAACTTCCAATTGGCCGCCGCAGATGAGACCGTTATCGTAGGCGGCGTCCTGGCCGAGATTGAAGGTCAGCCGCTTCGGCTTTTCCGTTTCCAGCACTTCGCGCGCCGCGTTCCAAACCTCGGCCTCGACGCAGCCGCCGCCGATGGTTCCCACCAGGCTGCCGTCCTCGCGGACCAGCAGTTTGGCGCTTTCATAACTGGGGATGGAGCCGCGCACCTCCACAATCGTGGCGAGGGCACACTTCTGTCCCAAGCCGCGAAGGCGCACCAACTCCGAAAAAACGTCCATTCACAGGCAATTATAGCGTCCATCCGCTACAATTTGCTTTGACTGACCCTGGCAGCGCTTTGATCGTCGGCGGCGGGATCGTCGGACTCGCCACTGCCCTCCGTTTCAGCGAACGGTTCCCTTCCTCGCCCATCACGCTACTGGAAAAAGAGCCGCGCGTGGGAGCGCACCAGACGGGCCACAACAGCGGCGTGCTGCACTGTGGTCTGTACTATAAGCCCGGCAGCGTGAAGGCGCGTCTCGCCGTGCAAGGCATCCGGCAGATGGTCGAGTTCTGCCTGGAAAATGGGGTGCCGCACGACGTGTGCGGCAAACTCGTGGTCGCCGCGGGCGATTCGGAAGTCCAGCGCCTGCGCGACCTGCACGAGCGCGGCATCGCCAACGGACTCGAAGGCTTGCGGTGGCTTTCGCGTCCGGAAATGCTCGAAATCGAGCCGCACGTGGGCGGCGTCGCCGCGTTGCGCGTTCCGCAGGAAGGTATCGTCGATTATCTCCGCGTCTGCGACGTTCTGGTCGAAAAGTTGCAATCGCGCGGCGTGCGTGTGATCACCGGCGCCCGCGTGACGCGTCTGCGGCAGACCTCGTCCGCATGGACCGCCGAATCCACCGCCGGCGCGGTCGAAGGCCGCTTTCTGATCACCTGCGCCGGTCTTCATGCCGACCGGGTGGCAGCCAGCGCCGGCGAACCGCGCGACATCCGCATCGTGCCGTTCCGCGGTGAATACTTCAAGCTCAAGCCGGAGAGCGCCCACCTGGTGCGCAATCTGATCTACCCCGTGCCCGACCCGCGCTTTCCATTTCTGGGCGTGCACTTCACGCGACTGATCCATGGCGGCGTGGAAGCCGGACCCAACGCCGTCCTGGCCTTCGCCCGCGAAGGCTATCGCAAGACCGACTTCAACGCGGCCGACCTCTTCGATGCGCTCACCTATCGCGGCTTTTGGCGGTTCCTCCGCAAGTACCCCTCGATGGCATGGTTCGAGTTACGGCGCAGTTTCAGTAAAGAGATCTTCTGTCAATCTCTGCGGCGCCTGGTGCCGGAAATCCAACCGTCCGACCTCGCCACCGGCGGCAGCGGCGTGCGTGCGCAGGCGCTCTCGCCTGCAGGCGACATCATCCAGGACTTCCAACTCATCGCCCGCCGGAACGCTCTTCACGTGCTCAACGCCCCCAGCCCGGCAGCTACGGCGTCGCTGGCGATCGGCCAGGAGATCGTCGAGATGATCGCTCGGAACTAGCGTTTCGCGCGCTCCTCGCGACTGTACATCAGCGGACAATTTCAACCGGGGGAAAGTCCGGAGGTTTGGTCCCGGAGTTGCTACACGTACCAGCGGAGGGGAATCATATATGAAACTCTTAGCGATCTCAGCCATTTGCGCAGGATTGGCCTTGGCGCAGGCGCCCGTCCAGAGCCAGAGTACGGACACGCAGACGAATACGCAGTCGAAGCACCATGGGAAAGACGTGACCAGCAACTCTACCAGCACGACCACCAGCAACGACGGTATGGGCGGGGTGCAGTCGGAGTCAAGCACCACGAACACGAAGGTTAAGAAACATCATGGAAAAGTAAAGACTAAGACGAAAACCACCGATTCCACTGCGGGTACGGGCCGGTAAACCATTTTAGGCTTTGGACCCGCTAAAATCGGGTCCAAAGCCTGAAATGCCTTTCAAAACCAGTTCACGCCCTTCACAAGACATCCCCAGTCCGCGACCTCGACAATACTGACACTTCCGACACGCACTTCTAATCGCGAGAAGCAGTCGATGCCCGACCCGAGCGCCCACAACAGGGCCGCCCGGATGATATCGCCGTGACTTACTACGGCCACGCTCTCGCCATCGTGCCGCTCCCGGAGCCACTCAACTTCTGCGACAAGACGCCGCTGGCAATCGAGCATCGATTCACCTCCCGGCGGACGAGTCCCGCTCCGGAACGTGTTATATACCTTCCACCGCGGATCGGCATCTAACTCCGAAAATGACTTACCGGTCCATTCGCCATAACGCACCTCGCCCAGGTTCTCGCGGACCTGCGCTTCCAGCCCAAGCTTCCGCCCGATCGCCGCGGCGGTCTGCTGCGCGCGTTCGAGGGGACTGGTATAGAGCGCCTGAATCCCACGCCCCGCAAGTAACTCCGCCGCGCGCTCCGCCTGCGCGCGACCTTCCTCGTTTAAATGCACGCCAGGCAGCCAACCGGCGATCCGTCCTCCGACGAAATCGTTATTGCCGTGCCGTACAAGGTATAACGTAGTCATCGCTTTACAGTATGCGTTACCGGCGCCCTTTGTTCCCAAACGAACGGTAGATCCGCACACCATCTGCAATCCTTGGAACTGTGAAGCTCGTCATTTTCGGCTTGTCCGTCAGTTCCTCGTGGGGCAACGGCCACGCTACGTTATGGCGCGGCCTGATCCGTGCGCTCTCGCACCTGGGCCATCGCGTAGTTTTCTTCGAGCGCGATACACCCTATTACGCCGAGCACCGGGACCTATGGGGCCTTCCCGGAGGCGATCTCATCCTCTACCCCTCCTGGGAGGCTGTGCGAGCGCGCGCGCTGGGCCACCTCGCCGACTGCGACGCGGCCGTCGTCACTTCATATTGCCCCGATGCCACCGCGGCTACCGATGCAGTGCTCTCCTCCCCCGCCCGCATCCGCTGCTTCTACGATCTGGACACGGGCATTACCATCAGCCGCGTGCAAGCCGGTCAGCGTGTCGATTACCTTCCGCCAAACGGTCTCGGCGATTTCGATCTTGTGCTTTCCTACACGGGCGGCCGCGCGCTCACCGATCTGAAGACTCTGCTCGGCGCGCGCCATGTCGCGCCGCTGTACGGCAGCGTCGACCCCGAGCATCATCATCCCGCGCGCTGCGAAGACCGCTTTCGCTGCGATCTTTCCTATCTCGGCACCTATGCCTCGGACCGTCAGGCTGCTCTCGATACGCTGTTCCTCGAGCCTGCCCGCAGCCGTCCCGCCATGCGCTTCCTGATGGCCGGTCCGCAGTATCCGAAAGAGTTCCCGTGGACGGAAAATCTCTTCTTCAATCCGCACGTGCCGCCGCCGGAGCATCCGGCTTTCTATTCCTCTTCGCGACTTACTCTCAGCGTGACGCGAGCGCCCATGGCCGCGATGGGTTACTGCCCTTCGGGACGGCTCTTCGAAGCTGCCGCGTGCGGCGTTCCCATCGTGAGCGACGAATGGGACGGGCTCGATTACTTTTTCGAGCCGGAGCGCGAAATCCTGGTCGCGCGCACCACCAGGCATGTGCTCGAAGCGCTGGACCGTTCGCCGGAGGACCTTGCCCGCATGGCACGCGCGGGCCGCGATCGCGCACTCTCCGCGCACACCGCGGCGCATCGCGCCCTGGAACTCGAAAATATTCTGGAGGCCGCGCTCTCCCTGCCGGTGGAAGCGGGGGCCGCGAGCGGCAGCCGAATGGAGATCTGATATGTGGGGAATCGTGCCCGCTGCCGGCATCGGCAGCCGCATTCAGCCGCTGGCGTTTTCCAAGGAGCTGCTCCCCGTGGGCAGCCGCTTCGATGGGGAAACGGAGCGCCCGCGCGCCGTCAGCGAATATCTCGTCGACCGTATGATTCTGGGCGGCGCGGACAAAATCTGCTTCGTCATATCGCCCGGCAAGAGCGACATTCTGGAGTATTACAGCGCGCAAGTATCCACCGCGAGCGTCTGCTACACCGTGCAGCCCGTGGCCGCGGGATTGTGCGATGCGATTTTCCGGGCGCTCCCGCTCATTCGCCCCGATGAACCGGCGATCGTCGGACTGCCCGACACCATCTGGTTCCCCGAAGACGCTCTCCGCAAGCTACCCGACGACCGCCTCTCCTTTCTGCTTTTCCCCGTGGAGCGGCCCGAGCTCTTCGACGCGGTTCTGACCGACGATGCGGGCCGTGTACAGGAAATCCGCGTCAAGCAACCCGACATCGGCTGCCGTTGGATCTGGGGCGCGTTCAAAATGCCCGGCAGCGTGCTCGCGGAGCTGCACGCGCTGTGGCAGCGCCGCCGCCATACGGACGAATACATCGGCACGCTCGTCAATGCCTGGCTCGCCGAGGGTGGTGTAGCGCAGGGCATCCCGGCCGGCACCGATTATGTGGACGTCGGAACGCTGCACGGGTATCGCGAGGCCATCGGCCTTCTCAGCGGGGCGCACGTATGAGGACCGCCACGCGTCAGTGGAGCGCTGAAGAGATTCGCGGCCGCGTCAGCGAACTTGGCGATTGGTTTCACAATCTCAATCTCAACGGCGTGGAGACCGCGCCGAACCATTTTCTCGGCGACTATCCGAGCTTCAAGTGGAAGAGTTTCGAGCATGCGATTCCGCGGGATCTGCGCGGGAAAACAGTGCTCGATATCGGCTGCAACGCCGGCTTCTATTCCCTCGAAATGAAGCGGCGCGGCGCCGACCGCGTCGTCGCCATCGACCACGACGAGCGCTACCTCGCGCAGGCGCGGTTTGCGGCCCAGGTGGTGGGCGCGGACATTGAATTTCACCGGCTCTCCGTCTATGAAGTGGGCCATCTCGGCGAAAAGTTTGATTGGGTCATCTTTATGGGCGTGCTCTATCATCTGCGGCACCCCTTACTCGCGCTCGATCTCATCCACGAAACGGTGGCGCGGGATAAGTTGGTGTTCCAGTCCCTGCTCCGCGGCAGCACGGAGGTGGACCGCATCGACGGGGATTACCCATTTTCCGAGAAAGCCGTTTTCAATGACCCAGGTTACCCGAAGCTACACTTCGTGGAAGACAGGTACGCGGACGATCCCACCAACTGGTGGATTCCCAACGTCGCCTGCGCGGAAGCGATGCTGCGCAGCGCCGGCTTCCACATCATTGACCACCCGGAACTGGAAGTCTTTGTCTGTCAGGCGGCGGCAATGCAGGATTGGTCGCACTGCGGCAGCGATGAGTTAGTGCGCGCCTTACGGGGAGGCCGCCGCCGTGATTGAAGCGGTGATGCTGTGGAACGAACCGAACAACATGTCGCACTGGGACTTTGAAATAGATCCCGGTTGGAAGATCTTCGCCGACATGGTGAAGCAGGCGTCCGATGCGGTCAAGGCCGAGAATGCTCGCGTGCCGCGCGTGCTCGGCGGAATTTCTCCCATCGACACCGGCTTCATCCGCAATATGGACGAGCAGTGCGTGCTGCACCACGTGGATGTGGTCGCCGTACACGGCTTTCCACTGGACTGGAATCATTGGAGCATTCACGAATGGCCGGAGAAGATAGCGGAGATACGCGCGGTCACCGAGTTACCCGTATGGGTTAGTGAAGTGGGCGTTTCAACTTTCGGCGCGGAAGAGGTGCAGGAGTTCGGACTGCGCCGCACGGCTGAGTTACTCCTCGGCAAGGTGCCGCGCATCCATTGGTACAGCCTTTACGATCTGCCGCGCGCCTGGCCGGCCACTACGCGCCACCGCGAAGCGGAGGGCTCATCGTATTACCGCCACTTTTATATGGGCCTGGTGCGCGAAGACGGCACGGAAAAGCTGGCCTACAAGCAGTTTCCCAAATACACGCCGCAAATGGGCATCTGCCAGTGGTTTCATTTTGAAGACCACAGGCTTGCCGATGCCGTGAAGCGGCTGAAGGACCTGGGAGTGCACTATCTACGCACCGGACTCAGTTGGGCGGATTCCAAGCGTCCGGATGCGCTGAAATGGTTTGACCGCCAAATGAAGGCTCTGGATAAGTTCAATGTAACTGTGACTTACTGCTTCACGCCGGAAAATGCCGGCATTCGTCCACACCACACCAGTCCGCCGCAGCGCGTCGAGGAGTTCGCCGAGTTCTGCGCGGCTATGACCCGCCGCTATGCCCGTTGAAGACGCCCTGACACGCCGGCCCGTGTTACTCGTCGTGGCGCATCCCGACGACGAGACGGTAAGCGCGGGCGGCGTCCTCAGCCGCATGCGGAACCCCGTCATCGTCACGGTCACCGATGGGGCTCCCCGCGATGTCTCATTCGCTCGCGAGGCGGGTTACAAACGCCGCGAGGATTATGCGGCCGCGCGGCGTCAGGAGTTACTCAACGCGATGGAGATCGCCCATATTACGGAGCGGCAACTCCGTTCGTTCGATCTTGCGGATCAGGAGGCGATGCGCAACCTGCCCGAGTTAACGAAGCGCACGATTGCTCTGATCGCCGAGCTTCGACCGGGCACGATTCTGACGCATCCGTATGAGGGCGGGCATCCCGATCACGATGCGATTGCCTTCGCCGTGCACGCCGCCTGCGCGCTTGTGCCTACGCCGCCGGAAATCGTCGAATTCACTTCTTATCACGCCTCGCCTTCGCATACGGATCCGGACAAGGCTCCCGCCTGGGAGATCAGCCGTTTCCTGCCGGGGTACGAGTCCGGTGAAACGATCGTGCTGACGAAGCCGGAGAGCCGGCGCAAGCAGCAGATGCTGGAATGTTACGGCTCCCAAGCCGCCGTGCTGCACCGGTTCGCTGTGGGCGAGGAGACGTTTCGCCCCGCGCCCGTCTACGATTTCACGAAAGCGCCGCATCCCGGCATCCTCCTGTATGAGACCTTCGGCTGGGGCGTCGATGGCACGGAGTTCCGCCGGTACATCGCGGAGGCAATGAAGGCGCTGCACCTGGAGGGGGCGCTATGAGGATTCTCAGTGTCGCTTACCCGCTCGCCATCGTAGGGCCGGAAGCGACCGGCGGCGCCGAGCGCGTGCTCACCGAGATCGACTCCGTACTCGGCGACCGCTCCATCGTAATTGCAGCCGAAGGCTCACAGGTGGCCGGGACATTGATTGCCACGCCGCGCGTGAAAGGCGCCTTTACGCGCGAGGCGCGGTCATGGGCGCAGGCGAACCATCGGACGGCAATCGCTTCCGCGCTTCACCGGTACGACGTTGACTTAGTGCACTTTCATGGCATCGACTTTCTCACTTACCTGCCATCCAGCGGCCCGGCGATGCTGGCGACACTCCACTTACCCCCTTCCTGGTATCCGCCGCGGGTCTTCGACTTACCGGTAACACTGAACGCTGTATCGCGAGCACAACAAAGCGCGTGCCCCAGGTTCGTTCCGGTGATCGAGAACGGCGTAAGCATTCGCCCGGCGAGGGTGAGTAAGCGCAACTTTGCGCTGGCGCTGGGCAGGATCTGCCCCGAAAAAGGTCTCCATATCGCGATCGAAGCCGCGCAGCTTGCTGGAGTGCCGCTGATCCTCGCAGGCGAGTTGTATCCATACCCGGAACATGAACACTACTTCCAGACAGAGATCCTGCCGCGACTGGGCAGGAACGTACGCTATGCCGGACCAGTGACGGGAGTACGCAAAACCCGTCTACTCACCGCCGCGCGCTGCCTGCTGGCGCCGAGCCTCGCACAGGAAACCAGCTCGTTAGTCGCGATGGAAGCTCTCACCTGCGGCACTCCCGTAATCGCGTATCCGAACGGTGCCCTGCCCGAAATCGCCACCCGCTTAGTAAGTACGCCGCTGGAAATGGCGGAAGCGATCCGGACAGTGAGACCTGTTACGCCGCAGTCTAACTTCACCGCATCACAAATGACGCAAAAGTATCTTGAACTTTACCGGGACCTCACCGGCAGCGTCCGCCGCCGCGAAGGGTCGCACTTAGGAACATGCTCACAATCCAGGAATTAACTTCACTTGAATCCATAGCCGCCTTGGCCCCCCAATGGGCGGAGCTATGGGCACAAACGGATGCCACGCCCTTCCAACACCCAGCCTGGCTGATTCCGTGGACCAGGAATCTCTGGCGTGGAGGAAAGCTCTTCGTACTCCGGGTCTCGGATGATAGCCACCTGGTAGCCGTGGCGCCGCTGTTTCAGTGGGGGTACCCCGGAACCGTACAACTTTCGTGGCTGGGAGCGGGAATCACGGACTACACCGACTTACTCACATCGCGCGGCGCCGAAGCGGCCGAAGCGATCCTGGACTACTTACAGAAGAACGGCGACTGGAGCATCGCCAACCTGGAGGAAATCCGCGCCGGTTCTCCCCTGCTGAAACTGGGCCTCCCCGCCGAGCCCTGTAGCGTCTGTCCTGTGGCCGCGCTTGCCGCCGGCATTGAGGATCATCTCTCCACGCTCGACAATAAATTCCGGACTGACCTACGGCGCGCCGAAAACCGACTGCGCCGCTCGGGTGAACTCCGCATTGAAATGAACCAGCCCTGCCTGCTGGATCACCTCTTTCGCCTGCACGCCAACCGCTGGCATGAGCGCGGCCAGGACGGCGTCCTGGGCAGCGCACGCCTGCAGAAGTTTCATCGTGAGACGGCGGAAGCGATGCAGAAAGCCGGCTTGCTGCGCCTGTACGGGCTCTTCCTCAATGACGAATGCATCGCGGTGCAGTACAACCTTGTGGCGAAAGGTACGGCATACGCCTACCTCGCAGGTTTTGACCCGGCGTGGGGTAAGTACAGTCCGGGTGCCGTGCTGCTCAAGCACTCCATCGCCGCCGCGATTGAGGAAGGCATCCGCGAGTTCGATTTTCTGCGGCAGCCGGAAACGTTCAAATATCAATGGGGCGCCAAAGACCGTCCCAATTACCGGCTCACGCTGCGGCGCGCCCGCGCCCCAAAAACCGAAGCCGCATGATCGCCTATCGCGAGCAGCGCTCCCGCATCCCCACGGCTGAAGCCGTCGCGCGCGTCGAGAGCTCTTGCGGTCTGGAACAACGCATGAATCTCGGCGAACTGGAAGCCGGCGTGGCCGACGCGCTATGCCCCGAGATTGATGCCGATCATCCCACCCTGCAAGCGTTGCGCGAAGGCCGCTGGCAAGGGCTCGAGCTGCCCTCCGAAATCGAAATCTCCGTGCCCGAGGGCTTCGCGTACTATGCGCTGGATCCGGAGCTATACCGCAGAGCGGCACAGCAGTTTCAGGCCGAATGCCGCCCGGAACGGGTCGCCGTAATCGGCATTCGGAGCATCGGAACCACGCTCGCTTCGCAAGTGTGCACCGCGCTCACTTGCACCACGAAATCCTGGACCGTGCGTCCGCGCGGCCATCCCTGGAATCGCGAGCTGCGTGTGCACGCCGATCTCGCCGCGCGCTGGCGCGAGTGGCAGGGCTGGTTCGCGATCGTGGACGAAGGACCGGGGTTGAGCGGCAGTTCCTTCATCTCCGTAGCCGCGTTTCTGGAGAACCTCGGCATAGGCGCCGAACGAATCGCGCTGTTTCCAAGCTGGCGGCCGGACGTCTCTGCATTTGTCAACGAGACTGCCCGCCGCAAATGGCCCGAGTACCGGTGTTATACATGCAGCTTCGAAGATCTGGGATTGTTCGCCGGCGCGCAGGATCTCTCGGGCGGAACATGGCGCAAGGGCCGCGACATCGCCGCCCAGCCGCAGCACGAACGCCGCAAGTATCTGCGCGATGGCACACTCCACAAGTTCGCCGGATACGGCCGCTACGGCCGCTCCAAGCTCGAGCGCGCGCGGCTGGTCTCAGGCTTCATCCCCGAGCCGGTTGCCCTGGAATCGGGATTTCTTTCGCAGCCCTGGGTGGACGGCGAAGGCGAGCCACCCGCCATCGAGCGCCTCGCCGGGTATCTCGCGCACATCCGGCGCACGTTCCCGACGGGCCGCGCCGCGCAATTCGAGCCGCTCGCCGAAATGATCGCGGTGAACACCGGCCGCGACGCCTCGCCTTACCATCGCACTGTGGCGGATGCACCCGAGGTCCTGCTGGACGCGCGCATGTTCCCGCACGAATGGGCCGGCACGCTGAAAACCGATGCGCTGGACCATTCCGACGATCACTTCCATCCCGGTCCGCAGGATATTGCCTGGGACTTGGCAGGAACCATAATCGAGTTCGGCTTCGAGCGTGATGCCGAAGCTTACCTGCTGCATCGCTACACACAGGCGGCGGGCGACCCCTGTGCCGCCACCCGCCTGCCGTTCTACAAACTCGCGTATTTGGCCTTTCGAATCGGCTACTGCGATCTGGCGATCAAGGGACTCGGCGGCTCAGCCGATGCCGCCCTGTTTCGCCGCGAGCATCGGCGATATCTCCACCTTCTGGAATCACT
This sequence comes from Candidatus Limnocylindrales bacterium, assembly GCA_035606355.1. Classification (GTDB taxonomy): domain Bacteria; phylum Acidobacteriota; class Terriglobia; order Bryobacterales; family Bryobacteraceae; genus Sulfopaludibacter. The sequence goes on along the minus strand of DATNFO010000005.1, from coordinate 94,626 downwards.
ATGTCCGACAAACCGATAGTTTGCGTGGACCTCGACGGGGTGCTCAACGCGTTCGACGGCTGGCGCGGCGCGGACTTCTTTCATCCGCCGCGGCCAGGCGCGCGCGACTTCCTGCGCACGCTGAATGAGCAAGGCTACGAAGTGGTGGTCTTTACGGTGCGTTGGGGGCCGCACGTGGAGGAGTGGCTCAAGCAGCACGGCCTGGCGGAGTTCGTTTCGCGCGTCACCGATAAGAAGCCGCCCGCGCACGTGTACGTCGACGACCGCGCCGTCTGCTTCCAGGGCGATTTCGAAGCCACCATGCGGCAGATCGCTGGTTTCCGTGCGCACTGGGAGCCGGGCACGCAATAATATTCAGAAGACATGCACATCCTCACCGTCTACGTTCATGTGAAGCCCGAGCACCTTGACGCATTCAAAGCCGCGACGCTGGAGAATGCCGCGGCGACGCGCCAGGAACCGCTCGCCGTCCGCTTTGACGTGCTCCAGCAAGCCGACGATCCCACGCGCTTCATGCTGCTCGAGATCTACCAAAACCCCGAAGGGCACGCGCAACATCGCGAGACGCCGCACTACAGCGCCTGGGCGGAGCGCGTCGCGGAGATGCTCGCCGAACCGCGCAGTCGCACCATTTATCGCAACTTCGACCCCGCCGACGAAAACTGGTAGCCATGCGCTTCGATTTCGCTACCGCAGGCCGGATCGTCTTCGGCGAAGGGCGCCGGGGCGAGGTTGCCGCGGCGGCGGCGCGGTTCGGCAAGCGCGCTCTGGTGGTGACCGGCTCGCATCCCGATCGCGCTCCGCTACGCATCCCGGCGATCGCGACTGTTCCGCTGGCAGTTGCTGGGGAGCCGACCATCGAACTGATCCGCGCGGGCGCCGCGGTTGCGCGCGAACACGCGTGCGATGTCGTGATCGCGATCGGGGGAGGCAGCGTGCTCGACGCCGGAAAAGCGCTGGCAGCCCTGCTCACGAATCCCGGAGATCCGCTCGATTACCTCGAAGTGATCGGACGCGGTCAGGCGCTTGGGCGCGCTGCGGCGCCGTGCATTGCGATTCCGACGACGGCGGGAACGGGGTCCGAGGTGACGCGCAACGCCGTCCTGGCTTCGCCCGACCATCGGGTGAAGGCGAGCCTGCGCAGCCAGTCGATGCTCCCCGCCATGGCCCTGGTCGATCCCGAATTGACATACGAGCTACCGCGCGCGCTCACGGCATCGACCGGCCTGGATGCGCTCACCCAACTCATCGAGCCGTATGTCTCCTCGCGAGCCAACGCAATGACGGATCTGTTTTGTATCGAAGGAATGCGGCACGCGGCGGCGGCGCTCCCGCGGGCGTTCGCGAACGGCGCGGATCGCGAGGCAAGAGCCGCGATGAGCTGGGCAAGTCTGCTCGGCGGCCTCGCGCTGGCGAATTCCGGATTGGGCGCGGTCCATGGCTTCGCGGCGCCTCTCGGAGGCATGTTCCCGATCCCGCACGGTATGGCGTGCGCGGCCGTGCTGCCACACGCGACGGCGGTGAACATCCAGGCGCTGCGCCGTCGCGCGCCCGAATGCCCTGCCCTGCGGCGTTATGAAGAGGTGGCGCGCATCCTGACAGGGCGGCCGCAAGCCACGGCGGAAGACGGAGCGCACTGGCTTCTGGCGCTCTGTGAACGGCTGGAAATCCCGGCGCTCAGCACCTTCGGAGTCACGGCGGGGCACGCGCAAGAGCTTGCCGAAAAGGCTGCAAAGGCCAGCAGCATGCAGGCCAACCCAATCCAGCTTACGGAGCCGGAACTAATGGAAATTCTCAGCCGCGCGTAGTTGATCCGCCGGCCTGACGGGTCTTAGTAGCGTGCGAACGGCAGGTTTCCTTCTCGTTGTCCCCCTGCTGGTGCAGGCCCAATCACTCGAACTCGGAATCCGCGGCGGTGTCCCGGTTAGCGAATCGTTCATCGTCAACACCGAATTCCACATCGGCTTCGGAGAGACCGCCCGCTCTGCAACGCGCCGCTACATCGTCGGGCCGATGCTCCGCGTCAACCTGCCGCATCGCTTCGGCATCGAAGCCGACGCGCTGTACCATAGGCTTCGCTTCGACAACCTCACGGAACACGCTGACGTCTTCAACGATGCGCGCATCATCGCGCACTCCTGGGAAATTCCGGTCACGGCGTCGTACCGCGTGGCGCACGGCCTGGAAGTCCTCGCCGGACCCGCGTTTCGAACCTCGTCCGAAAACTCCCGCTCGGCGACCGAAACGTTCCCGGGGCAGACTTTCCCGATCCCCGCCACCGGCCTGAATAGCACCATCTCGCGCCGGTCCAGCCGCGGCATCACTGCCGGAGTCGGAATCAGCCTGCGAACCGGTCCGATTCATTTGCACCCTGAGGCCCGCTACACACGCTGGGGTACGGATGCGCAGGAAGATCCATTTCTGTATTCCAATCCGAACCAACTGGAACTCACACTTGGCGTGACGTTCGGCCGTTAAGCGCGCATGGCAACGCCCCGGAGGCCGGTACCTACAGTAAGTTCAGCCCTCCGCAGGGGCAGCGCCAGCGGCGTCCTGTAGCCAGCGCCGCGGCAGCTTCATCCGATTGGCCGGCGCCGCACCGCACGCAAACATTCGGCCACGCTCGGTCGCGCTCCGGCTGCGCACTGCCGAAGTAAAACGTCCACCCATAGACGCTCAGGCGCGTGTTGAACCACGTGTCCACTCGCTTCAAACTCCACATCAGCAGCGCCAGAAATCGCTCGCTGCCGCCGAAAAACAAGACCATCTTCTTTCCGCGGCGGCCTGGAATATTCCGCCGGTTCAAGAATGACAGCGAGCTGTATAGAAGATACCCGCCGCGGTACTCCAGGCCCGTTTCCTCGCACACCGGATGGATCACGTCGTCCGGCCGCCGGAACGCGTTCACGTGGCCGCCGCCGCGCGCCATCCATCGATAGATACGGTCGGTCAGCGTGGTCGCGTCCGGCACCGCAACAAACAAGCCGCCATCGCTCTTCAGGACTCTTGCGATCTCCTTCAGCGCTCCGCGCAAGTCGCTAAAATGTTCCAAACTATGGTTGCTGACCACTAGCTCGAAAGAGCCAGCCTTCAGCGGCATGCGCGCTGCGTCCCCGATGATGTACGCGCCGGATCGGCGTTCGCCGGGGTTTTCCAGATCCAGCCGCACCACGGCTATGTCGCGGCGTTCGGTATGAAAACTACCGGCACGGGCGCCTAAGTCCAATACTCGCGCACCGGCCGGGAGGTTCGCTATGAGTTCGTACATCGCAACATCGTCCAGGCGCTCGGGTTCAAAACATATGATACGTCCCGCTGCATTTTTACTTGCCGTCAACCTGGCGCTGGCTCAGGCTCCGCTGCCCAATGCCTATCAAACGCAGCAGCCCGAGACGGTGATCCGCATCAACGTCAACGTGGTGCAGATGGATGCTGTGGTGACCGATGCCAAGGGCAATCACATCACGGATCTTTCCGCTGACGATTTTCAGATTCTGCAGGATGGCAAGCCGCAGCGGATCACCAATTTTTCCTACATCGATACCGCGCCAACTGCAGCCGCCGCATCGTCCACACCGGCGCCTGCCGCGGTGAAGAAGGGCACGCCGCCTCCGCCGCCGGTTGTGTTGAAGCCGAGCCAGGTGCGGCGTACCGTCGCCGTGGTGATCGACGATCTCGCGCTCTCGTTCGACAGCGTGGCCCGTATTCGCTCTTCGCTGAAGAAATTCGTCAATACGGAAGTGCAGCCCGGAGACATGGTCGCGATTCTCCGCACCAGCGCGGGCATGGGCGCATTCCAGCAATTCACCACGGACAAGCGCATTCTCAATGCCGCAATCGACCGCATCAAATTCAACGGACTGGGCCGCGTGGGCGTCAGTAGTTTCGCGCCGCTCGGCTCCGGCGAAAACAGCGCTCTGGAGCGCGAGCGGAATTCGATCATCGCCAGCGGAAGCCTGGGCGCGATCCGCTACGTGGTCGATGGACTGCGCGATCTGCCCGGCCGCAAGAGCCTGATGCTCTTCACCGAGAACCTGCAACTGTTTCATCGCAACGATCCCGACCCGCGCGTGATGGATAATCTCAACCGTCTGCTGGATGCGGCCGACCGCTCGTCGGTGGTGATTTACAGCATCGATCCCCGCGGCTTGCAATACTACGGGCTCACGGCGGCGGACAACACGCGCGGCATGAATTCCCGGCAGATCGCAAATCTTCCGATGCGCCGGTCGGCCGAGGTTTTCCGTTCGCAAGACGGGATGGTCCGGTTGGCCAGCCAGACGGGCGGCCTGTTTCTGCACGACAATAACGACATCTTCAGTGAGATCCGGCAGGTGATGGAGGATTCGCAAGGCTACTACCTGCTGGCGTATCATCCCGACGCGAGCACCTTCGATCCGCGCACCGGACAGGCCAGGTTTCACAAGCTGGAAGTGAAGGTGAAGCGCGAAGGACTGAAGGTGCGTTATCGGAGCGGCTTCCTCGGCAATTCGGACCGCTACGAGCGGCAGGTGGCGCAAACACCGGCGGCGCTGCTGGCGCACGCGCTCAATTCGCCGTTCTCCTCCGGGCAGATACATGTCCAATTGACGGGGCTCTTTTCCTACGATCCCAAGCGCGGCCCGTATCTCAGCACGCTGCTGCACATCGATGCCAGGGACCTCAAGTTCGAAGATGTTGCCGACGGCCATCATAAGGCGACCATCGACCTGCTCGCGGTCACGTTCGACGAAAACGGAATCGCCAACGACACCACCAGCCAGACGCACACCATAGACATGCCGGACGAGACCTACCGCACGGCGCTGAAGAACGGGCTGCTGTACGATGTTCCGCATCCGGTGAAGAAACCCGGTCCGTATCAGATGCGCGTGGCGATCTGCGATCCGAGCACGGACCAGGTCGGGTCGGCGACGCAATTTGTCGAGGTGCCGGATGTCAATAAGGGCAAACTGACGGTCTCCAGCCTGATTATGCGCGAGGATCAGAAGGGCAGCGCGGACAATCCCGATGGCAGTCCGGCGGTGCGCCACTTCCGCCCCGGTCATGAACTCATATACGCTTTCCAGATTCTGAATGCGCAGTCGGACGCGGGCAAACAACCGGAAGTAGAGATACAGACGCGCATGTTCCGCGATGGTCAGCAGATTTACCAGGGCAAGCCGATGGCGCTGGACCTTCACGATCAGGCGGACCCGAAGCATCTGCTCGGCGGCGGCGCTATGCAATTGGGTCCGACGATGAAGCCCGGGGATTATGTGCTGCAGGTGATCGTCACGGACAAAGGAAGCAGGCAAACGGCAGCGCAGAGTATGGATTTTCAGGTTGTGGGCTGAATGGCCGAAGGTTCGTAACTTCGCCGGGTCATTGACCTCGCCGCACCCGCTGGGAACCGGCGAGCGTCTGGAGTAGAATCAAACACCGAGGGGGTACAGTTGTGCGGGGAGCTGCTCTGTTTGTGTTCGCCGCGATGGCGGTTGCCCAGACCTATCCGGGCCAGTATCCGCCCGGACAATATCCTCCCGGCCAATACCCTCCAGGGCAATACCCTCCCGGACAATATCCGCCGGGACAATATCCTCCTGGACAGTATCCTCCCAACACCTATCCGGGCCGCTTGCCGGGCGGTATTCCAGTGAACTTGCCGGTGCCGGAAGTGAAGCTGCCGAAGAAGAAGAGCGGCGATACGGGCGCGCCGGCGGCGGAGAAAATCACGGTGGTCAGCGTGTCCGGAAGCTTGCGCAAACTCGGCGAGAAGGACATGCTGCTGGAGATCTCTAAGAAGGCCGTCCTTCGATTTCGACTCCTGGGCAAAACGCAATTTCGCAATCCCGCCGGCGAGCCGATCCGCGATTCGCTGCTGCATCCCGGCGATCAGCTCACCGTAGACGCGAGTCCGGACGACGTGGAAACGGCCTTGCGCATCGTTCTCACGCACAGCGGCCAGCCCTCGGAGAAGCCCATGAACGAAGCGTCCGTCCGCGCTCCGCAGTCATCGGATTTCGGCAAGCCACATTCCATGTCCACGCCGGCTCCCGCCGAATCCACTCCCGCGGAACCGGAAGCGGAAGCGGCGCCGGCCCCCGCGGAAACGCCCGACGCGCCCAAAGCTCCCCGGCCGGGGACGGACGGAGATATCATCGCCGACGCGCGCTACGCATCGACGGCCTTCAGCGCGGGCCTGCCGAATTTTCTGGTTCAGCAGAACACCACGCGCTCCGTGCGGCAGGGCGGCATCAGCGCGTGGCAAAGCATCGACGTCGTTACCACGGAAGTGGCCTACAAGAACGGCAAGGAGGAATACCGCGACATCAAGATCGATGGCGAACCCGCGCTGGCGCCTCCGGAGCGGAGCGGATCGTGGTCCACGGGCGAATTCGGCACCACGCTTGAAGATGTGATGTCGCTGGCGACCAATGCGACGTTCAAGCGGCGCGGCGAAGATCGCGTGGCGGGTCGTGCGGCGTGGGTGTTCGACTATAGCGTGCCGCAGGCGAACTCGCATTGGATTCTCATCGCGCCGAACGGCGGCCAATACTCGCCGGGTTACGATGGCGCAATCTGGGTAGACCAGGAGAGCCGCCGGGTACTGCGTGTGGAGCAGAAGGCGAATTCGTTTCCGCCGGGCTATCACCTCAACAAAGCCGAATGCGTGCTGGAGTATGGCTTCGTGAAGATCGATCAGAAGCCGTATCTGCTGCCCGCTAAGGGCGAGAACGTAGCGTGCTTCAGCGGCAGCGGCGCGTGCACGCGCAACAGTATCGAATTTCGAAACTATCGCAAATTCGAAGCCGATTCGAAGATCACGTTCGGCAAGTAGCCGCGCCGAATATCAAAAACCAGCATTCCGGCAGTAAGATGACGGAGTGAGCTTCACACAAACCGCAAAAGCTTTGCGCTTTCAGCGCCTGCATGAGAGCGGAACGTTTGTAATTCCGAATCCCTGGGATATGGCGTCCGCGCGCATTCTTGCGGGGCTGGGATTTGAGGCGCTGGCGACCTCCAGCGCTGCCTCGGCGATGGCGATCGGCTTGAAGGACGGCGAGCTTTCGCGGGAGCAGGCGCTGGCGCATGCGCGGACGATTGCTGATGCGGTCGATCTGCCGGTGTCGGCGGACCTGGAGAACGGGTTCGGCGATTCTCCGGAAGATGTTGCCGAGACGGTGCGCGGCGCGGCGGCGGCTGGCCTGGCCGGGTGCACCATCGAAGACGCGGCGCGGGAAGGGGCGGCGCCTCTCTACGACTTTTCGCTCGCGGTAGAGCGCATCGCGGCGGGAGCGGAAGCAGCGCGGTCGCTTCCGTTTCCTTTTATGCTGACCGCGCGGGCACACAGCTTCCTGTTCGCGAATCCGAATCTGGACGAGACCATTCAGCGGCTTCAGGCGTTCGAAAAGGCGGGTGCTGCCGTGCTGTTCGCTCCGGGCCTGCCCACCCTTGAGGCGGTGCGGACGGTGTGCGCGGCAGTGTCGAAGCCATTCAACTTCATGGCGGGTATACCGCGAAAATCGTTTTCAGTGCCGGAACTTGCGGCGGCGGGCGTGAGGAGAATCAGCCTGGCGACGTCCTTGTATCGCGCGGCAATGACGGGGCTTGTGGACGCTGCTCGTGCGGTGAAAGAACACGGTGATTTTGGCTATATCGACCGTAGCGCGGCGACCGGCGATCTGCTGAAATTGATGAGCAGAGGGAGGACGGAGGCATGAAGTTAGCGATCCTGGGTTTGCTGGCGGTGTCGGCGGCGCTGGCGCAGAAGGTGGACGTGGAGTTCGATCAATCCGCGGACTTCTCGAAATTTCACACGTTCGCGATTCGCGACGGCGTATTGAACAGCAAGAACCCGGCCTTGAACAGCGAGCTGGTACGGAAGCAAATCGAGGGCGACATACAGAAATTTCTGGAGGGCCGAGGCCTCGAGTTCACGCCGAGCGGGCGCAGCGACTTGAACGTGCGGTACACGCTCGGCGCCACGCGGCGAATGGTGCGCGAGGTGTATCCGGCGGGGTGGCGCGGTTGGGGCACGCGCGTCGTTCGTTCTCCGCACACCGAAGGTACGCTGGTGATCGACCTGCGCGACCCGGCGACAAAATCGTTGGTTTGGCGGGCGATTGCGCGGACCGACAAGCGGGAGCCTTCGGACGTGCAAAAGAAGCTCGACGATATGGTGAAGAAGAGCTTTGAGAAATACCCGCCAAAGAAATAGGCGCCCATAAAGACGAATGAACAATGCCGGCGAGCCCGGCTCCTCCAGCCGCTCAAGCGCGGCGTGACAGGACGGAGCCTCGCCGTCACGTGTGTTCTTTTGTCCGCGATGGCGTTGCTTTCGGCGCAGACGCAAGCCGAGTTTGAAGTCGCTTCGGTGAAACGGGCTGACCCGCGCCTCCGTGAAGTTCCTGGAATGAAGCTGCTGTCATCCCGCCTGGAGATGCGAAGCGTGACGCTCAAGACGCTTGTCGCATGGGCCTACGGCATTCCGCAAGATCGGGTGAAGGGCGGCCCGGTGTGGTTCGGTTCGGACGCTTTCGATATCGTGGCGAAGATTGCCGAAGGCGCCAGGAAGACGGCCGACGTGCAACAGATGCTGCAAAGTCTGTTGCGGGAGCGCTTTCAATTTGCGTTCCATCGCGACGAGGAAACGATGCCGGTGTATGTGCTGAGCGTTGCGAAGAACGGTGGTCGGATCGAAGAATCGAGCACTCCCGAGAGGCTCGGTATGTCGGGCTCGGGGCGGGGGCGCATCGCGGGGACGGCCCAACGGATCTCCTTTCTTGCACGCTCGCTGGAGCGCATGCTGGGCCGCCCGGTGCTGGACCGGACGGGGCTGACGGGAATTGTATGACTACAAGCTTCTGTTCGAGCCGTTTGACCCTGAAGTGACGCCGGATCACGAAGAGCGCGAGCCGCTATTCGCCGCAATTCGCGAGCAGTTGGGGCTGGAACTGCAGCGCGCGAGAGAAAAGTGCAGGTAGTGGTGGTGGACCGGGCAGAGCGGCCCACGGAGAATTGATTGCCCGCAACCGGTCCGCAAGATCGGCCGCTACTGAACCGCTACGGTGAGAGTGACGTTTGCGCGGACTTCGATCGTATCCGATTCGATGGGCGTCGGGGAGCCGGCGAGTTGGGCGCGCCCGGCGGCGGCGAAGATCGGTTGGATGGGCGCGCTTCCGGATTCTTCCAGCGAGATCAGTTTTCCGATTTTCATTCCCATGCCGGCGGCCATGGCTTCGGCGTTGGTGCGGGCTTCGGCTACCGCCTTTTTCAACGCTTCGATGCGGGCCGCGGTTTGATCTTTCAGCGTAAATTGCAGCCGCTCGACTTCGTTGGCGCCTCCCTGGGTTGCGACGTCGATGATTTTGCCGATGCCGGCGAGATCGCTGGTGGTCACCTGGACGGTGTTCATGGCGCGGTAACCGTCGATTACGGCTTTTCCGGGTTGCGGATAGACGTAGACAGGCTGAAGCGAGTAGCCACTCGTTTTGATCTCGGCATTCTGGCCGGCGGCGGATTTGAGTTTGGCGAGGGCGGCGGAGAGCTGTGTTGCATTCTGCGACGCTGCATCCTGAGCCGTCTTGGCTTGGGTGACCACCCCTATATCGATGCGCGCCTGGTCGGGTTTCACTTGGACGACGCCGGCTCCGGTGGCTCGAATTAACGGTTGTGCGGGCATCGCCGTCTGGGCGAGCGCCGCGTGCGCGAGTACTAGGACCGTAACAATTCGGTAACGCATCATAGATCGAAAGTCCTCATCTTTTATGATCACCAAAGAAAACAGGGCCTTGTTTGTATCTTTTGCCTGTCCGCTCGCGTCCACAGATTAGGGTATTCAAGACCCTAAAAGCGAGTCTGATCACAATTCCCTTGCGCGGAGCGGGGGAAAAATTTTAAGATAACGAAGTAACGTTACTCCGATATTGCCGGGGGATTCAGCATGATTTATTCGCGGTCAGCCGAGTACGCCATTCGCGCATTCGTGCATCTGGCGCAGGTGCCGGAAGGCAAGTACGCCATGGTCAAGAACATCGCCGAGCAGGAAGACATTCCGGCTCACTTTTTGGCCAAGATTCTGCAGCAGCTTGCGCGCAAGGGCCTGTTGCGGAGCAGCAAGGGTCCGACCGGCGGCTTCGCGCTTCGGGTGGATCCGGCGGAGATCCGGCTTCTGGACATCGTGGAGGCACTGGACGGTTTAGCCCCTTACCAGCAGTGCGCCAGTGGACTTAGCGAATGCTCCGATGACATGCCTTGTTCGATGCACGATAGCTGGGTGAACCTCAGATCGCGTATCATGGATTATCTAGGGCGGAATACGATCGCAGACCTCGCCAAGGCGCTGGAGCAGAAGAAAAAGAATCTGGCTCAGACCAAACAGCGCAAGGGCCGGCGCGCGGTTACCGCCAAACGGGCTTGAGCTGGCCGGGCAACCGGTCTTACATCTGAATTCCGGAGGCAGGATGGGACAATCTGTCCTTGTGCCCATGGTGGTCGAACAGACTTCCAGAGGCGAACGCGCATACGATATCTACTCCCGGCTGTTGAAAGAGAACATCATCTTCCTGGGAACACCGATCGATGACCAGGTGGCGAACCTGATTATCGCGCAGTTGCTCTTCCTGGAAGCCGAAGATCCGGAAAAGGATATCTCGATCTATATCAATTCGCCGGGCGGGTCCATTACAGCCGGTCTGGCGATTCTGGACACCATGGCTTTCATTCGTCCGGACATCGTTACTATTTGTGTCGGACAGGCGGCTTCCATGGCGGCCGTGCTGCTGGCAAAGGGCACCAAGGGCAAGCGCTTCAGCTTGCCGAATTCCCGCATCATGATTCATCAGCCGTCTATGCAGGGTTTAGCTGGGCAGGCGGCCGATATCGACATTTACGCGCGCGAAATTCTGCGCATGCGCGAGATTCTGAACAAGATGCTGGCCGATGCGACGGGCCAGCCGATCGATCGCGTGGCCAAGGACGTGGATCGCGATTACATCATGGAACCCGATCAGGCTGTGGAGTACGGCATGATCGACCGGGTGATCAGCAGCCGGGATCTGGTTCCTGTTGCGGTAAAGGGCTAACAGCATCATTCCGGGGGAGCGGTGAAAGCCGCTCTCCCGATAATTTTTCGCCTTCCTGCCCGCGTTTTCCGTCTTCCCCACCCCGCGACGAGCGCGGTCCCGTGTGCTATCATTTGACTGCCGCGTCTCCCGAAGGTATCCCACATGAACCTCGTGCGTGTGACGGGTGCGGCACTCCTGCTAACTGCGGCGGCCTGGCCGGCCAGCCTGACTTACTCCACTTACCTCTCCGAAGGTTTCATTCCCGCGGCGATCAGCGTCGATCCGGCCGGAAATGTCTACCTTGCGGGCGCTACCCCGATCGCTCTCGGATATGCATCCGCCGCGCCCTCACCAGCAATTGTCGTTAAGCTAAACCCGTCTGCAACCGGCTATCTCTATTACCGCTCGATCGGCGGCTCGGCACAGGACCGCGCAAACGGGATTGCCGTGGATGGAATGGGGAACGCGTACGTAGTGGGCACGACCACCTCGCCCGATTTTCCGGTGACTCCCAGCCCACAGGCAGGCACGCTTCCGGGGTCGAGTGCCGGCTCGCGGGCTTTCCTGGTGAAGCTGAATGCGTCGGGCGACGTGCTCTTCAGCGAAGTCATCGGCGCCGTCAATACGAACGGGCTGGCTGTGGCGCTGACGCCCCAAGGCGATATCGTGGTGAGCGGCACGAGCGCTACTCCACTCACCGCGACTCCGGGTGCTTACCGGAATTCGAACAGCAGCGGGCTCTTTTTGATGGAATTCGATTCTACGGGCTCGAAGGTGCTTTTCACTGCGACAGGAATCGGCGGCAGCGCACTCGCCATCGATCCCGCGGGCAATATTTATATGGCCGGTAGCACAACCGCGGGAGACTACCCGACTACTCCCGGAGCGTACGAGCCGGGAAGCGGCTGCACGGGAGAGTGCGGTCACCTTCTCAGCGCCCATCAGTACGTGGCCAAGGTCAGCCCGAACGCTTCGACCCTGATCTACTCCACATTCCTTGGTGATAGTTTTCGTTCCATCAACAACGGAATCGCTGTGGACGGCGCGGGCAACGCGTATCTGACTGGTCTCGTGTACGGAGACTATGTCTGGACTGTTCCGCCTGCGAGCACGACCCAAGCCGAGCCGTTCCTTACCAAGCTCGATCCCACCGGTGGAACGGTGCTCTATTCGGTTCCCGTGGGCGGCGCCGGAGTGGTCTTCGGGTCGCAGAACGATCTGTATGTAGGCGGCGTTTTCAACGACGATCCAGTGTCTCCCCAATTCGCGATCGGGATTCCGCCGCCACCGGAACTACCCCTGGGAGTGACAACGCTCCCCAGTGCGTGTCGAACAAACAGCATCACCACCTTCGCCGAGGGCACGATTACACACGTCGACCTGGCAACAGGCAACGTGCTCGGCGCGGTGCTGGTAGATGGTTCCAACGTCAGCGTGGCGGGCATCGCGTACGCCGGCGGCTCCAACGTATGGGCTGCGGGACCGGCCCGTTTCGCCGACACGCCGATTACACCGGGCGCCCTGACGCCCGGCTTTCTACATCGCGGCCCTGATCCTGGCGCTTACCTCGGGGAGGCGAATTTCGAAACCGGCGCCGCAGCAGCTCCGCAAATCGCCTGCATCGTGGATAGCGCCAATTTGGCGCGCGTGGGTGTCGCCGCTCCCAACCAACTGATCACTTTGATGGGAACCGGCATCGGACCAGGCGCTCCCATAGCTGCCGCGGACTATACGACCACATCTCTAGGTGGAGTGACCGTGACGTTCAACGGCGTGGCCGCGCCGCTGCTTTACGTTTCATCGACGCAGATCAACGTCGCCGTACCGGCGGGGGTCCTGGAAGACGCGCGTGTTGGCCGTGTCCAGTATTCAACCATGCAGCTTACGGTCAATAACGGGCCAAGCGTAACGCGTGAAATTCCGCTCATAGCGAGCAACCCCAGCGTATTTGGGGACCTCTCCGGCAGCATTGCTTCCTGCACGGTAGGCGCCCTCACCGATTATGGCGGCAACACCGATCTCGCTCTGAATGCGGATGGGTCAGTCAATTCGTGCACCGATCGCGCGACGCCAGGCTCCGCCGTCTCTCTTTTTCTGAACGGCCTGGGCGTGAACTATTTCAATAATGAAGCGCGCCCCTGGCAGCAATCCCAGATTCCGATTGCCGTAACGATCGGTGGATGGTCGGCGCAGGTCACGAGTGTGACGCCGCTCAACCCCTTCGTGTGGCAGGTGCAGGCGACGGTGCCGGCAGCCCTGGAGCAGAGTTCGCTCTTCCTCTCTGGAGTGACGGTGGACCTGAACCTCGCGACGGGCGTCGTACCCGCCGGACCGCTCACTGTCTGGCCCACATCGCCTACCTACATCAATCCCGGAAACCCATACCCTCTGTACATCTGGGTGACGACACCCCCTCGCTAGCGAGGACGGTAGGTACCGGTCTCCCGACCGGTACCAGGCGCGCAGGGCGCGCCTGGGCGAGCTGCGCTCGCCTGCAACCGGTCAGGAGACCGGTCGCTACTGGACTGGTCCGCGGCTGCCGCGCGGATGAACTGAACGGTTTCAAGCCGCCGCTTGACGCCGCAGCACGAAGAGTATATGGCGGAGAGGGCGGGATTCGAACCCGCGTTAGAGTTTCCCCTAAACACGCTTTCCAAGCGTGCGCCTTCAACCACTCGGCCACCTCTCCGGAAGGATCTCGCGCTTGAGCCGCGCCGCCAAACGCCGCCCGCGCCGAAGCACTCCAACAGCATAACACGCCCCCTCCGCTCTACGGCGATTTCGGACTCCGAAGTACAATAGCATTTGGCTTCCCGCTCCCTCATCTCCCGCCGCGCCGTGCTCGCCGCGCCCCTCGCCGCGCTCTCGTGCAGCCCGCCCAAAGCCGATGGCTTCCTCGGCTACTGTTTCGTCGCCAACCAGGTCAGCCGCACGGTCAGCGTCGTCGACCTCTACCGCCGGTTTCGCGTCATCAAACAAATCGCCCTCGATGCCGCGCCCAGTCTCGTCCTACGCCACCCCACCAAAACGAAGATGTTCGTGCTGACCCCAGATTCCGGCACGGTACAGGAAATCGACGGCGCGAACCTCTCCGTCGCGCGCCGCGTCTCGGCCGGCAACTCAGCCGTCTCCATGCAACTGTCGCCGCGCGGCGATGCTCTATGGGTGCTGTATCGCGACCCCGCGTCGCTCGTCGAAATCTCTCTCGATTCCCTGAAGCCCGCGCGGCGCGTGCGCCTCGAAGGCATCCCCACAGCCTTCGCGCTGAACACTCCGGCGCCCAACCGGCCGGCCTTCCGCGCCGTGGTCATCGGTAAGGACAGCCCGAACATCACCGTCGCTTCCCTCGATGGCTCGCGCGTCGAACGCGTCATCGGCACCGGCGGGACTCCCTCGCTCGTTCTTTTCCGCAATGACGGGCAGCAAATCATGGCGGGCTGTGCCGAACGCTACCTCGCGATTTTCGAGACTGCGACCGGCAAGACCGTAGTCCGCCTGCCGCTGCCGCTCGCGCCGCGCAACTACACCACGTCGAGCGATGGCGGCCAACTGTTCATCTCGGGCGACGGCATGGATGGCGTGGTCGTCGTCTTCCCGTACACCACGCAGATCTGGCAAACGGTCCTGGCCGGCCGCGCGCCGGGCGCGATGATGAGTGTCGACAATCCGCAGGGCCGCCTGATGGTGGCCAACCCGCAAAACGGCAGCCTCACGGTCCTGGACGTCAACGATCAGAAGCTCGTCGCAGTCGTGCAAGTCGGGCAGGAGCCGTGCCAGATCCTGACCACGCCGGCGACGAACCCGCAGCAGCAGTACATCCTGGTGGTCGACCGGCAGTCCGGCGACCTCGCCGTGATCCGCAATTACTCGCTGAATTCGCCGACGCTCGGTTCGAAGCCGTGGCTCAAATCGGCGCCGCTCTTTACGATGATTCCGGTGGGCGAATCGCCCGTCAGCGCGGCTGTGCTGCCGCTCGCCTGACGGGCGCCCCGCTTACTTCTTCTTGCCCTGAGCGGCCACTGCGTCCATGGCCGCCTTCACCTTCTCCGGGTCGCCCAGATAATACCGATTGAGCGCTTTCAGATTGTCGTCCAGTTCATACACTAACGGCATGCCCGTCGGAATGTTGAGCTCGACGATCTCCTCTTCGCTGACGTTATCCAGATACTTCACCAGCGCGCGCAGGCTGTTGCCGTGCGCCGCGATCAGCACCTTCTTGCCGGCCTGAATCTCCGGCGCGATGGTCTCATGCCACAGCGGCAGAAACCGCGCGACCGTATCCTTCAAGCACTCCGTCAGCGGCAATTCCGCCGGGGTGAGCGCGGCATAACGCGCATCGTGGCCCGGAAATCGCGGATCGTCCGCCGTCAGCTCCGGCGGGCGGATGTCGTAACTCCGCCGCCAGATCTTCACCTGTTTCTCGCCGAACTTCTCGGCCGTTTCGGCTTTGTTGAGACCCTGCAGAGCGCCATAATGCCGCTCATTGAGCCGCCACGAACGGTAGACCGGAATCCACATCAGGTCCATTTCATCCAGCACCGTCCAGAGCGTGCGGATGGCGCGCTTGAGCACCGAAGTGTGAGCGACGTCGAACGTGTAGCCGCCCTCCTTCAGCACCTGGCCCGCCTCGCGCGCCTCAAACTTTCCTCTTTCCGAGAGATCCACATCGGTCCAGCCGGTGAAGCGGTTCTCTTTGTTCCACGCGCTTTCGCCGTGGCGCACCAGTACGAGTTTCCTCATGGTTCCCCTATCGCGCGTAGGCCTTGCGTCCCAGGAACTGGGCCGCCGGGCCGAGCCGCTCCTCGATGCGCAGCAACTGGTTGTACTTGGCAATGCGGTCCGTCCGGCTGGCCGACCCCGTTTTGATCTGCCCTGCGCCGGTGGCGACCGCGAGATCGGCAATAAACGGATCTTCGGTTTCACCGCTGCGATGCGAGACCACGCTTCGGTAGCCCGCGCGCGACGCCATCGCCATCGCTTCCAACGTCTCCGTCAGCGTACCGATCTGATTTACCTTGATCAGAATGGCGTTGCCGATGCCCTTTTCGATTCCGCGCTGGAAAATCTCCGGATTCGTCACGAACACGTCGTCGCCTACGAGTTGAATCTTCTTGCCGAGCGTGTCTGTCAGCAGCTTCCAGCCGCTCCAGTCCTGCTCGCTCATGCCGTCTTCGATCGAAAGAATCGCCGGATACTGGCGCACCCAGTTGTTCCAGAACTCCACCATCTGCTCGCTCGTGCGGCGGCTCTTATCGCTCTTCTTGAAAACATACGCGCCGTCCTCAAAAAATTCGCTGGCAGCCGGGTCCAGGCAGATGCCGATCTGCTCACCGGGCTTGTAGCCGGCCTGAGTGATGGCTTCGAGCACACTCTCGATGGCTTCTTCGTTGCTCTTCAGCATCGGGGCGAAGCCGCCCTCGTCACCCACCGCCGTAGAGTAGCCCTTCTTGGCGAGCACCTTCTTCAGCGTATGGAACACTTCTACACCCATGCGCAGCGATTCGCTGAACTTCTGCGCTCCGAACGGCGCGATCATGAATTCCTGCAGATCCACGCTATTGTCCGCATGCGCGCCGCCGTTGATGATGTTCATCATCGGAACGGGCAGAGTGCTCGCCCCTGCGCCGCCCAGGTAACGGTAGAGCGAGGTCCGCTGAGACAGAGACGCGGCCCGGGCCACTGCCATGGAAACCGAGAGCAGCGCATTCGCGCCGAGACGGCCCTTGTTATTCGTGCCGTCCAGCGCGATCATCGCGCGATCGATCTCGGCCTGCTGCGTGGCGTCCTTCCCATGCAGAGCCGCGGCGATCTCGCCGTTCACGTGCGCGGCCGCGTTGAGCGTGCCTTTGCCGAGGTAACGCGATTTATCGCCGTCCCTCAGCTCCACCGCTTCATGTTCGCCGGTGGACGCCCCGGAAGGCACCGCCGCCCGCCCCATGCTGCCGTCCGCGAGATAAACATCCGCTTCCACCGTAGGATTGCCACGCGAATCCAGAATTTCCCGTCCAATGATTTTTACGATCGTCGTCAACTTATGCACTCCTGAACAAAACATTTAGGGGACGCAGATAAACACTGATAAACGCGGATCAGACTGAATTTCATCTGCGTTCATCTGCGTTCATCTGCGTCCGAAATCTCAGCCCACTACCACAATTCCGCCCTCGGTCACGGTATACCCTTTGGCCCGGTCGGCCTGCAGGTCGAAGCCGATCACGCTGTTCTCCGGGATTTTGACTCCGGTGTTGATGATGGCGCGCCGGATCCGGCTATAGCGGCCGATCTCCACTGCCGGCATCAGAATGGAATACTCCACTTCGCAGTAACTGTTCACGCGCACCGCCGGAGAAATCACGCTTTGCAACACCCGCCCTCCCGAGACAATCACGCCCGCGCTCACGATGGAATCCACAGCGATCCCCATGCGCCTGCCTTCCTGCGCAAAAACGAACTTCGCCGGAGGCTGCTGCGTCACCTTCGTGCGTATGGGCCACCGCTGATCGTACAGATTGAACTGCGGCACCACGTCCACCAGATCCATGTTTGCCTCATAGTAGGCATCCAGGGTGCCAACGTCGCGCCAGTAGCGGACCTGCTTATCGTTGATATCGCGAAAATCGTAGGCTACCACGCGTGCCGAATCGAGCAGCCGCGGAATGATGTCCTTGGCGAAATCATGGCTCGAACTGGTGTCGTCGGCATCGGCGTGCAGAGCCGGCAGCAGCACTTTGGGGTTGAATACGTATATCCCCATGGAAGCACTCACCATATTCGGATCGAACCGTGACGGCTTGGGGTTGCCGTGCTGCGGCTTTTCCTCGAAGCCGACCACGCGATAGTTCTCGTCGATCTCCAGGACTCCGAAACGCCCGGCCTCCTCCGGAGGAACCTGCAGCGTGGCGAGCGTCACGTCGGCATTCTGCCGCCGATGCCAGTCGATCATGTCGTGGTAATTCATCTTATAGATGTGATCGCCACTCAGGATCAGGACGCAATCGGGGGCCTCGGCTTCGATGCTCTGAAAGTTCTGGAAAACAGCATCGGCCGTACCTTGGTACCAGTCCTCATGGACCCGCTTCATCGGCGGAAGGATTTCGATGTATTCGCCGACTTCCGCGGAGAGGATATTCCAGCCGTCGCGGATGTGGCGAATCAACTCTAAAGCCTTGTATTGTGTTAGGATTAGGATTCGACGGACGTCGGAGTTGATGCAGTTGGAAAGGGTGAAGTCTATAATTCGGTAAGCGCCCCCAAAAGGCACGGCCGGCTTGGCAGTGTCTTTCGTGAGCGGGTTCAAACGTTCACCCGCGCCCCCTGCCAGTAGGATAGCCAGAACATTTTCCATTTCAGACAATTTCCTGAAAAGAAAGTGGTTGCGCAGTCTGCGACGGCATACGGGGGACTAGCCGTGAAAATTGTGACTTGACTTTATCTGTCAACCACCTATGATATCAGTACCTTCTGTGCGCCGTATAGGAATTTTGGCTCGGGCCTCCCTTCAGGTGATCCGGCAATCGAAAATCCCCGAAGCGTATCGGAAATTTGGTCTAGTTGGGAGGTGTATTTCGTTTGGCTGAAGTAAAGCTTCAAGAGGGCGAGACGTTAGAGAACGCCCTTCGCCGCTTCAAGAGAAAAGTCCAGCAAGAGGACATCATCAAGGAAGTGAAGCGTCATTCCTTCTATTTGAAGCCGGGCGAGAAGCTCCGGGCTAAGCAGGCGCTAGCTCGCAAACGGAACCGGAAGAAGAATCGCCGGGAAGTAGAATAAACCCGGAGGCGGGGCCTCGGTATCGAGGCCCCGCTTCCACATCCGACAACAGTTCAGGTTGAATACGGGGCACAGTTGATATGCCGGAGTTTCAGGATCGAGTCCTTAAATGTGTTGACTGCGGAGCAGACTTCGTCTTTACCGCTGGAGAGCAACACTTCTTTCACGATAAGAATTTCAAGAATGAGCCCAAGCGCTGCAAAAACTGCAAGAACAAGCGCCAGGGCAGTTCGGGTTCGGGCTTTGCGAAGACCGAGACCATGACCACATGCTCGCAGTGCGGCCGGGAGACTACCGTGCCGTTCAAGCCGACGCAGGGGCGCCCGGTATACTGCCGCGAGTGCTTCTTGAGCCGGAAGGCGACGTCAACCGCCGCCGGGTAGAGCTCGAAGCGATGAGGCCGCCAATGCACTCGGGCTCCGCGGCCTCATCCAGCGTCATTGATTGACTGCCCAGTATCCTTCCCGGGCGGTCACCGATAGCTCAGGGTGTCCTTTCACCGTCACCTGAATTTTGTGGTACTTGCCCGCTTCTCCTCCCTTCGGCTCAAAACTCAGAATATATTGGCGATGCACCTCTTCGCCGATCCTCTCGATGGTCTGTTCCAGCGCGCTCTTCTTAAGGAATCCCAGGGTCCGGCCGCCTGTGGTCTGTGAAAACAGCATCGCCAGGTCCGGTTGCCGCATATGGATCAACTCTCCGAGCCCGTAAAGCAGTCCGCCCGGTCCCAGATCCGCCGGCGTTGCCCGATCGTCGGGCCTCTCGCACCAATCGCACTTCGGCATCTTGATGCGTTCGTCGATGGGCTTTTCATCCTCTACGGTTCTCGGTTTCGCGGTGAAGGGCTCGAGAAACGGCGAGTACGTCAGCCAATACACCTGCGCGTTTTGCCGTTGCACCAACTCCATCACCTCCGGCAATTTCGCGCGGCTGCCGCGATCGCGTTTCTCGCCGATCAATAAAACGATTCGCCTTCGACCCGGAGGCCGCTTCGCCAGCATCTCCATCGCCTGCTTCAGCGCGTCGAGAGCGTGCGCCTTATCGCCTTCCTTCCGCAGCATGCGCAGTGCGTGCATCACATCACCGGAATCCGAAGTGAAGTCCTGATGCAGTTTCACCTCATCGCTGAACGTGATCACGGCGGTATCGCCGGCGTCGCCCGCCAGCAGGTTGGTGAACAGGATTCCTGCGCCGCCGAGCTTATCCAAAACGGCCCCGGAATTATCGCTGGTCTGCACTGCCACCACCAGGGAGATCGGGAACAACATCCAATCCATCTGTATGGCCTGCGGCACATTGTTGTCGGTGAGGATCAGGTCGCTGGGCTGAAGCCCGTCGACAAACTGGCCGCGCGGGTCCTTCACAGTGGTAGGCACAACTACCAGCGGCACAGTGCTATGGAACTGCGCGACCGCGGCGCAGGAGGAGAGAAGGAACAGGGCAGCGACACGCATCCGCGGCGATGGATGCACTCACGCTGCCAGTCTCAGCGCGGGCCGGCTCCGGCAGCCGGGAGGAGTTCCCCACTGGCGCGCTTCGCACGCCTGCAACCGGTCTGGAGACCGGTCGCTACTCCACGCGACCGGAACTTTGGGCGGTAGCGGCCGGTCTCCTGACCGGTCGCAGGCGTGCGGCGCACGCCCAGTCGCGCTCCGCGCGACCCGACAGGAAAGATTCCTGTCGGCACGTTCGCGTAGCCGCTACTTAGCCGCACACGTTCCTAACCTGCTGATCATCTCTCACGAACAGGTGAACTGCTGCGAACCTATGCATGGCGCGTGGTTCAGCGGAGGCTCTCGCCGAGGCTGGCATTGGCGGTCGTCTCCGCCACAGTCTTCGTTCAACACCTGCCGGCTCCGCCCGACCGCCGCGGATGCACTCACGCTGCCAGTCTCAGCGCGCGGGGCGGCTCAACAGCAGCAGACTCCGAGCGTCGCTTCGCGCAGCTACGATATCGAGGTAGCCATCGCCGTCCACGTCGCCCGCGGCGATCCCGTAAATCGCGCCTTTGCTGTCGCCGAACGTCACGCGCTTGTACTTCCGGCCCGTGCCGTCATTGAAATAGATCGCTCCCGGCGCCTTGACGTAGCCTACGATCAGTTCGGGCCTGCCGTCGCGATTCAGGTCGGCAGCGATCATCGAATAGGGCAGCGCTTCTTTCCCCGACACCTTGTAAGGAGCCTCGAAACTACCGTTCCCCGCGTTGAAGTAAATGTACAGTCCTTCGTCTTCATGGCAGGCGGCGATATCCAGCCGGCCATCGCCATCGAAATCGCCAACGGCCAGCGCGCGCGTGGATGCCTTCGCCGGACCAAAAGGCACTTTCCTGGTAAACCCGCCCTTTCCGTCATTCAGGTACACAACGCTCTGGCACGAGTCGCGGCAAGCCACAATCAGGTCCATCGCTCCGTCACCATTGATGTCGCCGGCGAGAATCGTCGCGGAGGTTTCCGGCCCCAGCACGCTGCACGCGAAATGCGCCTTACCGTCGTTTTTGCATACGTAGCTCGGTCCCGGACGGTTTGCTACAGCGATATCGGGGAAACGGTCGCCGTTCACGTCAGTCAGCACGACATTGCGGGTCGGCCAGTTCGGGTCGCCGAAGGTGCCCGCGAGAGTGAAGCGCCCATGCCCGTCATTCAGCAGCACGATTTTCGGATCGGGACGGTCATTGCTGATCACCATATCAAGCGAGCCATCGCCGTTCAGGTCCGCCAGCGGCGCCGAATAGCTGCGATCCGGACGGTTGGGCAGCGGTGGACCCGGCGTGAAATGGCCTTTGCCGTCACCGAACATCACCACATCGGCCAGCGGCCAGTGACGACCTTTGGCGAGCACCAGGTCCAGTTTCCCATCGCCGTTGAGATCGCCGAGGCTAGCATTGGCGGTCGTCTCCGCCACAGTTTCGAGCGGTATCGGATTGTTGAAGGAACGCAAAGCGGCGGCCGCCAGCACAACTGCCGTGATGCCCAGCACCGCCGCTGTTAAGGAAAAACGCACACCACACCTCCAGACGAGCCCGAGGCGGAATCGTTACGCCGCGAGTTAGCTCCTCTTCGATCCGAGTTCCCGACGCTTCCTGGCCCAGTCTTCTTTCAACACCTGACGGCTCCGCCCGACCGCCAGAGCATCGGCAGGCACGGGTTCGGTCACGACGCTCCCCGCGGCTACGTAACTTCCGTCGCCGATCTCGATCGGTGCCACCAGCGTCGAGTTACTGCCGACAAACGCGCCCCTGCCGATCTTCGTCGGATGCTTCTTAACCCCGTCGTAATTGCACGTGATGGTTCCGGCGCCGATATTGGTTTTCTCGCCGATCTCCGAATCGCCGAGATACGCCAGATGATTGGCCTTCGCGCCCGCGCCCATGCGCGTCTTCTTCAACTCCACAAAATTTCCGACGTGCGCGTCCGGCCCCACGATCGCACCCATTCGCAGCCGCGCAAACGGGCCTATGTGCGCGCCTGCTTCCACGCGCGCCTCTTCGGCGTGCGTGAACGCCGCAATCTCCACGCCATCGCCCAGCGCGCAGTCGCGCACGATGGAACATGCGCCGATGCGGCAGTTGTCGCCGATGGTGCTGTTGCCCAGAATCTGCGCGAACGGTCCCACGATGGTGTCCATGCCGATGCTCACGCCGCAATCGATGGTCACGGTCTCCGGTTTTTCCACCGTTACGCCGCCTAGCATCAACTCGCGGATCTTGCGCTCACGCATCAAGCGATCCACCTCCGCCAGTTCCACGCGATTGTTGATGCCGAGAGCCTCGCGCGCATCCTCGAGCTCCATCGCGTCCACCCTGCAGCCCGCCCTGTGCAGGATCTGCACCATATCGGTCAGGTAATACTCCTTGGCCGCGGGATTGGGCTGAATCTCGTCGAGGTGCTTCCAAAACGTTTCCGCGCGATAGCAATAGATGCCCATGTTGGCTTCACGGATCGCGAGTTGCTCCGCGGTGGCCGCCTTCTGTTCCACGATTTCGGTAACGCGCCCGTGCGAATCGCGAATCACGCGGCCGTATCCGGTCGGGTCGGTCATCATCGCCGAAAGCAGTACGCAATCCGCGGCGCTCTCTTGCGTCGCCGCCAGCAGTTTGCGGAGCGTCGCGGCGCGCAGCAGCGGACCATCGCCATAGTCGATCACCAGGTACCCCGGCAAACCCGACACCGCCTCGCGGGCGGCCATCAACGCGTGCCCGGTGCCCTTCTGTTCCCGCTGCACCACAAAGCCGACGCCCGGCGTAGTCACGGCCGCGCGCACCTCATCGGCCTGATGCCCCACCACAACGAAAATGCGCTCCGCCGGAGCGAGTTGCAGAGCCGTATCCACCGCATGCTGCACCAGCGGCTTTCCGCCGGCCTCGTGCAACACCTTCGCTTTCCGCGATTTCATGCGGGTGCCCAGGCCCGCGGCCAGAATGACTACCGTTACCGAATTATCCATTCACACTATTATGCCCGCTGCTCGCGCCGCCGCCGGCCTTCCTGGGCGAGCCGTACCACCACGGCGGATGTGGCAGCGGGATCGTGGCGGATTTTAACGCCGTGCTGCACCAGATTACCCGCCATCACCTTGAGCCCCATCCTGAATAGAGTGTCGATGTCGTTTTCCACGGGAAGCGCGGCCTCTTTGGCGTAGCGCTTCTTCACCGCTAGCGTCATGGGACGCACGTTGACAATCGCGTAATCCAGCAGTTTGCCGCCGGCATGCTTGTGAATGGCGCGGACGTGGTCGCTCGCCTTGAATTCGTTAGTCTCGCCCGGCTGCCACATGAGATTGACGAAATACGCCTTCACCGCCTGCGATTTGCGAATCGCTTCCGGCACGCCCTGCACCAGCAGGTTCGGAATCACGCTGGTGAAGAGCGACCCCGGCCCGAACGTAATCACATCGGCCTCGGCGATGGCCGAAAGCGCCTCCGGCAGCGGCTTGGCGCGCCGCGGAATCAACCGGACCCGCTGAATGCGATGCTTGCTGCTGCTGATGCGCGTCTCTCCCACGAGCAGGGCCCCATTGGCGAGCTGCGCTTCCAGCGCGACGTTTTCGGTAGTGGCCGGGTAGATGCGGCCGGCGATCTTCAGCACTTCGCTGGAGGCTTTGATGGCGTCGGGAAAATCTCCCATAATCTGACAAAGCGCCATCAGGAAGAGATTGCCGAAGCTGTGCCCCTTCAGCCCGCGGCCCGCCTGAAACCGGTGCTGGAAGAGCCGCGACAGCAGGGCCGAATCCTCGCTCAGCGCCACCATGCAACTACGTATATCGCCCGGAGGCAGCACGTCGAATTCGCGGCGTAGGCGGCCGGAGCTGCCGCCATCGTCGGTGACGGTCACGAGCGCTGTGATATCCACTGCCGGGGTTGCGGGGTCGGCCGGATGCGCGTAATACTTCAGACCGGAGAGCAACGCGGACAGGCCCGTGCCTCCGCCGATCGAAACCACCCGCAGCGGCGAGGATTCTTCCATGAGCACACTAGTGTAGCGAACCGCCGCGCGCTACCTCAGCGCACGCAGAAACTGAGCCAAACCGTGAAACAGATCCACGTGGTCCGGAGCGGAATTTCCGGCAAACCCCTCCAGCCGGAAATCGCCGGCCCGCGCCTCGCTCAACTGCTGCGTGCCCATCGGACCCCATCGCAACACCGCACGACGCCCGACGCCCAATTGCGAGAGCAGCCAGTCCGCCGTCTCCGTCGTGCTGGCGAAAGTGCCGGGAAAGATCTCCGAGTGGACCACGAGCATTCGCTTGCGTCGCGCCACGGCGTCCCGCGCGAACCGCAGAAAAACGTCGAGGTTCGCGGTCTCGAGCGCACTCTCCTGCGGCCCCGGCTTTCCGCCGGCGTATCCGGTATGGAGTCCATCAATGAGCAGGACGCGGTCGATGCGCGCGTAACTCGCGGGGTCCGCGAGGATCTCGCGGATTGCGCCGTAACCCGCACTCCAACAGCTCAGCGTAATCGGCGCGAACACCGCGCCGGATTTCTCTTCGGCCTCCCGCAGCATCGCGGCAAAGCGCGCGCGGCCGGCGAACGGTTTCGCATATGCCGCGGACCCGGAGCCCTCCTGGTCCGCGATGGCAGCAAAGCCGTTTTGCGCGGCGGCCATTTCCACGACCCAACCCGCTCCATGGAAATGCACGACTAAAGGTACCCGCTTCCGGCCCGCCAGCTTCGCGGGAACGAAAAGCCGCCCTGTCGAGAGCGCCTCACGCCGCCCCGCCGGGCTCTGCTCGGTCAGGCGAGGATGAGCGCGTGTATGCTCGACCATGGGAGACGGGTTCTGCTGACCCGCCGCCGTCACGGCAAACACCAACACCAACACCGCCATCATCCGCACTCCTCCATGGTAATCGCCGTGGCTGCGGAAATCGGCCGTGGCGCGCCGGGCGAAGCTCGCGAGTTGTTACAATCGCCCACGTGAGACCCCTTCTCGCCGGACTCTTCGCAGTCGCTCTCAGCGCGGCCCCTCTCGCCTGGCACGGTGAGCGCCGCATCAGCTTCAACGACACCTGGCGCTTCTACAAAGGCGACGCCCCCGGCGCCGACCAGCCGGCGTTCGACGATTCCTCCTGGCGCAGCCTGCGCCTACCCCACGACTGGGCGATCGAAGGTCCCTTCGACCGCAACCTCGACCCGCACACCGGGGCGCTCCCCATTTTCGGCACCGGCTGGTACCGCAAAAGCTTCACCCTCCCCGCGGACGCCAAGGCCCGCACAATCGCCATCGAATTTGACGGCGCCATGGCGAACTCCACCGTGTGGATCAATGGCCACGAGCTCGGCGGGCGGCCTTACGGCTATATCGGTTTCTCCTTCGACCTCACTCCCTACCTGCTCTTCGACGGTAAAACCAACGTGGTCGCCGTACGCCTCACGCCGGAAGACGAGTCCTCGCGCTGGTACCCGGGCGCGGGCATCTATCGCAACGTCTGGCTGGACATCACCGCGCCGGTTCACGTCGCACATTGGGGCACTTACGTCACCACGCCCCAGGTCACCGCCGATTCCGCATCGGTAGCCGTCAAAACAGAAGTCACGAATCAGTCCGGCAAGCCGGCGACCCTGACTCTCCGCACGAGCATTCTGAATCCGCAGGGGCGGCGAGTAGCCACCGCGTCCGCGCCCGTCCAAGTCGCCGCCAACGCCACAGCGACTCTGCCCGCCACTCTATCCGTTACCCGCCCGGAGCGCTGGGACATCGACTCCCCTTCCCTCTATACGCTCGTCTCCGAACTGCTCGACGGCAACAAAGCCATCGATCGCTACACCACTCCGTTCGGCATCCGCAGCATCGCCTTCGATAAAACGAAGGGCTTCTCCCTCAATGGCCGCACACTGAAGATCCAGGGTGTCTGCAATCATCACGACCTCGGAGCGCTCGGCGCCGCAGTCAATCGGCGCGCCACTGAACGTCAGCTCGAGATCCTTCGCGCCGCGGGCGTGAACGCCATCCGCACCAGCCACAACCCACCCTCGCCGGAGTTGCTGGACCTGGCCGACCGCATGGGATTCCTGATTATGGACGAGTCCTTCGACATGTGGCGCATCCCCAAAAAGCGCAACGGCTACAGCAAGTATTTCGACCAGTGGAGTGAGCGCGACGTCCGCGATTTCGTGCACCGCGACCGCAACCACCCCAGCATCATCATGTGGAGCATCGGCAACGAAATTCCGGAGCAGGGCCGCCCCAACGGCTGGGAGGAAGCCAAACGCCTCACCGGCTTCTTCCACGAAGAAGACCCCACACGGCCCACCACGTCCGCCTTCAACAGCTGGGAGAACGCCATCAAGAACAAGCTCGCCGAAAACGTGGACATCCCCGGCTTCAACTATGCGCCGATGCACTATGAGCAGATCATGAAAGAGCATCCGGACTGGATCGTCTACGGCTCGGAAACCGAATCGTGCGTGAGCTCGCGCGGTGTGTACCATCTGCCCATCCAGGCCTATGCCAAAGACCCGTCGCTGCAGGTTTCCAGCTATGACGTAGTCGCTCCCTCCTGGGCTTATTGCCCGGACGTCGAGTTCACGTATCAGGAGAAACTTCCCCAGGTGCTCGGCGAGTTCGTGTGGACCGGTTTTGACTACATCGGCGAGCCCACCCCCTTCTTCAACAACGCCGCCGCCCGCGCCACCGACTGGCCGGCGCGCAGTTCCTACTTTGGCATGGTCGACCTCGCCGGTTTTCCCAAAGACCGCTATTTTCTCTATCAGAGCGAGTGGACCACGAAGCCGATGGTGCACCTGCTGCCGCACTGGAATTGGGCGGCCCGCGAGGGTCAGCCGATCCCCGTCATGGCGTACACCAACGCGGACGAAGTGGAGTTGTTCCTGAATGGAAAATCGCTCGGCCGCAAAGCGCGATTTTCAGACAAGTGGGAGATGCCGGTGAACGCCAAGGTCAGCCCCGACAGGAAATTCACGACGAAATTCCGCCTGATCTGGCAGGTGCCGTACCAGCCCGGCGTACTGAAGGCCGTGGCATACAAGGGCGGCAAGCAGGTCGCCGTGGAACAGGTGGCCACCGCGTCCGAACCCGCGAGAATCCGCATCCTGCCCGATCGCGCGGCGATCCATGCGGATGGAGATGACCTCTCGTTCATCACCGTGCGCGTCGAAGACAAGAATGGAAACCTCTGCCCGCTCGCCGACAACCTCGTGCAGTTTGAGCTGAGCGGTCCCGGATCGATCGCGGGAGCCGATAACGGAAACGCCGCGACCGTGGAGCCATTCCAGGCCGACCATCGGAAAGCTTTCAACGGTTTGGCCCTGCTGATCGTAAGAAGCAAACCCGGGCAATCCGGAGCCATTCAAGTAACAGCAAAATCGCAAGGCCTGGAATCCGCCAAAACCACGGTTACAGCCAAGTAGGTACCGGTCTCCAGACCGGTACCAGGCGAGCGAAGCTCGCCAGCGGCGCGCTCTGCGCGCCTGCAACCGGTCTGGAGACCGGTCGCTACTTCGCACAAGCTTCCGGCCATTCGGCCGATAAGCTTTACGATGTCGCCACAAGCCAACCATATCCTCGTAGTCACGGTCATGACCGTGCTGGTAAGTATGTTCGCGTGGATCTACGCGCGCGACCGGCAGCATGGCTCCCGCTACTGGCTCATCGGCTGGATAGCGATTGAGATCCACTTCGCGTCCAGCCTGCTGGTGACATACCACAAAATTCCCGGAGTGCTGGCCGGGTGGTTCGCCTATTCCACGCTGCTCGTCACAGCAGCCTGTTTCCATCAATCGGTTTCGCAGGTGACATTGAAAGCCAAAGTGCAGCCGTGACGACAGGAATCCTTCCTGTCGTGCCGCGCTTTGAGCGGTCGGGCAAACTCCGTTTGCCTGCAACCGGTCAGGAGACCGGTCGCTACTGTGCCGCGCTTGCGCGACCTTCCCTCAGACGACTTCCCGAATCTTATCCCCCGCGATCGTCTTAATGATGTCCCAGCCGTCCTTATTCCCCTTGGCCATAGCCTCCATGAAATTGAGGCTCTGCTCCATCGTAATGTTTCCGGGCAGCGGAGGCTCGTTCGGATCTACCACCGCTTCCAGAACCGCCGGACCGGGATGCGCCAGCAGCCTTCGCAGCTCGTTCTCCGCGTTCGCCGGATCTTCCAGCCGGAACCCCGCCGCGCCACACGCCTGCGCGTGCATCACGAAATCGATTGGCTGCAGATCGACGCCGAACTCCGGATTGCCCTCCTGCGCAATCTGTTCCCACTTGATCTGGCCCAGCGCATTGTTCTTGATGACGATCACCTTCACGGGCAGCTTGTATTTCACCAGCGTCGCGATCTCGCCCATGAGCATCGTCAAACCGCCATCGCCGACCACGCACACCACCTGCCTGCCCGGAAACGCCACCGAGGCGCCGATGCTGTACGGCAGCCCGTTGGCCATCGTTGCGAGCATTCCCGAAAGCGAAAACTGCATGTCATCGTGAATGTCCACGTAGCGGGCCGTCCAGGTTGCGATGGTGCCGCTGTCGGAGATGACGATGGCGTCGCGCGCCAGTAGTTTGTTCAAATGATGCGTCACCACCTGCGGCTTCATCGGTTTGTCGGTCCGCGTGCCGCGCTCCACCATCAATTCATTCCATGACCGCATACGCCGCTGGCACTTATCGAGGAAGCTGCGATCCTCCATACGCGGCAGGAACTTCAGCAAGAGGTCGAGCACCGTCACCGAATCGCCCACCAGCCCGACATCCGCGCGCGCACGCAGCCCGATGCGCGCCGGGTCGATATCCACCTGAATGACCTTGGCCTGGCCCGGCTTCGGCAGAAACTCCATATACGGAAAGCTGGTGCCCACCATGATCAAGGTGTCGCATTCCTGCATCGCGTCCTGCGAAGGCGCCGTTCCCAGCAGCCCGATTCCGCCGAGGCAATACGGGTCCGTGTCCGGAACCACGGCCTTCCCGAGCAGCGCTTTGATCACCGGCGCGTTCAGTTTCTGCGCCAGTTCCATCACCTGCCGCCTCGCGCCCAACGCGCCCCGTCCCGCCAGAATGGCGATGCGCTTTCCGGCTGAGACCAGGTGCGCCGCCTCTTCGAACTGCTCCTGCGGCGGATACGGGAAACGCCCCGGGTACAGGTCGGCGCTGTGGCGCTTCACATTCATGCCGCTCCGCTGATCGTCGTCCATCTTCCATTCCTGTATGTCTTTCGGCACGGTGACATGCGCCACACCGCGCATCGAAAGCGCCGTCTTAACGGCTTCATCGATCAGGTTCTCCACGTGCGCCCCGCCCATGACGCGCTGGTTGTAGACCGCAACATCCATGAACAATTTGTCGAGATCCACGTCCTGCTGGTAATGCGTGCCGATCAGATCGTGGAACGTGTGACCGGTGATCGCGAGCACCGGCTGCCCGTCGCACTTTGCGTCATAAAGACCGTTGAGCAAGTGGATGCCGCCGGGACCGCTGGTGGCCATGCAAACTCCCAGGCGCCCCGTGAACTTGGCGTAGCCCACCGCCGCGAAAGCCGCCGCCTCTTCGTGCCGTACCTGGATAAACCGGATTTTGTCCTGGTGGGTCCGCAGTGCTTCGAAAAGGCCGTTGATGCCGTCGCCCGGCAAGCCGAAAAGCGTGTCCACACCCCAGTTGATCAACCGCTCGACTAACGCATCCGAAACCGTCTTCGCCATGCTCCGATTACAGCAATTCCCTGCCCGCGCGGGTATGATGTTGAGCACATGGCGGGGTTTGCCCCCGGGCAAACGTACAGTTAGAAACCCGAGCCGGAATGCGTGCGCACGCCCTCTGCCTTTTCCCATTCGCGGGCGATCTTGTTCCTCGCGGTTTCGAGGCAATGAAGCGTCTCGGTGATGGCGCCCGAACCGTTGCGCTGCTCTAGCGCATGCTGGTACGCGGCAATCGCCAGCGACACCTCGCGCATTTCTTCCACCGTCAGGTTTACAGCCATATCTAGGACTTACGCTATGCCAAGTTCCAGGACTGAACATCCGGTATTTGCCCGACCGTGCCGAGCCGGCGGATGGTTCCGCACGCTTGGCCGCCCGTTCTTGGCCCATCGCGTGCTATTCGACCATCGGAGACCGTCACAATGCGCCAGATCGCCCTCGTTCTCGTCGTTTCCGCGGCCGCCGTGCTCGCCGGATGCGCCGACTCGCATCCCGACAACAGCCGAGGCGATTCCGCCGCGCGCCAGGCCGGCCGGGCCGCCTATCAACTGAAGCAGGATGCCGCCAAGGGCGCGCATGACCTCGAACGCGGTTTGAACCGCGCCGCCAAAGACGTGCACCAGGGCTGGACCGAGGCCAAACACTCCGATCCGACGCACCGGTAAGTAACTGCCGGACCACGTGCCGGCTGGAATCGTCGCTGCGGTTCGTGCTTCCTACCCGCAAACGTCCGCGCCGCCACCCGCACCAGGTGCGAAGGTCCGGCGTCCGCCGGTAGTTATAATCAGGTTGTGAAAACAGCCTGTATTGCGCTCGTGTTGTTGTCCATGGCCGCCTGCAACCGCGGCAATCAGAACAAGGACGCGATCCGTCAAGCCATCATCGACCGTCTGAACTCCCGCGGCCTGAACGTTTCCGGCATGAACGTGGACCTCACTACCGTGCAGTTCAACGGTTCCCAAGCCGACGCCACTGTGGCCATCACACCGAAGGGCGGCCCGGCCAATGCCGGCATGACGATGCCCTACCATCTGGAGCAGCAGAACGGAAAGTGGGTGGTCACGGGTAGCAAGCAGACCGGCGAGAATCCGCATGGAGCCGGCGCCATCGCTCCCGGCGTGATGCCCCCGGCCGGCGATAGCCCCCACGGCCAGATGGCGCCCCCACCCGCCGGAGCCGAAGGCAAAATGCCCTCGCCCGAAGATCTGCCGCCCGCCGGCAAAAAAAAGTAGCCGGCCCGTGCCCGGCGAAACCGGCCTCGCCCGTCTCCTCGCCGGCATGGAGCCCGTCCTCCAACCCGGCGAATTCGTATTCTGCACCGTCGCCGCCGCCCCGCCGGACCTCGATGCGCTCGCTACCTTTCGCGAAGCCGAAGGACTCACCATCGTCTGCGAGCGCGCCGAAGCCGAGCGCCTCCACCTGGCGTACACGTTCGTCTGCCGCCTCATCACTCTCTCCGTGCATTCCAGCCTGAACGCCGTCGGCCTCCTCGCCGCCGTCAGCGCTCAGCTCGCGCGATACGACATTCCCCTGAACGTAGTGTCCGCTTATTATCACGACCACCTGTTCGTCCCCGCCGGCGCCGCGGAAAAGGCTCTCGCAGCGCTCCAGAGGCTCAAGTGAGCGCAGCCCGCGCGGGTATAATCGAACCATGAAGCGCGTAGCCATTCTCGGCGGAGGTCCGGCGGGTGCATTCGCCGCCGAACAACTGGCTTCGGCGGGCCTCAAGGTCCAACTCTTCGACGAGAAACTCGCTTGGGAAAAACCGTGCGGCGGCGGACTCACGCACAAGGCCTACAGCCAGTACCCGTTTCTACTCCACAACGCCACGCCCAAACGTTTCGTCACGCAAACGGTTCTCGCCGCCCCGCGCGCCGGTCAAGTCGCCCTCAAGCTCGACGATCCACTGCTCATCTATTCGCGTTTCGACCTCAACAATATGCTGCTTGACCGCGCGGCGCGCGCCGGAGCGCAGCTCGAGAAAACGCGCATCACGGAAATGTCGGCGGCCCCATCGGGTTGGAAGCTGCGCACGTCCAACGGCATCGCCGACGCCGATTTCTGCATCGTCGCCACTGGCGCGCGCAATCCGCTGCGGCAGGTGGGCACGCAACTGCGGCCGCAGGACACCATGGCAGCCCTCGGTTACTACGTCCCGGGCGAGCGGCACCACATCGATATACAATTTCTACCCGGCATCGAAGGCTACATCTGGGTCTTTCCGCGCTGCGGACATTCCTCCGTCGGCATCTGCGGCAAAGGCCGCCCCGCGCTGGAATTGCGTAAAGTGCTGGAAGACTATATGACGCGCCACGAAATTCCGTGGAAGGGTGCGGCCTTCTACAGTCACCTGCTTCCCTGCCTCGATACGCCGTCGTGGAAACAGAATCGCGTTTCCGGCGAAGGCTGGATGGCGGTCGGCGACGCCGCGGGTCTGGTTGACCCGATCACCGGCGAAGGCCTTTATTACGCCATTCGTTCCGCCGATCTCGCCGCCCAGGCCGTGCTCGCCGAAACTTCGCTCGCCGACAAAGTGACCGCCTACAGCCGGACGCTGCGCCGCGATTTCGCCGCCGACCTGGAGTTCGGCTCGCGCCTGGCCAAGCGCGTCTTCCTCGGCAGCTTCCTCTTCGGCAGTGTGCCGGCGCGTATGGTGCAGTTCACACGGCGCAGCCCGCGTTTCTCGGAAATTATGCAAGACCTGTTCGCCGGCAAGCAGCCGTACATCGGCCTGAAGCAGCGTCTGCTGAAAAATCTGAACGGCAGCCTTTACGAAATCGGAATGAGCTTCGGCTTCAGCCGCATCGTTCCCGGCAAGGCTCGCGCCTGATCGCAATGAACCACACACAATCGGAAGCGCTCTTCCGCCGCGCCCAGGATGTTATTCCGGGCGGCGTCAATTCGCCCGTGCGGGCGTTCCGCAGCGTCGGACTCACTCCGCCCTTCATCGCGCGCGGCCAGGGCTCCCACATCTGGGACGCCGATGGCAACGAGTACATCGATTACGTCGGCTCCTGGGGGCCGCTGCTCCTCGGCCACCGGCATCCGGAGATTCTTCGCGCGCTCGCCGCCGCGCTCGAAACCGGCACCAGTTTTGGCGCTCCCACGGAACGCGAGATTACGCTTGCCGAAGCCATACGAGACGCCGTGCCTTCCATCGAAATGGTGCGCCTGGTCAACTCCGGCACCGAAGCCACCATGTCCGCCATCCGTGTCGCTCGCGGCTTCACGCGCCGCGACCTGATCGTCAAGTTCGAAGGCTGCTACCACGGGCACGTCGATTCGCTGCTCGTCAAAGCGGGCTCCGGAGTCGCCACGTTAGGCATCGCCGATACGCAAGGTGTGCCGCAATCCTTCTGCGAGACCACGCTGTGCCTTCCGTACAATTCGCCGCAAGCCGTGGAAGATGCATTCCGCGCGCACGGCGATCGCATTGCCGCGATAATCGTGGAGCCGGTGGCCGGAAATATGGGCTGCGTTCCGCCGCTGCCTGGCTATCTCGAATCGCTCCGCTCCGTCACCGAGCGGTACGGCGCGCTGCTGATCTTCGATGAAGTGATGACCGGTTTTCGTGTCGCCTTCGGGGGCGCGCAACAGCGCTACAAGATTCGCCCCGATCTCACCACGTTAGGCAAGGTGATCGGCGGAGGCTTGCCCGTCGGAGCATACGGCGGCCGCAAAGATATCATGAGCAAGGTGGCGCCGTCCGGACCCATTTACCAGGCCGGAACGCTCTCCGGAAATCCTCTGGCGGTAGCCGCGGGACTCGCGATGCTCAGCCACTTGAAGGCGCATCCGGAGATTTACGATCAGCTCGAAACCCGCGCCGCCAAACTCTGCGCCGCCGCGCCGGGAGGCGTGACCGTCAACCGCGTCGGCTCCATGTTCACATTTTTCTTCACCGATGGCCCGGTCACCGATTGGGATTCCGCGAAGCGCAGCGACACCGCCCGCTTCGGCGAGTTCTTCCGCAAAATGCTGGATAACGGCATCTACCTAGCGCCGTCACAATTCGAAGCAGCCTTCCTCAGCGCCGCGCATAAGGATGAAGATATCGAAAAGACAATAGCCGCCGCGGAGCTGGGCTAAGCAGAAAATAATCCGAATCAACTGCACCTTTTACCGCTCCCTTACGGGGTTGTGAGAAAATACCGAATCGCTTTTTTGCTTGCATTCAACCGCACTCGCATCCCCGGGCACCGTTTACCGCTCCCTAACGGGCTTGCGAACAAATACCGAATTGTTTTATGCCGCGTTTAAACCGCACTCACATCCCCGGCACCTTTTACCGCTCCCTAACGGGCTTGTGAAAAAATTTGGCCACTCTTCTCGTCGCGCTCCATACGCCTTTCGATGCACCTTTTACCGCTTCCTGATGGTCGCGGCTCCGTTAGTAGAATCAACCGCACACGGAGCCGTGACCGTAAGGGAGCGGTAAACGGTGCCCGGGGTGCGAGTGCGTTTGAATGCGGCAAAAAGCAATTCGATATTTTTTCACAACCCCGTAAGGAAGCGGTAAAAGGTCCATCGAAAACCGAATCAATTTCGACACGCCTTGACCTACTGCCAACATTTGCCCCCACGCGGGCGTCTCACCTTTCGTCGTATCCTCTATAGCTAAAGGAGTGCGTGCGCCATGAAGTGTTTGCTCGTCGCTGCGGCGTTGCTGTGCCCGGCGTTCGCCCAACCGGACGCGAGCCCCAGGTTCGAAGCCGCCGACGTTCGCACCGCCGCCAAAGCCCAATCCGCCTTCCCACGCACCGGCCCCGTTCGCAACGGCCGATACGAAATCCGGAACGCCAGCATCGTGGACCTCATCCGGACTGCATACGGTTTCGACGCCGATCACATCCTCGGAGGGCCCTCCTGGCTGGAGATGGACCGCTTCGACGTCGCAGCCAAAGTGCCGGAGCACAGCACCGCGGAGGACCTCAAGCCCATGCTTCAGTCCCTGCTCGAAGAACGCTTCCAACTGAAGGCCCGTAAGGACACTAAGCCTATGCCTGCCTACGCTCTCACGGCGACCAGGAAGCCGAATTTCAAGGAGAGCGATGGAAGCGGCGAAACCGGGTGCCGCTTCAAGGGGGCCGCCGATGGCCGGATCACGATCGGCGCCGACTTCTCCCTTCAGTTCGCATGTACCAACATGACCATGCAGCGCTTCGCGGAAAATTTGAGGGGGATGCTCGGCGCGAATCTGGATCGGCCCGT
Organism: Candidatus Limnocylindrales bacterium; assembly: GCA_035606355.1. Classification (GTDB taxonomy): domain Bacteria; phylum Acidobacteriota; class Terriglobia; order Bryobacterales; family Bryobacteraceae; genus Sulfopaludibacter. Next base: position 59,460 of record DATNFO010000005.1, on the reverse strand, counting down.
ATTCGACGAAAGCGGCTTGGAAGGCCGTTGGAACTTCGACGTGCACTGGTCCTTGAGCAGTCTACCGATCCTTTCCAACACAGTCACGCAGATTACCGTCTTCGACGCGCTCGAAAAGCAACTGGGCCTGAAGTTGGTCGAAAAGCAGGTGCCGGCGCCCGTCATTATCGTGGACAGCGTCAATCGGCGCCCCTCGGAGAATCCTCCTGGAACCGCGGAGGCGCTGCCGCCGGCGGTGGTCCCCACGGAATTCGAGGTCGCCAGCATCAAACCGATCGAGAATATGGATCCCCGGCACCGCCGCAGCATGCGCAATGAGCCCGGCGGCCGCGTCACCATGGAAGGCATGAGCCTAAGCTTTCTGGTCAGCCGCGCGTTCAACAACAACACCCGCGATGGCGTTGCGGGCCTGCCTGCATTTGCCGACACGACCTATTTCGACATCAACGCCAAGGCCGCCATGAACGGCGCCGCGAACCTGGACACCGAAGCACTCGCGCCGTTCATGCTGTCACTCATGAAGGACCGCTTCAAAATGGCGTACCACACCGAAGAGCGGCCCGTAACCGCGTACACCTTGACCGCCGCAAAACCGAAACTGAAAAAGGCGGATCCACAATCCCGCACCAGATGCACCGGCCCGAACTCGCCTCCTGGAACACCGCCGGGAGCGCGCGTGCTGAGATGCCAAAACATCAGCATGGAAGAGTTTGTCGATAAGCTGCAAAACCTGGCGGCGGAACTCACCTGGCCCGTTACCGACAGCACCGGCCTGGAGGGACGCTGGGACCTTACTCTTACTTACAGTCCGAACGCGGGACGCGCCATGCCCGTGCTCGCGACAGGCGCAGCGGGCGGAGCTGGCACGGTAGGAGTTGCAGTGTCCACAAGCGATTCCCCGGTCCCTGCCGCTCAGGAGACGCTGCAGGGCTACACCCTCTTCGAAGCCCTGGAAAAGCAGCTAGGCTTGAAACTGGTCAGCCAGAAACGGCCCGCGCCAGTCATCGTTATCGATCACATTGAGCAGAAACCAACGGAGAATTGATCTATGAAGCCGTTACTGATCCTGGCAGCCGCGTTGTTGCCCGCGCTCGCGCAAACCGACGGTCCGCTGAAGTTTGAGGCGGCGGATGTCCGCGTCTCTCCGCCCTCAATCACTCAGTTTTCACGCAACAACGTGCGCAACAGCCGCTACGAAATCAGAAATGCCAGCATCGTGGACATGATCCGCATGGCATACGGTTTCGACCCCGACCACACCATCGGCGGACCACAGTGGCTGGAGATGGATCGCTTCGACGTCACCGCCGTGATGCCGGAGAAGACCACGCCAGACGATCGCAAGATCATGCTCCAGAACCTGCTGGCTGACCGGTTCAAGCTGGCGGCCCACAAGGACAGCAGGCCCATGCCCGCGTACTCGTTGATCGCCGGCAAAAAACCGAACCTCAAGGAGGGCGATGGCGACGGCGACAGCGGGTGCAAGCCGCAGGGATCCTCCGGCGGTTCCGGGCCTGGAACCATCCGCCTTTTAGGCATGACCAGCGCCGGCGGGGCGGCGCAAACACTGACGCTCGGCGCGGATGGCAGCCTCCAGTACGTCTGCAGGAACATGACGATGAAGTCTTTCGCCGAAAACTTGCACTCCATGATGGGCGTGAATATCGGCAACAACTATCCCATTTCGGACGAGACCGGACTCGAAGGGCGCTGGAACTTCGATTTCCACACCAATCTCGCGATTATGACACCGACCGGTTCAATGAACGCGCCGCCGACCATTTTCGACATCCTGGATAAGCAGCTTGGCCTCAAGCTGGTCGATAAACCGAAACCCGCGCCCGTCATCGTGGTAGAGAGCGTAAACCGCAAGCCGGCGGCCAATCCGCCCGGCACCGCGGAGGCGCTTCCTCCCATCACCGCTCCCACTGAGTTCGACGTCGCCAGCATCAAACAGGTGGAAATGCATCCGGGAATGGTGCGGAGGACGCAGAATCGGCCGGGTGCTTTCAGCGTCGAGGGGATGCCGATGTCTTACCTGCTGAGCCGCGCGTTCAACGTCAATGCGCGCGATGCCATCGTCAACATGCCGGCGTGGGCAGACACCACTCTGTTCGATGTCATGGCCAAGGCGGCAGTGGAAGGCGGAGGCGCGCTGGACAACGACACCGCTGCGCCGATGCTGCTTGCGCTGCTGAAGGACCGCTTCAAACTCGCCTACCACACCGAAGAGCGCCCGGTGTCGGCTTATGCGCTGACGGCCGGCGGCAAATCGAAGCTCAAACCCTCTGATCCATCGACCCGAACACACTGCCAGAATACATATTCGCCTCCCGGCACACCGCCCGGAACGCGTCTGCTTACGTGTAAGAACATTTCGGTGGAAGAGTTCGCCACCCAATTGCGCGGCATGTCTCAGGAACTCAGTTGGCCGGTCACCGACCTCACCGAGATACAAGGCCGCTTCGATATCACTGTCAATTTCAACCAGAACGCCGGCCGGATGATGCCCAACATGGCGATGGCCGTACGCGCCGGCGAAGGCGGCGGCGACAACCCCGTACCCGTGGCGTCCGACGCCACCCCGGGCTACACGTTCTTCGAAGCGGTGGAAAAGGAGCTCGGCCTCAAGCTAGTCCCGCACAAACGCAACGAGCAAGTGTTCGTCATCGACCACATCGAGCAAAAGCCCACAGACAACTAGATGCCAGTACCGACCGGTCTCCTGACCGGTCGCAGGCGCGCAAAGCGCGACTGTTGCTAATGCCTCCACTCCGGGTTTTTGGGATCCAGGAGTCGTGCCCGCTTCAGTAATTCCTCGCCGAAAGCAGCGCACTTTACCACCTGCGGAGTCTGGTCTTGCTTGCTCAGCGCACCGAGTTGCTCGACTAGAAGTTCTCCGGTGACCCCCACAAGGGCGGCGTCGGACGATGTCTCCAGCTCACTCTTCAATTTCTCCGCGAGTTCCGGTCCCGCGGCGTGTAGCTGCATAAGCCACACGTTTCCGTATCGAAGCGAAGCGGCCACCACCCGCGGCTGCGCCGGACCTCCCGCGGACAAAACGTCGCGAACGGCGCGATCGTACACGCTCGCCAGGTTCACGGTCCAAACGAGATTCGAAGGTTCCATCGTGCGCAGCCGCCGCAGGATTCGAAGCGACTCCTCGATGGGCAGCGCCTGTGCCGCGTCCGCCAGCACTGCCGCATCGCCGGCAAATCGATCGGCTGCCTGCAGCCACAAAGCGCGTGCCTTATCCTGATCGGCAGCGCTACTCAGTCCGTGCCATGTAACCTCGAGCGATGCAATCTCGGGAGCCACGCGAAAGATCTCGGCTTCCGGATGATTCTCAATCAACCAAAGAATATGGCGGGCTCTCGGCCCGGCAATCATTTGCTGATAGTAGTAACTGATGAGGCGGCTCCGCGCGGCCACGTCTTGTGGATGGCTCGCCAGTTGCGCTTCGATCTGCCTGGCTTCCGCCGGAGTGGTATGCCATCCTTCGGCCAGGATCGCTTGATGAGCGTCATTAGCCGCCCTTGCCGATTCGGGCAGTCGCGCGGCGGACACACTGAGACAGAGCAAGCCGGCGCTTAGAATCCATTTCATTCGCATAACCACCTCCGCATTTCTGACAGTCTACACTCCCGGAGTTACCGCCGCCACGAGCACGGCGGATTCCTAAACTATTCCAGGCGGAGGGCGTCCGTCGGGCTCACGTTGGAGGCCCGCCAGGCAGGGATGAAGGCGGAGGCAAGGGCTCCGGCGATGAGGATCAGCGCGGCGCCGCCCACGGTGATGGGATCGGTGGCCTTCACGCCGAACAGTTGAGACTGGACGAGTTTGCCGAGCGCAGCGGCACACGGGAGGGCGATCGCCACACCGGCGCCGACCATGGCGGCGGCATCGCCCAGCACGAGGCGAAGCGCGGAGGAGCGGCTGGCGCCCAGCGCAAGGCGGATACCAATCTCGCGGGTGCGGCGCGTCACGACGAACGACATTACGCCATAGAGTCCCACCAGCGAAAGTAGCAGCGCGAGGGCGCCGAAGCTGGCGGAGAGCACAGCGAGCATGCGCTCCGTATTCAGGGAACGGTTGACCTGGTCGTCGAGGGTGCGGAACCAGAGAACCGGCAGCCGCGGGTCGTCCTGCCGCACCAGCCGGCGGATCGAAGGGATCGCCTGCTCCGGAGCGCCGCGCACCTTCAGATAGAAGGTAGCGCCCGTATCGTCGCTTTCGAAAAGCGGAAAGAAGACCTGCTCGGAGTGATCGCGCACGCCGCGATAGCTCATGTCCGCGACCACGCCGACAATCGGGCTGTTCGGCTTCACCCCCGGCAGACCGCCCCGTGCGATCAGGACACCCAGGGGATTGCGCCCCGCCAGATACCGCTTGACGAACGCCTCGTTCACGATGGCGCAGCGCGGGCCGTCGGCCTCTCCGGACGGACGCGAGTCGCTCCGGTCGAAATCGCGGCCGGCGAGGAGGCGAACGCCGAGCGTAGCGAAGAATCCGGGAGTCACGGCATTGAAGTTGACGCTCCGATCGCTCACGGTGCGGCGATCCGTCTGCATGGTCACAACGTTGCTCCAGGCGCCCCCGTTGAGAAACGCGAACCGGGCAGCGGCCGACGAACGGACCGCCCCCAAGGCGCGTACCTGCTCGTTCATCCGGCGGATGAGCCGCGACGCGTCGACTCGGGCATAACCGTTCTGCGCCGGAGCCACGGCGAAGGAGAGAAGGCCCTCGGTATCGAAACCCGGCCCTTTGGCGAGCAGCCCGGTGAGCGTGCGCAGGAAGAGGGCGGCGCCGATCAGAAGAATGAGGGAGAAGGCCACCTGTAGCGTGACGATCGCTTTGCGGAGGCGGACGCCGCCGGAACCGGCGCCGCCGCGCTCGCGGAGCGCATTGACGATGTTGTCCCGGCCCGCCTGGAGCGCGGGCACGAGGCCGCTGGCGAGACCGGCGGTCAGGCTTGTGAGGAACGCGAAGGCCAGCAGGCGGAGGCTGAGGCTGGGGCGGAGCGCGTTCGCCGCAAGATCGTGGGGCAGGAAGGCGATGAGCGCGCGCACGGCGGCCGGCGCGAGCGCGACGCCAAGCACGCCGCCGGCTGCGCCGAGGAGGAGGCTATCTGTCAGAAGCTGGCGGCCAATGCGGGAGCGGGAGGCGCCGAGGGCAACGCGGGTGCTTAACTCGCGCGCGCGGGCGGAGCCGCGGGCCAGGAAGAGGCCGGCGACGTTCAGGCAGGCAAGGCCGAGCAAGACGCCGGTGGCTGCAAACAAAACCCAGAGCGGCTCGGAGAGGCTGCTCCGGAGCGGCGAATGGCCTTGGGGAGCGGGCGTGAGGATGAGGCTCGACGTGAGATAGAGCCGGCGTCTCTCCGCGGTGATTGCCGGAAAACCGGCGCGGTGGGTGCTGTCCTCGAGCCAGGGCCGGAACCAGGGAAGGAGCCCGGCCTGCGCCTGCGCGGCGGAGAGACCCGGGCGGAGACGGGCGAGGATCTGCAGCCAGCGTACGGGGCCGTTGAACAGATCGTCATTCGTGCCGAGGTTTGCGTCCGCGTACATCGAGGTAGGCATCCACAAGGCGGGCACGGCGCCGACGTCGACGCCGCGGAAATCGGCGGCAGCTACGCCGACCACTGTCATCGGGTGATTGCCAATCAGAACCTTGCGTCCGGCGATATCGGCAGCGCCGCCGAAGTGCGCCTGCCAGAAGTCATACGAGAGCACCACGACGGCGCCCGCCCCGGGAACGGCGTCGTCTTCCGGTTCGATGACGCGGCCGAGCGCGGGTCCGACGCCGAGCACGGAGAAGTAGCTGCCGGAGACGATCTCGGCGGCGACGGGCCTGGGATCGCCACCGGCTGTGAGGTTGACCTCGATCCCTGCGCGGCAGAGGACTCCGTCGAGAAAGCGGGTCTGCTGCTGAAGGTCGCGGCAGATGGGGCGAGGCATCAGGTTCGAGGAGCCGAGGCCGCCGGTGATGAGGTCGTCGCCGTTCCAATCGACGAGAACCAGTTGCCCGGGGTCGCGCACGGGAAGGGCATGCAGAATTACCTGGTCGACCAGCGAGTAGACGGCGGTCGTGGCGCCAATGCCGAGCGCGAGTGACAAGAGCGTGGCGGCGGTGAAGCCGGGGGTGCGCAAGAACGAGCGGGCGGAGAAGCGCAGGTCGTAGAGGAGATCGCGCAGCCAGCGAGTGAGCCAGACGTCGCGGACCTCCTCGACCACTTGAGCGAGGCCGAGCTCGTTTGCGGCGCGCCGGCGGGCCTCGGGCTCGGACATGCCGGCGGCGGTGAGGTCCGCGACACGGCGATCGTAGTGGTATTCGAGCTCGCGATCGAGGCCGCGCTCGAGCGAGGCGCGGCGGAGCCAGTTAAAGAGCTGGATCATTGGCCGCCCTCCTCGAAGATCAGATTGACGGCTCCGGAGAGGCGCGCCCAGCTATCTTTTTCGATAGCGAGCTGGCGGCGGCCCGCGGCGGTGAGGGAGTAGAACTTGGCCTCGCGACCGGTCTCCGACTGCTTCCACTCGCCACGCAGCCAGCCCTTCTGTTGCAGGCGATGCAGCGCGGGATAGAGCGAGCCCTGGTTGACCTGAACGACGGACCGGGAGATCTGCTCCAGCCGTTGCGCGATGCCGTAGCCGTGGGCGGGCTCGAGCGAGAGGATCTGGAGAATCAGCATGTCAAGGGTGCCTTGCGGGATAGGAAAGCGCGGAGGGGGCATGCGATACCTCAACCTTCTACCGCTGAGGATACATCGACGATACGTCGAAGGTCAAGGTATGCCAGTAGCGACCGGTCTCCTGACCGGTTGCAGGCGAGCGCAGCTCGCCCGGGCGCGCCCCGCGCGCCTGGTACCGGTCGGGAGACCGGTACCTACCTGCCCCCTATCGTCCCCTTATACAATTTCCACCCCGCGAAGCCCGCGATCCCGCAGAACGCCAGGAGGCTGATCGTGACCACCGCCAGCCGGCGCTCGGGCGACAGTTGCGTCGGCGACATCCCCGGCCTCTCCCGAAAATCCAGCCAGATCCGCAGATGGACGCTCGCCGCGCGCGCCGCCTCATTGTCGACCACCACCGCATAATCGCCCGGTTGCGGCACGTATGTGTACATGGTCCCGAGAGGGCCCTCTGCGGTGACTCCCATCGTTCCGTGTGGCAACCCGGCGCGCAGCTTTTCCACATCGTCCCGGCGCATCACGGCGATGCGCACCGCACTGTGGGCGGGGTCGCCCTGCACGTCATAGCGCGCCCACACGAACGCGCCCTTGTGAGCCAGTTCCGGCAACTCGACGTACCGCCAGTCGCCCGCCGGAATGCGGTACACCTGATCGACAACATCGACCCGATTGGAAAACGCCAGCAACAGCAGAATCGCCAGTGGCATGAGGGTAGAGGCTCCGTCGTAACTGCGTGACAACGTTACAATAGAGCCATGAACGACAGTATGGCACAGCCCCGCCAAGGGCTGCTGCCTCTGGATTTGCCCGGCTGGAAAAGCGCCGCCAGTTGGGTATGCGCCGCGCTGCTTGCGCTTCTCTTTCTGGCGTCGGGACTCTGGAAGATCACCGACGCACAGGGCTGGGCGCAGCGCATCAGCCAGCTCAAGGTGCCCGAGCAGTTGAGCCTCGCCGCCGCGCTCATCTTCGGTATCGCCGAAACGCTCGGCGCCGTCTTCATTCTGGTGCCGCGCTTCCGTCGCTGGGGCGCGATCCTCATCGGCCTTCTGCTCATCGCTTTCATCGGCTATTTCGCCGTCAACTACACCACTCTGCGCGGCGCGGAATGCAGTTGCTTCCCCTGGGTGAAGCGCATGGTCGGCCCCGAATTTTTCATCGGCGACGGGTTGATGCTGGCGATGGCCGCCTGCGCGGGCGTTTGGTCGAAGCCGAGCGCCGGGTTCCGCAGCGCGGCGGTGATCCTCGGCGCGGTAGCAGTCTTTGCGCTCGTTTCCTACGGTGTCGCCGAAGTCCGCCAGACGGGCACGAAAGCGCCGGAGACCATCGCGGTCAATGGCCAGCCGTATTCCATCCAGCACGGCAAAGTTTTCCTCTTCTTCTTCGACCCGCTCTGCATGCACTGCTTCGAAGTTTCCAAGCGCATGAGCGCACTCAACTGGGGCAGCACGCGCGTGGTCGCAATCCCCGTGGAGCAGAAACAATATGCCGATGGCTTCCTCAAGGAGACCGGTCTGAAGGCGGTTGTCTCCACGGACTTCGACACTCTCAAGCAGACGTTCGGCTACACCGCCTATCCCTTCGGCGTGGTTCTTGAGAACGGGCGCGAAAAGCAGCCGATGACGCAATTCAACGCGCCGGAACCGGAAGCCACGCTAAGGAAACTCGGCCTGGTCCAATAATGAACCTTCTGATTCCGAATCTCGGCTCTACCTCGCTCAAGTTCCAGCTCATCGAAATGCCCGCGGAAGCGGTGCGCGCCAAGGGCCGCGTCGAGCGCGTCTGCGATTATCGCGAGGCGATCGCCGCCATCGATACCGGCGGCGCGAAGATCGACGCCATCGCGCTCAAAGCCGTGCACGCCGGGCCTGCGTACCGTGGCACGTACGTTGTCGACGATGGCGTAGTCGCGGCATTGCGCCAGTTCCTGCCGGCCGCGCCCGCGCACAATGCGATCTACCTTACGGCCATCGATGCGTTCCGCGCCGCGATGCCGGGCGTGCCGATCGTCGCCGCATTTGAAACGGAATTCCACGCGACCATGCCCGATCACGCGCGGCTTTACGGTGTGCCGCGGCAGTGGTTCGAAGAAGGCGTGACGAAGTACGGGTTCCATGGGGCTTCCCACCGCTACATTTCCGAGCGCGCCGCCGCTTTCCTGAATCGCGCGGATCTGCGCCTGGTGAGTTGCCACTTGGGCGGCAGTTCCTCCATGTGCGCGGTGGATCGCGGCAAGAGCGTCGATGTGACCATGGGCTTCTCGCCGCAATCCGGCCTCGAAAACGCCACGCGCCATGGCGACCTTGACGTCTTCGCGGTGATTTACATGATGGAGCGTCATGGCTGGCCGCCCGAGGAAGTGCGCGCCCAACTGGCCAAAGGCGGCGGACTCGCCGGACTTTCGGACGTACCCGGCGGCGACCTGCGCGACATCGAAGCAGCCGCGGCAAACGGCAGCCGCAACGCCGGACTGGCGCTGGCGGTCTTCGCGTATCAGGTGAAGAAGACCATCGGAGCGTACGCCGCGGCGATGGGCGGACTGGACGCAGTCGCGTTTACCGGCGGAATCGGCGAAAACTCCGCGCGTCTGCGAGCGGAGTGCTGTAGAGGACTCGAGTTCCTGGGAGTCTCGCTCGATCGCGCAAGCAACGAAGGCGGCAAGGGCGACCGGCTCGTCTCGGCTGACGGCAGTCGGGTAGCGGTGCTGGCCCTGGCGACGAATGAAGAGATCGTAGTAGCCCGGCGGGCTTGGAACTGCTTGCAAAAGTAGTGACAGGCGTCTACGCCTGTCACGCGTTACCCCGCAAGCAATTCATAGCTTCGCAGGCGGGCCCGGTGATCGTGCAGGATGTTCACCACAAACAGCTCTTCCGCCGTGTAATCTTCTGCGATGGCCACAAGCTGATCGCGGACCTCAGCCGGAGTACCCGCGAGAATCCGCCTGCCTGCGGGCAACAACTCGGGCGGCACTCCCTCCTCGCGCAGAAATTCCAGAGCGCGCTCGGGCGTGGGCACCGCGATCGGCCTCCCGCGATACAGCAGCGTCATCATCATCCGCACGCTCATCGAGAGCATCACGGCTTCATCATGCGACTCGGCGCAGACGGCCCACACCGCCACACTCACTCGCGGCTTCGCCATGCGCGGCGAAGGCACGAAACACTCGCGATACAGTTGCGCGTTCTCCGCATGGAACGGATTAATGAAATCCGCGAACACGTACGGCAGGCCGAGTTCTCCGGCCCACTGCGCGCTGTCCGACGATGACCCGAGCAGCGACACTTCCGGACTCGCAAATCGATCGCTGGCGAAGTATCCGAGCAATTCCGTGAGTTGCTCCGGAAAATCGTCGGGAGGGGGCTGGCGGCGGTCGCGCTGCAGCGCGTGTGCGATTCGCGCACTGGTACCCGCGGCGCGCCCGAGTCCCAGATCGATCCGGCCGGGATAAAGCCCGCTCAACATGCTGAAGGTTTCGGCGACTTTGAGCGGACTGTAGTGCGGCAGCATCACTCCGCCCGTGCCGACGCGAATTCGGCTGGTGACGCAGCAGACGGGGCCGATCATGACTTCCGGACTACAGCACGCAAGCGAAGGGCTTCCGTGATGCTCCGCCAACCAGTAGCGGTGATACCCGGCGGTATCGGCCAGACGAGCCAACTCAAGCGTATTCCGCAGGGCATCGCCCGCCGTTTGGCCTTCCGGAATAGGCGCTTGATCGAGGACGCTGAGTCGAAACGGAAGTGAAACCACGTTGATTCGATGATGGGCGCGTGGTGAGCGATGCGAACGCAAAACGGCCGGATGGAGGTCCATCCGGCCGTGACTTAGAAAGCTATCTAGACAGGTATCTAGACAGGTTTAGTTGCCGCCGCCATCGCGCCGTTTCAGTGTTGGACGATCGTCGCTGTCGGTTTTGGTGTTGCCGTCGTTCGAATCCACCGGACCAGTGCCGCTACCGGGAGCGCGCCGCAGAGTGGGACGGTTCGGATCGCCGCTTTCCACCTTCCGCTTGCCGTGCAGCATCGCCAGACGGTTGCGGACATCGTTGAATTCGCTCGTATTTACGACGTATTCGGGACGGGGCTTCAGATCCAACTGAATTTCCTGCTGCGCCGCCTTGATGCGGTCGTCGGTCATCGGGTGGGTGGAGAAGACTTTCGCAACGCTACCGGGCTTCTTCTTTTCCAGCGTTTCGATCCTTTCGAAGAAATCGACGAACGCCGTGGGGTCGTACCCCGCTTTATACATGTATTGCAGGCCCAGGTGGTCGGCTTCGCGTTCGTTGCCGCGCGAGAAGGCCAGGAAGCCCATCGGAATGGCGACGCTCGCGCCTTGGCGGATAGCGTATCCGGTCCAGCCGTAGGGCAGAGCGATGGAAGCGGCAATCATGGCGATCTGCGCGATTTCGCCGTGCGTCGCTTGCTTCGTGCCGTGGCGCGCCGCGACGTGCGCGATTTCGTGCGCCATCACGCCGGCGAGTTCCGCTTCGCTTTCGGCTTTCAAAATGAGCCCGGAGTTCACGAAGAAGAAGCCGCCCGGAAGCGCGAACGCGTTGACTTCCTCGGTATCCAGCACCTTAATCGTGAACGGCACCTTGGCGTCGGAGTTCCGTACGAGATTCTGACCGAGACGGTTGACGTACTCGGCGACCACCGGGTCATCGATCACCTTCGCCTGGCGCTCCACTTCCTGCGCCAATCCCTTACCGAGGGCGATCTCCTTTTCGAGAGAATAAAAGTTCACACCCTGGCCGACCTGCCGGTTGCCGATGGCGTCGGGGTCGTCTTTAGGCGCGAGCTTTTTCTCTTTCTTGGCGGATTTTTTGGTGTCCTTCTTGGAGGACGAGTTATCGGTTTTGTCGGTCTGGGTATCCTGAGCCGGGACGCTCACAGCCAGCACTGTGACCGCAACCAGCGTGGCAAAAAGCCGGTAGGAAATGCATTTCATCGCCGGAAACTCCTGATTGCTACTATACGCCTCAACGTGGCGCTTTCAGTAGCTCTAATCTGTAAACGTAGCAAGCTACGTTCCGGTTTCCGTTTTCGCGCGCGGTTTCAGTACATTCCGAGGCTGATTACCTGCCCGGATTTGTCAACCAGCACATCCAGGCGACGGTTGACGTACGAGTAGAACATTCGCCCCTTGTTAGCGGGCGTCGCGCTGACGTTGACGCCGAATTCCCGCCGGCAATCCTGCCACGTCATTTTCCAGGGATACACGAAGACGGTACGCAGCGCGCCGGTGTCATTGTCGAAATCCAGCTCGATCTGGCGGTAGCGGTTCGTGGGGTCGGAAAACGCCAGAATCTGCCCATTGACGGCGTTCTGGTCGTCGAGCGCCTGGCGCTCGCTCTTGGGGTCGCCAAACAGGGCGCGGGCTTCCTCGGGCAGCATTTGGCCGATGCGTTTGTGACAGAATGCCGCGCTGTCTGTTTCGAAGCCCTCGGGGAAAACCGGGCGCGGGGCGCGCTTCAGAATCGGGCGCTCCGGGTCGGGCGCAGGCGGGATGTTCGCTTTGGCGATCGCGGGAGCCGCAGGTTTGGGCGCTACCGGCGGCGGGGCGGGAGCGACGTGTGCTGGCGCGGGAGGTCCGGGCAATACCAGTGTCCCCGTGTCAGCGGGTTCGGAGGGACGCAGCACCGGTGGAACCATAGCGGACGCACGGGAGACCGTGGAACGGTTGGCATCCCCTTCGGGAGCGGAACGGTCACCCGCGCGGACGGCGGAGAGCGCAACTGCGCCCGCGACGGCAAGCATCAGGAAAGAGCGGGTAAACATACGAATGCCTCGGTTCAAAACTCAATCTAAACCGAGGCACGTATCGTGTAAAGGCTGTTTTTGCCTGATTTTAGACAGCATCCGGGTGTTAGCCGGAGTTAATCAGAAACTTCGATCGGTGGCCGACACCATCTTCTCTTCCCCGCCCTGCGGCTGCCACTCGCGTTCGCGAGTCTGCGCCTGCAGATGTTCGCGGAGCGCATCCGAATAGACCTGGATGCCCTTTCGCGAATACCGCAAATAGCCTTTTTGGCGGAGATGATTCATCTGGAAGGTGACGATTTCGCGCGACGTCCCCACGTATTCGCTGATCACCTGGTGGGTGAGTGGCGGAATCTTGATGGAGCCGTCTTCGGTGCGGCTGCCCAAGCGGTCGGCAAAACGCAGCAGCGAGCGTACGACCCGCTCCGGCGTCTTATCCAGGGCAAAGCTCTGCAACCGCTCTTCGTAATCCAGTCCGCGCTTGACCAGCATCTGCAGCAGCGCGATGCCCAGCCGCGGCTGGCGTTCTACCTGTTCTTCGATCTCCTGTCCGGTCCACGACATCAGCGTCACGTTATCCAACGCGACCGCCCGTTCGGAATATTGAGACGCGCCTAGAAGGGAGCTCTCGCCGAAAAAATCGTCCGTGGTAAAAATGTCAACAACCGTTTGGGTACCGTTGTCCAGTGGAATTGCTACTTTGACCCGGCCCTGTACGACGAGGTGAAGCCCTTTGGAAGGCTGGTGCTCGTCGAAAATAATCTGTCCTTTGCGGTAATCGGTGACGCCTTTGCGCGGAAGATACATCAGGGCATCTTCCATCTCACGCGATGGAGTCAATTTTGCGCCATTCGGCATGTCCGTAACTCCCCTCAAACCAAATTTAAGGTTCGTCGCCGGCCGGAGGCCTGCTAACGACGGTTGCGGTGGCGCGTGTGGTTTGGAGTGTCCCGGCACCTCTACCGGGCCGCTCCCAACTGGAACTGAAGTAACCCGTCGGAAATCGGTGCGACACAACTGCTATGCCTACAGAGTATCCTAAAGTTAACATTCCGGCGGACTTCCAATAACCGCTTTAGTACTTCGCATCACAAACGGGACTATTTCAGAGAAAGTACTATATGCCCTTCTCTCACGAATGTAAACCGGGAACTGGGGTAAAATAGAAACCAATGCGTCGAGCCGCGGCTTCCATGCTATTGCTGCTGTTCGGTTTAGCCCTGGTCGGCCAAACCGTGCAGGCGGCCGGCGACCCGCAACTTCCGGCCTGCTGCCGCAAAAATGGAAAGCATCGATGTGCCATGACTACGGCACCATCGAGTTCCAGCGGCCCTGCTTTTCGGGTAATTTCCTCACACTGCTCACAGTATCCGTCGGGAGCAAGCACCACCGCACACGGGGAATCAGGTATTTTCCGTCACGTCGAGCGATTCGGAGTTCCGGCGACCAGCGCTATTCTCCGCCCGCAAGCGGTAGCCGCTGCACCCGCTCACGTATTCTTGTCTTCCTTATATAAACGCGGACCCCCATCCCTCCTGTCGTAGCCTCTTCAGATTTCGACCTTCATTGGGGGGACTGTGTTCCGAGTTGTCTGTATACTCGCGGCCTGCGCGGCTGCGTACGCACAAGAAAGCATCAACTACGCGACATTGGGCGGCCGGGTGATAGACCAGAGCGGCGCCGCCGTTCCCGGCGCCGTGGTGCTGGTGAAGAACACCGAAACCAATCTCTCGAATGTCGCGCAAACGGATCGCGACGGCCGATTCCGCTTTCCGGTCCTGAAAGTGGGGCCATACCGCGTGACGATCCACCACGATGGATTCGGAGTCTTTGAGCAGCGGATCGTTCTGACCGTGGGCTCGGCGTTCGAGGTTCCGGTTACGCTGTCCGTTGTCTCCGCAGCCACGGTGGATAACGTGGTCGCCGAGGCGTCACCGGTGGAAGCGGCGCGCAGCCAGGTCGCTGGGACTATCTCGCAAACCGAGGTCGCGAGCCTGCCGCTCAACGGCCGGAATTACCTGGATTTAGCGCTGCTGGTCCCGGGAGTATCCTCGACGAATACAGCCAGCAACCAGTTGTTCGCCGAGACCAGCGCCGTACCCGGACAGGGGATCTCGATCGGGAGCCAGCGCAATTTCTCAAACAGTTTTATTGTCGACGGGCTTTCGGCAAATGATGATGCCGCGGGACTCGCCGGTACCTTTTATGGCCTCGACGTAGTCCAGGAGTTTCAAGTGGTCACGTCCGGCGGACAGGCGGAGTTCGGACGCGCGCTTGGCGGGTACATCAACATGGTCACGCGTGGAGGAACAAACTCTCTGCATGGTGACATTTACGGATACTTTAGAAACCAACGGTTGAATGCCGCGAATCCGCTTTCGCACACCAATCTGCCGTTGACGCAGGCGCAGTACGGGGCGAGTGCCGGAGGTCCGCTGATCGCTGGCCGGACCTTCTACTTTGCCAATTTCGAGCAGCGCCGGCTCAGTCAAAGCGGATTGATTACCATCGCGCCGGGCGATGTGGCGGCCATTGACGCACGGCTTGCGGCGGTAGGCTATGGCGGTCCGGCGGTTGCGACAGGCCTTTACCCGAATCCGGTGCACAGCACGAATTTCCTGGGCAAGGTGGATCACGAAATTAACGCGAAAAACCGCTTCAGCGCGCGGTACAGCGTTTACGACGTCAATAGCGAGAACACGCGCGGAGCGGGAGCATTGAGCGCCGTGAGCGCGGCGGCCGCTCTGCATGACGTGGATCATACGGCGGCCTTCGGGAACGTGACGGCACTTTCGTCGAAGACCGTGAACGAGGTGCGCGGCCAGTTCACCAGCAGCGGGCTGCAGGCGCCGCCGAACGATGCACAGGGTCCGGCGGTCGCGATTTCCGGCGTGGCTTCGTTCGGCACGCTTTCCACTTCGCCGACCGCGCGCGATAACCGGCTATACGAAATCGCCGACAACTTCTCTCACCAGTTTGGACCTCACGCCGTGCGCGCCGGAATCGACATCTTATATAACGACCTCACGATCGCGTATCCGCAGTCGAGTCGTGGAAGTTACTCGTTCGCTTCGCTCGCGGCATTTTTGAGCGGCACGTACAACAACGCGGGGTTTACACAGTCGTTCGGCAAACCGGTGGTAGCGCAGACAAACCCGAATGCAGGCGCGTATGTGCAGGATGAGTGGCAGGCTGCGCCGCGGCTGACGCTGAACCTTGGATTGCGATACGACGTTCAGAAGCTGCAGACGATTGTGACGGACACGAACAACGTTTCGCCGCGCGCGGGGTTCGCATGGTCGCCATTCCGGTCGCGGCATATGGTGGTGCGCGGCAGTTACGGATTGTTTTACGACCGTGTGCCGCTGCGCGCGCTGGCTAACGCGCTGCTTTCGAGCGGGAATACAACCCTGCTCACACCGGCGACATTTGTCACAGTGAGCCTCTCGCCATCGCAAGCCGGTGCGCCGGTGTTTCCGAATATCCTCTCGAGCGCGCCCGCGGTTTCGGCGGTCAATTTTTCGACGATGAACAGGCACATGCAGAATGCCTATTCGGAGCAAGGAAGCTTTGAGATCGAGCAGCAGGTAAGCGGCCGCGGAACGCTCGCCGTTGGATATGAGCATGTGCGCGGGCTTCACCTGGTGGCGAACATCAATCGGAATCCGCCGCTATGCGTCGCGGCGGGAACGAATAACGGGTGCCGTCCGGATCCCGCGTATGCGAACGATAAGGAGTACTCGGCCGCGGGCGATTCGCATTACGATGCGCTGGAAGTTTCGTTCGTGCAGCGGCCGGCCCGCTGGGGCAGTGTGCGCGTGGCGTACACGTTTTCGAAGGCGCTGGACAATGTCGGGGAATTCTTCTTCAGCTCGCCGGTGGACAATTTCGATATCTGGCGCGATTACGGGCGTAGCGATGACGACCAGCGGCATCGCGTGACGGTAGATGGATCCGTGCATGCGCGCGGATGGCAGTTGAGCGGCAGTTTGCAATACTACTCGCCGCCGCCGTTCAACGTTGTTACCGGCGCGAATACGGTGCAAGGCACGTCTGCGCGTCCGCTGCTGGCCGGCGGCGAAATGCTGGGACGCAACGCCGGCACAGGCTTCGATTCGTTCACGATGAATGCCCGGGTGAGCCGCACGTTCCGCCTGGGGGAGCACGCGCGCATGACGGCGCTGGCGGAAGGCTTCAACGTGCTGAACCATCGCAACGATTTGTTTCCTAACGGGACGTTCGGGAGCGGCGTGTACCCGGCGAATCCGCGGCCCGGGTTCGGGGATGCGACGGCGGTAGGGGATGCTCGGACGGTGCAGCTTGGGTTGCGGGTGGCCTTTTAGACTGCGCTGTTGCGGCCTGGGCTCATTGCGGATCGCGTTTAGATGGGCCGGCGTCGCAGAGCCCGGCGGCGTGTCAGCATCAGCGCTGCGATCGCCGAGATAGACAAAAACCAGGATGCGGGTTCCGGAACGGCGGACGGCGCCGTCAAGCCGTTCGGACCGAACGTGAAACCGTCGCCATCCGCGATGCTGGCGCCGGTAACCACGGCACACGGCGAATTGGTGGTCCCGGTGCGGACCAGCGCCGCCGAAATGATCGCAGTGTCGTTGTAATTGGCGTTCGCATCGAAAGGCGTCGAGGGGCAGCCCGACGAGCAACTGAAGAATTGCGCGCTGGTACTGAGCAGCGGCTCGATCGAGAGCGCCGTTCCGTAGGTGAAGGGGATGTAAAACGCGATCGTCGCATTCGAAATGAAGTTCGGCTGGAAGGAGGACTCGCTGGTGAGCGTACCCGAATTTACGGTGAAGAAGACGTGGGGGTCGGTGCACCCGTGCGAACCGCAGAGGGCCAATTGGCCTGTGCCAAACGGCGTGGCCGAACCGGTGACGGCGAACTGCAGTTCCAGGACGCCGGCTCCTGTGCCGCCGGTGATCGTCAGGTCGTCATTGAAATGCGCAGTGGTCTCGGCGAGGACGGAGAAGCCGTTCGCTACGGGGCCAGGGACATTCAGATCGACCATGCTGCCGAGGGTACGCCGAAGTCGGCCTTTCCCGCGCCGCTGGCGGTAAACCCGGAACAGGTATTGCAGGTCCAAGTCCCGACGCCTGCAAAGCGGCGAAATTGCTGGCAAGGGCGGGAACGGAAGTAACAAGGACGGCAACGAAGACACGTGCGGCGCAGGAACATCGACACGGACTGAGTAACATGCTGATCACCTTCGAGAGAATCTATTAGCAGATTCGGACTGGCGCGGGTCGAAAATGTACGGACCGGAAAATTCAGGAGGAGCGAGGGGAGGTGGCGGAAGCCAGTGGGAGTCGAACGATTTTCATGCTTGTGGAATCAATAACTTGCTGATTCCATTCATCCGCCATACCCGCCTAATCCGCCCATTTCGCCATGCTATTGCCCCTGTATTGCCCCTAGACAGCAGAGTGGAAGTCCCACTGGCTTCCGCCAATCCCGCCGCTATTCGCAGCCGTCCGGGAGATTGCCCCGGCAGATCAATTCTTCGACGGTGTTCCTTCCGCCGATGGCCCCACGATGTGGTAGCTGGAAACTACATCTCCAACTTCCTTATTACCTCTTCCATGTTCGGGAATCCAAAAGACCACCTTTAACTTCGGATTGCCGAATAGCCCGTTGCCCTTTGAATAATCAGCGTAATGCCCACGGACCCAATGAAACCTCTTTTCTGAGTGCTCGTCGGTGCCGCCATCCAAATCAGCAGATTTGCCAATCTTCGGTATTGGCCCAATCTTTATTTCGTGCCAAACGGTGCCCCTGTCCAAGTTCGATTTCACCTTCGCTTTTTTCACGCCACCAATGGGTTCGAGGTGAACATTGTGACAGTTAATCCGTGCGAACGTGCTCACGATAAACGAAGTATGGAACCGTGCTGCATAGTAGTTTCGTTGAGCGGCATCCGGGCATTTTCTTCAACGTCATCCAATATTCGTGATCGGGATGAGCGCAGAAATCGGTCTTCCTCGTCAAGCCAATACAACACCGTGCCAGTCATCTTCACTGAACCCTCGAACTCCACGAACACGCAACACTCAATGATCCATTTCGGGTTCTCTTCATCAATCTCTGAACTCAGGCTGAACGTGCGCCACGGACGGGAGTTGCGGTAATCATCGAAACGGTATCGCCGGACCAAAATGCCTACATGCTGATTCGCCCGTTGCGGCTGTAGGCGTGCCTCAAGCCATATCAATGGAAATGGGGGCAATGGGCGGGGAACTTCCCGATAGTTCAGCACACGTCGCCACTCTTCGGCACCCATACTTTCATCAGGTGGGCAAAGGTCGTCCATAACGCCTTGAGCATTGACGAGCACTGGAGATTCTGAAAAGAACGCTCCCGCCGTTGCAAGAAAGGCCTTCCGGTACTCTTCCTTCGCTTCTGCATCGTCCATGACGGGTTTCGGGACGTAGGCACGCCCCTTCATGATTATTTCTCGGATTGTCATTTGGAAGATTCACCTTCAGGAACAGAGCCGCTGGACGAATTTGACGCCGCTTTAAGAGCGTTTCCGTAACACGCTCCGAGACCACGTTGCCATCGTCCGTTCGGCAGCGGCTTGGAAACGAAGGAGCGCCCGTGCTTCAAGACGAGATCACGCATGGTGGCGAAAACCGGCCCGATGGTCACACCTTCACGGACCAAGGATTCGTTAATGGATTGAAGCTGAGATTCGATCTCGGTCACGTTCAGAGGCGATTCTATCGCACTGATCCCTTCGGAGTGACCGGAAAGGGAGATGGCGTCACCGCCGATGACTTGCGGACGGCAGGCAATCTCCCGGACCCACTTAAACAGCGCCGCATGGATCGTATCCGGTTTGGTTCTGCGGAGCACTGCCCTAGCTCTTCAAAGCCACGGTACCAGTGGCGGCAGGGTAGCCCATTATTCCACGGTTCATGGTTGCCCGTCTGCAATACTGTCCAGATGGACCCCGGCCAAAAACTGGAAGCGATGTTCGAGGGTTTGCGTCTCGTCCTCGAACGGCATCTCGATCATTGGCAGGTTTTCGTTTACGATGTTGAGAATTGCGAAGTGCTCCACGCCGCTCAACGGACCAGTGTTGACGGTGCGAAGTTCGCAGCCGTTGACTTCGCCGCCGCTCATCTTTTCGGCGCAAGAAACGATGTGGAACCGGACACGATTTCAGCGATGTTGGTTTGGGAAGCCGTCTAGCGCTACGATACTCTTAGATATGCCCGAACCAGAATTGACGCCCGCACAGAAGGCCGCACGAACACGCAAGCGCAAATCCGCTGGAAAGAAGGCGGCAGAAACGAGAAAGCGTCGAACGGCTGCGAAGAAAGCGGTCGCCACCCGAAAGGCAAAGAAGAGCTAGAGCTTTCCGAACGCTAGAGCGGTCGCCGTTGAAGCGATTGTCGATCACGCCTTCTCGCACACCAACACGTCACCGGCACCCCAGATTGGTCGCATAGACGGTTCCGTGTGGGGTGGCCCGCTCCCCCCATCTTTCGACACCGCCCCACGTAGCGCCTCCCGCTCAATGTGTGATGGCGTAATAGGCAAGTGCGGCACACACCGGAATCACAAGGAAGATAACGTAAAGATGAAAAACGATCCGCTTCGCATCTGCCGAGACTTCCGTGCGGGGATCGAACGGGTTCGCTTCGAGTTCAACTTTGCGTGCTGACAACGCAGCCGCCCTCGTTTCTGTGGCTTCACGGTCTCTGTCCAACCGCCGTTGGATTTCTTTCTGACAGTCTTCACGGTTCTGGCAGAACGGGTCTTCCGACCAGTCTTTCAAGGTATCTGGCGCAGCGTAGAAGATTTTGTCTTTGCTGACCGTAAACGGCTTATTGTTGCCCACGAGGGCACTGTCGCTGGAACTCATGGGTACTTTCCTTTCGGCATTGCCGGGTACAACGAAATCTTCAGAAGACAGAGTATCAGAGTCGGATCACTTTCATTTTATGTTCGCCCCAAACGAACGCAACGCCCGTCAGGAATGCTCTTCAGGCGTGTGGGCCGGATGCCAACAAGGTTAGGTGTTCGATCACCGTCTCGATGCTGTCCTTCGCATTAGCGGACTGACCAAGTTCAGCAAACCGATGTGCTGCCGCAGCCATCATCAGCGCTTCGTTGATAACCTTGCGCTGGTCTTCACGTAAGTTCCTGTTGTCCATAGATCGTATCGTCCCGTAACCGCTCACTTCGACTTTTCTTGCTCAAGCTCTTCGATGCGCTTCTGAATCGACGCTATTGCTTCTCGCAACGCTTCGATCTTCGCTGCAATTTTGATGTCGTTCATCTCGGCATTCGCAACCTGCCACAACTCGCCCACATCGAGAGAGAACTTTCGCATTGCTTTCTTCAAAACGGTGTTCGTGTCGTGCAACTTCAAGAATGCGTGTACGAAGTCCCGCTCCGACCTCGAAAAGGATGTATTCTCCGTCTTCAGCTTCTCCACAACCGAACTTGCCAGTTCCTTAGACTGCGCTTCAACAGGAGCCGCCACAAGTCGGTCGAGCAACGCAAGCCGTTCCTTTTGGTTCAACTCGATTGTTTTGTCATCGGCCATGCTATATTGCGCTCCTTGCTTCTTCTCGCTTCGCCGCCCGTGCCGCACGTGCCTTCGCTAAGTTCGCCGCCAGCTTCGCCTTTGCTGCCGGTGAGAGCTTGCGTTTCGCTGGTGCGGCCTTTACTGTCGCTTTCTTCGCAGCGCCCTTGGTTCCGCTCTCTTGCTGATGGTATGCCGCCCACCGAGCCTTCTGTGCTGCCGCAATGCGCTTCCGTGACGCTGCGGTCATTGGCCGTCGAGTTCGTTTGGTAGCAGTCGCCGTCGAGGTGCTGGTGTTCGCCGTCCCGCTCATGCGCTTGCCGCCGAGTTTGGCTTCAATCTCGGCAATCTTGGCGTCAACCTTTTCGGCTTCGGCACGGTAGCCCACGAGCGCCATGCGAAGGAGTTCATCGTTGTTGGTCATCGGGTCCATTATGGCGCAAAACACAAACGGCTGGTATTGTAGTCTGTGCCTCTGCCGCTGCAACCTCAACGAGATTTGATTGACTATCTCGAAGCGCTTGGCCCGCTCATAGCGGCTGCCGTCGCCGTAGGTGTTGGCGTGATGCAATGGCGATTGCAGCGGCAACAACAGAGACAAGATCTCTTCGATAAGCGCTTCACTGTATTTTGCGGTGTAGTTGCCCATCTCAGGCTATTACGAAATCACGAAAGAGAACCCGAACCCGGCAAGTTCCACGCCACGACCAACGCAACCGAATTTCTATTCGGAGAAGATGTTAAGGAACTTTTGGTCGAGGTTTATAACTGTTGGGGATTGATTCAAATAAACTCGGTCGATTCACGAACCGGGCTTGATTATGAAGCAAGGCAAAATGAAATCACCCGGCTCGAAAATCGTGCATACGACGTTTTCCCACGCTACCTTAATCTAAATTCAACTCTACCGTGGTACGCCCGCTTTGAACGCTATATGGACGAATATCTCGATAAGCTGGACAAGACCGTGCAACGTGGTCGCCTGTCCGATTAGCGAAACAACCCCGCCGTGGGCTTCGACCGTCGCCACTTCTTTGCATAGAGGAACCAATCGCCCGAACCCGACGAGCCAAAGGCAATCGAGCTTGACCCGGACCCGCTGAACCTTTCCGTTGCCGTCCCGCTCGAACTCAACCCAAATGCGCTCGTGCCGGTAGCGACGAACAATTCCGTCCCTGTCCCGCTCGAACTGAAGTTGATGGTGGATTGCCCCAGAACATTCAACATCGTGCCAGCGCCGCTAGTGGCGAAGGTACTTGTGCTCGTGCCGGTGCCGCTGTACCGTTCCGTTGCCGTCCCGCTGGAAGCGAACGAGAATACAGAAGCGCCAGAACCGGTGAAGGCTTCGCTTCCGCTACCGCTGCAACTGAACCCGAACACACTTGCGCCAGAGCCGCTGACAGGCGGAATCGTCCACGTGAACATGACGCCACCAGAGGCACCTGAAGCGCCAAGGTTGTACGGTGATGTGTTCGTTCCCGCTCCACCGCCGCCACCCGGCCACGATCCTGCACTAGCGAAACGGGAAACCACGAATGCCGCCCCATTCCCGCCATTGCCGCCGCCATAGGTGGCGTTGCCGAGTCCGTCGAAGCTGCCGCCGTTGGGATTGGTTGGTGCTGGAAACGCAAGGTTCACGCCATCATCACCCCCGCATCCTCCACCACCACCAGCGATCCCAGACCCACTATTCCCGCCATATCCGCCCGCTACGGTCGCATCGGTTCCGATGCAGTTAGACGTTAACCCGCCAGCTTGGAACGAAGCGTAATCAGCCTTGCAAACGGTAGAGCCGCCCGTTGTGACCGTTGTTGGCGTCGTGGAGTTCGCCGCCCCAATGGTGAACGTGAACGTCTGACCGCCCGTGACAGACACGGTGGAAACAGCAATGGCACCGCCACCGCCGCCCGGTCCATTGCTCCCGAAGCCATTTGCGCCGCAGCCATAGGCAACGACCTGCACTGACGTGACGCCAGTCGGGACGGTCCACGACCCTGACGAAGAAAAGCTCTGGGATGCCATTTGGCTTTAGCTGGCGTTCGCTTCGTTTGCGCTGAAGGTGTAGCTTGTGATCTGAACCGATGCACCGCTCGATATGCTGGTGCTGTTCAGATTGATATTGCCGCCACTGCCTGCGGCAATGCTGCACGTCCATATCACCGTACCGCTACTGTTCAAGAACGCCGCATACGTGGCCGTGCCCGTGTTCGATGCGGTCACAGCGCCAAGCGAGTTGAGGCTTGCGGAACCACCGGAAGCACTTGCGAAAGGCGAAGCTCCGAGCGTGAATGTTGCAAGAATGTTCGTTCCACTTGGGGCGGCACTGGTGGTCTGTGTGCCCGCCGCTACCACGATGGAACCGGACGCAACGAGCGCCGTGATCGCATTGACGGCAGCATTTGAAGCGGAATGACTTAGCTGTGTAGAGAGAGCCATCGGTTATTCCGTTGCGTCCTGATCAACGCTGCCCATGAAGATTGCTGCGTTAGGCGTGCCGCTAGTGACCGCATTCAAAGCCGCCGTAATCGCTAAATCTTGAGCCGCCACGATGGTGCCGCCTTGATTCTGTGTGTTCGCCAGCACGAGCAATGGCGATACGTTGGCACCGTTAGCACCAGACCCGGCACGGAACTGAATCGAATAGAGCGACTTCGGCATCAGGTCAGTGACGGGCGAAACCGCTGCGGCAACGGTCACGTCAACCGGCTTCCCGCCAACTTCGACAGCATTGACGAACTGAGCGCCGCTACCGGCCTGCGTGATCGCTGCGTCGATGGCGTTCTGTAGCGCTGTCTTGCTGTTTGCGTCTTCTGCCAGAACGTTGCTTGAGACCTGACTTTGACCCGGTACCTGTACAACCACACTAAAAAGGGATTTCGACATTCTTTATTTCCTCAAAATCAACTGATCCTTGACGCTGTTGACCCACTTCATGTCAGACATTGTGAAGCGCTGGTATCCTTCGATTTCCTGTAAGAGCATTTGGGCGTCACCGTCTTCGAGTTCGATGGTCTTTTCCCCGAACGAATCTGAAGGTGGCGCTACGTTGCTCAGACCGTTGCCGAGGTCGGTCACTTTCACTTGCGCCATCTCTGATTCGTTGAATCGAACAGCGTCATAGATGCGCTGCATTGCTGAGAGCTTTGCCAGAGTGCCTGAAGTTTGGCCCACGAAGTTCGCCAATCCGAAGCGCTCCGCAAAGCGGACATTGATTGCTTTCACCCACGTATTTATGGGTTTAGTAGTTGAAGCAAATACGTCACACCGCCAACACTC
Organism: Candidatus Limnocylindrales bacterium; assembly: GCA_035606355.1. Taxonomy (GTDB): domain Bacteria; phylum Acidobacteriota; class Terriglobia; order Bryobacterales; family Bryobacteraceae; genus Sulfopaludibacter. The sequence continues at coordinate 35,195 of DATNFO010000005.1, read as the reverse complement.
ACCTGCAAGTATTTCGACGCCGCACTCGAATAGGATGTCGATGTGACGCCATTGGTGAACGCAATCGTTCCGACAAACAGGCTCAAGCTGGCACACGTCACGGCACCTGTGGTTACGCTGTTGCCAGAGATCGACGTTGACAAGCCGCTTGATGTGATCGAAATGCTTCCACTTCCAACCTGAACGTAGTTTGACGAATTGTATTGAATCGTTGCCGAGGACGAAGTGATCTGGACCTGAGAGCCGCCCGAATACGCAAGTGTCAGACTACTCGAACTTGCGGTCAGCGAATACGAACCGCTTGCAATCGTCAGCCCCGAACTGTTCAGCGTCAGCGTGCTTGCCGTCCCGGTCATCTGGATTTGGCTGCTACTCACGGTCGTGCTGTAGCTGCCCGCCGTGAAGTTCAACTGTGAACTCGTCAGCCCCACGCATGGGAAGCTGCTATTGTTCGCCACGCTCCACAACTGAATCTGTCCAGAGTTCACGTTGAACTGACAGTTGTTCGTGATCGTCAGCCCCGAACTATTCAGCGTCATTTGAGCGCCGAGACTATAGCTCATCGTTACTTGCGACGATGAAATCTGTGTGGTGAAGTTCCCGCTTTGAATCGTGACGCCACTGCTGGTGAGATTCAGGTATGGGAAGGAACTGTTGCCGTTGACGCTCCACAGGTTCAGTGAAGTGCTGGTCAGCGTCATGGATTGATTGCCGCCACTGAATAGGCCGATTTGCGAACTGGTGAGCGAAACGTAGGGTGAGCTTGTCAGGCCGCTTGCGCTTGCTGTTTCCGCTTGCGAAGAGCCGCTTGTTGTTGCCGCACTCCACAGGTTGATTCCGCTGAAGCCAAGCTGAATGAGCGGGAAGCCGAAACCACGAGCAATGTAAACATCGCCAGAGAAGATGACCGTTCCAGAGATGACCTTGCCGATATGAACCGCCGAGACGTTGCTGTCCAGTACAGCCAATGCAGCAAGAGCGCCGTTAGAGGCGGTGATCGCATTCGCCGCCATTTGGGTTGCACCGACGCTGGCACTCGCAAGGTACGTCTGAGTGATTGCGGAGTTCGCAATCGTGATGGCGTTGCTCAACACGGTCAGGGGCGTGTTGTAGGTGAGGTTTAAGTTCCCGCTGCCGTCCTTCCCAAGCGGTGCATTGATCGTGGTCGGGTTGATTCGCTGTGCCGGGATACCGGGACCCGGAATAGCACCGCCCGACGCAACGAGCACGTCGATGTACCCCGCCCCGCTGCCAAGCCCGGTTTGCAGCGTGGCGCAAGCCGCATTTAGGAAACTGGCGGTTGTTTGGTCTAGACGATTGCACACGTAGCAACGAAAGCGAACGTATGCGATGTTGTTCCCTGTCGGGTTCGTCGGATCAGGACCGTAAGGCCCCATAAGGTCGTCACAAGAAACAGAGCCGCCGACGACTTGCTGCCCGCCATACGCCTGTTGCGCCGTGATCGCAACCTTCGAGGAATCTAGGCTCTGTGCGGTGATGCGAACGAAGAATGCGTCAGCGTCGGCTACGCAGGCTGAATCGTTGTACGCAATCGACCCAACGTCGAAGTACTGCACCCCGTCCGGGGATATGGCGCTGTACGGGAAACTGCCGCCGTAAGGTGCAGCCGGAATCGTCAGCGTCGTAATCAACGTGGCCGCTGGCAATGAATAGGTCGGGACAGAGCAAGAGGCCGACACTGCCGCACTGATGCCCGGATCGGATGTGGAAGTGGCGCTCCAGACCTTCACGTAGTACGTCTGTGAGGCTGCGTAAACGAGCACGTCTGGAATATTGAGGGTCGTGACGTAGTATGTGTGGGTGCCATCCTGCGTCACTCGATCCGGCGTGAATGATCCGACGTATCCGTAGTTTGTGCCGTCAGTGGAGAGCGCAACATTCAAGATGGTCCCAAGGGCGGTCCCGGACGCTGGCGTGATCTGTTCTTGGACCGTGACCTGCAAGACCGTGTTGACCTGTCTTGTTGACGAATCCACTGTCCGAGAGTTTGCCTTCTCAGCAACGGTAACGCTGTGCGGCTGTTGAGACGGAAGTATCGTCGTGCTGCCCGAAACTGTATTCGTCTTTAATGAGATCGGAGTTGGCATGGATTAGAAGGTCAACTCCATATAGTCGTTTTGGTTCACAAGTTGATGATTCGTTGTTCCATCAGTGAAGGTAATGCCGTTCGTCACGTCGCCAGAATCCAGTTGGACGGTAATGGCGTTTGTGTCAGTGCTGATCTTCTGCACCAGCAACGTTTGATTCGTGACGTTGGCACGGGGGAGTAGTTGAAACGTGTAAGGACCGCCCGTCGAGATGCAGAACACCCGGCCATCGGAAGCAAGTTGCGTCGATGCTGAAGTGATCTCTCGAAGGCCCTGCGTACCCCAGATGTAGAGATCTCGAACCGGATTCAACTGCGGTACCGATTCCTGCCCGTTGGCCGCTACACTCGCCACTTCGATCACAATCGTGGACCCGGCTTCGTTCGGCACGTCCAAAGTGATCGGCATCGAAGCTGAATCGGCCATATCAAAAGTGTTGGCTTCCTGCACGATCCACACGGAGGTTGAATCCGGCTGTGGGTTGAAGACGCCGTTGATCGTGACGGTATCCGCTGTGTTGGATGCAATGGGCCAAGTCTGCCCCTTGCCGGTGCCTTCGATGATGCGGAGCGTCCTTCCAGCTTCAGCATTCGTGGTCATCGCCTGACCGCACCCGTTCCAAGCGGAATCAGTAATGGAGTTCGTCGTGGCACCGGAGACGCCAAGCCGCACCACGAACACATCACCAACCGCTACACCGTCGCTCTGCGGATTTCCAGCCACAGTAAGCGTCGTGGTCGTGTTAGCCGTGATCGTATAGTTCCTGACCGGCACTGAGTTGCCGTTGTTGATCGCAACGAATGATGCCACACGACCGACGAGGGCACCAGCCGTCCAAGTCGCCCCGGCACCGGCAATAGTGGTGGTGCTGACGGCGGAAACCTGACCGCCCCAACAGCCGGTATGCCGCCCGATGTAGAGCTTTGCCCGGAAGTGATCGAACTGAGGATCGGGAAGAGCTACTGTTCCGGGCGTGTAGCTGGTGATGGTCAACGTTGATGGGAAGTCTGTATACGTGCCTTGAAGGGTCATGTGGTTGTTGTCAGGACCCATGAACACCCCATAGGCAACCGGAGCGACTGTAGCGCCTGCAACGCTCAAGGCACGCCAATCTACGTTGGTTAGCGAGATCGTGTACGTGTTGCCGGTGCCCGAAGGCAGGCCCACATTCACGATGCTCGAAGGCGAAGACCACAAACCATCCGTTCCATTCGTACAGACTCCAATCGAGTAGGCGTTCCCGCTGTGGATTGTGCCGCCCGTTGAACTCGTACTTGCCATCAGGTCGAACAACGGCGGAACACACTGGGTTGATGTTGCTGCGGTCGGCACAGCGCCGTTGATAATCACTTCGGGGGATATCACGCCATTCTGGTCAGCCGGTCCATACACCTGTGAAATATCGAAGCGATAGTCTTTCCCAAACGGGTCCTGTGAATTAACCGGGGCATCCTTGCCGGGTATCCACGGCAACGGTGGCCGTCGCAAGCTGTTAGTGACGGTCGGAAGAAGCTGGAAGTCTGCCTGTCCAAATCCATCGACATACCATTGGTCAAGATGGAACGCCGCCTCAATGGTCATGGTTTCCCAATCCTGAGACGGCGTAATGCTCGATACTCGAAATACTTGATTGCTGATGCCGTCTCTCGTGCTCGACAGCAAGATCAAATCGCCAATCTGAAGGTGGTGAGCACGAGCGGTCGTCTCGAACTTCGCCGTCCAAGTGCCGCTGGAATCGCCCCGTGGATTACCCTGTAATCCCTTGGCGATGAACCATGCACCAATACGCTTTGCGTGGTCGTAAGAGTTTATGCCCAAAACAGGCAGACTGTACGAAACCTGTTGGCCTATGCGGTTGATATCCGACGCATCGGTGACGGTTACGTTGTCGCTGACGAAAGAATTCTCCGAGTCCTGAAATCCGAAGGAAACCGTGTTGTAGCTGCTATTGATTGGTTGCTGTGTGATCTCAAGTGATGACTTGTCGTTTACTCGGAGGATATTCGATTCATCGAAACTGTACTTGACGTACCCGCTGGCGAGAGCGCCCGTGTGGTCAATGTTTTCGACGGCTGTCTGGTAGTTTGAGTTAGAGTCTGGAGTCGGCTGTTGGTCGGCTAGTGTCTGTTCGATGACGATGCCTAGCAAACCGCCGTTTGCACCGCTGGCACTGGGTCTCAGAATTGCCTTGCATGAAAGCCGGATGCCCCGAACGATGTCAGCTATGGATTGCGGCTCCTTTAAGTACAGGGAAGTTGAGTACAGGGCATGGGTCCCGGTCGTGCCGTCGTTCTTGGTGTAGTCGATTTGACGGTCACAGACGGCAGCGGCAGCAATCCAGCTATTGATATCCAAGTCTGCATAGCCGATGCCGCCTTTTACGAGCACATCAAGAATGGCCCAAACCGGGTTGCAAGCCTGTCCGTTGATCGGGATCGGAACAACGTCTCCCTCTGTGATGCCAGAACTTGTTGCGCCTAGATTCTGCGCCGGATCGTTGACCGCCCCTGCGAAATACCCGGCTCCGGTCGTCGCTGTACAACCCACAAGTTGAAAGCTGGTGTTCGTGTTCCCTGATGTCTGATACGCCGTCCCGTCGATGCTCGTGCCGGTCCCGAAGACAGTCACGTAGACGCCTTCACCGAACAGCGTGTTGTTGGCGACTGTGACAACGCCGTCCGTTATTGAATCGAAGGGTTGAATGGCCGGAACGGGGTTTCCGAATACGACGCAACGAATCGTCGGAGGACTGGACGATGGCGCTTCGTTGCTGTAGGCACTCCAGAAAATACAGCATTGCCCACCGTGCGGATCGCCGTGGCCCATAGAGAACGCCGGATCAACGGTGACGTTCCCGCTTCTATCGCCCGATGAAATGATTCTGTAGCGCCGTAGCTTGTCGTTCACCGGGAAGCTGGCGCTCATTTGCGATATGGAATTCGTTCCCTGAATGTCGTGATCGTTGATGTTGACCGAATAAATGTTCTGAACTGGTCCAATCGAGACGACAGCTTCGCCCGTCGTCTGGTTTGCGTTTCCGCTGATGTTCGTTGTGACCGGGTACACCATGCACGTGCCGTAGATCATCGGCAAGAACTGAGTGAAGAGAGAACTGTTGTCCCAATTCGGGTTCCATTTCGTCTCAACACTCTGACCGTAGGCTTTGCCGCTCCACGATCCGGGTGCGGTCCACGTGATGCCGCCGAACCGTGCAGTTGCCCTGCCGAGTTCGTCTTGAGTGATTAGGCCGGTTATTGATCCATAGCTGTTGCTGGTGGAATTGGGATTACCTAACCTTGCCATGCAACTCTGCGGCGACAGATCGCAAGTTGTGTACGGCTTGCCGGTGGAAGGGTCGAGATTGCCACGTGCATTCGGTCCTGTGGCATCGGGTGAGTAGCCGCAATTCCAACATGGTGAGGTTTTGTCGTCTGCCGCTTTCTGCCGTAGAGCCGTGGCTTGATCGTCAGTGAGGCCGGTTGCATCAGGAAATGTCCAAGGACAGATGCGCTGAAACTGAACCACCGGTAAAGAACACTTCGCCATATTCAAGGCGTTCGTAAAACGCACGGTCAACGTGGTGTCGTCAACACTTGCCGCTTCCCCGATACCGACGAACTTGACAATGGAGTCGGACGAGAAGACTTCGTTCACAACGTCATAGAAGACGAACCGGAACACAGCGGACGCACCACGGAAGCCACGGCCTTGTTCAGCTTCGTAGTTGCGCCAGATGGTTCTATCCGGGTCCGCAATCTTGAGTGTGACCGTAGGAATCGTGTCGATGCCGAGAGAGCTTGACGCCTGAATCATCGCCAGATTCGAGTTCTGAATCCGGGGGGTATAGTCGTTGCCGCCCCATTGCACACCGGTTGTTGCCGCTCGTAGATCGTGCGTAGACAACCGCAATACGCTTTCGTCGCTGAAAGTAATTTCAACGAGCAATAGCGGCTGCGCCGTTAGGGACTGTTCCTTGTAGGTTTGAATGTTGACGAGGGGCATAGGGCGGGATGCCGGGTGTGATTCCGTGCCGCAAAAGAAAGCGTTATAGCGGCGTGCGTGGATTCGCCACGTCACCACAGCACCGAGCTTCAGTATTTATGGTTGTTTGGGAGTGGGCGGGACTGCTAAACTCGCTGCTAAAGCAATATGGAACTGGTTAAGAGTCTATGGCAAGTGATTGGGAGTGCGGCTATCGCAGTCGTGATCCTGCTCTGGTGGGTTAAGGCTTATTTCGAGCCATACTTGAAGAAGAAGGCCGAGAACCTTGCTACCCATGAAGATATTCAAAGGCTCATCGAGCAGGTGCGTGAGACAGAACGTGTCAAGGCCGATATCCTCCAGTCGATGTGGGACACGCAGGAGCGGTGGACAGCACGCAAGGATTTCTATTGCCACCTCACAACTGACCTAACCAAAATATTGCTCCAACTCGAAGTTCTTACCCGATCTAGTGGAAATGATCTGAAGACGATTCCCTCACTACTTGAAGCGATAGGCTCCCAACTTGACAACAACACAATAGGGCTGAATGTTGCAAGGCTGTTTGCGTCGGAAAACGTTCTAAGCAAATACTATGCGTTAACTAAGACCATTGTTGATATGTTCACTGCACGTCAAAAGGACGCATGGGCAAGTCTGGACAGCCATCTACTGCAAATTAGGTTGCACTTGGAAGCCTTTATTGTCGCTGCAAGACAGGATCTCGGCAACTAGCCCGCAAACTCCGCAATCCGCAGCGTCACCGAACAGTTGTTGACCCCGTTATACGTCACCTGAAAATTGTCCTGATCGAACCGGCAGTTTGGGTGGACATTGCCCGCTTCGAGATCCATAAAACTGAACGTCCCATACCGACCGCTCATTGAATTAAAGAACTCTTCGAGTGTCTTCACGTCCGCTGTCGGAATCGACCGATAGCTCACCACGAACGTGCGAAGCGGATTCGTGCGCCACGAGTACGACCACCGGACGCCGCAGGGCATGTCCACCTTGGTATGGAGGAAAGCGGGAGCCGTCGTGTACGGATACTGCGACACGATGTGACCGCCGCCGATAAGGGGAAAGGTTGCCACTACTGGACCGCCCGCAAGCGCAACGTGATATCCCAACGTTTCGGCTTGCTCTGGATTGCTTTAAACACATCGTCAACGAAGACGAGGTTTGTGTACGCCATGCTAACGCCAGTGTCCGGGTCCGTTCCGAGATCAAGAGAGAAGGTGTTGATATCGGCTCCGTGCATAGACAACCAAAAGGTGTACAGGGCGTTATATGAGGTTTGATCCACACCGGTATACTTCAAAACGAACTCTGCCTTCGGCGTTTGCTGAACGAATCGTTGTTCCTGATCGTTAAGGAATCGGAGCACCCGTGTCGTCCATTTCGTATTGCGTTCGAGCGGGTACATGGCCCTTCTCGAAAAGGAAATCGTCGGGAACGTAACGGGCATTATCGAGCCTGCCTGATCGAGTCAACGACCGAATGGTTCATGTTGACGGCGTGGCTGATCGCATTCGCTATGGGTTGCCAGTGGTCCACAATGCTCTTGCTGTCCAGTGCGTTCACATGAAGATTGAGAACCACAGCCTGTCCGGGACCGGTAATGTGCGACTGGTTTCCGCTAATGTCGAAGGTCTCGGACATCGACGGCGGCAAGCGGTCATACGAACCGGCCACATTGTTTTGCATTTGGTTGTAGCGTTCCTGTACGCTCATGCCGCTCAACATGGAAACGAAGCCCAACGCCATCGAAGCAACCATGCCGACCGGCCCCAAGACGTTTAAAGATTTCGACAACCCAGAGAGCGCCTGTGTGACGCCGCCGACGAGCGCCGCCGATGCCGCAAGCGATCCTTGAACGCCGCCCTGATGGAATCCTGCGAATGCGCCGATACCAGCGCCCGCCAAATCAAGACCACTGCTCAAGTAGTTGACATGCCCCGCACCCGGCGAGACATCGCCCACACGTGCCCTGAAGAACGCAATGTCAGGGTCGGTATTAGCCGTAATCGCATGGACATCACCACCGCTGGCGTTCCGTGATCCAGCATCCGTATGGAACAGAGACGACAGCGCACTGCCCAACGATGCTCCACCGGGCAAGAACGACAGGGCCTTTGACAAGACGGAGCCAGTTGCAGGCGTGCTCGTGCCGCCGCCCGCCGTTGACCTACCTGTGAGCGCCGCCGTTAAATTGTTGATGGCGTCGGTGTTTTCCTTGCGAGAGCGGATTTCGGGTGACGCCTGATCTATGCCAAGCGGTGTTCCCTGAAGAGCCTTTCCAAGCCAATTGGGGTTCCCCTGCCCGTCCAATTCGTGCGGCGTCAAGAATCCCTGCACATGCGACCGGATGCTCTGTAGCGGCATTTCGAGCGCATTGCTGAACATCGTGCGCTCGATCCCCGTGAGCTTCGACCGGAAGAACTGAGAAACGGCACCACGTCTGCCGCTGTCGAATGCATCGAAGAGTTCGCCCAAGACCTTGCGGTCTTCTTCCCGCTCCTGCCTGCGAATCTCAGCAATCTTCAGTTCCGTGTCGAGTCCGATCTGCTTTGTTTCACGCTCGTACAGGTCGTTGGCACGCTTCTGTTCTGTCAGCGGATCTTTGGAGTCCTTGGCAGTTTCAAGACTCGCCTGTTTGTTTTGCAATGCTTCAAGCTGCGCCTGATTCTGGGCACCGTAGAACGCCGACATCTCGCCCGCTGGTCCTGCGTTGATAGCGGCAAGGCGACCAAGGTAGCGGCGGTCGATGTTGAAATTCGCAATTCGATTGGACCGCTCTTCCCGGCTCACACCGTCGAGATCGTTAAAGTGTTCCATCCAACCATGAATCGTTGCCTTATCGAGTCCGAGTAGCGACAACATGAACTCGATCTGCTGGTGGTCGCCCTTCTTCGTGTGGCCGAGTTCGGGGTCGAAGATGAGGTTGTTGAGCTTCATGTCTTCGAGCTTTTGTTTCTCGAAGGCTTCCATCGACATCTTCAACCAAGCCAAATCGACAGCCGACAACACACGAGCCGTGTCCATGTGGGGGTTCTTTTCAAGCATCCGGCGCACTTCATCGTTTGCTTGTTCGGCGTACCGTCCAGCCGGGTTCATCTCATGACGATCAGCGCCACGAATGATGGCGGCTTCGATTCGTGCGGCTTCGGCGGCATCCGTCTGGAGCTTCTTTGCGCTGCGCTCACGTTCGGCTTTGGCGTCAGCCTCTAATTCCTTCTGAGCACTCGGCAGCTTGACCTGTTGATACTCGTCAAGCATGTATTGGAACTTGCTGAGTTCGGGGTCTAACGTTTCTTTGATGACCTTAGCGTGCTCAATATCGAGGTCGGAATGATAATTGGATAAGACGGGTCTTCCGGGCGTGCCAAATTCCCCAAGCTGGTACTTGTATTGCGGGTGTGCCGCATCAAAGAGAATGGCGTTGGCGCTATCAAGTTCGGCCTTGATATCATCACGTCTCTTCTTTATCAACGCAATGTCGCCTTGAACGATTCCGATTTCGGCGGAATCCTTTACGCTTCCGTCGAGACCAATCAGCTTCATCGCACTGACCTTCATCGCAAGGTCAAGCACGTGGTCGTACCACTTATCGGCGTGCTTAATACTCGCCTCAAAAGCGTGCTTCGACTTCTCCGTCCAGCCGTCAAGAGACAGCGCCATTTTGTTGATGGCACCGGGCACCTTCTCCAGAACTTCGATAAGGGCGACGGCTCCTATGATGGGAAAGGCCGCTCTGAGGAGTGGCGCTATGCCTTCTACAGAGGCAACAAACTGCGCCGCCGCACGGATGGGCATAGAGCCTTCCAAAAACCGAAGCTCCGCAGCCGCATCACGAGCCGACGACCCAAGACGGTTTGCGCCACTGGCAGCACTATTGGATGCCAGCGCTTGTTCTTCGAGTGTTTTCGTCAGCGTGACGACGGAAGTCGTCAGAGCCTTGAGGTTGCCGTCGAGCGTGAGAAGAGTGGCTTGGAGCCGCTTGAATTGTTCGTCGCTTACGGTCGCAGCACCAGCAAGCGCACGGATCTCCTGTTCGCCCTGCGTCCGGGCACGGATAAGAATATCAACGGAATCGTTGGGCGAGAAGGGCATGGCGGGTACCAGAGGTATTTATCGAAGCTCGTCCATTTCTGTGACGTGGTGCTCGTGGTCGTACTCATTGCGAGTCGTGGCGATACAGGTAAACGCATCGACCACCTTGGACGGCCACTTCGACAGATCAGGGCCATACAGGGAAGCGCCGGTCGATTCTTTGAGAACCTGATTTTGAACTTCGACTTGGATCAAGTGACGGGATGCTGGCGTGATGAATGAAACCGGGCAGTCCGTACATTCGCAGGGGGAGACGCCGAAGAACGAGCCTTTCGGCGTTTGAAATTCGGGTTCCCATGTGTAGTTGGAATTGCAGGGCTGATCGGGAAAGTATCTACGACAGTTACGTTGTCGGTAATAGCCCGCCGCCTTGCACAACTCGCAGTCGTAGGCTTCCTTATTCCAACCGCCGCCTTTGGCGAACAACCATGCTACTCGGAGAGTTTTTTTTCCTCTGGTGAGAGTTCGGCCTGTCCCTTAATGAGATTCACGCATTCGGCAAACAGGTCGGTCGGTGCATCGGAAAGGAACGTGTCCACGGTTGCCGGTGTACCGTCGATGTCCAAACCGTCGATGGAAACAACATACGTCCTGATCCATGCGGGCCAAATCTCCCGACTCGTGATCTCGTTGATTTGGTCGATGAGCGCCGTGCGCTTCCATTGCGTTTCGGAGTCGAGCGTTTCACCTTCGACCGGAAGTAGAGCGTTGGCCTTGCCGACGAGTTCGTACATTGTGTACGTTGCATCGGCCACCGATGCCATTACCTGTTGGCGACGACCTTCGGATAGAGTCCTGACCTTGTACGAGACTTCGGGATACAGTTTGCTTTGGAGGTTGGTGGTGGTAACGAGTTTCTTCATGAGGGGAGAAGGAAAGGCCCCGCCTCACGACAGGGCCTTCAACGGTACGGAACTACTTAGGTGAGGGCAAGCGAGAATGCGTCCAACCCGGAGAGAGTTGTGCCGTGAGCGACCGAAGCGTTGAAGTCGAGCCGCATTCTGCCTTTCGGTCCCGGACTGAACTTTGGGTTGACCATCTGAACCTGATTGAGATTGAACGTCCACGTGTTGCCAGCCGTGGTCCCGCAAACCGCAACGATGTTGATTGGAGCGAATGAAAATGCCTTCTGTTTTAGATCCAGCATGGCCGCCGAATCGGAATCATCAAGCGTGAGAGACACATCAATGGTCCTGAAATCCCCCTGCACACCGGAACCGAAGTACTGCCCGAAGGTGTCATCAACGATTTGATTTCCGGTTGTGACCTTGATCGTCATCGACTTGAGTTCTGCAACGCTGTTGCTGTCCGTAGTCAAAGACCCGGTGAAGCCGACGACAGGCACACCGTGGAATACAGGGCTAGACGGTTCAGACGGAAACGCAGAGAGACCGCCCTTTGCTCCAGAGAAGACACCCGTGTATGCACTCCAGTTGTCGCTATCAAGGACGAAGATGGACCGGCCATTTGCGGACAGTGTAGCGATGTCCGAGCCAAGGCTGAACGTAGCCTGCGTGACAGTGCTTCCCATGCTGATTTGCTGCGTCAACGCCGTCGTGCCGTTCTGTGCGTGCCGGTAGTGGTACAGGGCACAGGTGATGATGTTGTCGCTGAGAGAATATGTGTTGCTCGTGCTGGCGACCGCCGTATTAGCGGCTCCGAAGATCGCCTGCAAAAGAGGGTCACAATCGGGTGCTGTACCAGCCGAACCGCTTCCAGCGAGTGACATTGAAACGCTCCAAGTACCGGTGTGCCGCCCCGGAAGACCGATCAAATCCTGACGGGACCCTGTGATATCGGGCCTACGGATAACCTGTTGTTCACCAACAATGTCAAGGCTTGAAAACAGACAATAATTCGTATTGGTGATGCTGGACGGCAGTGTCAAGGGATCGGTCTGCGCCGCCATGTAGAGCCGACGCAACCGATTCAGAGCGTAGTTGGACATGAATACCTCATCTGCCGATCAACGACAGGAATTTCAAATCAGAGGTATTTATCGTTTGGGTTAGGCTGCAATCAGATCGAACGTGAGGCGTGACGATATCAACTGCAACCAATTCTGAGCGCCTTTGGCAATCGGTCCACGTTGAATCGTTAGGTCTCCGTTGTACTGTACATCGCCGTAATAACCATAATTGCTTGGCGAGTTGAAGACTGTGTACAAGGTTCCCTCCACTGCATCCACCAAGTCGTCCGTATTGTTACGTGCTTGCGAAGGCGGAAAGCTCAAGTACGTGTCGAGACCGAACATCACCGAACCTGAAAAGGTTGCGAACTTCGCCGTGTTTTGGTTTTGGCTCTTGATCGTGTAGACGCACATCAACGGGAATTTCGTGGTGGTCGTAGCAATAAGATCCTTGGCGGCATACCAGCCCTGCAAGACGTTCTTGCTCGTGGCACTGAAGTCAAGCGTGAACGTCGGAAGCTGAATGCCGGTCGTGATGGCCTGCAACGTCGGGTTGAATCCAACGGTCTCATCGGCCATGAGCGCCATTACCGTATCACGAACGTGTTTGCTAACCGAGATCATTCACTCTCCGAAACAGGCCCGCTCGAATGTCCGCAATGATGTCTTCTCTGTCCTGAAGGCTTACGCCGAAGAAGAACCGCTGCGGTAGGCGGTCTGTGCCTTCGTTGTGATATCGGGCGATTTGTGCTTGCTCCTCGTCGGCAAAGAGAACGTGCGCCTCATCGTTGTCGGCTATAACCGTCATCGACGCCAGCATGTCCCCGCTCTCCGTCAAGTTCACGGGTGGGTTCTTTCCGGTTGCGGGCGAGTAGGGAGCGAACGGTTGAAGGTCTACGCTGATGCCGGAAACTGTACGGGCCAAAATTCGCTCTTGCTGCCCCGTCGCAGCGTGGTACAATTCCGACCGTTGCGGCTCCAGTTGCACCGGGAGTTCGTTGAGCCATTTCGCCAAATCGACAAGGTTGGACATCGCTACGCTCGACTGAACAGATTGATAAAGGTGAGACTGGTGTCCTTGGGCTGTCCAGTTCCGGCGATAGTCCCCGAAAGGAGCGGATCGCCAGCTAACGTGAACGTTTTCGTCGCCACAGGAACGGTTGCCTGACTGAAAAGCGTAGATCCGGTGATGCCCGCATAGATGTTCCACGACGCCATTGACGTTCCTGCGACGGTCGGAACTACGAGCGAACTGATCGTAACCTCTAGAACATGCCCTGCGGGTATAGTGATCGTCTGGGTCTGGGACGGTGCCGATTCGCCCTGTGCCCCGGCCCACGTGATAGCGACATCGAACGTGTTGCCGACGCCCGAACCGGGAACAGCGGCAAGGTTCGATGCGCTCCAGATTCCCTGCCCCACCTCATAGAGAGCGCCGGGACACGGAATCGGGTTGTAGCACATCGGCAGTCCACACGCCTTCAGAGCGGGCCAATACGTGTCGTCAATGGCGCATTCGTAGTCACGCCGCTTCTTCTCGTAACGATCTTCCAGTAGACGATTTGATACAAGCCGGTAAAAATTCTTGAGAGCGACGTAAGTGATCCATTGCTTTAACGGACTTTGGAAGGTGCTCGTGTCGCTATCCGTGACGATCTGTCCCAACCTGATCCGAACCGTAGGCGTTGCGTCGTAGGCCGGAAAAAACAGGCCGGGTGACGGCTGTGTTCCGCTCGAAGTGTAGTGCGGATACGAGAAGTTCTGCATCAATCCGAGGATGCGGTTGCCCGCTTCGACCACCGCAAGGTGAACAAAGCTGGAATCGCCCTCAGTCGGTATCGACTCAGTAGCGGCGATACTCGCCACTTCGGGGTCAACCGCCGTGATGTCATCAATGCTGATGCAGTCCCGATCCGTCAGAAACACTTATTTGCCCTTCTTCGCTTCTACCTTCAGGTCCGATCCGGCCACAACGTTGTGGATGTGGATGCCCTTGGCGTCAATGACTTGCTGTTTCGCACGCTCACGAGCCGCTTCCATACCGGCCTTGTATTGTGCGACTTCCTCTTCGGTAGAGAGCCTGTGGGTACCGTCTAGGATGTCTTGTGCGGCATAGAAGGGCACGTGTTCAACAACGACACCGGCCCGGTGGTGCGGATATTGCGGCACTTCAACTGACGTGATGTAGACCACGGGCGGAAGCGTCTTTGCGAGTTCGTGTACTCGCATCCAATAGTCTTCGAGGTTTTGTAGGATTTTCATATTCAAAACAGAAAGGCAACGACATCTAGCCGTTGCCTTAATCCGCTGCAATGTTGGTTAGCTGAGAACCTGAATTCCGAACTGGTTACGCAGAACGGAGACACCGTAGAGGCAGTCAACAACGGCCTGCACTGCCACGGTCTGCGGGTTGTAGCTGAGTGTCAGACGCATTCCGAAATCTCCAAGCGAGATCGGAGCCGACACAGCGCCCATTCCCTGTGGCACGGTACCGAGGTTTCTCGTGACCATCGCAAAGGCATCCTTCGCAAAAGCGATATTGAACGTGGTCGTCGCCGGTTTCGGAACCAACTGGGACCGAAATACCTTGAATCCCTTGATGCTGCCAAGTTCACCAGTCCGCAACGCTTCAGCTTGAGGACCGTACTGATACGTGTTGACGTAGGAACCAATCTGACGAAGACCACTGTAGGCAGTCGGTGATACGACAAGGAACTTCTCGGCGGTCGGTGGGACATAAGCCGCAAAGAGCGATGTTTCCGCCGAGTCGATTACCGCATCCGTTAGAGTGGTTGCAGAAACGCCTACCGCCGTGTTCGCTGTAAGCCCGGAATACAATGCAAAAATGTCGGCTTCGATATCGCTTGCAAGTTGGATAACGAGCGGCTTGATGTACGTCCCAAAGATGTCCAAATTAGTGAACGCCTGCGTCATGTCAGGAATGGTGATAGCCGCCGTTCTGTGCTTGTTTACGACCAACTGAGCGGTCGAGATGTTCGGCGCTTGGAATGAGACCGTCGAGCCTTCGGCAAGATTGGCGGAAGTGAACCCACCGGGAGCCACAGGAACGGGGACATTCACTGTGTTGCCCACTGAGCCGGGATTGTTATCATAAGCCCGGTTGATGAGGTTGCCCATCACCAGAGCCGGTTGAAGTGCGTCTACGGCCTGTGCCGCATACAGCGTCACAAGTTGAGACGCTAGATTGGCATCAACAATAAAAGCCATTGATTAGTCGTCCTGATTCTTTTCGAGTGGAATCACCACCTTTCTTTTTGCTGAAGTATTTAGTTACCGCTGCCTCAAAATGGCGTAGGCTTGCTGAATCTCTTCAGGTGTCATCTGCGGCTTGATTAGTTTGTCAAGTCCGATAGAGACGTTATTAGCTGTACCGACAGCGCCGCTACTACCCACGGCCTTTGGCGCTAACAGACCCGGAAGTTCCTTCATCTGTTGAGCTACTGCATCCTTGACGGTCTGATCGGCAATGAAGTACTCGCCGTCCTTCGACCGCTGCATCTGGGATTCAAAGGTCTTGAGCGCAACTTCACGTGCCTTGTCGCTGGCGAACGTGTACGTTGACAAAGCGTCGGATAAAATCTTTGCCTGTTCCGCCTTGACCGCCTTCTCTTCCGCAGCCTTGTGAGCCTTGGTCAATTCGGCAAGTGATCGTTCAAGCGATGCCACCTTTGGGTCGATGGCGTTGCCGCCTTCCGCTTGAATGGCGGGTTCCACCGGCTTCGTGGGTGCTTTCAGTTGTTCCGAAAACGAGTCGTGCAATTTGTTCAACTGCCGCTCGTACTTCGTGGCATGTCCAGCGAGAGCGGTGTTAATCATTTGCTGCACTTGCTCTGCTGTGATCGTTGTAGCTTGGATGCTGTCGTTAGTAACTGTGTCTGACATGTAGTCTCTTCGCCTTAAAGGTGCGATGGCCGTCTTTTGCTTCGGTGTTTAGGGCGTTCCGATGCCGCCGCAAACTGCAATAAGTATTTAGCGGTAGGGCTACTTCGATTGAATAAAGACTTCAAAGCTCTGCGCTTCTGTGCGCCCGCCTTGAGTCGTAATGAGGCATTCAACCCGGTAGGTTTTGCCGAGAGCGCCGCCACTCAGCCATACCGTTGTTGTGGTCGTAGTGTTGCTCTGGTTTTCGATGTTGATGCCCGCTTGGGCGGTCCACACCACGCTAGAAATCGTGTCCGAGGAAGCGGCTCCCTTGAGCCATGCGGACCAATCGAGGGTGTAATCGAGAGTGGCGCTTGGATCTTTGATGAACTTGGTTAGTGGCTGCACGCAAGCTATTTATTGCGGCATAACTGTTCTGAGGTCGAACGTTTTCAGCACGGCTCTTCGATCTACGAGTACATCAACGGTTCTGGACGACGCTTCGATGTTCACGGCCCTATCAGCCGCTTCCACCGCCAGCCTTCGTGACTGTCGTTGAACGTATAAGCGAAGCGCCGGATCGTTGCTCAAAAACCATACGATCACCGCAATCCGTTGGATATCGGTTGCAGTGTACGAATCGCTTGAGCCGAGTGCCGCCCGAAGAGCGGCCACCACTTCCGACACCGTCATCACGAACGTATCCGTACCCATGAACTGCACCAGCACACCCGTTACCGTTTCAAATGGCGAAACTGACACGTTCTCCGATGCAGTAGGGCGCTTGAACGTTTGGTTAAAGAGAAGTAGTAGCGACACGGATCACCTCCTACTTGAGAGCAAGGTACTTGTTCACCGTGAGCGCCGGGGTTGATGCCCACACCGATGACGCCATGTCGGTCGCATTCGCCGCTGGTGATGCCGACACGATGAAGATCGGACCACCGGACGTGTCAATCACCGCTGTTGCCGAATTGCTGCCGTCTGTAATGTTGCCGCCACTCACCACAACCGGCGTTGAATTCTGATTCTTGATGGTCATACCGCCGATGAACTGTGCCCATGTTGAAGACGGCAAGGTAATGTCGCTTGGCTGTAACCCGATATATGCTGTGGTTGAGATCGTCCACAGGTACCATGCAATGAGCCGCTGAACCGTCGTGCTCGTACCCGTCACGAAGATCTTCACTTGGGAACCGCTGAAGCTGAACTCCGTCACTGTCGAGCCGTCTATACCCGTTTGGGCGTAAATTGGGTTTGCTGACTGACTGACGACGATGTTGACGCTAGATGCGCTCAACACGGTCGAAGTCTCAAATGGCAGATAATCCGCCTTGCGTACCCGGATGCGGATCGTATCGGCGCTGCCGGTGTACAGCGCATAGTAGTTGAGCGTCGTGCTGTTCACGACGGCGTTGTACAACTCAGTGCTCGTGGCGGTGTCGTACAGTTCGACCGTGGACCCGCTGACAAGACCAGAGAGAGCGATGGTAATGTGGGTTCCGTTCGCATCGGATACGGTGACGTTCTGCAACTGCCCGTTGCTGTTGGTGAACACGAAGCTGCCAAGGGTGATGAGCTTCTGCGCTCCGTTGCCAGTGAGAGTGGCATTACTCAATACATAGTTCGCAGAACAGGTGAAGTTGTTGCCGTCAATCGTAGTGAACGGCACGGCGGTGTTGACGTTGGCTGTTTGTGCGGCCCACCACTGAAAGTAGGCGTACACCTGCGTAACGGGCAGGTTTCCTGTTTGGGTGATAGTCGTGCCGTCATACGATAGGCTGGAACCATAGCTCTGCGCCGTCGCACTGCTGATCGGTCCAAGCACAGCATCGGTAAGGAACGAGTTCGTAACGGGTGTGTTTAATGCTTGCTGTATCGTATCAGTTGATTGGAACACTGTGGTCGTGTACGTCTGATACTGGTAACCATATTGCCGCACATTGAAGATCAAATTACTCCACGTGACGCCACTATTCGCTTCGGTGCAAGTAGAGGTTGGCTTCTGCGACAACACGACGTTTAGATTGTTATTGTTGGTTGTGAACACATAGCTCGTGCTCAACGTCTGCGATGACGTGCCGCTACTGGCGCTCACCGTCGCAACCGGGTTCGTCGCTCCATCCGCATACACATCCAATTTGGGCATCACAACGCCGCTTCCACCCGTATAATATGCGGCGTTGGCAATCTGAGCGGTTACTTGTGCGCCCAAGGTGAAGCCACTTACCGACCGAGTGTAATTGTAGAACGTGGTCGACAGCGTATTGAACGTAGATGTCACGCCATTCAAGAATGTCTTGCCCAACAAGCTGGCTTTATCCGGTGTGGTGTAATAGCCGTTCGGATAGAAACTTCGATTGCTGTTTACTACGTTTGCTTCGTTGAGAATACGGATGTACGACCCGCTTGGATTCGTGGCTGTACTTCCGCTAAAGACGTTATTGGGGATGTTAACGGCGGTCAACGGCGTGTCGATTACAATGTTCGGCGCACCAAGGTTCGAGGTTCGGTTCGACCGCATGTCTACCGTGTTTGCCACTTCGTTGCCAAAGGATTCGTTCTTAAAGGTCGCATAAGCAGCATTAAACTCAATGGGAATGGTGCAATTGTTGTACGTGTTGTTTTGGAACGTGAGTCCTGATGCCGCCGCCAGCGCTGTGCCGAGGTTAAACAAACCATCAAAGCTCTGACTGCATCCCCAAAAACGGCAGTTCTGAACGGTAGCGTTATAAGCGGGTACCACGATTTCGTCTAAAGTATTTTCCACGACTACGCTTGTAAACACAGCAGACGTATTAAGGGTGATGAGGCCATTGTCGTTACCGGCCCCATTCAACACCCAACACGTAGTAACGTTCAACCCTGTTGGTGCAACGCCGCCAAGCGGAACAATGCTGCCGAGTGGTGCGTTGATGAAAGCTGTGTTCTGCACCAACGTACCGAACGGGTTCAGATTAGAGGCGAGGTTGGCAAAGCAACTGTAGGTAAAGAACGTTGGAGTGACACGTTGAATGAACAGGCAATTATTCCACGTCCATTGAGTGAGGTTGGCTGTGTCGTCCGAACCAAGAAGGCCGCTTCCAAAGCTTTGTGTTGAAAATTGTACTTCCTGAAACTGAACCCCTTGGAAATACAGATTCGACACGCCTTCGATCTGAATCAGGTTCACTCCACCTGTGCTACCGCCCTTCATGACGATGCTGTATCCGTCGATGTTAATGATGACGCCACCGGGAGCGCCGTTGATCGGCCCTTTGCGAGTGTTCGTCGCAATCGCTTCGTTGAATGTCAGTGTCGTTGTGCCGCTTGCGAACACAGCCGTCCTCAAAGCGTTGTACGCCGTCGAGCCTTGGCCCTGTACGTTCTGCTTGCCCAAGTAGACCCTTGTGGCCGTGCTCAGAGTGTGTGTGCCTGACTGTGAGCCAGTCGTGATTACGGATGCGCCGCCACTAGTTGCTGAGAATTGGAATTGTGTCTGCGTCAAGCCTGTGGCACTGACGTAATAGATCGTTCCCGCCGTGATCCCGGTCGGGAGTGCGCCCGTCGTGGTGAAGATGATCTGATCGCCAGATTGTAGGCAGTGCGGGGTCGGCGTGGTTGCGACACCCGGTGACGCAATCGTAATTGTCACACCAGACGGCCCAAGTTGAGCGCTTGTCGGCCACGAAGAGAGGTTAGACGTGGTTGTTGCGGTCGTTGCTCCCGAAGCTGCGTCCGCACTGAGCGTGGCGTACTGATTCGTAACTGTTGTGCCGAAACAGAAAATGGACGGCTTGGAATCCGCACCGCCGCCACCCAATATGACTCCATACAACCCGGACTTTAGAGTACCGGAAGACAGATAGTTGAAATTGAGAACCGCTTTCTGCGCTACCGGAATGACAGATGTGGACTTTCCAATGCGAAGAGCACCGTGCGCTGACAACACCAAGCCACCGTCGATTCCAAGCTCGTAAGACGCAGCCGGGGAAAACCACGTCAGGTTACCAACATCGTTGCTGTACGTCGGTGCGCTCGAAGATTTGCAAACGATTCCGCAAATCTGAACCGTCGAACTGTTGCGCTTCAGGATGTAATTGCCATCAATGTTGACGGCATCCATGAAGATGACCTGATCCTGATTGCTGGTGAAGGTCGCTTGCGTGTCCGATAACGCAACGTAGAAGCCGTTAATGCCGTCTGATGTAGCAAGGTTGAAGGTGCCCGTCGTGCCACCGCTCTGTACTACGCTGTAGCGCCACGTGCTTGCCGCCGCCGTTACCGCAACTCCAGTCCACTTGAACGGCACAATCCAGTTACCCTGCTTGTTCGTGATGCCGTTGCAGATCGTGGCCGCTGTGAGCGTTTGGGAAGCTACCGTAGTCCATGCACCAGAAACGAACTGTTGCAATGAAGCCGTAATGGAACGGTCAAACGTTGCCGTACCCACCAAACATAGAATCACGCCGTTGTTGTTATAGCCCGTCGTCGGTGTGAAGGCGATGGTCTGTGTACTGGACAGAGCGAGAGATGTACCTTGCGCCATGAGGTTGAACGTGTCGGCCTTAACCAGACCATTCGTTGTCCCAAGGCTTCCAGTGTAGGCTGCGTTGCGTGCGTCGGATACCAAGACTGACATTAGCTGTTATTACCTGCAAAGAGCGCTTCGAGCGCCGCATCGTCATTCCAGACGGCGTTAAGATCCGCTTGGACCGGGGTGTTGCCGTTGGAGATGTAGGTGAGGATCGGAGTGGCGTCGTCCCGATACGCAGTGTACGTCACGCCGTTCACTTGCTTCTGATTTACGTAGTCTAAGATCATTATGAGTAAGTGAGAGTCGCCCGGTTGTTCCAGATTTGGTTAAAGAGCACGGAGCCACCTGCATATTGCCGATTCGTCACCCGCCCGGAGCCGTCGTAGGTGAGTTTGAGAATACGCCATACCGCCGAAGCCGCATTGCTATTGCCGGGAACTGCATACCCCAAATAGATGGGATTTCCGCTGGCGTCGTAATCGAAAGCCTGTGTGTAGAGCGTCGGTGCGCTGGTGCCGGTCGCCGGGTCCAAGACCTTCACGTACTGGCAACAGGAGCCGTCCGTCAGGGTATCCGTAGAGATTACGGGGTTGCCGTTGCCGGGATCGGCGTAATGGAGAGTGGACATTCTAGGTCACCGTGAGCGTGACGGTAAACTGCCACGACTGATTGTTGGGCTTTGTGCCTACTGTTTCGACCTTGCGGGATATCATTGTTCCGCCCGCCGTGAACACGCCCCACTCGTTCCACGCATAGTTCGCTACCGACGCCGGGAACGTGGCTTGGTACGTGACAGTGTTCCCCGAAACCTGCGGGAAGCCCGCATCAACCGCCTGACGATACTTGTTCGTGCCTTGAAGGTCGGTTTGCGTGTTCGAGAAGGCGGCTGTGCCGTCGCCTACACCGATGAATGCTCCCTGCGTAGCGAGTGTTTGGGAAAGGATATTGTCTGCGGATGAAGTGAGGGGCATGTGATCGGGGATATTTATGAGCCGGGGCCTACTGCGGATTCCCGGCTCGTTCCGAAATGTTCAGCGTCACATCGGCACCGCCGCCCGGAGCGCCCGGTGTACTCTGGGGCGGATGGAATGCCTCATCAGGCGTGGCTTCGATTTCATCAACCATCTGCTGAACGAGATCTGCATTGGCGTCGTTGCGGAACAGCGAACGGACCACCTGTTTCTCCAGTTCCCGTAGCGCTGTTGTGGAGTGGATCGTCAGCGCCTTAGCCGCCAACGCAATGTCGATGGTCGATGCCGCCGTGTCTTGGACGAAGGTGAAGCCCCGGACATCACTCTTGACGCTCTCGCCCCGGATCGCTGCCACCGCATCCAAGGTCTGCTGAAGGACGTTCTTCACCATCGTCCCGATGCAATTTAGGACCGATGCAGACGGCGACATTTCAAGCTCTTTCGAGTAGCCGGATTGGGCGTTTGGCGTAGCTTTCGTGGACCTTCCGAGCGGCGAAACATGCGCCATGCGGTAGACGTTGGAGCGTAGCTCTTCAAGGTATTTCAGCGATGCGTCCCAAGAGGTGCCCTGCGGCTCCAACCAAAACGCTTTGCCGTTGTATGGCAGGTGGAGAAAGGCGTACTCGGAAACGGTTTGCTGAAGCTCGACCGCCTTCTGTTCCCCGTCCTGAATGACGGGCACCGGATTTAGAGCTTGCCACAGCGAGAATGCCAGTGAGTTGTACGCATTGAAGTGTTCTAGCAGGGACAGGTACAGGCGGTTGCCAAGCCAATGTTGGCTCGTGCTGATCGCAATCACTGGCACGACACTTTGGTCTGCCATTGCGTGCCGCCCAGAGTCCACCAGCATGGCCGTCGTCGGTCGCTGCTTTCCTTCGGCTGCATACTCGCACTGGTAGACGGCGTAGTTCGTCTTGTCGTAATACGTCCATGTCTCAACGGTGAGTGGATTCGCAAGGAAGCTCTGAACCTGTTGCTTGTTGTGAACCACGCACCACTCGAAGTTCCCGAAGGCGTCTTGCTGCCAGTTTTGGACCGCCGTAATGTCGATGTGGGCAAGATATGGATTCAGCCCGCCAAGCTGTTGCTGTTCGTTCAAGTTCGATGGCTGAACCGGGAGTTTCGGCAAGTCGATAATGAAGTAACTCTTCCCATAAACCAAAAGCTCTTCGGTTAGTCGGGTGAAAAACAATTCCAGCGACGTATCGCCACGGTCGCACTCCTGAACGAAGTCTGTGTAGAATTCATCGACTGCCGAACTCTCGCCATTTGCGAACTCAACCTCGATTCCGTTCTCGTACATCTTGGACACGTAGAAGCTCACGACGGTCGAGAGAATCGGGTCGTAGTTGATCTTCGCTTCACGAGCAAGAAACGCCGTGCCAAGCTCACGCTGGCGCTTCACGAGGAACCGGAAGCATTGATCCTTTAGTTCCTTGCCGCCGACGTAGAGAAGGCGTAGGTCATCGTAGAGCGAAGCAAATTTCTGAAGTTCCGGGTGTTTGGCGTCGATGTCCTTGACGGGAACTGTAGCGGGAAAGGTCTGACTCACCCGGATATTTAGCGGTTAGGGCTTAAATCAGAAGGAACTGACCGAACACGTCTCTGTGAGGCACGCAACCTTCGAGTTTGTTCACTGCCATAGCGAAACAGTCAATTTGGTCATCGTGGGAAGACGAGGGCACCGCTTCAGCCTCTAGCAAGAACTCTTCGAGCCAATCAGCGTGCTTCGGCAGGTACACGTTCCGTGCGGCCACGAAAGGGGCGACGGCATGGTATCGGGAGACCTTGGACGTGCTTCCGACCGCAACGGGAATGATGCCGGGAATGCTGTTCTTTAAAGTGTCGATGATGGCGAAGCCGTTGGAGCTTTTTTCGATGTACTTGGCTCTCGCTTGCGGCCACTTGCGGCAGAAATCGACAAGAATCTGTTTGGTCCTCGTGAAATCGGCTTTCTCCCGGACCTGATCTCTCAGGTAGAACGTGCTTCCCTTCGATGACCAGCATTGAACCACGACATAATCCGAATCCCTGCCTGCGCTGAAGCTACAATCAAGCGCAATGATCGTGGCATCCAAATCAGCTTCCCTTGGAAAGCTGTCGGTTGTGTAGGTCTGGAAGTGTTCACGGTTGAAGATGTTCCCGCCTTTGCGTACCGGGTTCTGAAGATACTGACCGGCGTAGTGCGTCAGGCCGTACTTCTTCGCTTCTTTCGTGCGTCTCTCATCGAAGACTTCCGGCCATAGCAGTTCGCCTTCCTGTGTACGGGGATCTTTCCAGCCGAGGGACGTGACCCTTGAGCGCTTCGGGTCGTATTCATTGGGGAGCATCAGATGTTCATAGGTGCCCAGTTGATCGAGTTCCCCAATCAGATCGTTACAGTGAACCCGCTGACCGAGAACAACAATTGAACCGGTCGCCCCGGCACGATTGGAAAGGCCCCGATGAAAGTGTTCGATGAACTGGAGCCGCATATCGTCGGACACATTGACCGGAAGGGGGTCGTCAACAATCAGGACCCCACCAGCTACGCCGAAGCCGGTGGCGCTCTCCATAGCAGTTGCCCGTCGAGAGCCGCCTTCGGTGTTTTCGAGGTATTCTTCCGTTTGCTTTACGAGGGCGAGATTGCGCTTGAGAGCGAAGCTGTTCTGATACCAGTCCGAGTTGAAAAGACGACCGCACTGGAGGGAGAAGTGGGTTGCCAAGCTCATCTTGAACGAACAATTCAGGAATCGACGGTGCGGGTTGTTAATCCAGTCCCAAAGACACCAAGCGATTGATGCGACGTAGGACTTGCCGAACTGTGGCGGGCAAGAGATGAGAAGGCGGGTTATTTGTTTTTGGGAAACGGCTTCTAGGTGCTCACAGATTGCGGAGGATACGATGCTTTCTTTGTACTCAGTGTGTGGTTCGAGGACTTGGTAAACACCTTTCATGAAGTGTCGGAAACTGCGTCGGCTTAGTTCGGCATCTCGGAGGTGGTCTAATGCTGCCCACTGATCGGGTGTGAGGATTTCGTTCATTTACAGCTATTTATGGGTACGGGCAGGATTTTGAAAATCCTATAGCGGCCCGGACACAGGGGTGAGCGACCCATGTTACGAACATTTTCGGGTTCGGGTCCCGGCACGTGGTGGCAGGGTCAGACGTTCGGTCAATGTTCGGTCGGCGCACGTAACCTAAACTAACTTCACATGAACTAAGACATAGCCTACGCTGTAAGTATGCGAGTCAAGCTCAACAAATCGACCAATGACGCAGTAGGCTACGTCCGAACGTCAACGGATATGCAGGAATGCTCCATCCAAGTACAAACGGAGCGAATCAAGGCGTATTGCACCATGCAAGGACTTACACTCGTTGCTCTCCTGACGGACGAGAACGTAAGCGGTAAGACGCCTATCGCAGAGCGTCCGCAAGGGTCGAAAATAGCTGGTTTGCTGGCGAATGGAGCGTCACACGTGGTAGCGCTCAAGCTGGATAGGCTCTTCCGCAATGCTGCCGACGCTCTAACGCAATGCGATCAATGGGAACGTGACGGTATAGCCCTGCATTTGGTCGATATGGGTGGTACTGCGGTCAACACGAAGACGGCAATGGGCAAAATGATGCTTACGATGCTTGCCGGTTTCGCTGAATTTGAGCGTGCCACGATTGCAGAGCGTGTTACCGCTGCTATTCGGCATAAGAAGGCCAACGGCAAGGTCTATAACCACGTGCCATTCGGCAAACAACGCACGCCAGATGGCCTGTTAATCGACCATACAGCCGAAATGAGCGTTGTTAGGCGCATGGAAGACCTTAGGGCATCAGGAGCAAGCTATCAAGGCATTGCGGACCTTCTAAACGCCAGCAATACGCCCTCGAAGACAGGCGGTATCTGGTATGCGAAGACCGTTCGGGGAACACTTATCGCAGAACCGCTTATCTCAGCGGTTATGAAATAATTGGTTTCACGGTTTGGCAACCAAATTGAACGGCGTTCAGCGAGTCACGCAAGCCAATTCTGAAGCATGTTAAGAGGCGTCAGGGGAGTTAGGGGAAGGGTACCCACGTTCGATGCACTGTAGGGCTTCTCTGCATTTAATACGGGGTATTCTAGTAGACCAGTGACGCCATTACTTTTTGTGAAACAGCCTGCGTGAAACAAGGTGGCGCACGACTCCGTGAAACAACACCGTGAAACACAAACGCCGATAGGCTCGGTTCCTATCGGCGTTGATGTTCTAAAGCAGGCTGTATCGGACTGCTACACAATCGACCACACTTCATAGAGCCTGCGATTGCGACCCCGATAGTAGAGCGTCATGTTGCCGTGGTCGTTCACGTGAAGCACTTCACCTGCGTAGTCCCTTGGCACTTCGCACACGTCGTCAACCTTCAGACCGTCGAAGTCTTCAATAAAGCTCTCCGATAACCAATAACCACAGTCCGCAGGGTCTCCGGGATGACCGCCAAAATAGAAGTATGCAGGTGCGTACTCGTTCAAAGCGTCGTATAGCTCCTGAAGGTCGTCTGTGCTGTCGTTCCCATCGTAATAGCCGTCGTCGTACATGCGTGCTTCGACTTCACGAACTAGCTTGCCGTGCTGTCGCTTCAGTGGTCGCTGGTACTTCAGTTCTGCCACGAACGCAGGGATCAAGTCGGATTCAAGTATGGTGCCAGAAATGACGGAGCCAATATTCCGATTGCGTGCCATGCTTACCTGTCCTCCATTCCGCAAGCGTCGTAAAACCGGCTCCTATCAAATCGTGGATTGCATGACGCACACACGGACGCTATAGCTCTTACTGCGTCACGCCACATCGTCAGGCGTTCTGTGTCGTTGTTGCTCGGTTTGATTGCTTCGAGCGTATCAGCAAGCTCTTTGAAGTGTTTGCGGCTCATAAGTTGAATGCTCCTAAGTGGAATCGCTACTGCTTTCCGCAGTATGCGATTGGGCATCAAACTTGTGAAGGTTCGTAACAGTTATGCCACTGAGAACGAACATTTGGCCCACAAACGCCTCACAGTACGTTCAGAGGCACCTTAGTCGGACGGCTTAATCTCAATCAGCTTAGGCTCCATGATTTCCGGCTCCGGGACCTTCTCCCCGCCCGGTCGGACTTTCTCCAGCAACCGGCACCAGATCTCGAACTCCTCGTTCGACAGGTTGCTCACGTCAAAGGTCGGTTGAAATGCCAAGTTGTGATTGCTGGTGATCTCGACTTGCTTTTTGATCGGCTCCTCTTGCACCCGATGAAATACAGCAAGGTACTTCATGGCGTACTTCGGGTCACCCTTTTTCTTGATCTGCTTGTCGAGGACTTCGGTCATCTCGATAGCTTTTTGGGCACGAGCTTCGTTGATCTCCTCGACAAACGACGCATACGGCTCTTCACCGCTACGGGCACGTACACGCCAGTTCTGCCAAGTCTCTGGTGTGATCTTCACCGCATCGCAGATGATCTTGACCGTGAGGCCGAGTCGGGCAAGTTCGATGCACTTTTCCCGCAATTCTGGGGTGAGCTTACCGGATGCCATTTTTGCTGTTCTCCATTGCTCGGACTTCAGCCGCCTTAGCGATTGCGTCTTCGATGGTCACGAAGGTCCCGAAATGCTTCCGCCGCACTTTGACGTGCCAGCGGCTATTCTTCGAGTACACGTTGCGATGCCCGCTCTTGCTCGGACGTATCGAGTCGTCGTAGAGGCGTTGTTTGCCGATGTTGTGTTTCTGTGTGGTCAGTTGCAGGTTTGCACGGCGGCAGTCGCTTGGGACGCCGTTGATGTGGTCCACGACGTGGCGCTCTACTTCGTCCGGGGAGTGTCCCGAAGCGATCATGACGAAGCGGTGCAGCATGATCGTGTAGACCTGTCCGTTCTCCCGGTGTTGAGTCACGACGTAGAACGCTGTCCGGTCGCCGTCGCCAAACTTGCGTCTCAGCGTGGCATTCGCCCGGAGCAAGTACCACTTGCCTCTGATCTTGGCGACATGGCGAACCATGTCGGCGTCAATCAAGGCTTGGTACTTCTCGTTCTTGTATTCGAGGTTGATTGCGGCTGTCTTGCCGTCTAGGAAGAAAGTGATTGTGTTCTCCATGTGGAAGTACTTATCCGGCAAGGAAAAACGGGCCATCGTCGTTGGGGACAATGGCCCAATGGAGACTCACAACAGTGAGGAACAAGAATTGCTAGGATTTAGCACGCTGCGTTCGAGACCTTGATAGCGCCGTGGCTGATTAGGCCGTCAATGGCAATGTGTCGCCGCTCGAAATCAAGATCGTTGAGTCGATGCACTCCATGACCGGCGAAGTAGTCCAGTGCTTTTCGTTTGGCAGTGTTCAGGTGAAGTTCGTACTCCCAGACATCGGCAAACCCGAATTTGGTAAGGCGGGTTTCTCCCGGCACCTCTTGGTTCTTGTGGAGCGTCAGACTGCAATTCAGGGCATTGGCTTCCTTGTCGGTCAGCGTGGAGAGAGCGCCGTCGATGAACTGTGGAGTCCACTGGTGTAAGAGCATGTCGGTATGTACATCTCACTTCGCAATGGGCCTAAGCGCATCTCTTCATAAACTTTGAACACATTGTTCTCCTGCGGAATCAACGACTTCGACAATATTGAAGTTTTCGTTGTCAAGGCGTTCCCCCACAATGGCGATTGAGCGAGTGAATGGCGAATGAGAGTGTAGGAGAAGGGAAATGACGAAATTGGTGAAAGGCGTTAACAGCCCCGGAGGTAAAATCGTCGTCCTGATTTTCTTGGTCTGTTTGGGATTGGCGGCGATGAAGTTCCGTGTGGACGGCGCATCCGGGATCGTCGGTGGGGCATCGACTTTACTTTGGCAATGGCTCAAAAAGAGGGACGGCAATGACGGTGCCAGAAGGATCTAAAGCTGACCGTCTTGCATTTGAGTGTAGGCCCGCAATGCGGCGGAAAGCGGCCTAGAGTCCATCGCTCTGGGCAACCGGGCCTACAGGACCCCTGTGGCTGTGGATTGCACGTTTTCGTTGGCGGGCAGTTCTTTGGCTTCGCCGTCGAAGAACCGGGTGATCTCTACTTTGGCTTGGGTGATCGTGTCCCGGATATTCGCTAGTGCTTCGAGGATGGCGTCGGCGGGTGTGGTCGTGGGCATCGGGAGTATTTACCGGTTCCGGGTGATAGAATTCCTCGGATGGACCCGCAGCTTGACGTTCTCAACCGCATTGCTGATTCGCTGAAGACGCACCCGTGGCCGACGAGCTTTTCGGACTTTGCCCAAATTGCGTTGGCTGTTCTAACCGTGGTGACCATCTACTATCTTCGGAAATACACGAAGGAGACCGTCGAATTGCGTAAGGCCACAAGAGATCAGGTTGAGGTGAATAGTCAGGTGTTGCGGGAAACAGTTGAGCTTCGGAAGGCAACTCAAGAGCAAGTAGAAGTGAACACCAACATGCTCACGGAAACAGGCAAATTGCGAAACGCCACCCAAGAACAGGTGATCGCCAGCAACGCCTTACTTCGGGAAAGCCAACAGCAGACCGAACATGCCTTGATGCCTATGGTCATGTTGATAAAGACGCCCCGGAAGGCTATGGCCGCTGGCTTCTCCGTCAAGAATGCAGGTAACGGACCCGCTTTGAACGTCAGCGCTATAGTATTGGAGAATCCGGCGTTACCCCCAATGGAATTTGAATACAATGGCGCACTGGCGGTCGGGCAAGAGGACAGCATCCGACTGATCGTGAATAGGGAACACACTCTGATACACACGAGAGATGATATCGCCTCAATTTTGCGACAAGGGGATGCGAAGGTAATTAGGATACGCCTTGTGTACAAAAGTGTGATGGGAAAGGAGTACGAGACCATCTACTCTTTGACATTGCACGAGGAAGAAGAGGGATTGATTAGGGTAGACGCAGTAATATTCCAGTTTGATAGTTTTGGCCCCTTGGAGTTCATCGCAGCTTGAACATAGCCTGTTAACTTTAGGGAACCCCTCCAGTGTGGGTGGCTACCGCATGGCTTGACAGGATTCATTTTGATGAGATGATCGGATTGCAGCACGTCCCTTCTGACAATCCCCGCTGTATATCACGATATACATTTGACCTTGAACCGCAAATTGAAATCGGCTTGGAACCACAGGAACAAATCGAACGGCACCGTCTCAAATCTGATGGTACCGGAACGGCAAACACCAGTTCCGAAGGAAGTGGTGTTTGCCGTTGACCTACCAGAACCAACCTTCGAGATTGACGTACCAACTGAAGTGGAAACCAATGTGGTTCCGAAGGAGCATGTCGCAAAGCGACATGCCCTACGGAACC
Organism: Candidatus Limnocylindrales bacterium; assembly: GCA_035606355.1. GTDB lineage: Bacteria > Acidobacteriota > Terriglobia > Bryobacterales > Bryobacteraceae > Sulfopaludibacter. The sequence continues at coordinate 5,425 of DATNFO010000005.1, read as the reverse complement.
ACATACCCGAACAAACCATACATCATCCGTGCGGCTCACGGTGTTATAAGCAACTGACCAAGGAAGAACGGCTCAAAACAGTTTCAGAAAAGATAGAAAAGCCGTATATCGACCACATCAGACGGCAGATCGTTGAAGAGATTGAGAGCCGCCTTATCCGAGCTTACGCAAACGTCCACCGGAAGGTGGTGAAGTGGATCGTTTCGACCGGACCTTGTAAGCTCGAAGACGCTGAAGACATCTTGTGTGGCGTATGGCTCGAATTGCTCATCGGGGTACGCTGTCGCCAGATCCGGTATTGGTCCGATGCTATCGTCTACAAGGTTGCGTGGCACCGCTTTTTGAATTACGCCAACGCTGAACGACGGCGAGAGCGTCTGAATCGTCAATTGGCCGTTGCCGACGTGCTATCAATTGACGTTGACCGGGGCATTCTCATCAATGGATTGCTTACTTTGCTTTCCGAAGAGGAGCGGGCCGTAATTGAGCGGCTGTATCTGGAGGGTTGGACCCTAGAAGAGACGGCCAACGTCCTCGGCATCAGCCTGTCCACCGTGAAGCGCCTTCAGGCGGGAGCAATGGAGTGGATGCGGACAAAGGCGGGCCGTCTCTGACCAAGGAGTGACTAAGGTCTGCAACCCTAACCTTCGGTTGTGTCCTGATCTTCGAGGGCAGACCGGATGGCGGCTTCTTGTTCCTCGGTCCACCCGAAGCCGAATCTCCGCTCCACCCGCATCACCAGTGATAGTGCTTCTACCGCCTTGGGATTAAGCGCAACAACCGCAAACTCGTGTTTGCCTTCAGACGGGCCACTGGCGGGAATCCCGCAGTATTCCCACGTTGCATTATCGCCGTAGCGCTCTGTGGCAAGCACGAGAGCCGCCACTCTCGGTGAGACAGGCTGGTCCGTCCCGCCGCAGTCCACATAGTACTTTCCTTCCGTCTTTGATCTGACGCTGAACGGGGTAACGGTCGTATTTACGTTATGTTCGTCCGTCGAAAACATCAAAAAATCAACCATGCTGAATCTCCCTAATGAGGTCGCTTATCGTGCTATACTCCATGCCTGTTGTTGTGAGCTTGTTTCCTAGCGGCGGTCGGGAAACCGTCCCGCCGCTTATCCACGGGCCGCAGGAACGGGTTACGACGTACCGACATTCTCCTCTTCGTCCACCCGGAATTCCGGTCTCGTCAAAATCTCTCGATAGGCCGGTGGGCCGTCGTAATCAGCCCAATCCGGCCTTCCGTGTTCAACTACCTTCGTAGGGCGGGACAGCTTGTAGTCGTAATCGTCTCTTCCGTAGCCCTTTGTGTAACCGTCAACTCGTGCGTCGAAACTGATGACTTCACCGGGCACCAAAAATAGTTCCCCGAACTTTACGGTGAGCCGAAACCACAAGTGGTCCGTCACCATGCGCCCGGATTCGTCACGAATGTCCCGCAACAGTACCGTCTCGTCGTTGCCGTTCCCGGCACTCCCCCAACCACGGTACGCAGGCTTGCGGCCACAACGCTCGAATACGCCGAAGAAGCGCTTCCGTTGGCCGTACATCTGTTCGAGTGCTTTTCTCATGACTGGTGTCCTCATCATCTCCCAGTTGGCCGACAATATCGGGGTTCGGTGTGTAGCCGCCGAGTCGCCATCTCTGCGAACTTCTCGCTGTTGTCGAAGCCAATGAACCCGTAGTCTAGTGACTGAGCAACAAGACACGTGGTGCCGCTGCCGACGAAGGGGTCAAGCACCACACAACCGGGTCGACCAAAGGTCAGAATCAGTCGGCGCACGAGTTCCGCTGGAAACATCGCCGGGTGGTCGACGTCTCGGTCAACGAGCGCACCACACGGTACAGTAAAGCAGTTCGTTATTCGGGCAATGCCGTCACGATGCGGGCTGGTGCCGTGGATGTTTCCCTTGCTGTCCCGGTATTCGTGCCCAATGCGAGTTGATGGTTTACCGCAGGCTGTCACGTTGACATAGGGGCCACGGCTCTTGGAAAACCACAGGATGTTTTCGACTTGGCGTCGTGGTCTATCCTGTGCGCCGAGTGGCGGGGCGTCGGGCTTGAGCCAATAGAGCTTGTCAGGTTCGATCCATCCTTGGCGACGGACTATCGGGGGAATGGCGTCAACGTATCCGCTCACCTGCCTGTCGTCAACGTGTGGAGCGATCACGACAAGAACCGATCCATCTTCGGTCAGCTTGGGGTGTAATCGACCCATCAACCGGGCGAACCATTCGGGATATTCGGCTTCGGGCACCCCATCGAATTGGTCTCGCTGTTCGGCATAAGGTGGCGATGTCACGACCAGCGACATGGATTCATCTTCAAGTTCCGGGATCAGGTCCATACAATCGCCGTGAATTATTCGATTCAGCCATTTTGTAGGTTGTGCCTGCGGCTTCAGATCGGAGTCGCACATGTGACGTTGCTGGAACCTAGCAGCGTATAACTCTCGCAAGTTTGAGAGTTGCGGCTTGGAAATGTCTTCGAAAAGATAATCCTTCACCGCCTCAAATACCCGGTCTGGGAAGTACGACAGGTCCCGGTAGACCCCCCATCGCTTGGGCTTCCGCCAGTCCGTGCGGTACATTCGCTTGTCCTTCAGGACGTGTAGCAGGTGGTGATATGTTTTGTCTGCGATTTTCAAACCCGCTTCAACGCACTCCGGGTAGCCCCATCCGTGTTCCCGCCGTAGGTGCTGGAGAATCCGAGCACGCTTGATGGCATTGTAGGTCGTGCTATCGCTCATGTCATTGACACACGTCACAAACTCCAATGGTGTGTCATGGTCAAGCCAGTCCGGTGCCTCAACGGTCAGCAGTTCGAGCACGTAGTCTCCCGGTGGGAGACTTTCCGGGGGTGTCGGTTTTGGTTGTGGTGCGGCCATGCGTGTATGATGCCGCACTCACGACCAAAAAACCAGACCCAAATTGTGCCGAAGAGTATACTCGTACACCAAAGTAAATATATCTCAGATACATCAAAAGCTCTCCACTTACTCCATGTCACATTTCCATATACTCGAAGATCCACATACATGTCCCTGAGATGCCCCGCAAAGTATATGGAAAGTAGATGGAAACCATATAGAAAGTAAATATAAGTGAGACGCCATCTTCCATGAACATCGAGATGTATCTTCCTCGATTATTACTTCTCATATCGGTTTCGGCTAACGGAGATCAATCTAGCATCACGGCTGAGACGGTGGTGAGATGTCCCTGAAGGTTCAACGAAGACGAGAAGTCAACGAAGATAATGCGTAAAGAAGTTCAGGCTCTCCTACATGCTGCAAAGTCAAAACTTGATCGGGCCGAACCGCATCGGGCGAACAGTTCGGGATCGGTGTCGCCGGTCATTGTCGATTCGATGATGAGCGTGGAGCGCTGGTACACGTTCAGGGAGTTGGGCGACAAGTACGGTCTCAGCCACGACAAGGTATCTCGTGATTTTGTCGGGCGAGATGGAGTAGCGAAGTTTGGAAGTGATTATCGAGTTTCAGAAGCGGCAGTACGAGAATGGCTGTCGGCGGCACTCATAAAGAATAAAGAAAAGGCGGCTTGAACCTTCAGCCGCCTTTACGGTCATCCTACCGTCCGGCTTCCGCTTCAGGCCGTTTTCCCGCCCGGTATCACTTCGAGTCGCCTTCCCTGCCCCGACATCACCCGCCGCCATTTTTCAGCCGCCAATTCTTGCTGTTTCGCCGTGTACTTGGCGTAGTGCTTAATCACGACGTTTACGCTATCGCCCAAAAACTCTGCAACGTCTCGAATGTCCATACCACGTTCGAGAAGTCGAGCCGCAAACGTGTGCCGGAATCTGTGCGGATGCGGATGTACGGAAAGCGGCTTCTCAATCAGTTTGAACACATGATCGAGCCGACCACGCCACGACGAAATGTTTGAGCGGAGTGGACCCGTACCGCCTTTGAAAAAGAACTTCCCCTGCTTCAACGGCAACGAGAGCAACGCCGCCGCAACATTCGGTTCGCCTTTGATCTCGCCTGACGGTATCGGGATGTAAACCCATTTCCGAGTTTTTTGCATGAACACATGAAGCGAGAAGTTCTCAGGATCTCCGGGACGCTTCACAAGGTTTGACCGCTCCAATTTGACGACATCCGAAATCCGAAGCCCGGAATAGCGAAGCACGTAGCAGAAGACCAGAAGCTCTCTTGCGTTCTGTTGGCCGATCTTCTGCCGATCCGTGACAAGCTCGGTTGCGTCGAAGATCGTTTCAACGTCGTCGTCCGTGAACGGCTCTTTCGGCTCGATATCCGTTCTCACTTTCAAGAACTTTTTTGCCGTCCACTCGTCCGTGAGCCACTTGTGGCCTATGCAGAAGCGCACGAACTCTCTCGTCTCACTGAGCAACCGCTTGGCCGTCGTCAACTTAACGGGCTCGTTCGTTACGACGACTCCCGCTTCAGGCTTCTTGTTGTGTAGCGGGTTGAGATTCACCCACGATTGTCTGAAATGCTGCCAGAACTGGGCATTGTCGGCTTGCTGAATGTACGCAACACCTTTCGTCTTTGCAAACGGAATCAAGCGCAATTCGAGAAGACGACGGTGTGCGTCCACAATGTCAGCCGATACGCCTTCCGCCTTTTTTTTAGCAAGGAATTCAGCAACGGCGACTTCGACCGTTGTTGCTTTCTTTTGTTGTTCGGCTTGAAGTTCCTGCACGACGTTGGCTGGTGGCGTCGTGTCGCTCCACTCCCACCACAGTTTTGCAACCTTGTGAGCCTCCGACCATTCAAGTTCGCCGGTGCTCTGATGCTTCAGAAACTTCCCGGTCGGTAGAGTGCCTTGAGCGACGATAGTGCATTTGCATTGGGCACGCCCGGTTGCTCTGGTCGAATCGGATTCAGTGATGCGAAGGTCTTTAGGATGGCCCTTGGTGCATGTGCTGGTATGTCGGCGGAAGAGCTTGAGCCTGTGCATGGGCAGATTGTACCACCTATTGCCCCTGCATTGCCCCTGAAAATAACTCAACTTTACAACCGATTGATTCGCAAGACATTAAGTATGGCGGAAGCCAGTGGGAGTCGAACCCACCAGCGATACAAAGTACCGCACAACGGGTTTGAAGCCCGCGCCCAGCACCGACCAAGAATGGCTTCCGTAAGGGATTTTAGCAGGAGATTGCGGGTTATGCGCACGGTTCGGTAAACTGAGATGCAGTCCCGCATATAATCCCCGGTCGTCTAATGGTAGGACAGCGGCCTTTGGAGCCGTGAATCGTGGTTCGAATCCATGCCGGGGAGCCAAACTCCTTTTCTGCTAATGATTTAGCCGGATTTTTGTTAACGCCGTCACGGCACTGCTGGGCGCCATATAGAACGACCCCAAATAGTGATGACATTCCGCCACCTTGCAGGCATGCAAGCGTTGAGGGATCATGGAGTTTACGTCTATACGGCT
>DATNFO010000004.1:0-36730 GCA_035606355.1 Candidatus Limnocylindrales bacterium | reverse complement strand
ATCGTGCTTCTTTTGGCCGAAGACCAGTGAAGATTAGCGTCATGAACAGGGGCTTGAATTGCGGCGTTGCCCGGTCCAGGATGCATTTGATTTGGTCTTCGGTGTACGTGCCGGTTCGTGCCGAATCCTTTTCACCATCGTGGTTCATTGGAAATTCTTTCGGCAAATGCTCTTGACGGACTCGATTGTCTTTCCATCCACGGCGAAGTGCAGCACTGAGTATGCGAAATTCGCCGTTGATCGTGGAAGCCGAAGCGTGTTCACTTTCCCGTAGCAGCCGGTAACGCATCAGATTCGCTTGCACGTCTTTTGGCAGCATCTTTCCGAAAAACGGGTCCAGGTGCAACTTGATCTGTGGTTCGTTCCGGTCACTTGTGGTCCGCTCTTCCGTGGTGTAGTCGCCCTTCTGTGCTTCGTTGCGGCGCAAGTGTTCGATGTACGATTTGAGCAATGCAGAGACGGTGACGTTCCGTTGAATTTTCGAGACGCCAAGCTCACGTGATGCTTCAGCGATCTTCTCTTTCTTGAAGTCTTGCAGCTTGCGAAGCGTGAGCGTTGAATCGTCAATGCGCCACTCCGTAGCGAAAGTGAATTTTTCTCGCTGGACACGGAACGAAAGGTAGATCGTTTCCCGCTTCACGTACCAGCCCTGACCTTCGGGAAGTTTGAACATGATTTCAGATTAGCATGTCTGGTACAAATGAGTCTACCCAATGGCAATCTGGTAGACATGTGGTAGACGATTTTTCTCGAAAACCGCCCGGTTTTGTGATACTCCGTACCACTTTCTATCTGGTTGATTCTGCGTGGAAGAAAAATAGATACATCTATTAGTATCAAGAAGATACATCTATATGATGGTTAGGAACTGGTTGCTGTAAAAGGTAGTTACGGCTGATAAATACTCATTCGTAATCAGCAGGTCGCCGGTTCAACCCCGGCGGGTGGCTCCAGTTTTTCAATCACTTCCCTTTCATCCTGCCGCCAGCTTTCGCCTGGACCTCCGTTTTTGTCAGTTAGAAAATCGCTGATAAAACCGGCTGACTTCACGTCAGTGGGTCCTCGCGGCTTTCTGATCCCGTGCAAAGGCTTCAGAGGTTCGAAAAGCTAAGCGTCATCCGAAAGAATTAACTTAGATCGTGGCTATGGTAAAGAATAGTTGAACCGGGAGTAGCATCTCCTTCTAATCGCGGGGTGCTGCTGTTCCGGAACGCTGGAAAGTTCTCATGCAGTTTTTCAACCTGATCCGCTCCGGTGTCGATGTCGGTCCGCTTCTGGAGGAAATCGACGCCAATGCGGGAGCATGGCTGCTGGAAACGGGCCGCCAGGACAGGATTCGCGTTCAGCGCGATACCAACACAATCTTTCTGTGTAGCGCGGTGCACCGTCCCGACCTGAACATCAATGAAAACCAGGAAACACGCGCGACCGAAGTGGCGCAACTGTTTCCACGCGCCCTTGCCTTCATGACAGAGTTTGCCGCGGAGACGAATTGCCAGCTCTCCCGCGCCACAATCGTCCGCCTCAAGCCAAGATCGCAGGTTTTTCGCCACATTGACCAGGGCTCCTATTACTTTCTCCGCGACCGATTTCATCTCGTGCTTCGAAGTCCCGCGGGGAGCGCCCTCATGAGCGGCGGGGAAACGGTCCGTATGCAGGAAGGCGAGCTCTGGTGGTTCGACAATAAGCAGTATCACGAGTCTTACAACGAGTCCGCCGAATGGCGCATTCATTACATATTCGACCTCCTGCCCGCGGAATACGCCGATGTGGCAGTAAACCCCGTTCTCCTGCCGCCGGAGCCCAGCAGACCTCCGCAAACTGGTGACTCCTACGTACCCGCTGCACCGCACCCCACGGACAAGAGCCAGTTCCGGGATCTCGTCTTCGCGGCGATTCGCGATTACGCCATTCTTCGGAACGAGACGCAGCGGTTGATTTCACCCGCCGGCAAGCCCAATCAGTGGCTGATTGACATCCGGCGCGTGTTCATGAATCCGAAATCTCTGGATGCCGCCGCCGAGCTGTTCTGGGAAGAATGTGCCCAATACCTTCCATTTCAGGTTGGCGGCATGGAATCCGCGGCAATTCCACTTCTATCCGCAATCCTCCTGAAGTCTCAGGCGCGCCAAACTCCCGTGAACGGCTTCATCATCCGAAAAGAGCGGAAGCCGTACGGATCCGGCAGTTCCGTCGACGGAGTCATCACCCGAGATCCCATTGTGTTAGTCGATGATGTGGTGAATTCGGGAGCAAGTCTGGAAAAAGCCAGGGCCGTCCTGGAACAGCAAAACAAGCGTATTTCGTCGATCTACACGCTTGTCGACTACGAGAGCGCGATGGGCGCGCAATGGCGCCAGGAACACGCAGTGCCGGTCCTCTCCGCTTTCCGTCTCTCGCAGTTTGGACTTTCCACTGACCCACCAATCTGCCGGCCAATGGCTACGTTCCGAAATCGATGGCATTTCGCCGCACCTGATCCCAATTTTTTCCACCGCGTTCCCAAGTCCTTTCCGGTCACCGATAACAAGCGCGTTTATTTCGGCAGCGATTGTGGAAATTTTTGGTGTCTCAGCGCTAACAGCGGATCTCCCGAGTGGACTTTTCAGGTAAATGCCCACGGCCACAAGAATATCTGGTCGAGCGCCGCTCTCCACGACGGCAGAATCTATTTTGGCAGTTATGACGGGAACGTTTACTGCCTCGACGCGGATACAGGCAACGAAATCTGGCGATTCACCGGCGCCGATTGGGTCGGCTCATCTCCCGCCCTCGCGCCCGATCTCGGCCTCCTCTTCATCGGCCTCGAATTCGCAGTCGAAGGTAAGCGTGGCAGCATCGCCGCCCTGCGCCTCGATAACGGCGACAAAGTCTGGGAGCACTCCACCCGGCGCTATACCCACGCCTCTCCCGCGTATTCGCCGGAGCGCCATCTCGTCGCCTGCGGCAGCAATGACAACGAGCTCTTCCTCTTCGACGCCTCGACCGGAGCGCTCCGATGGCGCTTCGAAACCAGAGGCTCCGTCCGCCACGCGCCTGCATTCGACCTCGAACGCGATCAAGTCATCACCGGGTGTGCCGATAGTTACATCTACATTGTCGGCATCGAATCCGGTCGCGAGGTCTGGTCTGTGAAAACCGACAATACCATTTACACCGTCCCACTCATGAACGGCGACAAAGCATATGTCGGCTCTACGGACAAGTATCTCTACATACTCGACCTTGATTCCCATACCGTAAAGCGGAAAATCTATGCCGGCTCCAAGATCTACGGCCCTCCGCGCTTGCTCGCCGGCAGAATCTACTTCGGAGCTTGCAGCGGCATGGTCTATGAAATCGATCCCGCCTCCGACGATGTTACAGCCACCCATCAACTTCCCGATGCCGTAACCAACGCCTTGACTTACAACCCGGAAACCGGCGACTTCTACGCCCTCACCTACGTTAACGAGTTATTCGCCTTCCGGCGGAACGCGAAATGACTCCAATGAGCTAGTAGCCGAAACGCCCGAATCTACCGTCTTCAAGGTATTCCAGCCCGGCGACCCCGGACCTATCATCGGGCTGGTAGGAGGCGACGCCATGACGAGCGGCCGGAAGAGACGCTTGGAAGCCCGTCTTGCCGCCCTCGGCGTAGCATCCGCGGCAGTAACCGGCTCTGCCTTCGCCGCCGCCGCGCGGCCCTCCGATCCGCATTCGACCCTCCCCCGGATCGCGACCATTCAACGCCTCTCCGAATCGCCCGGGAAGCCGCTCATGCGCGCCGTGCAGTTGGCGATGGCCGCCCGCAGTTCCGAAGAACAAACCGCCGCCGTGATCCACGCGACCCAGGCGATGCCCGCCGTAACTCCGGGCGGGGTCGTTCCCGCTTATCACACTGTCAATAAAATCCAGCCCGGCGAATGGGTGACCATCTACGGCTCTAACCTGGCTGCCGGGACCATGCTCTGGAGCGGCGACTTCCCGACGTCGCTCGGCGGCACCACCGTCACCATCAACGGAAGGGCCGCCTATCTCTCCATGGTCAGTCCCACCCAAATCAACCTTCAGGCTCCCGATGACACCGCCACGGGCGAAGTAACTGTCGAAGTAACCACGGCCGCCGGCAAAACTACCTCCACGGTTACGCTCGCCAGCGCCTCCCCGTCCTTTCTGTTACTCGACAAAAACCACGTCGCCGCCATCATTCTGCGATCCGGCGGCGGCATCTACGGGAGTGGCCTTTACGATATCCTCGGCCCAACCGGCAACTGCTTCGGCTACGCTACCAAAGCCGCTGCCGCGGGCGACGTCCTGGAGATCTTCGGCGTGGGCTTCGGCCCCACGAGTCCCAACGTGCAGGCCGGCAGGCCCTTCACCGGAGCCGCGCCCATTACCGAACCTTTAGACCTTTACATCGATAACACGCCGATCAGACCCAGCTTCGTGGGCCTCTCCAGCGCCGGCCTGTACCAACTCAACGTCGTCATTCCGCCGGGACTTCACTCCGGCGACGTCCCCATTCAAGCCTGGGTCCGCGGCGCCCCGACCCAGGAAAACATGTTCGTCTCGCTCCAGGGTTCCATCGCCAATCACACCATCTGCCCGGTCCTGAATACCGGCACAGGCGGAATTAGCACTGGCGACGGCGGCGGCACCGGCGACGGAGGCGGCATAGGTGACGGCGGCGGTATCGGCGACGGAGGTGGTATCGGCGACGGAGGGGGCGGCGACGGAGGAGGCGGCGATGGCGGCGGTGGTGGCGACGGAGGCGGAGATGGCGGCGGAGGTGGTGACGGTGGAGATGGCGATGGCGGATAAATCTCGCGTGAATTCCTTGACTCTGATCGTGTCTTTACTCGCGGCGGCGCTCTGCGCGCAGGCCCAGACCCCGCCGCGAGTCGCGCCCGTTCCTGCGCATCCGCTGGAACTCGCCACCGCCGCTCTAACTCCAGCCGGCACTCAGCCGCAGCGCGATGCCGCGCTCGAACTTCTCAGCAAAGCGCGCAATCGCTATGCCTTGCGCAACGTTCGCCAACCCTGGGATCTCAAGGTCCGCTTCACCGTCGATTCCCAAGGCCGCACGAACTATGATGGCGAATGGCAGATGGAAGATGTCTTTTCCCCCGGTCAAGGTCTCCATTGGAGCGCGCGCTCCAGCGCCGGTTATGCCGTCTCCGGCATCTTCGCAGCCGATGAAACATTCATGGATGCCACCTCGAACTTAGTGCCCCTACGCCTCCAGGAAGCCCGAGCACTGCTGTACAATCCGATCCCCTCGACAACCTACGCCGGCAACGGTTCCATCCGCACACTGACCACAACGTTTCAAAACTCGCCGCTGACCTGCGTCCTCCTCTCTCAAGTGCGTGACACCAAGCCGGCCGCCGGTCGCGCCTGGAACGAAACCGAAGACTGCATCGATCCCGGCGCCGGCCTCCTCCGCATTCACTCCGACGCCCCCGGCCGCTACGCGGTCTACGACTACACCAATGGCCCCCGACTCGGAACCCACGCCATCCCCCGCACTGTCACAGTGTGGGAAGGAGGCCGCGTCGTCTGTACCGTGTCGGTCGAATCACTTCAGGCCCTGGCTGCCGCCGACCCCGCGTTATTCACGCCAACCGACGCCATGAAAGCCGCCGGGCCCGCGGTCTCCATGACTTCGGCGACCAGGATTTCCCGAGTTCACGCACCCACTCCGCTGCCGGCCGGCACAACGCTCCGGCCTCTCTGTGTCTTTGGCTTGCTTACCCCGTCCGGACGCCTCGTCGAAGCGCACTCGCTGCAGCCCGCCGATCCCAATAGCGACGCCGCCGTGAAAGACGCCGAGTCCATCGACTTCTCACCGGCCCTCGGCGCCTCCGCCGTGCCGCAGCAACGCTTCGTCTTCGTCATCGAAAGCTTCCCGGTTGAGCTTCAGTGAAACGTCACATTGGTCGAAGCTTCGAAGTGCCGGTGATTCTTGTACTCCACTTCGATCTTGTATTGCGTCCCGTCGTAATACCGCACCAGGAAACTCGCCTTCACGGGTAATAAATGTGATTCGCCGGCGATCGTCACCCGGTCCCACGAGATATGTTCTTCTCTATCGGCGAACTGCATCTCCGCCGGAAACGCGCTCGCGTCCTCATCCAGCCGCAGAATGTTTCCGCCCGCTTCGTCGATCGCAAATTGCCCGCTGCGCGCCGGATTGAATCGCTGATACCCGAAGAAGAACAACGGAAAGCAACTGTCCACTGGAGCCGAAAACTCGTACTCCACGACGGCTCGTCCGCCGATCTTGCTCCGGCCCGCATACGTGATCGTCGTCGGACATTTGGCATCGAAGAGCGGAGTAATCTCGGTCCCGAAGCCCTCGTACCACTTGAATCCCGGCAGACCCTCGAACGGCTGCGTCCAAGCCTTCCCGTTCCTTCGAATGCCCCGTCGCGACGCGCGGTTCCCTTTGAAAGCGATCTCCGATTCCACCGTATCGAAGTCGCGCCACGATGTCGATCCAGGCGCGCGCCGCCACCGCCGCGCCTTTTCATCGGCTATGAAGTTCGGCATGTTCGCCGCATACTCCAGATTCACGCGGCGAGCCTCCGCCAGTTCCCGACCGCCCGGCGCATCCACATTCGGTGCCTGCGAAGGTGCGGGCGGCGGCAGCGCCGGACGCTCCAGCAGATTCTTGCCTTCGCGAAACGGCGTGGTGCCGAGCAACACGCCTAACTCTTCCGCTGCCGGCTTTCGCGCCAGTTTCAGGTCCGTCGCCTGCAGCGTCTGATAGCGGCTCGTGCCTTCTTCCCACACCGGCGCGATGCTGTGGCACTCGAGTTCCACCTGATCGCCCATTCGGAATCGCGCCGCGAGCGCCTCCGGCGCCATCCGTCCCGGGTTTGCCACGACGGCGTCGATGATTCGATGGTCTGCCAGCCGGATCGAAATCGATCCGCTCCCCACGCGCACCAACGTCCCGCTGAAGTTCGTGTCCTGCGCCCAAACGGCCACCGCAAGCGCTGTTGCCAACCCCGCGCGGAGCGCACCCCAAGCCGTCATCGAGACCATTATGCGCCCCAAGCGCCAATCGCGAAAGTTACATCGAATGGCCCTTTAGTCTCACTCGCCGCCCAGACGCTCGCGCCTGCTTGGCAGGTAGCCTACAGTTTCTGCCGATTTACGAGCCTTGCGAACATCCCCGGCTCTTTCACCAGTTGATGGTACGGACCCTCTTGAATCACCCTGCCCTTCTCGATCACGTAGATGCGATCGGCATTGCGCAGAGTGCTCAGGCGGTGCGCCACCAGAATGCGGGTCGCCTTCAGGCGCCTGAGGCTTTCGGAGACGATCGCCTGCGTCCGGTTGTCGAGCGCGCTGGTCGCCTCGTCGAAAATCAGGATCGAAGGTTTCGTGACCAGCGCGCGTGCGATCAGCAGCCGCTGCCGTTGGCCGCCCGATAGATTTCCGCCGCCGTCGGAGACGCGCGTGTGCATCCCCATCGGCATTTGCTCGATGTCTTCCGCCAGCCCCGCTGCCCTCGCAGCCTCCCACGCCGCATTGATGTTCTGGCCCGATCCGCCGCAAATATTCTCCAGGATGGAACCGCTCATCACGCGCCCGTCCTGCGTCACCACTCCGATCTGTCTACGGACGGCCGTAATGTCGAGACTGCACAGATCGCGCCCGTCGAAGTATACGGCGCCGGAGTGCGGGTTCTCAAAGCGCAGCAGCAGATTGATGACGGTCGATTTTCCGCTGCCGGATGAGCCCGTCAGGGCAATGCATTCTCCGGGGTTGGCCCGTATGGAAACGTTATCCAGGATCAGCGGACCGTCCTCCCGATAGCGGAACGTCACGTTTTCCACCGCGATTTTTCCCCGCAGTTTGCCCGGATTCGTCCGTCCGGCGTGCACCTCCGGTTCGGCCGCAAGAATGGTGCGCATGCGCTGCCAGAGATTGGCGGAGAGCACGAGGTTCGTAAGAGTATCGCTGGCGGAAGCTACCGCCGTAACGAAAGTAGTGAGCGCCGCCATGGCCGCGAGGAACGGTCCCGGAGAAATTGGATTGGCGAGCAGGCAGTAGAAAGCCAGCGTCGCCGTTATGGCAGGAATCGCCACGTTGACCAGGCGATTGCGGTCGCGCACTTTCCGCATCTGCTGGGCGAACTCCTGCTTGCGGCTGTACTGGCCGGCCCAATGCACGAACGCGCGGTTCGCAGCCCCCGCAACACGGAGTTTCGAGACCGCTTGAATGGCCTGCAGAACCACTCCGGCCAGAACTTCCTCCATCTCCTGCCACTCGGTCTGCACCCTGTAGAGGTTTCGCGCGCCAAACCATGCATTGACCGCAATGGCCGTTCCGCCCAGCGCCGCAACAAGCGCCAGCACGGGGCTGTACCACAAAACCAGAAACAGGCTCGGGATCGCCGCGGCTCCGGCGAATAAGGAACGCAGCGCGTCAGCCGTAAACAATTGATGGATGCGGGTCACCGCATCTGCCCGGGCACGAAGTTGACCCGCGCTGAAGCCGCGAAAGAAGCGCGGAGCCAGCTTCAGCAGATAGTCCCAAACTCCGGTTTGCAGAGCCTGGAACGCCGCGGTTTGCGCTCGCAGCGTGGCGATCGCCTGAGCCAGGAGAAACAACGCGGACCCGAATGCCGCGGCGGTCATACCCGCGGTAATCTGCCAGATCATATTGCTATTCGCGTCCGGAATCGCGAGCCCGATCAGCAGCGCGGAGCCCTGCGGCACAGCCAGCGCAAGCAGCGAAGCTGCCGCCCCAGCCACAACCATGGTCCGCAGGTCCCGGCGGCGGCCCGCCAGCAGATAACGCACCAGGCTCCAGGTCGAGCTGTCCTCTGGCAGCGGACGATAGAGCATGCGCGCGTACGAATTCAGTCCGGCGGCAGTCTGCGAATTGGCCCGTTCCACGCTGCCGGTAACCGGATCGAAGATGCGGTATCGTGCGCCGCCGAATGCGCCGGTCCGATCCGGCAACAGGGCCACCGGGCTCCCGTCCGCGCGGAACGCCAGTAGCGGTCCATTCCCGGCGCTCCACCACTTGCCGGAAAGCAGAACCATCCGTGTGCGGAAGCCCGATTGCTCGGCGATTTCGCGCACGGGATCCGTCGCGCGATGGCTTGGCGGCGCTCCGCGGAGCGGCATATCCAATGCGTCCGTCACAGCGCGGACGGCCGCGAACAGAGCATCCGAGGATCCCCCCGGCCCGCGCAACGCGCGATCCCTCGATGCGCCGGCAAGCATGGCGGCCGCTCCCGCCACCATCTGCTCATCGATCTCGCGCCGCGCGGTAAAGCGGCGCTCGTCGTCCTCCGCGCGCCGCTGCCGGAACTCATGCAGCGCGGCTACGAAGAACGTCATTACGCGATCCAGTGTCGCCGTCAAGACGGCCACCGTCGCCGACAAAGTATCATCCGGCGCGCTGTCTAATGCGCTCCATTGCGCATCGGCAGCAGCTTCCATCCACAAGCCGGGGACCAGCACCACCACTGTTCCGGTGGGCACGCGGCCGCCGGCCAACAGCCCCTCTCCGGCGTCCAGCCGCACGAAGAGCATGCCCTCTTCAATGCCGATTCGCTGCCCTCTTGCGAGATCGAGGGCGCCGGAGGCAACCGGCTGAACGTCCTGCGCCGGATAAAAGCGCGAAGCCGCCTCCCCCAGTTTGGCCAGCCAGTTTTCGAGCGCGAAGATGGTCTTCCACTCCGGTTCATCCTCGGCCGATTCCACAATGCACGGTTCCAGGGAAATCGCCAGCAGACTCCACGGCGCGTCCGCCGGGCAGGCGATCGGCAGTACAGGCTCGCCGGCTTCAATGGAAAACAGATAAACGCGCTCGCCGGTTTCGTTGTCCACCGCGAACACCGCAGCCGAGCCGCTGATCAACAGCCGCGGACGCGACCATGTGTCGAGCCGGATTGTCTGATTGCCGGCATAGCAGCGCTCTTCCCGGATCATTGGCCGCCCGCTGCCTCGGCCGCGGCCGCGGACTCGTCATGATCCGCGATCAACAGGGCGTATGGGCCGTCTTCCCGCATCAGCCGATCGTGCGTGCCGCGCTGTACCACCTGACCCTGTTGGAGTACGATGATCTCGTCGCTATCGCGCACTGTGCTCAGACGGTGCGCCACGATGATGCAACTGCAGCCACGCCGCCGGATATTGCGGTCGACGAATAATTCCGTCTCCGCGTCCAAGGCGCTGGTGGCCTCGTCCAGAATGAGAATCGAAGGTTCGCAGGCCAGCGCGCGCGCAATCTCCAAACGCTGCCGCTGGCCGCCGCTCAGATTAGCGGCTCCCTCGAGCAAGCCGCTCGAGTAGCCGTCAGGCAGGGCGTCGATGGCTGTCTCGATCATCGCGTCCGAGCAGGCGCGATGCAACCGCTCCATGGGCATCGAACTGTCCCAGAGAGTCAGGTTGTCGCGCACCGTGCCCTTGAAGAGAAAAACGTCCTGGTCCACCATGGCGAGCGATTGCGACAGCACCTCGCGTGGGATGGCGGACGCGGGCACGCCATCGAACAGAATCTCGCCCGATACCGGCGCATACAGCCCGGCCATCAATCGCGCCACCGTGGACTTGCCGGAGCCGCTTGCGCCGACGAAGGCGATCCGCTGTCCCGGCCGCACGGTGAACGAAAGATCCTGGATGAGCGGCGGCAGCACCGGGCTGTAACCGAAACTCACGTTGCGGAACTCTACGTCGCCGCGAAGCCGCAACGGCATTGCCCCGGCCGCGCCGGAACGCAGCGAAACTTCCGCGGCCGGATGGCTTTCCAGAACGTCTGAGATGCGCGCGAGGTGAGACTCAAGTTCCTGCAGGCTGGCGCCCAGAGCCACAAGGTTATTGACCGGTTGCAGGAAACTTGCCGCGAGGCTCTGGAACGCGACCAGCATCCCGATGCTGATGTGGCCGTGAATGACTTCGAAGCCGCCTTCCACCAGAACGGCTGCCGTCATGAGCGAGAGCAGGAGCGGAGGCAGCACGCCGGCGTAGTAGTTCACCGCGCTGCGTTCGGCGTGAGCGTTGGAAAGCCCCGCGAAGAAGCCGGCCCATCGCGCGAAAAATTCCGACTCCTGAGCGGATGCTTTGATGGTGCGAATGCTCTGTAACCCGGCGATGCCCGCCGCCGCGGCTTTGCCCTGCTCCATCGAGAGGCGGGCGTTGCTTTCTCCGCGACTGCGCGCGATCAATCGCAATGCCGCGAGATTCAGTGCCGCGAAGCCAAACGCCACCGCCGTCAACGGCCGGCTAAACCGCCACATGACAATCAGGTAGAAGATCATCATGAGGATATCGATTGAGGTGGTCGCTAGTTTCCCGGATAGGATATCCGCCACCTGATCGTTGAGAGCAATCCGGCTGCTGACTTCTCCCGCGCCGCGCTGTGAGTAGTACGACGCGGGCAGCCGAAGCAGATGCCACACGAAGCGGCTGGTCTCCGCGACGGACAACCGGTTCTGCATTTGCCGCAAAATGCGGAACTGGAGCCCGCTCAGAAGTACGCGCAGCACCGCTGTCGCCAGCATCCCGAGTACCAGCGGCCGTCCCCAATCCGGCATGCCCTCCACCAGCACTTTGTCTACGAAGGCCGCCATGAGCGCAGGCATGGCGAGTCCGGGCGCCACCAGAAGCAGAGCGATGCACGTGGCCGCGGCGATCGGAACCAGGGAGCGCCGGAGCAACCTCCAGAGCCCTCTTGTGACGCTGGGTGCCTCGCCGCCACGCTCGAACTCAGGACCCGGCTCAAAGGTCATGACGATGCCGGTATACGAGCTGTCGAATTCCTCGAAGGATACGGAGCGCCGTCCGGTCGCCGGGTCATTCAGGTAAACGCGGCCCCCGCGGTATCCCTCCACCACCACGAAATGCTTGAACTTCCAGTGGGCGACATATGGGTAAGCCGTCTGATTGAGCGCGGCGATGTCGCGCTTGAACGCCTTGGCCACCAAGCCATATGCCTTCGCCGCCTTCAGAATGTTGGAAACTTTGGCTCCGTCGCGCGACACGCCGCAATCGCGTCGCACCGTGGCCAGCGGCACGATGCGCCCGTGGTGCGCCAGAATGATGGCAAGCGCTGCGGCGCCGCATTCCACTGTCTCCATCTGGAGAACCATCGGAGTGCGGACCCGGTTCTTCGGTAATCCCTGGGCCGACTTCAAAGCTTCAATAAACTCCCGTTTGTTCGCGCAACATGGGCAGCAGATAACTGATCGGCGCGCGGCCGTCGATGGTCACGCGCGTGGAGTTAGTCAACCCGGTAGTAATTTTCATCTGCGGGCCGCGGGAGGACGACCAGCGGTACCCGCTCTCAGTCGCCGGATCCGCTTCGAGTTGTGCGCGCACTTCGATATAGCCGCCATCCGGCATGAGATTCTGTACCAGTTCCGGATTGCCGATCGTGGTGGTGGCGCCCGCTTTGGTCACCGGCGCCTGCGACACCGAAGTGACTTCGCCCACTATGCCGCCGAAGCGCTCGCGCTCCACCGTATCCGGTGTCACCTGAATGCGCATTCCGGCGTGAATCCTCTTCCCATCGCGAACGGGAAAGTAAGAGATACTCACCATCCCGACGTCCTTATCATCCACGTCGAGGGTGAACAGCGCTCCTCCGGCGGGTAATACCTGTCCCGCGGAAGCGAGCAGTTCGGAGACGCGCCCCGAGTACTGGCTTCGTATGCTGCCGGATTGGCGGATCTGGAATTCGTCGGTCTCAATGGTGCGCCGCAGTTGATCGATTTCGTTGCGCCGCGCCACGGAGGCTTCCAGAATCTGGCGCGCGAGTGTGGCGTAACGGGTTTCAATCTGCTGCAGTTGACCGTCCATCTGCGCCAGCCGGGTGGTGTAATCGGCGACTTTGGCTTCGTTGTCTCGCAGTGCGGATTCGGCGTCCGCAACGTCCTTTGCCGCCGGCGCCAGCAGGTTCTCCTGAATCAATTTGCGGTTGGAATCGACGTGCGCTTGCAGCAGGGGCCGTAGGCTTTCGGCGTTCGCCAGATTCTTGCGCAAAGCGGTGCGCTCGATCGCCAAACCCGCCCGCTCGGATTGGTCCTGGCGGCTTTGCAGAGACGATTCGTTTTCGTCGGCCGTGTTTTTTCGCCGGTCCTGGTCCTCCAGACTTTGCATGGCCCGCCGGTTCTCTTCGATCCTCTTCTGGATATCGGATTGATCCAGCGTGGCCACTATACTGCCCGCGCTCACGTGGTCGCCGATGCGCACTCCCAGACGCAGAATTCTCCCGGCCACTGTCGTCTGCGCCTGCATGGTCTGGCGGGGCCGCAGAATAATGCCGCGGCCATTTACGACCGTGGGCACTCTGCCAACCACAGACCATATTGCTGCCATTGCTATGAGCCCTCCGGTAACGGCAATCAGGACCCAGTCCAGGCCGCGCGTTACGGGCATGAGGCGTTCCAACTCTTCGGTGGAAGAGAGCCGCTCCAACGATTCTTCGCGAAAGAGTTTCCTGCCGGAGTTCGCCGGTCCGCCCTCTGCCGTCATATCTGAATGAGTGTACTACCTCAGGTCCCAACCGGGCACGGCTGCGCCTGGTGCTGGTACTCCCCTTCGACAAAACCTTTGACTTTTCGTCAACGGTCGTGAAACCATAACTCCCAGGTCCATCCTATAGAGAGACACTTGGAGAGAAATATGGCGGAAGACGAAAAGCTTGAAATCAAAAAAGTCCACATCGCCGATGTGAGCGGAGCCGGCGATGAGCTGACCGAGGCGGAACAGGAGAAAGTTACCGGTGGCGGCGGCGGGTATGGGCCGTGTCCCGCATGCGGCTGCAGCCCTTGCGCGTGCAACGGCTAACTCGCCGTCGAGGGCGAAAGAGCTAAGACGGCGTCCCATTTCGGTTCCACCGGAGTGAGCGCTGCCGATAGCGCCAGCCCAAAGCCGGCCGAACCCTCTAGAAATCCTACTCCCGCGGCAAGCGCCGCGGGAGTTGTCGTTTCAGCGCACGAAATGGCATCCTTCCACCACGCCAGCGCCGCCTCTCGATACCTCTGGTCGCCCGTCGATGCGTAGACGCGGCCCCACATGTGGGCGGCTCCGGCAGCCCCGCGAGGCAGCGAGGCATCGCCTGCCGGTGCGCACTCCAGCCGACGTTCCAGCATCGGTTGCATGGCTGTTGCGCGCGAGCTGCGCAGGCCAACGGCAGCAATCCCCAAGGCCCCGTTCCACCAGAAGCAGGATTTGTCGCTGCCCTCTTCGGACTGAAGCAACTTCTCCTCGCAAGCGGTAAAAAGGCTGCGCGTTCCCGTGCTCCCGAAGCCTGCCGCGGCGGCCTCCGACAGTACATACACAACCCCGGCAACGCCGTCGGCTACTCCAGAATTGCCGTCCAGGAACGAGGCCGGCGGCCCTGCCTCCTGCAGGTGGCCGAGAACAAGTTCGAGCCCGAGCCTGGCCTTGGGATCGGGAAGACGCTTGAGGAAATAACAACCGATGCCAGTGAGCCCGGATGCCAGGCCACAGCTTCCTCTCCACCGTCCCCGCTGCAGTTCCAGCAGGAGCGCGGCATCCGTGTCTCCGTTGAGCCCGTTCATCGCGCGGCCTTTGGAGCCTCTCAGGCGATTCACCTGCTGCATCAGATGCTCCACCACCCAGCCAAGCCCGCTCAAGCCCCCAAACAGCCGGAAGTCTCTGGTGGAATAGAGCGCGTCCGCGCCAGAGATCGCGGTGTTGAGATGTTCGATGGCGCGCTTGATCCACAGCGGGTTCTGCTCGGCCTCGCCGCGGCATGCCAGGAAGAGCGCGGAGTCCAGCACCGGGCTGTCCAGGAGATCGTTCGTGATCGAATCCAACAGGTGGACAGCGCGCTGCCCGAGCGTTCCCGATGGTTCAATGACCGCTTCCCATTTCCCGGCGGCCATTTATAAAACCGTGACTCCGCGCGGATTCTGCCCGGGAACATCCCAGAAACTGCGATCGTTTTGGTGAAAAAGGTCGGGCGGCAGAATCGTCGCTCGCTCATTGATCTCTACGCGGCGCCGGACTTTGTGCAGGTCCGGCACGCCGAGCTGCGCATCGAATTCCGGTTCCTCAAACACGAGGTTTTCGAAATCGTGTGTGAACGGCGCAAACCCGAGCAACTCGTACAGGCGGCCGATCACCTTGGCCGGCTCCGCTGTCAGCGACTCGTAGCGGATGCCGATCAGCCGGTGCGCGTGCTCGCCGAACCAAGCCTGCCTCAGCGATTGCATGGGGAGCGCCAGCAGTCCCTTCTTGAGCGTGTACTCCGCGCGCATGTACACGTTTTCGCCGGTGTCGGCCGGAAACAGCCTGGTGCGGGCGAATGGAATGGCTTGAATGCGGCGTTCGATACTGTCCAGAATCCATGCCGGGCTGCGCAAGCAACAGATGACCGTCGCCGCCGGAAACAGCTCCGCAATCATCCGCATATGGGCTGTCCACTCCCGGTTGGTGTCGAAGACGATTTGCTTGCCGCTCACCTCCGCGTAATACTCGGCGAATGCCGACCGGATAATGCGCCGCCGCTGATCGTCCGACACGAAACGGGAGTACTCGTTACCCGAACTCATGCTGCGCAAAAGCGAACTGACGATCCCACACATCGGGCCGGACATTCCCGCATGCATAGCCGGGTTCTGGCGCAGGATCGCGGCCAGCAGCGAAGATCCCGATCGCGGCAGTCCGGAAATGAAGTGCATTCTCGAAATGCCGGGGGCAGAAGGCGTCACAGGACATCATCGTCGTACATGCCGCGCGATGCCGTCAAGCGTTACGGCATCACCCTTCAATTGGCGGTTGGGCGATCGATACGGTCGATCACGAGCATATCGACCGGCGCTTTGTCCGCTACCAGCTTAAGGCCGAGCTGCTCCTGGATGTTCGTGAAGATTGCATAACCGGGAACATCCGCCGGAAGAGGAGTCGCTCCCGTCTTCTCTTCGCTGACCTGCAGACGGATGTCATACGTGCCGCTGAGGCCCGTGCGGTCCACGACAGGACGACCCAGAGGGATGGCGAGCACGCGAGCGAGCTCCGCCATTGCTGCGCTGCCGCCTTCCAGGAGAACGCCGTCTGGCGACATCGATATTCGAACGCGGCCGCATGGTGGCGCCGATAGCTCCGGACGAAGAGGAACCGGTGTTGCGCAAGCTCCCTCCTTAGGAGGAGCCAGCTTCGGCCCGTTCCTGGCTACCGTCAGAGCATACACAGGCATTTCGCGGTTCTCGTGGTGCGCTTTCAAATGAAAGCGATCTTCGAGAACGGATTGCAACATGAGCATCAGGTCGTCGCGCGTGGGATCCCCCTCCGCGCGGGCATCGACCGACCAGGTTTCGGTGCTCAACCAGTCGGGCGCGCCGGCTAGCTGCGAAAACTGAACGCCGTACGCGTTCATCAGAATGAGGCGGGCGGGCGCATTCGCGACAACGTGTCCGCCGGGAAGAACGCGGACGTACATCGAGCCTTTCTCTTCGGAGGGCTTGACGGAGGCGACATCGAACCGGGGCCGCGCCGGCGATTGTCCGAACAGGACGCAGGCAGCAAGCAAGAACAGAAACGAGCGCATCATATTCCTGTGCCAGTATCGACCCTGGAACCGGTTCGGGGGTCAAGAAGTATTTTCCAAATGGCCGCGCCGCCGCCGGGGCTTACGATTTCCGGCCGCTCATGAGTCCTGCCTCAGCTCCCGGTATCGCCGGATCAGGCGGTTTGTGGAGCTGTCATGCGTCAGCGGTGGTTCGTCCTTGGTCTCCAACTCTGAAATGATTCTCTTAGCGAGCACCTTGCCGAGCTCGACGCCCCACTGATCGAACGAATCGATATCCCAAATGACGCCCTGTGTGAAAACGGCGTGCTCGTACAGCGCCACCAGCTTGCCCAACATGTCCGGCGTGAGGCGCGCAGCGAGGATCGTGTTCGATGGACGGTTGCCCTCGAAAACGCGGTGCGGCACGAGCCAGTCCGCCGTGCCTTCCCGCTTTACTTCTTCCGCGGTCTTGCCGAACGCCAGCGCTTCGGCTTGCGCGAACACGTTGGCCATCAACATGTCGTGGTGTTCGCCGAGCGGATTGAGCGGCTGTGCGAAGGCAATGAAGTCGCAAGGAATGAGCCGCGTCCCCTGGTGAATCAGTTGATAAAACGAGTGCTGGCCATTCGTCCCCGGCTCTCCCCAGTAGATCGCGCCGGTGTCGGTGCGGACCTCGGCGCCCTCGAGTGTCACATGCTTGCCGTTGCTCTCCATCGTCAACTGCTGCAGATATGCGGGGAAGCGCTTGAGGTATTGGTCGTAGGGAAGCACCGCGACCGTCTGGGCGCCAAAAAAGTCGTTGTACCAGATGCCCAGCAATGCCATGATCACCGGCAGATTCTTTTCGAACGGCGCCGTCCGGAAGTGCTCGTCCATCTGATGAAAGCCGTCGAGCATCGCCCGGAAGTTCTCGGCGCCGATGGCGATCATGGTGGAGAGCCCGATCGCCGAGTCCATGGAGTAGCGTCCGCCGACCCAGTCCCAAAACCCGAACATATTCGCGGTGTCGATTCCAAACTTCGACACCTCTTTTGCGTTTGTCGAAACCGCGGCGAAATGCCGCGCCACCGATTTCTCATCGCCGCCTAAACCAGCCAGCGACCAGGCGCGAGCGGACTGGGCATTGGCCATGGTTTCGAGAGTGGTAAACGTTTTCGAGGAGACGATGAACAGTGTCTCCGCGGCATCCAGATCGCGCACGGCCTCGACGAGATCCGTACCGTCCACGTTGGAGATGAAGCGAAAATTCATGTCGCGCCGGCTGTAATGCCGGAGAGCTTCGTAGGCCATCACCGGGCCGAGATCCGAGCCGCCGATCCCGATATTGACAACATTGCGGATGCGCTTTCCCGTGTAGCCCCGCCATTCGCCGCTCCGAACGCGCTCGGAAAAATCGGCCATGCGCCGCAGCACCTCATGCACATGCGGTACGACGTTCTCCCCATCCACCATCACCGATGCATCCGCGGGAGCGCGCAGGGCCGTGTGCAACACCGCCCGATTTTCCGTGATGTTGATCTTGCTGCCGGTGAACATGGCGTCGATGCGTTCCCGCAATCCGGCATCTTTAGCGAGTTGAAACAGAAGCTCGAGCGTCTCGCCGGTGACGCGATTCTTCGAATAATCCAGTTCGATCCCCGACGCGGAGGCCGTCAGGCGTTCGCCGCGTGTGGGATCATCGGCGAACAGCGTACGCAGATGCAGCTTGCAAACGCTCTTGTAGTGCGCTTCAAGAGCCTTCCACGTGGGACCTCCAACCACTGCGCGAGATCCGCTTCGTTCGTCCGTTCCTTGCATTCGCATTCCTCCTAGCGCAGTATTCCGCTCGTTCCACAATTACATAAACCACGCGCGCAGGTTGCGCCTCGTGGACAATCGGTCCAATCGACGGTCAGTCACCGGTTGATCAGAAGACCATTGCGAAAACAACTCAGCATCCTCTCGACAAAGGGCGCAGCTTCCGCAATGGCCGATGTCCGGACTATATGGTTTAGCAAGCTTTCAAAGGTCGGTTCCGCCTCTAGAACGGATCGGATGAGGACCAGAGCTGGTGGCGAGGAGAGTTGGGCAACGTCGCGGCCTAGCAGTTCCGCTCCTGCCAATTCCATTTCAAAACCGACTGCCTCCAGCAAATTCATCTCGTTCTCGTAAAGGCGATCCGTGTTGCCGGCGTCCGCATAGGACGTGAGAAGGCGATATATATCCGCCGCGTCTTTATCGGTTTCATGGCGCCGATCCGACCATGCGACAAGTTTGAGGATCATCAGCCCCGGAATGGAAGCCACTCGCACGATCAGGTCGTCCTCGATTTGGATTGGAATGGATGAAGCCAACGCTTCTTCAAAACCCGCGACGTTCAAGACAGTGTCACGGCTCGGCGGCCATGCGATCGTACTGTCGACGGCTGTGACGCCGCGGAAAGGGATGAGGTCAACCGGAATGGAGAACCCCGTGGTTTGATCGGAGTAGGTTAGCCGTTGTTGCGCGCGCTGGTCGGACGTGAAGACGCCCGTTGCTGTCAGGCGTTTCTTTAAGAGTGCGAATCGCCCCCAATTTTCGACGGCGATGCCAAAATCGATGTCGCGGGTAGCTCGGCCCGGTCGCAGATCATGAATATTGACCAGGATGAGGTCCCTCGCCGTGGCGCCGGCCACAAAGTACGAACAATCCCCCTCGCGGGCAATCGGGTCGAGCGCGCGCAGGACACGGACGATTGACGGATCAACCGGGTTATTGGGCAGTAGGGAACGCTGGAGCGATTCGTTGCTCATAGATCATCCGCGCGGCTTCGGCGTTGCGGCTGTTCTGTGTCGCCAAAAGATCGGCATAAGCCAGTATTGGGGGGACCACATCCGGGAAATGTTTATCGGCCTCAAAGCTCCAGAAGGCTTCAAGGACTTCGACGTTGCCGGTCGCGTCGGCACGCATACGAGCTGCCGCGACCAGTCTCGCAATCGGTTCGCGGGCATAAATTGTGAATTGTGCCGGTTTGAGATATCGCGTCAGCTTCTCCGCGGCGGGTTCACCTCCCCAGTACGCGTTCTGCTGCACCAGGCCGGTTGCCTGAAGGCGTTCCGCATCCGCGTGAAAGCGTCGCGGATTGAGCTTAGGGCGAAGTGTGACCGGATAATGGGTGACCCATTCTTCGATCATGCGCTGCGGTTCGACGAGTTTCCGATCGAGCCCTTCCCGGAAACGTAGATACCCTCGGGTTTCGAGGTCCTTTAGGACGGGTCCGACCGTCCCAAGAGCTACTCCCGCCCGCGCGGCGATCTCACGATAGGTTGTTTGAAGAAGTGCCGGCCGGCATGCTAACGCGAAAACAATCTGCAGGCCGGCACGGGTCAGAGCGCGAAAATCACCTTGATGACGTTCCGCGGGCCTTGGGTGGCCTACGACGTAGATGAACAGCCCCTCCCCTTCCAGATAGGCATTCCCGGCAGTGTCGATAAACGGCAGATGAAGCTGGCGACAGCGCTCGGCCACTTCGCGGGTAATGAACGGGGCGACGAGCAACGGCGGCTGGTGCCACTTCTTGCTTTGCGCTTGGATCAATGCCGGGGTAGCGAAGCGGTCTACCGTCTTAATTTGGGCGTGGAAGCGGTGCTTGCGACCTTTGATCAACAAATCGATGGCATCGCCGCCACGATCGCGGACGCTTGGGATCGGGCGGATCTCGGCGTCAATTCCGGTGGTCTGCTTGAGCGCCAGCCCAGCAGCCTCCAGGACTCGGTGTTCGCTGGTCGTCATCGGCATAGCACCTGGTTTGTTCAACTTTCTTTATTGTACACGTTTCGTGAACATTAAACAATATTGAACACCAGCCAGAAGCGAGCCTAGAGCGAGGGCCAGCAGGAGGAATGGAGACAGGGCGGCGATCACCCTTCGCCGCCCTGTAAACCTCAGTGCCAGCGGGGATCGTCAGCCAGAGGCCTCCGGTCCAGATCCGCCGACCTCACCCGCCCGTTATCGAAATTGACCGAGCACGAAAAGCCGAAGCGCTCTTCACGAGGACCGCGATGGACATCCAGCGTGCCGGATACTACGTCGTTCCGCCCCGGACGATCGTCGATTCTCGTGCCGTGGAAGTGGATATCGGCGCGGCCGAAGCGCTGAACGGCCTGGTCCTTGACAGCGTCCTGGCAGACGCGGATAGCCTCATCCATTCCGAAGCCGTGGCCGTACCTGTGGTAGTAATCGCTGTCGCGATAGCCGGGCCTGTAGTGCTCATCGCGATCCCAACCGCCGCCGTTCGGTGGTTCCTGCTGGCGGTCCGCCCGGTCGGGATATCCTTGCTGTCCTGGGTAATTCCCTTGAGCGTTTCTCTGGTCTGGCTGGTAGCCCGGCTGCGATCCGTAAGTGCCGGGTCCGCCGCCACCGCGCGTATCCCAAAAAAGATCGAACGTATACCCTTCGGCGCCGCCTTCCGGATCGTCGATCTGCACAACGGCCACCCCTCCGTTGCGCGGATCGCGCATGAGTTGTTGTTTGCCCCGGCCGTCTACACCGGCAAAGCGGAAATTCGGCGCATTGGCGGGCATCTGGCCCGTACATTCGAAGCGCCGCCACTGTGCCGGCTGTCCGGAGAGCGTTCGCAGGGTTGCGGAAGTGCCTCGCACCTCCACCTGCGCCGAACCGTCGACCACTACTTCAATCGTGCATTTGCCCCGATCGGGTGTTCCTCCGCCGACCATGGTCGCTTGCCGCTGACCTTGAGCGAATATCCCCGATGCGAGCATTGCACTCACCGCGCAAGTTCGCATGATTTGGTGTTTCATGAAGCACAGAGGAAGCAGCTTCAGGGCCACTCATTGGAATGGTGGTGAAATGTACCCGCTGATCGGGTTAGATCTTAAGATTGAACCGTCCGCGGGCTAAAGGCGAAACGAATCGGCGCCCAGCCATTACCTCGCGAATCGCCGCGGGCAGTTCCGTCTGAATCGAACCCTTCAGCACGTATCCTTTGGCCCCTGCCGCGAACGCACGTTCGATATAGTTCTGTTCACTATGGGCCGTCACGAAGATGACGTTTACCCCGGGGTTCGCCGACAGCATCTTTTCCATCACCGTGAACCCATTGAAGTCAGGGAGAGAAACGTCGATCGTTACCAGATCCGGCTTCAGCTCAGTCGCCCTCGCCAGCGCGCTTTCCGCGTCTTCAGCTGTGGCCACCACGTCGCAATCCCGCTCCAGAACCAGGCGAATGCTCTCCTGGATGAGGACGTAATCCTCTACGATCATTACCCGCGGCCGTACTTGTAATGGCGCCGCCACTCATCAATCATATATCCGAGAGCCGCGCTTCCCATGGACGTTCGAGTCCAAACGAAATTGTCCATATCGGGCATTTGCTCGCTGCGGATTGACATGCGTTTATGGCATCTTGAGGCGTATCGGTGGTACCGGTGAGATCCCAATGCGCAAACGAGTGCTTGTAGTGGACGACAGCCCTGAGTGGCACGGCATCATTAGAGACGTTCTCGAACCGGACTGTGCCGTGATCGGCTACGCGCGGGATGCGGACGAACTCGCGGCAAAGGCGCGGCAACTGCTTCCCGACGTTCTCACGCTCGACGTTTCGATGCCGGGCAAAAGCGGCCTGAACGCGCTGCCGCCGATCCGTCAAATGCTGCCGGATGCGTTTATCGTGATTGTCTCCTGCTGTACGAATCCCGTCTACAAAGAAGAAGCGTTCCGCCGCGGCGCCGATGCTTATGTGCTTAAGACCCGGGTTCGCAGCGAGCTTTCATCGTGTATCGCAGGCTCTCAAACGGTAGCGGGGGTCTAATTTCCAGCCCAGCTCGAGCGCACTTCAGCGCGACGCTTGAGTGCTTGCTGAATAACGTCGCAGGCGAGTTCTTCGGGCGATGAAACGCATGCCGCGGCTGCAAAAGCGCGCAATGCTTCCAGGTCGCCGGAATCCGGCGGTTGCTTATCCCGCACTGCGGTCAGAACCCGGAGCGCCGTTTTGAGCGCATCCATAGCGATTTGCACGGCCATTCAGTATAGCGGGTTTCGACCCGCCGTTTGACACCCTTCCGAATACAGCCGATAATAAAGAAGAAGTGAGCACTATCGTTCACCTTACAGATTGCCTGAACTAAGTCGGGCTTTCTGGCTCGCCCCTTAGCCACCCGGCCGGAGAGGTTGCATACGCTCAACACTCGTGAAGTGGCTTATCTTCGCTGCCTTTTCCGTGCTTATCCGTGGCCCCGCGTCAGCAGAATCCATGAAAAACATCAAAATTGAATTTACCGCCCAGGAGCTCCTGCTCCTTACGAATCTCATGTCGGACCAGTTGTTCCGCCGGGAGTTCATCGATCCGAAGATGCCCGGCTACAAGGGTGACCGCTCGGAGCTGGCCATGGGCAAGGAACTCGTTCTGCGTCTCAAGAACGTGATGAAGCAAGTTTCGGAACCATCCGCCCCAACAACAGGCTCCAGGCGCGCTGCCAGCCATCTGTCGGCCAACGGGAACGGAATGCCCGATGCCGTTTGAGCAGTTCACGGTCCGCTCCCTGACTCCGGTTTCGGTGCGGACGAACGCTCCCCCAGCCTCCGGTGTTTACGCCATCTGTAACGCGCGGGAGTGGATCTATGTCGGCGAGTCGGATAATATTCGGGCATCGCTACTGGCAGAGCTGCAACAGCGCGATTCCGCGATCCTGAGGCGGCGGCCCACGGGCTTTGTTTCCGAAGTCTGCTCTCCCGCCGAAAGAGGGGCGCGGCAACTCCAACTGATCGACCACTACCGCCCGGTTTGCAATGGACGGTCGCAAATGGGAATAGGTGCAAGCGAATGACGACGGAAAGCGCAGCAGAGCGAAAGCTCCTGAAGATCTTAAAGCCGCAGTTTATCCTCACCGGCTTTAGCCAGGCCGCGGGAGTCCGTACCTACGCCTTCGAAGGGGTGCTCGACGGCAAGCGCGCGCCTTACACGGTGGAGGTGGAGTTGGCGCGGATTGGCGGCTACGGCATTCGCATACAGGATCTGCCGCTGCTGTGCCGCGACCTTCTGCAACAGCTTCCCGAGGCCGAGGAACTCAGCGCTTTTGTGTTCACCGAACAGCTCATGCGAACGCACGCCGAGAAAGTGGCGACGGCACGGGAAGAGGCCGAGCAGAAAAAGAAACAGCCCCGGCACATCGCGGGAGCGAGTGCCGGAGCTGCCTGGCGTACCGGTTTCCGAACTGAATCCTAAGAATTCGCGTCTGCTGTAGGCGGAACGTCCTCGGGGTCGATACTCATTTCAACGGGTTCCGCATCCGATGGTTCGGTCACTCCGTTTTCCTTATCTTGTTTTCGTTGCATTCGCCGGGCGGCTTTATCTCTTTGCCGCTCCAGACGTTTCATCTCTTTCTGCCGCTTTTGGAAGGTCTCCATATCCCTCTCTTCCGGAAATCACGGCGCTGCCGTGCGGACGCAGTATGCAAGTTACCAGCGCGGTTCGCGCCGCTGGCGTCCGCCGCCACCGCCCTGAGGTCCTCGCGAGAAGCCGCCGCGCCCACCTTCGGGCTTCGGCCGCGCCTCGTTGATGTTCAATGCACGCCCGTCCAGATCCGTACCGTTCAGCGCGGCGATCGCCTGATCCGCTTGCGCCGCATCGGGCATTTCCACGAAGGCAAAGCCGCGGCTCCGGCCGGTGTCGCGATCTGTAACCAGATTGACGCGATCTACCCTTCCGTACGGTTCGAACAGCGATCTCACCGAAGACTCAGTAGCCGCAAAATCAAGATTGCCAACGAATATGTTCTTCAATTTGTTCTCTTTCTGTCTCTCAATTGTGCGGGCTAGACGAGGCAGATGCGATGAACGGCCAAGCTCTGGCGGGACTTTCAAAAGGCATCTTCAGTGTAGCATGTTCCGTTAGCCCACCCACGGACGCAGGTTGTCGCCCGTTCCCGCTGTTCGGTACACTGCGAGCAGGAGCGCGAAACAGCCGGTCAGGAGTCCCGCGATCATGCACCCAGAAACAGATCTCGCCCGCGCTCTGATCGAAAGCCTTCCCATCCCCCTCGCTCTTACCGATTCCGCCCTTACGCTGCTGGCGACCAACAATGCTTTCCGGGCACGCACCGGGGAAGCCTGCGCTGCCGGCCAATCGCTTCGCGCGCGCTTGCCGGAACTTGAGCGTACGGCGAGCTTTGCCTTCGAATATCGCGCCGGCACGGCGACACCGCTCTACGGGCACGGTTGGACGCTCGAGGCCGGCGCGGCGCCGTTTCTCCTTCTGACCCTTGACGAAGGGGACGGGGACCCGCTGCGCGCGCAACAAGAGCTTCGCGCGCTCGCCGGACGCCTGTTCACTTCGCAGGAAGACCTCTGCAGCCGGTCCGCGCGCGGGCTCCACGACGAAGTCTGTCAGAAGCTTGCGATGCTGCAAATCGAAACTGAGCAGATTGAATCCCGCATCATCGAAGAACCTGAAATGGTGCTGGCCGATATCGATCGCATCCGCAATGCCATCATTGCGCTGGCGGATACGGTACGGCGAATCTCCCGTGACCTTTATCCGTCGGTGGTGGAAGACCTCGGCATCGCAGCCGCGCTGCGTGCGCTGACTGAACAATTCCGGAATGGGCATATCTCCATCTCCTTCACAGCCGGAGATCTGCCGAATGACCTGCCGCAATTCGTCGCCAGCGGGCTTTACCGCATCGCACACGAAGCGCTGCGCAACGCCGCCACTCACGCCGGCGAAACGCACGTGCAAGTCACCCTTACGCTCGACGACCAAGGCCTGCATCTGACCATTCAGGATTACGGCTGTGGCTTTGAGCCGTCCGCTCGCCGCGGCGGCTCGGGGATCGTCGCGATGAAGGAGCGCGCCCGCATGATTGAAGGCGCATTCGCCATCGAATCGAAGCGCGGCGAGGGCACCTGTGTCAGTGTATCGGTCCCCGTCGCGGCAGGCGCGTAAGTATACATCTTCACAAAAATAAGATGTAGCCTCGTTAATTTACTAGTTATGCCCTGTGTGCGCGTATGTGAACGTTGTGTTAGGCCCTTCATGCAGATTCGAAATGACGTTTATCAAATGGCAGGTGTGGCGAGAGATTTCCCCCGCAGTCCCGGTTCCGTAGAAGCCGTCCGGGCGTCTGCTCCCGCCGCATTCGTGGCAGCCTCTCCGCTTACTCCCCGCGAACTGGAAGTGCTGCGATTAATGGCCGACGGCCTCACCACCAAATGCATCGCCGACCGGTTGAGCGTACGCTTCAAGACCGCGGCGTGCCATCGTAGCCGTGTTCTTCAAAAGCTCGGTGTGGAATCTACTGTTACCGCGGTCCGGTGGGCCATACGGCAGGGCATTGTCGAGCCGTAGTAACTCCTTCACCTTCTTCCATACCGTCGCGCCATTTATGCGCAAACCTCAGTCCAGCCGCCAAAACGGGGCATAAGCCGGGTAAAATGATGTGTGGATACTCGCCCTTGGGTATTCGGTTACTCTGACGCGCCCCAGCCAACAAGAGTTTGAACGGATACGGCAATGGAGAAGCCACGGCTCATCCTCGCGGACGACCATCAGTTGCTTGTCGACGGAATACGCAAGCTTCTGGAACCGGAGTTCAACCTGATCGAGACCGTCGCGGACGGCCGCTCCGCGGTTGAGGCGTACCACCGTTTAAAGCCCGATCTCGTACTGCTCGATATCGGTCTGCCGCTGCTCAACGGCATCGAGGCGGCGCGGCAGATTCGTCACGCGTCGCCCGGAGCGAAGATTCTGTTCGTCACCATGCAGACAGATCGCATCTATGTGGACGAGGCATTCCGGGCAGGCGGCTCGGGCTACCTGCTCAAGCAGGCAGCGGCGCGCGAACTGGTGGACGCGATTCGCGCCGTACTCACCGGGCGGTGCTACATCAGCAAGCTGATCGCCTCGAAGATGGAGAATCTGCCGGTCGATACTCTGAAGAACCCGGTTGAGCATTTTGGCGGACGCCTGACGCAGCGCCAACGCGAGGTGCTGCAGTTGATCGCCGAGGGCAAGCCGATGAAGCAAATCGCCGATATCCTGCACATCTCCGTGCGCACCGTAGAATTTCACAAGAACGGAATTATGCGGGAACTCGGCTTGAACTCCACGGCCGAGCTCACACGCTACGCGATGGAACACGGAATCGCGACGGTGTAAGGGTTCAGATTTTCAGTTCCCAACCCTTGCGGAAGACCGGCTTCACGAAGCGGTTCGCGTCGGCGTTGTTGGTGAAGCGTAGATTCGCGCTGTCCCATTCCAGCTTGCCGGGCACGCGTAGCGCGATGGCTGCGAGCGCCAGCCACTCGGCATAGGGAGCGGTGATGGAGAAATCCGAACAGCCGGGGTCGCCGCCTTTGCAGGCGCGCACCCAATCGCGCATGTGGCCGGGCGACCGCGTCAGCAACTCGGGAGGCAGCTTATACTCCTGCCACCGCGCAGCCGGCAGCAGTTGTACGCCTTCACCGCGTTCCACGGTGCTCATGATGCCCTTGGTCCCAATGAGCACCGAGCCATTGCCCGTCAGCACGCCGGGTCGAGCCGGTCCGACGGGTGTACCGAACACCTTCACGCCGACGCCGCCGGCGCCCACGCGCTCGCCTGCCGGACGCGGAGCGCGCGGCGCTGCGGGCGCGCCTGCGGGGCGCGGTGTGCCGCGGCCCTTTTCCGCGAGATTGTTCGGCCGCGGCAGAATCGTCTCGTTCTCCATGCCAGGCACGTGATACGCATCGGGGTCACCCGAATGCACGCCATCGTGATAGAAGATTGTCACCGGCGGCATGGCGCCGCGGGCCGGGAAATCCAGGCGGATGATCGCGTGATCCGGATACGTGATCTTGCTCGTGCCTCCCACTGCGATGCGCTCCACGCTCGTGGGGGCGCCGAGCTGCAGCGCGGTCTGCGCCGGACCGGCGGTGTGAGTGGCCCAATTGCCGATCTGCCCGGTGCCGAAATCCAGAAAGCCGCGCCAGTTATACGGCACATACCAATCGCTGAAGGGACGGTCCGAAGCGCCGCCGAGCCACAATTCCCAGGCGAGCGTTCCCGGAACGGGAGCCTCGGGCGGCGGTTCCTGCAGTCCCGTCGGGTGTGTCCCCGGCGTCGTCGACACGTGAACCTCTGTGACGTCGCCGATCTCGCCGCTCCACACGATCTCAGCGGCCACGCGATTGGCTTCGTGAGAAAAGCCCTGGTTGCCCATCTGTGTCGCCACCTTGTATTTCACCGCGGCATCGCGCAGCAGGCGCGCTTCCCACGGCGTGCGGGTGAGCGGCTTTTCCAGGTAGACGTGCTTGCCGTGCTGCATACACGCCAGGGCAATGGTGGCGTGCATAAAATCGGGCACGCCGATGGTGCACGCGTCGATGTTCTTGCCTTCCTTGTCCAGCATCGCGCGGAAGTCTTTGTACTTGGGCTGCTTTTCGAATTTGTTGAAGTTGGCGGCCGAGCGTTTTTCGTCCACGTCGCAGAGCGCTACGATGTTCTCCGTCTTGGCCGCGTCGTTCAAATCCACTCCGCCCTGTCCGCCGCACCCGATAGCCGCAACGTTCAGCTTGTCGTAATACGGCTTGTAGCCGAGAGCCTTGAGGGATTGGACGCTACCGAAGCCGCCCCGAGGGATCGCACCGGCCAGTAGAGATCCGAAAAAGAAGTGACGTCTGGAAAAACCGTGGGACATGCTCATATTCTATCGCGCTCCTTGACAGTGGTATCTTCCAATCTTTACCGTTATAAAATGATGCCGCGATTCGCGCCGTTGCTGCTAGCCTCCGCGCTCTTCGCGCAAACCGGAGTGCTGGTCAACAGGTACGATCCGGCCGTGACCGGCAGCGCCACGCACGAAACCGTGCTGAAGCCGGCGAACGTCAACGCCGCGCATTTCGGCAAGCTCTACAGCTATTACGTCGATGGCGCCGTGTATGCGCAGCCGCTATACTTGCGCGATCCCGACCTGTTGTTTGTGGCGACCATGAACGACAAGGTCTATGCCTTTCCCGCATCGCACAAAGGCACGCCCGTGTGGATGCGCGACTTCACCGATGAAATGAAAGGTGTGACGCCCGTTTTGGTGATGGACATCACCAACAACCCGGAATTGAACATCGTGGGAAACGTCGGCATCGAAGGCACTCCGGTAATCGATGCCGCGGCGGGCGCGCTCTTCTTCGTAGCGCGCACGAAAGAGAACGGTGCTTACGTGCAGCGCCTACACAAACTGAACGTCCGCACGGGCGCGGACCTGGCGCCCGCAGTCGAAATCGAAACGGCTCCGGGAGCGGTGCGGTTCGACGCGCGCGCCGGCAATCAGCGGTCCGCGCTCGTTTTGGTGAATGGGCAGGTCGTGGTCGCGTGGGCGTCGCATGAAGACATACGTCCGTATCACGGTTGGATTATGGCGTTCGATGAGGCGACGCTGAAACGAACGGGAGCGCTCTGCCTGACGCCTGATGGAACGGATGGTGGAGTTTGGCAGTCCGGCCGGCCGCCCGCGGTCGATTCGGACGGGAACGTCTATTTCGAGGTAGGCAACGGCTCGTGGAATGGTGACCGCGATTTCGGCAATTCGCTCCTCAAGCTGCGTGTCACCGCGCGGGGAATCGCCGTCGCCGATTACTTTACGCCGCACGATTGGGAAGAGCTCAACCGGCGCGATGCCGATTTGGGCTCTACCGGTCCCCTGCTGATTCCCGGCACGGACCTGCTTGTGGCCGGCGCGAAGAACGGCACTCTGTATCTG
The DNA here is from genome assembly GCA_035606355.1 of Candidatus Limnocylindrales bacterium. Lineage (GTDB taxonomy): Bacteria > Acidobacteriota > Terriglobia > Bryobacterales > Bryobacteraceae > Sulfopaludibacter. The sequence continues at coordinate 7,535 of DATNFO010000004.1, read as the reverse complement.
TTCGACAGGAAGAATCTGGGTCGTCGCACGGATGCGGATACGGCGGTGTTGCAGACGATCGAAGTGGACGGCGGGCGCCCGCTCGCGGGTCCGGCGTATTGGGATCGCCCGGCGGGCGGAATGCTGTATCTCTGGTGCGACGCGGATGTGCTCAAGGCATTCCGCTTCGATGGCAAGCGCCTTTCGCCGGAGCCGGTCATGAAAGGAACGGTTCCATCGAAGGGTTCGCCCGGCGGCGCTCTGACCGTCTCATCGGATGGCGCAACGGCGGGTTCGGCAATTGTATGGGCAGCGCTTACGAACGGTAAAAGCGCCGATCACGGGAACGCTGCCGGCATTCTTCGCGCTTACAATGCGGAAACGCTGGAAGAGCTTTGGAACAGTGAACAGCAACGGCGGCGGGACCGATTGGGAACGCTGGTGAAATTCGTGCCGCCGCTGGTAGTGAACGGCAGGGTGTATCTTCCTAATTACGATAGTGCAGTGAACGTATACGGAACGTTTACCCCCGAGCGCTAACCCGGGTTGATTCCCGGTTGCTACCCAAATAGCGGCTTGTGGTACGCGCAGTACTTGCGTATTCTCTGATCAACTCCACTTAGGCAGGCGGCCCCGGGTCAGATTCACAAACAGTGTGATGGGGCCGCCCCCGGAAATTGAGGACGCGAATGAAAGACTGCAAGGTTTGCCAACTTCCCCACGATCAGGAACTGCACGACGCGATTCTGCGTTTGCGCGAATGGCATCGCTGGGAGGTCACCAAGAATTTCGAGCCGGAACTGATTGAAGAACAACAAGTGCTCGTGGCTTAAAAGCTCTGACGCGGCATTTCGAAAGGGATCTACGGGGCGCCTGTTTCGCCGGCGCGAACAGGTTGTCGCACATAGCGGCCGCGCAAAGGGATCGGAAACCCGGCCGCGAGGCGCGACAGTTCATCTGCGGCGTCTTGCATCGGCGGACCGTGGCCCGCGGCGATGATGCGAGGCCGCAGTTCGGCGAGGCGCTGTACGCTGGTCCGCGCCAGTTCCCAATTGGTAGTCGCCGGCACCGGCGGGCGGCAGACGCGGGGCCGCTTGAACAGCGTGCCTGCCGCGCTGTCCAAGTCCATCGTGGTGACCGCGTCCCCGGCGAGCAGCACTCCACCGCTCCGGCGAAAGAAGGAGACATGCCCCGGCGTGTGGCCCGGTGTCTCGATCGTCTCCCAACCCTCCAACTCTTCAAACGGCTGTACCAGTCCGGCTAGGTTCACCGTGCGCGATGGGAATACGCGGCTGAGCGCGGAGAAGAATCCCGGCGGTGTATGATCGAGCGGCGGGTACGGCTGGCCCGCCAAGAACGGCAACTCGAGTTTGGGTGCGAAGACGGGAACCTTCCACACTCGCGCCAGCCAGTGCGCCGAGCCCGCATGATCGAAATGCCCGTGCGTCAGTACAATCGCTCGCGGACGAGCATCCGTGCCGAAGTACTGTTGGGCAGCGGCTGCGATTTTCCCGCCCCGGCCCGGAACGCCGGTATCGACGACTACCCACGAATCTCCGCTCTTTGCCAGGTATGCGTTGGCGATGAGCATCTCGACGGCAATCACGCCGTCCGCGATTTCGCGCACCGGCTAAGCCTTGTAGACCTTCCAAAAGACGTCGCGGAATTTGGCCATCTCGGAGTCGGTGCCGATGGTGACGCGCAGCATGTTGTCGAGCGGCGGGAAGGGACGGCCCGGCGCCACACCGAGCGGCGGCATTTTCGAGATGAACTCGCGCGCATTGCGGCCGCAGTCGATCATGATGAAGTTGGCGTTCGGCTTGATATAGGGCACCTTCTCGCTATCCAGCCAGGCCGTGAGTTCGCGGCGCGTTTTGGCGAGACCGGTTTTGCGCTCCGGCACGATCTTATCCTGCTGCTGCAGCGCGGCGACGGCGGCTCGCGCGCTCACGATGGAGATGCAGTTCATCTTCAGCGGCGCGATCCTGTTGATGAGTTCCGGCTTCGCAGCGGCGTATCCCACGCGCAAACCGGCCATCCCGTAAATCTTTGAGAACGTGCGCGCGACGATGACGTCCTTGCCCTGCTTGATATACGGAATCGCGCTCTTTACTCGCGGATCTTCGACGAAATGGATGTAGGCTTCATCGATGAGCAATTGCGTATTGGGCGGCAGGTTATTCACGAGCCAATCGATATCCGCCGCTGTGGTGCAGGCGGACGTGGGATTGTTCGGATTGCAGAGGTAGATCAGCCCGCCCTTGGCCTTGTCGGCTTCTTCGGCGAGCTTGTGGACGTCGGCGGTGTAGTCGGGGCGAAGTTTCGTGAGGACTACGGCGTGGCCGAGCGCCCGCGCGGCTTCGATCGGCCCTTCATACGCCGGCGTGACCGTGATGATGGGGCGCACCGGCGATGTGAACGCGTCGACGCAGGTGTGCAGCACTTCGCTTGAACCGGAGCCGGTCACCATCGTGTCCGGAGTCAACCCGTCGGCCTTCGCCATGGCCGCGTAGATTTCCGGAAATTCGTTGTAGTGGTAGCGGCCGGATGTGGAGAGCGCGGCCTGCATCGCGTCGATGGAGCACTTCGGCGGGCCGGCCGGGTTCTCATTGGCGTTCAGCCAGACGATGTCTTTGGGCAGCGGTCCGCTGACCAGCGCTCGTTGCGCATAGGCCATTTCGGGAAGGACGCGGCCGGCAAGTGCGGCGGCGCCCAATTGCGTGAAGAAATCCCGGCGTGTCGGCATAGCAACAGCATACCGCAGTAACGACCGGGCTCCGGCCCGGTCGCTAGCCGCTCATGGACGCGAGGAATTCCATGTTGCTGCGGGTCTTGCCCAGTTTGTCGAGCAGCAGTTCCATGGTCTCCACTGGCGAAAGCGGGTTCAGCACCTTGCGCAGAATCCACACGCGATTGAGTTCGTCCTTGGGCAACAGGAGCTCTTCCTTGCGGGTGCCGCTCTTGTTGATATCGATGGCCGGGAACACGCGTTTATCCACGAGCTTGCGCTCGAGGTGAATTTCCATGTTGCCCGTGCCTTTGAACTCTTCGAAGATCACGTCGTCCATGCGGCTGCCGGTATCGATCAGGGCCGTCGCGATGATGGTGAGCGAGCCGCCTTCTTCGATGTTGCGCGCCGCGCCGAAGAAGCGCTTGGGGCGCTGCAGGGCGTTGGAATCCACACCGCCCGAGAGCACTTTGCCGCTCGGCGGGACGATGGTGTTGTAGGCACGCGCGAGGCGCGTGATCGAGTCCAGCAGGATCACCACATCGCGCTTGTGTTCGACGAGTCGCTTGGCCTTTTCGATCACCATTTCGGCCACCTGCACGTGGCGGGTAGCGGGCTCGTCAAACGTGGAGCTGATGACTTCGCCGCGCACGCTGCGCTGCATGTCCGTGACTTCTTCCGGCCGCTCATCGATGAGCAGCACGATGAGCGAGACTTCCGGATGATTGGTGGTGATGGAGTTGGCGATGCTCTGCAGCAGCATGGTTTTGCCGGTGCGCGGCGGGGAGACGATGAGACCGCGCTGACCTTTGCCGATCGGGGTCAGCAAGTCCATCACGCGTCCCGAGTAGCTGTCGCGGGCGGTCTCGAGCTTCAGCCGCTCGTTGGGATACAGCGGCGTGAGATTGTCGAAGAAGATCTTGTTGCGCGCTTCCTCGGGCGGCTCGAAGTTGATGGCGTCGACTTTGATCAGCGCGAAGTAGCGCTCGCCTTCTTTCGGCGGGCGGATCTGGCCGCTGATGGTGTCGCCGGTGCGCAGGTCGAAGCGGCGGATCTGGCTGGGCGATACGTAAACATCGTCCGGCCCGGGCAGATAGTTGTACTCGGGGGCGCGCAGGAAGCCGAAGCCGTCAGGCAGGCATTCGAGGACGCCTTCGCTGAAGATCAGGCCGCTTTTCTCGGCTTGCGTCTGGAGGATCTTGAAGATCAATTCCTGTTTGCGAAGCCCGGCCGCGCCGGCAATGTTCATGTCCTTGGCGACCTGGTTGAGCTTTTGAATGCTCATGTCCTTCAGTTCGACAAGGTCCAGAGTGGGCGTGCCGGTTTTTGCGCTTTGCGCGGCGCCTTGCTTGCGGCGCTGCTGGCCCGGGTGCATGTCGGCTTCGGCAATAGGAGCTCCATTGGGAGCCGGAGGTGGAACTGTAGCTGCGGCCGGCGGTTGCGCGGCGGCGGCAGCCGGGGGCGGGGGAGGGGGCGGCGCGGCAGCCGCGGGTTTGGGCTCCGCGGCGGGCGGTGCAGCCTTCGGAGCATCCGCCGGTTTGCTTTCGACGGCTTTTCCGTCGGACGCCTTCGGTCCATCGCCGGCCGGCTTCTCCGCGGCTGCGACTTTGTGTTCGGTGGATTTCGGACGCAGCGGTTTGTCGGCGTGCGGCTTCTCCGCCAGAGGCGGACGCTCGGGCTTTTCCGCGGCGGCGTCGGCGGAACTGTTTCCGGACGCGTCACGAGGCGGGGCGGCCGCGGTTACGGGAGCCTTATCAGGCTGGATAGGCTTATCGGAAGCCTGTGTTTCGGTGGGCTTTTCGGGCGGGGTGTTTCCTACCGGTGCAGTGTTGTCGATATTGCTTGCCAAATTTCCCTCACTCCCCGGCCAGTCAAGGCCGAGAACGGCAACGGGTCTACGCCTTCTTTGCGAATGCCGCGCAGTCCGTGCTCTTGCTCAGATTGATTCAACTTGTCGATCTTGGTCGCGATGACCACGTACGGTATGCCGTGATGCTCGAGCCACCGCTTCAGATCGAGGTCTTTCTCCATCCAACCGCGGCGGGAGTCCAGAACCAGGCACGAATACTTCAGGGTCTCCCTACTACTGTCTAAGTATCTCTCGATTAGTTGCTTCCATTCCAGCGCCATGGCGGGGGGCACGCGGGCATATCCATACCCGGGAAGATCGACGAAATAGAACGCTCCGTCGATTCTGTAAAAATTGATCGTTTGCGTGCGGCCCGGTGTGTTGCTGGTAAATGCCAGCTTCTTCTGCCCGGTGAGGGCGTTAAGCAAGCTGGATTTGCCTACGTTGCTTCTCCCTAAGAATGCTACTTCCGGCAGCCCGTCCCTGGGAAAGTCGGCGGGCTTGCCGGCACTCAGTACAAATTCAGATTTCAAACGCTCTCCGCGGGTGTATGTGTCTCCGCGCTAGTCTCGAACTCGTCCGCCGCCTGGGCGCCGCTTGCCGCTCCCTTACGGGTTTGTGAAGACATCCGGCTCTCGTTCTCGTCGCGATCCATTCGCCTTTCGATCCACCTTTTACCGCTTCCCAACGGTCGCGGCTCCGTTAGCAGAATCAAGTACATACGGAGCCGTGACCGTGAGGGAGCGGTAAAAGGTGCCGCGGATGCGAGTGCGTTTGAGTGCGGCAATAAGCAATTCGATATTCTTTCACAATCCCTTACGGTCACGGCTCCGTGTGTAGTTGATGCCGATAGAGGAGCCATGATCGTAAGGGAGCGGTAATAAGTGTCGCGCAAAACGGATTTGCTCTTCACGGTCACGGCTTGGCTCTAATGCGCTCTGGTCTCTTCAGCCGCGGGCTGCACGTCCACTGGTCCCGGAGGCATCGGCAGAGCCACCAATTCGCGTTCCAGGGCAATCTTCAAAACTTCGTCCATGCTCTCAACAAAGCTGAGCTTCATGGTTTGCTTGATGGCGTCCGCAATATCCGGGAGATCTTTTTCGTTCTCCTTCGGCATGATCGCTTCTGCAATTCCGTGGCGATGCGCCGCCATCAGCTTCTCTTTCAAGCCGCCGATAGGAAGCACTTTGCCGCGCAGCGTGATTTCGCCGGTCATGGCGACGTCGCCGCGCACCGGAATGCGCGTGAGGGCGCTGCAGATGGTGGTCGCGAGCGTGATTCCGGCCGACGGGCCGTCTTTCGGAATTGCGCCTTCGGGAATGTGAATGTGAACGTCGAGATTCCGGTAGAAATCCCGCGGCAGGCCGAAGGTGTGGGCGCGCGAGCGGATATAGCTCATCGCCGCCTGGGCGGATTCCTGCATCACCTCACCGAGCTTTCCGGTGATGGTGAGCTTGCCCTTGCCTTCCATGAGAGTGCACTCGACGGTAAGAATCTGGCCACCCACTTCGGTCCACGCCAGGCCGGTCGCTGCGCCGACTTCGTTCTTCTTATCGGTGACGAGATCGCGGAACCGCCACGGTCCCAGGAGTTCGGGGAGCTTGTCGCCGTTGATCACGGCTTTCGGCAGCTTCTTTTTCTCCTTGGCAGTTTCGGAGTTGACCACCTGGCGCGCCACCTTGCGGCACACGTTGCCGATCTCGCGTTCCAGGTTGCGGACGCCGGCTTCCCGTGTGTAGTACTGGATGAGGCCGTTGACGCCGGTATCGTCGAACTGGATCTGGTCGGTCGAGAGTCCTGTGCCTTCCATCTGCTTGCGGATGAGAAAGCGCTTGGCGATTTCCATCTTTTCGAGCTCCGTATAGCCCGAAAGGCGGATCACTTCCATGCGGTCCTGCAAGGCGGCCGGAATGGTGTGCATCACGTTCGCGGTGGCGATGAAGAACACCTGGCTGAGATCGTATTCGACATCCAGGTAGTGATCCACGAACATGAAGTTCTGCTCCGGATCGAGCACTTCGAGCAGGGCGGCCGAGGGATCGCCGCGGAAGTCCATGCTCATCTTGTCGATTTCGTCGAGCATGAAGACGGGGTTGCGCGTGCCCGCCTTCTTCATCATCTGGATCACCTGTCCGGGCAGCGCGCCGATGTACGTGCGGCGATGACCGCGGATTTCGGCTTCATCACGCACGCCGCCGAGCGACATGCGGACGAACTTGCGGCCGGTCGCCTTGGCGATCGACATTCCGAGCGAGGTCTTGCCGACGCCCGGAGGTCCAACGAAGCAGAGAATGGAGCCTTTGGGATTCTTGACGAGGCGGCGCACTGCGAGAAATTCGAGAATGCGTTCTTTGATTTTTTCCAGGCCGTAGTGGTCGGCTTCGAGGACCTGCTCGGCGTACTTCAGCTCGCGGATTTCCTTGGATTTCTTTTTCCACGGCACGGCGAGCAGCCAATCGAGGTAATTGCGGCTTACGGTGGATTCGGCCGACATGGGCGGCATGTTTTCCAGGCGCTTGAGCTCGGCCATGGCCTTCTCCAGCGCGTCCTGCGTCATGCCGGCGGTTTCGATGCGCTTCTTCAGCTCATCGATCTCGCTCTTTTCACCGCGGCCCAATTCCTTCTGGATGGCCTTGATCTTCTCGTTGAGGTAATACTCTTTTTGCGCCTTCTCCATCTGGCGCTTCACGCGGCCCTGAATAGTGCGGTCGACGCTCAGCTTTTCGATTTCGATGTCCAGCATCTCGGCGACGCGGGTCAGGCGGTCGATAGGATCGAAGATTTCGAGGAGCTCCTGCTTCTCTTCGATGGCCAGCTGCAAATTGGCGCCCACGGTGTCGGCGAGTTTGCCCGGATCGTCGCCGCGGATGGCCGCGACGATGGTGTCATAGTTGACGTTCTGACTGATCTTGGCGTATTGCTCGAACAAGTTGGTGACGCGTGAGGTCAACGCGTCCAACTGCGTGCCTTGCTCGACTT
>DATNFO010000003.1:0-97790 GCA_035606355.1 Candidatus Limnocylindrales bacterium | reverse complement strand
GCACAGGAAGACTACCTGTTTGATAGGACGGATGTGTAAGCGTAGTAATACGTTGAGCTTACCGTTACTAATTGCCCGTTCGGCTTGACCATAAAATTTACTGCGTACGCATGGCGACGCTGCTTTCCAAAGTCTTGTGTTCTAGGCCCGTCAATATTCCGGCAAGAAGCCTCAAACAGCTTCAGGCCAAATTGTCATCCGCTTTCTGGGTGACCTTAGCGAGAGGGATCCACCCGTTCCCATCCCGAACACGGAAGTTAAGCCTCTCAGCCCCGATGGTACTGCACAGGCAACTGTGTGGGAGAGTAGGAAGTTGCCCGGTTTATTTCGAAAAGCCCGATCTTCGGATCGGGCTTTTTCATTTTTTGACCGGGCGGGAGCCCGGTCAGTACCTTGCCGGCCTGCGCAGTCGACCGGTGCCGTAGACCATTCTCGGTCCGCTGCCCGGGGGCACTGCCGTGTAAGTCACTTCTCCTGCCAAGCTCCTCAGTCCGGCGTCTGACAAGTTCGGCGATGTATCAGCCGGGATGAACGTCCGCGAGGCGGGATCGTAGAGGTAACTGAGCAAGCTTCCGTTCACCACGACGCTCGCCACCAGGTCGCATTCCGTCGTGACTCCGCCCAGCGACTTACTCACGAACGTCGCTCCGGCTCGTGCCATCAACAGGCTGATCCTGGAACCCACAGCAGCGGCATTCGATGCCGTCAGCGTCACCTGCTGGCCGACGACCGGGGCCAGATCCGAATCGAAGGCCAGAATGAATTGCTCGACATCCCTCCGCGTGCCGTCCGGATTGTTCTGCGGAAACCCGGAAGTGGCCGTCGGATTGAACACCGCCGCGCTCAGGAAGCGGAACAGAGTGTCCGTCGAGCCATCGCCCGTGAAGCCGTAGCCGCGGACCTGGTCGCCCATGTTGCCGCTGTCCGGAGCGCTGAAAAAGCCGACCGACGGTGTCCCGAACATCCCGACCTTGGCGTACGCATTGCGCAGATGCGGGATCTTGACGATCTGCGGCAGCCCCTCAAAGCTCTGATTCCCTCCCGTCCCGAAGAACCCCGACGAGGGATCGAGCGTATGGCACCCATCGCAGGTAAAAGACGCCTTCCCCACAATCGCGTCCAGCGCCGCCGAAACAATTCCGTCCGACGGCCGCGATCCCGAAAAGAAGTCCGCTCCCCTCTGCTGCGACGCCGTCAGCGAGTTGTCCAGATTCCGCACCGGATTCGGCGGAGGCAGAATCTGCATCACGAAATCCGCAAACGCCTGCATGTCCGACCGCGACGGCAAATCGGGACTCCCCACCAGATCGTGAAACGCCGGCTGAAAGTTCAGAAACGAAGTAATCGCGTCGAACGGATCGCTTCCCAGCGCGCCAACGCTCCGGTCGCCGCGCCAGTGCATGGCTCCGGAGAACTGCAGGCCGCGCAGCGTCTGGGTGGTGAACGGCCCCTTCATCGGATGAAAATCGGTAGCTTTGTTGCTCCCGTTCAGCGGCGAATCGAGGCCCGTGGCATTCAGCGCAACCAGAAACGGAATCAGCCCGCCGAAGTTGATCGGGATCTGGCTGGTGGAGACGGAGGCGTCGGGATTGCCGAGGTCCCAGGCGATGTCGTCCATATCGCCGTAGATGTGGCAGCTCGCGCACGATGCTTCTCCGTTGCCGGAGAAACGCGTCACGTCGTAGAGCATCGGTCGGCCAAGGGTCACCGCCGGCGGCTCCGGATTCGGCATGTGGACGGCCGCGATTTCGCGGGCCGCGCGCAGATCCACCACCTTGACGGCATCGTCGAACCGCGTGAGCACGTAGAGGCGGCCGCGACCTTCGTCCAGCGCGAGCCCGCTGGGACCGCCGCCGCTCACCGTCAGGTACGCCGCGCTGGCAGTCACCGGATTGAAGCTATCGTCCTCCAGCGACTTCGTTCCGAACACGCCGATCTTGCTCGAGCCAAAGGCCGCGACATACAGCGTTTTGCCATCGCCTGAAACCGCCATGTCCACGGGCATGGAGAGCGAATGCGATTTCGCCGTGGCATCGAACCCCGGAGCGCCGGCCAGCACCGCATAGTTCAGATGCTTATTCAGATGCCGCGACGCCACCGCGCCGCCGGCGATCACCGACACCCGGGCTTCGGCCAGATGCCCTTGCACCGTATGCCCGGCGAACTTGCCCGGACCCTCGAAACGAACCTCGTTGCGTGCGTCGGTGTTGGAAACGTACAGCGCGCCGGTCACCGGATTCACGGCCATATTGAAGAGCGTGGTGCCGACGTGAGCGTACGCCGCCGTTTGCGTCAGCGCGTTGGCGTCGACCGCGAAGACGTCGGTATCCGGCAGCTTGAAACGAATCGACGAATCCCAGGTGCGCCGCAGCTCGTCTTCCCAATGGCCTGTCGCGTTGTTGAACTTCGCGATCAGACCGACCTCGGGCGCGGGATCGCCGGCCGCATTCATGGCCGGTCCGGGATTTCCGCCCGGGCTCACCGCACCATCCGGCAGCGTGCAGGGCTTGTTGGCGACGAAGCCGGTGCATACGCGACCCTGCTGCACAGTGGTTGTCTGGTTGCCGGTTTTGAAGCCGGCGACGTAAACGGTGCTTCGGTCCGGGCTCACGGCCAGTGCGCGCGGGGTATCCATGAAGAAGCTTAGGATCTTGAGCGGAGTCCCTCCGACGCCGCCGCCGGGATTTGCCGGGTCGAAGACCCACACGTCGGCGCGCGGCACGCCGGCCGTAGTGAATTGCGGATCGCCCGCGCCGGGCACGTTCGCGATGGATGGGTCGCTGCGCTGCTGCCCGCGATGCGCGGTGGTGACGAAGGCGCGCTGCGGCGATCCGGCGAACACGATATCGCGAGGCTCATCGCCCACGAGCAGCGTGCGCACCACGTGGGGCGTGCCGGTCAGGGAAACGATGCTGACGGAATCGGAAACCAGGTTGGCCACCCACACTTCGGTATTGCTGCGAGGCGCTACCGTGACGGGCTCCAGGCCGACAGGCACGCGAGCGACGAGGCGCGGCGGAGCAGCAGTCAGGTCGAAAATTTCCAGGGTCGAATTCGGAGTGTTCGCCGCGAACAGCAATTTGCCGTCCGGCGACATCGCCAGCGGCCGCACCTGCCCGCTTTCGAAGGTGACAAAAGACGGAGCCCCCGAAGCTCCTATAGCGCCGGCACAAACCAGCAGCGCAAATAACCGCATCGGACCAGTATACTAACCGCATGAACCGCCGCAGTTTTCTGAGCCTGCCGGCAGTTGCCGCGCTGCCGCAGACCGCCCGCGCTGCCGCGACCCCGGTCCGCATGCGTTTGGGCTGTCAGAGCGCGCCCACCAACGACGAGCACCTTGCCTATCTGGCGCGCTACGGGGTTCGCGACATCACCGGCTACCCCGCAGTCGCCGACGGCCGCCTCTACGCCACGCGCGAAGAGCTGAAGGCGATGCTCGGGATGGCTGAGCGCCACAAGATCAAGATCGAAGGCATCGCGCTGCCGTTTCTCACGTCCAGCCACATCGATAAGGAAAAGCATGGCGCGATCGTGCTCGGCGAATCGCCCGAACGCGATCGCGATATCGACGCGGTGCAGACCATGATCCGTAACTGCGCGGACGTGGGCATTCCGTCCATCAAGTACAACATGAGCATACTGGGCGTGCTGCGGACGGGACGCGTGCCGGGCCGGGGCGATGCCACGTACTCGCAATGGTCGCTCGCCAAAGCGCATCCGGCGACGCCGCTGACCCGGGCGGGCCGCGTGACTGCCGATCGTTTTTGGGAGCGCATCACGTATTTTCTGGATCGAGTGATTCCGGTGGCGAACGAGAACAAGATCCGCATGGCGTGCCATCCGCACGATCCGGGCGTGCCGCCGGAAGGTTACCAGGGTGTGGACCGCGTGCTCGGCACGGTGGAGGGTCTCAAGCGCTTCATCGCGATTCGCGAATCGCCTTACCACGGGCTCAACTTTTGCCAGGGCACGGTTTCCGAAATGCTTGCCGACCCGGGGAAAGAAATCTTCGACGTGATTCGCTACTTCGGCACGCGCAAGAAGATTTTCAACGTGCACTTCCGCAACATTCGCGGGCACCGCAACGAATTCCTGGAGGTCTACCCGGACGAGGGCGACATCGATTTCGTGAAGGCCGCGCGCGTGTACCAGGAGGTGGGCTACCCGTATCTGCTGATGCCCGACCACGTCCCGCAGGCGCCAAACGACCCAGCCGGCCTGCAGAGTTTCGCGTTCTGCTACGGCTACATTCGTGCAATTCTGCAATCGCTGGAGGCGACCGCCTAACCAATGCGTTTCCATTCGATGATTACTGCCGTGGACGCGCACGCCTGCGGCGAGCCGGGCCGCGTCATCACGGGCGGGGTGCTCGATGTTCCCGGCGCCACCATGTTTGAAAAGATGCAGCACCTTTCGCAGCATGACGACCACATACGGCTGCGCATGCTGCGAGAGCCGCGCGGATATCCGGCCGCCAATTGCAACCTGCTGCTGCCGCCCACGCATCCCGACGCCGAGGCGGGCTACGTGATCATGGAACAGGTGGAGTATCCGCCGATGTCCGGCACGAACACCATCTGCGTAGTGACGGTGCTTATTGAAACGGGCATGGTGAAGGTGGAAGAGCCGGTCACCAGATTGAAGCTCGAAACTCCCGCCGGGCTGATCGGCATCGAAGCCGAGGTCCGCAACGGCAAGTGCCGCAAGGTGACGTTCCGCAACGTCCCCGCGTTTGCCGCGTATCTCGACCGGCAGATCGAAGTGCCGTCGCTCGGCACCGTGACGGTGGATGTGGGGTGGGGCGGCATGTTCTACGTCATCGCCGACGCAGCGCCGTTCGGACTCACGCTGCGGCCTGACGAGGCTCGGGAGGCGGTGCGCATCGCCGAACTAATCAAGAGCGCGGCGCAGGAACAACTGCCCGTACAGCATCCGGAGAATCCAGCGATCGCGGGCGTATCGATCGCGCAGCTCTCGGCGCCGGCTACCACGCCGGGGGCGCATCGCAAGAATAATGTTGTGGTTTCGACAGGCAAGTTCGGGGTGCTTGACCGGTCGCCGTGCGGCACAGGCACGTGTGCCAAGATGGCGTGCCTCCACGCGAAAGGCCAGCTACCGCTGAATCAGGACTTCGTTCACGAAGGGATTCTCGGCACGACGTTCACGGGCCGTCTGATCGAGAAAACGAAGGTGGGGCCGTACGACGCCGTGGTTCCGACGCTCTCCGGGCAGGCGTGGATCACCGGTTTCGCGCAGTATGTGGTGGACCCCGAAGATCCGTTCCCGAACGGATACACGGTGGCCGATATCTGGTAGCGCTGCCGAAATGTCGGCAGTTCCAAGGACAGCGGACTAGCGAATTCAATCACTTAGCACGGCCTTGAAGCTGCACTAGCAGCAGACGTGCGGTATTTAGTGGTTTTCATCCTGGCGGCCGGCACGGTTCTGGCCCAACCGCTCAATCTCACCCTGAAGGATGCGGTCAACCTTGCGCTGAAGCAGAATCCGTTCGTCGTGCTTGCGAACCTAGACGTTGCGCAGTCGCAGCAGGACCGTGCAATCGCTCGCGCGGGACTTCTGCCGCAGGCCGGCGCCACGCTTGGCGAATCCGTGCATCGCCTGAATATCAATACGGCGCTGGGGACGAGCATCCCCGGCTTTCCGCAGCACGTGGGGCCGTACGAAGTGTTTCAGACGGGCGTGCAGTTCAGCGCGCCGGTGTTCGACCTCACGCTGTGGCGGCGTTACAGGGCAGCGCAATCGGGCATAACGGCGGCACAAGCGCGGGAATCGGCGGCACGCGAAGACGCGGTGGTTCTGGTGGTGAGCCAGTATCTGGGCAGCCAGCGGGCGGCCGCGGAAGTCGACGCCGCGCAGTCGCGCGTGGATCTGGCGCAGGCTCTCTTTAACCAGGCTTCGGATCTGCAGAAGAACGGCGCGGGCACGGGCATCGACACGCTCCGCGCGAACGTGCAACTGCAAAATGAGAAGCAGCGGCTCATCGCGGCGCGCACGCAGCTCGATACTTCTTTATTCGCGCTCGCCCGTTTGTTGGCTATCGATCCGCACCGGCAAGTTCGACTCGCCGATCAGCCCAGTTTCTTTGAGACACCCGCTACGGCAACCGGCAGGACGCTCGAAGAGGCGTGGGCGGCGCGTCCCGAATTGCGCCAGATTGCCGCGCAGGAACAGCAGGCGCGTCTGGAGGCGCAGGCGGCGCGCGATGAGCGCCTGCCGAAGGTCAGCGCCGGAGGAGCATGGCTGGAGCAGGGACTCACGCCCGCGACTGTCATTCCGGTATATCAGTATCAGGCGAGCCTCGATGTCCCGATCTTCACCGGCGGCCGCATACAGGCTGCCGAAGCTAAGGCCGGGATCGCACTCCGCCAACTGGCGCAGCAGGAACAGGATGTTCGCAACCGCATCGCGCAGGAAGTGAAGACGGCGATCGCTCAACTGGAATCGGCGCGCAGTGAAGTGGACGTGGCGAATTTAGGAGTGAAGCTCGCGCGCGATGAAGTCGATCAGGCCCGCGACCGCTTCCAGGCCGGCGTGGCGAACAATATCGAAGTGATCACTGCGCAGGACGAGCTCGCCCGCGCCAGCGACAATCAGATCGCGGCGCTCTATCGCTATAACCAGGCACGCGCCGACCTCGCACACGCCACCGGGGAGATGGAGACGCTCTATGCCCGGTAAGCGCGCCGGCGTGAATCCGTGGATCATCGCGATGACCGTGATGCTCGCCACGTTCATGGAAGTGCTCGATACCAGCGTGGCCAACGTGTCGCTGCCGAACATCGCGGGCAGCCTTTCGGCGAGCGTGGATGAAGCGACGTGGGTGCTCACGAGCTATCTGGTGGCGAATGCGATTATTCTGCCGATGGGCGGCTGGTTTTCCATGCTGCTGGGGCGGAAGCGCTTCTACATGATCTGCGTCGGCCTGTTCACGGTGAGTTCGTTTCTGTGCGGCCTGGCGCCGTCGCTGACGATGCTGATCGTGTTCCGCATCGCTCGAAGTGGTGCTGGACGAAGGACAGCGCGAAGATTGGTTCAACTCAAACTTTATTGTCATGTTCGCGATCGTTACCGTGATCGCGCTGATCGCGGTGGTCTGGTGGGAGTTGCGGCATGAGAATCCGATCATCGATTTCCGCATCTTAAAAGAGCGCAACTTCGCGCTGGCGACGCTTTCGATGCTGGTTCTCGGCTTCGTGCTGTACGGCAGCACTACTCTGCTTCCGCTGTTGATGCAAACGCTTTTGGGTTACACGGCGCTGCTGAGCGGTTTGGTGCTCTCGCCGGGCGGCATCGCGATTTGCGTGTGCATGCCGATTGTCGGCGTGCTGTTGCGGAAGTTCCAGGCGCGGTGGCTGGTGATTTTCGGAGTGGTGGTTTCGGCGGCTGGTCTGTACCTGATGTCAGGGTTCAACCTGCAAATCGATTACGCTACCGCGGTGCGCGGCCGCGTGGTGCAGAGTCTCGGCCTCGCGTTCCTTTTCGTCCCCATCAGCACGATGGCGTTTGCGCTGATTCCGCGCGAAAGAACGAACTACGCGGCAGGGCTGTTCAATCTGGCGCGCAACATCGGAGGCAGTTCCGGCATCGCGACCGTCACCACGCTGCTGGCGCGCCGGTCACAGGTTCATCAGCAGGTTCTGGCATCTCACATGACGTCGCTGGATGCGCCGATGCGCGATGCGCTTGCGCATACTACGCAAATGATGCAGGCCCATGGCGCATCGCTCCCGGACGCCGCGGCACAGGCGAACGGCCTTATGTATGGCACGTTGCTGCGGCAATCGAGCATGCTGGCGTTTGCCGATGCGTTCCGCGTTATGGCGGTGCTGTTTTTGATCATCGTGCCGTTCATGTTTTTGATGAAGAAGGTGGGGCCGGTGCGCGGTCCCATTGTGGTGGAATAGAAAGGTTACAAACTCGTGGCTACCGCACCGAAACAACCGCTTGAGGCCGTGCCCGCCGGGGCTCCGGCCAAGAAATCTTCCCGCGCGAAAGTTGCCGGGCTTCTTCTGCTGCTCGCGATTGCCGCCGCCGGCGCGACGGCTTACTATCACTTCCGCGACCAGGTCTCCAGTGACGATGCCAACGTGGACGGCCACATCAGCGCCGTCGCGCCGAAGATCCCGGGGAATGTTATCGAGGTCGCGGTGCTGGACAATCAGCCGGTGAAGGCCGGGCAGTTGCTGGTGCGTATCGATCCTCGCGATTATCAGGCCAAGGTCAGCATGGCGAAGGCGGCGGTGCTGCAGGCGGAAAGCCAGTTGCGCGCGGCCCGCCAGGTGGTGCCGTTGACCAATGAGACCACGCAATCCGGCAATACGGCCGCATCGGCGCAGCTCGCCGACGCCACCGCCGAACTGGAGCGCTCGCAGATCGCCTATGAGCAGGCGTCGAGCTCGGATCTGGCGTTCGCCGAAGCGAACGTTCGCGCCAAGGAGGCGAACAATGAGCGCGCGCAGGCCGATCTTGGGCGCATGAAACCGCTGGTCGACAAATCCGAAATCTCGCAGCAGCAGTACGATTCTTACGTGGCCGCGGCGAAGGTGGCCGAGAGCGAATTGCAGGCTGCGCGTGAAAAGTTGTCATCGGCGAAGAAGGACGCAGCCATTCGCAAGGCATCGCTCGGCGCAGCGCAGTCGCGGGTATCGCAGGCGCAGGCGACTGTCGAAACGTCGCTGGCGAATCGCAAACAGGTCGGCATTCGTGCCGCCGACGCGGGCACGGCAGAGGCGACGGTGGCCGCCGCTCAGGCGAATCTGGAAGCGGCACAACTGCAGCTCAGCTATTGCACGATTGTCGCGCCGATGGACGGCGTGGTGACGCGCAAGAGTGTAGAGGTCGGTCAGATTGTGCAGCCGGGGCAGGGAATGATGACCATCATTCCGCTGCAGGACACGTGGGTGACGGCGAACTTCAAGGAGACGCAACTTGCGAGCGTTCGGCCCGGGCAGCGCGCCGAGATTCACGTGGATATGTACGGCAAGGTGGTGACTGGGAAGGTGGATTCCATCGCGGGCGCAACGGGGTCGCGCATGAGCTTGCTGCCTCCCGAAAATGCGACGGGCAATTTCGTGAAAGTGGTGCAGCGCATTCCGGTAAAGATTCTGGTGGAGCCGCAAAAGGATCTGGTGCTGCGGCCGGGGATGAACGTGGACGTCACGATCTTTACGAAGTAGACTACCTCACGCCGACCAGCGGACCAGACTCCGTGCCGGAGCGCAACTCGCCGGTTAGGATGTCTCCCCGGCGCGCCATTTCGAATACCTCATCGCCTATGGAGACTGTCATCTTGTCGCTGCCGAGGGTCATTGAGCGCTTGGCTCGCTGAGGCACTGTCGGACCGCTCACATCAAAATCCACTCCGTCCTTGGCGGGGTGAAACGGAACGTGTACTGGCGGAAGCCGCTCCCGAGTTTCGCCGTCAATCGCCACTTCCCGAGCACCGATCGCATGAGCGCTTCGGGATCCTTGCTGCACGGGTCAACCATGGGTAGGTTTTCCGGATCCTTGCTTAATGGCCGCAAGCAGCTTATCGCGATCGGCAACGCTCGGCACGCACAGCTCCGCCCGCATCCTGTCAGTAATCAGCTTGGCATCAAATGGCTTCGGATCGGTGCTGAGGTCGAGTCCGAATATCTGTGGTTTGCCCGTATTCAGCAAATATCGATCGAGCGACGCCGCCGAAATCCACGCTCCGCTGCCGTCTATCTTGTGGCGATCAGGCCGAGCACATGCGCCACGAGAAAATCGTCGGGCGTTGAGCCGTGCTGGAACAGGAACGCGGCTCGGACGTAATCTTCGGAGGTGTGGAGCGCGCCGGAATCCAAAAGTTCGCGCACGCGCTGCCTGCGGACGGTGTCGCGGGTTGCGATTTCCCGCATCTGGTCCGGCGTAATGGTGAACTGATGCTCGCGCTCGGCCTGGTCCTCTTTATAAATGCGCGCGAGTTCCGCATTCGACTGAGCGAATGCCGCAAGTGTAAAAAGCAGTACTATGAGGGCTCGCCGGAGCATGCCTGCAACTATAATCCGGCGGTGCTTTTTGAAACACTGGCCCGCTCCCTGCCGTCGTATAAGGCGATGCGTGTTCTGCTACTCACACTAGCAACCACTCTGGCGCTGGCCGCCGCCGATGAGCGTCAACTCGCTCTGGCGCTCCAGGCGCAAACCGAATTTGATCGCGTGGAACTCGCGCCCGTGCCACGGCTGCAGGATGCGGGCGCGTGCGAGCAATCGCAAGCCGCTCTGCTGCCGGTGGCGTCCAAAGCCGAAGTTCCGCTGATCCATTACCGCAAGGGATATTGCACTCTGGTGAGTGCATCTCTGACGGGCGTCGCCGCGCGATACAACGATGCGGCCGCCGAGTTTCAGAAAGCGATTGACGCGTGGCCCGACCGCAGTGCGAAGAACGCGACGCCGGAGCCCGTGCCTTCGGGGCTTTCGATTCTGGTGGCGATTGCGCGGTTGAAGGCCGCGCCCACCGCGGAGACCCTGGCGACGGCGGCGCCGCAGATCGCGGCTGCCGAATCCGCGCCTGTTTGCCCAGCCAGCTTCATGCCTGAGGACAATTGCCGGCGCTGGATGAACGAAGGAAAGGCATGGCTCGGATGGGCTGCGCTGCGCAGCGACAAAGTCGCTGAGGCATACGGCGATTTCGCGGCCGTTCCCAACACAGGTTGGACGGAATTGACCAGCGGCCGTCAAGCCTTCGCGGCCGGAAACTACGCTGCTGCCGCGAGCAGCTACTCGAAGGCTCTCGAGATCTGGCGGCGCTCCGCACAGAACACCGCGCCGAGCATGTACGAGCGAATGGCACCGCTTCCGGATATGACGAACGCGCTCGCCGATCTTGGCGGTGCGCAATTGCTGTCGGGCGATGCGCGCGCCGCCATCGCGACGCTCGATCAGGCTGTAAAAGCATCGGCCGCGAATGCGCGCGCATTGTACCTGCGTGCACTCGCGAAGGAGAAGTCCGGCGACGAGGAAGGTGCGCTTGCCGATTACAATCTCGCCAGCCGGACGGCTTTCGCCGGAGCGCAGGATCTAGCTTCGGGCGAAGCCCATCTGTATCGAGGCGTTCTGCTCTACCGGCGCAAAGATTATCACGGCGCTGAAGACGAATTCGCCAGCGCGCTGAACTTCGATATTGCCGCTCCCTGGAAAGCGGACGCCGCGGCATGGCACCACATGGCCGCTGTCGCGGCGGGGGGATGCGACACTTCGCGGCAACTGCTCGGCGAGGCGCTGAAGAACGTGTCGCCGTATTTTCCGAAGGCCGAAGCGAGATCGCTGATGGAGACGTGTCCCAGCACAACCTCCGCCCGCGCGCGCCAATAGGCTACGCCGCCGCCACGCCCATCTGGTATCCTCTTTTTTTCGGAGATATCGATGGGCCTAATTCAATTCACGCGTAATCATACAGATCATTCCACGGACCGCGGCTATCAGTTCGAATTCTTCTGCGACCGCTGCGGGAACGGCTTCATGTCTGAGTTCAGGACGTCCGCTATGGGAGTAGCCGGCAGCGCGATGCGCACCGTCGGGAACCTCTTTGGCGGCTTCCTCGGCAGCGTCGGCAGCAACTCTTACGAGATCGAGCGCGCGGTACAGGGCACGGGTCACGATTCGGCGTTCCGTCAGGCCGTGGAAGAGGCGAAGCCCAATTTCCGGCAGTGCCCGAAGTGCACGCATTGGGTGTGCCAGGCAACCTGCTGGAACAACAAGCGCATGCTCTGCTATGATTGCGCGCCGGACGTGGAAGCCGAGCTCGCGAGCGCGCAGGTGCACACGCAAGTCGACCAGATGAAGCAGAAGCTGCAGGAGATGGACCTCACCAAAGGCATGAACCTCACCGCCGAAGCCGCGGCGCTGTGCCCGGCATGCGGCGCGCGCACGCAAGGCGCGAAGTTCTGCCCTGAATGCGGGAAGCCGCTGCGGCCGAAAAACGAATGTTCGCGCTGCGGCACCACAATGGAAGGCGGCACGAAGTTCTGCCCCGAATGCGGTAACAAAATGGTGTAGGCATGCCCGCCTACTCCGGCAAGTTCCAGTACACCGGCGCGAATGGAGAGGACCTCGGCCACGGTCCGTGCCAGGTTTCCTTCGATGCGGAAACGGCAGTCGTGACCCCGGCGGGCGGATTGCCGGTGGCCTTCGATCTCGGCGACGTGGATCGCACCGCACCGGCCGATTGGGACCTGAAGCTCACGTTGTACACCGGCGCGAGCGTCACCTTGCAACAGTTCGGCGCGGCATTCAGCGACATGAGCCGTGAACTGCTGGCTGCGTGGCGGGATCGCACGGTGCGCTGTCTGCTGCTCGAGGACCTGGAAGAGCTCGGCCGGTTCAACGGAGCGGCCAATGGCGGGCCCGGCGAGATCCGCATCTACAAAAGCAACATCGCGTTTCTCCCGCAGGCCGGATCGCCCGTGCAGTGGCGGCTGGCGGCGGTGGACTCGCTTGCGTTTGACGACGCCAGCTACTCCATCGCGTTGACACGCGGGTCCGACCGCCTGGTGCTTTCGAAGGTCGCCAAGAAAACCGACGAGGTGTTGCAGAAGCTTCGCGAGGCGCACGGAGCGCTGCGGGAACAAGCCGCGCGTGCGCTCCACGACGTCTTCCCGTTCCTGCCGCCCGATGCGCTGATGCGCCTGCAGCGCATGATGCCGGAGGGCCGCAGCGCGTCGTTAGCAGCTCTGAACGAAATTCATCCGAAACTGGCGGACACCTTGATCGAGCGCGCGGTGGATGAGCACCTGAAGCCGTATTTCGATGTGCTGCGGTCGCGGGCGACGAAGGATCCGCCGATGGCGGGATTCAAATTCATCCGTCCCGGGGACGACGAGGGCGAAGATCCGCCGGAGGAAGGGAAGATGCCGCTGTTTTTCTGGTTCTTCTTCCCGCTGCCGAACGGGACCGCGGCATGGGAGGCGACCACAGGAACGGGAAGAGCGACGTACATTTTCAAAGCGCCCGGTCCCATTGCTGAGACAGTGGAGACGCTGACGAGAGGCTTGGCGCTGGTGAATTTCCGCAGAGAGCCGGTGTATCTCTCCGACGACGCGCTGGATCGTCAACCCCGCTTCCACCGGTACGCGATCGGCGCGAGGAAATTGCCGGAATTACGAGCGTTGCGGCAGGCGTATATCGGGCGGGCGATTCATTCGAGCCCGGAGGAGTGGGAAAAAGAGATTGTGGAAGTGGGCCAGTCGTAGATCGCCTTACTCGCCCTTGCGCTCGTGGGCTCTTAGCGAAGCCTCGACGGTTTCTCTTTCGCCTTCCGCAGCGTCCATGTTGCGGCGGTCCACTTCGACTACTTTCTTCTTCGGACTGCCGCCGCGGCCTTCGTGCGTTTTCAACGATTCCTCTATGGTCTCGCGGTCGCCTTCGGCAGCGTCCGTACTTTTGCCTGCTGTAACGATGACTTTATCTTGCCCCATGCCCTTGACGGAGCACGCGGGGTGCCACCTGACCGGATACTTTGATACCAACACGGTAGGCTAACTCGAGCGCCACCAGCACTCCGTAGAGCACCGGCAGCCGGATGTCGCTCTTCACCAGCCAGTAGTAATGCACCACGCCTGCAATGGCGCTGAGGTATACCAAGCGATGCAACTTCTGCCATCGTTTGCCGCCGAGCCGCCGGATCCAACCGGCCGTCGAGGTTATGGCCAAGGGCAGCATCGCCACGAAAGCCACAAAACCGGCGGT
Source organism: Candidatus Limnocylindrales bacterium (assembly GCA_035606355.1). Lineage (GTDB taxonomy): Bacteria > Acidobacteriota > Terriglobia > Bryobacterales > Bryobacteraceae > Sulfopaludibacter. The sequence goes on along the minus strand of DATNFO010000003.1, from coordinate 84,057 downwards.
GATGAATGGACGTTTCACCACATCCTTGGCGATCTCATGGATGTCGAAGAATTTGTCGAGCCAGATGTAGGTGAGGAAATGAAGCGTGCCGTAGAAGAAGGCAAACAGCCCCGCCATGCGGCGGTAGCGAATCAATTCGGGAAGATTCAGCAATTTGCGAACGGGTGTGATCGCCAGCGTGATCACGATCAGACGCAGGGTCCAATCGCCGGTGAAGTGCGTAATGTACTCGATGGGGTTCGCCGTCAAGTCGGCTTTGTACGCGCGCCACGCCAGCCAGAATAACGGTGTGAGGCCCAGCAGAAACGCGAAGACCTTGGAAGCGCGCCGCATCAGAAGTACTTTTTGAGGTCCATGCCCGTGTACATTCCGGCAACCTGGTCGCCGTAGCCGTTGAACATCAGTGTGGGACGTTTGAAGAACTCGCCGAGCCGGCGCTCGCTGGCCTGGCTCCAGCGCGGATGGTCCACTTTCGGATTCACGTTCGAGTAGAAGCCGTATTCCGAGGGGTTGGTGATGTTCCACGTGCAGGGCGGCTGGCTGCTCACCACCTTGATTTTGACGATGCTCTTAACGCTCTTGAAACCATACTTCCACGGTACCGTCAGGCGAACCGGAGCACCGTTTTGGGGCGGAAGGGTTTCGCCGTATAAGCCGAACGTGAGCATCGTCAGCGGGTGCATCGCTTCGTCCAACCGCAGACCGTCTACGTACGGAAGGTCGATGCCGGCAGAACGGCCCAGTGGCATCTGGCTCGGCTTGTAGAACGTCTCGAAAGCCACGAACTTCGCCTTGGGCGTCGGTTCCACTTTCTTCAGAAGGGCGCTCAGGGAATAGCCGACCCAGGGCACCACGATGCTCCACGCTTCCACGCAGCGGTGGCGGTAAATGCGCTCTTCCATGGGCGCGAGTGCCATCAGGTCTTCGATACTGTACTTGCCCGGTTTGGCGACATCGCCTTCCACGGACACCTGCCAGGGGCTGGTCTTAAAGTTCTTGGCGTTTTCCGCCGGCTGCCCCTTGTCCGTGCCGAACTCGTAATAGTTGTTGTAGTGCGTTATGTCGTTATAGGAATTCTCCTTTTCGGTTGTGCTGAACGGACTCTTCGCCAGGTTCTGAAATTTCGTGCCGGCCGCGAATGCTTTGGCCGCCAGAAACGCCCCGGGCACTCCTGCCAGGAACCTGCGGCGGTCCAGGTAGAGCCGCTTGGGCGTTATTTCGGAATACCGTATATCGGCAGCTTTCTTGATCAGCATCGCAATCCCTCCCTATATCCGTTATAACGTCGAATCCCGTCCCCGTGGATTCGCGTCTATGTAACAGTTCGTCCCGCAGCGCCTTCCGGTTACGCTCAGTTGACCTTCAGGAAGGGCCGTGGCTGAAACGCCACTTCGATAGTTCCCATTGCCGCGACCGGCTGCCCATCTTTCCGCGCCGGAGTGAATCGCCACATGTTCATGAATTCGATGGCTTCCGCGGCCAATTTCCTGTTGACCTGTCCGACCGGCTGAACATCGGCTGGTATGCCGTCAGCGCCCACCGTCACGTTAAAAGCGATGATAGCAGGCGACCCGCTTCGTTCCTGCCCTTTTGGAAACGTCACGCGCGCGTTGGAAGGCGGCGTCACGCCGTCATCATGCGGAAAATGAGAACTCACGACGCGCCAGTTACTGCGAATGACGTCTTTCGGGTCCATGACCTTACCGTTGATCACGACGGTCCCCGGCGGCACGGCGGGACGAGGGTCGGGTGGTTCGATGACGAACATCGCCTGATCCAGCGGCTCATTCCATTCGAGGCTCCTTACGGCGAGAGAGCGCTGCGCCTTCTTCGCCGAATCCACTTCGCGCAAAACGTAATACCGCTCCGCGTCGATCCAGAACGTTCGCTTGACGTCGTTCGCGTCCACGACTTCGACGACGAAGCAGTCACGCGCGTCCGTGCCCAGCGGAATTGTCTCGTGCCGCCGGACCGAAGGGCCGGGCAGATGGTCGAGCTCACGGTAATCCGATACCCCAAACTGCTCCAGGGCTTGCAATTTGCGCCCCGCCGACAATGCGCCGCCGCCGGGTTCGGTGATCACGCCGCGCATTTTGCCATCGATCTCCATTTTTTCGTAACGATCGTTCAACACCACCGATCGATGCAGCGCGGACGATGCCACGCGCAGCAGGTTCGGCGTTTCAAAATAGACGTCGATGGAATCGGTGGCGCCGCCGGAGATGACTTCAGCGGTGTAGTGATAGGTCTGCGCGGTCCGGTAGGTCTCAGCTACTCTTCGAAGGATCGTCTTTCCGTTCTGCGCCGATGCAGGGACGCAGAGAAGGAACAAGAATAAGATTCGGCCTCGGGCTGACAAGGGCTCCTCCCGTCGCACGGAATGCGCTTTTTCGAAATTACCATGCGCGGCTGGCTCGTCCAGAATATACCGCTTCTGACGGGTTTGTGAAAAAATCCGGCTGTTTCCGTATCCCCGGTACCTATTACCGCTCCCTTACGGTCACGGCTCCGTATGTAGTTGATTCTGCTAACGGAGCCGCGACCGTGAGGAAGCGGTAAAAGGTGTATCGAAAGGCGAATGGAGTGCGACGAGAACGGCAGCCGGATTTCTTCACAAACCCGTGAGGGAGCGGTAAATGGTGCCGGCGATACGGAACCCTGACGGTCGCCCCTCCGTCAGGGGCGTTCTTGCAGGACTTTTCCGATCGCGGCCGCCGCTGTTTTCAAACGCTCGGCATCTTCGATGAATGAAAATCGCACGAAGCCTTCGCCCATCGGCCCGAAGCCGATTCCCGGCGCGACCGCGACATGCGCGCGATCCATCAGCAACTTGGCGAACTCGAGCGACCCCATCGCCTGGAAACGTTCCGGAATGCGCGCCCATAGAAACATGGAACCGCGCGGGTTCTCCGCGGGCCATCCGGCTTCGTTCAGCGCAGGGATCAGAACATCGCGGCGCTGCTGGTAGGTGGCGCAGATTCTCCGCGGAACATCGTCGCACTCGCGCAGTGCAGTCGCAGAGGCGATCTGAATCGGCTGAAACACCCCGTAATCCAGATAGCTCTTAATGCGCGCGAGCGCGCCAACCAGCCGCCGGTTGCCGACTACGAAGCCCATCCGCCACCCGGCCATGTTGTAGCTCTTGGACATCGAGAAGATCTCGACTGCCACTTGTTTTGCGCCGTCCACCTGCAGGATGCTGGGCGGCTGATATCCGTCGAAACCGAGGTCGGCATACGCGAAGTCGTGCACCAGCATCGTGCCGTGATGCGCGGCGAGTTTCACCACTGCCTTCATGAAATCGAGATCCACACACAGCGTGGTCGGGTTATGCGGGAAGCTGATGAGAATCATCGCCGGCTTGGCGCCAGGCTTGCGATAAACATCCTCCAGACGGTTGAGGAAGGTGGCCGGATCGGGCATCGGCAGCAGCACCGTTTCCCCTTCGGCCAGCAGGACGCCGTATTGATGAATCGGATACGCCGGGTTCGGCAGCACCACCTGGTCGCCGGGCCCGATCACGGCCATCAGCAGGTGCGAGAGACCTTCCTTCGCGCCGATCGTGGAGATCGCTTCCGATTCGCCATCCAGTTCGACGCCGTAGCTCCTGCGGTAGCGCTCCACGATAGCCTGACGCAGAATCGGAATTCCGCGCGATTGCGAGTAGCGATGGTTCGCGGGCTTCTGTGCGGCTTCGATCAGCTTATCGACCACGACCTGTGGCGTGGCGCCGTCCGGATTGCCCATCCCCAGATCGATGACGTCGATGCCCCGGGCGCGCGCGGCATCGCGCATCTCATTGATGACGGCGAAGACGTACGGAGGAAGTTTTTCTATGCGATGGAATGCTTTCGAGACTTGGGGCATCATGCACCCCATTGTCGCATTACGACCCGGGGTTGGACTCCGAAATCCCCGATCCGGGCTGCGTGCCGGCTACCGAGCCGACTAATTCGGCTTGCACCACAAAGCGCCTGGGCGCGGAACCGACGTAATAAAAAGGGTAGCAGGTGATGAGGTTCAAGCGTGCGTCGCGAGATGGCTGCAGCGGCTTGGTATTTTTCGGCGACACCACGCTCATGGCGGTCACGCGATAAAGGAACTCGCCCGCGCGTGTTTCGAGCACGATATCGTCGCCCTTGCGGATATCTTTGAGGATGCGGAAATGAGTGTCGCGATGGCCCGCGATGATGCAATTGCCATCCGCGCCCGGCATAGCGCTTCCGGACAGGTGCCCCGGACCGCGGCGCAGTTGCTTCTCGCCGTCGCCCTCGACCACGTAGAGTTGTGTGTCCAGGCGCGGGATGGAGAGCTTGGCCATTGCCTCGCCCGGCTGCGGGGCGGAGTAACTGGTCACAGTCAGGCTGTCGCTCGCTTCCGAAGCGCTTCCGTCCGCAGCGTTGCCGGCTGAATCGCCTGTATTGCGCGCGAATTCGCGCGCCGCGAGAACCTGACCGGCGTGCGAATCCCAAACTTCCCGGCCGCCCAGAAACAGGAGCACAGCGCCGCCAAAAATCAGCAGGTACGAAAGAAACCGCGATGTGCGTTGCATGTGCCTTTGCTCCTGTTACCGGGCGGCCGTTTATGAAACGGCGGGACAAACCGCCGATGAATTACACCTTTGAGCCGTTACCGCTTGCGGCGGAGACTCAGACCGGCGCCGGAAAGCGCGCCACCGCTGAGCAGCATCATCAGCCAGCCGGCCGACGTGTTCGGCATGGACCGGTTTGCGTTGCCTTGGTTGCCGTTGTTATCCATGGTGCTGCGGTTGGTAGCCGGGGGCATCGTGTTCTGGTTCTGAGCGGTTTGGTAACCGTTGGTCGCCGGAGGCATCGTGCCCTGGTTCTGAGCCGCGGAGGTCCGGTTGCCGGTGGTCGCCGGCGGCATGGTGTTTTGATTCTGAGCCGCCGAGGTCTGGTTGCCAGTGGTGGCCGGCGGCATCGTGTTCTGGTTACGAGCCGTGGTGGTCTGCGTGTTGGTGGTCGCCGGAGCGGTGGAGTAAGTCGCCGCTACGCTGACCGGTTGCATGGCTTCGTTCTGGCGCGCCTTCACGCTATCCGGCAGCGGGAATTCATAGCCGTAGTCCTTGCCCTGAATCCAGATCTTATCGAAATAATAATCGTTGCCGAAGTGGTGCAGGATCACTTTGGTATCGCGAGCAGTGTTGGGGTCGAGCGCCGGAATTGTCATGGCGGAAGTCTCGAACCGCATTCCATTGTCGCTGTAAATCAACAGCACGCGGCTGTCGCCGCTGGTGGAGCGAAGCTGTTGAATGACATAGCTGCCGGGCTGAAGGGTCTTGTCGCCGATGGTTACCGTGTAAGGTAGATTCACGTCCACGCGGTCGAACAAAGGCTGGCTCTGGATTTTAGCCGGCGTAACCCACGCTGCGAGCCCCAGAGCCAAGACAGCCGCTGCGTTTGCGAAAGTTCTGATCTTCATATCGGTTTGCAACTCCTTATCTATTCGTCGAAGAGCGCGATTCACTGTGCTCCCAGCGGCTTGCGGCGCGCTGTGAACCTTGCCTTCGAAGGTTGCAAGCGTCATACCAAAAGGCCGCGCTCCGGGGTGCGGAACAACACCCCGAAGCGCGGCCTTGTCTTGCGATTGGCTACTACTGTACGGCTAACGTGTACGACGCGGAGCAATACTGCTGTCCGCCCGTGTTCACACACAATGTGAGGGGTGCGACACCGCCCGTTGAGCCGGCGGGAACCGCTACATTCACCTGCTGAACACCCGGAATTCCGGGCGCTTCGCCGGCGTAAAGGGGCTCCAGGCCCACTGCGTTACCGATCTGCGCCGTAACGATGGCGCCATCGGGAATGCCGGTCGCGAAGATCTGCAAAATTTCTCCTGTCTTCGCGAGATGGCCCTGACCGTTGGCGCTGTTGTCCTGGTTCAGCACTCCGCCGTTAAACACAGCGGGAGCGGCCGGCGCGAGCGCGACATTTTGTGCTGCGCTGGAAACGCCATCCACCGTGACCACCATGCTGCTGGAAGTTTTTCCCACCAGCGTTGCGGGCACCTGCAGGTTGATCTGATTCGCTCCGGTATACAGCAGCGGAGCCGCCGTGCCGTCAAACGTCACAGACACATTTTTACCGGCGAGATTCGAGCCGAGAATGGTGCCGAGCGACCCGGCCACGAGCGGAGTCGGCGCGAACGAAGCTGCATTGACGACGCTCGAAACAGTAACGGGCGTGGCCGTTGTGGTGGTGCCTGTGCCGGTTCCTGTTCCCGTAGTGGTCCCAGTGCCGGTGGTTGTGCCTGTTCCTGTCCCGCTGCCTGTTCCGGTTCCGGTACCGCCGCTCGTCGTCGCCGGCGCGGCTGTCACCACTAAAGTGACCGGCACGCTGACGCTGCCTGCCAGCGGACCGCCGTCTATCGTGACGGTCGCGGTATACGTCCCGGGATTCAGCCCCACGGTGTTCGTCCAGAAGCGGACGCTATTGCCGCCGCCTGCGAAAATCTGACCGGTGGTGGCGTCCGGCAGCAGCCATCCATTGCCGCTCTGATACGTAACGTTGACGTTGTAATCCAGCTCGCCTCCGCCGGTATTGCGGATTGGCACGTAGCCCGGCTGACTCGTCAGGGGTCCGCCGTTGGCAACCGCCGTCAGTTGCATGGGCGCGGCCGAAACGGAGGTCTTGGGGAAATAGTTCGCCGAACAATCGCCGACGATGGAGCAGTCGTTGGTCGGCACGATCGCCGCGAAGCGCGGCACGGGAGCCGTCTGCGAGGCGCTGAACACGGTCGATACCGGAGCGAAGGTCACAGTCTCCGATGCGGTCGCGGCGGCTGTGATGTTCGAGATGCCGATGAAGGTGGGGAACTGAACGGTTTCAACGACGGCGGGATTCGCGTCCACGACTTCGTACACAACAAAGCCGCTGCCGCCCGAAAGCGCGGCGCTGCCGGCTGTGCTGAAGTTGACCGTCGCCGCTCCGGTGGGGGCGCTCACGGGATTGCCGCCCGCGCCATTTGCGTCCGCGCCCTGCACGCGCGCCAGCAGCAGCGTGCCGCTGCCCGGGGCGTACTGGCCGGCCGAAGGAGTGCCGCCGAGATCGCCGCCGATGGTGGGCTGCAGAGCATCGTTACCGGCCACGAAATCCGGCACGTAAAGATTGGTTTGCGTGGGGAAGCCTGAGAACTTGATGATGAATCGCGTTCCCGAATCCTCGTTCGCGGCACGCGGAAGGAAAGCGCCGGCGAAGCCTTCGGTCAAGCGCGTTGATGCGAAGGAAGTGCCCGCCGCCAGGAGATTCGCGAAACTGATGGTGGAAGGCAGCGGAGAGCCCGTGCAGGTGATGCCTCTCGAGTAGCTGGTCATGAAAAGCCCAAGCTGCGGGTATGCAACCACTACCTGAGAATTGTTGAGGGCGAAGGGAAAAGAAACGAAAGCCAGCACCGGCTGCGGAGCTACCGTGCCTAACTGATTCACGGCAACCCGAATACCGGTGAGTTTGAGGTTCATGGATCCTGAGGGCGGCACCATGAAGGAGATTCCGTTGAAGGAGATGCCGTTGTTGCTGACGAGGCCGGACACGTTGGAAGGCACGAAACCGCTGCCGTAATCCACGCTGAGTGCCGCACCTTGTGCGAGGTTGTTGGCGTCTACCCGGTTCGTGACGCCGGCCGGGAAGAACACTGTAAGATTGCCCGTTAACATCGCTCCGGGGGTGGAACCGGAACATTGCAGAATGATGTCCCCGACGCGCTCCGTGAGGCCTTCCGCACGTACCTGGGTGGGTACGCTGGAAAGCACACAACGGCCCGCAGAGGGCAATGATTGGGCGTAAGTGGCGCTAATTGTGAGAGTTATAGCGGCAAGAAGCTGGTACGCTAGCTTACCACTCGGAATATGGGGTCCCATCAGACCCTATTTTATCCGATCCACTATGCACGTCGAAGATCCCTGGCTCGGATTGGCTAACACTTTGCGATGCATCCTCCATCACAGTGCGCCAACTTTGGCTGGATCCGGTCATAGGGTCATTGGGAATGGCGCGAAGGTAGCCCTCGGTCACGAGGTCCTGCAAGGACTGCGGCGCCTTCTCTTTGTCGTAGGTGTAATTGTCGATTACGGTGCGCAGCGTGAAGAGGTTGTTCTTGAGCACGCTCTCTTTGGCGCGCGTGATGGAGCGCTGATAGATGGGGATGGCCATCGTGACCAGGATCACGATGATGGTAATCACCACCATCAACTCGACAAACGTGAAGCCTCGGCGGCTCCGGCCTTTACCACTCAGAATAGGAGCTGCCATCGGGAGCCTTCTCGGTTGTCTTGCTATACACGTCGAATACATCCTGACCTCCCCAACTGGTGCTCTTGGGGTCGTCTGCATCGCTGCGCATGCCCCACTCCGTGGACCCCGTGAAGGGGTCGCGCGGAATGCGGCGGAGGAAACGGATTTTTTTGCCGTCCGGGCCATTGAGCTTCTGGCCTTCGACCAGAATGTCCAGGGTTTCCGGGTAACAGTTGGTGCCCTGCTTGGTCATGCCAAAATAACCGGCGTCGCAATAATCCTTATATTTATCGATGGCAGCGCGCATATCGTCGAGGTCGTAGCGCAGCGTCCGCTCGCGCTCCACGCGCACGCGAGCCCTGGCCAGCGGCACCGCCATGCTGCTGAGAATGAGCAGAATGGTGAAGGCGACGATCAGTTCGACTAGTGTAAGTCCGGCTTGTTTCTTGCGGCGGTTCATGACTACTTAACCGTAATATTGACGGACGGAGTGCCCGAGGCGATCGGCTGCCCCTGAGAATTCCGCACCACCAGGTTGGGCAGGGTGACCCTGGTTTGTCCCGTGCCCACTGCCTGGAACTTCAGAATTGCGAGCGTGCCCGTCGGGTTGGTGACGCCGGGGGAGCCGGGAACGCGCGTGAGTGCGATGCTTGCCGATCCGCTATCGTTCATGATGTTCTTGGCGAACACCGGCTGCTGGCCGTCGGAGTTGAGAAAATCGCCGGGCAGGATATCGACCATCTTCAGCACCTTGGGGTCAAAGGTTACCTGCATAGGCGCGGAGAACGCGTCGGTGCCGCCATCGAGCACGACGGCGAGCGAGAAGCTGCCGTTCACGATGGTGCTCACGGGGTCGGGTGAGATGCGAACGGTGCCGGGAGGCGCGGCGGGTTGTTGTTGCTGCGCCTTGGCATCAGCCGGAGGCGCGGGTGGCGCGGCAGGAGCGCCGCCGGTCGGCGGAGGCACGATGCCCGGAGGCAGCGGAGGCGCGGTAGCGGGCGGCAACGCCGTGTTCGCCGGAGTCGTCGCGGGCGGCGCTGTCGGCGTGGTGGCGGCCGGGGGCGTCGCAGGCGGTGGTTGTACGGGCTGCTCTGGCTCGTTTGCGGCCGCACCAACCGGTTTGAGACTGGCGGCGTCGACCTCCACGGGCTTGGGCGCGTGATGCAATTGTATGGTGGTGTTGTTGCCGACGGCGATGGTCCGCATGTCCTCCGGCGTGATGCTCTGCTTGCGCAGAATATGCGGCACCAGCACGATCATGAGATCGTCACGGTTGTGATCCACGCTGCTGCCCTGGAACAGCTTGCCGAGTAGCGGAATGCTGGAGAGCCCGGGAATGCCGGTGACCGTTTTATCGTCCTGGGTCTGGATGAGGCCGCCGAGCAGGCCGATTTCGCCTTCTTTCATGCGGAGCTCCTGCTCCACTTTCTTCTGCCCGATGACGGGTTCGGGAATGCCGCCCAGGTTCACGTAACTGATGACGCTGGAAATATCCAGCGTGATGTGCATGGTGACTTCATCGTTGTCATGCACGCGCGCGGTGAGCGCCACGTTGACGCCGACATCCAGATATTGGAATTGCGTATTGACCAGCGGGTTGATGCCCACGCCGCCGACGCCGGGCTGAAAGCTGCCGCTGGCGGTGGGCTGCCGCTGGCCGATGTTCATGGTCGCCTTCACGTTATCCACGGCGCGAAGCTGCGGCGCTTGCAGAACTTTCGTCTTGGCGTCGCTCATGGCCGCCTGCAAGAGCGCGCCGGGCAGCGTGGTCGCGAAATCGGCGCTCGAAAGATGCTTCAGCTGCGAGAGCGGAATGAACGCGCCTGAGGTGCTGCTGCCAGTAGTCCCGGTGGTGCCGGTGGTGCCGGTTGTGCCCGTGGTTCCGGTGGTTCCAGTGGTGCCCGTCGTGCCCGTCGTGCCGGTCGTCCCGGTAGTCCCCGTCGTACCTGTGGAGCCGCCGTTATCCGTTGTAGGATTCTGGATCTGGAGACTGCTTCGCGGCGTGAAGGCAATGGGCACATTCAAACCGGTGGATGCGATGGCGGCGGTCACCTGCCGGCTGAATGTGGAGCTGGCTTCCATGATGAGGATATCCACCAGCACTTCGGCCTTCGGCTTATCGAGATCGTGAATCAGCTTCTCGGCGAGTTCCACCTTGTCCGCTTCGCCGCGGACCACGATGGCATACTGCGCGTTATACGGGAACACGCGATTGATGTCGCACGCGGTGCGCACGACGTTCACGATTTCCTGAAGTTCGGCCGGCTGCATCAGGTTTTGCAGGTAGAAAACCTTGGTGACGTTCTCTTCGTAATCGTGGCGCTTGTTCTGATTATCGTTGGTGATAAAGATGGTGTTGGGCGAGAGCACCTTCCAGAAGATCTTGGTCTGCACCGCGAGGTTATCGAGCGCCTCTTCGAGCGTGGAATTCGTCAGGTCCACGTTGATCTTGTCGTGCGGCGGGGTTGGCGGCTGATAATCGGGATCCCAAACCACGTTGATGCCGGCGTACTTGCCGAGAGTATCGAACACGGTCTTGATGGTCTGGCCGGCCATGCGCAAGTTGACGGGAGCGGGGTTCAGCGGTTTCAACTCGGGGACGGACAGGATGCGGCTGATTTTGTCCATCTCCTCTTTCTTCGCGGCCTCCACGGGAGTGAGTGCGCGCACCGCCGGGGGCGCCTCTTTGCCTGTCTCCGCGACACGTTTGCGCTCACGGGCAATCATGTCATTGGTGATCTGCAGTTCCTGGGCGGCGATGAGGGAGCCGGGATTGATGGCGTACGCCTTCTGGAATTCCACGAGCGACTCACCGAGTTTGCCCTGGGCGCGGATCGCCTGCCCGTTTTCCACGTGCATCTGGGAGGCGGAAATGCGAGCTTTGTCGACGGCCATCTGATAGACGAGCTCTGCCGGGTCTTCGCTCAGCGCCTGCTCGTAATTGGTGAGCGCCGTGTCCCAGTCTTTTTTGACCTCGGCTACGCGGCCGGCCGCCAGGAACTTATCGCCCTTGCGCGTTTTGGCCTGCAGCGGCATGACGGGAACGGCCATTGCGGCGCATATAAAAACCGCAGTTAACCTATTCAAAAAAGACATGTTACGTGGCTTTCGGGGGCACCCGGAGGGGCTATGTTAAGATGAAGTGCGCTCAAGCGGACTCTCGGCATCTAAACCTATTGACGGCGCAGGGCTTCGGCGCGTTGAGAAGAAAAATTGGCGGATAAAGACACCGGAATCAAGATCCTGAGCGACAATCGTCAGGCCCGGCACAACTATTTTCTGCTGGAAACCTTCGAAGCCGGCATGGTGCTGACCGGGACCGAAGTCAAAGCCGCAAAGTCCGGACAGATTCAGCTCAAGGAAGCCTACGCCAACGTGATCGCCAACGAGGCATGGCTGGTGAACGCGCACATCAGCCAGTATTCGCACGGAAACCGCGAAAATCACCAGCCTGTGCACAATCGGAAACTGCTGCTGCATCGCAGAGAAATCGAAAAGCTGCACGGGATTGTCAGGGAGAAGGGGCTCAACCTCATTCCGACGAAGATCTACCTGAAAAAAGGAAAGATCAAATGCGAGATCGCGGTGGCCAAGGGCAAGAAGCTGCACGATAAGAGAGAGACTGAGCGGTCGAGGACGGCAGAGGCTGAAGCACGGGCGGAAATGCGCCGGAGAGCCTAACGACCGGGCTCCCGCCCGGTTGCAAAATCTAAGTTAGCGACCGGTCGGGAGACCGGTCGTTACATGACCACGTTGGATTTCTGCCTGATCTCCACGCAGCCTTTTCCTGTCGGCAACATCTTTCCGGGATTCAGCCGGCCTTCGGGATCGAACAGCGCTTTCAGCTTTGCCATCATTTGCAGTGATTCCGGCGGGAAGAGCTTGGGCATCAGCGCGCTTTTTTCCATGCCCACTCCGTGCTCCCCGGTGATGGAGCCTCCGCGCTCAATGCAGAATTCCAGAATCTCCTCTCCGCACTTCCTCGCCCGCGCGAGTTCTCCCGGCTTTCTGGCATCGAAGAGGATGATGGGATGCATGTTGCCGTCTCCGGCGTGGAAGATGTTGGAGATGGTCAAGCCATAACGTTTTCCGGTCTGCCCGATGAATTCGAGCGTCGGCGCGATCTGCGTTCTCGGCACCACTCCATCCTGCACGTAGTACGTCGGGCTGACCCGTCCCACGGCTCCGAAGGCGTTTTTGCGGCCCTTCCACAACAAATCACGCTCTTCGGCCGATTGCGCCACGCGCACCTCGCGCGCTCCGCAAAGTTTGCAGGCTTCGCGAATCTGCTCTACCTGCACCTCCACCGATTCGCGGATTCCTTCGAGCTCGATGAGCAGCACGGCCTCGGCATCCATCGGATAGCCGGCGTGCGTAGCTTCTTCCACCATACGCAACATCACGCCATCGAGCATTTCCACGGCGACCGGCGTAATAGCCCGCGAGGTAATTTCGGCGACGGTGCGGCCGGCGTCGCTGCTGGTCTCGAAAATTGCCAGCAGCGTCTTGACCACCTCGGGCTTACGCATGAGCCGCACGATGATCCTGGTGACGAGCGCCATCGTGCCTTCCGATCCGGTCAGTAGGCCGGTAAGATCGTAACCGGGCAGGTCCGGTTCCTTGCCGCCGGTTTCCACGACGGTGCCGTCCGGCAGCACGAGCTCGAGCCCCATCACGTGGTTGGTGGTGACGCCGTATGCCAGCGTGTGTGGACCGCCGGCGTTCTCGGCAACGTTGCCGCCGATAGTGCAAGCGCGCTGGCTCGATGGGTCGGGCGCATAGAAGAAGCCGTCGCCCTGCACTACCGTTGTAATGTCCAGGTTGACGACGCCCGGCTGCAGCACGGCGCGCTCGTTGGCCAGGTCGATTTCGAGAATCCGGTTCATGCGCGCGAACGCGATTATGATGCCGCCCGCCGAGGGGATCGCCCCGCCGGAGAGCCCCGTGCCTGCGCCGCGGCCGACCACCGGCACACGCGCTTCGGCGGCGATCTTCACGATGGCCGAAACGTCCTGTGTGCTGCGCGGAAACACGACAAGGTCGGGCGGATGTTTGTCCACGCCGCCGTCGTACTCGTAGAGTTTCAGGTCTTCGGGTTTATCGAGATATCCGCGCGGTCCGGCAATCGCCGCGATCCGTTCCTTGATTCCCGGGGGCAGCACGCCTACAGTTTAAGCCCCTTCAGGTACTCGCGGAACGGGCCGCCGAGGTCGTGGCGGCGCAACGCGTACTCGACGGTGGCTTCGAGGAAGCCGAGTTTGTCGCCGGCATCGTAGCGCGTGCCGTCGAAGCGGTAGGCGTACAGCGGCCGTGCGCGCAGCAGGTGCTTGAGGGCGTCGGTGAGCTGTATCTCGCCGCCGGAGCCGGGGTCGATGGAGTTGAGCGATTCGAAAATCTCGGGCGTCAGAACGTACCGGCCGATGATTGCGAGGTTGGACGGCGCTTCCGAGGGCTTCGGCTTTTCCACCAGATCGCGAATGCGATACACACGGTCATTGCTGCCGTTATGAGCGATGGGTTCGGCGTCAATACACCCGTAGGCGGAAATGTTGTCGCGCGGCACTTCCATCACGGCGAGCACTGGCGCGCAAAAAAAGCTGTACACATCCAGCAGTTGCCGGAGGCAGGGCACTTCGGCTTCGATCACGTCATCGGCCAGCACCACGCTGAACGGTTCATCGCCCACAAGCTCGGAAGCGCGCAGCACGGCGTGTCCTAAGCCGAGCGCTTCTTTCTGGCGGATGTAGGACACGTTGATCATGTCCGAGATGCCGTGAACGATGGCGAGCAGGTCCTTCTTATGGCGCGATTCGAGCAGGTATTCGAGCTCAAAGCTGACGTCGAAGTGATCTTCGATCGCAGTTTTGCCGCGGCCGGTCACGATAATGATGTTCTGAATTCCGGAGTGCAGCGCCTCCTCGACGCCGTATTGAATAATCGGCTTATCGACGATCGGCAGCATCTCTTTGGGCATGGCTTTGGTGGCAGGAAGGAATCGGGTGCCCAACCCGGCAGCGGGAAAAACAGCTTTGCGGACTTTGGCCGGCATCTTTTACAGTGTGCTGCCGCGAAGCGCTTCTTGGCAACAGCGAAGAGTTTGTATTTGCGTTTTCTCTGTGATATTTATAGGGTACCTAGGGACATCACTAACAATGGCATACGTAATAGCTGAGCCGTGTATCGGCACGAAAGATACCGCCTGCGTCGATGCGTGCCCGGTCGACTGCATTCATCCGAAGAAGGACGAGCCCAATCACGCCGAGGCCGAGCTGCTTTATATCGATCCCGTAGAGTGTATCGACTGCGGAGCGTGCGTTCCCGTGTGTCCGGTGTCCGCGATTTTTGCGTTGGACGATCTGCCGGAAAAGTGGAACGAGTTCACCGAAAAGAACGCCGCGTACTACAACCGCTAGAGATCAGTCGGGGCGGTAGGTGGCGCTCGCCGTGTCGGTTTCCCAAAGCCGCACCGAGCCGAGCCGGACGCCGTCCCGCTCCTTCAATCCGGCATTCACTTCCTCGAAAATATAGCGCGCCATGTTTTCCGCCGACGGGTTCAGCTTGTCGAAGGGCGGAAATTCGTTCAGCCACTGGTGATCCATGCGGTCCAGAACGCCGTGCACTACCTTCTTTAGTTCCACGAAATCCACCAGCAGGCCGATCTCGTCCAGTTCTTTGCCTTGTAGCGTCACCTGGCAGCGATAGTTGTGGCCGTGCACATTCTCGCATTTCCCTTTGTAATTGCGCAGCGCATGTCCGGCAGCGAACGTCTCTTCGATTGTCACTTCAAACATTAAAAAATTTCTCCACGTCAGCGAGGCGTGTGGTGAATCCGTAATCGGGCAGGCTATCGAAAAACACCTGGCCATAGCGCTGCCTCGTAATTCGATTATCCAACAGCACGAGCACGCCTCTGTCGGTTTTCGCGCGAATCAGGCGGCCGAAGCCCTGCTTCAGCGCAATCGCGGCTTGGGGAATCTGGTAATCGTAGAACGGGTTGCCGCCCGCCGCTTTGATGGTTTCGATGCGCGCGTTGACCACGGGATCGTTCGGAACGGCGAACGGAAGCTTATCGATGATCACGCAACTGAGTTGCTCTCCCGGCACGTCCACGCCCTGCCAGAAGGACGAGGTGGCGAACAGGACGCAGTTCGGCGTCGACTTGAACTCCTCGAGCAGGGCGTTACGCGGTCCGGTGCCTTGCAGCAGGGTCGGATAGTCTACGGTGAGAGAGACTTTGTCGTGCACCATGCGCATTTGCTGGTAGCTGGTGAAGAGCACGAAGGCGCGTCCGCGCGAGTGACGGAGAATGCGGGCGACCTCCTCCGCCGCGGCTTTGGTGAATGCGGGGTTGCGCGGTTCGGGGAGATGCTGAGCGACGTACAGCAGCGCCTGCTTCTGATAATCGAAGTGCCCCGGCACCACCAGCGCGCGCGGCGTCTCCAGGCCGAGCCGCCCCTGCACATAATCGAAGCCGCCCGCTACGGCGAGTGTGGCGGACGTGAGCACGACCGTGTCGATTCTGTTGAAGAGTTTGTCCTTCAGCAGGGTTGAAACATCGATAGGCGTAGCTTGCAGGTAGACGCCGCGGCCGCGCTTTTCCACCCAGAAGACGTAGCGCTCATCGTCCTCTTCCATGAGGAAGCGGAGCGCCATGGAGAGCTCGTTGGTGCGCCGGAACAGCGGCATCACTTCTTCGGGCGGATTTTGTATCAGTTTGAGGTGGGAAGCGATAAGGTCAAGCGAAGCGATGAGGTCCGTATAGATCTCTTCGTAATCTTCACGGAAGGATTCGCGGCCGGTGAACGCGACGCGCCGGTCGCCTTCGCCGAAGAGCACGAAGAACTGATTAGAGATCTCTTCCAGCCGTTCGAGAATGCGATCGAGCTCCGGAGTGCCGAATTTCTTCATGCGCCCGATCACGGATAGATCGCGGCGGAGTTCCTGCACGCGATAGTTGCTGAAGGCGACCCCGAAGTATTGCCCGGCGACGTCTTCCAGCTCGTGAGCTTCGTCGAAGACCACCGCGTGGTACTCGGGTAGAATGCCGCCCTCGTAGTTCTCGTCGCGCAGGGAGAGGTCCGCGAAGAAGAGGTGGTGATTGACGATAATGATGTCGCTCTCGGCCGCGCGCTGATGCATTAAGGTGATGAAGCAGCGCTCGAAGTTCGCGCACTTCTGCCCGGTGCAGAGATCGGACCGGGCATCGAGCTTGGCCCACGCGGTGGAGTGCTCGGGCAGGGTTTTGATCTCGGCGCGATCGCCGAATTCGGTAGTCTTTTCCCAATCCTGAATAATCTGGAAGTCGGCGACTTCTTCGAGGCCGGTGAGCACAGGCTCTTTTTCCGCGTCGTAGATTTTTTGGCGGCAGGCGTAGTTGTTGCGGCCCTTCATGTAACAGACTTTGAGCGGTCGCGAAAAGTGCTGCTGCAGGAAGGGAACGTCTTTGAAGAAAAGCTGCTCCTGAAGATTCTTCGTGCCGGTAGAGACCACGATGCGCTTGCCCGAAAGAAGCGCGGGAACAAGGTAGGCGAGAGTTTTGCCGGTCCCGGTGCCGGCTTCCACGATGAGGTGCCGCTTATCGGCGATGGCCGATTCCACAGTCTCCGCCATCTCCACCTGGCCGGGCCGGAATTCGTAGTTCGGATGCCACTGCGAGAGCGTTCCGCCGCGCGAGAAGAACTGGCGCGCGGAGGCAGTTTTGGCCTGGGTGGGCATGGGGAAAGTCCTATTTTACCAGCGATCTTGTTAGACTCCCGGATATGGCGGTTCCCACTGGCCTGATCACCGTGGCAGCGTTCCGCAAAGTACCGGAAGACGACGGTCCGGTATACCACGAATTGCGGCACGGGGCGGTGGTAGCGGTGACGCGGCCGAAACTGAAGCACTCGATCATCCAGGCACGGCTCAGAGACCGGATCAAGGCGGTTGCCGGACCGGGAAGCTACGTCGATAGCGAGGTTGCGTTCAGGCCGGTTCCGGAGTACGAGTTGCGAGTAGCGGACGTAGCCTATATATCGGCGGAACGCTTTAGCGACGCGGATCTGGACGATAACATTTCGGGCGCACCCGATCTGGTAGCCGAGATCGTATCCCCGTCAAATACCTTTGCCGAGTTGAACGAACAAGAGCAGCTCTGCCTGGCGAACGGCGCTCAGGAGTTTTGGATCGTCGATCCCAAGCTTCGGCTGGTAAGGGTCTCGACGCCCGACGGGCATACCGTGACGTATAAATCCGGGCAAAGAATTCCGCTCTCGCTCTTCGGCGGAACTCGCTTGGTTGTGGACGAAATCTTCCCGTAGGGGCGCGCGACGCGGGGAGATGGTCAGCAAGTCGCGCGTTGCGCGACCCGACTGGAAGGATTCCTGTCGGCACGTGGCAGCAGGAATGTTTAGTGCAACCGGTCTGGAGACCGTCGCTACTCACAGAATGTCTTCCAGCTTCTTGCGGAGTTCCGCCGACATCCGGGGATTCTCTCCGCCGGTCGAGACCGCGACCTGCACGTTTCCGCGCTGCACGCGCGCCGGCACCAGGAAGCCGCACTCCTCCGCCGAATCCGCGATATTGGCGAAGAGCCCGCGGCCCTTCGCGGCGATGCCGATTCGGTGGTTGGTCAGCCGGTCGTCGGTCGCGGCGAAGACGAGTATTGCGCCGGCAAGGTCGCTTGCCCGGAACCGCCGCTGCACCAGGCGCACCGGTAAGGCTTCGAACTCGGCTTCCCACTCAGGCGCTACCACGGTCACACGCGCGCCCGCTTCCAGCAGCCCCTTCGTTTTTCGCAGCGCGATTCGACCGGCTCCCACCACCAGAACAGGACGGTCCTTCAGGTCGACAAAAATCGGGTAGTGTTTCAAACCGCATCCTAACATGCAGGCGCGGGTGCGGCACGCTATCATGGTTTTTCATGTCCGATGCCATTCCCACAGTTGTGATTGTGGGCAGGCCCAACGTAGGAAAGTCCACCCTTTTTAATCGCATCACTGGACAGCGCCGCTCGATTGTCGGGGACGAGCCCGGCATTACGCGCGACCGCATACATGGGTTTGCCGAGCACGAGGGGCGCCGCTTCGAGGTAATCGATACCGGCGGCATCGTCGTCAGCGATCAGGAATATATACCCGGCCAGATTCTGCGCCAGGCCGAGGTCGCGCTGCGCGAAGCCAACCAGATTATTTTCCTGGTGGACGGCCGCGCGGAAATTACCGGCGCGGACCGCGACCTCGCGCACATGCTCCTCCGCCTCGGGAAGCCCGTCTCGCTCGCAGTCAACAAAGCGGACACCGGGAAGCGGGAGGAACTCGCAAGCCAGTTTTACGAACTCGGCATCGGCGAGGTCTTCCCTGTTTCCGCCGAGCACGGCATCGGCGTCGATGCCCTCCTCGACCACGTCTCGCGCGATTTTCCCACCGAAGCTGCGCCCGAGCCCGATCATACGAGCATCAAGGTGGCGATCATCGGCCGTCCCAATGTCGGCAAATCGACGCTGCTGAATGCCATCACCGGCCAGGAGCGGGCGATTGTGTCGCCGATCGCCGGAACTACCCGCGATGCGGTCGATGAGCGGGTGGAGCGGAACGGCACCGAGTTCGTATTTATGGATACGGCCGGCATCCGCCGCAAAGGCAAGACTCACGAGATGGCGGAGAAGTTGAGCGTCGTCATGGCGCGCCGCCACATACGCATGTCGCACGTGGTTCTACTGATGATCGATGCCACCGAAGGGGTGGTCGGCCTGGACACCACCATTGCGGGGTACGCGCACGAGGGCGGCCGCGCGGTCATTATCGTCGTCAATAAGTGGGATGAAATCGAAGGCCATAAGGGCCAGAAGCGCAACGAGTTCGAGGAGCAGATCCGCTACAAGTTCAAGTTCCTTGAATATGCGCCGATTATGTTTATTTCGGCTAAAACTGGCGCCGGCGTCGAGAAACTGTTCCCCCTGATCAAGGATGTTTATGAATCGGCGTCGCGCCGCATCACCACGGGCGAACTGAACCGGTTCGTGGAACACCTGCATTTCGAGGAGCGAAAGATTTATTACATTACGCAGGCCTCCATACGGCCGCCGGAATTTATCGTTTTTACGGACAAAGGCCCGGCGCTGCATTTTTCCCACGAGCGGTACCTGATTAACCAGATCCGGAAGCAGTTCGGCTTCCAGGGTTCCCCCATCCGGTTGAAGACACGCGCCAAAGGGAGCCGGCGCAAATAGAATTGGCGTTGCCTTTTTTATAGGTGCGCCCTTAGACTAGGAGCAGTATCATGGTTCGTATCGTATTTATACCTGTACAGGAGGGCGTTTCTCATGTGGAATAAGCGCGATGAATCGCCGAAGGGTTACAATCCGCCGGCCCCGGCCCCTGTGACGCCTACTGCAGAACCTCGAAAGGAGACAACGATGTCCAGCATGCCTGCCGGAAGATTCGATCCCCCCGAAGCGCGCGGAGGTGGTGGCTCCTCGGCGACCATTGGGAAGGCCGTCAAGATCGTCGGCCAGATTTTCAGCAAAGAGGATCTCTTCGTGGACGGAGACCTCGAAGGCACGGTCGAAGCCCTGGAGCATAAGCTCACCATAGGGCCGAACGGCACCGTGCAAGCTTCCGTGAAAGCGCGGGAAGTAGTCGCGCTCGGCACGATTAAGGGCAATGTCGAGGCCACGGATAAGATCGAGATCCGCAAGGACGCCAAACTGGTCGGCGATATCCGGACGGCGCGCATCATCATTGAGGACGGCGCCTACTTCAAGGGCAGTATCGATATCGTGAAGCCGGAACCGAGGCCTGCGCCCAAGGGGCAACAACAGTCGAATGCGGGTGCATCGCAGGCCGTCCCTGCGGGCGCCAGTGACAAGCGCTAGGGTCAGGGGACCGGAAGTTGCTTCCTGACAAACTGAAGAGTATGTTCCGCGGGTCGGGCGGTGGACAATCGCCCGGCGGCGCGGCGCCCCCGGCTGCCGGCCGGCCGGCTTCGATGCGCGGCGGCGGGGCGGAGACCATCACGACACGGCCGAGTCGCGGCCTGGAAGAGTTTTTCAGCTATATCCGCGATCAATCCGGTCTCACGATTCTGGATCTCGGCGGCGCTACGCAACAGAACGTCAGCTTCATTACCAATTTGGGGCATCGTCTCTACTCGGAAGACTTCCTGCGCATCCTCAACGAGACCTTCGGGGTGGAAGATACGGTGGACCAGCAGAACTCCGGCCGCATCGAATATTTCCTGCGGCAGGCTTTGGATTATCCCGAAGGCCATTTCGACGGCGTGCTGATTTGGGACGTGCTGGAGTACCTGGCGCCCGCGCTACTGAGCGCCGTTGTCGAGCGGCTGCAAAAAATCGTGCGGCCCAAGAGCTACATGCTCAGCTTTTTCCATTCGGACGATAAACTGGATGCGGTTCCGTATTACACTTTCAGAATCCAGGATGTGAATCTGCTGCAGGTGGCGCAGTCCGGGATGCACCGGCCCGCGCAGTTGTTCAACAATCGGAGCCTGGAAAAGCTGTTCGTGCGATTTGAGAGCGTTAAATTCTTTCTGACGCGCGAGCAACTGAGAGAAGTTATCGTCAAAGTCTAGGTCTACAGGTTCACCTTTTTTCGAGAATTCCTTTGCAAGCCAACGGGACTCAGCGTGTCGAAGAGTTGAGCACCGTCGAGATGCTGGAGATGTTGGAATCTCGCATTTCGGCGATGCGGTGGCTGCGCATTTGTCTGGAGCCGGTGAACGGCAATGGCGCCGCGCGTCCGGCCAATGTTCATCCTTTTTCACGAATCGAGGAGCTTTAATTCATATGAGCACTGCTACAGCTACTACCGAAAAGAAAACGCACGTGGAGAAGCCGCGTCTGATTCTGACGCACGGCGAAAAGGGCGGCGTGGGCAAGACCACGGTGGCCCGTGTGGTCGCCGATTTTCTGAACTCGCGCAACGCATCCTTCCGCGCGTTCGATGCTGAAGGCGCCACCGGCCAATTGTTGCGCTTCCATCCGAGCGAGACGGCCGCGGTGGACGTGGCGAACGCCGCCAACATCGCACCGGTGCTGGACTATGTGATGGAGTCCGGCGGCAAGCGCCTCGCGCTCGTCGATTTGGGCGCGCGCTCGGGCGAGGAAGTGAAGAACTGGTTGTACCGCGGCGGCGCGCTGGAAGAAGCCGAAGCCGCGCGCCTCGGAATCACCGTGATCTACGTGCTCGGCGGAGCGGTGGATAGCGTCGGGCATTTGAAAGAGTGCTTCGCCGCACTCGGCCGGGACGTCAATTACATCATCGTGAAGAACTACGGAGTGGCGGGGAAGTTCGATGTCTACGATCAGTCGAAGGTCCGTAAGGAATTGTTAGCCGCGGGAGCCCGGGAAGTGGCGTTCCCCGCGCTCGATGGCAGCGTGTATCAATCGGTGGACCGCTCCAGCGTGTCCTTCTCCGCATTCGCGGAAGGGAATGCAGGCTACACGGAACGCCGGTACTGCCGGACCTGGCTTCGTGAATGCTTCGCAGCGCTGGAAGAGGTTGCCGGCGTGCTGCAGTAGGGGCGAGCGGCATTGTCAATTCACCACCGAGGCGCAGAGGACGCAGAGAGGTCACAGAGAAAACGAAAACTGCGTTCCTTAGGTGTTCTCTGTGTCCCACTGCTTTTTGCGTAAGTAGAGGAATCGCAGCTTCACCACTGAGACGCAGAGGACGCAGAGAGGTCACAGAGAAAACGAAAGCTGCGTTCCTTTAGGTGTTCTCTGTGTTCTCTGTGAAATCTCTGTGTCTCTGTGGTGAAGCTGCGATGCCGCAGGCCCCGCACTACCCGCGCACGAACAACGACACCGCCATCGCCAGCCCGATCCCGATCACTACCCTTCGTACCGTTTTACGACCCAATCGCCTCGCCGTACCCGCGCCCAGGTAGCCGCCGGTGATTGCGGCCACCGCCATGATCAGCACGTAGGGCCAGTACACCATCTTCGCGAAGATGAAGTATGCCGCTGCGATCCCGTTGATGCTGCCGCCCAGCACCACCTTCAGGCTATTCATCTCGTGGATATCTTTGAGCCCCAGAATGCTCAGCGCCGCCAGCATCAGGATTCCGATTCCCGCTCCGAAGTAGCCGCCGTACAGCCCGACCGCGAACTGAAACAGCATGCCTCCGGCGAACCATTTTGCGGACCGCCGGGTCTCGGCATCGCCGGTTTTCAACGCGCGCTGCACCGGTTCCTGCGCCATGAACAGCACGGTCGCAAAGAGGATCAGGTAGGGGACCAGCCGGTCGAAGAGACTCGACGGGGTCCAGCGCAACAGCAACGCTCCGAGTAGACCGCCGGCGAGGCTCGGCGCCATCATCGCGAAGAACCGCCGCTCGACGCGCTGCATCTCGCGGCGATACCCCCAGGCGCTGCCCACCGTTCCCGGCCAGATCGCGACCGTACTGGTGGCGTTCGCCGTCACCGAATCCAGCCCCAGCCAGATCAGGACCGGGAAGGAAATGAGCGTGCCTCCGCCGGCCACGGAATTCACCGCTCCGGCCAGGAAGGCCGCGCCGAATGCGCCGGCCGCGCGCGCCAAATCGAGTGTCTGCGTCAAAGTGCAGAATATCGCGACAATGGCCCTGTCCGCCATGCCGATCCGTTCAGGCGTCGTTTGACGCGGTTGAGCCGCCGTAATTCGCAGTTCGCTCCCGGGGAATGGAGACTTCGTCGACACTGGCTTTACAATTGGCGCATCATGGCAGATTTTCAGGTATTACAGCCCGAAACTACCTATACCGGCGCGCCTATCGCGCCTCTCCCCACGGGTTTGCCGAAAACCACGCAGTCGCTGTGCCCGGAATGCACTCAGTTGATCGCCGCGCGCATCTTCGAGGAGGGCGGCAAAGTCATCATGGAGAAACGTTGTCAAGAGCACGGCGAATTCCGCGACGTCGTTTACTCCGATGCCAAGCTCTACCTCAAGATGGAGCAGTGGACGTTCGGCGATAACCGCGGCCTGGCGAATCCCATCGTCGGCGACGCCGCAATCTGCCCCACGGATTGTGGCCTCTGCAACATGCACACCAGCCACACGGGGCTTGCGAACGTCGATCTCACCAATCGCTGCAATCTCACCTGCCCCGTTTGTTTTGCCAACGCCAACGCCGCCGGTTACGTCTACGAGCCCGATTTCGAAACGGTGCGCGGCATGCTGCACGCGCTGCGGTCGCAGAAGCCGGTCGCGGGCCGCATCGTGCAGTTTTCGGGCGGCGAACCCACGATTTATCCGCGATTTCTCGACGTGCTCCGCATGGCTCACGACATGGGCTTCTCCCACACGCAGGTGGCGACGAACGGCATCAAGTTCACCGATCTCGAGTTCGCCGAGCAGTGCAAGGAAGCTGGTCTTCACACGCTGTACCTGCAGTTCGATGGAGTCTGCGATGACGTCTACCGCCGCACGCGCGGCGAATCGCTGTGGGAAAAGAAGCTGAAGTGCATCGAAAACGTGAAGCGCGCCGGCCTGAAGATTGTTTATGTCCCTACGATCGTCAAGGGAGTCAACGACCATCAGCTCGGCGACATTGTGCGGCTCGCGCTCGAATACATCGAGTGCAGCAGCGGCATCAGCTTCCAGCCGGTCGCATTCACCGGCCGAATCGCTAAACACGAGCTCATGGCCAAGCGCTTCACGCTGGCGGATCTCGCCCATGCCATCCACCAGCAGACCGGCATCTGCGATCCGTATGAAGATTGGTTCCCGCTCTCCTGCGTGACGCCGTTCTCCAAGCTGCTGAGCGCGTTGCGCGGCGAAGAGACCACCACGCTGAGCTGCCATCCGCACTGCTCGCTAGGCACGTATCTGTTCGTCGACCAGAACCGTAAATCCGTGCCGGTGACGCGCTTCGTCGACGTCGGCCCCATGCTGCAGGAGATGGATCTGCTGGCGCGGAAAGCCGGTGCGCGCCGCACCCAGTTTTTCACGAAGCTGGAAGCGTGGAACAATCTGCGCAAGTTCTTCCATGCCGAAAAAGCGCCCGAAGGGCTCACCTTCAACAAGTTTCTGCAGACGCTGCAGGGCATGACGGATAAGAAACTCGGCCGCGGGGAAAGCGAGAAGAAGGGCTTCACGTATCGGACGCTGATGCTGGCCGGCATGCACTTCATGGATTCCTACAACTATGACGTGGAGCGGGTGAAGCGGTGCGTCATTCATTATGCCGCGCCAAATGGCCGGATTTATCCTTTCTGCGCGTACAACTCGGGTCCGGTCTTCCGCGAGCAGATCGAGCGCGAGTGCTCCGTGCCGTTGGAACTGCCGAAGCACCGCCGCGGAGTGCGCGAATCCGAATTGGTCTAATCCGGGGGCGAAGTGCGACAGGAAAGATTCCTGTCGCCACGTCTGCTGTCGCCACCGGGAAACCTGATAAAACAGGGGAAATGGCACAGGACAGCAATCGCCGCGAGTTCCTGCAGGCTGGCGCCGCGGCGCTCACCACATCGCTCTTCACCGGCAGCGTGAAGGGCGCGAACGATCGCATCCGGGTCGCGTTCGTCGGCACCGGCCGCATGGGTTCAGCCAACATAGGCTATTGCGCGCAGGTGCCCGGTTTCGAGATCGCCGCCGTCTGCGATGTCTACCAGCCGGCGCTCGAAAAGGCCGAGGCGCAGGCGAAGAAACTCGGCTTCGATGGGGTGAAGGCTGTCCACGATTTTCGCGACATCCTCGCCGACAAGAGTATCGACGCCGTTTCCATCGCCACGCCGGATCACTGGCACGCCTACATCGCCATTGAAGCGTGCAAGGCCGGTAAGGACGTTTGGGTCGAGAAGCCTGCCTGCGTCTACGTGGAAGAAGGCCGGAAAATGGTGGAGGCCGCGCGCAAATACAAGCGCGTCATGCAGGCGGGCACCATGCAGCGATCCGGCGGCTACTTCCGAAAGGCCCGCGACCTGGTCAAGAGCGGCGCGCTCGGTGAGATCACCTTCTGTCCCACGTTTCAGGCCGGCCTCGCCAAGCGGGAAGGCTGGGGCAAGCCGCCCGACTCCGCTCCGCCTGCCGGGCTCGATTGGGACCTGTGGCTCGGTCCCGCGCCCAAGCGGCCCTTTAACCCCAATCGCTGGGGTGTCCGCGATACAGAATGGTCGGCCTTCCGCTACTTCTGGGATTACGCGGGCGGAGCCATGACCGATTGGGGAGTCCATCTGTTGGACATCACGCAGTTCGCCTTCGATGAAGCCATGCCGCTCTCCGTCAGCGCCCAAGGCGGCAAATTCTACGTCGACGACAACACGGAAACGCCCGACACCATGCTGGCCACCTTTCGTTACGCGAAATTCGTCGCCAGTTATGAGAGCCGGACCGCCAACAACTTCCCGATGTACCAGAACACTTACGGCACAGCGTTCCACGGCAGCGAAGCCACCATGCTCGTGAATCGCGACGGCGTTTTTGTTTTCCCCAACAAGAAGGGCGCCGCGCCGGAAATCACCACGAAGGACAAAGCGCTGGCGGACATGAACGTGCCGCACTGGCGCAACTTCCAGGAGTGTCTGCGCTCTCGCGAGAAACCCGCGTCGGACATAGAGACGTGCGTGCGCTCCACCACCACGTGCCTCCTGGCGAACCTCGCGCTGCGGCACGCGGTAACGCTCGATTGGGACGAACCGGCGTGGACGGTGAAGCAGCACGAGATCAAGCCATTCCTGAAAGCCAAATACCGGGCCCCGTGGACGCTGGAGGTCTGACCATGGCTGCCGAAACGATTCGTAAGCACTGTATGAGCTACCCGCATGTCACCGAGGAGGTGCTCTGGGGTTCGGACCTGGTCTTCAAAATCGGGGGCAAGATGTTTGCCGTAACGTGCCTGGAACCGGCGCCGGTTTGGGTCTCCTTAAAGGCCTCCGATGAGGATTTTGCCGAGTTCACGGAGCGCGAAGGCATCATTCCCGCACCGTATATGGCTCGCCACAAATGGATCGCCGTGCAGCACGAAGACGCGCTGACAGCCGCGGAGTTGAAGCGGCTGCTGCGGAGTGCGTACGATCTGGTCTTGGAGAAATTGCCGAAAAAGAAGCAGGCCGAGCTTGCCGCCGCGGCTACTTCTTCTTCTCCTGGTTCCAAAGCTGGCGGGAAAGCGCGCGGCCGCAAAACGGGCAATAATTGATTCCGGCGAATTGCCGCCGGTCCTCCCGGCCGAAGGCCAGAAAGTACTCGGTATCGATGTCGGTGATGATGGTGCCGCTGGAAAGCCGGTGCGGCGGAGCGTTTTCCACCAGGCCGCGATCCATCAGTCCGTCGAGCGTTTCGCAGCAGGTCATTGAATTGTGCTGGCGCCTTCCACACCCATGTCCGTGGTTGCGACATTCCGGTTCACATGCCGGTCAAGGTTGATGACGTAAGTTTCCGCGGCGTCAATCAGCACCGGGGAGTGGGTCGCGCAAATGATACGGAATTTCTTTTGATCCACGAGTTCCAGCAGCATTTTGAGAATGCGCTGCTGGTTGGAGACGGAAAGCGCCATCTCCGGCTCGTCGAGCAGGAGCGTGGTCCCCGGCGGCAGCTTCGGGAAGGTCTCACGGAACATGGAAAGCATCACCTGCCCGTGGCTTGCCATGCGCAAGAACTCGAGCATCTCGGGCTGGCCCTCAAACAACTCCAGGTGCGTGCGCGGATTGTGCTGTTCGGCGTCGAAAAGGAAGCTCTTCCCCAGCTTGACTTCGCCGGTCTCCAGCCGGTAAACATACCCCTCCACCTTCTCGCCCTTGAAAGCATAATCGATGGAGTGGAGGAGGGTGGATTTGCCGGACCCGTTCTCTCCCGTCAACATCACCAGCGGGTGTGACAGATCGACGATCATCGGCATGTGAAAATTGAGCGTCGTAAAGACCGGATGAGCGAGGATTTTCAGGAACATAGCCTCACAGGATAGCAGATCGGCCGGGGGCCTCCGGCCGTGCTACCATATAAGTTTCAACATCCGAGGTTTTCGTGGCTAGAATTACGCGCAAAGAGCTTAAAAGCGACCATTTCGCCCTTGAAGTCGAACATACACTTACATTTTTCGAGGAACACCGCGAGCAACTGCTTAAGTACGCCATTGGCGCCGTCGTTTTGGTGCTTTTGATCGTCGGGTATCTGTTCTACTCGCGGCATCAGCACACGATCCGGGAAGAGGCGCTCGCCCGGGCGATCCAGGTTCAGGAAGCTCCGGTCGGCCAGCAGGGGGCGCCCGGCACTCTGAGCTTCCCCACGCAGGACGCAAAGGATCAGGAAGCGAACCGGGTGTTTACCCAGGTGATGACCGACTATCCCGGCAGCAGCGAAGGCGAAGTCGCCCGCTATTATCTCGGCGCCATCAAGGCCGATGAGGGCAAGTTAGCGGAAGCGGAAACATACTTCAAAAAAGCCGCGGATCAGGGCGACAAGAATTATGCGTCTCTAGCCAAGCTGTCGCTCGCGCAAATCTATCTGACGGATGGCCGCAATTCCGAAGCGGAGAAAACGCTGCGGGACCTGATGGATCATCCGACGGTGTTTGTATCCAAAGAGCAGGCCACGTTTACTTTGGCGCGTATGCTCATTGCAACCAAGCGGCCCGCCGAAGCACGCAAGCTTCTGGATCCGCTACGTGCCGTTCCCGGCGTGGTCGGCCAGATCGCTTTGAACCTTTACAACGAAATGCCTCCGCAGTAAGCGCCGCCCATGCTGGCGCGATTGCGATTTCCCGTCGGCTCCAGCCGGGGCCGGCGGTATCCCGAGCCGGACCATCCCTACCGCAACGCTTTTCAACGGGATCGCGACCGCGTGGTGCACTCGCGCGCGTTCCGCCGTCTGGAAGCCAAAACGCAAGTCTTCGCGCCCGGCTATTCCGACCATTTTCGCAACCGCCTTACCCACACCATCGAAGTCGCGCAGATCGCGCGCACGCTGGCGAACGTTCTTCAGTTGGATGAAGACCTCACCGAAGCGCTGGCGCTCGCTCACGATATCGGGCACCCGCCGTTTGCCCACGCCGGCGAAGAGGAGCTGAATCGCCAGATGCAGCGGGCCGGCGATACATTCGACCACAACCAGCACGCGCTGCGCATCGTTGAGACTTTCGAGCAGCGGTACGCCCGATTTCCCGGACTCAACCTGACCTTTGAAGTGCGCGAGGGCATCGTCAAACACTCGCGTGACATACGGCCGGGCGAATCTGCGGAACTCGACGAGTATCTTCCGGCTCTGCGTCCGCCTCTCGAAGCGCAGTTGATCGATCTGGCCGATGAAGTAGCCTATAACACGGCGGATCTGGACGATGCGTTTTCCGCCGGGTTGCTGACCGCTGAAGAAGTTGCCGCGGCGGTGCCGCAATATGCCGCGATCCACGAAGCCATGGAGACGCAGTTTCCGGGCGCGACCGCGCGCGAGCGCTTCCATGAAGGGCTGCGGCAGTTGATCGATCACCTGGTGTCCAGCCTGATTGAGGGCACGGTTGCCGCGGCGGAGCAGTCGGGTGCCGGATCGGCGGAGGAGGTCCGGCATATTCCCCGCCGCCTGGCCGCGTTCACGCCGGAGGGAGCGGCTAGCAGCCAGGCGCTCAAACGGTTCCTGTTCGCGCGCGTATACTCCTCGCCCGCGCTCAACGAAGACCGGCAGCTGTCCACTGCCAGAATCGCGGAACTATTTCAGTTTTTCGTGGAGCATCCGGATCGAATGCCGGAGGGGTACAGCGCGCGCGCGGAAAACGAGCCGCCGTATCGGATCGTTTGCGATTATATCGCCGGTATGACGGATGGGTTTTTCCGGCGTACCTACGAACAGACGATCGGGCTTCGGGGATGATTCGTGTGGTATAGACGTGCGGAAGCGCGCCGGGGCGGTTGGACCTCGGCGCGCCAGAAATTGAAATTGCCGGAAGAGCTAGGCGGCTTGCGGAGTGAGTGCCTTGACGCGCAGGTGCAGCGTGCTCTTGTACCGGGCAGCAGTGTTCTTCTTGATCAGCCCGATCTTCGCCGCGCGGTCGATCATCGAAAAGGTCTTGGGCAGCAGCGCGGCCGCCGCACTGGCATCTTTGCTCGTAATCACGCGCCGCATGGCACGAATGCCGTGACGGAGGCGGGACTTATTCTGCCGATTGAATTCCGTGCGCCGTTCGGTCTGGCGCACCCGCTTGAGTGCGGAATACGTATTCGCCATTGTTGCTAAATTGAATCCTTACAGAGTGTTCGAGACTTCAGGATAGCGCAAGCCGGGGCCGCCCGGCAACTCCAGCATTCCCGCTTGCGGTATTCTCAAACGATGATCGGATTATCGGTCGGCAAGTACCGCATTGTCGAGGAAATCGGGCGCGGGGCCATGGGGCTGGTTTTTAAAGCACAGGACGAGTACCTGGGTCGAATGGTCGCACTCAAGATTCTCGCCGAGAAACTGGCCGACGACCCCGATATGCTGCGCCGCTTCGAAGTGGAAGGCGCTTCCGCTTCCGCGCTGTCTCATCCGAACATCTGCACGGTCTTCGAATGCGGCAACTGGAAAGGGCGGCCGTACTTCGCGATGGAACTCCTCGCCGGTCAGCCTCTCGATTCGCTGATGAAGGCCGGTCCGGTTGCCGAACCGCAATTGATCGAAATCGGAATCGGAGTGGCCCGAGGGCTCGAAGTAGCGCATGCCATCGGCGTGGTGCATCGCGACATCAAGCCCGCAAATCTGTTTCTCACAGACGCCGGCCAAGTGAAGATCCTCGATTTCGGACTTGCCAAACAGAAGCTCGCCAGTGTGAAGCTGGGCGATGACGCCGCTACCATGGCGATGGTCGGCACCCGCCCGGGAATGCTGGTGGGCACGCTCGCCTACATGTCCCCGGAACAGATTCGCTGCGAGCCGCTGGATGGCCGCACGGACCTGTACGCGCTGGGCGTCACTCTCTTCGAACTCGCCACCAAGAAGCTGCCGCTCGGCGGCGGCGAACTGCCCGGAGCGTTCGGGCGCGTCGCCGGCAAACTGATGGCACGGGAACTGACAGCCCGCTATCAGTCGGCCACAGAGGCGCGCGAAGCCCTACAGGCGTGCCGCGGTATGGCCGCTCGGGCCGGCTAATTCCGCTCGAGTGGTATTCTCGTGACAAGGAGGGCTGGGATGAGGCTGCGTCGATTCGGCATTGCCGCCGCGTGCGCCCTCACCTGCCTGTCCGCGCTTTTCGCCTTTCAGCGGCCGTTCCGTGAACTTCCCGGCATCGAGCACCGCCTCGGCGAAATTCCGCTTCCTCCCGATTATCAGGAGAAAACCGAGTGGGCCTTCGCGCGCCTGATGTTTCCTCCCGGTCCTCTCAACGGGTATTACAACCGGGACCGCGACTGGCACACAGGCATTTCTCTGTGGTCGCAGGACTTTCCGCCCGCAGACCGGCACTTTTCCCTGGCTGTCCGGCGGCTCACCCGAATTCACGCGCGCAGCGTGGAGGAGCTCGTCAACCTCGACGAGGGCGATGAGTACGATTGGCCGTGGCTTTATGCCGTTCAGGTCGGCGAGTGGGGGCTCACCGACGCGCAGGGGCAGGCGCTCCGCGAGTATTGCCTGCGCGGCGGCTTCTTCTTTGCCGACGATTTTCATGGCGAGGCCGAATGGAACGAGTTCGCCAGCCGCATGCGCAAGGCTTTCCCGGATCATCCGATCGTCGAGCTCGACAAGACCGATCAGCTCTTCCACAACGTCTATGACCTGGACAACAAAATTCAGGTGGTGGGTTGGGCGCACCTGCGCGACGGATACAAGGCGGATAACGGACCGACCGCGGCGGGCGCGCACTGGCGGGGCATCCTTGACGACAAAGGCCGCATCATGGTGGCCATCACTTACAACTCCGATATCGGCGACGCATGGGAGTATGCGGATCACGCGCGCTATCCCGCGGCGATGGCCGATGTCGCCATCCGCCTGGGTGTAAATTCCATCGTCTACGCGATGACGCATTAGGTGAGCGCGGCAGACGCTCTCGCTATAATAAAAAAATCCCTATGATTCAATCTGTGCTGACCGAGGGCCTTACCTTCGACGATGTATTGCTCGAACCGGCCCGGAGCGAAGTGTTGCCTACCGAGGTGGATACGCGTACTTGCATCACCCGGCAGGTGGCACTGAACATTCCCATCGTCTCGGCGGCGATGGACACCGTTACGGAGTCGCATCTGGCCATTGCCCTCGCACAGCAGGGCGGCATTGGAATCATTCACCGCAACATGACCGTGGAGCGGCAGACCGAAGAGGTCGACCGCGTGAAGCGCAGTGAAAGCGGCATGATTGTGGACCCTATCACGATTGAGCCGGAACAGACCATTGCGGCCGCGCAGGCGCTCATGAAGCGCTATCGCATCTCAGGCGTGCCCGTTACCAAGAACCGTAAGCTCGTCGGAATCCTGACCAATCGCGACCTGCGTTTTGAGACGCGCTTCGATCTGCCGATTTCCGAGGTGATGACGAAGGAGAATCTGGTCACCGTCCCGGTCGGCACGACGCTCGAGCAAGCCGAAGCGATTCTCCACCGCCACCGCGTGGAAAAGCTTTTGGTGGTAGATGACAACTATGTCCTCAAGGGACTCATCACCGTCAAAGACATTCAGAAAAAGTTGAAGTACCCGAGCTCGGCGAAGGATTCGCAGGGCCGCCTGCGGGTGGGCGCGGCCATCGGAGCGACGGGCGATTTTCTGGAGCGCGCGCAGGAACTGGTGGCGCGGAAAGTCGACGTGCTGGCCATCGATACCGCGCACGGACACAGCGCACGCGTTCTGAGCGCCGTGAAAGCGATCAAGAGCAAATTCCCGGACGTACAGTTGATCACCGGAAACGTCGCCACCTATGAAGGCGCACGCGAACTGATCTCGCTCGGCGTGGATGGCGTCAAAGTCGGTATCGGGCCCGGCTCCATCTGCACGACGCGCGTGGTGTCGGGCGCCGGCGTGCCGCAGATCACTGCCATCAGCGAATGCTCGCGCGCGACGCGGGATGCGGGAGTTCCCCTCATCGCGGACGGCGGTATCAAGTACTCGGGCGATATCACGAAGGCGATGGCGGCGGGCGCGGACGTCGTGATGATCGGCAGTCTGCTCGCGGGTACCGATGAGAGCCCCGGGGAGACTATCCTCTATCAGGGACGCACGTTCAAGACGTACCGCGGCATGGGCTCGCTTGGGGCGATGGCGCAGGGCAGCAGCGACCGCTATTCGCAGGAAGCCGGAGGCAAACTCGTGCCCGAAGGCATTGAGGGCCGCGTGGCCGCCAAGGGTCCTCTTTCCGACCTCGTCTACCAGCTAGTCGGCGGATTGCGAAGTGGCATGGGATACGTTGGCGCTAAGAATGTGAGTGAACTGCAGGAAAAAGCACGTTTCCTGCGCATCTCGCCCGCCGGATTGCGCGAAAGCCATGTGCACGATGTCATCATTACAAAAGAGGCGCCGAATTATCGCGTGGAATAAACATCATCCCCGGAGGAGTATTTGAACGGGCCCCCGTCGCCGGTTTCTCTGAAAGCTACCGAGGAAGTTACCAACGAACTCTTCCGGCTCCTGGTACAAAGCGTTAAAGACTACGCGATTTTTCTACTCGACGCCTCAGGTCACGTGGCCAGTTGGAATGAGGGCGCGCAGCGCATCAAAGGCTACACCGAGGCCGAGATTGTCGGCAAACACTTTTCGGTATTCTATCCCCAATCCGTCAAAGACTCCGGCTGGCCCGACTATGAGTTGAAGACCGCCGCCGCGGAGGGCCGCTTCGAAGACGAAGGCTGGCGCGTCCGCAACGATGGCAGTATGTTTTGGGCGGACGTGGTGATCACCGCCCTGCGCGACGAATCGGGAACGCTGGTGGGGTTTGCCAAAGTCACGCGCGATCTCACCGAGCGCCGCAGTGCCGAAGAGGAGTTGCGGCAGAGTGAGGAGCGCTATCGCCTTTTGGTGGACACCGTCCAGGATTACGCCATTTTCATGCTGGATCCGAACGGCTATGTGATGACGTGGAACAGCGGCGCCGAGCGGCTGAAGGGTTATAAAGCCGAGGAAATCGTCGGGCAGCACTTCTCGAAATTCTATCCGCCGGAGAGGGCGGCGGAGGGTTTTCCCGAGCAGGAACTCCAGATCGCGCGCAGCGAAGGCCGATTCGAAGAAGAGAACTGGCGCGTCCGCAAAGACGGCACATGCTTCTGGGCAAATGTAGTGCTGACAGCCGTGTATAACAAGAACGGCGAGCTGCAAGGCTTTTCGAAGGTGACGCGGGATATTACGGACCGGCGCTACCTGACCGATCAGCTGAACGAACGCGTCGCCGAGTTGGCGGAAACGAATCGCACACTCGGCGAGAAGAACCGTGAAGTGGAGACGTTTGTCTACAGCGTGTCGCATGACGTGCGCGGTCCGCTGGTGAACCTGCAGGGTTTCAATCGCGAAATTCAGCGCTCCTCGGCGGAGTTGCTCTCGGTTTTGGAAAGCGACCCCGCGGTTCCGGCCGGCGTGCTCACGCGGGCTCGCCATATCATTTCCGGGGACATGCGCGAATCCTCCGCATTTATGGAGAACGCCGTGGCGCACCTGGGCCGCATCGTCGATGCGCTGCTGCGGCTCTCGCGTCTCGGGCGCGTGGAATATGAGTACTCGTTCACCAATGTCTCGGAAATCGTGAAGAGCGTCGTCCGGTCTCTGCAGGGCACCATTCAAGAGAAGGGCGCGCAAATAATCGTGAAGGATCTTCCGTCCGTGTGGGCGGATCCGTCCGCGATCGAACAGATCTTCGCCAATCTGATTAGCAACGCGTTACGCTACAGCGACCCAACACGCCGTCCCCGTATAGAAATCGGCGGCAGTTCCGATCCGGCTGAAGGTCTGGCACGATATTATGTGAAAGACAACGGACTGGGAATTCCGGAGCATGCCATCCGGGACGTTTTCACGGCATTCCGGCGGTTTCACCCGGAAGCGGGTCCCGGTGAAGGCATGGGTCTCGTCATGGTGCGGCGAGTGGTGGAGCGGCACAACGGCAAGATTCGCGTTGAATCCAAAGTCGGACAGGGCACGCTGTTTTCGCTCGAGTTTCCGAATACGGTGCGCAACCCTTAATGGAGCCACAGGAAGTCAGAATACTTCTGGCCGAAGACGATGACGGCCACGCGACGCTGATCCGCCGCAACATGGAACGCGTCAGCCCGGGCGCCAACGTCACGCGGTTTCGGGACGGGTACTCGGTTCTTCAGTACTTGCGGGCGGAGCTGTCTAAAGGCGGTGCGCAGCCTCCAACGCTGCTGTTGCTCGATATACGGATGGCGGGTATCGACGGTACGGAAGTGTTGCGCGAGATGAAGACCGATCCGCTTTTGCGCGCCGTGCCGGTGTATATGCTGACCACTACGGACAACCCGGCGGAAGTAAACCGCTGTTTCGAGCTCGGCTGCAACGCTTATCTCACCAAGCCGGTCTCGTACGAGGCCTTTGTCGCATCCCTGGAGCGCCTCTGCGCGTTCCTTGAGATTTCGAAACTGCCAGTCAAACCTTCGGGACTCAAGCATGCCTCAGCCTGAAACCGCGCGAATCCTGATCGTGGAAGACGATCCCGGCACAGCCAACCTACAAAAGCGTTCGCTGGAACGCGCCGGTTATGAAGTGATCTCCGCCGGATCCGTGCCGGAAGCCGTCGAAGCCATTCGTCACTCCTCCGTTCAGTTAGTGATGCTGGATAACCGGCTCCCCGGTCACCAAAGCGGAGTCGAGTTTCTCGGCACGCTGCGGACGCTTGCGCCGGATGTCCCCGTCATCATGGTGACCGGGAGCGAAATGGAAGGGACCATGATCCGCGCGCTGCGCGGCGGAGTCCGGGATTTTATTCGCAAGGAAGCGGACTACCTGGAGCGGTTGCCGCAGGCCGTTGCGGTAGTCCTTCAAAATGCGCGTCTGGAGGCTCAGCTCCAAAGCGACGTTCCGGCGAATGGGCTGTCCGTTCTGGTGGTGGACGCCAGCGCGCCATTCGCGCACGAAGCCCACGACGCCCTGGAAAGCGCGGGATTTCGGGTATTCACGGCAGCCGATACGGATTCCGCGATGCGGGAACTCGCGCAGCACGACATCAACATCGTGGTGCTGGATCGCGATGTCGCGCCCGGCGGAGCGGTAGACGCGTACCGGCGCATCACCGCCGCGGGCCACGAGGTACGGGGCGTGCTGATCGCGCCCAATGCGGATCAGGCGCTGCTCACCGAAGCCTTGCGCGCCGGCTTTGTCGATTTCATTTCCAAGGGGCCGGATTTTCGGACGGTGTTGCGGCAGGCTGTGCAGCGCGCCACGGAACGGCTGGGCAATGATTTGCGCCTGACGGAATCGCGAGCGCGTCTTGCGGGAATCGTCAGTTCGGCTATGGATGCGATTCTGCTGGTTGACGACCGCAGTCGCATTTTCATGTTCAACCCGGCGGCGGAACGGATCTTCGGCGTTTCTTCGGCGGAGGCTCTGCATCAGCCGTTGAGCCGGTTCATTCCGGACCTGGCGCTGCGCGCCGGCTCGCACGAAACCGAATCAGGCGTGCCGTCTCACGTCGAGCTGAGGGGCATCCGGCGCGGTGAGCCCGAGGTTGAGCTGGAAGTGACGCTGGCGCCGATGCAGTCGACGTCCCGGCGTTTCTTCACCGTAATCGCGCGCGACGTCACGCAGCGGAAGGAACTCGAGCGGCATCTGCTGCAGAAAGACAAACTGGAAAGCCTGGGTTTGCTGGCAGGGGGCATCGCGCACGATTTCAACAATCTTCTGGTCGGCATCATGGGGAACTCCAGCCTGGCGCTGGAGACCATCAGCTCCAATAACCCGGCGCGTCCGATGTTGAAAGATGTGATGATGGCCAGCGAAACCGCGGCCAATCTCACGCGCCAGTTGCTGGCGTACGCGGGCAAGGGCCGATTCGTCACCGAGGCAGTGGACCTGTCCGATCTGGTGAGGCAGATCAATACGCTGCTGATGACCAGCATTCGTAAGAACGTACAACTGCGGCTGGAACTTTCCGGCGACCTGCCGGCAGTGGAAGCGGACCTCGCCCAAATGCAGCAGGTGATCATGAACCTGGTGTTGAACGCGGCGGAGGCGATCGGGGAAGCCGAGGGCACGGTCCTCATCACAACCAGCCTGCAGTATGTGGATGAGGATTATATTGCGACGGTGCTGGTGCCGGCGAATATCGGACAGGGCGATTACGTCTGCCTGCAGGTGCACGACACGGGAAGCGGCATGACGCAGGAAACCATGGATCGCATCTTTGACCCGTTCTTCACGACGAAGCTGACCGGGCGGGGGCTGGGGCTCGCGGCCGTGCTAGGCATCGTGCGCGGTCACAAAGGCGCCATCAAGGTGTACAGCACGTTGGGGCAAGGGACCACGTTTAAGCTCCTGTTTCCGGCGTCACTGCATCGCGCGGGAGCGCCGCATCCGCCGGTCGATTTGCAAGTTCCGGCGGAAGGCGAAACGGTGCTGGTGGTGGATGACGAGCAGATCGTCCGGCGCTCCGCAAAGGCGATGCTGGAGCGCAACGGGTACTCGGTGGTCCTCGCGGAGAACGGAAAAGAGGCGGTGGAGTTATTCCAGGTGCTGGCGGACAAGATCGACATCGTGCTCCTGGATATGACGATGCCGGTGATGGGCGGCGAAGAGACCTTCCGGCATCTCAAAACGTTGCGGCCGGATGTTCGGGTGCTGCTGAGCAGCGGGTACAACGAGGTGGAAGCGGTGCGTCGCTTCGCGGGCAAGGGTCTGGTCGGGTTCATCCAAAAGCCGTACAGCGCGTTGACACTGGTGAACAAGGTCCGGGCGGCGCTGAGCGAGTCCCGTGGGACGGCCCAGAGCTAGGGGCATCGCATCTCACCGCAGAAACAACACAGAGGTTCACAGAGAACACCTGAGCAACGCCGTTTTCGTTTTCTCTGTGACTCTCTGCGTCCTCCGCGTCTCTGTGGTGAATCGCGGCTGCCCCTCCTCGCGCACACGTGATAGTATGCCTATTGCCCGCTATGGCCGCCCCCAAGAACCCCCTGGAGAAACTGGACCGGCAGGAGCTTCTCTGGCTCACCGGCATTCTGAAAGACGCCTGCCGCGAGCGTCTCGAAAAAAATGCCGTCAGCCAGGCGTTCGAGGACAAGCTCTACGGCCGCGGACCCGTTGAAGGCCGCCTCGACCCCCGTCCCTTTCTCAAAATCTGGGAGCCCCGTTACCGCAAGTTCCTCGAAGTGGCCTCTGAGCTTCACGCGATGCTGCAAGCCGAAGACGCCAAGGCCGCTGTCGAGAGCCTCCGCGCGCAGTTCTCCGTATCCGGCGTGGAGCGCCACGGACCGCGTACGGCGCAAGCTATCATTGAGTTGAATGCCACAACTGCTCGACGGAAATCGCGTTCGCGATGAGATCAAGAGCGAGCTGAAACCGCGCGTTGACGCGCTCGCCGCCAAAGGCCGCCCTCCTGGACTTACCGTCGTTCTCGCCGGGCACAACCCCGCCAGCGAAATCTACGTCCGCAACAAAATCAAAACCTGCGAGGATCTGGGTATCCGGTCCGAAACTTTGCGGCCCTCCGCGTCCGCCACCACCGAAGACCTTCTCGCCACCATCGATCAGCTCAATGGCCGGCACGACGTCGACGGCATTCTGGTGCAGCTTCCGCTTCCGCCGCAAGTGGATGCCAAGCGCATCCTGCTCGGCGTCGCGCCCGAAAAAGATGTCGATGGATTCCACCCCTGCAACGCCGGCCGTCTCATGGCCGGGCTGCCCGGTCCGAAGGCCTGCACGCCCGCCGGCGTCATCGAAATCCTCAAGCGTTACAAGCTTCCGATTGCGGGTAAGCGCGCAGTGGTTGTGGGCCGCAGCGACATCGTCGGCAAGCCCGTCTCTTTGCTGCTGCTGCACGAAAACGCCACGGTCACGATCTGCCATTCGCGGACGCCGGATCTCGCCGCGGTGTGCCGCGAAGCCGATATTCTGGTCGCCGCCATCGGCCGCGCGGCCATGATCACCGCGGATTACATCCGTCCAGGCGCCGTGGTGATCGACGTCGGCACAACGCGTGTAGAATCCCGTGACGAAGCGGCGCGCATCTTCCGCAATTCGCCGGAGAAACTCGCCGCATTCGATAAACGGGGCGGAATCCTCGTCGGCGACGTACACCCGCTGGACGTTGTAGAGCGCGCTTCGGCGTACACGCCCGTTCCGGGAGGCGTAGGCCCGCTGACCATCGCCATGCTCATGGCGAATACGGTCGAAGCGGCCGAGCGCCGGTGCGGCAAATGCTGAAAGTCGGACTCACCGGGGGCCTCGCCTGCGGCAAAAGCTTCGTCGCGGAAGCGTTCGCCGGCTGGGGCTGCCTGGTGATCCATGCCGATGAGCTCGGCCATGCCGTGTTGGCGCGGGGCGGGGAAGCGCATGACGCGGTGGTCCGCGAATTCGGCGAGGGCATCCTCACAGAGGCTGGTGAAATCGACCGGCGCGCGCTCGCGGCGCGTGTATTCGGAGCCCCGGAAGAGCTCACGCGCCTGAATGCGCTGGTCCACCCGCCCGTGGTCCGGAAAGAAGAGGAGATCGCGGCCGAATTCGCAGGGCGCGACCCGCACGGCATCGTGGTCGTGGAGGCCGCTATCCTGATCGAAACCGGCAGCTACACGCGTTTCGATAAAATTGTCTTAGTCACCTGCGCGGAAGAGCAGCAGATCGAACGCGCCATGCGGCGGCAGGGAGCTGTGGACAGCGACGTGCGAGCCCGCCTCGCCCGCCAGATGCCGATCGCGGAGAAACAAAAATTCGCTGATTTCGTCATAGATACATCCGGGTCCAAAGAGGAGACTGTGGGCCAGACCCGGAAGGTTTACGACGCGTTACGGAGAATCGAACAATGAAAGTATTGCGACCAGTGCTTTGGGCCTTGGTGATGGTTGCGGCGTTCCTGTGGGCCACCAACGCCGGCCATTGGAGACTCGCCCAGTTTATGCCTAAAGCGGCGACCGATGGCCGGGTCTGGAGCGAGCCCGCGTCGGCCGCATCCAACTTCTCGCCGGACGAGCAGAACAATATCGACATCTATAAGGCCGCGCGCGAAGCCACCGTCAACATCACCAGCGTGGTGTACCAGCGCGACTGGTTTTTCCAGGTTTACCCGTCGGAAGGCACCGGTTCCGGCTTCATCCTGAATCCCGACGGCGAAATTCTGACGAATAACCACGTGGTCCGCGGCAATGCGCAACTCACCGTCACGCTGTGGGACAAGAAAGTCTACAAAGCTCGCGTTCTCGGCGTGGATTCGCACAGCGACCTTGCACTCATCAAGATTGAGCCCGGCCGCAAACTTCCGACCATCCGCCTGGGCGATTCCGATGGTCTCGTGGTCGGTCAAAAAGTGCTTGCCATCGGCAACCCGTTCGGCTTTGAAGGCACGCTCACCACCGGCGTGGTCAGTTCGCTCGCGCGGGCCATCGATACCGAAAGCGGCCGCCTGGAAGGCATGATCCAAACCGACGCCGCCATCAATCCGGGCAATAGCGGTGGGCCGCTCCTCGATTCCCACGGCAACGTCATAGGCATCAACACCGCCATTTACGGCCAGCAAGGCAGCGTCGGAATCGGCTTCGCCATGCCGATCAATAAAGCCAAGGCGATGCTGGACGAGTTCCAGGCTCACGGCCATATCCGGCGCCCTGTGCTCGGCATCAGTGAAGTGCTCATTACGGGCGACCTCGCCGAGGCGCTCCACCTGCCCTCCAGCGGCGGTTTGCTCATCACGGAAGTGAAGCGCGGATCTCCGGCGGAAGAAGCCGGCCTGCGTGGTCCCGAGCGCGTCGTGATCGTGGACGGCAACTACCCGCTGCCCATCGGCGGCGACCTGATCGTGGCCATTGAAGGCCAGCCGGTCGATTCCAAAGACGCCCTCACCCGCGTCATGAACCGAAAGCACGGCGGTGAACCGCTCCGGCTCACTGTCTATCGCGGCGGCCGGAACGTCCAAATCTCCGTGAAGCTGGGAGAAGCTCCCGATCTGCTATAAACGTCCGGCCTCAGGCGTCATTCGATAGTACCAATCGAGCAGTACCGGTACTACGAATACTAAACAATTTGCATAGTAATTCTTGTGTATTCAAGCGGGCACGTCTAACCTGTACAGTACGATGCTGTCCGTACGTCCGTTTTGCGCCATCGCAGTACTACTATTCAATTTAAACCTCGCCACTGCCGGGATCGTCACCTGGACGGGCGGGGGGAATCCCAACGTCAACTGGGGAAAAACTACGAACTGGGACACCACCGTTGTGCCGGTCAACAACGATGACGTCGTTTTCGGCCCCACCGGTATCGGACTCAGCAACACCGATAACCTCGGTTCGATGACGTTCAATTCCTTGAGCATCACCGGGCAAAACTGGAACATCACGCTGGCGAACAAGAACACCGTCAGTGGAGCCAAAACCACCCTTACTACCACGCTGACGCTCGGCTCCGGCTCGACGCTTACCGTGGGCGACGGAGCCACGGGAAGTTCCACGCTGACCGCGGTGAATGGCGGCACGATTAACGGCAACCTCGTCGCAGGATCGGGCGGATCTGTCGTTCTCGGCGGAACCTATGACGCTACCAATGGCACGCTCACGGGAACCCCGGGCAACTTCACGTTCAACGCGATTAACCTGACCAACGGCACGCTCACCGGAACGTTCTCCGCGAAAGGCGCGAACACTCTGACAGGCGTCACGGTAAATGGGAACAGCGACAGTATCACGGTCACGGGCGGCACTACCACCTTTGCCGGCGGCACCAACAACGGCACTCTACAGGCAATAGCGGGAACCCTAATCATTGATGGCACTACAACCGCTGTCACGAATTCTACGGGAATCGAATCGTCGGGCGGCACGGTTACGGTCAAAGGCACCGTTAACGGCGGCTTCTTCACGAACAACACCGGCACGTACACGCTCAATGGCGCCATTCTGAACACGAGCACTCTCAGCGGGACCATCCAATCTAAGGGCGCCACGCAACTGAACGGTGTCACGGTCAACAATCAACTCAATGTCATCGGCGGAACAACCACGATGGCAGGCGGTATCGTAGCCTCCGGTGCGCAGCTTCAGACACAGGGCGGCAACCTCGTCCTGGATGGCACAACGAATCAAGTGATCAATGCCGGCACGGTGAGCGCGGTTAGCGGGGCTGTGACCGTCAAAGGCTCCGTCAATAACACCGGCGGCATTCTGCAATCCAGCGGCGATACGCTGACGTTGAACGGCGCTTCCGTAGGCTCGGGTCAGATTCTCGGTAGCGTCACGTCGAAGGGCGCGACTTCCCTGACCGGCGTCACTTACGGCACGACCGTTGCCGATACGCTGCAAGTCACCGGCGGGACCACCACATTTAGCGGCGGCACGAATAACGGCACTCTGCAGGCCAACGGCGGCAGCCTCATCGTTACCGGGACCGTGACGAATAACGGCGCCATCACTCAGAACGATCTGGCGTCCACCGGAAAAACTACGCTGACCGATACAACGCTAACGGGCGGAACGCTGAACGGAACCATCGGCGCCACGGGAACGAATTCGCTGTCCGGCGTCACCATCAATGCGTCGACCGACACATTGACCATCAGGAGCGGAAGCACCGCGTTCGCCGGCGGGACTATCAACGGCATGCTTCAAACGGACGGCGGAGACCTCACGGTGACCGGAAACGTGACCATGGGCGCCGGCGGCGTCATCAACCAGAACAATCACGGCAGCGTCACTCTGAACGACGCCACCATCACGGGCGGCGAATTGCAGAACATCATTGGCGCCACCGGAACCAATCAGTTGAACCAGGTCTTTGTCTGCTCTTGCGTGCAGATGAACGTCACGTCGGGAACCACCACCTTTAACGGCGGAGACAATACGGGCGTGCTGGTTGCGAAGGCTGGAGGAACGCTGGTTTTGGACGGCACTACCAACGCGTTCACGAACGAGTTTGAGGTGATCGCCAAGGGTGGCGACGTGGTAGTGAAAGGCGACGTCACCGGAAACTTCGGGGTCTTCGGCAACGCCGGGGGAACTCTCAAGGTGGAAGGCGCGAACATCAGCGGAGTTGCCGCCCTGGTCGGCAATGTCGAAATCACGGCGAACACAACGCTGACCAGCACCGGCACCATCGCGGGCGGCAACCCGTTCGGCTTCGGCCCGGGAACTACGACCACCGACGCGGGCGTCACAACGACGTTTAACGGCGAATTTCAGTCGGCGGGCACACTGAAGGTCGACAACGGCGGTGTGCTCGCCTTTACGAACGGATCCGCTCTCGACAGCGGCGACATCAACACCAACGGCGGCCTGGTCACCTTGAACGGCAACGTGTCCTTCACGAACACCAACACCGGCAATTTCCACGCGGAAGTGCAGTCGGGCACCTGGACCGTGGACACGTTCGATAACACCGCCAACACGACGACCACGATCGATAACGGTGCAACGCTCGCAGTCACCAGCGGCTCCATCACTCTCAACGGCGGCACGCTGACGATCCGCAACGGCGGTACGGTTGACCCGCTGTCTTACGACCAGCTCACCGGAACGCTGAACCTGCGCGGTACCCTGGACGCGGATACGGTGAATCTCGAGGGAGGCAATATCAATATCGGCCAGAACGGGATCTTTGAAACGACCGCGGATGTGACCAACTCCATCGAACTGAGCGTCGCAGGCGATACGCACGAGGCGTCATGGACCCTCGACAGCTACACGCAGACGACGGATGGAACACTCGATCTGAACATCAACTCGGCCTCGGACTTCGACCAGTTGCTGCTCAGCGACACCGCCACGCTCGACGGCGTCCTCAAGTTTTTCTGGAATTTCAGCGGGCCGTATTCGCCGCTGACCATCATCCACACCTCGAACGGCGTGAACGGAACATTCGCGAGCTACCAGGGATTAGCGGCAGGCTGGACGGTGGTTTATACCGCGAATGACGTGATCCTGGAAGAGTTGGCAACCCCCGAACCCGCGACGGCGCTGCCGATCCTGTTGGCGCTCGCCGTGGCACTCAAACGGCGGAGGCAGTCGGTCGCGGGATAGAAGCCTGCTGGTAGCGGAGCAGCGGCCGTGA
This sequence comes from Candidatus Limnocylindrales bacterium, assembly GCA_035606355.1. Taxonomy (GTDB): domain Bacteria; phylum Acidobacteriota; class Terriglobia; order Bryobacterales; family Bryobacteraceae; genus Sulfopaludibacter. Next base: position 40,758 of record DATNFO010000003.1, on the reverse strand, counting down.
GGGTTTGTGAAAAAATATCGAATTGCTCTTATGCCGACTTCAAGACGCGCTCGAATCCCCGGCACCTATTACCGCTCCCTCACGAGCTTGTGAAAAATATCGAATTGCTTTTTTGCCGCATTCAAACGCACTCGCATCCCCGGCACCTTTTACCGCTCCCTTACGGTCACGGCTCCGTAAGTGGTTAATGCTGCTAACGGAGCCGCGACCGTAAGGAAGCGGTAAAAGGTGCATCGAAAGGCGAATGTAGCGCGACGAGAACGAGAGCCGGATTTTTTCACAAACCCGTGAGGGAGCGGCAATAGGTGTATCGAAAGGCGAATGAATCGCGACCAGAACAACAGCCGGATCTTCACAACCCCATCAGAGCGGTAATAAGTGCATCGAAAGGCGAATGGAGTGCGACGAGAACAGCAGCCGGATTTCGTGACAGGAGACGAACGCGGTTACGCTACGGCGATGCTTTTATCGGAACCGGCCCCGGCGGTGTGCACCTTGTTCTTGCTCCCCGGCGGGCGGCCGCGCCGCTTGGGCGCTGGTGCTTCCGTTCCAGACGATAGCCACGACGGCGGACGGCCACGGCGGCGTACGCGTCCGCGCGCCAGCCGCTCCAAACTGAGGATCGCTTCCTCGATTTGTTCCCGCTCCGCTTTCAATTCCGCAAGAATTTTACTGACGTCCATCACTTAGGCCCTCCGGCCGACGGCGGTTATTCTACCGCTCCTGGCGTAATTAGGCGAATTCATTGTTTTCAGTATACTCTCGATTTTCCGGGATTCAACCCGTGTTTTCAACCCGAGATTACCCGATTTCCGAGGTTATTCGATAAAAAAAGTACTTCCGCTACTAATTACTACGTAGCGGAAGTACCACTCGTTGCGCGCTGTTTTTTCCAGTGCAGATAAAACGGCAGCCCGGCGGCTATGAGCGCAAGCCCCATAAATGACTCGCGCGGGCGGTCGATTGCAGTTGTCACCAGCAGGATCGCCGCGCCCGCGACAAACACCAGCGGCACCACGGGATACCCCACCGTACGGTACGGACGTTCCATTTCAGGCCGTTTGTACCGCAGCACAATCACCGCCGCCGCCGTCATGCCGTAGAGTATCCAGCTTGCAAAAATTACGAGGTTAAACAGATCGTCATAACGCCCGGAAAGCACCAGGAGGGACGACCACGCTGTCAGCAGCACGATCGAGCCCTGCGGCGTGTGGTGCTCCGGATTCACCTTGGCCGCAACGCGGAAGAACAATCCCTGCCTCGCTGCCGCATACGGCACTCGCGCCCCGGAGAGGATGCTCCCGTTCAAGGCTGCGAAAATGCTGATCATGGCCGCCAGTGAGACGGCATTCGCCCCGGCGCCGCCCAGGATTTTCGCCATCATATCCGCGGCCACCCGCGTCCCGCCCGCCACTTCACCGGCGGTCAAAACATGGAAATAGGCGGCATTTGCAAATAAATAAATTACAATTACACCTGTCGTACCCGCAATCAAAGCTAACGGCAGATTTTTCTGCGGACGCACGACCTCGCTCGACACCATGCTGACGTTATTCCAGCCGTCGTACCCCCAGAGCGCCGCCACCAGCGCCGCGATAAAACCGGAAAAGGTCAGCGGACCAATAGCGGACGGCGAAGCCGCATGAGTGTGTCCAAATAGCAGACCGGCAACGATAATGGCCGCGATCAGCGCCACCTTGAGTACCGTTACGGCTACCTGGACGTTGCCTCCGATTTTCACCCCGAAGTAGTTCAGCCAAGCCAGCAGCAGAATCAGCACGATGGCCAGCAATTGCCCGTAGCGTATGTCCAGCGGCCCCCCATGCGGACCGATCGGCAGCGGAATGGAATAGAAAACCGTGTCCAGCGGCGCAAAGAAATTCGTGAGATATAGGAAAAATCCGGTAGCCAAAGTCGCAATGGATCCGCTTTTGGCGACCCACATTTGCGTCCAGCTATAAATAAAGCCCCAGAGCGGCCCGTACGCTTCCCGCAGATACGCATACTCCCCGCCGGCCTCCGGAATTGCCGCCGCCAGCTCCGCGTAACTTAAAGCTCCGGCTAGAGATAATAGGCCGCCCACAACCCAGACCACAAACACCATGGGAACGCTGCCCACGCGCGAGATCATGGTTTTCGGCACCAGGAAAATGCCGCTTCCGATGACTGTTCCCACCACAATCGACGCTGCCGCCCAGGGACCCAGCACGCGTTTCAATTCGGTTTGCGGAGATTTATTCATGCAAAATTCCTAAATCGATTTTTGTTTTTCGAATAGAGAAGCGAACATTCCCACTCCGAAGGTCACAGCCGTTCCGATCAGCACGTACCACGTGAATGCGATCGGGGTCCGGAATGTGACGTAGAGGATCACCGCCAGCCCTGCCGCCGCGCCCGCGATCGCGCTTTTCTCGCCGGGGCGTTTGGTGAGTATTCCCAGCAGGAAGACGCCCAGCAACACCCCGGAAGGTACGGAGGCGATTTTCAGTCCCGCTTCCAGCACACTCTTGGACAGCACGGCCGCCGCAATGGCAATGATGAGCAGCACCGCTCCCCATGCCACCGTCGCCAGCCGCGCGATCCACAGGCTGCGGGTTTCTGTCATGCGCGGGTTGCGCGCCCGAGCGAAGTCCACCACGGTTGTGGACGAAAGAGAGTTCAGGGCGGCGCTCAGGTTCGCCATGGCCGCAGCTAGAATCGCGGCGATGAGCAACCCCGAAAGTCCGGGCGGCAAATTGTTCCAGATGAAGGCCGGATAGATGCGGTCATTCTGCGCCGGCAGCGGCAAATGCCGGTCGCCGTAATACACCCACAAAGACACCCCGATCAAAAGAAACAGCGAGAACTGGAACAGAATCACCACCCAGCTTGTCAACAGCGCAGTCCGGCTCTGGCGCTCGTCGCGCGCGCTCAATAGCCGCTGGACCATCAACTGGTCTGTGCCGTGGCTGGCGGTAGTGAGGAAACACCCGCCTGCCACGCCGGCCCAGAAGGTATAGGTTTTCGAAAAATACGCCATATTCAGCGCGAAGTGGAAATCGAAAATTGTAAACTTGTGGGCCGCGCCCGCCAGAAGCGCTACGTGCGCCCAGCCTCCCGGGATCTTCGCCAGAATGAAAAAGAAACTGAGGATGGCCCCCACCACGTAGAGGGTCATCTGTATGACGTCCGTCCAGATCACCGCCGTCATGCCGCCTTCGAAGGTGTAGAACAGCGTGAGTATAAGAATCAGCACCATCGAGACCTTTTCCCCGGTGCCGAGCACGATGGAGATGACTAAAGATATAGCGAAGACGCGTACCCCCTCGGCCAGCGCGCGCGTCACTAGGAACATAGATGCAGTGAGTTTGCGGATACGCTCTCCAAACCGGCGGCGCATCAGTTCATACGCGGTAAACATCTCCCCACGGAAGTATTGCGGCAGAAATAAGAGCGAAATCACGATCCGCGCCGCCAGATAGCCCAGCACAATCTGGAGAAAGCCCAAATTGCCCGTGAAGGCCAGCGCGGGTGTTCCTACAATAGTGAGTGTGCTGGTTTCGGCCGAGACAATCGAGAGGCTGATGGCCCACCAAGGCGCCGTCCGGCCTCCCAGAAAGTAATCGCGGAGGTTCTTTTGGCCGCCCCGGAATCGTGCGCCAAACCACGTGATTCCGGCAAGGTACGTGAGAATGACCGCGAGATCGATAGAGTGCATGAGTTGGAAGCGACTTCTAGCATACCGTTGATCTGATATGATTTGGGGTTCGGAACCTGGGCCGCAGGAACGGTGTCGAAATCACCGTGGCCCTGCCGAATGCAGATTCGTCTGGCAACCCATTGCATCACACTTGAAGCGGATTGAGAGGCAGGAGGTGCACGTGCACAAATTGAAAATCATGAGCGGATGGGCAGCCGTCGCTGTGCTGGGCGTAGGACTCGTCCAGGCGCAGACCAACGCGGGCCAACAGGCCGCTGGAGCTCAGCCCGCGGCCGGCGCCCAACAGCCGGCAGCCAAGCCAGAGAAAAAGGTCAAAGACCAGACCGAATACGACCTTTTCAACGATGTCCTGAAAGATCAGGCGGCGAACAACCCTCAAAAGACGATCCAGGATCTGACCACCTGGACTCAGAAGTACCCTGATTCCGACTACAAAGACGATCGCATCTACATGTTCGAAGATGCGTATTCCAAGATGAATCCGCCGCAGCCGGAAAAGGTCATGGAGTACGGCCAGCAGTTGCTGAACCTCGGGATGGATAAGGTCTTCACCGATCCAAAGAACGGGCCGCTGCAGAAAATCCAGGCTCTCTTCGAAATCACCGTGGCCGCGGGCGAGTTGCCGAACCCCACGCCCGAGCAGATGGATCTTGGGAAGAAATGCGCCGCCGAGCTGAAGAAAGATACCCAAGCCTACTTCGTGCCTGCCAATAAGCCGGCCAACAATACCGATGCCCAGTGGACGCAGGCGCGCCAGACTCTCGACCAGGCCGCCGACCACACTCTGCTCTACCTGGACGTTCTGCCGGCCAACCAAGCTTACGCGAAGAAGGACTGTGCGACGGCGATGCCGCTGTATCGCAAGGCGCTTGAAGACCGGCCGCAGAGCGCGTATCTTTCGTATCAACTCGCGCAATCGATGGTTTGCCTGCAGGGGCAGCATCCCGAGCTTGTGCCGCAGGCGGTTTACGAGTTCGAACGCGCCGCGGTCATCGATCCTACGCTCGGCGATCCGAAGAACAATCCCAAGCAGCTACAGGATTACGCCGACCACGCTTATGTGACGGTCCATGGCGGAAGCGACGGCCTCGATCAGCTCAAGGCCCTGGTGAAGCAATCGCCGCTGCCGCCGGCTGATTTCACCATCAAGACGAAATCCGAAGTCGCCAACGAGAAAGCCCAGCAGTTCGCGACGCAGAATCCGAAACTGGCGCTCTGGAACGGAATTCAATCCGCTCTCACCGCGCCTGACGGAGAACAGTACTTCGCAAGTACGTTGAAGGATTCGGCCGTGCCGGAACTCCGCGGAGTCGTGGTGGAAGGCAAGCCGGCCTGCCGCTCGAAGGAAATTCTGGTGAGCGTGCCGCTGCCCGACAATCCGGAAAGCAATAAGGCCGTCATCACGCTGAAGCTGGACTCAGCCCTACCCGGCAAACCGGAGCCCGGCAGCGAGATCCTCTGGACCGGAATCCCCACGGCCTTCACGAAGGAGCCGTTCATGCTGACCTTCGACACGGAAAAAGCCAAGGTCAACACGAAGACCACGCCGTGCGCCGCAGCCCCGGCCCGCGGCCCCGTTCGAAAAAAGAAGTAAGAAGCGCGCAACCGGCGGCCGTCCGCGCGAGTGGACGGCCGCTCATCATATAATCGCGGAGTGCGAACAGCAGCCCTCCTCCTTCTAGCGCTCGACCTGCACGGGCAAAACCGCTTCACTCCCGGCGACAAACCATTCATTGCGGCAGGCGACCCCGTCATCGCTCTTCAACATGTCAGAGTCATAGACGGAACGGGGGACGCTCCCGCCGAAAACCAGACCATCGTCATTGCCAACGGGAAGATTCAATCGGTAGGCGCGAACGTGACGATCCCCGCGAACGCTCGCGTTCTCGACCTGGCCGGCCATACCGTGATTCCCGGCCTGGTCGGGATGCACGAGCACCTCTTCTATCCCTCAGGCGCCGGTATACCGATCTATACCGAACAAGCGTTCTCCTTTCCGCGACTCTACCTCGCGAGTGGCGTCACCACGGCGCGGACTGCCGGCTCGCTGGAGCCCTATACAGACCTCAACGTCAAGCGCCTCATCGACGCCGGTCAGATGCCCGGACCCAAGATGCACATCACCGGTCCGTACCTGGAGGGCAAAGGCAGCTTCGCCGCCCAGATGCACGAGCTCACCGGTCCGGACGACGCCGTTCGCACCGTCGATTATTGGGCCGCCGAAGGCGTCACCAGTTTCAAGGCGTACATGAACATTGACCGGGCGGAGTTGAAGGCCGCGGTCGATGCGGCGCACAAGCACGGCATCAAGGTCACCGGCCACCTCTGCGCTGTCGGTTTCCGCGAGGCTGCGGTCGCCGGCATCGACAATCTCGAGCACGGCCTTCTGGTCGATACCGAGTTCGACCCCGGCAAGCAGCCCGATGTCTGCCCGTCGCAGGGCGTTACCGTGGCCACGATCGACCGCATCGACATCGACAGCCAACCGGTCCGCGACACGATCGCCGACCTGGTGGCGCACCATGTCGCGATCACCTCCACACTTTCCGTCTTTGAAGCCTTTGACTCCGCGCGTCCTCCGCTGGAGCAGCGATTCCTCGACGCCGTTGCGCCCGAATCCGCGATCAGCTATCTGGCGTCGCGCGCAAGGGCTCGCACGGGTCCCGAAGCGATTTACGTGCAGGGGCTCAAGAAGGAGCTCGCCTTCGAACGCGCCTTCGTCAAAGCGGGCGGCCTGCTGATGTTCGGCGCCGACCCGACGGGCAACGGAGGCGCCCTCGCCGGGTTCGCCGATCAGCGCAACCTGGAACTGCTCGTGGAAGGCGGCTTCACGCCGGTCGAGGCCATCAAAATCGCCACGCGCAACGGAGCGGAATTTTTAGGAGAACTGGACCGCATCGGCACCATCGCGGCCGGTAAACAAGCCGACCTCGTGGTCGTGCAAGGCAATCCCGCTACCCGCATGGCGGATGTTCGAAACGTCAAGCTCGTCTTCAAAGACGGAGCCGGCTACGATCCCGCAAAGCTTCTCGATTCGGTCAAAGGCCAAGCCGGTTTGCATTAGGTAGGTACCGGTCTCCAGACCGGTACCAGGCGCGCAGGGCCCGCCCTGGCGAGCGCCGCTCGCTACTGTGCTATATTAGAATTTTCGAATATAGCATTAAATGCAAGACGCACTCCGCCAGTTTAAAGCCGAATTTTTTCAGGCGCTCGCCCATCCCACGCGCATTGCCATCGTCGAGCAGTTGCGAGGGGGCGAACTGACGGCCGGGGCTCTTATCGACAGCCTCGGCATCGAGCAGGCCAACGCCTCGCAGCACCTGGCGATCCTGCGATCGAAGAACATCCTGGTGAATCGGAAAGCGGGCAACCAGGTGTTCTACTCCGTCCGCGACCCGCTCATTTTCGACGTCCTTGACGTGATGCGCCGCTATTTCCAGAAGCATCTCAGCGAAGCCATGACCGCTCTGAAATCAATGGAAAAGGGCGTGAAGACCGCCAAAGCCAACCGATGACATTTTCCGAACAATGGATGCCTGAATCCCTGCGTTGCCTCCGAACGTATTCACGGCGCGACCTCACGCATGATCTGATGGCCGGCGTTACGGTCGGTCTGGTCGCCCTCCCGCTGGCGATGGCCTTCGGTATTGCGTCGGGCGTCACCCCGCAGGCCGGCCTCTATACGGCCATCGTCGCCGGTGCGCTGATCTCCGGTCTGGGCGGCTCCCGCCTGCAGATCGGCGGCCCGACTGGCGCGTTCGTCGTCATCGTCGCGGGCATCGTCGCGAAATTCGGAGCATCGGGCCTGGCGCTCGTCACGGGCATGGCAGGCGCCCTCCTCCTGCTGATGGGCATCACGCGAATCGGCACGGCCGTCAAATATATTCCGCGGCCGGTCACCATCGGTTTCACCAACGGCATCGCCCTGCTGATCGCCTCCACGCAAATCAAGGACTACTTCGGCCTGCGCGCCGATCGCGTGCCCACGGATTTTCTGCCGCGCCTCCGAGTACTTGCGCAAGCCATGCCCACAGTGAACTGGGCGGCGCTCGCGATCTCCGTGCCGGCGCTCGCCATTGTCATCTTTCTACCGCGCTTCACGAGACGAGTTCCGGCGTCCATCGTTGCGATGCTGCTCTGCACGGCGGCCGTCGTGCTTTTCAAACTGCCCGTGGAGACGATCGGGTCGAAATTCGGAGGCATCCCCACGGGATTCCCGCGGCTCCATCTGCCCGATTTCGAATCCGCTCACATCCTTCCGCTGATTCCTTCCGCCGTCACCGTGGCGCTTCTCGCCGCTGTCGAGAGCCTGCTTTCCGCCGTGGTCGCCGACAGCATGGCGGGCACGCGCCACAACTCCAATGTCGAATTGGTGGCCCAGGGAGTAGCCAATCTGGCGTCGCCATTGTTCGGCGGCATACCCGCAACCGGCGCCATCGCCCGCACGGCGACAAACATACGCGCCGGCGCGCGCACTCCCATTTCAGGCGTGGTGCATGCGCTGACGTTGCTCGCGATCGTGCTGGTGGCCGCTCCGCTCGCGCGTTTCGTTCCACTGGCGGCGCTCGCCGCCGTGCTGTTCGTGGTCGCGTACAACATGGGTGAGTGGCGCGAGATCGGCGCCATCCTGCGACTCTCGAAGGCAGATATTGCCGTGTGGGCCGCCACGTTTACCCTGACCGTCGTCGCCGACCTCACAGTGGCCGTCGAAGTCGGCATGGTGCTGGCCGCGCTGCTGTACATTTACCGCATCTCCGAAACGACCACCGTCGCGCCGGTGACGGAGCAGTACATCCGCGACGGCCGCGTCCACGTCCTGCAGGACAGGCCGCTACCACCCTACATCAAAATTCTGCGCATTCACGGGCCATTTCTTTTCGGCGCAACCGAGAAGCTGACCGAGGCTACGTCGGACATTTCGGCGTTTCCCCCTGTCGTGGTTCTGCGCCTCCGCAACATGACCGCCATCGACGCAACGGGATTGCACGCGCTCGAAGTACTTGCGAAGCGGCTGCGAAAATCAGGCCGCACGCTGCTGCTCTGCGGAGCCAGATCGCAGCCGCAGGAGTTCATGCAAGGCACGGAGTTCGTCGACCGAATCGGCCCCGAAAACATACTCCCGCACATTCAAGCCGCCCTGGCCCGCGCAAAGGAGATCAACGACGCCTTCGGAGGAGTGGCCGCCGAATTCGCGCAGGACCTCCGTCGCGCCGCAATTTAGAAGCGCGTTGCTACCGGAAGTTGGCGTTAGCGGGGTTCGCCAGTGCACGATAAACTGGAAACCTATGATCGGCCGCCCCACTCCCGACGAAACCGGTTCCTACTACTACCGCTACATCGACCAGGTCGCCGGCGACGATCCGCAGCCCGTCCTCGCCGGCCAACTCGACGAGGCTGCCGCGCTGCTCGGCGGCATCTCCGAAGAGCGCTCGCTTCACAGGTACGCGCCGGAGAAGTGGAGCTTGCGTCAACTGCTGAATCACGTCACCGATACGGAACGGGCGTTCGGATTCCGGGCGCTTTGGTTCGCGCGCGGCTTTGAAACCCGGTTGCCCGGCTATGATCAGGACATCGCCGCGCGCGGAGCCGATGCCGACCGCGTTTCCTGGGCCGCGCACGTCGAAGAATTCCGACAGGTGCGCCTTTCCACCATTTCCTTCTTCGCCAACCTGCCCGCCGAAGCGTGGATGCGCAGCGGCATCGCCAGCGACAATCCGTTCACCGTCCGTGCGCTGGCCTATATCATGGCCGGACATTCCGCGCACCATTTCAAAATCGTGCGCGAGCGTTATCTCTGAGGTCTTATGAAATCTCTACTCAGCAGCGCGGCGCTGGTTGCCGGCGGGTTTCTCGCGGGCGCAGCGCTCATGCATTCGCAGCAAGGCGCGCAGACACAGCGCTTCCCGCAATTTGAGAATAGCGACGTGAAGGTGTGGAAGAGCGTCGTCTACCCCAAACAGCCGCTCACCATGCACCGCCACGACCACGGACGCGTGATCATCGCGCTCCGCGGCGGCACGATGAAGATCGTCGAGCAGGGCGGCGCGACCGAGTCGCACGTCTGGGACTCAGGGAAGGCGTACTGGCTTCCGGCGAACGCACCCGGCACGACGCACGCCGATGTGAACGCGGGAACCGAGCCCATCGAAGTGATGGTGGTGGAACTAAAGAAAGATCGTTAGTCCCGCCCGGGAAGCGGCGTTTCACCATCGCCGAAAAATGAGACACCTCCACCCGAAAATGGTGCTACAATCCAGTCAACGACCAAAGGGTCTTAAACTCTGCTAGCCGCCGGGCTGGTCAGAAAGAGGTTTGCATGAATTTCAAAGCAGTAGCCGCAATATTGCTCTGCCTCTCCGCTTCCGTGTTCGCGCAATCCGCCGGTGTCGCGGGTATCTCAGGTGTCGTTCACGATGCCAGCGGCGCGGTGGTTCCGGGCGCGCAAGTCGTCATTTCCAGCCAGTCTCAGGGCACGCTCCGAACGGTCACCACGAATGGGGATGGACTGTTTTCAGCTCCCGCGTTGCCGCCGGGAACGGGCTACATGGTCGCCGTGACCTCCACCGGTTTCGCTCCGTATGAGGCGAAGAATCTCGATCTGATGGTCGGACAGAACCTGGATCTGAAGATCTCGCTGAACATCGGTCAAACCACCACGCAAGTGGAAGTCTCCGCCGCCGCGCAACTGGTGGAAGACACCAAGACCGACGTCTCGGGCGTCGTGGGGTCGCTGGAAATTCGCGACCTTCCGATCAACGGCCGGCGCGTCGATTCGTTCGTGCTTCTGCAACCCGGCGTCAGCAATGACGGAACGTTCGGGCTGCTCAGCTTCCGCGGAGTCGCCGGCCAGAATTCGTTCCTGGTTGACGGCACCGATACCACGGAACAGTATTACGGCGAAAACGCCGGACGAACGCGCATCGCCTCGCAGATTTCGCAGGACGCGGTGCAGGAATTCCAGGTGGTTTCGTCGAACTTCTCGGCGGAGTACGGCCGCGCCATGGGCGGCGTGGTGAACACGGTGACGAAGAGCGGCAGCAACAGCATCCACGGCAGCGGCTTCCTGTTCTACCGCAGCACCGGTTTCGACGCGCGCGATCCGTTCGCCACCTCCGTGCCGTCGGAAAAGCGGCAGCAGGGCGGCGGCACCATCGGCGGACCGATCAAGAGAGATAAGCTGTTCTACTTCCTCAACGCGGAGGTGACCCGCCGCAACTTCCCACTCGTTTCCAGCCTCAGCAGCACCGCCGTGAATGGCGCGACTCAGACTTGGAACGGCTGCGGAACGCCGGCCAACAGCAGCCAGCCTGCCGCGACCGCCGCGCAGTGCGCCGCGATCAACGCGCTGCTGCCCCGCTTCTACGCAACGCTCCCGCGGCAAACCAATCAGGAGCTTTACTTCGGGCGTCTCGATTATCACCTAAATGACGGCAACTCGTTCAGCGCGAGCTTCAACTTCCTGCACCACCGGTCGCCGAACGGAATCCAGAGCGCCGTCGCGCTGACAAACGGTAGCGCTCTCACCAGCAACGGCGACGACGCGGTTACCGTGCGCAACGGCCGCGCCGTGTGGACTTGGGTCCCCGGTTCGACCTTCGTCAACGAGCTGCGCTTCGGCGTCGCGACGGATCGCCAGGCCGATACTTTCAACGATTCCACGCTCGGCCAGGGTCTCGGCTACCTCCAGGTTTCCGTGAACGGCACGCAGCTTGGACCGGCGAATTACCTGCCGCGCATTTCCCCGAGCGAACGCCGTTTCCAGTACCAGGACAACGCTACCTGGACCAAGGGCAAGCACACGCTGAAGTTCGGCGCGGACGTCGCCAACACCTACGAATACGTGTATTACATCAGCAATTTCTGGGGCAGCTACAGCTACCAATCCGTCAACGCGTTCGCTCTGGACTATTCCGGTCCCACAGCCGGGGGCAAGTACTGGAATTCTTACTCGCAGACGTTCGGCACGGCGCCGCTCGATTTTTCGATCAACGATTACGGCCTCTACCTACAGGATCAGTGGCGCCCCACGGATCGTTTGACGCTGCAGATCGGCGCACGCTACGAGTACGCGCACCTGCCACAGCCGAAGATCTGCAATCCCGACTATCCCACGTGCCAGCTCACCTCGACCAAGGACAACATCGCGCCGCGTCTCGGCGTCACCTATCGGCTGAATGACAAGACGGTGATCCAGAGCGGCTTCGGTGTGTTCCACGGGCGTTTCCAGGGCGGCACGGTCGACAACCTGTTCACGGTGGGCAACGGAATTTATCAGCCGTCGGTCAGCCTCGCGGCGACCCAGAGCGCGCAGCTTGCCGCCGGACCGATTTTCCCGAACCGGCTCGCAGGCATCCCGTCGGCGGGCAGCACTTCCACGCTCAACCTGCAATACATGGAGCCCGGCGTGAAGACTCCGTACTCGGAGCAGGGCAACATCGGCATTCAGCGGCAGCTCACCAAGGACATGAACATCGAAGTCTCTTATATGTGGAGCCGCGGAATTCAGCTTCCCGGCGTCCGCGACATGAACCTGCCGCTGCTAGGCAACCAAACGTATACCTACACGATCAACGACCTGAACGGAAACGCGGTGGGCAGCTACACCACCCCTGTTTATACCGGCAAGCGTCCGGACACCCGCTACAACGGTGTGTACCAGGATGAAAACGGGGTCAACAGCTACTACAACGGCCTCGCCATTCACGCCAATAAGCGCTTCTCTCACGGCTTTCAGGGGCAGTTCTCCTACACCTGGAGCCATGAAATCGATGACGGCCAGAGCTACGGCGGCAGCACGAACGAGCTGTTCCAGAGCAACGCCAACTACTGGACCATCAACGGCAACTATCGCGCGAATATGAGCAGCGGCGCGCTGGATCAGCGGCATCGCGCGGTCATTTCGTGGATGTGGTCGCCGACCTTCACCACGCGCACGGGAGCATTCTTCAAGTACGTGGTGAACAACTGGCAGCTCTCCAGCATTACATCGATGAATGCCGGACGTCCGTACACCGTGTCGGTGAAGGTGAACGATACCGCCTCCGCCACCGTGGTGCCCGGCATGTTCAGCAACTATAACCTCTCGGGATCCGGGTTGACCAACGTCGTTCCGTTCTGGCCCTACTACAGCCAGTACTATCCGGCGAAATACAACGCCGACGCCCGGCTCACAAAAACCCTACCGTTCAAGGAGAGTCTCCGGCTGATGCTCAACTTTGAAGTCTTCAACATCAGCAATAGCTGGGTGCCCACCTCCATCAACAGCTATCAGGCGTTCACGGAGCTCAAGGGCGTTCTGACCCCGACACCGCTCGGGGCACCTTCGGCCGATAGCGGCTTCCCGGATGGAACTCAGGCGCGGCGCATGCAGATCAGCGCCCGGCTGGTGTTCTAGCCAGAACCTAGCCGAACAAACCCCAACAGGCCCGCTGCCGGAATCCGGTAGCGGGCCTTTTTTTTGCAAACGCACCACGCTTTGCTGGTGATTTTTCCTACTACACGGGTTATACTCTCCGCATTGGGTCGAAAAGGCGCTTCATAATGCCGTAACAGAGGGTCTGGTATTCTAGGTATACATTTCACTCAAGGGGTTTGTATGAAATTGAAAGCAGTCGCAGCGCTATTGCTGTGTGTATCCGCTTTGGCGTTCGGCCAGGCGGCTGGTGTTGCCGGCATTTCGGGCGTTGTCCACGATGCCAGCGGCGCGGTTGTTCCCGGCGCCAAAGTCACTATTTCCAGCACCGCGCAGGGCACGCTGCGCACCCTCACCACCAACAGCGACGGCGTCTTCACAGCGCCCGGCTTGCCACCCGGATCCGGCTATTCCGTAAACGTTTCGGCCACTGGTTTCTCGCCGTACGATGTCAAGAACGTCCAGCTCCAAGTGGGCCAGAATCTCGATCTGAAAGTTACCCTTGCCGTCGGCCAGGCCACCACGCAAGTGGAAGTCACCGGCACCGCACCTCTGATCGAAGACACCAAAACCGATGTCTCCGGAGTTGTGGGCGACCTCGAAATCCGCGATCTGCCGATCAACGGCCGGCGCGTCGATTCCTTCGTGCTGCTCGAGCCCGGCGTCACCAATGACGGTACCTTTGGATTGCTGAGCTTCCGCGGTGTCGCCGGCCAGAACTCGTTTCTGGTGGACGGCAACGATACCACGGAGCAGTTCTACAACGAAAATGCCGGCCGCACCCGCATCGCTGCCCAGATTTCTCAGGATGCCGTGCAGGAGTTCCAGGTGGTCTCGTCAAACTATTCGGCTGAGTACGGCCGCGCGATGGGCGGTATCGTCAACACCGTTACCAAGAGCGGCGGCAACAATTTCCACGGTACGGCCTTCTGGTTCTATCGCAGCACCGGGTTCAACGCGCGCGATCCGTTCTCCACGTTCGTGCCGAGCGAAAAGCGCAACCAGATCGGCGGCACCTTCGGCGGCCCCATTGTGAAGGACAAGCTGTTCTTCTTCCTCAGCACCGAAGTGACGCGCCGCAATTTCCCGATGGTCTCCAGCCTGAACACTACGGCTGTCAACCCGACCACGCGCACCTGGAACGGTTGCGGCACGGGCACGGGCACCCTGCCCACGGCGGCTCAATGCGCGGCCATTAACGCGCTGCTGCCGCGCTTCTACGGTGTGATTCCGCGCCAGCTCAACCAGGAACTCTATTTCGGGAAACTGGACTACCGCCTCAACGATCGCAACACGCTGAGCGCCAGCTTCAATTTCCTGCACAGCCTTTCGCCGAATGGCATCCAGACCGCCGCATCCTCGACCAGCGGTTCCGCATTGACCAGCAACGGTGACGACGCGGTGACGGTGCGCAACGGCCGCCTGCAATGGACGATGGTTCCGAATTCCGCCTTCGTCAATGAATTCCACTTCGGTATCGCGACGGACCGCCAGGCGGATACGTTCGACAACGCCGAGCTGGGTCAGGGTCTCGGTTATTTGCAGGTGTCCGTCAACGGTACGCAGCTTGGACCGGCGAACTACCTGCCGCGCATCGAGCCCAGCGAGCGCCGCCTGCAGTTCCAGGACAACGCTACTTGGACCAAAGGTAAGCACACCATCAAGTTCGGCGCCGATATCGCCAGCACTTACGATTACGTGTACTTCATCAGCAACTTCTACGGCAGCTACACCTACCAGACCGTGAATGCGTTTGCGCTGGATTTCTCCGGCGGCGGCAGCGGAAAGAACTGGCAGAGCTACGCTCAGACGCTCGGCACCGGGCCGGTGGACTACACGATCAAAGATCTCGGCTTTTACCTGCAGGATTCGTGGCGCGCGACGGATCGCCTGACACTGAACATCGGCGCCCGCTACGAATACGCCGTACTGCCGCAACCGAAGATCTGCAACCACGACTACACGGAAACATGCCATCTCGATTCCTCGCCGCTCAACCTCGCGCCGCGTCTCGGTCTGGCGTACCGGCTGAACGATAAGACCGTGCTGCAAGCCGGCTTCGGCATATTCCACTCGCGCTTCCAGGGCGGCACGATCGACAACCTCTTCACCACAGGCAACGGTATCTACCAGTCGAGCATCAGTCTCGCGGCAACACAGGCTCCGCAGCTCGCTGCTGGTCCGACGTTCCCGAACGCGCTGCCGGCGGTGCCTGCGGCGGCAACCGCCTCCACTATCAATCTGCAGTATCTGGCGCCCGGTTTCAAAACGCCGTACTCGGAGCAGGGCAACATCGGCATCCAGCGCGAGTTGACTCACGACCTTGCTCTCGACGTGCAGTATCTGTGGAGCCGCGGAATTCAGATCATGGGTATCCGCGACATGAACCTGCCGGTTCTCGGCAACCAGTCGTTTACCTATATCATCAACGACCTGAACGGCAATCCCGTGAGCAGCTACACGACCCCGGTCTATACCGGCACGCGTCCGGACAAGCGGTACGCCGGCGTCTATCGTGACGAAAACGGCGTCGTCAGCTTCTATAACGGTCTGGCGGTGCACGCGACCAAGCGCTTCTCGCACGGTTTACAGGCGCAGGTGTCTTACACCTGGAGCCACGAAATCGACGACGGCCAGAGCAATGCGCAGAGCACCAATAATCTGTTTGGCAGCAACGCGAATTACTGGACGATCAACGGCAACTATCGCGCCAACATGAGCAGCGGCGCGCTGGACCAGCGTCACCGCGCGGCCATTTCCTGGATTTGGGCTCCGACGTTCACCAAACGGACGGGCGCATTCTACCGGTACGTGGTGAATAACTGGCAGCTTTCGAGCATCACGACCCTGGCATCCGGCCGTCCGTTCACCGTCTCGCTGAAGGACAACGATTCGACCTCCGCGCTCCCGGTTCCCGGCATGTTCAGCAACTTCAATCTGTCCGGCTCGGGCCTCACCAACGTGGTGCCCTTCCTGCCGTACTACAGCCAATACTTCCCGCCGAAATACAACACCGACGCTCGTTTGAGCAAGGTGCTGCCGTTCGGCGAGAGCGGCCACAAGCAACTCTACCTCAACTGGGAAGTCTTCAACATCAGCAATAGCTGGACGCCGACGTCGATTTCGAGCTTCCAGGCATACACGGAGTTGAAGGGCATCATCACGCCCACCCCGCTCGGCGCAGGGTCCGCCGACGGCGGATTCCCCGATGGAACGCAAGCCCGGCGCATGCAGATCAGCGCCCGGTTTATTTTCTAATCGGAAAGCTTACGTCGTAGGATAAAGCGGGCGCTCCGGCGTCCGCTTTTTTTGTGTGCCGCGCAAAGCGCGGCTTAGGCGAACTCCGTTCGCGGCAACAGGAAAGATTCCTGTTGCCACTTAAAACTGCCTGATCTTACTCAGGTCCGCTTCGTGCACATAAAACCGCTTTTCGCACACGCGGCAGTGTCGCGGCACGCGCCGGACCAACCGCATGATCGAATCCATAAGCCCTCTTGGACGGCTCGGCACCAGGTCTGTGCTATAGCAGCGGGGACAGCGGATTTCTCCTGGTTTTATGTTTATTTCTTTGATTACCCGCACCTGAAGCGCAGTCTAGCATGCGTGGTGTTAGTCTGTAATTCGTGCGCAAGTTCTTGCTGTTTCTCTCCCGCCAGAAGCAGTTACGCCGGATGATGGAAACCTCCGCCGCCGCCCGCAGGATTTCCACCCGTTTCGTTGCCGGCGAAACCCTCGAAGCCGCGCTTGCCGTCTGCAAAGCGCTGAATACCGAAGGCATTACCGTCACCCTCGACCACCTCGGCGAGAGCGTTACCTCTCTCGACGAAGCCGCCGAGGCGCGCGACTCCTATCTCAAAACGCTGGAGGCCATGGAGCGCAGCGGCATAGAAGGAAACGTCTCCTTAAAACTTACGCAATTCGGGCTGGACCTTTCGACCGAGGGATGCCGCGCCAACGCGGAACAGTTGGTCGCGCTCGCGGCCACCCACAAGGCATTCGTTCGCGTGGATATGGAATCCAGCGAGTACGTGGATCGCACGCTTGATATCGTCCGGGATCTATACGCGAAATATCACGCGGTCGGAGTCGTGATCCAGGCATACCTCTATCGCAGCCGGAAAGACGTAGAGGATCTGTGCGCGCGCGGCATTCGCGTCCGTCTGTGCAAGGGCGCCTATCTGGAACCGCCGGCCGTCGCGTTTCCCAAGAAAGCGGACGTCGACAAGAACTACGTCGAACTGATGCAGTTGCTGCTCGATCGCGGCGCCTATCCGGCCATCGCCACCCACGACGAGGAGATGATCGAGGCCACCATCGCCTACGCCAAAAAAAAGAACGTGGCGGCCGACCGCTTCGAGTTTCAGATGCTCTATGGCATCCGCCGCGACCTGCAAAAGCGTCTTGTCGCCGACGGATACCGGCTGCGGCTGTATGTGCCGTTTGGCGAAGCGTGGTATCCATACTACATGCGTCGTCTCGCGGAGCGGCCCGCCAATGTTCTGTTTATCCTGCGGAATATGTTCCGTCACTGAAATGGGTGCGGGCGCCGGAAACTAATCCGGGGGCGAGTGAGTCTATAGATTATGCGCTACTGGGCGTACTTTGCCGCGAAGCTGTTGGTGGCCGCCGGGATTGCGTACGAGTGGTTTCTCGTGGTCGATATCGTCCGCCCGGAGAAGGTGGTGACGAACGAACAGCTTGCGGATCAGCTCGCCCGAATCTCCCAGTACTTTGCTTATGACACCGCACTGATGATTTGGTTCC
This sequence comes from Candidatus Limnocylindrales bacterium, assembly GCA_035606355.1. Taxonomy (GTDB): domain Bacteria; phylum Acidobacteriota; class Terriglobia; order Bryobacterales; family Bryobacteraceae; genus Sulfopaludibacter. The sequence continues at coordinate 22,882 of DATNFO010000003.1, read as the reverse complement.
TGGCCTGCGCCGGGGCGCTCTACCTCATCATCCGCGACCAACGCTATCGGTGCCGCGTCTGCCTGCGCAAGCTGATGATGCCGGTCGAGACCGGCTCCTGGGGTCGCATGCTGCAACTGGGCAGGCCGCGGATTGAATACATCTGCCCCTATGGTCACGGAACCCTGAAAGCGGAAGAACTACAGATTTCGGGCTTGGCCACTCCGGAATGGACGCCCCACTCGGATGATATATGGGCTGAACTCGAGCCTGCCAAGGATGAGCAGGAATAGTGGTTCCCGTGACACCCTCGGCATCGCAATTTAACCACAGAGACCGCAGAGAAAAAAGCAGAGGGCACAGAGAACGCGGACCCCGTTTTTCTCTGTGTTCTCAAGCAGTTCTCCGGATCTCTGTAGTTCAATGACGCTGCCTCTGATTCGAATGGCGGCCCGCGTGCGAAAATGAGGGTTAGTGCCCAAAACGGAAACCAAGCCCCGCTCAGCGGATAAGCAGGTCAAGGTCCGCATCCCTAAGGGATCGCGGCTGGCCCGCATCTTCCTGAGCCCCGCGGGCCGGATTGCCATCGCAGCCTCGGCCCTCTTCATCATTGTCTTCCTCGGCGTCTTCCTCTACTTCTACTCCAAGTACTCCCACGTCATTGACGAAAAACTGCGCAACGGCCCCTATCCGAATGCCTCCAAGATTTTTTCGGCCCCTGAGACGGTCGCCGTGGGAGACGCGGGAACCCCGGAAGGCGTTGCCGCTCAGTTGCGCCGCTCCGGATATAGCGAGTCGCGCGGCAATCCCGTGGGCTATTTCAGCCTGCATCCCAACTCCATCGAGATCTTTCCCGGACCCGATTCTTATTTCGATCAGGAAGCGGGGCTGATCAAGTTCAACACGGCAAAGATCGCGCAAATCGTTTCGCTACAGGACAACACCGCGCGCAATGAGTACCAGCTCGAGCCGCAGCTCATTACCAACGTTTCGGGCGCAGGCCGCGAGAAGCGCCGCTACGTAAAATTCCAGGATCTGCCGCACGTGCTGGTGGAAGCCGTGACCTCGGCCGAAGACAAACGCTTCTTCCAGCATTCGGGCTTTGACCCCATACGCATCGTCAAAGCGATGTACGTGGACCTGAAGGAAGGGCGCAAAGACCAGGGCGCCTCCACCCTCAGCATGCAGCTTGCGCGCATGTTCTGGCTTTACCAGGACAAGTCGTGGAAGCGGAAGCTGGCCGAAACCATCATCACGCTGCAACTCGAGCAAAAGCTCACCAAGCAGCAGATCTTCGAGTATTACGCCAACGATATCTACCTGGGGTCGCGCGGCAGTTTCCGCATACACGGTTTCGGCGAGGCGTCCGAAGCGTATCTCGGCAAAGATCTGAGCCAGATTACGGTGCCCGAAGCCGCGGAACTCGCCGGCATGATTCAGAACCCGGCGCACTACGATCCCTACCGCCATCCCGACCGCACCAAAGAGCGCCGCAACATCGTCCTCAGCCTGATGCGCACCAACGGCTATGTCAACGACCGTGATTACGCGCTGGCCGAAGACGCACCCATCGTCACGCCGAAGGGCGTCTCGCAGTCCCTCGAAGCGCCGTATTTCGTCGACCTCGTCAACGACACCATTCAAACCAAGCTTCAGGACACCGACACGCAGTCGAGCGCCTCGCGCATCTATACGACCCTCGATATGCACCTGCAGCGGGCTGCGGCCGAGGCTGTAATCAGCGGCATGCAACTGGTGGACGACCAGATCAAGAAACAGAAGCGCTTCAAGGGTCAGGCGATCCCGCAGGCGCAGGTGGCGCTGGTGGCGATCGATCCGCACACCGGTGAGGTAAAGGCTCTGGTGGGCGGGCGCAACTACGGAGCCAGCCAGTTGAATCACGTGCTCGCGAAGCGGCAGCCGGGTTCGATCTTCAAGCCCTTCGTATATGCCACGGCGCTGGATACGGCGGTGCAGGGCGGCAACCGCATCATCACCCCGAGCACCATCGTCAACGACGAACCGACCACCTTCTGGTTCGACGGGCGGCCGTACGAACCCAGCAACTTCGAGCACAAGTTCTACGGCAACGTGACGCTGCGCGAGGCGCTCGCGCATTCCTTAAACGTCGCTACCGTGAAAGTGGCCGAGATGGTGGGCTATGACAACGTTGTGAAGATGGCCAACCGCGCTGGCATGAATTACAAGATTCAGCCGACCCCGGCCGTGGCGCTGGGCGCGTACGAAATTACGCCGCTCGAAGCCGCTGGCGCATACACGCTGTTTGCAAACGGCGGCGACTACATCAAGCCCACGTTTTTGAAGATGGTGCGCGCGCAGAACGGGAAGATTCTCTACAACGAAAAAGGCGAGCAGAAAAAGTCCGAGTTGGATCCGCGCGTGGCTTACCTGATGACCAGCCTGATGGAAGAAGTGCTGCGCAGTGGAACCGCGGCGGGCGTTCGCGCTCGCTACAACTTCAACGTTCCGGCGGCGGGCAAGACCGGAACATCGCACGATGGCTGGTTTGCCGGCTACACGTCCGAACTGCTGTGCGTCGTTTGGGTGGGTTTTGACGACAATCGCGAATTGAACCTGGAAGGCGCGCATTCCGCAGCCCCGATCTGGGCCGAGTTCATGAAGCGCGCGCTGGACTACCGGGAATATCGCGACACCAAGCCGTTCAAAGCGCCCGACGGAATCGTCACCATCGATATCGACCCGATGTCGGGCATGCCGGCCACTCCGGCGTGTCCCAAGACGCGTCCGGAAGTCTACATCGCCGGCACCGAGCCCGTGGGCACTTGTCCGCTGCATGGCGGCAATGGCAAAAACATTACGAATATTGCAGGGTGGGACACGGCGCCGCAGGACGCGGCTCCGGCTGCTCCTTCGGATCCGGTTGCGCGCCGCGCGGCGCGGCAGATCGCTCCCGATGGTCCGGCGCAGCCGGCCGTGGCTCCCGAGCAGCAGAAGAAGTCCGAGCAGAAGAAGGGCATCTTAAATCGGCTGCTCCGGGTGTTTAAGTAGTCTTTTTGACGGATCACTCGAATCGCCGGCACCTTTTACCGCTCCCTTACGCGCTTGCGAAATAATATCGAATTGCTTTTTTGCCGCATTCAAACGCACTCGAATCCCCGGCACCTTTTACCGCTCCCTAACGGTCACGGCTCCGTATGTGGTTGATTCCCTAGCGGTAAAAGGTGCATCGAGAAGGCGAATGGAGTGCGACGAGAGAACAACGGCCGGATTTCTTCACAAGCACCACACTCATCTCCTGACGGCGATGAACGGCTGGTCAAGCTGGCGCTGTGCGGCTTTGATGAGGGCCGCCTCGCCGTTGTTGTTATAAACGCGGAGTAGCATTCTGGCTGCTCGAATCCGTGCGGCCCCGGCGGGGACAGCCTGACTGGAGATCGACTGCAACCACTCGACGATCGCCGCAGCCGTCTTGCCCGCAGCCTGCATTTCCATCACAGTGGCATCGACGTTCCGGGCATCGCCGATTGCCTGGAAGGCCTCTAACTCATGCTCTGTATCAGGCCCGACAAACTGCCCCGAGGAGAATACGATACCGTCAAGTGCGACGGTTACAGTGTCCGCGCTTTGCAACCGCTGCAGCGATGAATCCGCCAGCGGGAGCGCTTCTGAATTTACGGTCACCGGCGGGGAGAGCAACCACATGGGGCCGGCCAGAACGCTGTGCCCGGGACGGATTTGTTGAGAGCGGTCAAACAGCGATCGGGTGAGTACGTGCTGCGTGACCGTACCGGCTTTGTCGGTTGCGGTCCAACGCAAAGCAATCGCGGCGATGTTTTCAGCACTTTGGTTCGTGAGCACGACTGCAAATGGTCGCCACGCTTCATAGTTCAGGGGCTGTGCTTCGCCTGGAGCGGTAGCCGCCGCCAAAACTACACCCGGAACCGGCGAGTTCGCAATTACAAGACCGGCAGCCGCCAGCGGCGTTTGCATCCAGCAAACAGCCGATATATAAAACGCAATTGACCGCATACTCCTACTCCGAATCGTATACCTGTCCCATTCTTAATTGGATAGCCCAATGGGGCTCCCGAAACAGGTAAAGTGAGGGGATGTTGTTTTCCCGAATTGTGCGTGCGGCTGCAATTGTTGCTGCTTTGGCCGTGGCGGGGTGTTTGCTGGCGCAGAGCCGGCCCCCTTCGAAACAATATGTGGTGCTGGTGAAGCGCGGGCCGAAGTGGGCGGCCGGAAAGCCGGTCAGTGAGCAGGCGCTGGGAAATCACGGGCGGTACTTGCAGGAGCAGATGACGAAGGGCGCACTTCAGTTGGCAGGAGCTTTTCTGGACGACTCAGGCGGACTGATCCTATACAACGGAAAAGACGAAGCGGAGGTGCGGGCGATCGCCGAACACGACCCGGGCGTGTTGAGTGGCGTTCTGGCGGTGGAGTGGATCCGGCCGTTTGATCTCGGTTTCGACGCCGCGACCGGAAAGAGCCCGTTCCATGCCGCCAAGTGATACGATCCTCCGGCTACTCCGGGTCGCACTGGTGTTCGGCGTGGTCCTCTGGCTTTTCCGGCAAGTTCGGAAACCCAGCGGTCCTCTTGGCAGGTATCTCGTACGCGCGATGAATCAGAGTCACTCTAAGATGACTGAGTGGGGCCTGCAGCAGGTGATCGTGCCGAAGAATGCAGTGACGCTGGATATCGGCTGCGGTGGCGGGAGGACGATCCAGAGACTCGTGGGCCTGGCGCCGGAAGGCGAGATCGTTGGAGTGGACTACTCGGCAGCCAGCATCGCGGTCTCCCGAGAGACAAACGCTGCGGACGTAAAGGCCGGGCGAGTTCGCCTGGGCCAGGCTTCGGTGGCTGCATTGCCGTTTCCGGATCGCACGTTCGACGTTGTTACCGCCGTGGAGACGCACTACTATTGGCCCGACCTGCCGGCCAACGTGCGGGAGATTCTGAGGACGCTCAAGCCCGGCGGAACGTTGGTATTAATCGCGGAAACGTACCGCGGCGGCCCGTTCCGATTCGTGTACGGCATCATCATGCCGTTGCTGCGCGCCGCGTTCCTCAGCGACGAGGAGCATCGCGAGCTTTTGGTCAAGGCCGGATTCACGGACGTTGTTACCAAGCACGTATCGCGAAAAAACTGGATCTGCGCCATGGGTCGAAAGCCAGTGTAGCTGCGCGTGGCCCGGGAGCCTTCCGCCCCCTAACCAGGGTGGACTGGACAGGGGCGTTCGCCTGTCCTACCATATTTCACATAGGGGGCCTGCATGATTCTCAAGGTTATTGCGGCCGGCCTCATCACCTCGATCGCGCTCGCACAAACGGGGAACGCGATGCTGGATGGGACCCGCACTTCCGTTCCCACGGCTCAAACAACGCCGGGCTTTCTGCCCGTGCCGCTCACCATCGAACAACGCGGCGATATTCTGATGGCTCGCAAGATGTATCGCGAGGCCATCGACACCTTCCGGGAAGGTTCGCCCAAAGACCCGGTTTTGTGGAACAAAGAGGGCATCGCCTACCACCAGCTGATCCAGCTCAACAACGCGAAAAAGTCGTATGAGCAGGCGATCAAGCTGAAGCCGGATTACGTTGAGGCGCTCAACAATCTGGGCACCATCTATTACGCGACGCACAGTTACCGGCGCGCCATCAGCTGGTACTCCAAGGCGCTCAAGATCGCTCCGGACCAGCCTCGCTCGGCATCCATTTACATGAATCTGGGGACAGCCTGGTTTGCGCGCAAGAACTACGAGAAGGCCAACGACTCCTATCAGGAAGCCCTGAAACTGGACCCGCAGGTCTTCGAGCACCACAGCAACTTCGGCGTCATGCTGGAGGAGCACAACGTGCTGGAGCGCGCCAAGTATCATTACTTCGTCGCGCGGCTGTACGCCAAGAACGGCAACAACGATCTGGCGCTGCAGTACTTGCGGAAGGCGCTGGAAGAAGGCTTCAAGGACAAAGAGAAGCTGGTGAAAGACCCGGAGTTTGCCGGAATACGCGACCTTCCCGAATTCAAGAAACTGCTCGCCGTGGAGCCGCGTGTCCTGTAGGCGAATACGGTTCAGTTTTCTGCTTGTCGTTATTAGTGCATTGGCCGGCTGCTCGCGGCAAGGCGCGCGGCCGGCATTTGAACGCGTAGCCATTCTCCGCTTCGAGAATCTCGGCCCGGACCGTTCTACTGATTGGATGGGTCGCGCCTTCAGCGAAGTCATCTCCGCCGATCTTGCGGCTGCGCCCGACCTCTACGCCATCCCTTCTTCCCGTCTGCATAACATCGATCGCTCTCTCGGCGCGCGCCCGGTGACGGCGCCGGGGATTTCTACCGAGCGGACGGCGGCGCTCGCCCTGGGAGCCACGCTGATGGGCTATGGCGATTACTTCGTTCGCCAGGGTACGGTGCACGCGCGCCTTACGCTACAGGATCCCCGCACCCAAAAGACGGTGAAGGTGCTGGAGACGCAGGCGCCCGCGGGCGAAGTCGCGCAGGCTGCCGGGCGTCTGGCGCATGACATATCGCCGCACGCGGGCGACTATGGAACGGCCAACGCGGCCGCACTGAACGACTACATTACAGCGCTGGAATTGCCGAATGCCGCGGCGGCGCCCCTGGCGCAGAAAGCCATTGCATCGGACCCTGGGTTCGGCCCGGCATACCTGATGCTCGCTTCGGCGAAGCTGCAGCAGCAGGATCGCGCCGGCGCCCTGGCCGTGCTGGATGGCGCGCATGCGAAGTCGCCGATCGAGGCCGCGCGCATCGAGCTCGAACGCTCCACGCTCCGTGGCGACAATGCGGGCCGCCTGCGCGCGCTGGAAGCGGCGGTGAAGGCCGCGCCGGGAGATCCGGAAACCTGGCGCTCTCTGGGCGAGCTGTCCTATGCGCTGCGGCAGTATCCGCGCACCGTGACGGCATATCAGAAAGTGCTCGCCATCGAGCCCAACGACGTGAACGTGATGAACCAGCTCGGGTATGCGGCGGCATACGCCGGAAATCTGGAGTTGGCGCTGGCCACGCTGCGCAAATACGCGGAACTCCAGCCGAAGAATTCGAATCCGGTCGATTCGACCGGCGATGTCGAGCTGATCGCCGGGCGCATCGATGACGCCACCAAGTCCTATCTCGCGGCGTATCAGAAGGACGCAACATTTCTCGGCGGTGCCGATCTGATGAAAGCGGCGGTGTCGCGCCTGATGGCCGGCGATATCGCGCACGCCAATGAGCTGGCAAAGCAATTCGTGGACGCGCGGAGTGCGGCGCACGATGCCACGGCGCCGCAGTCGGCGGCGGAGTGGTTGTGGATCACGGGACGCCATCAGGATGCGTATGCCGAGCTTGCGAGTTTCGCGAAGGCCAATGAGAGCGGCCCGGGTCGCGAGCTGGCTTCGCGCGCCTACTCGGAACTCGGCATGTGGAGCTTGCTCTCGGGAGATCGCGACGCGGCCAATCAACTGGTGCAAAAAGCGGGGGCGCTGTCCGGCCCCAACTCGGCGGGCAACGCGATTCTGGTGCGCTTTCTGGCGCAGCCGACCGCTGCGCCGCCGGAGTGGAAACAGCGAGCCGCGCAACTGTTCCGCAATCCCGCCCAGCAAGTGCTGCGCGATGAGATGACGGCATATGCGCTGATGCTGGACAAGCAGTACGCGCCGGCGGGCGAGCTGTTGCGGGCCGTGTATGAGAACAACGGCACGGGCGCGGGCGAGGGGATCAACGTGCTGCTGGGCTGGTGCTATGCGGAGACCGGCCGCGCGCCGGAAGCCGGTCAGCTATTGGGCCAGGCGGTAATCCCGCCGTCGGCGATCGGAGAGCTGGTGCCGGTATATTTCCCGATGTACTTTCCGCGCGTGTATCAGTTGAGAGCTCAGGTGGAAGACCGGCAGGGCGACCATTCGTCGGCGGATAAGAACCGCGCACTGTATCGCGCGATCGCGGGCGGGAAGTAAAAGCTGGGGTGGGCGGAGGGATTCGAACCCTCGACCACCGGAACCACAATGCCGCGACAGTAGCGAAGGATACGGCCAACTCTTATGCGTGGCGTGCCGTGATGGTTGAAAAAGGCACGCGGCGATATGCCACTTCCCCTCTCATACGCGACAAATACGCGACAATTGCGGCTTAATGAGCGTAAAACAAATCACTTGCGCATGTTTTAGGAAACAGAGTACAGTCTAATCGAGCGTGCGCCTTTTCACCGCTCCGCGACTGGCCGCGAAGCATGAAGCCCAGCACCCGATTCGCAGCACCCCCTTTTCAACCCCATTCCCTTCATATGCGCATACCGCCCAGCAGATTGGTCAGCGTGCTCACCCCTGGATCATCTTTTCAGGTGCGCACATCCGAATATCAGCCATTTGACCGAGCCATGCCGTACACCGAGGCTTTGGCCGCGGCGATTCGCGGCGAGATCGAGGGTATCGCGACCAGATCCGGGCACATCAAGTGCCTCCGGCAGTTGCCAGCGAGCGAGCGGCCCGTCGTGCGGCCGGAAACCGGCGCCGAAATAGCACCGAAGGGATCGAGCTCCGGCGTGGTGGCGCAACTCAACATGGGCGTCTACCGGCAAGAGGTCGAGTCGGCGGTGAAGGATGAATGGGGAGCGCCGACGCGCATCATCATCGGCCACGTCTACGCGTTCTGCCAGTTGCGCCACGCTGGGATGTGATGCAGTCCGGAGCCCGATTCATCGCTCGCGAGCGCGGCGTCATCGTGTTGCGCGGCGAGGGCGTCCAAGAGCCCGAAACCGCGGCATTCACCGGCACGTTTTGCGAATTGATCCAAGTTCACATGCCAGAAAACAGCGCGGAATGGCTTAAATTCTGCGCCTGGTTTGCGGGGTTGCCAGCGTGACGGAAACGCTCACCACCATCTACCATGTAGCGGAGATCGTCATCGCCATTGGATTTCTGGCCGGGGTGTTCGTCTTGACGACTCGTGGCAAGGCGAAAAACGCAATTGCCGTCGAATGGAAAGAACTGGCGACAGCCAAGGCTGCAAAGATTACCGACCTCGAAACGCGGGTCTCGCATCTCGAATCGGAGCTTCGTGCCGTGCGCAGCGAGAACGACGAATACCGCCGGCTGAACCTGGAGTACCAGGCGGAAGTGGTCGAACTGCGGCGCAAGGTCGTAGAGCTTGAGCGAGAGGTGCAGCGACATGGCCGTTGAAGCCATTGCGAACCCGAACCATCAGGTTTTGCGCAGCGGGAAAATGAAGCCCTGCGTAGATCCGAAATGCGCGTGCCGGCTGTTCGCAACGAAGCACAGGTCGCGTTGCCTGAAGTTGTAAGCTTATACGGTATGGATAAGCTAAACCTGAGAGATGATTTCTTGTCTGCGCTGATCACTCTGTATGCCCGCACAGAACAGCGCGAGGACATGCAAGAAGATTCGGAAGCCCTCGGTGCATTCGATCATTTCCTTTTTTGGCTCATCCGCGAAATAAACCCGAAAACTGTCGGAGACTTCGCCAAGTTTGGCAACTGTGATGTCTGCTATTACGGACTGAACTTTATCATCGAGCGCGACGCTTCAGGAGCATATGACCAAATTGATGGATTCCTGGAATTTGCCGTCCTGGATCTCAACGACCTAGATGGAATTCCGAAAGAGTATTGGGGCATGGACGGGCTGCAACTCTGCGAACGGATTGAAGCTATTGAAGCCGACGAAGCACAGCTTGCTGGTCGCGTCGCTCGCTGTAGCGAGCGGAGTAAGCACTAATCAGTATTTTGTTACTCTTTACCACTCCGCTGGCGCGTCGTGGATCAGGGTAGCACGGCCTTCCAAGCATCGACAAGAGTAAATTTCCAGAAGATTCAGATGTGTGGCAAAGCGCGGCAGACCATCGAAGTACAGAGAAGATTTCCCGAGTCAAGCTACCAGATTTTGTAGGCTGGGAGCCACGAATGAGAATCTTGCTGAATTATTCGAGGTCACAATCAGCACGATCGGCAAGTGGCTGTCTGAAATTCCCGAATTTTCGGACGCCGTAAAAGCAGGACGCGAAATAGCGGATGCGAAGGTCGCTGATGCGCTGTACCACCGCGCGATCGGCTATACGCATGAATCCGAAGAGATTTTCCAGTACCGCGGCGAAGTGATTCGCGCGAAGACCAAGAAGCACTACCCTCCAGACACCGCAGCCGCTTTCATCTGGCTCAAGAATCGGCGCCCTGATCTCTGGCGCGACAAGTCAATCGCCGACAGCACAGACGATCGACTGGATGAGATTTTCAAAATTGCCAAAACCGGTCCTCCAAAACGAAACCCTGAACCGGGAGCCTAAACTGCTGCCCTTCGGAGAGAAGGCGCACGAGTTCGTTTTCCGCGATCCCGCCAAAGACAAGCGCGTCACAATCCTGGAAGGGTCGGTCCGATCCTCGAAGACCTGGCAACTGATCGTAAAAATCGTCCTGCTGTGCAAGTACCGCGTGGCCGGACAGCGCATCATCGTCGGGGTTTCGAAAGAGGTCATCAAGGCGAACCTACTCAATGATCTGTTTGAGATCGTTGGCGAAAAGAACTACGACTACAACTCGCAATCCGGTGAACTAAGGCTATTTGACACGCGATGGCGAGTCATCGGTGCGAACGATGAAGGTTCCGAGCGCAGACTCCGCGGCGCCACCGTCGGAATTGCGATCACGGACGAATTGACGAAGCTGCCCCGCTCGTTCCTGCTGATGCTGTTCAGCCGGTTGAGCCCGCCGGGCGCGCGCTGGTACGCGAGCACGAATCCCGATAGCCCGTACCACTACGTTAAGGCCGACATTATCGATGATCCGGCCAAGGCGAAGTACCTGGAAGTCATACACTTCGAACTCGATGACAATCCGAATCTCACCGAGGAGTTCAAAGAGTTCGTGCGGGCTTCGCATGTCGGTGTCTGGCATCAGCGGTTCGTTCTCGGGCTCTGGGTTGTCGCGGAAGGCGCGATCTATCGGGACGCCTTCACGGACGCTACGCTCTACGATGACGACTCCCGCCCCGCTGGCCTATTGAGCCGCGGCGGTCATGTGGAGCGCTGGATACCGATCGACGTCGGTACCGTGAACGCGTTCGCGGCGCTTGACGCGTACGACGACGGCGAGACGATTTGGATTGAGCGCGAGCTTTATTGGGACAGCCGCAAGGAAGCGCGGCAGAAAACGAACGGCGAATACGCCGACATGCTCATCAAGGGGCATGGCGAAGCATGGCCGGCGCTCAGCGCGGATTCTCGAGAATGGCCGGGCGCAATCGTAGATCCGAGCGCGGCCAGTTTCAAGCTGGAACTGGCGACAAGAGGCATGTACGTTAGCGACGGCGAGAACGACGTGCTTGAGGGGATTCGCAAGGTTTCGACGATGCTATCTCGGCGTCGCCTGCGGGTCCACAAGCGTTGCGTAAACACGATTCGCGAGATGCAGACGTATAGTTGGGACTCGAAGAGATCGGACAAGGGCGTGGAGCAACCGATAAAGGCGCATGATCACGCCGCCGACGCGATTAGGTACCTGGTTTCTACGCGGATTGGTGACTGGCGGCTGGCGGCATGACCTTCCCCTCCTTTGAGCGAATCGCCCGCCTGTACCAGACCCGCATGTCGCGGCTGTTCCAGGATCCAGCCATGCAAGCGCTGCTGCACAACCCGGGCATGCTCGAAAGTCAAGACCTCCGCAACCGGATCTGGGAGTTGGCGCGTGGCATGGCCACCGAAGTGGCGAAGACGAACGCTACCAGTTGGCGCACGGCGGCCATGAAGACGACCCGCGCTCGTGAAATCTACGCTGCCCTTCGGCGTGAGATTGGTAGCACGGGCCTGGAGGCGGAGATCAACCGTATCGCTTCCCGCAACGCGCAGTTGATCTCCAGCCTACCTCGTGAGGTTGCGGGCCGCGTGACCGCGCGCGCCGCTGAACTGTTCCAGAGTGGTGCCCGGGCGGCCGAGGTCGAGAAGTTCATCCGCCAGCAGGGCGCGGAAGTGGCGAAGAGCCGGATTCGGCTGATCGCGCGCACGGAAATCAGCCGGGCCGAAACGCAGTTGACGCAGTTTCGCAGCGAGCGCATCGGAATCAGCCACTATCAGTGGCAAACGGCAGAGGATGGCCGCGTGCGAGAGCCGCACCGGAAGATGAACGGCGTGTTGGTGCCGTGGGGTGATCCTCCTTCGCCGGAGCAGTTGATCGGCGAGAAAAGCACGCTTGGTCACTACGACGCAGGGTGTTGTCCCCAATGTAGGTGCGTTGCCCTGCCGCTCGCTGACTTGGCCGAAGTCCGCTGGCCCGCACGGGTGTACCGCAACGGTTCCCTCACCCGCATGAGCCGCGCCGAGTTCACGCGCATAAGCGGCGTCAGGATAGCGGCATGACAGCCAGTGAATTGATAGTCGATCTGCGCACGAAGCTCGGCCTCACACAGCAGGCCTTGGCATCCAAGCTCAAGACGGCGGTCACCACCGTCGCGAGATGGGAAACCAACAATCCGCCGGCGCGCGGTAAGGCGTTGATGCGTCTCGCCGAACTTTCCACCCGTGAGTGCTTGCCGAAAACAGCGACCGAATTCATGACGCTCTACGCCGACGAATTTATGGAGCACTTTAAAGAAGGCCTGACCATAATCCGCGTAGACAAGAAGACGGTGCACGGGTACTGCATTGTGAAGTTTTGATGTTGGGATTCCTATGAATCACCGCGAAAAAGCACTGCTGAAACTCCTGCGTCTGCTGGCGCAGGGCGGTTCCGAATTCGATGAAATCGGCGTCGAAGACTGGAAAAATCTGAAGATGTACGGAACATACATGCGCAATCGCGGCATGAAGGCGAAGGACATCATGATCTTCAGCAGTTATGAGCCGGGGCAAATGTGGGTGCGCTTCAAGGAAGATCGCGACCCCGGAGTCATTGGCCTTGTCGGAATCGTCAATTCTGCCGCTGGAGGATTATGAGCATCGAACCGGTACTCGGAGAGCCACTCTCGCCCGATAGTCCGAAGTACGCCGCCATCATCAAAGTTCTCGATCTCCTAACCGGACCGGATGGAGAATATTTTGACAACCGTACGGATTGGGAAGCCATCTGGCACTGCGGCAAGGAAATGCAGCGAGACGGCTGTGGAGTCGGCAAGGTAACTCGCATCCGCGAAGCAACAACATTTACCGAAGTGGACAAGAACGGAAGTCGTGAAATCCGACGCGGCCTTTCGGTTAGCTACCTCGCCCCCAGGCCATACGGAGTATGAACCCAATCGAAGCCGAAAAGATCGTCCGGCACTGGGACATGCTTTACCGCGTCCCGACCGGAGCCGTAGACCTGCTCGCCATGTCCATGCGGGCACCAAATGATCAATTTCGGCAGTACATCGAAGCCAGCCGCCTGCTTCGCGCTTCCCGCCCTCGTTAACCCCTCGTGAGCTATTCGAACACACGCGCCCGCCTCGGTACGGGCTCCAGCAACCTTGCGGAATCGGCGGAATACCCGCTGGTTCGCATCAGCAACAACTACATGCTGCTGCTGTCCCTTTACCGGGGAAGCTGGATATCTCGCAAGGTCGTGGATGTTCTCGCCGAGGACATGCTGAAGCACATGCCGCGGCTGAACTGCGAAATGCCTCCCGAGGCGATCGACAAGTTTGACCGTGTGGTGAAGCGGACGGCAACGCAGGGGAAATTGCTCGAAGCACTGAAGTGGGGCCGCTTGTTCGGGGGCGCCGTCGCGCTGATGGTGATTGACGGCGTGGAGGACCTGTCCGCGCCGCTGGACTTCGATGAAATCCTGCCTGGCAAGTACCGCGGCCTGATCGTGCTGGACCGCTGGAGCGGCGTGTACCCAGATTCGCAGCTGGTGACGGATATCAACAACCCGGCTGAGTTCGGGCAGCCGATGTTCTACCGGTGCGACCTTGAGGAAAACGGCCGGAGCGTCATGGTTCACCATTCGCGGCTCTTGCGCTTCATTGGCCGGGACCTGCCTTCCTGGGAAAAGCAGGTTCAGCTTTATTGGGGCATGAGCGAACTGGAACTCGTCTTCGATGAGCTTCGCAAGCGCGATTACACCGACTGGAATATCGTAAGCCTCATCAGCCGCGCGCAAATCATGGTTCTGAAGGAGCCGGAACTTGCGCCGATGCTGTCCGGCCTTGGGGCGAATCAGAAGATGCTGGAACAGTATGTCGCGCGCATCGAAGCCATGAGCGGATCGATGAGCAACCAAGGCATACTGGCGCTCGGCAAAGACGGGTCTCTCGAAAACAAGCAGTTCTCATTCTCCGGTCTCGAAGGTGTGCTGAATCTCTTCCTGCTGAACATCTCGGGCGCATCGGAGATCCCGGTATCGCGGCTGTTTGGCCGTACCATCACCGGCCTCGGGCAGAGCGGCGAAGGCGACCTTCAGATTTACTACGACGCCGCTGATCAGAAGCGCCAGCGCGAGTTGGGGCCACAGATCGACAAGCTCTACCGCGTGATCGCGGCGAGTACTTGGGGCGAGGTTCCGGACGATCTGGACTACGCCTTCCCGCCGATCCGCACCATGACGGATAAGGACCGTTCGGATTTGGCGAAGGCGAACGGGGAGACCATCATCGGAGCTTTCAACGCGGGACTCATCGGGCGCCAGACCGCTCTCAAAGAACTGAAGCAGCTTTCCGAGACGACGGAGATTTTCTCCAATATCACCGACGAAATGATTGAAGCCGCGAGCGACGACGTAGAGCCGGGAGATGTGCCGATGAAAGCGGGACAAGGTGAAGATCCGCTCATGCGCGGCGAACTGCCGGCTGCGAAAGACTCTGCGTTCGCGGCGTAGACCACAATGCCAAAGCTCGCATACTACGCGTCGCAGATCGCGCCGGACAAGCCGCACCAGTTTGTCACGGCGGAAGGATATCGCCTCTACACGGCTGTTCCGATCTGCCGGACCGGCTCGCAGCAATACCTCGGCCGCGAACTGAAGGGACACCCGGATTACGATCCCGCGTGGGGCATAGCCGATGACGAAATCGTCGATGTGTTTCGCCCGCTGGAAGTCGTGACCGCGCGCGAGACGCTGGCTTCATTCGAGGGAAAGAGCGTGGTGGATGGACACCCGCCATCGGACGTGGGAGTGGTTACCGCCGAAAACGAAGACGAATACGGCCGCGGCCACGCACAGAATGTTCGCGTGGGGTCGGTCTTCGCAGATGGAGAGGCCGAGGGCGAAACCCCTCTGCTGGCCGATCTGTGGGTGAAGCACCAGCCGCTCAACGACAAGATTGACGGAGGCACGCGCGATATATCGTGCGGCTACATTTTCAACATGACGCGCGGCGAAGACGGCCGGCTCGTCATGACCAAGATCCTCGGCAATCACATCGCTGTGGTGGCCAAGGGGCGCGCGGGACCAGAAGTCGCGATTCAGGACTCCGCCGCGCAAATCGAAACGCAAAAGATCCGGCCAGTACCGGAAAAAAAGGAGAAACCCATGAAGGATAACAAAAGCCGATGGGGCCGGATTCTGAAGTTTCTGGCTGCCACGGATGCCGAACCCGAAGATATGGAAACGGTAGCGAAAGCCGCCAAGGACGCCGATGAAGAGGGGCAGGAGAAGAGGCCGGAACCCGAACTCCACCCGAAGCTGATGACCGCCTGCGATGACATCGCTGCGATCAAGGAACACCTGGGCGTGGGCAAAGAGAAAACTCCGGAAGCCGCAGTGGAAACCACCGGCGACGCCGACGTTCTAGACCTCGAATCCCGCGAACAGGGCGCAACCGAACTGCCCAAGCAGATCGCGGACAGCGCAGAGTTCCTGACTGCGGTTCGCCCGCTGGTCGCCGCTAAGAAAGACAAGAAAATCACGGACCTGTTCAACGGTCAGGTGAAGGCGACCAAGGCCGCGACGGTCGCGCATGACAGCGCGTACGCCGGTCTGGCGACACCCGCCAACCCGAACCCCGGCCAAGCTGCGGTTGACGAAGTGGACCCGAGCACATTCTTCGCTGGCGTTCCGTACGCGGAAGGTCTGCGCCGCCTCAACGAGCACAAATCCAAGAAAGGGGGCAAATAACTCATGCCCGCAAAAGTCATTCCCGTAACTGGACTGAACCTCGGCCCTGTCGGGTCGATTTCGCAGTCCGATTTCCCATTGCGCACCCCTCGCCAGGTGAAGGCCACGGACACCAAGAGCGTCGCTTTCGGTGAGCCTGTCGTGCTGAACAGCGACAACACGTATTCGAGCGTGGCGCAGACTTTGGCGAACGCCGCAGGAAGCATCTCCGCCGTTTCCGCGCTCGGCATTGCCGTGGCGAACACGCGCACCAACCCCACCTTCCCGATGGCCGGAAGCCTCGGCGTTGTCACGCCCGGCGGCTCGTATGCGCCCGCGACAATCGCCGACGTGCTGACTCAGGGAACCGTCAACATCCAGGTCAACAACGGAACCCCAACGGCTGGCGGCGCGGTTTTCATCCGGCTGGTGGCGAACGCCTCCATCCCGGCCGGCATCGTCGGCATGCTCGAAGCGGTTGCTGACACCGTGGCAACGACCGGCACGGCAAGCAGCGGCAGCACGGCTCTGACAGTCGCCTCGGGTACCGGCATCGCTGTCGGGCAACTCGTGACCGGCGCTGGCATCGCTGCCGGAACGTACGTTGCGGCCGTTTCAGGCACGAGCGTGACGCTTTCCGCGAACACGACGGCCGCCCTTTCCTCCACTGCGGTCACATTCGCCAACACCGTCGTGGTCAACTGCATGAAATTCAAAACCGGCGTGCTTGGCAGCGACGGCACGGCTCAGGTGACCATCCCCACGCGGGTGATGGTGTAAGCCGCGCGGCAGAAAAGGAGATTAGACGAACATGTTTCCCACCCTCACCCCTCAGCAGTACCAGCAAAACCTCGCACGCCTCCGCTCCGGAATGTCTCTCGACGCCGCGGCGGAAGCATCCACCGGCCAAGTATTCCTCCAGTCGGAACTGACGCGCATCGATCCGGTGTTGCGCATGCCGCTGGAAAATTACACGCACTACCGCGACATTCCGATGCCCTCCGGCGGAGGCTGGATGGACTTCGAAGTCGCGCGCAACGTGGACTTCCGCGGCCCGCAGGACGGCAGCACCGGCACCGACTCGAATGATGTTCGCGTGATCGAGTACAACACCGACCAGGATGTCTGGCCGACCCTGCCTTATCAGGTCAACGTCCGCATCCCGCTCATCGAATCGCTGAAGATGGCGACCACCGGACGATCCCCGCAGGATCTTCTCGACAAGGCGGTGCGCGTCGATTGGCAGAAGTCTCTCGACGTCCGCGTCTATCAGGGAATCAAGGGCAACACCGGTTTGGTGAACAGCCCCATCGTCACCTCGCAACTGGTGGTTGCTGGCGCCGCTGGCCCGCGCACTTGGGCCTCGAAGACGCCGCAGGAAATCTACAACGATTTCAACACCATGGCGTACACGGCCTGGAACAACGCGGGCGGCTCTCCGCTGGCAATTCCCGACCGCTACCTCGTCCCCGGCTCGCAGTGGTCCGCGCTCACTCAGCCCATGGTGGTTGGCGGCACTCCGCTGGCTCTCAGCGTGGCGCAGTACCTGAAGGAAAACGGCTTCGCTAAGACCTTCGGCATCACGCCGGAGATTTACCCGCTGCCCGTGTGGCTCGAAACCGCTGGCGCCAGTTCTTCCAAGCGCGTCATTTCCTACCGCTTCGATCAGGACTGCCTCAGCTTCACTCTGTTGCAGAACATCCAGCGCATGGGCGGCCCGCTGTCCGTGCAGGCTGGTGCGTTCCTCATCACCTACGTCGGCAATACCGGCGTGGTGAAGGTCAACCGTCCGCAGACGATCAACTATTGGGATGGAGTATAAGAGGCGGTTATGTTGATCATCACCAGACAGACATACCGCTTCACGGACAAGGACAAGCCGGATATCTTCGTCAAGCCGTCGAAGGAACCGCAGAGCGTTCCCGACGACCTGAAGACATACCCCCTGTTTGAGATGGCAGCGAAAGACGGCTCCGTGACCGTGGTCGAGATTCCCGGCGCACCGGCGCCCGAAACTGCACCCGATCCGGAACCGGACCCGGCTCCGGATGCAAGGCCAGATCCGAAACCCGCCAAGGGCAAGTAGCCATTCCCCTCCTGAGTGCGACTTGAGGGGCGGCCTTGTAAACCGCCCCTCGTTTTTCCATGGAACCATCGCTAAACCTTTTCTTCGACGATCTCTGTAGCGGCTTCGGCTGGGACTGGGGCGCGCTCACCGTGGGCGTCGTCTGCGGTACCAATCCGCCGTACGGAGTCGCCGATTTCTTCGCTGTCTTCCCCAAGTTCTTCGGGGTAGCGACCGCAATTCAGGCCGCGACCACAACTGGATCCGCCGTGGTGCAAGGCACCGGTACAACATGGCTCTCGGCAGGATTCGCCGCTGGCCAACTGGCGAACTCGCCGGCATTCCCGGCCGGGACACTCATTACCAGCGTGGACTCCGATACGCAGATCACGCTCTCTCAACCGGCGACCGCCACGGGCAACGCGACCATTTCAGTGTTCGCCGCGCCGCTCGTGCCGATGGCCGTTCTCACCATGTACATCACGCTCGCTTCCGGCTCGCTGGTTCAAGCTCGCTGGCTGGATACGTGGCTGTACGCGATGGCGCTTTATTGTGCTCACTTTTGCACACTCTACCTGCAATCCGATGGCAGCACATGCACCGCTCCTGGGGCGGTAGCCGCATCGGGATTGGCGCGCGGGATCGCCACCTCCAAGGGTGTTGGAGGCGTGAGTTTCGGATTCCAGCCGGTCCAGGGGCTGGAGCAGTGGGCGGCGTGGACCCTCACCAGTTACGGAACGCAACTCGCGAGCTTCGCTAAGACCGTGGGCGCGGGGCCGGTTTGGGTTCCCTGACGAGGTCCGGTCTTGACTGACGGCTTCAGAACCGTCTTCAGGTTTGGTTTTTCTCCGCGCTTGAGCGCATCGATGTACTCGCCGAGAGACACAGGTTCCAGTATAGATGGCGGCCAAGGTCACCAAGAAAGGCCCCGGGCTTGTTGCTATCGCGCACGACCTGAAGCGTCTCGAAAAAAGCGAAGTCCTGGTGGGCATCCCGGCTAATAAGACGCTTCGCAAGGGAGGCAAGATCAACAACGCCAGTTTGTTATTCATCTTGTCCAAAGGGTCACCGATCAACCACATTCCGCCGCGGCCCGTCCTGGAGCCGAGTATTGAGGAAAACAAAAAGATCATCGCTCCACATCTCGGCGCGGCGGCCAAAGCAATTCTGGACAAGCGACCGGACCAGGCGCAACGCGAATTGGAACTCGCCGGCACGCTGGCTTCGGATGCGGCCAAGCGGTACATCACCAGCGGCGAACTGGCACCGAATGCGCCATCCACGATCGCGCGAAAGGGCAGCGATCAGCCGCTGATCGACACCGGGGCGCTGCGGCGCTCTATAACATTTGTCGTTCGTGAAGAGAAATGATTTCCCTCGGCGAACTCACCTACGACCCCGACTTGGGCCAGTGCGTCACGATCATTCGCACCACCGGCTCGTTTCAGCAGGGCGGCTGGCGGGGCACGGAGGCGCAAGTTCAGGCGTACGGAATCGTGACGATCGCGAGCGCCAAGGACCTGCAACAACTTCCCGAGGGAGACCGCGTACGCGGATCGCTGATGTTCGTGACGGAAACTCCGATCTATACGACGTCGGCGGCTGGCTCGCAAATCAGCGACGAAATCATCTGGAACGGTGAGCGGTATCGCGTGCAGCAAGTTGAGCCCTGGACGCAGTACGGCATGTACGTGGCCGTGCTCGTGAGGATGGCTGGCAACTAATGTCCACCGTAACCTATCCGAACGGCCAGACGCTCACGTCTTCGGCGCTCACCCCGGTGGCGCTCGCGACGCTGCTTCAGCCGCTCATCGCGCAGGCGCTCGGAATTGATCCGACCGCGCCGACGGCATGGAGCGCAGTTCGCATCGACTGGCCGACGGTTGGGCAGCCGGTAGGCGGCATCTCCGAAGATATCTGCTTCATCCGCGCGACAGCAGACAACGCGCCGTTCAGCCGCGTCCGCGATCAGGAGTACTCACCGCTCAATAGCCAGAGCCTGACGCAGAATATGGGATTCACCCAGGTCTGGAATCTTCACCTGACGGCGTACGGTCCCAACTGTTTCGACCGGCTCCGAGAGATCGTTTCGGCGTTCTCTTTCGATTGGCTGTGCCAGTCGCTTGCCGCCGCGAATCTCTACCCTGTTCCTGATTGGCAGCGTCCGCAATACGCGCCTGATCTATTCCAGGGTCAATGGTGGCCGCGCGCCGATGTTGATCTGAAATTGTACGAGTCCGTAACCGAGTCCACCACCGCACCCAGCGCCGCCGGTGTGGACGTCACCCTCCAGCCGGATACCGGCGCGGCAGTCGAATTCGAAATCACCGCGTAGCCGAACGGCTCGCAAACCAGAAAGGAAGCTTCTCATGTCCACCTCTTTGCCGCTTTCCTCCATCGTCGGAGTCAGCGTAGTCGTTTCTCCGGTCGCGTCGCCGGGGCCGAGTTTTAATCAGGCGCTCATCGTTGGGCCGAGCACGGTCATTCCGTCCGTTGGCGCGAACTCCCGCGTTCAGCTTTACCAGTCGTTGCTCGCGATGCAGCAGGCCGAGTTCAGCATAACGTCGCCCGAATACCTCGCCGCAGAGCTGTACTTCGGCCAACGGCCTCAGCCCACCTTCCTGTGGATCGGGCGGCAGGATCTCACCGCGATTGAGACCGCCATCGTCGGCGCCAGCGGCGGAACCGGATATACCGTGGGAGACATTCTCACCGTGGTCCAGTCGGGCGCGAGCGCCGGACAGTTCAAAGTTACAACCATCGGAGGCGGCGGCGTGGTAACGGGCATCTCGCGAGTGGCGGGCGGCACGGGATACTCCGTCGCGACTAACCTTGCGACCACCGGCGGCACCGGAACCGGGGCCGAGATCAATGTCTCAACGATTGGAGAAAGCGCGGTCGAAGCGGTTTCCGCCTGTCGCCTCGCCCAGCCCGACTGGTACGCCTGCATGTTCGTGGGAACTGCGGTGGATGCGGATCACCTGGCAATCGCGGCGTTTATCGAAGCGGCTTCCCCAGCTTCTGTGTATTTTCTGACGAGCGGATCCAGTGCCGTGCTGAACGGGACGGCCAACAACCTGTTCGCCGAACTCCAGACGGCGAATTACCGCCGGACCTTCAGCGTGTATTCGACGACGCAGGGCGGCACATTCCCGAACAACGCGTATGCCTCCGCCGCACCGATGGGCATGGCGATGGGGCGCAACAACGGCGCCGCCGGATCGTACTTCGATCTGATGTTCAAACTCATATCGGGAGTGGCGGCCGAGCCCCTGACGCAAACCCAAGTGAACAGCATCTGCGGGACCATTGACCGCTCTTCGAATGGGCTCAACGGAAATGTCGTGCTGGAATATGCCGGGAACCGTATTTGGCTCCAGCCCGGCACTACGGCGAGCGGCGCGTGGTTCGACGAGGTGCTGAACCTCGACATGCTCGCGGCCGACATACAAAACAGCGCCATCAATCTGTTGACCAGCGTTCCCGCCCTGCCGATTACCAATGCGGGCGTGGCGACCATGCAGGCTGTTATTTCTGACGCGTGCGTGCGCGCACAGCAAATCGGCTTTATTGCTTCTTCTGGCCAGTGGGGTGGCGTACAGATCGGAACCGGACGCGCGGCGATTGCCAGCGGCGATGCGTTGCCGAACGGATATGCGCTGTACTCTCCTCCGGTTTCCACGCTTTCGAGCGGGCAGCGCTCGGCACGCCTTCTTCCGCCGATCACGGTTGCGGTCATTGAGGCGCAGAGCGGCCATTCGCTCAGCGTGAACGTCAACGTCCAGCAGTAAGCAAGGGCAGAAGAGATAGGAGAATTCCATGTCCAACGTACTTCCAACGTATTCCGCAAAAGACACCAGTATGACTATGGTGCATCCGCTGATCGACCCGATTCAGGTCGCAGGTACAGGCGCTCTCGGTCTGAACAAGGTAACCATCCGCATGCTTCAGGACCGGACCAGCACGAAAGTCGGGGCGGATGGCGCTGTGGCGATCAGCGCCATACCCGGAGATCAGGGAGAGATCGACGTGGAGGTGTGGCAGACCAGCACCTTACACCAGCAGTTTCTTGCTTGGTTTAACCAATGCAAGGCGGCTGGAGACCTCGGAGATTACACAAATTGGGCGGCTGGCACGGTCAACGTGCAGAACACCATCGACGGCTCTTCTCATCACGCGACTGGCGTGGCTCCGAAGAAGGTCCCCGATAAGACCTACGAGGCTGAAGTCCAGGTCGTTACATGGACCCTCGTGTGCGCCAATATCACCCACATGTAGCGCGGAACTGCCATGCCCATCGAACGATTCAAAGAAATTCAGCTAAACGGCCAGACATTCCGCGTCGGTAGGGTTCCCTCCGACGTGGGAGTCTGGATCATGTTGCAGATTGAGGGGAGAAAGACCTCCGACCAGGAGGTCTACGCGAAGATCAAAAATCACCTCTTCAACCTGTGTTCGTATTGCGAAGAGATTGACGGTTCCGTCATTCCCAAGCGCATCTACGCGGACGGAAAATGGCTGGTTCCGCAACTCGAACTCGACTACGATGCCGAAACGGTGAAGGAGATCTTTGAAGCGTCGATGGAGTTCAACTTCGGGGGTTTTTTCGAGAAGCTGCTGGCCAAAGCGAAAGCCGCACTGGAAGCGAGCTCGGATACCGGCCAGTAGCCTTTCCTCCTGACATTTCCGGTTACCTGTGGCGGCCGGTTATCGCCGGCCTCTGGCGCCAGCACGAAACCAGCGACGGAACATACACGTTCGCCGATCTGGTTGAAGTGAACCGCGTTCTCGACGTCCATGAAGAGAATGTGAGGCGCGCGCGCAAAGCCGCGGCGCAGGAAGCGC
>DATNFO010000002.1:0-2043 GCA_035606355.1 Candidatus Limnocylindrales bacterium | reverse complement strand
AGACGCGGGATTTTTTGAGTCGTTCCGGATTGCCGACGACGTGCTGCGGCAAGGCGTGCAGGGCATTTCCGACATCATTACGATTTCCGGAATCATCAACCGCGATTTTGCCGATGTGAAGACCACGATGGCGGGGATGGGGTATGCGGTGATGGGAACGGCGGTGCGCAGCGGCCAGAACCGGGCAGTGGAAGCGGCGCAGGCGGCGATGGCTTCGCCTCTGCTTGAGGCGGGTGCGATTGACGGCGCGCGCGGCATCCTGATCAACATCAGCGGATCAAGCTCGCTGAAGCTGAACGAGGTGAACGCGGCTTCGACGCTGATTCAAAATTCTGCGCATGAGGAAGCGAACATTATCTTCGGCGCGGTGCTGGATGAGTCCATGGGCGACGAGGTGAAGATCACGGTCATCGCGACGGGGTTCCGGCAGGAGATGCCGGAGCGTCGCGAGCGGATGCTGAATGCTGCGCTGCGCGAACCGGATCAGCCGCGGGTGGAGGCGCTCGTGCGGCCGGCGATGCCGAAGTTCGCAAGCGAAGAGGAAGACGAAATGGAGCCGGTGGTGGTTTCCGCGCGGCGCGAAGTTGCGGAGGAAGCGACGGCGGTTGTGGAGGAGGCTGTGTCCGATCCTTTCGCGGCGGTGGTTCCGGAGCCCGAGCCGGCGACCGTAACAGTGGCGCACGGAGAGATTCCGGCTGCGGTTTTTGCCGCGGTTCACGAGGAAGACCCCGGGGAGAACCTGGATATTCCGGCTTTTATGCGCAGAGGTGGGTTATAGATCGGAAATTTCGGGCTATGATGAAGGAGCGGGGCCTCCGATTTTCGGTTTTTATCATCGAGAGTAGAGGACGCGAGAAGCGCTAGTTCCCCTTTGGACGGTTGCTTGCAGGATTAATTCAGGACAATGTTACCGAATCGGGAACATCCATCCTGGGTTAAAAGAATTTAGCTGTTTTTCCGGTTGCTTCTTGCAGGTAAGATGAGGCAGGTTTGCGAGCCACAGGGCTGATGGATTGATGAAGCGCATCTTTTTCCTTGTAGTTGCCGGGTTACTCTTGTTGCCCGTATCGCTGTCCGCCGCGGATAACGGCGCGACGTCCACAACGACGAGTGCCCGCCATCGCCGCGTGCGCCACCACGCGCATGTGCAGGAGACGACTGCGGCGCGGAAGCGTGTTCGCAGGCTGCAACACTCGCGGCCAGTGGCCAGAACGGTGGCCAGTAGAAGGACCCGCACGCTACGGCATAGCAGAACCGCTCATGTGCGGCGGGCGAGGACGCGGGTGCGCCGCCATCGGTATTACGAACACTTTTATGCTGCCTCTTTCGTGTCCGATCCGGCGGATCTGACGCAGGGCGATGTTACGGGCGGCGAGGACCCGATGGTGCGACAGGCGGCAATTAATGCGCTGGGCAACATGAACGGTACGGTTGTGGCGATTGACCCGAGCGACGGGCGCATTCTGGCGATGGTAAACCAGAAGCTGGCGCTTTCAAGCGGCGCGGAACCGTGCTCGACCATCAAGATTTCCGTGGCGCTGGCGGCGCTGGAAGAGGGCGTCGTCACCAAGGACACGATGGTGAACCTGGGGCGCGGCTATCGCATCAACATGACGACCGCAATGGCGCACTCGGTGAACGCGTATTTTGAAGTGCTGGGGCGCGAGCTTGGCTTCCAGCGCGTGAAGCATTACGCGAATAAGTTTGGGCTGGGCGAACTGGCGGGCTACGACATTCCGGGCGAGCACCTGGGGGTTTATCCCGATGAGCCCCTGCCTGTGGACAAGGGCGGAGTGGGGCGGATGTGCTCGTTTGGCGAGAGCATTTCCATGACGCCATTGCAATTGGGCGCGCTGGTGGCGGCGGTTGCCAATGGAGGGACGCTCTATTATCTGCAGCACCCGACGACGCCGGACCAGGTTTTGAATTTCAGGCCGCGCATCAAACGGCGACTCGATCTCAAGCCGATCCTTCCTGAAGTGCAGGCGGGAATGCTGGGCGCGGTGGATTACGGAACGGCGCGGTCGCTTCGCGCGAGCTTCA
>DATNFO010000001.1:0-102533 GCA_035606355.1 Candidatus Limnocylindrales bacterium | reverse complement strand
GGTGCATCCGGTGCCGAGCCATTCGACGGTGGTCGGCATTCCCGGGCGCGTGGTGCGGGTGCGGCCGGAGGGCGGAATGCTGGAACACGGCCGCCTGCCCGATCCCGAAGGCGAAGCGATCGACGACCTGGCGAGGCGTGTCGCCGAGTTGGAAGAAATGGTGCGCGAGTTGCGGCGCGAGCAGAGCCGGATATAGCAGTCGCCGGTGGGAGCCGCCGCGCTTTACGTGACCTTCTCCCACGACCCATGCTGCCGCCAAAGAATGTGGCAAGCAATACCGGCGTGGCTGGGGAATAAGATCGGAACAGTGCAGCCGAAAACGGCCCGATTGATCCTAAGCGGTCCTAACATATGGGACGATTTTTACGCCCTGGCCCGTGGATCCACCCAGATTGCTTAGCCTTCAATTGCATGGGTACGAATAGCACGTTGAGCTCGCCTTTGAATTCTGATGCCGCACAACGGGCCGCCCGGTTCACTATACTTGTAGTGGCCCATCTTGCAACGTCCTCTCCAGCAATTCCTCAAGTCCGAATCACAGGAACCACACCGGGATCGTACCAAGTTGCTCTTACGCAGCCACCCCGAATTGCGCCGGCTTATCGGCAGGAATCCATACACTGCGCTCCTTATCCTCGGTTGTGTTTCGCTCCAGGTGAGCGTGTGCGCACTACTGAGACACTCGCCGTGGTGGATCCTGATTCTGGCCTCGTTTACCGCGGGAGCGTGCCTCAGCCATTCCTTGTGGACGATGATTCATGAGTGCTCGCATAACCTGGTATTCTCGAGGACCTACCTCAATAGTCTCGCTTCAATTGTTGCCAATTTGCCGCACCTGCTTCCCAGCGCCGTTTCTTTCCAGCGGTATCACATGAAGCACCATGCCTTTCAAGGCGTCTACGAGTTGGATGCTGACCTGCCCAATCGCTGGGAAGCCAGATTGGTCGGCAATGCGGTAATCCGCAAAGCTCTTTGGCTCTTCCTCTTTCCCGTGTTTCAAGTCACCCGGCCGGCCCGGCTGAAAGAAATCCATATGCTCGACAGATGGGTTCTCCTGAACTTTGCGGTTCAGCTCAGCTTCGATGCAGTGGTCTGTTTCTATCTGGGCCCGAGGGCCTTTGCATATCTAGCGATGTCGTTCTTATTCTCAGTTGGCCTCCATCCCTTTGGTGGCCGCTGGATCCAGGAGCACTATCTTGTAGCGCCTCCCCAGGAAACCTACAGCTACTACGGCCCGCTAAACAACATCGCGTTGAATGTCGGATACCACAACGAGCACCATGACCTTCCTTCAGTGCCCTGGAACCGCCTTCCCGAAATCAGGATGGCTGCGCCCGAAATGTACGATTCGCTCGTGTACCACACTTCGTGGAGCAGGTTGGTCATCAGGTTTCTTTTCGATCCGGGAATCTGTTTGTTCTCGCGTGTTGTCCGGCGTGAAAGGGGCTCGGTGAAGCTGGAAGCCGAGGTCAGGCCCGACATCGAGTTTTCTGAAAAGCTCTAAGCGCATTAGAGGGGTGGTCCTGCGTTTGAAGCCGGTAGCAGATGCCAAGCCGTTCCGTGCATCAAAGCGTAGTACGATTCCATACGTCTGCGTCCCGATCGAGTGAAAGCGGGTTCCTCCAAAATCGCTTGTACGATTGGAGACTAATATGACGATCACACGAACGATCACCGCCGTACGACTAATCACCTTGGGCCTGTCGCTGGCCGCCTTCGCGGGCGCAGCCGATGTCCACTTCGGACCTACCTCGCTCGCCTCGACCGAGACCGCCAGGCTCAACGCCTATTGCGACGGCTCGGTCGTGCCCGGACCGTGCCAAGTCAAGTTCGAGTTCTTTGCCGTCGATGGCAGCGTTCTGTTGGCGGAGACCATCTCGCTGGCTCCGGGGACCGCGGGCTTTGTGGATTTGCCCGCTGCCAAAGCAGGGATCGGCCGCGGCCGCGGAACCATTGACCCTTGCTGGGACATCGCCTTCGGCGGCGCCCTCGCCTCGCTCGAAATCTTCGACTCGGCGACCATGCAAACCCGCGTATTGATCAATTGGGGCGACCGCTCCATGCCGCGGTCCGGAGACGTCGACTTTGCTCCCGCCGCAATCACGCGCGGCGATACCGCCAGCCTGGGCGCATACTGTCCTGCCGCTGACGGAGGCGGCGGGGATGCATGCCGGGTGGTCTTCGAGTTCCACGATGCGGCTGGCCGCACGGTCAAACAGTCATCGGCCCTTATCGTGCCGGGGGCGAGCGCTTCTCTGAATTTGGATTGGGGCGAATCCGGCGATGTCTCCCGGCGAGTGACAGTCCGTCCCTGCATCAAAGTCGGCGACGGCGGACCCGCGGTCGCCACTCTTACTATCGTTCACGTCTCTCAGGAATTGCCGGCTGTCCAGACATACCCGGCGACCCTGGTAGGCCAGCAGCGTTGAGCCGCTAACTCTCCTGCACCGCGAGCGCAAGGGATCGGGCAGTAACAGCATCGGCCCGATCCCTTTGGGCTGCGGCCCTCCCCGCGCCTGTATGGGGTAGAGATGTTATCACTCCACCCGGAAATCACAAACCGCGTGATTCGAGAGTCACCCGCCGAGAAAACATTTATTGGCGAGCAGGCAAGAATAGCCCGGCCCACCGATGCCCTCGTCTACGCTTCGACGGGAAACCTCACGATCTCCCCCGCAAGACTCAGGGGCAGGATGGAGTCGCTTTCTTCTTTCCTAAAGGGGTTTTTTCCCGTTTGTTGCGCGTTTAATGTGGCGGGAAATCGCCAATACCCGCCAAACTCGTTGTCTTCAAAAGTCGTCGACAGTCAGCCGCGCCGCCGAGACTCTGTCCTGGTGCCGAGGTTCTCACCGTCAGCGGGCTGAATTGCAGCCCGAACGCATGGGCCAACTCCCACCGACTGGTGGTCCGCCCCAAGTTTTCTTTTTGGACGTTAAGGAGGTTTGCCGCTAGAACTCCCACTGCCAACTGAACTGCGCCTGCCTCGCATTCAGCGTCTCGATGAGGCCGCGGTAGGTTGGCAGGCCGACGTATTCGCTCACGCGCAGGGCGTTCGTGTGGTTCGTCAAGTTGTAGAAGCCGATGCCGAACAGGAAAATCCCGTGGTCCTTCCACCACACGAAGCCTTTGGTCACGCGGAGGTCGACGGCGAAGACGCCTCGCTCGTAGAAAGGGTTGCGCGCCAGACCGTCGGGCCGCGCCGAGATAGGAAACGCTCCGGTGCGGAAGAGGTCGGTGGTGGCAAGTGCGTTAACGGGGCGCGGACTGCCGGCAGTGACCACCGGGGCTAGATCGAAATGCCGCCCGATCGCCTGCAGCCACTTCACCGGCACATCGTCAAAGGGTAGTTCGAAGATGCCGCTCGCGACGACGCGGTGCGCCTGGTACTGCCGCGACCGCGACCAGTCCAGACGCGTGTTGGCGGGATTCATGGGCTGCTCGTCGAAATCGCTGGCGTCATCGCGGGCGCTCCCGCCGGTGTAGGCCACCAGATAGGTCAGATCCTTCGTGAGGCGACGGTGCAGCGTCACGCTGACGCCCTGATATCGCGATGACGAGCTCAACTCCAGCGAGTACTCGGGCGGCAGCGTGAGAGCCGCGTTGCGGATCCGTGGCAGGTGGAAGCCCGCGATGTTCATGTACTCGATCGTGACTGTGGTATCCGCATCCAGGCGGCGCTCGACACCGGCGGTGAGCTTTCGCGAGTACGTCGGCGTCGTGTCGAAGTTCGGGTCCGGCTTGTACGTCGAGATAGGCAGGAACGCCAGCGGCGCGGTTAGCGTCCCGCCCTGCGCGATCTGAAACACCCGCAGCGCGTCGGCTCCCACCGCGTACTGCTCGAACCCGGTCACCCCGCTTTTCTGGATGCCGTTGTTGAGGAAGGCGAGCGGATACCGGTCGTAAAAAAGGCCGAAGCCGGCGCGCACGACCCACCCGCTGTCTCCGCCGGGCTGCCACGCGAAGCCGAGCCGCGGCGCGATGTTGTGCGTTGCCGACCCGAACGGCGCCGGCAGCTTCTGCGCCTCATACCGGACTCCGCCCACGACCGTCACACCCGGCGCGGGACGCCACTGGTCCTGTGCCCAGATTGCGACCGGCTCGGTCGAGTACCGCGTCCGCATGTCGCCGAACGCTTGCAGGTAGACGTCGGGAGTGCCACGCGTGAAAGCGTCGACGGTCGGGAAGACGAAGACGCCCGCGGACCGGTCGGCGAGTCGCGCGTCCAGCGTGACGCGCTGCACGGAGGTGCCGAAGCCGAACTGATGCGACCCGCGAAGCCACGAGGCGGATTCAACGATTTGGAAATGGTCCTCCGTTCGCGACGCGTCGAGCACGGTCGATTGGCCGATGTCCACGACGCCCGGAATCTCCAGCAGCGCCCCGCGGGAGTTCGGCGTCAGTTCCACCGATCGCCGCGCGAACTGGAAGCGCAAGTCGTTCACCAGCGAGGGCCCGGGGACGAACTGCCAGCCGGCGGCGAACGACTGGTCCTGATTCGAGCTCGACCCGCGCGCCGACTGCTCGCTGAAGTTGTCGTCTCCGAGCACCTCGCGGCTGATCGAGGCGCGCGAGAAGGCGTAGCGCCCCATGATCTCGTGTTTCTGAGTCAAGCGGTGCGTCAGCTTCCAGGAGGTTTCAGTGGAGTTCGAGTCCGTCGGGAAGTAGCCCTCCGCGACGCGCGGAACCGCCGCCCGAGCGAACGCCGGCGTCGCGAGTGCGGCATTGATCCGCGAGGGCACCCCCGCACCCGGCACCTCGGAGAACTCTTCGCTAGCCTCGCGTTCGAGCTCGACCGTTCCCGCAAAGAACGTCCGATCGCGGCGCAACGGTCCGTTCAGCGCCGCCTCCGGCTGCCACTCGCGCCGGCTTGGCTTCGCGCTCGACTCCGCCTCGGGGTTGCGCGCTTCAATGAAGGAGTCGGACGCCCAGAGGTTCACGTCGCCGTGGTATTTGTTCGTTCCGGAGAGCGTCACGACGTTCAGGTTACCCCCCGCCGCGCCGCCGAACTCCGGCGCGACATTGGATGCCGTCACGCGGAACTCCGCCACGGCCTCCTGTCCCACGGCGACGCGGGTCGAACCCGTCGTTTCATCGCGATTGTCGAGGCCGTCTATGTCGAGGCTGTTGTTGCGAGCGCGCATCCCGGCCACGGCGAAGCCGCTGTCCGGCGTCGCGCTGCGGATCCCCGCCTTGGTGCGCATCGTATTGGAACCCGCCGCCGGCGCGACTCCCGGCGCCATCAGGACCACGCCCATGTAGCTGCGGTTCTGCGTCGGCGTTTCCTCCAGGGTCTCTCCGCTGATGCCCGTGCCCGCGGTCGGGGTGGTGGTGTCGAGCGCTTCGGGTTGCTCGGTGACGTCGATGCTCGTGCCCGCGGCCCCGAGCTTCAGTTGGATGGTCTTCTCAACGGTCTGATTGAGGCCGAGATAGACCTCCTTCATTTCGGCGGTCTGAAAACCTCCCTTCGCGCAACGGATCGTATAAGAGCCGATCGTCAGACCCGTCATCCGGTACCGGCCGTCAGCGCCTGTCTGTACCGTGCGCGCCGCCGAGGTCGCATCCGACACCGCCGTGATCGTCGCCTCGGGGACCGCCGCTCCCGTCGGGTCGACGACGACTCCCTGGATCGAAGATTGGGCAAATGCCGCGCCGGAGATGAGAAAGAGTGCAATCAGCCGAGTCATTGTCTTCTACGATATCAGCCTCCAATACGCTTTCTTTGACGTTTGCCGCTGGGACGAAAACTCACTTCAAGTGCGCGAGCGCGCCTCGTTTCTCATGCTCGCCGCTAAACTCCTTGCTTTCGGCTACAGCGGCGTCCGACAATTGACCATCTGGAGACCGAACCATATGCGGAAGATTTGGGAAACGGCAATTCATTGCGGCTTGCGGAAGCGCTCGCCGGTGGCTGCTTCGCTACTGCTGGCAGCGATCTCGGTGCCGGCGCAAACTCCTTCTGTCGTGAAGGACGCCACGGTGTACAACCGGCCGGTGCTGCTGGTGGGCAATGACAAACTGGAAGTCGCGATCGTGAAACAGGGCGGCTCAATGCTCCGCATACAGATTCAGGGCGATCCGCAGGGCATCAGCCCGTTCGGTAATCCCGAACTCGTGCCCAGTGTTCCGGACAACCGCAAGCTGAACGGTCCTATGGTTGGACACTTCGTCTGTGTCGACGGGTTCGGGCCGCCGAGTAAGGAGGAGGCCGCGGCCGGGCTCGCGATGCATGGCGAAGCGTACCTACAGCCGTGGAAGCTGGTGAGCGCTGAAAAGCAGGACGGTGTCGCAACCGTGAAGTTCACCGTGGACCTGCCGAAGTTTCAGGAGACCTTCGCGCGCTCACTGCAGATGGTCGACGGCGAGAACGTCATCTATGTGGACAGCGAACTCACCAGCAACACGGCGTTCGATCGCACCGCCAACTGGGGCGAGCACCCCTTTCTGTTTCCACCGTTCGTGGAGCGCGGGAATACCGTGGTGGACGTCTCGGGCGTACGTTCCAAGACCCGTACGTATCCGGCGAATACGCGTCCGGGCACGCTTCTCAAACAATCGCAGGATTTCACCTGGCCTAAGGCGCCGGGGGCCGGAGGAGCTGATTTCGACGTGCGGGAGACTCCGACGGAGTTGAACGGAATGGGGCACACGACTACCTTGATGGACCCGTCCCACCCGCTCGCGTGGGTGACGGTCTTGAATAAAGCGCGTCATTACCTGTTGGGATACGTCTTTCGCCGCGAAGAGTATCCGTGGGTTCAGAACTATATGCAATACTCCGGCAGCGGCTGGATCGGGCGCGGCGTGGAATTCGCCACGCAACCGTTCGATTTGTCGCACCGTGACATGGTGGAGCTGAACCGCATGTTCGATACCCCGGTGTATCGCTGGCTGCCCGCGAAATCGAAAATCGGCACGCGCTTTCTCTTGTTTTATGCGAAGAGCCCGGAGGGTATGACGCGGGTGGACGACGTCCGCCTGGAGAACGGGAAGCTGATTGTGGAAGACCGGGCATCCGGGAAGACGATGACGTTAGCGGCGTCGCGGCCTTTGTAATTCCGCCCCACCCTCGAAGCCTTCGGTGCGGTCCCTGAGCGGTGACCGCCGCGTGTGCCGCCGGTGGCTACATCGAACCCTTCACACACAGCGTGCTGCCGATGGGTTGTCCGCCGCCGACGCTCACTTCCACCCGGGATGGCGGCAGGTCGGCGGCTGTTAAGGTGAACTTCACCTGGCGGGTTTCGCCGGGTCTGAGGTGAATCCGCTGAAATCCGCGCAGATTCCGAATTGGCGCGTCAGCATCGGCGCCGCCGCCAAGGTAGAGCTGAACCACTTCGTCACCCTCGCGCGAGGAAGTGTTTTTCACCGTGGCGCCGATCTCAGCGCCGCGAGCAGTGCGTTTCGCGCTCAGGCCGGAGTACGCAAAGTCCGAATAGCTCAGCCCATAGCCGAACGGGTAGAGCGGCTCGCCTTTGAAGTATCGGTAGGTGCGATTTTTCATCGAATAGTCGGTGAACTCGGGTACCTGGTCGAGGCTCTTGTAGAACGTAACTGGAAGGCGGCCCGCCGGATTGTTGATGCCAGAGAGTGTCTCGGCGATGGCCGAGCCGGCTTCCTCTCCGCCGTACCAGGCCGAAAGCACCGCCGTCGCTCCTGCCGCGGCGGAATTGATGGCGACAGCGCTGCCGCTGGTCAGGACCACCACCACCGGCTTGCCGGAAGCGATCATAGCCTTAACCAGCCCTTCCTGCGGTTCCGGAAGATCGATCGCGCTACGATCGTGACCTTCGCCCTCCTGCGATCCGTTCAGGCCGATAAACACCAGCGCTACGTCGGACGCCTTCGCTAGTTTTTCGGCTTGCGACAGCAGCACGGGCGCCGGTGGAATCCAATTCAATTCCGCCCCGCCGCCGCGGCCGTTCTGCGTGTACTCCACCTTGATGGTGTAGCTGTGGCCGCCTTCGAGTTGCACCGGTGCCGGGCCGCGCCGGCCGCCGAATCCCTGTCCTTGCCCCGGACCTAAACCGGCGGGACGAGCGCCCCCGCGTCCGCCGGAGTTGACCTCTTTGCCGTCCAGGAACAGGGTGATCTTCCCGTCGCGGTTCCATTGTCCGGTGCGTGCGGAAATCACGTAATCGCCCGACGCGGGTGGAACCAGCGTGCCGGTCCAGCGGATGGAGTACTTGTCGCCATGGAAGGCTTTCACCACGGCAGGCTCCTCGGTGTTCGCATCGAAGTAGATGCGCGGGTCAATGCGCCGCAGCGCCGGCTCGCCGCGGAAATCCGCGTTGTCGAAGTACTCGGCCTGGAGGCCCTCTCCTTTGCCGTCCGGCGGCGAAAGGAAGCTGGCGTCGACCAGCGCCGGCGTGTTCACCGTGTAAGTGGCGCCCAGCGCGTATTGCACCTTCGCCTTGGCGAACTGCTGTTTGATGCCTTCGAGTGGAGTGACCTGCCTGGAGGAAATTCCGTTATAGTTGCCCAGCAGGCCGACCGGGTCGTTTGCTGAAGGTCCGACCACCGCGATCCTGGTAACAGTGGACTTGAGCGGCAGAAAACCGCCCTCATTTTTCAGCAGCACGATCGACTCGCGCTCGGCCTGACGCGCCAGTTGGCGGTGGACCGCGGAATCGTTCTCCGAGTAGGGAATCTTCGTGTACGGTACGCGCTCCGCTGGATCGAACATGCCGAGGCGGATACGCGCTTCGAACACCCGCTCGGCGGCCCGCGTGATCTCTGCTTCCGGGATGGCGCCGGCCTTTACTTCGTTGACGAGCGTCGCGTACTCTCCGCCGCACGTCAGATCGGTACCCGCCTTCACGGCCGCCACGGACGCGGCGCCCTGCGTGGGCGAGTATTTGTGACTGCGAAAAATGTCGCCTATCGCGCCGCAATCGCTGACCACAAATCCCTGGAAACCCCACTCCTCCCGCAGCCGTTTTTCGAGCAAGTCCGTGTTGGCGCATCCCGGCACCCCATCCACGGAGTTATAAACGCACATCACGGAATCCGCCTTGCCTTCGGTCACGGCGGCTTTAAACGCCGGCAAATAGGTATTCACCAGGTCGTACTCGCTGGGCTTCGCGTCGAACGTGTGGCGCAAAGGTTCCGGCCCGCTGTGCACGGCGAAGTGCTTGGGAGTCGCGACGACTTTCAAGTAGTGCGGATCGTCACCCTGTAAGCCCTTCACGAATGCCACTCCCATTCGGCCGGTCAGGAATGGATCTTCACCGTAAGTCTCCTGCCCGCGTCCCCAGCGCGGATCGCGGAAGATGTTGAGGTTCGGCGACCAGTAGGTCAGCCAGGCGATACGGCCGGGAGAGTTCCCTGGTGGCACTTCGGGGATGGGCGGGCGGCGTTGCGCCTCGTGGTACTTGGCTCGCGCCTCAGTGGAGATCGCATCCGCCACGCGATGGACCAACTCCGGGTCAAAGCTCGCGCCCATGCCGATAGGCTCGGGGAAGACTGTCGCGCGGCCGGAGGCGACGCCGTGCAGAGCTTCATTCCAATAGTTGAAGACGCCAACGCCGAGGCGTGGAATCGCCGGAGCGCTATTCTGCATTTGGAGCACTTTCTCTTCCAGCGTCATCCGCGAGACCAGGTCGGCCGCGCGCTGTGAGGGCGGCAGATTCGGGTTCATGTAGGGTGCGTTAGCCGGCGCTTGCGCAAACGAAGAAATGCTCCAAGTCAGAAAAGCGAAAGCGAATCTAGCGGTTCTCACGTCTATCCTCCACGCCGGGCGCCTTGCCCGGATGCGCGAAATAAACGCCGATGGTAACGCCTTCATCGCGGTCCCGCAAGCTGCACTGGCCGGTTGCACTCCGGCGACGGTCCACAGCGCCGCGCAAGCAGGCCTTCATCCGCTGGGCGCGCGATGGGGTTCAGGAGCACAGGTAGTGGACGTCGGGGGTCGCAGATACTCGCGCAGAGAACCTCTTCCGCAAGCAAAACGGCTAGCACTGCCCGGAGCGCAAAGCCGCAACCCGGTCAAGCGGTCGAGAGCGCCAACGGCGCACCAGGAGAATCGCTCCGCGGAATATCTTTCATCGCGTGGGCGCGGCCTCTACCGGTCTTTGGAGTTGTTTATACTGACTGAGTGCAACGACGGTTTCTCATTGTGCACGCCAGAAGGGAGGGAAAACCGCGTTCGATGGCCTCCTTCCTGCTCGGGTGCTTCTTCTTCGCCGCCCTCACCGCTCATGCGGCTTCGCCGTTTCCAGGCGCCGCCGCATTCGTTCAGAAGAACTGCGCCGGCTGCCACAGTTCCTCCGCCCCGGCTGCGCGACTCGATCTCACCAAACTCGACTACGACCCTGCCAACGCGGACAACTTCGCCATCTGGGTAAAAATCTACGACCGCGTATCGGCCGGCGAGATGCCGCCCAAGCCTCTCCCACGGCCGCCCGCTGAATCGCTGACGCCGTTCGTGAACGGCCTCAGCGCGGCACTGACCGCCTACGAACGCGGCGTCGTCGCCGAGCGGGGCCGGGCCGGGCTGCGCCGCCTCAACTCCTACGAATATGAGAACGCGGTGCGCGATCTCCTCAATGTTCCGTGGGTCCAGATCAAATCGAAATTGCCGCAGGATGGCGAAGCGTGGCGCTTTAACAAAATCGGTACCGCGCTCGATGTCTCGCACGTTCAGCTCACTCGATACATGAGTTCCGCCGACCTCGCCCTTCGTGAAGCCATGGCCGCGCGACTCGTCCAGCCGCCTACGACTACCACTCGTGTTTACGCGCGCCAGGAGCCCTCGATGCGAAACTATCGGCCGCGGGAAGGGAATACCCGCAACGACCGTTTGAGCTTTCCAGTCCTCGATTCCCACGCGCAACCGGATGTTCGCGCCGGCCGCAGCCCCAATTCGAGTCCTGAAACCAAAGAGCGCGAGGCCGTGGGCCGTGTCTCCAGCATCTTCTCCGATGCCGGCGGATTCAGTTGGAGCAGCTTTCGCGTTCCTGCTGCCGGCGGGTACCGAATTCGCGTGAAGGGCTACTCCATTTGGGTCAGCGGCGGAGCCATCGACCATTGGACCTACACGGGATTCGGGCCTGAAAAGGTGGCGTACCTGTACCCGACCACCTACCACCGGCCGAATTCAGACGAAGTCTGGCCCGGCCGTCGCAACGAACCGATCGGTGTCTACGCCCAAAGCTCCGGCCAGTCCCGTCCTTTAGCCGCATTCGACTTCACGCCCGAACCCTCCGTGCAGGAGGTGGAGGTCCTTCTCAGCCCGAACGAAGTGATCCAGACCGATCCCATGCGTCTCTTCCGAACCCGTGTCAACGGGAGCGAGGAAGCCTATGTAAACCCGCTGGCTCAGCCGGACGGAATGCCGGGCGTGGCTTTCCAGTGGGTGGAAGTCGAAGGACCGCTGCCCGACCCCAACGCCGCGGCCGGCTATCGCCTCATGTTCGGCGACCTGCCGATGCGCAGCGTCGAAAAAGGTGAAGAGGGCGGCGTCAGTGTCGCGACCGTTGCTCCTCCACCGCCACCCGGGCAGGGGTTCGGATTCGGCGGGGGAGGCCGCGGCCGCTTTGCGCGAACCCAGGAGGTCCCTGTTCAGGTGGTGAGCGAGCATCCGCGCGAAGACGCCGAACGGCTGATTCGTGGATTCCTGGCGCATGCCTACCGGCGGCCTGTTGAGGAAGCGGACGCGAAACGGTTCCTCGCGCTCTTCAGCCAGCAATTCGAACTACGTCACGATTTTACGAAGTCGCTGATCTCCACTTATACTGCGATTCTCTGCTCGCCCCGCTATTTATATGTGCAAGAGAAGCCCGGCAGGCTCGACGATTACGCCCTCGCCACCCGTCTCGCCCTCTTCCTCTGGAATGGGCCTCCCGACGACGAACTCCGCGCACTGGCGGCACAAGGCCGGCTCGGCAAGCCCGAGGTCCTCAAAGCGCAGACCGATCGCCTTTTGAACGACCCGAAATCCCGCCGCTTCATCGATGCGTTCACCGACTATTGGCTCGACCTCCGCAAAATCGACGATACCTCGCCCTCCACTACCCTCTATAACGACTACGAACTCGACGATCCTCTCAAACTCGCCGCCGTCGAAGAGACGCGTCTCTTCGTGGAGGAACTCTTCAAGCGCAACCTCCCTGCCCGCACCGTCGTCGATTCCGACTTCACGTTCCTCAATGAACGTTTGGCGAACCATTACGGAATTGCGGGCGTCACGGGAGCCGCTATGCGCAAAGTGACCCTGCCGAAAGA
Organism: Candidatus Limnocylindrales bacterium; assembly: GCA_035606355.1. GTDB lineage: Bacteria > Acidobacteriota > Terriglobia > Bryobacterales > Bryobacteraceae > Sulfopaludibacter. Next base: position 90,314 of record DATNFO010000001.1, on the reverse strand, counting down.
CTCCGTCCGCGGTGGACTGATGACGCAGGCAAGCGTGCTGAAAGTGACCGCCAACGGCACGACGACCTCGCCTGTTCTGCGCGGCGTTTGGATCATCGAACGCATCCTCGGCTACCGCATCACGCAGCCCGCAGGCGTGCCCGCCATCGAACCGGATATCCGCGGCGCCGTGACCATCCGCCAGCAACTGGACAAGCACCGCGCCGATCCCACCTGCAATTCGTGCCATCGCACGATTGACCCTTCGGGGTTTGCGCTGGAGAGCTTCGACGTGATGGGCGGCTGGCGCGATCGCTATCGCGCTTATGCCGAGAATGTGAAGCCCAAACCGGGCATCGGCCTTTCGGGCCAGCCATTCGCCTTTCACTACGGGCTCCCGGTCGATTCCGCGGGCGTGCTCGCGGACGGCCGCAGCTTCAAGGACATCCGCGAATTCAAGCGGCTCCTGCTCGCTCACGATGAGCAGACGGTCGCGCGCAATCTTGTGGGCCAGCTTACCACCTATGGCACTGGAGCGCCTGTCGGCTTCTCGGATCGCAAACAGGTGCAGGAGATCCTCGATAGGACCCGCGGCTCAGGGTACGGAGTCCGCGATATTGTCCACGGGATCGTTGACAGCGAAATGTTCCGTAACAAATGAACGGAGGCAGACTTATGTTGAGAAGCAATGCCATATCCCGCCGCACGATGCTGCGCGGCGCCGGAGTTGGCCTGGCGCTACCACTCTTGAACGTGATGACGGGTGCCCGCGCGCGGGCGCAGTCCACCGCGGCGCCACGGCGCTTGCTTGCGGTCTGCAACAACCTGGGGCTGCTGCCGGAGGAGTTCTTCCCGTCAGGCGCAGGCCCCGACTACACTCCCTCCAATTATCTGAAGATCCTTCAGGATTATAGGAAAGACTTCACTGTCTTCTCCGGCGTTTCACACCCCAACGTGGACGGCGGTCACCCGTCCGACATCAGCTTCTTGACGGCGGCGCCGCACCCGGCCAGCAGTTCCTTCCGCAACACCATCTCGCTCGACCAATACATCGGCGAACGCATCGGAAATCAGACGCGATTCCCCTCCCTCACTCTGGCCGTCAACACCGGAGCGCGTTCCCTTTCCTGGACCGGCAACGGCGTCGGCATCCCGCCGGAACAGAGCGCCGCCGCCGTCTTCCGCCAGATGTTCATACAGGGCAGCCCCAAAGAGGTGGAGGCCAAGATGGCGGAACTCGATACCGGCCGGTCGATTCTGGATGCCGTGGCGGATCAGGTGAAGGGGCTGGAATCCAGCGTAGGCGCAGCCGACCGCGCACGGCTCGACCAGTATTTCACCAGCGTTCGCGACCTCGAAAACCGCTTGCAGGAATCGAAGGGCTGGGAGCGGAAACCCAAGCCGGTGGTGAAGGAGCCGGAACCGCAGGATCCTGCCAGCCCAGCGCAGTATATGGCGAAGGTCGCCAATATGTACCAGTTGGCGCGCCTCGCGTTTGAAACCGATTCGACCCGCAGCATCACGCTGATGCTCGATAGCGTTGCCACCCCGGTAGTGGAGATCAAAGGCGCGACCATCAGCGACGGCTATCACAATCTCTCCCATCACGGAAAAGCGGAAGCGAAGTTGGCGCAACTCCGCATCATCGACCATGGGCACATGCAACTACTGGCCGACCTTTTCAAGGGGCTCAAAGCCGTCCAGGAGAACGGTGACACGCTCCTGGATCGAGCGATGGTGCTCTACGGATCCAACCTCGGCGATGCCAACGCGCACTCCACCACCAACATGCCGGTGCTACTGGCGGGCGGCGGTTTCCGGCACGCGGGCCACATCGCCTTCGATCGCAACCAGAACTATCCGCTGCCCAATCTGTTCGTCTCCATCCTGCAGCGCATGGGCGTCGAAACCGGCCGCTTTGCCTCTTCCACGGGCACAATGTCGGGCCTGGAGATGGCTAAAGGATGATCCGCGTCACGGCCGTACGCGTTGCCGCGCTGCTTGGCGCTCTGGGCTGCGCATGGTCAGCCGGACCGGTAGTGGTGGACTTTGAGAAGACCGTTCCTCTGCTCGCCGATGGCAATGCGAACCGCATTCCACGGTGGGATGAAAACGGCGTGGTGTTCACGCTCGCGCACGAACCGCAGCACACGAAGGGTAAGGGCCTGCTGCTGTTCTTTACCCACCTGCCGGACGGCCGCAAGGGGATAGCCTCTGCCATGGCGACCGAATCCATTCCGGTCCGCGCCACGTTTCCGATGCCGGTCTCGTCCGTCACGGTCTCGTTTTGGGGCTCGACCGCGACTCCTGCCGTGCTCGAGGCGTTCGACGCCGATGGCAAGGTGGTCGACCGTGCCGCGCTCGAATCCGTTCCGCGACGCAAGGCGCCAGGCGATCCGGCGCCGACCTTCACCATGACCGTCAAGGCCGGCCGCATCGCCTACATCCAATTCTCGGGTCCGAGAGAAGGCGAATTCCTGGCGGCGGACGAGGTCCGCTTTACGCCCGCCGCGGATACAAAATAGCGGTCCGCACCTCTACCGGCTCAGAACGTAAACCTCCCCACCACCAGCATATTCCTGGCCGTTCCGGCCGCGATGTTGTTGACGTTCATGAAGCCGAAACCGCCGGTGAGAAGGCCGTTCTGATTGAAGTTCGGGTTCGTTATCGGATTTCCGACGCCGATGTTCGGGAAGACAATGCGGTTGAATGGATTGTACATCTCCATGCGCATTTCGAAGAACCGGGCGCCGTCACTAGAGAGCACGAATCGCCGGCCCAAACCGATATCCTCCTGGGGCGTTCGGCGCTGGCGGAAATCCGTGTAGCGCGGCGCGCCGCAACCGAAGGTGGCAGTGGGGCCGCATTCCGTCCAGGCGGCAGGGTTGAGGATAAGCTGCTTCGTCGGGTCGATCTTGCCGTTCGGGTCCACCAGGTAAAGCGGTTGGCCGGGAACGCGGGCCATGTACTGCGTCGAAGCGCCGGCCAGGTACGTGCCGAGATTGTCATTGGAGGTCGGCGCAGTGATCAATGCGCCGCTCTGATAGCGCAGCACTGCACTCACCTGCCAGTCGCTGAAGATCTGCCGCGTGATCCTGTTGCCGCCGAGCAGTCCGGACCTCAAATGCGGCGTCTGATAGATGAGATTCACCGAAAGCGCCTGAGGGATGCTGTTGACGTCGAGCGCCTTTTGCGTCGCCAAATTTGTCCAGTCGTTGAATGTTCCGAGGCGCGTGATCGACTTGGCCCAGGTGTAGGTAGCCAGTGCCGTGACGTTCGACCGGAGCCTCGCGTTCAGCTTCATCTGCAGAGAGTCGTACCAGGAGTTGCCTACGGACGAGGTCGGGGTGATGGTGCCGTACTGCGGGAAGGGACGCAGGGCGTTGGTCAGCGTGGTGGTGGGAGGGAAGTTCGCGAACGGGAGTGAATAGCCGGCATTCTTCGCGGTGGCCGACCCGATCTGGGAACTCAGAAGCGTCAGGTCGGACGGTTTGGACAGGCTCAAACCATGTGCCGCAAGGATCGCAGGAGTCACTGCATTGTACGGATACAGAGCGCCCTGAAGCCACGCGCCGCGGTTGCCCACGTAGGCGGCCTCGATGGTGGTTCCGCTGAACACTTCACGCTGCAGCGCGACGTTGAACTGGCTCACGCGCGGGGGACGGCCGAGGCCCGGGTCATAAAACGTGGGAGTGTTGAGGTTACTCAGGCCCGTGATGGGGTTGTTTGTGGGAAGCGCTCCCGGCTTGTGTAGAGTCGACAAGAACAGCGACTGATCGATGGGGAGTCCTCCCTCAAGGCCGTTCGGCAGCGCGGAGGCGCCGGAGCGTGTGGCCGAGAAGGTGATGGTGTCGTATCCCGTTCCGGCGCTCGGAGACTGCGGGGCGCTGGCGGCGAAGGTGTCCGGCGCGCCAAAGAAAAAGCCCCAACCGCCGCGAATAACGGTTTTTGGAGTGATCTGGTAGGCGATGCCGAGGCGCGGAGCGAACGCGTAGTTATAGCGAGTCAAAAGATTGTCGCAGTTGCAGGTGAAGGGCCCGTAGCCTTGATAGAGAACAGCTCCAGGCAAGTTGCCGGCGCTCGGATTGGGCGTGGTCGGCGAAAAGGAGCTGATCCGGTTCCGATCCTCGACGGGCGGATTCTGCAGGTCGTAACGCAGTCCCAACTCCAAAGTGAGCCTCCGCGTCACTTTCCAGTTGTCCTGCGCATATGCCCCCACCGCCCGGTCATGCCAGTTCACGCTGGTGCAGGGCGAGACAGTCACCGAGTTTGGCATCCCGAGCAGGAAACTGGCGAAGCCGAGGCCGGGAGAGCCGTTGGTGGTCGCGAGCGCCACGCCGCCGGCTCCAAAAGGTTGGCCGGTCTGAGCCCCGGAAAACGTGTAAGAGCCCCAGCCTCCCTGGCACTGGTTGAAAGCTTCCATTCGGGTGTGCATGCTGCCGCCGAACTTGTAGGTATGGGAGCCCTTCACCCAACTGAGCGACGTCGACCCAGTGAATTCGCCCGTGTCCGGCTCCTGATGGTAGTTCGATCCGAAATTGGCCGTCATGCCGCCGATGGGAGCGCCGCTCGCCGAGAAGTTTCCGAGGCCGGTCATCTGCGGAAAGCCGTCGACAATCGCGCCTGTCAGTCCGAGCTGCGTCTTCTGATCAAACGTCTGCAGTTCCGGAAACTCGAACTTGGTGACGATCGTGTTCACATAGCCCACGCCGAAATGGAGCAACTTCGACGGGCTTAACGTGCGATCCACGTTCAGGCGCGCGGTGCTCGACCGGCTTGTGTTGAACCCCGCCGTTGTAATGTTCGGAGGCAAGCCGTCGGTGCTGGTTTGGCCCGAACCTCCGACGTACGAATAGAATGCCGAGAGTTTCAGGTTGGGCGACACATTGTGGTCCAGTTTTATCGATGGCAGGTTCTGCGGCCGCGGCGTCGTTCCGGACAACTGAAAGTTCAGGGCCTGGAGACCATTGACCGGCTTTGGGAGGAATCCCAGAATCTTGAGCGCGACTGGATCGATGCGGTTTTGCGGAATCGTGTTCTGGGGGAATGGAAAGCGCGAGAAGCCGTCCGCCGCGACGTTCAACGGGTCGAAGATCTCTCCCGCGTACACCGGGTTTCCCAGTCCGTCCTTGCAAGGGCCGCCTCCGCAATTCACCTGGGCGCCAAGGTCCTTCGAGAAATCCCCGAGGCGGTCGTTCGCGTTCGGCACGGTCGTGAAGGTGCCCGAATTCGGCACCGGAAGAACTGAGCGGAAGCCTTCATAGGAGAAAAAGAAGAACGTCTTGTTGTGCCCGTTGTAGAGATGCGGAATCACCACGGGCCCTCCGAATGTTCCCCCAAAATTGTTTTGGCGGCTCGCGGCGCGCGACCCGGTGTACGGCTGGTGCGCATTCAGGTCCTCATTGGTGAACCGGTAAAAGAGTCCGCCATGGTATTGGTTCGTTCCGGATTTCGCGGTGAAATTGTAAATGCCACCCTGCGCCTGACCGAATTCGGCCGAGTAGTTCCCGGTCTGAAGGCTCACTTCCTCCAGTGCTTCCACCGATGGCTGCTGGTAAAAAAAGAAGGACGGAGTATAGAGGTTCGTGCTGTCCTGCCCGTCGACCAGTGCCTTGAATGTGGAGGTCGGCTGCCCGTTGACCGATGCTCCGCCGCCCGTGAGTCCGAGTGAATTGAAGTAGCTGGTGCCGCCGCTCATTCCCGGCAGGATCTGCGCCACGGAAAGCGGATTCCGCACCGCCTGGTTGCCGTAGAACCCGTTCGACCATTGAATCGGAAGTTCGACGAACATCTGGTTCGAAACGGTTGTAGTGATGTCGGCGCCCTCGGTTCGGATCGCCACTGTCTCCGCTTGCACGGAGATCGTCTCCGTGTTATTTCCGAGTGCCAGCACGGGGTCGACGCGAAGTGTTTGCGCAACCTCAATCGTATTGCGCAACGATTGGAACCGTTTGAATCCCGCCGCCTCAACCGTAACGTCCCACGTGCCCACCGGCAATTGCGGCAATGTAAAATTCCCCGTCGAGCTCGTGACGGTTTGCAGAATGTTGTGGGTATCGATATTCTCGGCGCTCACTCGCGCGCCGGCGACGACCGCGCCGGATGGATCTGTTACGGTACCGGTGATCGCTCCTCGATCAGCCTGGCCAAAAGCGGCGCCCAAAACGAGTGCGCAGGCGCAAAACAAGTTCCTCAGTCGCGTCATCGTTCCCCCCTTCGACAGCTACTGCTCCCTCGCGGGATGCAGTCCTCTCCCGGCAAACTATACAGGTGTCCTGCGTCAAACGCAATGCCTATTTCTTCATTTGCAACACCTGTAAAAGGTGCAGACGTAACGGATCGATCACGCACAACGTGCACGAGGGTTCCGTGGACGGACCGCGGTAGCTCGCCAGATCCATTCCGGGTAAACGATGTCTGCACCGGAGAAACGCGTCGGAGGGTGTAGCATTGGCCGAAGGAGGTTTCCAACAACGATGGCGGTTTCGCGACGAACCTTGATGCGGACGGTGCTGGCTCCGGCGGCTTTGGCTGCGGCACAGGATTTAGACATTCGCCCGACGGTTTCCAGAGTCTACCCCGGCTCCGATGGCAAGCTGGTCTACGTCCCCGATGAGCAGGGCAACGTAATCCACGACTGTTCTCATGCAGGATACGGAGGCGGGGGTGTCCCGATTCCTACCGCGCCCGTTAAGGAAACCGTGTGGCCGGTGGCCGGCGACAACACCGCCAATCTCCAGGCAGCCATCGACAAGGTCTCCGGATTGCCGCTCGACAGGAACGGCTTCCGCGGGGCCGTGCTTCTCAAGATGGGCTACTACAATATCGCGACGCCGCTGAACATCAAGGCGAGCGGCGTGGTGCTGCGCGGCGAGGGCAACGGCGATACCGGCACCATTCTCATCGGGACGGGGACCGGCCGTCCCCCCGCTCCTCCGGCAGATTCTGCCGCTGCTGCTCCTCCCGCAGGCGCCCCCCAAGGCGGACGCGGCGGAGTCGGCGCTCCCGGTGGACCGGGTGGCCGTGGTGGCGCAGGTGGGCGGGGCGGCCGCGGTGGTGGCGGCGGTTTCGGGCAGCCCACCCTCATCCGGGTCGCCGGCGCATCCGGCTGGGTGACCAAGGACGAAACCAAGCAGACGGTGACCGACGATTATGTGCCCGTCGGCGCTCGCACTTTCAAACTAGCGTCGGCACGCGGCTTCCGGCCGGGTGACACGGTGATTCTGCGGCGCATCGGAAACCAGGACTGGGTGAACGCGGTCGGCATGGGCGAGGGAGCCCGCGTTACGTGGCGTCCTTTCAACGTCGAGTGGGACCGCGTGGTGACGGACGTCCAGGGAAACACGATTACCGTGGATGCGCCTCTGACCTGCGCCATCGAGAAGAAGTGGGGTGGGGGCGAACTGGTGAAGTATGAGGACCCGGGCCGCATTGAAAAAATCGGCATCGAAAACATGCGCGGCATGTCGGAATTTAACCCGGCGGTGCGCACCAGGAATTACGGCAACATGGATCGTCCCAACTACGTCGGCGAGGAATACTACTCGGACGAGAATCACTGGAACAATTTCATCACCTTCACCAATACCAAGAACGGCTGGGTGCGCAATGCCACCGCCCTGCATTTCGTTACCAGCATGGTGGGCACGCAACCCGGCACCAAGTGGATTACGGTGCAGGATTGCGTGTCGCGCGAACCCGTTTCGCAGCGGCTCGGCGGCAGGAGGTTCATTTTTGCGCTGCGCGGCCAACTCGCTCTGGTCCAGCGCTGCCATTCCGACAAGGGACGCCACTCATTCATGATGGGGCAGCCCACGGCCAGTGGAAACGTATACCTGGATTGCACCGCCACAAACCCGTACTCCTCCAGCGAACCGCACGAGCAGTGGGCCACCGGCGGCCTCTACGACAACGTACATGCGCCCTTGACCGCGCGCTTCTGGAAGGACTTCATCATCGGATGGGCGGGCGCCAACACGGTCTTCTGGAATTGCGAAGGCAACTTCCTGGTGCAGAAGCCGCCCACAGCGCAGAATCATTCTTTCGGACACATCGGAGTCGACGCCGTCGTATTCAACCTTGCTCTGCAAGATCCCACCAAGGAAGGCGGCGACATCGAGTCTCTCGACCGGCACGTGAGTCCGCGGAGCCTGTACCTCACCCAGCTTCGCGAGCGTTTAGGCGAAGCCGCGGTGCGGAGTATCGCCGCCCCCAGCCAGCTTGCGTAAGGCACCGGGAAGGACGGCGCTCCCGCCGTCCTACTTGGCCGGCAAGGCGTACGCTACCCAGCCAAGGGGTGCGCTGCTATTCGAAGCTCCCGGACCTGTAGCCGCACCGCGCCGGCCTCGGCCGCCGCCGGCGAAACTCGCTGCCGGCACTAGCAGGTATTGCCGCCCATCCATCTCGTACATGACAAGCGAGCCGAGGAAGTTGCCGCCGAATGGCGACGACCAGAGTTGCTTGCCCGTATCGCTGTCCCAGGCGCGGACCTGGTTGTCCCCTCCGGCTCCGAACACGAGGCCGGACTCCGTAATGACCAGGCTATTGGTCGTGCCCGGAGTACCGGTGTTGTGAATGCCGCGAGCTGCCAACTCGGGATCGTCTCCGTAGGGAATGCGCCATTGAATGCCCGGCTTATTCAGGTCGTATTTGACGATGCTCGTAAATGGAGGCTTGATGCGAGTGCCCACGGTGTCGTAACCGGCGATCACCGGCCGCTCGAATTGAGTCACACCTTCCGGATAGGGAGGTGCGGCGCCGCGTCCACCGCGGCCGCCGGCAGCCCCCGGTCTGTTCCACGCCGAGCCGGACCCGGCGATGAGTTCCGGAGGCGCGCCCGACGGTACCGGCCCTCTGCCGCCCCGTCCCGGTCCAAATGCAAAGCCTCCCCGGCCGCGTCCTCCCGGGAGCGACGTCAAATACGAGACGATGCTTTCAAGGTCTTCGCCGGTGATGTGCGGCAGGGCGGGCATGCGCCCCTTGCCATTGGCCACCACCGTGCGGATCGTGTCTGCGTCGAAGCGGAACGTGCCGGCCGCAATGTTGTTGGCCGGTGAGTCGGACGCATAGACCAGGGGGACGCCCGCGTCAGTCCCGAGCCGGTCTGCTCCATGGCATCCCTGGCAGTTCTTTTCGTACACCGCCTGCCCCGGGGGTACCCCGCGCGGGCCGCCGCCACCGCGACGGCCCGCGTTGTCGCCGGGATGGACCAATCGCATGATACCGGGATTGTCGTGGGCGATGATGTAAACCGCGCCGTTGCGAGGTTCGGCCGCCGTACCGCCGAACAGCGTGCCGCCGTTGCTGGTCGGGACGTGTACCGTGTCGGTAAAGTTGATGGGGGTGAAGACGCCTTTGTTAGTCGCTGCCGCGAGGCGTTTCTTGAATGCGTCGGCCTCTGTGGGATCAAGATATGGGCTGACGTCGTCCACTGTGAAGGTGTGGCGAATATACGGCTCTGGCTTGGTCGGGATTGGTTGGGTGGGCCAACTTTGTTCGCCCGGCACTTCACTCTTCGGGAACGGCTTTTCCTCGATCGGCCAGATCGGCTCGCCGGTCGCACGATCGAGCACGTACAGCCAGCCGGTCTTGGCGGTCAGGGCGATCACATCGCGATTCTTGCCGTTGACTTTAATTGTGGTGAGCGATGGCGCTGCGCTGGGGTCGGAATCCCAGAGGTCATGGTGGACGAATTGGAAATGCCACTTGTGTTTGCCGGTGCGCGCATCGAGCGCCACCACCGCGGTGCCGAAGAGGTCGGCGCCAATGCGGTCGAGTCCGTAGAAGTCGTACGTAGGTGAGCCGAGCGGAATGAAGACCATGCCGAGCTGGGTATCCACCGTCATCTCACCCCAGTTGTTATTGCCGCCGATGTACTTGTAAGCGTCTTTGGGCCACGTATCGTAGCCGAATTCTCCGGGGTGCGGAACGGTGTGGAACGTCCAGGCGAGTTTACCGGTGAGCACATTGTACGCGCGGATATCGCCGGGCGGCGACATGTAGCCCTCTCCGGTCGCGCTACCCACAATTACGAGATCTTCGAACACTTTGCCTGGTGTGTTCGATTGGATATTGCCGATCGTCGCCGGGTCGCGCCCATCGATGCCTTCGCGGAGATCGACTACGCCGTTCGTCCCAAAGGACATGACGGACTTGCCGGTCTTGGCATCCACTTCCTGTAGCAGGCTGTTCATCGGGAAAATGAGGCGCTGGTCGCGGCCATCGGCGCTTTCCCAATACATTACGCCGCGGGTGCTCATGCCGTTCATGTTCTCGCGGACCCAGATTTCCTTGCCTGTCTTGGCATTCACCGCGACCAGCGAGCCATTCCGCCCCCGGCCATACACGGCGCCGTGAACCACGATGGGGTAGCCGCTGGCGTCGCTGTACGGGTACGTCCACGCCACCTCGAGTTTAGTCACGTTGGACTTATTGATTTGCTTTGACGCGAAATAGCGTGACGTGTCCGGGCCATTGCCATACCCCGGCCACCACTTGTCCTTAGAGGATTGCGCCGTGCCGCTGATCGCGGCGGCGATAGCAGCCACCCCCACAACTACGGGAACATACCATCGCTTCCGGGCTCTGATCTCGTGCATCCCTGGACTCCTCTGCTCCGTAGTGGAGCGAACCGCCGTAACTCTTGAAAATGAGATCAGTCTATCACACGGGGCCGCGCGGTCCCATGAACAGGGGCTGCTGTCGCGGCGGTCAGTCTGGCACGTCCCGATGCAAAAGTTCAGAACTCGAAACGCAGGGTAAGTACTTGCTGCCGGGGGCTCAAGGCCGAAGTGTACTGACCGGTCGAAGTATTGGTGTTAACGCCGGCCGCGTTGAAATTGAAGGTCGCGCCGATTGCGTTGAACTCCGCATGATTAAAGACGTTATACGCCTGCCACTTGAGTCTGATGTAGCGTCTTTCTCCCAGGGGAATGGCCTTGTCGAGCGCCATATCGAAATTCAGCGTGGTCGGCTGACGGAAAATTCCCAGCCCCGTGTTCCCAAACGAACCAGCGGGCGCCATAACGAACGCGGCAGTGTTGAAGTTGGTATAGAAGCTCTGTGTGTAAGCCCGGGGATCGGCAATCTGCTGGCATCGGGCTGTCAGTCCGGTCAGGGTGGGATCGTTGGCCGGAAACGCAGCCGTCGTAGAGCAGCTTGGCGAGAACGGGGCGCCCGATGACGCGCTGGTAATGCCGGAAAGGGTCCAGTTTCCGAACACGCCGCGCACGAGTTTTTCTCTGGTGAAGACCGGAATAGCGTACGAATAATTCACCGACAGAACGTGGCTTCGATCGGTGCTGGTCAGTCCATAGTAGTAGTGTCTTCGGTTCGGAAGCGTCACCGTTTGGCCAAGAGCAGTCGTGATTGGCTTTCCGGTGTGATACGCGTCACTGCCCGAAGTTCCCAGAGCCTTGGAAAAGGTGTACGCGGCGCCAAAGAAGAATCCGTGACTCAGCCTTCTTTGGGCGGATATCGACGCCCCGTGATAGTTCAGGTCAGAGAGGTCGTCGGTTGCGTAATTGATCGTTCCCATGCCCGGGTAGGCAGTGCGAATGAAGTTCTGGTTGATTTCACTCCCATTGAACACGTTCGCAGGGTTAGCGTACGCCTGGTAGGGAATGACATTCACATTGGTTCCCCCATTAGTAAAGCCGCCGCTGTCGGGTGCGTGCCGGTCGAAATTGCCTACATAAGCAAGTTGAATTACAGTTTGGAAACCAATCTGCCGTTGGACTGAAAAATTGACGTTGTACAGCCGCTGGGAAGGCGTGTGCTGCTCGAAGAAAGTAGCGTTGGTGGGCGAAAGGACCTGCGCCGAAGATCCTAGGCTCGATAAATTGGCGACCTGCCCATAGTAGACCACCGGAGTGAAGACCACGGGCGGCGATCCGAGACCCGGTATCTGAATCCCGGTGCGGTTGAAGAATACACCGGCCGAAGCGCGAACGGACGTTTTCCCGTCCCCGGTCGCATCCCAGGCAAACCCGAGGCGCGGTGCATAGTTGATCGCCGGGTATTGCCAATAGCTTCCCGTGTTCTTGGTCTGCATTCCGTCCACGATATTGCCTGAGCCCGGCACGACGCTTCCGACAAGGGCGTAAAACGTCTGGGCGTTGTTCAGCGGGTTCACCGCCACGAGGTTTGCCGAAGAACAAGCGCCTGTAACCGAAACGGCCACCTTGCAGCCGGGGCGGTACAGCGCGGGCGCGCTCGACGCGGAGTAAAGTTCGGGGAAGAAGTTTGAGGTAGTGCCCGAATGGTCGAACGGAGCTCCCATATGATCGAAACGCAGGCCCAGCTCCGCAGTAAACCTCTTACTGATGCGCCAGCTATCCTGTATGTAGAAATCCAGCGTGTACTGATAGCTCTTCGGAATGTAGCGATTGGTCGCCTGTTGATAAGTCTGGTAGATCCCCAGCAGCGCATTGGCATAACCATTGCCGGAATCCAACGGATTATTGGTCGTGCTCGCGAAATTAAAGGCGCCCATGTAAGTGCCTCCACCGAGCGGCTCTGACTTATGGTCCTGTTGAAAGACAGCGCCGAATTTAAACGTATGACCGTTGTAAATCTTGGTGAAGTCCTGATTCGCCGCGTTGCTGTAACCGCGGTTGTTGTACGGTATGAGGCCACCTTGCCCGCCGCCTCCGGGGTTATAGTTGGTTTGGCCCACCGTCAGGCCGCCGCCGTAAGTCTCCGCCGGCAAAAAAGGCTCGTACAAAGGAAGAGTGGCGGGAATCTCGTTGCCGCCATAAATCGTTCCCTGCGTCGGGATGGGAAACAATACGGGTGGGTTTAATGCGGCTGTTCGATAGTAGGGGGTGGAGCCTTCCGGATGGCGCCAACCATAACGCTGCGTCCCATGACTAAAGCCGCTTTCGCTGATCATCGTTGGCGAGATCGTGTAAGTAGCGTGGGCGGCCTCATTCGACTCGGGAACGAAGTTTATGTTGGCGCCCACACCAGCCGATACCGTGAACACATTTTCCGTGTCATCCCGGTCGAGTCCAAATCGGAAAAAGACGGTCAGCTTCTTGGTGACCGTTGCGTCAATCCTCGCGATCAGATCGCTGCGGTGCCGGTAGCCATTCCCGCGAAAGATGGAATTGGACGTGAACTGCTGTCCGGGCGCAGGGTTGACGTAACCATTCGGGAGAGGCAGCAGGTTGAGCATGGCCTGTCCCAGCTGGGTGATTTGAGCTTGCGGAATCACGTTGCCCGGAAACGGCACGCCCGTCAAAGGGTTGATTATAGGAATGAGCGCGCCGGTCGACCCTACTGACTTTGAGAAATCGCCAGATTTCTCCAACGCCGTCGGCTCGTTCACGGTTTGAATGGTGGCCGCCGATTTGGTTCGCGTGAACTCCTGCGAGACGAAGAAGAACAGCCGTTTCTTCTCCGTGTTGAATAATTTCGGAATGTAAAGCGGGCCGCCGAGACTGTACCCCGTTATCATGTACCGATAAATCGGCCTTGCGATGCCGCTCCGATTGTTGAAGAAGCTGTTGGCGTTCAAGTCTTCATTGCGGTGATCCCAATGACCCGTGCCATGGAAGTCCCGAGTGCCGCTCTTGGTCGTGAAATTGATCGCCCCGCCGGAGTTTCTCCCGTACTCGGCCTGAAAACCGGCTGTCGAAACACGAATTTCCGCGATCGCGTCGGGATTCGGGTTGATGTAGGTGTCGGTTCTGGCGTCGTCGTCATTGGCCATCCCGTCAAGCAGGTGCGATTGCTGGGAGGCGGCCAGGCCGTTAATCACAATGCCCGTCATGGAGTTCCACGCTTCCATGTCCCGGTTTGCATTGGTGTCGATCACGCCGGGGAGCAGGCTGATCAACTGGAAGGGATCGCGTCCCTTCAGTGTGATATTGCGAATCGCCGAGCTGTCGATTGTTTGCCCCACCTCGGCGGACGCGGTTTGTACCGGTGTCACATCGGCAGTCACACTTACGGTTTCGTTCACGCCGCCAATCTGGAGAACCATCGTCCCCAGATTTCGTTTTTCCGAAGCGGATAGCGCAATGTTATGGAGTTGGAAGCCCTTAAAGCCAGGCGCCACGATGCTGACCGTATAGTTACCCGGCAGAAGATCGGGAAACGCGAAAGCTCCCTGACTGTCGGAAACGGCGGCTCGGGTCGCCCCGGTGTCTTGGTGGGTCACGGTTATCGCTGCGCCGACGACCACGGCACGAGCGGGATCAACGATGGTTCCAAGGAGCGCACCTGACGTGGCCTGCGCGAACGCGTTCGCGGCAGCTGCTGTCGATAGAGCAAAAACGAAGAGCACTTTCACGGTTCGCATAAACTCCCCTCCGGTATGGCTTCCCGTAACGCCTGCTTTTCGGTCATCGCGCAACAATGTTCGCGATATGCGGATCGACAATATCAGAATCGGACGCGGTTTCCAAAGGGAATAGCGACAAGGCAGCATCGAACTATGCGCATCTGCACAGTTTGTGCCACGCTCGCTCGGGACAGTTCTCCCGTGACTGTTTTTCTAGTGCGCGAGTTCGTTGTTCAGCTTCTCCGTATAGAGCTCGCAAATTTCGCGCCTCAGCCCTTCCTTGGAGACGGGGCCGGTGTTGCTGAAATCGAGATAAGCGCGGGCGGACGCGTCGAAGCGGGGCCATCGCGGCAGTTTCCCGCCATTGGGGTCGCCGGTCTTCGCGAAGTTCGTCCAGTACTCTTGCATGGCAGCGGAGATGGAGCGGTCGGTGTCGTTGTACGCCGGCGCGGTGAGTGTCCCGAAGACGAAGGCGACCTCGCTTCCGTGCGCCGCCCCTTGCGCTTCTTTCCCGGGCACCGAACGCGAGAACTGAAACTGATAGCCTGCATTCCCCGCATTGGTGTGCCACACCAATTCGGCAACCGATCCGCATCGGAACTGCGAATCCGTGGCCCATTGAGCCATCGCCGGACCGAGTTCAGGATCCGGCTTTGGGTCTGCCGCGCCGCTCAACCCATAGAGCGTCACGGCACGCGCGCCCAGTGCGCCGTATTGCTTTTCGATCTCCTGCCGAATGTCGCCCGACATGGGAAAAAAGGGCCGCTGCAGTTCCTGCGAGTTGCTGCCCAAGAGCAAGCTCACGCGATGCTCTTTGCCACTCGCGAAGACCTTCATCGGCGACTCCGGAAAGACCCAGCCATCCACCGCGACGCCTAATGCCGGGCCCAGGAACGCGAGTCCCTGGCCGGTGGCCTTTTGGAGCTCCGCGCTGGAGAGCGCGCGAAGCTTTTCCAAGACCGGGCTACCAGTGACGCTCAAGCCGGCTGCGACTTGTTCCCCTTTCTTCTCCCATTCGGCGAGCGCCGGCGTAGCCACTACCGGACCGCTCTCGCCGATCACGCGCTGGAACAGGCCCTTACTCAAGGGTGTCGCCGCCAGCAGGTTTACGTCGAGCGAGCCAGCCGATTCCCCGAAGATCGTGACATTCCCGGGGTCGCCGCCGAACTTCGCGATATTGTTGTGGACCCAGCGCAAGGCCTGAATTTGATCCAGCAGTCCGTAGTTTCCGGAAACGTGATGCGGCGATTCGCGGGTGAGTTCGGGATGCGCGAGGAAACCGAAAACGCCCAGCCTGTAATTTATCGATACCAGGACGATGCCCCGGCGTGCGAGGCTCTCGCCGTCGAAAATCGGCTCCGACGATGCACCGGCGAAATTACCGCCGCCATGGATCCATAGCATCACCGCGGCGCCGCTTTTCGCAGGCCACTGCGGTGTCCAAACATTCAAGTACAGGCAATCCTCGCTGCTGTTGGCGGCGAGCTTGCCGCTCTGAACGCAAGCCGGGCCGAAGGCAGTGGCGTCGCGAACGCCAGTCCAAGCCTTTACCGCGGCCGGCTCTCGCCAGCGCAGAGAGCTCGTCGGCGGTTGCGCAAAAGGAATGCCCTTGAAAACGGCTCCGCCATACTCCGCGCGTGTGCCGCGAATCTGCCCGCCGGTAACAGAAACCACTTGGCCGCGGCCGACAGTGCAGGACAGCAGTATGGAAATGAGGACCATCCGATTCATCGGAAGCCTACCTCACAAGGCTCTGTTCTTTGTATCACCACACGTTCACGAGCGGTGAAATCTCTCTGCCGCAAAGCGTTCTGGGATAAAATCTACAGAACGCACAGCTTCAACACCAGGGAGCACGATTTCGATGAAATATACCGTGACAGCGGCGCTGGGCCTCATCGTGATGGCGCAATGTCTATTCGCCCAACCGTCGGGCGCCCCGGCCCGGACCTTTGGCAACCAATGCACCATCTGTCATGGGGGAGACGGCAACGGGACGGATCGGGCGCCAGGCATCCTGGCGTTCGTCAGGACGCACTCCGATGCGGAGCTCTCCGCGTTCTTGCGCAGCGGACGGCCTGATCGCGGGATGCCGAAATTCGATTGGCCTGAACCTGAGTTGCAGGCTCTGACTGCGAGCCTGCGCGGATTGGTGGGCGGCAGCGCTGCCGCCGCCGGAGGTCCCGGCCGTGGTGGACGCGGTGGTCGTGGGGGCCGCGGCTTCCCAACCTTCCAGCCGCAGCCCGCGACGCTGAAAATGCAGGACGGCAGCACTCTTGCGGGCCTGCTCACCAGTTCCAGCCACTTCAGCGCAACCGTACAGACTCCCGACGGCAAAGTTCACCTGCTGGCGCGCAACGGCGACACGTACTCGGAGAAGCCGATCGCACCGAAACGCGACTGGACGAGCTACGACGGCGGAGACAGCGGTAACCGTTATAGTCCGCTCGACCAGATCAATCCGTCCAACGTGAAGCATCTGGCGCCCGCCTGGGTTTCCCCGGTTCCCGGCGCGCCACGCCTGGAAGTGACTCCCGTGGTGATGGACGGCGTCATGTACATCACCACGACCAACGATGCGTATGCCCTGGACGCCACTACGGGCCGCCAGATCTGGGCATTCCGCACGCCTCGGACTTCCGGGATCATCAGCGAAGCGGGCGGCGGGGCGAACCGCGGCGCAGCGATTTCCGGTGACCGCGTCTTTATGGTGACGGACAACGCGCACCTGCTGGCCCTGGACCGGCTCACCGGCCGTAAGGTGTGGGACGCGACCATGGGAGACGTCGCGGAAGGGTATAGCGCGACCGCCGCGCCTCTGGTCGTCGGCGACCTCGTGCTCTCCGGCATTGCCGGCGGCGAAGAAGGCGCCCGCGGGTTTGTGGACGCCTACAAGGTTTCGAATGGCGAGCGCGCATGGCGCTTCTGGACGGTCCCGGCGCGCGGCGAGAAGGGTTCGGAGACGTGGATCGGCAAAGCCATCGATCATGCTTGCGGCGCCACCTGGCTCACGGGGACGTACGATGCGGGATTGGGGTTGACCTATTGGACGGTCGGCAATCCCTGTCCTGATTTCAACGGCGACGAGCGCAAGGGCGACAACCTCTGGACGAACAGCGTGGTGGCGCTCGACGTGAAGACCGGCGCCATGAAATGGTATTTCCAATTCACCCCGCACGATACGCACGATTGGGACGCGAACGAGCCGCTCATCCTGTTGGACGAGGAGTGGGAGGGACACCCGCGCAAGTTGATGGTCCATGCCGATGTGAACGGGTTCTTCTTCGTTCTGGACCGCGCCGACGGCAAATTGCTTCTGGCGAATCCCATGGGCAAGCAGGATTGGAACTCCGGATACGGCAAGGACGGACGTCCGAGCATCAACGCCAATTTCGAGAGCACGCCGGAGGGATCGATGGTATGCGCGACCGGAGCGGCGAAATGGGCATCCGCGGCGCTGGATCCGGCGTCCAAATGGATGTTCGTGCGAGTTTCGGAAGGCTGCTCGGCGCCGCGCAAGGATCCCACGCCGCCGCAGATGGGCCAGCGGTTCTATGGCGGGTCGTTTGGCGGGCGCGGACCCGGCGGAGGGAGCTTCGTCCACGCGATCGATATTCACACCGGCGCCACGAAATGGCAGTATTCGCTCGTGGGCGGCGGTTTCGGCGGCACGGGCACGCTGGCCACGGCCGGCAAGCTGGTCTTCCTAGGGGAAGCAGGCGGCACGTTTACGGCATTGGACGAGACGAGCGGAGCGCCGCTCTGGCACTTCGAGACGGGTCAGAACTGGCGCGCGTCGCCGATGACTTATATGGTGGGCGGGCGGCAGTATATTGCGCTCGCCGGAGATGGCGGCATCTTCAGTTTTGCGCTGAGCCAGTAGGTTTACGCCCTTCGGCAGAAAGTAAGCGATCAGTTCTCCGCCTCCGAGCGGCCCGGTGGCGTCACGGCGAGCACGATGTACTGCTTGCCGTTGTACATGTAGGTCATGGGCGAGCCAGTCTCTTTGCCCGGCATATTAATCTCGCCCGGAATGTCGGCGCCAGTGTCCTTGTCGTAAGCGCGAAGTAGCGCCACCTGCTCGCCTTTGGCGTTCGTGTGGACTCCGCCTTCACCGGCGATCAGGACCGTCTTGGTCGCGAGGACGCCGACGAAGGTCCGGCCAGGCTGCCCCAGCCGCGGTAACTCGAGTCCCTTGAGAGCGGGGTTGTTTTTGATGTCGTCCGGTGTGGAAGAGTGAGCCTTCTGCCACAGGATCTCGCCCGTATTCATGTCACACGACGCAGCCCGGCCCGCGAGGTACTACGGAATTTACGATTCCGCAAGACGACCCGTCTGCTGCCGTCGAATGGTAAGGCCGACCGCGGGCGGTAACTGATCAGCCCGAGAACAGTGGACGACGATTCGGCGGGCCTTCCGCCCTTCGGTCAGTTAGAAGTCGAATAAGCTACACGAACTGATACCGGAGTGCCGCCGATCTCTCTGTAACCGGACCGCTACGAACCGCCTTGGACCGTGTCCTTTCGGCAAGCCTGCGTGACTCGTCTGATTTCGGCTGTTAAGGTCGATCTTTGTCCCACAGGGAAGGAGGACCAACTATGCCGAAGAAGGCAGCGGATGTTCCCGAAGGAATGCGACGGGTCTATGGGCGCTTTGCGCGTTGGCGAAAGTTACACACCGGGCGGTTGCCGATCCCGGATTCAGGTGGGCATCCGCGGCGGAACTGGCGCGGGAGCACGGGGTGTTCCGGACGGCCAAGGTTTTGCGACTGGAGTATGGCAAGCTCAAGCGGCTGGCGGCCCTGTCAAAAGAGGTAGCGCGGAAGAAGGAGCGAGGAGCGGCGCCGCCGCCGGCATTCCTCGAGTTGCTGACACCTGCGGCGGGAACCTCGAGAATGCCTGATCGAGGTGGAAGGACCACAAGGCTTGACTCGCATGATTTCGTCTTGTAGACTAAGAATTCTTGGTATGGGACGCAAGGCACAAAAGAACGATTCGTTGCCGGGTTCGCTGGATATGTTGATTCTCCGGACGCTGTCACTGCGCGACCTGCATGGATACGGCATCGTCCAGTACATTCAACAATCGTCCCAGAATGGTCTCCTGGTCGAGGAGGGCTCTCTGTATCCCGCTCTCCAGCGGTTGGAGCTAAACGGCTGGATCGACGGCGTATGGGGCGTGACGTCGAATAATCGGCGTGCGAGGATCTATAAAATCACCGCGACTGGCCGCAAACAGCTAGCGGTTGAAACCCGAAAGTACGCCAAACTCACGCTGGCTATCGCCCGTGTGATGGGCGCGGAGTGACGGATATGTTGATACGAGCCTGAGGTATTGGATGGAGAGCGCCAAACGTAGCGAAGCGCTGCGTGAGGAAATGCAGCTCCACCTCGCTGAAAAGGCCGCCGAGCTCGAAGCAGACGGAATGACGGTGGAGCACGCACGGGCTGAAGCGCGCCGCCGATTTGGCAACGTCGGATTGAAGCAAGAAGAGTCGCGGGAGATTTGGATGTCACGGTTTGTGTCGGAGCTTGGGCAGGATGTTCGCTATGGTCTGCGCATGCTGGTCAACAAGCCCACACTCACGATCGTCGCTGTCCTGACGCTGGCTCTGGGGGTGGGAGCGAATACGGCCATTTTCAGCATCGTGGATGCCGTGTTGCTGCGTCCGCTGCCCTACCGCGATCCCGATCGTTTGGTACGCATCTTTTTCAACGAGCCCGGTGTAGGACTGCGGGACGTGAGGTTTTCCAAGCCCGAACTGGATGACCTGCAGACGCGAGCGGGTGTATTTGAAGGTGTCACCCCGATCTACGAAGGTAGCGAGATTGTGACCGGTGCGGGACAGCCCGAGCGTCTCGACGGCGTCAACGGCAGTTTCGGCTACTTTTCGATACTCGGTGTGACGCCCCAAATCGGCCGGTTGTTTGGTCCGGAAGACTTCGTGCCTGGTTTCGCTGAAAAGGCGGTGATCAGCGATGGCTTATGGCGTCGCGCCTACGGCGCCGATCCGAACGTGGTCGGCCGCACGCTCCGGCTCGACAATGATCGGGAGACAATTATCGGGGTTCTGCCACCGGGCTTTCGCCATCCTGGACCGACGGTTTCAGGCGACGCGGAGGTATTTTGCGCCTTCGGAATGACCGGACCGCCTTTTCCTAAGCCAGCGCGTGGTACGCGGAATCTCGTCAACGGACTCGGACGACTGAAGCCTGGCCTGACACTGGCGCAAGCCCAGGCGCGGCTCACTGCCATGGCTGCCCAGTTACGCCAGGACTTTCCCGGCGATTACCCGCCGCAGACGCGATGGACAATTGAGATTCAACCATTGCAAGAAACTTTGGTTGGCAATGTTCGGCCCATGCTGCTGGTGTTACTGGGTGCGGTAATCCTGATCGTCTTCATCGTATCGTTGAACATTGCCAATCTCCTTTTGGCGCGCGCTTCTGGGCGGCAACAAGAGATGGCGGTGCGGGTATCGCTGGGGGCGAGCCGCGGCCGCATGGTGCGCCAGATGCTGGCCGAGTCCATGCTGCTGTCGGTCATCGGCGGCGCTGCCGGAGTCGCAACCGCAGTGGGTACTTTGCGTTTCGTCCTGCGCTTCGTGCCATCGAGCGTTCCCCGGCTCAACGAAGTACGAATCGACTGGGTGGTGCTGGCGTTCGCACTGCTGATTTCCATTCTCACCGGCTTAATGTTTGGACTTGCTCCAGCTTTTCATTCGGCAAAAGTCGCTCTCTCTTCGGCCATTCGTGAAGGCGGTCGAGGGTCCGGCTACAGCACGAAGACCGGCCGATTGCGGGATGTTCTAATCGTTTCTGAACTGGCATTTGCCGTCGTACTGATGGTCGGGGCGGGCTTGCTGCTGCGTACGCTGCGGGATCTGTTGCAGGAAAATCCAGGCTTTAATCCAACTCAAGTTGTCACGGCAAACATACAGCTGCCGAATCCCAACGATCGGGCGACGGACCCGTATCGCGATGTGCCTCACAGAGCAACCTTCGATCGTGAGTTGCTGCGGAGGATGAAAGCGATTCCGGGAGTGGAACTCGCCGCAATCACCTCGGTTCTCCCGAGCACCAATAGCAACCCGAACGCGGTCGGTGGTATCACGAATGAAGGCTTTGCGATTGAAGATAGACCGGTCGAGTCGTTGCAGGATCTGGGTGCGGAGAGAATTCCGATCAGCCCCGATTACTTCAGGGTGTTACAGGCCTCGCTCCTGCGCGGCCGCTCGTTTACCGAGAGTGATGAAGACGGCAAGCCGCTGGTCGCCATCATTGACGAAAGCACCGCTCGTAAGTATTGGCCAACCGGCGATCCGTTGGGCCGTCGAGTGCGGTTCAGACGAGACGCGACCAAGCCATGGACGACCATCGTGGGGATCATCAGGGACATAAAGAGTGACGGTCTCGACATCGATGGCGCGCCCCATATCTACGTGTCGACCTATCAAGACTCCAACAAGCGACTGAGCGTGGTGTTGCGGACGTCCCTGTCCGCGAGCGTGCTCGAACCACAGATCCGGCACGAAATCCAGAGCATCGATCCCGGCTTGCCGGTATTTGGTATTGCTTCTATGAACGAGGTTCTTGATCGGTCACTGGCTTCACGCCGTTTTTCTGCCAATCTGGTGGGTGGCTTTGCAGGCGTTGCGCTGGTCTTGGCCTCCATTGGTATTTACGGATTGCTTGTCTTTATGGTCGGCCAGAGGTCACGCGAAATCGGACTGCGCATGGCATTGGGTGCACGGCCCGCCGATATTCTCAAACTGGTAGTGACCAAAGGGGTCGTTCTTGCGGCCGTCGGAATTATCACCGGCATAATACTTTCCGCATGCACTGCCTCGATCATGACGAGTTTGCTGTACGGCGTTCGCCCGCATGATCCGGCGGTATTTGTCGTTGTACCTCTGCTCCTGTTTGCGGTCGCCGTTTTGGCCAGCTACCTTCCAGCCTGGCGCGCAACGAAAGTGGATACCATGACTGCCCTTCGAGAGGTTTGAACTGCACAGAGTAGAAGCAACACGACTGTCCGTAGGAGAGCCGGGGTTAACCCAACCAAGAGAGGATCGATCCATTATGAGAACGTTTCGAATTGGAAACGCGGTGCATGCGCTCGCCATTATCGCCGCTGTGACTGCCATCCCGTCACATGCACAGACGGTACAGGCTGCTCTGTCCAAAGAGGCTGGGACGCTTTCCGGCAAATTCACCGGACTGGCGCGAGTGATGGCCGGGAAATATGATTGGAAGCCCGGTGAGGGCGTGCGTTCGGTTAGTGACGTATTCAATCTGATTGTCGCGGAGAACGGCGTGCTCGCCAGAACTCTGGCAGGCGCCCCGGGCGGCGGGCGGCCCGCGCCGATTACCGAACCCGAGAAACTGCAAGAGGCTTTAAAAACCTCCTACGGCAACCTCCAGCAGGCGATCGCGGGACTCTCGGACGCCGATCTGAAGGCGCCGGTCAAGGTGTTCGGTAAGGATTTTACAAAGGAAGAGGCCGTCAGGTATATCCTGGCCGACCAACACGAGCACCTGGGGCAATCGATCGCCTACGCCCGCGCGAACGGTGTCGTTCCGCCGTGGTCGAAGTAGACGGCCCCCTCGCCTTTCCGCAGGCCCGAGTGATGGCATTGAATGAGGAGCGAGCGACGCTGGTCTCCGCGATGAGCGAGGCAGAACGGCTCTTGCAAGCGTCGTTCGTGCGGCTTGAGATCGAAGATCCTGCGACCGAGAATGCCCAGTGGTGCCTGGAACGGTACTTTGCCGAGCTGAATGAGCGATTCGAGAACGGCCTAAATCGTGCGGCCGTGCTTCCCGCCGAGCCTGAGGAATTGCGACCGCCGGCCGGCGTGTTCCTTATCGCCAAGCTTCATGAGCAGCTCGTAGGTTGCGGTGGGGTGAAACTCCATGGCCGCGCCCCCGCTGAATTGAAGCGGATGTGGGTGAGCCCGGCAGCGCGGGGACTTGGAATCGGACGGCGTTTGCTGGAGCAGTTGGAACTGCATGCACATGATGCAGGCGCAACCGCCGTTAGGTTGGAGACGAATCGAGCATTGCGGGAAGCGATTTCGCTGTATCGGCGATCCGGCTACGTGGAAGTGGCACCTTTTAATCAGGAACCGCACGCACATCACTGGTTCGAGAAGCGACTTGCAAAAGAGAAAAGCGGGGGGAATCCCATGTGAACGGCTTGCAGAGGGACTCCGGGTGAGAAATAAACGACGGGAAGACCAAAGCGATGGTTTCTACGCTGGCCTCACGAACTGTGACCATCGCAGTGCAGCACGCCCAGATAGGCACTCCACGGACCGACGGCCGCGCGATACTGGTGCGCCATGATTCGAGAAACCTGGTGCAGGTGGGTGAGGTCGTGAACGGCCCAGGTCGCCACCAACTCCGAGAGCGTAACACTGCCGAGAGCCGGATGCCGTCCACGACGCCGTAAATCTTCCGCCGTCAGCTTCAATGCCCGGAGTTCGTCAAGGTTCGCTGCTCGCAGGGAAGCGAACTCATCCAGGAGCTGGCCGAGTGACTTTCCTTCAGCCTCCCTTTGGTGTGCGAAGCGGTCAAACGGATCAAACGCCCGCGTCTCGCCGAATTGCAAGATGATCCTGGCTCGCGGCATCCAGTCAGTTCGTTCGCCTTCAATCAAATGACCGATCACATCGAACACGCTCCAGGTGTCTTCACCTTCGCCTCGGCGAGTCCACATGTCCGGCAAATCGCGCAGAAGTGCATCAAGTGCAGCCGGAGTGCGGCTGAGGACGGCAATCGCATCCGGGAGGTGGTGTTCCGGCGGGTGCGAGCCCGTTGCCGTTTCTGTTTCCATGAGCCGATTCTATCCGATCAGCAGTACTTCACCCGCTGGGGCGCTTTACGTCCCTTGTGATAGGAACGCGACCAGTTTTACGGGAGGCCGGGCATGGTGGCGATGTTAGCTGGGCTCCATTCAGAGTTCGATAAAACAAGGAATTTTTTCGATGCAACACGGCTCGTTTTAAACTTCTTTCGACCAAATTATTGTCCAATGGCGCCCCTGCTTGGCGCAGAAACAGAGTTAGCGGTTGCCAGTGACGCACCAGATAACGAATCGCTTGCCCCAGCCCCGAGTTCGGCTCTGTCTTATGTTCTGCCAACTGCGCCTCCAGTCACTTATGCAAGCCCTCCATGATTGGCTTACTATGCTCCTGATGGAGTTGCAGCCGCTCCTGTGGACTCAGACCGGTTTTACGCGCCACGGCGTCAAAGCGGTACACCTCGCCCAGTTGCTCCCAGCACGTCACGGACACTCGACGGGGAAGTTCTCCGCGACGTCCACTATCTGGCGCCTTCCATGAGCGAGACAATGCGCGCAATCATCACTTCCACCCCTTCGGATAGTTTCGAAGTGTTCCATGACAATGCGTCGCACATTTGAATCGGCGGCCCTAACCCGCTCGCGCGTTGTCTGAGTACAGCGGCGAGATTTTCCCCGGCGTGTTGGCGCCCGGTGAAGTACAAGGCGATCTTTCGCTGCCCCTTTGTCGACACGATTCCGCTGGTTTCGTCCACGCGATCGATATCCACACCGGCGCCACGAAATGGCAGTATTCGCTCGTGGGCGGCGGTTTCGGCGGCACGGGCACGGTGGCCACGGCCGGTAAGCTGGTCTTCCTAGGGGAAGCCGGCGGCACGTTTACGGCATTGGACGAGACGACCGGAGTGCCGGTCTGGCACTTCGAGACGGGCCAGAACTGGCGCGCGTCGCCGATGACTTATATGGTGGGCGGGCGGCAATATATTGCGCTCGCCGGAGATGGCGGC
Source organism: Candidatus Limnocylindrales bacterium (assembly GCA_035606355.1). Taxonomy (GTDB): domain Bacteria; phylum Acidobacteriota; class Terriglobia; order Bryobacterales; family Bryobacteraceae; genus Sulfopaludibacter. Next base: position 65,241 of record DATNFO010000001.1, on the reverse strand, counting down.
ATCTTCAGTTTTGCGCTGAGCCAGTAGGTTTACGCCCTACGGCAGAACGTAAGCGATCAGTTCTCCGCCTCCGAGCGCCCCGGTGGCCGTTACGGCGAGCACGATGTACTGCTTGCCGTTGTACATGTAGGTCATGGGCGATCCCGTCTCTTTGCCCGGCATATTGATCTCGCCCGGAATGTCGGCGCCAGTGTCCTTGTCGTAAGCGCGGAGTAGCGCCACCTGCTCGCCTTTGGCGTTCGTGTGAACTCCGCCTTCGCCGGCGATCACGAGCGTCTTGGTCGCGAGGACGCCGACGAAGGTCCGGCCAGGCTGCCCCAGTCGCGGTAGGTCGAGTCCCTTGAGAGCGGGGTTGTTTTTGATGTCGTCCGGTGTGGAAGAGTGAGCCTTCTGCCAAAGGATCTCGCCCGTATTCATGTCATAGGCCGTGATCCGGTCGTACGGCGGTTTGATCAGCGGCAGACCCTGCACGTTGACGCCGAAGCCGAAGCCGCGCCCACCTCCGGGTCCCCCGCGCCCACCGCCAAATCCTCCCCGCCCTCCGGGGCCGCCGCGCCCGCCGCCGAAAGCTCCCGGCCCTCCGGGTCCACCGGCGCCGCGACCTGCACCTCCACGCCCTCCGCGTCCGCCGGGCGCTCCCTCTTCCTCTTCGCCCGGTTGAGTGGCGGGCTTCAGCAGGCCGCCCATCGCCTTAGGACCAGGCATCGCGAGGTCGGCCGGCACGTTCCTCAGCGTAAAGACGGTGGTATGGGAGTGTATGTAGAGACGGTTCGACTCCGGATCGAAGGAACCGCCGGGCCAGTTGGCGCCGCCCACATCGCCCGGAAGCATCAACACACCCTGTGGTGCATCGGGGCCGGCAAGCGCGGGAGGCGAATAGAGCGGACCGATCCGGTATTTCTTGACGGCTTCCACCGCCTCCGCGCGCAGTTGCGGCGTGAAATCGATGAGATCGTCGATGGAAACTCCCTGCCTGTCGAACGCCGCCGGCCGGGTGGGAAACGGCTGAGTCGGGCTGGTCTTCTCGCCCGGCACATCGGATTGCGGCACCGGCCGCTCCTGGATCGGCCAAATCGGAGCACCCGTCTCGCGGTTCAACACGAACAGAAATGCAGTCTTCGTGGGCTGCGCGAGCACTTTGATTTTTCGGCCGTTCTGGACCATGTCATAGAGCATGGGCGCGCACGGCAGATCCGAATCCCAGATTCCATGATGAATGGTCTGATAGTGCCACTTTCGCTTGCCGGTTTTCAGGTCCAGAGCGACGAGGCTTTCCGAAAAGAGAGTGCTGCCGGGCCGGTTGACGCCATAGTAATCGTTCCCTGGCTCTTCGGTAGGCAGATACACCAGGCCCAGTTCCAGGTCCGCGCTCATCTGCGCCCACACGCCCAGGTTTCCGTTACGCTCGGCGTAGCCGTCCTGCCACGTGTCGTAGCCGAATTCGCCCTTTTTGGGAAGGGTGTGGAAGATCCAGAGGCGCTTGCCGGTCCTGACGTCAAAGCCGCGCACATATCCGATGGCACTGGGGGTTGCCGTTGGGCTTCCCATTGCCGAATGCGCGGCGCCGACCACAACCACGTCGCCGGCAACGAGCGGGGTGGCATTCAATCCGACGATGGAGTGGACCAGGTCGAGATCCTGATCGTCGTCCAGCTTCAGATCGACGATGCCGTGGTTCCCGAACGTATCGACGAGATGTCCAGTCTTCGCATTCAACGCGATCATCCGGTACCCCGGCGTGACGTAGATGATTCGCGCGTCCGACCCATCGCGGTTCGACCAGTAGCACACGCCGCGCCCGGCGCCTCTACGAGGGGCGAACTGGCCGCGTTCGCCTTCGTCCATCTGGTACATCCACAGAATCTGACCCGTACCGGGGTTCAAAGCCACCACGGAACGGGCGCTGCCGGCGGTCGTGTAGAGGACGCCGTTTACCATCAGCGGCGTAGCGGAATATAACCGATCCGGATTGGGTCCAAAGTTGTTCGTATTCAGGCGCCAGGCGACCTGCAGTTTGCTGAAGTTGTCTTTGTTGATCTGGTCCAGCGGCGAGTAGCGCGTGCTCGCCAGGTCGGCTCCGTAGGTGGTCCACTCGCCCTTGCCCGCAGGCAGGGAAGAACCCGCTGGGGCTTTGCCGATCCCGGCGGCAACCGTCAAAGCGACGGTGCCGGCACGAATGTCGTTTGCCTTCAGGATATAGGCGAGAAGGTCTGTAAGCTGATTCGCCGAGAGCGAGCCGGGAGCCGACGGCGGCATGGTGGTCTTGATTCGATTGGCCAGCGCGAGCAGCGGTTGGCTATCCCAGGTCCTGTGGAAACCCGGCCCCGCTAAAGCCGGCGCCTGCTCCATTCCCGACAGGTTCTCGCCATGACACGTAGAACATTTCGCGGCATAGACCTGTTCCCCACGGTCGGCCTGCGCCGCCGTGAACCTGCTCTCCTTAAACGTCTGCGGCGCAGTGGGCTGTGGCGCCGCGGTCAGCACGAGCGACAGCGCCGGGAATGCAGCAAGGCAAGCTCTGAAAATGTTCTTCATCGTGACTCCACTCCTCGGGCGTTTCGGCGACTACTGGCGCGTGGGCGCCGCGGGATCGAACACCTCTTGGGACGGCGACCACATCGTAATTCGCGGCATTACCGTGTCGCTGATGTAGATGTTGCCCTTCGAATCCATCGTCAGATAACTCGCTTCGCCCATGCCACCCTCGCCCCGGCCCGACTTCCCCATCGCTCCGATGACGTTGCCGTCCCGATCCAACTTCGTGAGTTGACCATCCAGCCCCGTCCCCGACCACACGTTGCCAAACCGGTCGAAGTAGATCGAGCACACCAGGGTCTTCATCTGAATGGTGCGGATAAACTTGCCGTCGCTGGTGTATTGGACAATGCGGTATTGCTCGCGGTCGCCGATCCAAACGATGCCGGTTTGAGGATCCACGGCGCTCCCGTGAGCGCTGTCGAACTTTCCGGGGCCGCCGGCATTGCCGTACCACTGATTGATGAAGTTCTGGTTCTTATCGAGGTGAATCACGCGGGAGACGCCGATGTGGTTGGTGGCATCGGGCGCGTCCACGTCATTGGGGCTTTCGTTGGCATGCCCTTCGAAGATGAACATGTCGCCGTTGGGCAGAAAGTCCACCATCACCGGCTCCCAGAGGAGCCTCTGCCCCTTAGCCTCATCCCAGTCCCCGCGGTGTCCTCTTTCGCCGAGGGTCTTCAGGAGCTTTCCTTCGGGACTGATCTCTTTGACTGTGCCGGCCGCTTCATCGCAGATCCAGACGTTATCGTGGCCGTCCACCTTGATGCCATGCGCCTTCACGTGGTGGGTGATCACGTCGTCGCCGATGGTGAGGAGCAACTTGTGATCGGGACCGAACTTGAATAACTGCGGCTTACCCGCCGCGTTGCGCTGCAGAGCCCAGAGGTTGTCCTTCGAATCGATTGCCACAGCCACCATGCCGCCACCGCCCGCAGGAAGGTCCGTGAACGGATAGCTGGGCGAGTACTTCAGAGTGGGCTTCCACTCTACTTTGCCCTTGCCTCCGCCGACGGCGCCCGTCAGACGGTTTCCGCAAATCGGCGAACGGTAGCACGACGGAGTATCTCCCGATTCCAGAGGGTTCGCGTCGAGTTCGGCCTTGCATGCCGCCGATACGGCGGTGACATTCGCCGAAAGACAAGCCTGCATCGGGCCGCCGCCCGGCACGCCCGGACAGATCTTCGCAGAGTCCGCCGTGCAAGCGGCCAGATCCACGCGTCCGCGTCCGCCCCGTCCGCCACCGGGGAAGCCACCGCCGCCCCGTCCGCCGCCGCCGCCCGGAAAGCCCCCGGGTCCGCGACGGCCCGCAGGGACCACTAGATGCCATTCCATGGTGCCCACCTTGCCGGAAGTCGGCTGTTCTGCCTGCGAAAAGCCTGGGATTGCGAAAAGCAGAGCTCCCAGCGCGACGGAGCCTGCTTGAGCGAAAATGCCTGCGTTCATATGAAGTCTCACCACCTATCGGCAACGGCCGGCGCCCACGACAGGCGCGGCTTAGACCGAGGAATCATATCATAGACAGTTCACCTTTGCGCCATGCAGCCTGGCCATTGCGCAATGTGCAAGTCGGCTAGGTCACGTTCCTGGTGAGATCGATCTTGCAGTACAGCGCGGCTCCCAGCGCGCACAGTGCGGCGGTGATGAGAAAGGGAAGGTTCCAGCCATAGAACTTCACAGCGTATCCTAGCGCGATCGGTGAGATGGCGCCTCCGATATTGCCGCACATGTTCATGAGCGACGACACGGAGCCGGCGCGGTCTCCCGCGATGTCCAGCGGAATGGCCCAGGATACGCCTACGGTCAGTTCTATTCCGAAGAACGCGAGGCAGGTGAAAAACACACATATGCCCGCACTGGAGGTTAGCGTCGCGGGAATGATACAAATGGCGCCACACAGGAAACCGGCGATGGCAACCGCGCGGCGTGAGTTCAGGTCGCCGGTCTGGCGCACGCGGATATCGGATAGCCATCCGCCGACGAAATCGCCCGTCGTGCCGGCCAATAAAGGCAGCATGGCATAGAATCCCATCTGGGCGAGGGAGTAATGGCGATACTCCTTCAGGTATGTAGGAAGCCAGTCCAGATAAGTCGCTAGCGCATATGTGTAGCAAACGTATGCAGCGCATAAATACCAAACCGCGGAGCTGGCGAACATTTTCCGCCACGATAATGAGGCGCCGATGCTCCGATTGTCGAGCGAGCCCGCCTGGATCAGTGCGCGCTCCGCTTCGTTGACTGCTCCGTGCTCGGCGGGAGTATCGCGATACCACGCAAACCAGACGGCGCTCCAGATCAGCCCCAGCGTGCCGAAGGTATAGAACGCCGCGCGCCATCCGTAAAGCCCGATAATGTAAACCACGAGCGGCGGGGTGAGCGCGGCGCCAAGGCGCGATCCGGCGTGCGTCAGTCCCTGCGCAAGCCCTCGCTCGCCAGGTAAGAGCCAGCGCGAAAGGGATCGCGTCGCAATCGGAAATGCGCCCGCCTCTCCGGCGCCGAAGAGGAACCGGACGGCCGTCATCGACCCGGCGCTCCACGCCATCGCGGTAGCGGACGTAAAAACACTCCACCAGGTGACGATCAGCGTCAGCGCGCGCCGCGGCCCTATGCGGTCCCCCAACCAGCCCCCTGGTATTTGGAACAGGGCATAGCTCCAACGGAAGCTGGCCATGATCCAACTCATCGCAACCAGGGATAGGCCAAGCTCGGATCGGATCGACGGGGCCGCGTTCGAGATGACGACGCGGTCCATGTAGGTGATCATGTACACCGCGACCGTCATTCCAAGGACACGGTACCGAACACGCGTGGGGTGGGAAACAGTGGAAGGGGTAGCCATTGACTCGCTCTTCACGATACGCCGACCCAAGCGGGGCGACAGCATCCGTCTAGTCTACATAACTCTGTTCTTCGCGGGCAGGAATAAACTTCATCTGCTAAAATTTCTGGAAATGAGCACCAAAGGGAATGGGCCTGGGTTCCGCTTCGCGTTTCTTCTCTGCCTGGCGTTTGCGGTCACATCGTTGCGAGCCGAGGTTCGGGTCCTTCGCGGCTTCACCCTGATTGATGGCACTGGCGCCGCGGCGGCTCCGAATTCGGCGATGATCATCGATGCCGGGCGGATCAAGTGGGTCGGCCCCGTTTCCGCCTTGAAAGTTCCGGCCGGAGCGCAGGTGGTCGACTTAAACGGACGCTTCGTGATCCCTGGGATCATCGACCTCCACGGGCATTTGGGACTGACCTCCGGCATGACGCTCGACACCAGGTCGTACTCACGCCAGACCGTGGAGCATGACCTCAAGACCTACGCGGAATACGGGGTCACTACCATGCTCAGCCTGGGGTTGGACGGCGATGCCGTTTTCGCCGTCCGGGAGCAGCAGCGCGCCTCGCGGCCAACCATGGCACGCGTTTACACCGCGGGACAGGGCTTCGCCTACAAAGGCGGCATCGGCGGATCTATCAGCTTCCCCGGCGTCTCCGCGCCGGTCTTCAGCACGGTCGCGGATGTGGAGCCGGCTGTAGCGGAGCAGGCTCGCAAACACGTCGATGTAATCAAATTCTGGACGGATGACAACTTAGGCAAAGCCAAGCGAATGCCCTTCGACATCGATAAGGCGATTATAGATAGCGCTCACCGGCACGGAGTTCGCGTGGTGGCTCACGTGTATTACCTCGAAGACGCCAAGAAGCTTGCGGACTACGGGATCGATGGACTGGCGCACATCGTGCGCGACAAGCCGGTCGACCAGGAATTGATCGACAGTATGAAGCGACACAATACCTGGCAAATCGCTTCCACTTTGAGCCGCGAGGTCTCGCTGTTTATCTATGCAAAGACTCCGGACTTTGTTACCGACCCCTTCTTTACGCGCGGCGTTTCCGCGGACGTAATCAAGACTCTGAATAGCCCCGAGTACCAGAAAAAGACTGCCTCCGACCCCAACCTGGAGAAATACCGCGAGGCGCTCGCGATGGGCAAGAGGAATCTCAAGGCCCTGGCAGACGGTGGCGTGAAGTATGGGATGGGAACCGATACCGGCGTGCCAGGAAGATTCCAGGGCTACTTCGAGCATCTGGAGTTGCAGGAAATGGTGGAGGCAGGCTTGACCCCAATGCAGGCCATAGTCGCGGCCACCAGCAGCGGCGCGGAATTTCTTAAGGCCAAGGACCTCGGTTCGCTGCGCGCCGGCAAGTGGGCCGATCTTGTAGTACTGGCGAAGAATCCTCTCGACGACATTCGAAACACTCATACGATTCAGGCGGTTTACATAGCCGGCAATCAGGTTTATACAAAGGAAACGTCCAATGACACCAACAAGTAACATGCCGTCCGATGCGCAAATCGAAGGTACGACACATGACTCCGATCGGTATGTGAATGCGATCGGTCCCCGGGGAGTGATCGGGATTATGACGCCCGGGCCGAATGTAAACGTCGAGAACGAAATGATGGATATGCGGCCGGAAGGCATAATCAATGCCATCGACCGATACTACGTTCCCAATCAGAAGATCGGCGCCAACGCCGATTGGGAAATCATCATGAAGCATGTGGCGGCTAACCTCGACGATTCCGTACGCCGCCTGAAAGAAACCCTGATGGATCACCTGATCCTGGGAATGAGTTCGCAAAGCTATATGGGCGGTGAGAAAGGCAGCTTTGCTCTGCTCGAGCACCTGCAGCGCGTTTCCGGTGTCGACGTGACCATGGGAGCTCAGTCCGCGGAACAGGCGTTTAAGCTCTGCGGAGCAAAGCGGATCGCACTTTTGACCCCGTATTACCCGGTGATCGAACACAACGCGATCAGCTATTTCACGTCGCGAGGCTTCGAGGTGGTCCACGTGGAAGGGCTGAAGTGCAAGAGCATCATCCATGTCGCCTCGCAGGGTTATGATGCCCTACGCGACGCCACACTGCGTTGTGCGGAGGCCAAGCCCGACGCCATCCTGCAGTTGGGAACGAATCTGCATTACTGTTACGTCGCCGCGGATGCCGAGCGATGGCTCAAAATGCCGGTGTTTGCTTCGGGGCCGGTGATCTACTGGTCGGCGCTCCGGAAAATGGGCATCAACGACAAGATCAAGGGCTTCGGTAGCCTTCTGGAACATCACTAGTCCGGCGAGCCGGAGGAGCGGGCCATGAGAATCGACCCTGGCAAATGCGTAGCTTGCGGTAACTGCACCTATGTCTGTCCGATGGGAGCGATCTATATCGATCCGGCCATCGGACGGGCTACCGTGAATCGCGACGAATGCGTGGAGTGCTACTCGTGTTTCAACGGCCTGAGCCAGGAGCACCTGAATCCCACGCTGGTGCGGACGATCCGCAAGATATTCCATCTGATGCGGGTCCGCTTCGATCCCGAGCCGGATGTCTGCCCGACGGCTGCTTTCGCGCCCGAGGAATTGACGTGGCCGAGAGTCGTGCGCCGCGCATTCTCGGATCCCAGAGTGCCTCATGAATCCACCGGAGTGGAGGGGCGCGGGACCGAAGAGGTGAAGACCAACGATGTGAGCGACCGCGTGAATGTGGGTGAGGTGGGCTTCACCGTCGAGTTGGGCCGGCCCGGAGTGGGCGTATGGTTCCGCGAAATCCAGGAGATGGCTTGGGAACTGGCGCGCGCCGGCGTTGTCTTCGAGAAGAGAAATCCGGTCACGTCCCTGATGTCCGATCCGCGCACCGGAACGATTCGCGAGGACATCCTGAACGAAAAGGTTCTGTCCGCAATCATCGAAATCAAGGTTCCGGTCGAGCGTACCGAAGAGATCGTCCGGCTGGTTCATGCCGTCGAGAAGAGGCTCGATACGGTAGTCTCGCTGGGCGTCGCAACACGTTGCGACGCGGACGGCGAAGAGCGCACAGTGGCTCCGATTTTGGAACGGCTCGGTTATAAGTTGGAGCGCGCCAAGACGAACACCGGGCTTGGCCGGATCACGAATACGGCGAATGCCGCGCATCCCGGCGAGGTGGCAGCCAGATGACCAATACTCTGCACCGCTATGGAGACGCAGACAGCTTTCGCGACGATTATGTGGTGTTTGCGATGTGCTGCCGCGGCCGGAACGACGAAGGCGCGGTTCCCAAACTGCGACGGTTTCTGGAGATGGCTCTGCCGTTTAACCCGGTGAACCTGGGGGACGCGAGACATGGCGGCGCGCTACGGGCGTCCAAATCCATGAACCCGGCATCGCATTGGAAGCGCGACGTGCGGCCGGATTTTCGGGCAGTCATCGACGGACTGAATACTCTGACGACCGCAGCCGCGGTTTTCGACAATCGCGTGGCGGCGGAGGATTTTCTAAAGACCGTCAAGGCCGCTGACCTGGGACTGAGCGTGAATATCAGCACCTCGATTGATGGCGCCGAGCAGTGCTGCCATGAGGCCAATGCCTGCCGCCATAGCGTGGGCTATTCGCTGGGCTTCGAGGGCCGCACCGAGCATCTGCCGAGTGAAGACGTGCTCAAGCTTTCCACCATGTGCGGTCATGGCATGGTGAGCGCTTCGTTCGCTAAAAAGATGGTGGATTGGGTGAAGGAAGGCCGCCGCACACCGGTGGAGGCGGCGACCTATATGACGCGTTTCTGTTCCTGCGGAGTTTTCAATCCTTCGCGCGCAAAACGAATACTCGAAGAAGCTCGCACACGGCAGAAGTAACTTACTCCGGCCGTTTGAAAAGCCCGGTGTAAACCGCCTTCCCTAAGATGTGGCCCTGAATCGCTTTGATCACGTCTGCCCGCGTTGCGAACGCATCGGCTGAGGGCTTCACGTCGAGTTTCGAATCCAGCGCGTATAACTCGATGACGTAGTGATGGTACGGGCCATTGGCGGGCGCTCCGGGACCGCGGTACATCGGGCCGGTAGCACTGATTTGATAGGCGCCGTCGGGCATTTGCGAGCCCTTGGGTACGCCCTGCGGAAAACCGGTGACCGAGGAAGGAATGTTCCAGACAACCCAATGCACCTGGTCGTCGCTGGTCTTGTTGCGAGTAACGTCCATATCGTGCATGTGAATCACGAAACTTTGCGTGCCCGAGGGCGCGTTGGCCCACTGCATCGCCGGCGACGTGCCCTCGCCAGGCGCAACTCCAGGCGCGGCTTGGGAGAACTTAACGGGAATGTGGCCGCCGTCGGAATATCCCGGAATCGTCAGGGTCATCGCTGGGGCCGGCGCGGCGCCACGCCCCGATTGCGCAGTCGCGGCAAGGGTCAACCCAAGCACCATACATGCTACGGAGATTAATCGCATGGGTCTTATCCTAGCGCGGATTTGTGCGCTGCGGAGGGGCCGCGGTGATACAGTACAAAAATGCCAAGACGATTTACGAATCCGGCCAAACTGGCAATAAGCGCCATCATGGCGCTGAATTTAGTTCCCAATGCCTTGCACGGTCAACCTCCCAACCCGCCCGCGGGGCAAGCCTCGCCGGCCGGCGGAAGAGGCGGCAGGGGCGGCAGGGGCGGCCGCGGAATGGCAGGCGCGCCTGACCCCAACGTCAACCAGTTTCGAACCATCGATGGCGTGAAGTACGTCGATGGCGAAGCGCAATTGCCGAATTCCCAACCCGATCCGTATCGCGAAGTTCCGAACTGGCCGCAATTGCCGGCCGGCAGGAAACTCGGCGCCATCAGCGCCATCGGCGCCGGGCCCGACGGCAACATCTGGGTCGCCGACCGATGTGTTACGGGACCGGGAGCCTGCGGCAACTCCGATCTCGCTCCCATTTTCGAATTCGATGCCAGCGGCAAGATGCTGAAAAACTTTGGTGCGGGCCTCCTGGTGTACCCGCACGGGCTTTGGGTCGACAAGGACGGAAACGTTTGGGTGGCGGACGCTCGCGCCTCCAACGGCAAGGGCAACCAGGTAATCAAGTTCAGCCCTGACGGCAAGGTTCTGATGAAGCTTGGAAAGGCCGGCGAAGCGGGTTTGACCCACGATACGTTCAACGGGCCGTGCGCACTTGTCACTGCGCCGAACGGCGACATCTTCGTGGCGGACGGCCATGAGAACACCGTTTCGCGCATCATGAAGTTCAACAAGGATGGGAAGTTCCTCATGGAGTGGGGGAAGAAAGGGACTGGCCCAGGTGAATTCGACACCCCGCACGCGGTGGCGCTGGATTCGCAAGGACGGCTGTTTGTCGGCGATCGTGCCAACAGCCGGATTCAGGTCTTTTCGAGCGACGGGAAACTGCTGGAAATCTGGCGGCAGTTCGGGCGTCCCAGCGGGCTCTATATCGATGGCAACGACGTCCTTTATTCCGCCGACTCGGAGTCCAACCCGCCCCGCAATCCAGGCTTCAAGCGGGGAATTCGCATCGGAAGCGTGAAAGACGGCAAGGTCCGGGCCTTCATTCCATACACCGACATGGAACATATGGATTACAACGGGACGCACGGAGTCGAAGGCGTCACTGCCGATGCCGCAGGGAATGTGTACGGCGGCGAAGTGTCGGAAGCCGATTTGAAGAAGTACGCCAAGAACTAACGCATACTGGTCTCCGAAGGCGCCCTCGACGTCGCATCTCGAGATCGTCGAAGGCGCCTTCGGGGAGACACGTCTCGTAAGTTACTTAGCCGCGTTATAGGTCTTGCTGAAGTTATTGCGTGTGTTCGTAACCGTGAACGATCCGTCCGGCCGCGCCGACACCTTGATATAAAATGCCGGGCCGTTATGGCCGCCGCGGCCACCGCCGAAACCACCCGGACCGCGGCCCGGGGGCGGGGTAGCGCCGACCTGCGGAGGTGCCCCGGCAGCGGGTGGCGCACCGGCAGCGGGTGGCGCACCGGCCCCGCGCCCGGCTCCACGTCCGCCGCCCAAACCTCCAAAGCCGGCCGGAATGGCGCCCGTAATCACTCCTGCAACGGTCGCCGGATCTTCGGTGTTGGCGATGAACAATCCAGGCGTGTTGTATTCCAGGCCGGCGGCATATGCCCAGTGAAGCTGCCAAAGATCCTGCAATCCGGGAGACGTCCAGAGGGCTTGCATAGTCGTGAGTGCGCCGCCTTTTCGCGTCGAATTGTGCATGATGGCAACGGTCGGTGCAAGGCCGTGTATCAGTGCGACGGAGTTCGATTGATTGATCCCGTGATGCGACGTCAAAAACAAGCTGACGTGGCCGATCGGATTTGACGGACACATCAGCTGCTCCTCCTCATTGAAGGTGAAGTCGCCGAGATCCACGGACCGGTACTTTCCGTAGCTGTAAACGACCCCCACCGATTGCTTGTTCTCCGCCTGAGTATCGGAATCGTCGCGCGCTTTGAATTCCGCGCAGGCGGGATTCGGAATTCCGCCGCCCGGCAGCGGCTTCTTGATCACCTGTTTGGCCGAAGTCACCACAGTGACGTCCACCGGACCAAAGGAAATCTTGTCGCCGGGTTTGACTACTGTGTGCTTGGCTTTCGAGTAAAGCTCGGCGTACTTCGCCTGAAAGTCCCGCACCTGCTCGCGTTCTTCCACGGTCGGCCCGTGATCGATGTAATGCTTGATCTCGATACGCTTCGCCAGTTCCTCCAGTCCGCCGATGTGGTCCACGTGGTAGTGCGTGATGATCAGGTGATCGATCTGTTTTACGCCGGCGGCGTTGATCACCTCCATGATCCGGTCGGTATCGCGTGTCCCGGGATTCCCGGTGTCTTCCAGCAATGCTTCCCCAGTGGGAGATACGAATAGGACCGCGTGGCCCCCTTCGGTATCCACCACATACTCGTCAAACGTCTTCGAAGGCTGCGCGCTTGCCACAGCGCAAACCAGGACCACCCCAAGTGCAAAAAAATTGAATCGCCGCATGACGGGGATACTACCACAGAACCGCAGGGCGCCCGCCAGCACGCCCGGTGCTTAGTTCGTGCCCGGCGTGAGCGGCCGTGAGCCGGCCCGGTCTCGTGCTTCTCGTCGTAAACTCGTACTGCTCCTCAATTCGCTGTAATTTCGGCGTATTCGTACATCTTGAAGATGGCCAGCGGCAATCCGCCGGCCCAACTAACGGCGTCGCCGCCCTCCGTGACAATTTGGACGAGTTCCCAACCAGCTTCGCCGGAAGCTAAATGGGCAGCACCACGGCGAACATAGCCCAACGAAGTGAGAGCCGGCGACCAGGCTGGGAGTGAGCTACGGACACGAAACATGGCGATGGCGGCATGCGATAAGTGCTGTGGTACCGGGTGCCGAATCCGGTAACCGGCAGATGAACGTTTGCGGAGTCGACGTGGCGATCACTGACCTGAACGAACGCGTGATTTCGGCCAACCTCTGGTATTGGCTCCACGAAAACTTGTCCGATGGAAACCCGCCGCTATGCCATCCGAAACGGACCATCTCCTCAGGGGCGTGAACGGGGAACTGCCTGAAGCCACCGAGCCGTACAGCGTGAACACCACAGTGTTGATGCCGATGCCAAGCGCGAGCGTTGCGACGGCCATCACAGTGAATCCGGGCGCGCCGGCTAGTCTGCGAAAGATATGGCGGAGACCCATGGCGAACTCGTTGCAGCTAACGACCCAGTACTTCAGCGCGGCGATTCAGGAGGTCCGAGCGCTCCAGATTTCCGAAGGCTAATGGGAGCACTTGGCGTTGCGGGTTGGCAAGTTTGAACAGCAGTGGATCGAGGCCAAGAGAGCCAGGCGACTTGGTAATGGGTCCTCGACCTCCACGGATTCATCGGTTTTTGGACCGTAGGTGACTAACGGGTGCGGCACCCCACAACCATGTTTGGATAGCAAGCGTTGCTCTTTTGCCCGTGACCGAAACCGAACATCGCTTCTTGAAAACGGGACTCGCCGCGTTGGCGCGCGATTGACTAGACTGGGGTTAACGCTAACGCCTACAAGGAAGCCTTTGAGCTGTTAAGCGGGCGCGTCCAGAACTAGGTGACTCCAATCCTATCCGCGCCGGCGCCGAGTTCCCGCGCCAGCCAAGCCCGCGCGGCTTGCCAGTCTCGAGTGACAGTGACGGCGGACACGCCCAGCCCCTCCGCCGTCTCTGCGATACCAAGGCTCCGAAATATCGCATTTGGACGACGCGTGCCGGTGTACGTTTCCCAGGACTGCGGCCCGTCGTTCACGACACTGTGGAGCCCTCCGGTTCGTGCGCGCGGTGCCGGACTTCAAGTCACGGCGGTTCGTCGCGATGCACCGTCAACACCTATAGGGTGGTCACAGCCCGCCACTTTGCAGTGGCTCTGGGCAGGAAAGTTGAAATCGTCTCGTTAGGGGCCAGCGCTGCTTTAAGCAGCGGGCGAATCACAGCCGCGAGCTGGTTGAACTGAAGAAAATGGTCCGAAGCCGGCGCGCCACGCAGTTGCATCCGGACCAAATCCTCGACTAACCGATCCCCCTGCTCCGTATCTGCAGTGACACCGGGGTACAGCGCGTAAGCAATTCCCTCTTTAAGCAGAGTTGAATCCATTCCAGCCGCTTCCGCCGCAGCTTTAATCGCCGGCTCCTGCGGGCGGAGCAGCTGATGCAGCGACTCGTGCAACAGCACGCCTATCGGATCTCGGAGTGGCACTTCAACCACAATCCTGCCGCCATTGGCCCCACCTCCACCGTCTCGCTCTTCGGCATTGGACACCAGGAAGACCGCCACCGTTGGCGGCTCCTTAATTTCGCCAAAATGCGCTAACTGCTGCACAAGCGGTGCCAACTCGGCTCGTCGAGCGACGAGCTGTTTTTGGATAGCATTGATTGCCGCCTGCCGTTCCTGCAATAACGGCTCCAGTTTGGGCGCGAAGTGCAGGAGGATATCGCGCTCGGCATTCGCCTCATCCGCTCTGAGCAGTCCGGCCGCAATGCCTGTAGCGGCTGCATGCTCGATGGAGTCATCCACCAGGAACGTCTGCTCGAACCCGTTTCCCCAACCCCGCTTCTTGCGTAGCTCCGCATGCTTCTTCAGCAGCTCGCGGTCAGCTTGGTCGAGCAGGTGAGTGTCTTCTGCCCAGCGCGAATACTGCCGGTGCGAGTACACATCCCACAACGATAGCTGGTCCACGATGTGAAAGATCTGCGCGCAGCGCGCGTCCGATACTGACAGCACCAGCCCCTCTAGGTCTACGCGTTCGCTCGCGGCGATGCAGGCGGTGGGCAGCAATACGGCGAGAATAACGAGTTCCTTGTACAAATTACCCCTCCTGGAGGCGAATTGTTTTCAAAAAACGGGCCGGCTTTCCCTTCCAAAGGAGATACGAGCCGGGTTCGAAAAGGTAACCCGCTTTTATACGGGCGATCAGCCCACCCTCCTTCCGCCGAAATCGGATCTGCAACCAAAATCAAAGCAATAGCGTTCCGGCTATCTGTAACAAGCCTTCTTCCCTGAGCAGAGCGCTTAAGCGGAGGCGTCGCGCTTGCCCGATCTATTCAGAACGGAGTGCGACAAGAGGGTCCAACAATGCCGCTCGCCGAGCAGGTAGAAAGCATGCCGCTAACGACACCAGCATGACAATGGCGTCCGCAACAAGCATGGTCAATCTAGAGTTGCGCGGGGAGACGTTCAACCTGACGAACACACCGAAGTTCGACAATCCGAGCGGCAGCCGCAAAGTCAACTCGCGGGCCAATTCCAAACGAAGACACTTGGCGGCAGTTATGGGAATGGCAAGCCGCCTCACCCGCGGGAGCCGACTTCTCTTTACTGGGAAGCTGACCGCGTATCGCGCAACGACCAACCCGGGGCGCCGGGGATTTGTCGAACTGTACAAGGCGTGAACTCAGCTGCGAACAAGTCAGCCGGGCTGGAGATAATCGTGTGTGCCGACGGAAGACGCCTCCCACGCACAATCTCTGGTCCCTACTCAGCACGGTTTCCGCCGCCACTGGCGTGACAGGTACCGAGCGTTGATATGCAAGGCCCTCCCGCCGCATTGATTCCACAAAGGCTTCCCGCAGGTTTGGGCCGAGTTGCGCTCTGCGCTGCTCAAGGAAATCCGTCCGTCATGGTCTCTAATCCTGCATGTGTTTCGGTATCGGCAGTTTTGCAACGCTCGCGTCGCGAAAATCCAGGATACGCTTTCCGCGGCGCCCGCGGTCATCTGTTTGCGAATGTCCAAGGGCCCTGGACTTATTCCGCACGAACAATTTGATTCGGCGCTATCGGCAACTCAGGTACAGCGCTTGAGGTGGACTTTCCGAAGCCCGAACAGGTTGTTGTATCGATCCCGAGCTACGGCTTAACCCCGCCGACCTTGGTGCGTATGCGATAGATGCTGGTGCTCGCGGTGATGTTGAGCGTCTTCCCGTCCTGGTCACCCCAAGCGACGTTGGATACCCGCTCCGGGACGGGAATTGTGCCCAGGTGTTTGCCCTCGGGCGACAAAATCCAGACGCCGCCGGGTCCAGAGCCCCAAATATTCCCGCGGCGGTCCACCTTGATGCCGTCAGGTCCGCCGACGCCCTTCTCGCCGGAAGCATCGAAGAGAAGTTTGCCTTCGCCCACTGTTCCGTCACTATTTACGGTGTAGCGCATCCACTTTTGCGGACCGGAGTTGCTGACGTACAGGGTTTTTTCATCGGGTGAGAACGCAATGCCGTTCGGCCGCGTAAGATCTTTGATCAGCAACTGCACCTGCGCGCCATCGGGCGGCGATCCGGCGGCACGATTGCGTGCGCCGCGAATTCGGTAGACGCCGTTCACGGTCAATTTCTTGCCGGGGTCATTGTCCTGTTGCGTGGGCAGGCCGTAAGGCGGATCCGTGAAGTACAGTGAGCCGTCCGATCTGTACACCAAATCGTTCGGGCTGTTGAGCGGCTTGCCTTCGAATGTGTCGGCGAGGACCGTCACCCGGCCCTTGCCGTCGAGCGTCTCCAGTCTCCATACGTTGCGTTGAGCGTGACCGGCCACGGTGAGGCGGCCTTTGGTGTCGACGGTCATCCCGTTGGAGCCCGGTTCCGGTCCGGTGAAGGGCTGCGATCCTTTGTAGCCGCTCGGATGCAGAAACACTTCGGCCTTCCCCCCCGGCTTCCATTGAATGATGCTATTGGCCGGAATCTCGGCGAACAGCAGGGTCTGCGCATGCGTCCATACGGGGCCTTCGGTCCATTTATCGAAGCCGGTGGCGACGCGTTCCACCGCCGCATTGGCGTCCAGCAATTCGTCCATGGCGGCATCCAGCTTTTGAATGCCTTGCGCACAGACGGGCATGGCGGCAGTTGCCAGCGAGATTAGAAAGACAAGTCCGATTTTACTCACGGACAACATTCTATATCGAACGCGGTGTGCAAATGCGGCTCGGCGCAGAGCAGAGAAAAAGCACGGCGTACGAGCGGTCGTGCAGCAAGATGGCCGCCAGCCTGTCGTCAAGATCGAAACCGCTGTGCAGCGCGGGCTTTAGCCTTGGCCGCCTCCTTCTCGCGGTTCTTGGCCGGCGCATTCGTGGCTAGCGATCGTAGAAGACGGCTGCAGATTGCATCGATGTCATCGACGGCGGCAACGAAAATCTCCTCGTTCGCCTGCGAAGGTTTGTTAAAGCCCGTGATCTTCCTGACGAATTGAATCGATGCCGCATGAATCTCCCCTTCGGTAACCGGGGGATCGAAATTGAAAAGCGGCCTTATGTTTCGACACATGGATGGCTCCAGAGTAGCTCTGTTTCCGATGGTAACGAATACGTGAGGCAGGACGCTTGGATGCTCGCGGGAAAAAGTCAGCGACGAAGATCTCCCGGCAGCTCTATCGTTTCTCGAAACGCACGTTCATCAATATCCAGGCGTTCGGATCCAGCACGACGCCGGATGGCGGTTTATCAGCGGCGATCTCGAAATGCTGCTCCCTTTGCGTGAAGTCGATTTTCTGAATGGCCGGTTGTGCGCTCCCATCAACGGCGATCGCGATTCGAGCGGAAGTCGATAGAGGTCCCCCTGCTGCGTCTGAGCCAAATCGATCTCCACTTTCTTGTCCGGTGCGTCGTATCTCCACGTGCCCGACACGCTCGGAGATGCCGGGCGATGCAGCCACTGCTGGAAGAACCACCCAAGTTCCTGGCCGGAGTTTTCTTCCATCACGCGACGAAACGCGTCACTCGATGCGTTGCCATCGCGGTACCGGTGATAGTAATCACGAATGCCCTGCCAGAATTTATCTGTCCCCACTTGGCCACGTAGCATGTGCAACACCCATCCGCCCTTTTGATAGATGATTACGCTCGGCGCGAGGACCTTCGTCATATCGAAGAGATTATTGTGAACGACCGTCTGCCCCGGGTTGCTCTTCTCCGCGGCCAGGATGCGTTCGCGGTCAGCCTTTACGCGCGCCAGAAAAGCGTCGCGGCCGTTGAAATGTTCCGCTGTCAAATTGGTGAAATAGGTCGCGAACCCTTCGCTCAGCCACACATCATCCCAGTCGTTTTCCGTAACCGCGTCGCCGAACCACTGGTGCGCGATTTCATGCCAGACGGTGGCCGGATTCGACCGGCAGCAACCGTAGAAAATGACGCTCGCATGTTCGGTCCCGCCCCCGAACCCCGGCGCCCACGCCCACACATTCGCCAACTTCTCGTACGGGTACGGGCCGATGTGGTCGTTAAAGAACTCGATTGCCTGACGTGTCGGTGTCTCGAAGGCTGCGATTCCCGCGTCGCGCTCCTGGTAGGGAACCCAGGTCTGCAATTGAACCCCCGCTGCAGTACCGAAGTTACGATGTGCGAACTGTGCCACCGCGATCGCGTTCAGCCAAGACGCGATCGGCGCCGATTGCTTCCAATGCGTGAGCCGCCGTCCATCGCCGAGATCGCGCTCTTCCTGAAGCAGCCCGTTTGCCGCGACCTGGTACTTGGAAGGTGCGATCACGATGAACTCGCTAGTCGCCTTATCGTACGGATGGTCAATAATCGGAATCCACTGGTGCGCCAGGTTCGGCCAGTTCACGCTGAAGATCCCCCGGTCGCCGTGGCTATTCTTTGAAAAATAGAGACCGCTCGACGGCTTCCCCTGATACGTCACAGAGAACTGTCTCCGCTCGCCGGCTCTAGTCGGCGTCACGAGTGAGATGGTCAGCCGGTCGTCCCGGTGAGAATACGGCGCTGGCGTTTCGCCGGATTTCACCTGGGACACGTTCATGGTGGATGCCAGATCGAGCGAAAACTCGCGGATTCCATCCCTAAGGAACCGGATGGAGGCAAGCGCTTCGCCGGAAATCACGTCACTGTCGTCGACGATCGTGATCTGAAAGATGTAGTGGTCGGCATCCACATCGGTTTGCCGCGGATAGGTATCGGCGGTCGCCACCGTCCCGGCAATAGTCAGCACAGCCATGACTCGCAACAGAATTGAGTCGTTATGCCGCTGGAGGCACGAAGACCAATTCCTGAAACGCGAATTCGTTACCGTCGATTTGGCGACCATGCTGAGAGTTTACTGGAATGGCGCGCTGGGATTCGGCCCTTGCAGAAGGGCTGCCGCTGCGAGAGCTTTCTGTTTCTCCTCGGCGCTCGCTTCCGCGGAGAAATGCTGATGCAGCACAACCGCATTTGGGGGCGAATTGATTCGGGGGGCATAGAGGATTTCGTAGGGTACAGGAAATCCGAAGATTGCCGTGTCGTCGGGATAAAACTCGCGCCATCAGCCTTGGAACGGGCATAGAAACTGGAAGCAACGCCCAGAGTATTGTGTCGCCGAGCTCGCTAGGATGATGGACCCACACATCATTATGGAAGCGATTACCAGGAACCTGACGGTCGCGATGCGGAAACGAGACCGAGCGGAGCCGCGGCGAATCGAAGCGGAACTACAACTGCCGGCTGCGCGAAGAACATCATGTCCAAGGGCCGCCAAGCGATTAGTTGCAATATCAGAAGGACAGCTTGACCCCGAGCTGTACGGCTCTTCCGCCGCCCGTGCCGTTGACTCCTGTCCCGCTGCCGACCGTCGAAGTGACATATCCGTAAGTCGAACTCGTCAGGCTGCCGCTCGGATTGTCGAACTCCGGCGTGTTCGTCAGGTTGAACGTCTCCCCGCGCAACTCCAGATCGACGCGTTCGTTGATCCTGAAGTTCTTGAACAGCGAAAGGTTCAACGCGAACAGGCCCGGACCGCTCAGGATGTTTCGCCCGGTGTTGCCGAAGACAACGCCTGTCGGCTGCACAAAGCTCGAAGTCGAGAACCATGGACTTCCCTGATTGATGCCGTGCAGGATTTCCACAGGCGCCACCTGATTCGCCGTCTGCGCTTCACCGGGCGTATTCAGGCTGCTCGAGCTCGCCGTGATCGAGAACGGTGTTCCCGTCATCATCGACAGCACTCCGGCGACTTGCCAGTTCCCCAGCGCCACCGCCGCGGGCCCTTTTTTCAGCCACCGCTTTCCTACGCCCCACGGCATCTGATAAACGAATGCCTGGGAGTAAGTCAGCGTGCGGTCGAAGTCCGCCCGGGCATAGTTTCGGCGCTGATCGATCTGCCACATCAGGGCTCCGTCGTCGCCCGACTGGTAGTCCATAGCTTTCTGCCAGGCGAAAGATGTCACGATGCTCAAGTCTCCGAATCGCCGGTTTAACTTCGCTTGCAGCGCGTTGTAGCTGGACGAATATCCCGCGTACCGCATCGTCACCCCGGCCGTCTTGCCCCAGAGAATGTTCAATGGCTGGCTTGCCGTTCCACGCCCGAGCGTGGTGGTAGGAGCGTTGAGGTTCAGTTGTGCTTCGGTATCAACGCCGTGAACACCAACGTAAGCCAGGTCAATTACCAAATGCGCGGGCAGCGATCGCTGGACCGCTACGTTCCACGTCTCCGTCGATGGATTCTTGAATTGCTGGTTCACGACTACAAAGCTGCTCGTAAGCAACGATCCGGTGGCGGGAATAATTCCATTCGCTGGAATCGGAACCGCGGCCGGCAGCGGAATCCCATTTTGAAATGTCGCCGGCGCCCCGGTGGGCAGCAAAGTGGTCGCGTATCCGTTACCCACCGGGGAGTAGAAGTTGCTGGATGCGACGGGGTAATTGTATGCGTAGTTATTGTTCGAGAACGGCGCATAACTCGTCCCGAATCCGGCGCGAATTACCGTCTTCTCAGACAATCGATAAGCGAGTCCGAGGCGCGGCGCAAAATAGCTGTAGCGCGTCTTCATCCCCAAATCCGATGGGTTAGCGCCAATTCCAGCCACCACCAGGGTGTTGCTATTCGCATCGTAGTTGGAGAAGCCTCCGGCGTGTGCCGGAGTGGCGGGCGGGTAGAACTCCCAGCGAAGCCCAAGATCAATGGTCAACTTGGGGGTCACTTGCCACTTATCGCCGCCAAAGGCGAAGAATTGCCACTGCCGGTATGCAGGAAAGTAAGTCGCCATATCGCGGGCGACGGAATCCGGCGTATCGAGTAAGAAGCTCGCGACCGAGTTAGCAATCCCGACGCTAGTAGCGGGATTGCAACTGGTGGCCAAACCATTTGATCCGATACTTACCGGCTTGCAGAGCGCGGTCTGAAGATTGCTGAAGTCGTAGACTCCGCGGGGGCTGTATGTCTGGCCCTGGAAAAGATTGTCCCGGATTCGCTTCAGGTCGATGCCCCACTTAAACGTGTGATTTCCCTTCGTCTTTGTCCACGTATTCACAAGATCGACGTTCACTTCGGACCGAACCCAGGGCAAGCCGGCATTGTAGCCGATGAACGGCACCGAAATGCCGTTCTGAATATTGATTCCCACCATCCCGCTGGTCTGCTGATCCAGGTTCACGCCCGGTATGCCGAGGTTCGCTGCATCGTTGGAGCCGTAATCGGACGGCACGGCTTCGTTGTGATAGTAGGACACTGCCAGCCGAAGTTCGGACAGCAAGGTCGGCGAGAAGATGCGGTTATAATTCAGGCCGGTGCTGTAGGTGTTCTGGTAACCCGTTCCCATAAATCCCTTGCCCGGTCCATTGCCACCCAGCTCGGGGCCGAATAATGGCGCCTGGTAAATCACCGGCCGCGAAAAGCTGAACCGCTCGCTCAAACGATCCTTATCCGACGGGTTAAAGTCCAGCTTTTCGTCGAGTGAGTCAGTAGTCTTAGTGAACGGCAGAACCGCGAAGTAGTTGTTAGTGGGCGATGAGAGCTTGTACGGCTGGTTTGCGCCGGGGAGCAGGTTGAGAATCGCCGCCGAAACTGTATTGATGCGATTCGCCGGAATTATATTGCCGGGAAATGGCGTCCTTCCCGTGCCATCGAGTGGATTGCCCGTCGCCGGATCGTAGACGATTTGCGCGGCTCCGCTCAGGTCTCCCGTCCGCCACGGGTCTGGCGGGATCGTAACCAGGTTCGTATTACTTTCATGATCCATGACGCGCAGGTAATCCGTAAATAAGAAGAGCTTGTTCTTCTCGATTGGTCCGCCGATATTCCCACCCACATAGTTATAGGCAAGGTGCCCGACCGAAGGGCTAAAGAACGAGCGCGCGTCGAGATTGCTGTTCTGCAGGAATTCGTAGGCCGCGCCGTGGAAATCGTTCGTGCCGGATTTGAGCGCTACGTTCACCACCGCGCCCGTTGCGCGCCCTAACTCGGGGTCATGGTTGGTCAAGGATATATCCACCGTCTGAATCGCTTCAATCGGTGGAATGTAAATCTGGAGAAGTCCGGTGCGCTCATTGTCATCGGTTCCCTCGATCATGAAGTTGTTTCCTTCGCGCATCTGGCCGTTCACTTCGGTCTGCAAGGAACTGGACGCGTTCATAAACTGGGAATGCTGTTCCGCAACCGGCGCTACGCCTGGGGCGAGGTTCAGGAGACTCTGGTAATTGCGATTAGAGCTGATCAGCGGAACGTTCGCCAGCACGTTGCGCTCGATCTTTTCACCGGTTGACGCGCTGTCCGCCTGTAGCGTCGCCGCTTGCGCCGTAACCTCCACCGTTTCCGTCACGTTGCCCGGCGTCAACTGTTGGTCGACACGGGTCCTGCTGTCTACCAGCAGGGTGATATCTTTGCTGGTCTCCCGCTTGAACCCGCTGGCTTCCGCCGTTACCGCATAAACTCCCGGCGGGAGGCTCGGAACAATCCAGTTGCCGCTCTCATTCGTTGTGGCGGCGTGCGCTGCGCCTGTTTGGGTTTCCGTAACCGTCACTTTGGCGCCCGGCACCACTGCCCCCGAAGGGTCTGTCACGGTGCCGAGCAGCGTAGCCGTCACAGCCTGCGACCACGCCATTCCTGCGCAGACGCCGATAACGGCGCAAAGCAGCATCAAAAATCGCAAACGTCCCATAATCGTCTCCATAATTCAATCCTTATCGGTCGCCAGCCAGCGAAGCTCTCAGGTCGCCGATTGAGATGCTATGCACCCCTTTCGGAGCCTTCACCGTGAAACTCAGCGGCGTTTCCTCATCGCGTTTTAATCGAATCGGTTGGCGGCCGGCAATTACTCCGTCGATACTGAGCGCTACTGACTGCTGCCCCTCCATGCTCCCCACGTTGCGAACCTTCAGGCGGCAGTTGAGTTTTCCGGCGGCGGCGGGCTGAATCTCGAGGTCGCGATACTCGAACTGAGGCCCGTACGGGCACTTCACAAGCACGGAGTATGTGTTGTTCCCGCCGCTGAAGTGCCACAGGTATCCGTCCTTCAAGATCGTCTGGCCGGGAAATACGGACCCGTTCGTCGCCGTATAGTCGTTCAAATCTCCGGTGGGAGCGTCGCCGTACCACGCCGGCATCCACGGCAGGTCACTACGCCACAAAACATGCGTCGGATCTTGCCCGTCCAGCACGTCCTCTCCGATGATGCATAGCCGGTTGCCCACGATCTTGGTGCCAGTGCCGATCTGCGTAACCACACGGATATTCCGGTCGTGGTCGACGAACGCATCGCCGATGCATTCTTTGTAATTGCACCAGTGGTCCTTCACGCCGCCCAGAAACGCCTCGCCCGGCGAGACCCATTCGTGAAGGTCGTTGGAGTAGAGGATGCGGCCCTCTTCGATGGTCGCGAGGTAGCGGTATTTCTTGCCTGCGAAGGTGAACTCCGGAAGTCGTGGGTTGTTGTGGGTATCGATGAACGCCGCCACCTTAAAGTGACTGGGAAAGCGCGGAAGCTTCCACCAGTTCGACCACTTCAGCAGATCCTCCGTCTGCGTCATCACCTCGCCATCGAACATCTCATGAGCGCGGTATTCCAGGAAGACGCTCTTGCTGCCGTCGGGCACCAGGACGTCGGGGTCTTCGACGCTGTCCGTTGAAGACATGCGCTTCACGATCGGGTTGTTGGCAGCCTTTGTCCAATGAAGGCCGTCGGCGCTGGAGGCCAATCCGATCTGGCTGGAAGGCGGCGCGTCGGGCGGGGCGGGCAGCGAGTTGCCCCGGTAGAACATGTTCCACTTGCCGTCGGCCAGATAGATTGCCGGATTGAAAGCCCCGGCGCCGTCCCAGTCTCCCGGCTTGCCAGGCCGCAGCACGATCCGCAGCGAGTTCGGATCCCACTTGTAGACGAGCTTGTTCAACTGCCGGTAGCCGAAGTCGTCGAATCTCGCCGCGCCTGACGCTGTTGCCACGAAGGGCCGGTCGGGGGTACGCGTGTCGCAGAGTTCCCGGACTGTGATCGGCTCTGTCTCACCCCGGAGCGCCAGCGTGGCAAACACCGCCGAAGAACGCCGTGAATACGCGAGCGAAAGCTTGAACCCGGAGCCGGTGCGAACTTTGACCGGCACGGAAGCGATGGTCCAAACGTACTCGCCGCCCTCACGCCGTTCCTTCCAGCCTTGGACCCAGTATTTTCGCGGCGTGACCTCCAGGATCGAATACTCACGGTTGCGGCGTTCGATGCGCAATTCGCCCGCGGCGGCATCGACCAGCGCCCGGATCTCTGTCCCATCGCCGGCGCGAAAGCCAACGCCGGCGTTCGCGGCAGGGTCGTCCAGCGATACCGTCGCAGAGACTTCTCCCTCGCCGGTCCCGAGTAGTACCGCCTTCGGAGAGGCAACTGACGAACCTTTCGCGCCTAACGAATAGCGCCCGTCCAATGCGCGCGAGCTGATGGACATCCCCCTTGCGGACCATTGCGCCAGGGTGCCGCCTTCGAAACCGTCTGCGAACTCCCGGTAGGGATACACGGCCGGAGGTCCGACGTGGAACGTAAACGTGCCGGAGCGTTCGTGGCCACCTCCTGCAAAGATGGCATTCACCCACCACCGGTGATGTCCTGGCTGTAAGCCGGCCGTACGGAACGAGGTTTCGCGCGCTGGTACGCGCGTCAAGACCTTGCCGTCGAGCACCACCTCGAACTGAGTTGCCCGCGCATGCGCTGCCCAGCGAAGGAAGACCCGGCTATCGCGCTCGGCGGTTCCGTTGGGGGAGAGTAGCGAGAACCCTGTGGTGGGCGTCAGCGTAATTTGGCCGAACAGCAACTCATATCCCGTGCTCTGCGGGTTCTTCCCCGTCACCAGAAACTTCAAGCCCATGTTTCCGGGCCGGAGGAAGGTTGCATTTCCAACTACGATGCGTTGCCAGGTGGCGTCCCCGCGCCTCCGGTCCGCGTAGAGGTCGACGGCAGATCCAACCTCATCTCCGCCGGTGGAAAGCTGGAAGATGCCGGAAGACGAGGTGCGCAGCGCCTCGACTGCGACGCGATACGTGCCCGGTGACGGCACTTCGACGAAATACTCCGCCGATGTGCGAGCGCCCTTCGCGGCGAGGACGCTCGTCACGTGCCCGGCAACCGATTCTTCTCGCAAAATGTGATTCGGAGGGTATGAGATCCACGGCAGTTCGGCAGCGGGCGCCGTAATTTCGCCGCTCTGCGCGGGCGCGGAGGCATTCAGCGGGAAGGCGCTGAGTGCGGCGGCAATCAACGATAACGAGGCGTGATATCGATACCACATCTGAACAACGAAACAATCGTAGCACCAACGAAAAAAATGTCAATACGTGGGTTGGTTGCGATATCATAATTGCGGTATAGCCAGGTCGCCCTGAGGCTGCCCGGCTAGCGGTAAAGTCTGATGAGTAATCCCACCAACGAGCGCTCCCGCCTCCCAACCATGCAGGACATCGCCGCCAAAGCCGGCGTCGCGCCCATGACCGTATCGCGGGTGATCAACGGCGCCGCGCGCGTCAGCCCGCAAATGCGGAAACGAGTGGAGCGGGCAATTGAGGAACTTGACTATCATCCCAATGCTCTCGCCCGCAGCCTCAAGAGCCGGCGGAGTCGCCTCATTGGAATTCTCTTGCCGGAAATCGTGAACCCGTTCTCCGCTGTGCTGGCCAACAGCATTGAGGAGACTTTGCTGCAACGCGGTTACAGCGCCTTCATCAGCACAACTGGAACCAGCGTTCAACGCGAGCAAGCGGCACTTCAGACCTTCTTCGACCACCGCGTTGAGGGAATCATCGTCGCGACCATGGATACTCCGGCCGGTACGGAGGCTTTGCAGAAATTCATCCGGCTCGGGTTGGCGTGCGTTGTCGTAGGCAGAGAATCAGCCAATTGCGATGCGGACAGGGTAACAATCGATCATCGCGGCGGCGCGCGGGAAGCCGTCGAACATCTGATTTCATTGGGCCACCGGCGTATCGGCTTCATCGGAGCCTCTCCCGAAAGCGCGCGCCGGCTGGGCCGTTTCCGCGGCTTCGAGGACGCTCTCCAAACGCACAATCTCGCGATCGACGACTCCCTGATCGTGGGCCCTGGAGTGGAATCCGGCCCCGGCTATTCGACAGAGGATGACGGCTATACCGGCATGCATCGGCTTCTGTCGTTCTCCAACCGGCCAACCGCGGTATTTGCGCGTAACGATTTCACCGCCATGGGCGCGATTCGGGCCGCCCGCGACCGTGGCGTGCAGATCCCCGACGGCATCGCAATCGCCGGATTCGACAACGTGCCGCTCGCGGCCTATTTCACACCTCCGCTGACCACCGTGGCGCAGCCGACCACCGAAGAGGGTCACGCGGCTGCTTCGCTCCTGCTCGAGAGAATTGAGGCGGATGCGCAACGCACGTATCGCGAAGTGCGCTTCGACTGTCGTCTGGTGGTTCGCCAGACCACCGTGAAATCCCCTGATGAAAAGTGCGCCGATCCGCGGGGGATGCCGCGTTGAGCGCGTCCCGCACAGCCGGCTCACGGCCGGTTATTCGAGGCGTGCGGTGGTGGATCATCGGCCTCGTTTTCCTGGCGACGGTCCTTAACTTCGTCAATCGTCTGGCAATCGCCATCTTAGGTCCGGTGATTACCCGGCAATTTCACCTCAGCAATCAACAGTTCGCGAGCATCACCACCTGGTTCCTGGTGGCCTACACGGTCAGCCAGGGCCTTTCCGGCAGGCTCTATGACCGTATCGGCACGCGGCGCGGATTTACGATTTCGACGCTGACCTGGTCCGTCGCTTCCATGGCGCACGCGTTTGTTACGAGCCTCTTAGGCCTCAGTTGCCTTCGCTTTGTTATGGGACTCGGAGAGGCCGGGAACTGGCCGGGCGCGGCCAAGGTGGTGACCGAATGGTTCCCGGTACGCCAGCGCGCGCTGGGCATGGCGATCTTCAACAGCGGGACCTCCATTGCTTCCGTGATCGCGCCGCCGCTCATCATCTGGCTGCAATCCCGCTTCGGATGGCAAGCGACGTTCCTCGCCGCCGGCGCCAGCGGTCTGGTTTGGCTAATCGCATGGCTGGGATGGTACCAACCGCCGGACCGGCATGCCCGCGTGTCCGCCGAGGAACTCGAGTTGATCCGCAGGGGCAGCGGGCCGGCGGCGCTCGCGCAGCGCGTATCGTATGGCGAGCTCATCCTGCAGCGGCCCGTCTGGGCCATTGTAGTGTCGCGCTTCTTCGCCGATCCGGTGTGGTGGCTCTACATCACGTGGCTGCCGCTGTATCTATATACCGTCCGCGGCTTCAGCCTGCACGAAATCGGCATGTTCGCCTGGGCGCCCTATGCGGCCGCCGATCTGGGCAGCCTTGCCGGCGGCTGGCTGTCGGGACACCTCATCGATCGGGGGTGGAGTGTGAATCGCGCGCGCAAAACAGTCATTTTCGGCGCGAGCATTCTGATGACTGCGGGTGTGTTGGCGGCATCTGCGAAAAGCGCAACGACGGCGCTTATCCTCATCGGAATGGTTCTGTTCGGATTTCAGGCTTGGATCAACAACGTTCAAACGCTGCCCAGCGATTATTTTCCCGAGAACGCCGTAGGCGCCGTTGCCGGCATGGGGGGAGTGGGCGCCGGGATCGGCGCGATTCTCCTCGTCCAGACCACCGGATGGGTAGTCGATCGCTGGCATTCCTACACGCCGATTCTGTTGGTTACAGGCGTTCTGCCTCTGGTGGCGACGGGTTTCCTGTTCGCCTTGGGAGGTCGCGTCAGGCGCGTGAGTCTGGCACAAAGCAGGGCTAACGCAATTACATAAAGGACTTATGAAGAAGAGCGTGCAAAATAAGAACGGGTCAAAAGGAACGGCTGCCGGCCAGTATGTATTCAGCACCAGGAGGACAGTCCGATATCGCTTCCCTACTCACACCAATAACCTGATTCTGGATCGAGCGCAGGCGACGGCGTCGGAGGCGTTTATGGTTGTCCTGGAACCGGGCGAGGCGCCCCCGCTCCATGCGCACCACGACACGGAGCAGATTTTTTACGTGGTTTCGGGAACGGGCACGCTTTACGTGGGCGACCAGCCCGGCAATCGCTTTCGAGTGAATCCAGGCGATCTGGTGCGTATACCGCCCCGGACGTTCCATCGCATTCGCTGCCGGGGCAGCGAACAGCTTGTATATCTGAGTGTCGACTGTTTTCCCGGCGGCCGCCCGAAGGACGAGCCTACGTGGGAGAGCCACGTGCGTGTCATGTGCGCCCAGAATGGGTGGGCGTTTGAAGAGGTGCGGAAGAACGCGACAGCAAGCGGGATTCGGAGAACCCGCAGGAAGTCAAACTCGTGATGGGGCGTGCTTGGTCCACAAATGTTGCCTTACCAGTTCACCAGCCAGGAGCCGGCGGCGATCGTCCGGGGCCGCTCGGAACCCGTCGACGTGCCGGTAATGATCCGCCGGTAAGCCCGCAAGTATTCTGCGACCATTCGCTTTGCGCTGAACCGGCGGCGGGCGGCCTTTTTACATTCATCGCGATCGATTTCGCCGACGGCGGCGATTGCGTCGGCCATCTCGCGAGCGTTCGCAACGATGTAGCCGGTCCGGCCGTGCTCGACGATCTCGGGCAGGGCGCCGGCCGGGAATGCGATCACGGGGGTGCCGGCGGCGAGCGCCTCCATTGCTACCAGCGAACTCGTCTCCTGGACTTCACTGGTGACTAACAGGCAGCTGGCTTCCGCGAGGAGCCTCTTTTTCGTATCAAAATTCACTGGCCCGACGAATTGACGCCGTTTGCTCAAACGGGGAACGATCTCGCGCTCAAAGTAATCGCGATGGTGCTGATACGGAAATACTTCACCGGCGAGTACGAAGTCTACGCCGGCCATTCGGGCGGCGTCCATGGCGATGTGGAACGCCTTTTCCGGGCAAACCCGTCCTAACGCCAGAGCGTGGGTGCGTTTGGCCTTGGACGGCGCAAATCGTCCGATGTCTACCCCGTTTGAGATCGGCGGCAGTAGCAATGAGCTTGGCGGACACGCCTTTTGCTCGGAGGCGGAGACACAATTCAAGTAAAAGCCGGCGCGTCTCAGGTGAAAGATACGAGCGGGGTACCAACTCGGGGGTAAGTGCAAGGTAGCCAGCGTCGGCGTACCGTCCGGGGGGAGGTACTGATGGAAATCGAGCGTATGCATATGCACGAGATCGACGGAGTTCCTGGCGAGTGTTTGCGCGATGAGCCGTTTGTGCAGCCTCTGCCCTTGCTCACGAATAGCAGAATTGAGCACGCGTTTCGCCCGCGGGGAGGCGAGCAACGTGCCGCGCACCTTGGAGCCTTCTGTCGCAAGCACGAGCGAGCGGTGGCCGGCCTCGGTCAGAGCACGATCAAGGATTGTTATGATCTGCTCAGATCCGCCAACAGCATCTTCTCCAACATAGGTAAAAGGATAAGCAACACTGAGGACCGTAAGTGGCATTTGTTGAGTGGCCTCTCGAAGCCTATTAAGAAAGTTGCAACCCAGGTTCCAGTGGTATTGAACTTGCGATTCAGAGAATGAAATGGCAAAAACCCGCCACCCGGCCGTCATCGTAATCGGCGAGTTCTTTATCGACGAGATACTGAGCGGTTTTCAAACGCTGCCCAAACTGGGGGAAGAGTCTTTTGCGCGCCGTTTTCACCGCGAAGTCGGCGGGGGGGCGGCCACTACCGCGTGCGGACTCGCGAAACTCGGGGTCGAGGTGGCTGCCTTGGGTTCGGTTGGAAGCGAGGATGGGGCTTGGGTGGTCAAGCGCCTGACGTCATTCGGCGTGGATTGCTCCGGCCTGGAATTGGATCCCGCCGAGCCAACCGGCCTGACCGTCAGTGTTTCGACGCGAGAAGATCGTGCGTTTTTCAGCTACTACGGTGCGAACCGGCTGCTGGCACGCAAACTGCTCAAGGCCGAGACGCTGAAGCGGTTGAGCCTGGCGAGGCATGTTCATTTCGCGTGCGCACCCGACAGCGAAGTCGATGAGCCGCTGTTGCTCGCTCTTCGGCGCCGCCGCTGCCATATCTCGATCGACGTGCAATCGCACATGAGCTGGCTGACAAAGCCGGAGAGCCTGAAGATTTTGCGCCATTGCGACATATTTTTCCCCAACGAACAGGAGGCGGAATGGGTATCGGGTCAAGAAGGGACCCACCGAGTGCTGCGCGCGCTCCGCGACCGGGGATTGCGGGGGGTCGGAATGAAACTCGGCGGAAGAGGCGCGGCACTGCTCTGGCGCAGACGAGAGTTTCTAACCGATGCGATATCGGTCGAGGTGGCGGACACAACCGGCGCAGGCGATTGTTTCAACGCCGGATTCATTTACGCGTGGCTGCGGGACGATAATCCGCAACGATGCCTGGAGATTGCGAACATTTGCGGTGCGCTCTCTACGCGCGCCCTGGGCGGAATCGAAGGGTTCCCGACACGCGAAGAACTGCAGAAGTTCGAATCGCGCCTGGAGCCGGCAGCATGAAGGTCGCGGTGATCGGCTGCGGGCTGCGAACGCCGCTACTGATTCATGGGCTGGCTCATTCGGGGATCGGCGTGTCGCAGCTGGTTTTGCATGACTTGAGGCCGGACCGTACTGCTTTGATGGCGGCGCTCGGGCAGGAAATCGCCGCGGGGAAGCACCTTCAGGTCTCGGAATGCAGCAGCCTCGCGGAAGCCGTGCGCGATTCCTCTTTCGTGATCAGCAGCATCCGGGTCGGCGACATGGACGCGCGGGCGAGAGACGAGCGTATCTCCTTCGAATGCGGATTCGCCGGACAGGAGACGACGGGTCCGGCGGGCTTCGCAATGGCGCTGCGCACCATTCCGGTTGCCATTGAACACGCGCGTCTGGTGGAAAAACTCGCTCCGCAAGCATGGATTATTAATTTCACAAACCCCGCTGGCTTGGTTACACAGGCGATTGCAACGCATAGCGCGGCGCGGGTGGTCGGCATCTGTGATACGCCGGCCGAACTATTCTTTCGGATTGCACTGGCGCTGGGTGAGCCGGTGAGCGATGTGGCGTGCGATTATTTCGGGCTAAACCATCTCGGATGGGTTCGCGGCGTTCACGTCCGCGGCGATGACGTAATGAATCGGATTCTCGACGACGATGCACTTTTGCGCAGCCTCTACCCGTCCGAGCTATTCCCACCTGCCCTGATCCGATCACTGCGGCTGATTCCGACCGAGTACCTGTTCTTCTATTACCGGGCGAGTGCCGCGATACGGAATCAAACCGCAGCGGCGGCCACTCGCGGGGAAGAACTACTGAAACTGAACCGGCGCGTGATTTCGGAGCTCGAAACCAACGTGCAGCGGGGAGCCGGGGCTGAAGCTCTTCGGGTTTACCGTGCGTATCTCAATCGGCGGAATGCCAGCTACATGCATCTGGAGGCGGAGGGCACGTCCGCGTTTGCGCAGCCCGATTTCGATTGGGATCCGTTCGAGGGCGCGACGGGATACCATCGAATCGCTATCGAGGCTATAACGGCGTTGACCAGTCAAGAACCGCGCCGCGTGGTGCTAAACACCGCCAATCGCGGCACGATCCACGAACTCGAGCCAGAAGATGTGGTGGAAGTTGCGTGCATGGTGGATCGATCGGGCGTGCGGCCGCAGCAGGGCCCGGGGCTTCCGTATCAGGTGCGGGGGCTGACGACGGCGGTGAAGGCGTACGAGCGGCTGACGATCGAAGCGGCAGTTACGAAGCGGCGGTCCACGGCTGTTCTGGCGTTGTTTACGAACCCGATCGTTTCGGATTGGGACGGGGCGGAGAAGTTCGTCGAGAGGTTGTGGACAGCGGGTGACTTTCGATATTGAAGACAGCGTTCTGTAGATACCGAATGTAACCGAAACTCCGGTGATGAATTTAACTTGTATATCGCTACCGTTAGCGCTAAAATCAACCGAAGTCGCGTTAGCACCCTTGTGGGAGACGATCGATGAACCTGCCTCGAACCGCAGCCCGGCTCGTGCCGCCCGCGTGCCTCATGCTCATGGCCACACTCATGGCCCAAACTCCAACGGCAACCGTGAACGGCTCAGTGGTCGACTCTTCTGGCGCCTCCGTTCCCGAAGCTCAAGTCACCGTCATCAACCAGGAAACCAACGTGGTCAGCAAGAAGACCACCAATACCGACGGCACCTTCAACATCATCAATCTGCTGCCCGGAAACTATGTCCTCACCGTGGAAAAAACCGGGTTCAAAAAAGCCGCCCTTCCGGTGTTCAAACTGGACGTCAACCAGACCCTCACGCAGAAAATCACCCTTGATGTCGGCGCCTCCACGGAGACCGTCACTGTCAGCGCAGAATCGGTCGGCGTCATGATCCAGCGCTCCACCACTGAGATGGGCACCACCATCGACGAGCAGCAGATGCACGAACTGCCCCTCAACGGACGCAATTTCACTCAACTGCTGATCCTGCAACCCGGCGTCAATCCGGTGAATACGGCGCAGGGCGGCAACGGCATCGGCAATGCGGACGGCGGCAACATCGCCATCCCGAACGCCGTCGTGTACCGCCCGAGCGTGAACGGCGCCGGCAACCGCTCCAACGCGTACTACATGGACGGCATCATCAACACCGACGACCGCGGCGGCGGCTGGAGTATTCAGCCGATCGCCGACACCATACAGGAATTCAAGGTTCAGTCGCACAATAACGATGCGCAGTACGGCAACGTGCTCGGCGCGGTGGTCAACATCGTGACGAAGAGCGGCACGAACCGCTTCCACGGATCGGCATGGGAATTCGCTCGCAGTAATATTTTCGACGCGCGCAACCCCTTCACCGGCTTCTGTTCCCCGGCCACCTGTCCGGCCCTCGCCAACTCGCTCAACGGCCAGGTGGCGGCGGGACAACAGACATCCGCCAATGCCGCTGCAATTCTTTCCCAGACCGGCGTTTCGCCCTCGGGCTACTCGCAGCACATGTACGGCGGCACATTGGGCGGCCCCATCAGGAAAAACAGAACATTCTTTTACGTCGGCTACGAAGGATGGCGCTTCCGCCAGCCGCAAGGCACACTGGCGAACGTCCCAACGGCGGCCGAACTCACCGGCGACTTCACCGGCAAGGTGACCCCTGAATTGATCGGGGCTGTCAACTCTACGAAGACCGCGATCACGCCCAACACCATCTACAACCCGTTCGCCGAATCGGGACCGAATTCCGCAGTTCCGTTCTTCTGCGATTCCACGGGCAAACCGATGCCGCTTCTGAACCCGGGCGCGGCCTTCGGAACCGCTGGTTACGGCATTCAGGCCACCGGCGGGACGCAGTGCAATCTGCTGCCTCCCGGATTGATCGACCAAAAACTTGCCAGCGTCATCTCCGCGTATACTGCGCCGACTCTCAAGAACTGCGCGTTCAGCCCGAATTACACCTTCGCTATCGATAACTGCCTGGATCAGCGCGATCGCACCGATAACGCCAATAACTTCGATTTCCGCGTGGACCACCACTTCAGCGATAAGAACATCGTGTTCGGGCGCGCTTACATGCTGTGGGATTCCAGCCAGGGCATCGTGGCGGGCACCACATCGGTTACGCCGACGCCGTATCACGTTTGGAATATCGGCGGCGCATGGGACCACATCTTCACGCCGAACCTGGTGATGGAAGTGCGCGGCGGCATCAACGCCCGGCCCGTGCTGGTGAATCCAACCAATCCGCAGGGCTTCACTCCCGAGAGCGCGGCGGGCTTCCAGAACCTCGACGCTACGGCCGGTTTCTTCCTGAATGTCGGCGGCTATATCGGCAGTGCCAACAGCGGCATCGGCAACGTAGGAACGCAGCATCGCGCCAATCCCGAGCACAACGTCAATGCCGCCATGAGCTGGAGCCACGGAAAACACAACTTCCGGTTCGGCGGCGAATATCTGTATGAGAATCGCCTGGAGACGAACCTGTATGGCACGTTCGTTTCCAGCGCCGCGCAGACGTGCCCTACGAACAGCTCCGGTCTATTCGCCTGCAGCGGCAATCAGGGCAACGGCCTGGCCAGTATGCTGCTGGACCTGCCTTCCGCGCTGACCGTCAATGTGCCGCAATACGAAGAAGTACACGTGAAAATCGCGCCGCTCGGCTTCTTTTTTCAGGACGAGTGGCACGTGCGGCCGAACCTCACCATTAACCTCGGCGTGCGTTACGACTATCTGCCTGCGGTGAACCTGTTGGTCGCGAACGGCGAGACTGTCAACTCGCTCGACCTCCCCGGGCAGAAATTCATCATCGGTGACAAGCAGACTGCCGCTTACACGCAGGGCTGCGGCAATCCGCAACTTCCGCCGTGCGTGCCGGGCGGGCTGAACGCCAACAACCCCGCGTTCAACGTGACTGTGGGCGGAGTGACTTACAACACGCTGAATAACATCGTGTTCTCGCCGGACCGGCAGCCCACATTGCGCAGTGTCAACGACAATATCGGGCCGCGCATCGGTCTGGCATGGCAGTTTATGCCCAACACGGTGCTGCGCGCCGGATACGGAATTTTCTACGACACCATCAGCTATCGAAGCCAGTACGCCGAAAACACGCTGCAAGGCTCCATCTGGCCGTGGACGCGCGGCGTTTCCGACACGCTGAACACCGCGCCCCCCGGCACTGCTGCGACGCCGACCGTCGCGCCCATCTGCTACAGCCTGGCGAGTTGCGGACCCTACGGCGGCTACGCCACCAGCCAGCTCACCGGGCTCGTGGGAAGCAACCCGATCGTAGTCGCGCCCACACCGTGGGGCTCCACGTTTGGCGGATATACCAACGCCGCCGATTACAGCGACCCGCGATCGCAGCAGTGGAACGTGCAGATCGAGCGGCAGCTTTCCGCCAATTCGATGTTCTCTATCGCTTACGTCGGCAGCCACACGCAGCGGCTCGACTGGTGCTGCAAGGCGAATTACCCGCAAGGCGGACCCTTCTGCCAGAACAACCCGGCGCAGGGCTTCACCTGCCCCACTACTCCCCTGACGCCGGCGCAAATCAATCAGCGCCAGTACATGCCGTTCGCGGCGCAGGGCTGGAACTACTCGCAGTCGACCGGCTTCACCACGTTCCATGCATTGGAGGCGCAGTTCCAGAACCGCTTCTCGCACGGCCTGCAAACGCTGGTCGCGTTCACGTGGGAGAAGTGCCTGGGCGATTCCAACGGCGACTTCAATGCTGAGAATGGCAGCGAAAGCGCTCCCTACGAATACTTCTTCAATACCAGGCTTTCCAAGGGCGTGTGCGCGTATGACATTCCGATCCTGTTCAACTGGAGCACGGTGTATCAGCTTCCGTTAGGCAAGGGCAAGAAATGGTTGAACCACGGCGTGCTGTCCTATGTGCTCGGCAACTGGGAGACGAATTACTCGTTCCTGGGCCGCTCGGGCCAGGCGTTTAACCCGTCGTGGGGCGGCGCGAGCAGCGTCTGCACCACCACGCTGACGGCGAACTGCGTTCCCAACACCATCGCAGGCCTCGCTCCCACCAGCACCGATCCGGCGAATCTGTCGAATGCCGGCGGCAGCATCACGGGCTACAGCCGCCCCAGCCTGCTATCGAACTGCGATTTGAAGCCCGCGAAACAGACGGTGCAGCAGTGGTACAACCCGTCGTGCTTCGTGAGCCCGGCATCCCCACTCGTCGGACCCGGCTACGGGTTCGGCAACGCGCCCATCGGCAACATGCGGACGATGCGCTGGATCAACGCGGACGTCGCCTTGATCAAGAACATTCCCATTTCGGAGAGCAAAGCGCTGCAGTTCCGCGCCGAAGCCTTCAACGTCTTCAACCACATGGTGCTCGGCACGCCGGGCAATTCGATTTCGCCTTCATTCTCCGGCGGAAACATCAGCTACGGGACGGCCGGCGTAGTCAGCAGCATCGCGAACATTCCTCGCGAACTGCAACTCGCGATGAAATTCAGCTTTTAACACGTGACACGCCGCAACCAGGGAAATTCTTCTTGCAGGAAAACGGAGAGACGCTACAGGAAGAAACCAAACCAAATTGAAGCGCAGCGAGCCATCAAGCAGCTCGACGCACAGGAAGAAGTGCGGCGAGCTGGCTGGGGTCCAGCCTAAGGTCACTTGCGGAAATTCGTATCGCCCACTACCGGGCCCTCGCCGCTATCCGTTATGGTCCCCGGATGCCACTCGCGGGCCACATCGATGTCTGCCAGGGCAGAGGCAGTCAGCGCGTTCAGATCGACAAGCCGGTTCAGCCGGCCCAGGTACTGCGGTTTGTACTGCCCGGTTGCAACTTCCGCATAAGCCTTCCAATGAGCCAGCGCGGCCTCCAGATGGCGCACCGCTGAGGCGCGGCGTTCCACTTTGCCGTCGCTGTCGAACAGGGCGAGGTCGCCCGCCGCCAGTATCTTCTCGGCATAGTATTCGGCCAGATCGGCCATGGCGTCCGCGTCGCCGAGGGTCAGGCGCAGTTCTTTGTTCGCTCCCGCGACCGGCCTCACTTCCTCCGCCAGGCGGTGCGCCGCGGCGGCGTTCCTTTGCAAGTCCGCGGCTACTTCCAGGGGAGTGATCCCGTTCATCTTTTCACCTTTGAGGAATCGCGTTCGCCACTGGCGGACGTTCAGTATGCCGCTGCCGGGCATAGTCTGGCCCTGAATGAAATCAGCGACGGTGAAGAAGCCGGAGCCGTGTCCGCTTTGGATGTTCGCTTCGGGGAACCACTTGAAATCCAGGTCGCGCCAGAAAAACCGGGTGACCTGCGGCATGGTTTTCGAGGCGGCGGCTATCGCCTCATATATCTTGGCAGCGGGCGCCGCGGGAAATCGCGCGCCCAGCATCCGCTCGAAAAGCCCGTTCGGCAAATCGGGCTCATAGCTCAGGCGGCCCCACAGGGCAAAGCTGTACCATTGCTTTTGCATCACGAGCTGCCGAGGGCTTTCCGGGTCCTTGTCGATGAATTCGCGGCCCCACGTGTAGCCATCGGGCCCCATATTGAAACCCGCCACGCGATCGGGTCCCGGCATGTTCTTGATGTAAGCTCGCGCATAGTCGGGGTCGCCCCAGCGGAAGCTGTAAATATCATCGTTTCTCACTTCCAGCCATGTGCGGAGATTCTTGGGCATTTCCGTCAGCACCGGCGCGATGAACGGCGGATTCGGCTCGGAATACATATGTGCGACGGAGTACTTGAAACTGAAGTCGAACGGCCCTGGATAGTCTGCAAAGGCGCTAATTGATTCCGCCTGCGAGGTCTGGTGATACCTGTGAATCAGGCGGAATAGTCGGTTCGGTTCGTCTTTCAGCGCGTCGCGGATTCCTTCGCCGTACGTCTTCCACAGCCACGTTTCGTGATCGAAGGGTCCCCGGGCGCTGCTCATGTTTTCGCCCGCCGTAATGCCGATGCCTGCCAGCAGCGGATAAGTCTTGACCGTTTCACGGACGCTGGCGCGGAAGTAAGCGATGGTCTCGGGATTGTTGCCGTCTTCGGTGATGCCGTGTTTGCCCTCCGTACCCCAGACGAAGATATTCCAGGTGTACCAATAGATGTCGATGCCCCGGTCCTTGGCGTACTGCATGACATCTCGCCAGAAGTGAATTTTGTCGTCGATCGTCATGTGATTGACGATGGCGACCCGGCCGAGTTTGAACGGCTGCGACATCAACCTGGCGTTCATGTTGAACTTCAGATCGAAAGGCTCTTCATTGCCCCACACGTCGTTGAGGGCGACGTCGGGATATTCGGGCACTTTGACGATGGACGGAAAAGGATGCAGATTCCAGAGCGAGATCGTATTGAAGCGTTGCCGCGCCATCTTGTCAAACAATTCGCGCCAGAAACCCATGCTCCACATTTCTGGAATATTCGATTGCGCCGAATCGCTGGCGTCGGAATAGGTGGGGGTTCGCCGGTCGAGCGGAATATTGAATTTGATTCCGCGCTGCGCGATGTGCGGGGAGTGGTCGGAATCGCCGGTCTTGCCGATCAAGCCTTGGCGGATCGCTTCGGCGATATCGAGGCCGCCGTACATTGCGCCATTGGCGTCGGCGCCAAGGACGGCAATGGTGACCCGGCCTCGCTGTTCCGCCCGGCGGATGGCGTACGCCTGCGGCGCGAACGTCTTTAGCGGCGCGACATGCAGGGTTTGGGCTAGCGTGGTCGATTCTGCCGCGCCGGCAGCGATGGCGAAGCGAAGGGCGCCTGTGAAGGCGCTGATATCGCGGAGGCCGCGGTCCGCCGTGGCCCGTTTCGGTCCAAGGGCGCGGGCAATTTCGGCGGAGGCGAACGAGACCTGCGGCGCCTGGCTGTCGCGGAACACGGGTTGTGCGTGCAGGAGTGGACCAATGACCAACGCAGGCAGGAGAAAAAGCACGGACTTTCGTAAGGTCATGCTGGAATTAACTATAGAACTTTTGAGTTTCGAAGATCACTTTGCCGCGCTTTTGCGCCGGCGGTTCCGCGCTCCCACACGCTACCAGGCGGGTCCGTTCAGCGCCTGGAAGAGCCTGGCGCGGAGGCTGAGTGTAGAGTACGATAAGAATTTCACCGCGAA
Organism: Candidatus Limnocylindrales bacterium; assembly: GCA_035606355.1. Lineage (GTDB taxonomy): Bacteria > Acidobacteriota > Terriglobia > Bryobacterales > Bryobacteraceae > Sulfopaludibacter. Next base: position 26,711 of record DATNFO010000001.1, on the reverse strand, counting down.
GTTCATCCCTGAAGGCGAGTTCTCATGCTGGCACAATGCGACCACGGTAACGCGATGTCGATGGACTCAATTGCCCTGTTGCGGCTCCTTCACCTTGCCGATTCGGCGCTTGCGATTGGGGGAGCAGCACATTCCTTTGGCCTCGAAACCCTTGCCGAGGAGGCGCTGCTGGCGCCGCAAACGCTCGAAGAGTTTCTGCGGGTGCACCTGCAGGAATCGGCCAGGCTGGAGGCAGTGTATGTGGGATTGGCTTGGAAGGGGCGAGATCCGCGGACGCTGAGTGAGGAGTTGAGCGCGCGAAAGCCGGCTCGCGAATCCCGCGAGGCGAGCGTGAAGCTCGGACGCCGCTTCGCCGAGCTAGTCAATGGAATTCTGCAGCAGCCGCTACTCGAAAGCGACCTGCATTACTGTGTCGCATTCGGTACGGCAGGAGCCGCGCTCGCTATACCTCTCGATTCGGTGGTGCTCGCATACCTGAACCAGTCGATCGTGGGGCTTATTTCCGCTTGCCAGCGTCTGATGCCTCTTGGCCAGTCTTCGGCAAACACGATACTCTGGAACATCAAACCGGCAATTCTCGAAACTTGCAGTGCATCCTGTTCGGAGGAGATGGCTTGCTTCAGTCCTTGCCTGGAACTGGCGTCCATGAGGCATCCGTTACTGGAGACGCGCCTGTTCATCAGCTAAAGCTGCGCTTCTCGCGCGAGCGTTTTCGGGTGGAGCGCCAGGACGCCCCGTGGAAGGTAGTGAGGGCGTTCCGGGGTCCGGAGGGCAGCGCGCTGGTGCACCTGAACAACGTCTCGGGCGGCGTGCTGGCGGGTGACCGGCTGAGGCTCGATATCGGGGTGGAGGCGGGCGCGTCGGCGCAGATCACGACCACGGGTGCGACTCGCCTCTACCGCCACCGGCCAGGATCGGCCGATTCGGAACAAGCGACGAACATCTGCGTGGCGGAAGGCGGGGTCCTGGAGTACCTTCCCGATGCGGCGATTCCGTACGCAACCTCGCGACACGCGCAAAGGACGACCATCCGGCTCAGCGACGGAGCGGCGTTGTTCTGGTGGGAGGTGATCGCGGCGGGCAGGCTGGCGGCGGGAGAGCGGTTTGCCTTCGACCGGCTGGCAATCCATTCCGCGATTTACGCGGAAGAGCGGCCCGTGGTGCGAGACGATTTCGTTCTGGATCCGGCGGCAAGGAATCCCGGGGCTTTGGCGCGCATGGGCCCGTACTCGTATCTCGCCACTCTGTACGCGATTCGGGCTGGACGTCCCGCGGCTCTATGGAGGGAGCTGGAGACGAAGTTGAGTGACCTGGCGTCGCACCGTACGCGGCAGGGGGAAGCGGTGTGGGGCGCCAGCGCACTGGCTTCCGACGGTATCGTTGTGCGAGGCTTGTGTACCAGCGGCCGTTTCGTCTACAATCCGCTGATCGAATTCTGGAGAATGGCCCGGCGGTCCGTTACGGGAACGGATGCAGTGCCGCCGAGAAAGACCTATTGAGGAGGAGGGATGCACCTGAATTTTCAGGAGCAGGAGCGGCTCATGATCTTTGTGGCCGCAGAACTGGCACGGAAGCGGCGCGCCAGAGGGTTGAGACTGAACTATCCGGAAGCGATGGCGATTCTCACGGCCGAGATCCTGGAGTGGGCGCGCGATGGGAAGTCGGTTACGGAGATCATGACCCTGGGAGCGGGCGTGCTGACCGCCGGTGATGTGATGGACGGAGTCGCCGGCATGATTCACGAAGTGCAGGTAGAGGCCACCTTTCCGGACGGGACGAAACTAGTGACCGTACACGATCCCATACAGTGAGGGAAGCGCGATGAAACCTGGCGAGTATTTCCTGGAGAGTGAACCGATCGAAGCGAATTTGGGTCGAAAAGTGGCCACCGTGGTGGTGCGCCATCGGGGCGACCGGCCGGTTCAAGTAGGCAGCCACTACCACTTTTTCGAAGTCAACTACGCGCTGGATTTCGAGCGCGAAACAGCGCGCGGCATGCATCTGAATATTCCGGCCGGCACCTCGGTGCGGTTCGAGCCGGGCGAGGAGAAGGAGGTCGCGCTGGTGGAATTCGCGGGAGAGAAGATGGTGCTGGGGCACAAGGGCAAGGGGAGCAAATGAGCCTCTCGATACCGAGAAAAACGTATGCCGACCTGTACGGGCCTACGACGGGCGATCGCGTGCGGCTTGCCGACAGCGAGCTGATCATCGAGGTGGAGAGAGACTACGCCAGCTACGGCGACGAGATCACGTTCGGCGGCGGGAAAGTGATTCGGGACGGCATGGGTCAGAGTTCCCGGGCCACTCGCGCCGAGGGCGCGCTGGACCTGGTGATTACGAACGCTCTCATCATCGACCACTGGGGCATCGTTAAGGGGGATATCGGGATCCGCGACGGCCGCATCGTCAAGGTAGGCAAGGTGGGGAATCCCGACACGATGAAGGGCGTCGATCCGCAACTGGTGGTGGGCGCATCGACGGAAGTGATCGCCGGTGAGAATCTGATTGTCACCGCGGGGGCGCTCGACAGCCACATCCATTTCATTTCTCCGCAGCAGGTGTATGCGGCGCTTTGCAATGGCATCACGACGATGATCGGGGGCGGCACGGGTCCTGCAACCGGGACGAATGCGACCACGTGCACTCCGGGAGCATGGCATCTCGCGCGCATGTTGGAGGCCGCCGATGCGTGGCCGATGAACTTCGGCTTTCTGGGAAAGGGCAACGCCAGCGATACCGAGCCGCTGGTGGAGCAGATCCGCGCCGGGGCCTGCGGGCTCAAATTGCACGAAGATTGGGGCACCACTCCCGCGGCGATCGACGCCTGCCTGCGTGCGGCGGATTTGATGGATGTGCAGGTGGCGATCCACACAGACACGATGAACGAAGCGGGCTTCGTGGAGGATACCATCGCGGCGATCGCCGGCCGCGTGATCCACACGTATCACACGGAAGGCGCGGGCGGCGGTCATGCCCCGGACATTATCCGGATCGCCGCGCTGGCGCATGTGCTGCCATCGTCCACAAACCCGACGCGGCCGTATACGGTGAACACGATCGCCGAGCATTTGGACATGCTGATGGTGTGTCACCACCTCAATCCGCAGGTGCCGGAGGACATCGCTTTCGCAGAGAGCCGGATCCGCCCGGAGACGATTGCGGCTGAGGACATCCTGCACGATCTGGGCGTATTCAGCATGATCTCCAGCGATTCGCAGGCGATGGGGAGAATCGGCGAAGTGGTCACGCGCACGTGGCAGACGGCGCACAAGATGAAGGTGCAGCGCGGCGCGTTGCCGGAAGATTCGGCGCGCAACGACAACTTCCGCGTGCGGCGGTACGTCGCCAAATACACGATCAACCCGGCGTTGACGCACGGAATCGCGCACGAGGTGGGATCGATCGAGCCCGGCAAACTGGCGGACCTGGTGCTGTGGAAGCCTTCGATGTTCGGCGTGAAGCCGGAGATCGTGGTAAAAGGCGGGCTGATCGCGTGGAGCGTGATGGGTGACGCGAACGCTTCGATTCCGACGGCACAGCCGGTGATGTACCGGCCAATGTTCGGATCGTTCGGAGGCGCGACTGCGTCCACAGCGCTCACGTTTGTGTCGCGCGTGGCGTTGGAAGCGGGCATCGGGAAGAACTTCCGGAAGAAGGCGGCGGCGGTGAAAAACTGCCGAAGCGTCGGCAAGCGGGATATGGTTCACAATTCGGGAACCCCGAAGATCGAAGTGGATCCGGAAACTTACGAAGTGAGAGCAGACGGGGAACTGCTGACGTGCGAAGCTGCGAAGGTGCTGCCGATGGCTCAGCGGTATTTCCTGTTTTGAGAACGGAGGAGGAGAGCGAGCGATGACGAGGGCATTCCGGGTGGGGATCGCGGGGCCGGTGGGTTCCGGGAAAACGGCGCTGGTGGACCGATTGAGCAAACGGCTGTGGCCGGGACTCAATCTGGGAGTGGTGACGAACGACATCTACACGAAAGAGGATGCGGAGTTCCTCGTTCGTCAGGGGACGCTGCCGCCGGAGCGCGTGGTGGGCGTGGAAACGGGAGGCTGCCCGCACGCGGCGATTCGCGAAGATGCGTCGATGAATCTGGAGGCGATTGCCGAGTTGGAAGGGCGGCACCCCGGCCTGGAACTGGTGTTCGTGGAGAGCGGCGGAGACAATCTGGCGGCAGCTTTCAGTCCGGAACTGGTGGACGCGTTCATTTACGTGATCGACGTGGCGGGCGGGGACAAGATCCCGCGCAAGGGCGGTCCCGGCATCAAGCGCAGTGGTCTGCTGGTGATCAACAAGATCGATCTGGCTCCGCACGTGGGCGCGTCGCTGGAGGTGATGGATCGCGATGCCCGGCGCATGCGTGGGGATCGTCCGTTCGTGTTCACGAACCTCAAGGACGAGACTGGCCTGGACGAGGTTCTCAGGTGGCTGGAAGCGCAGCGTGCGAATGGTCCCACCGCGTCAGGTGTACCCCATCACGAGCCGCACGTTGGGCCGCACCACCACCATCACGAGGTTGACTAAGCCCCGAGTTAACATAGAATTCCTTTTGGGCACGCATCAGAATTAGCTATCGCCTGATTCGTTGACTTACACCTCAAGCCACTGTATTCTTTTCAATCAGTAATTGGTTTGAAACCCGCCCCGTGACCGCGGGTATGTCGCGGCAAAGTCTGCCTCACATACTGGTTCAAGTACGAGTAGTCGGGACAACAGCAGGTCCCTTCCGTAATTCTTGCACCCCATAAAGAGGAAGAAACGCACATGCTCAGACGAGGTGTCGGCGGCGGACGTGTATCCGCCGAACGACGTACGAGGATCATTGTACTTTCGGCTGCACTTCTTGGGCCGGCCCTGCCGTCCCAGGCTCAAGTCAGCCTAGGGCCGATCACCGTAGGCGCCGGCCTGCGGACGGAATTCGAGACAACGAAACCAGCAGGCGGAAACTACACCAACCAGTTCCTGCTGGACGACATCCGGCTCTACGTCAACGGGCCCGTGATGAAGGATGTCAAGTTCATGTTCAACACGGATTACGACGGGGCTACGAACCACGTCGGCGTATTGGACGCGGTGGCGCGGATCGAGATTGCGCCCGCGCTCAACTTCTGGGTTGGCCGTTTCCTGCCGCCCAGCGATCGTGCGAATCTATACGGTCCGTTCTACGCGCATCAGTGGGGCGTGTACACGGATGGCATTCAGGACGGTTATCCGTTCGTTTTCCAGGGCCGCGACAACGGCGTGATGTATTGGGGGCAGTTCGCCAAGAAGATTAAAGTTTCGGCCGGCGCATTCGACGGGAGGTCCGCAACCGGGAACCCTGCGGTACTGGGCGCCGCGCGCGTGCAGGTCGATTTCTGGGATCCGGAAGACGGCTATTACCTGAACGGCACGTATTACGGCGACAAGAACCTGCTTGCGATCGGGGGAGCCACGCAGGTGCAGGAGGGGCACACCGCCACGACGGCCGATTTCCTGATGGAAAGGAAGCTGAAGGGCGCGGGCACGGTGTCCATCGAAAGCGAATACTCCAACTACAACCGCCTGGGCGGCTACGACGCGCGATATGCAAAGAGTCAGGGCGCCTACCTTCTGGGCAGTTACCTGTTCCCGAAGGTGGTGGGCGTCGGCAAGTTCGAGATTCTGGGCAAATTCGCCAAGGCTGAGTTCACACACGGGCCGAATGCGAACTATAACCAGAAGACCACGGAAGTGAACTTCAATTACGTGATGAAACAGTTCAACGCGCGCATCATGAGCTTCTACAGAGACACCAGATTCAATCGGGAAAGACAGAACTTCTGGCAGGCGGGAATCGGCCTGCAGTTCCAGATGTAAACGCAGAGTTCCCACCTTAAGAAGAGAGAGGAGTTTAGAAGAATGAAACACAATTTACTGCTCGCAACGGCTTCGCTGGCGTTTAGCGGCTTGGTGTTTTCCCACCTCGCATCGGCCCAGGACACGATCAAGGTGGGAGTCCTTCATTCGCTGTCCGGCACCATGGCCATCAGCGAAACAACGTTGAAAGACACCATCCTGATGATGATCGACGCCCAGAACAAGAAGGGCGGGCTGCTCGGCAAGAAACTACAGGCCGTGGTGGTGGACCCCGCTTCCAACTGGCCTCTGTTCGCCGAGAAGGCTGCGCAACTGCTCGAGAAGGACAAAGTTGCGGTGGTGTTCGGATGCTGGACGAGCGTATCGAGAAAGTCCGTGCTGCCGGTCTTCGAGAAGGATAACGGTCTGTTGTTTTACCCGGTGCAGTATGAGGGCGAAGAATCGTCCAAGAACGTGATCTACACGGGCGCGGCGCCGAATCAGCAGGCGATTCCCGCCGTTGACTACCTGATGAAGGAAGTCGGCGTAAAGCGCTGGGTGCTGGAAGGCACCGATTACGTGTATCCGCGAACGACGAACAAGATTTTGGAAGCCTACCTGAAGGCGAAGGGCGTCAAGAGCGAGGACATCTCGATCAACTACACTCCTTTCGGGAACTCCGACTGGCAGACCCGTGTCGCGGCGATCAAGAAGTTCGGTTCGGCGGGCAAGAAGACGGCAGTCGTCTCGACGATCAACGGCGATGCCAACGTGCCGTTCTATAAAGAACTCGGCAACCAGAAGATCTCGGCTGAAGACATTCCGGTCGTGGCGTTCTCGGTGGGTGAGGAAGAACTCTCCGGCGTGGATACCAGGCCGCTGGTGGGCCACCTGGCCGCGTGGAACTATTTCGAGAGCATCAACACTCCGGCAAACAAGGCGTTCATCAATCAGTGGCACACGTTCATCAAAAATCCGAAGCGCACGACGAACGATCCGATGGAGGCACACTACATCGGTTTCAACCTGTGGGTAAAGGCGGTGGAGAAGGCGAAATCGACGGACGTGGAGAAGGTGCTCGCCGCGCTGCCGGGTCTGGAGACGCCGAACCTCACCGGCGGAACGGCGAAGGTGCTGCCGAACCACCACATCACCAAGCCGGTGTACATCGGCGAAGTGAAAGCTGACGGGCAGTTCAACGTGGTATGGAAGTCGGCGGGTGAAGTGCCGGGAGATGCGTGGAGCGACTACCTCCCCGGCAGCAAGGATATCGAGGCCGACTGGGTGACCCTGAAGTGCGGAAACTACAACAAAACGACCAAAAAGTGCTCCGGGCAGAACTACAAATAATGAAACAACGGGCATGGGGCGTAGCGGGCCTTGTCGTCCTGCTCGCCCTTTGGCTCGGGTTTACCGCCCGGGCACAATCCACGACTGATTCGAGCTTTCTGGCGGTCCTGGGCGAACTGCGCGAAGCTTCGTACGCGGACAAAGCTGAGATCGTCAAGAAACTGGGACAAACAGGCCATCCGAATATCCACCCGGTCCTCACGGCATTGCTCGAGGACCGCCTCTACTATCGCAACAGCGATCAGAAAGTCCTCATCGCGAAAGCGGCCGATCAAGACCCTCTGATTCTCATCGATCCTCTGTCCCTCAAGAGCGCCGGCTCTGCGCCTGCCGACGGATTCACCAAAATCGGAACCAACAACGCATTGCGGCGCGAGTTGCGGGAAACGGTGGCACAGTATGCGCTGACGAGTCCGGATCCCGCTGTTCGCCTGGACGCGGTGACGGAGATGCTGAAGTCGCTCGACGAACGAACTGTGGCGCTGCTGCGGCAACGGCTTCCTCAGGAAAAGAACTCGCGAGTGAAAAAGGAGATTGAAACGGGTCTGGCGCTGGCGGCGCTCGACGGGTCGGACGCGAAGGGCCGGCTGGACGCGATCGACACGCTGAAGAAGAGCTTGAGCCAGGATGTGCGCAACCACCTGGCGGGACGTCTGGAGAAATCGCCAGACGGAACCTATGTGGAGAACGATGCGCGGGTGCGGCGCGCGGCAGCAGCAGCGGTGTCGAAAATCGACGAGTGGCGGAACGTCTACTCGGGTGCGGAGACGCTGTTCTTCGGCCTTAGCCTGGGATCTGTGCTGGTGCTGATCGCAATCGGGCTGGCGATCACGTTCGGAGTGATGGGCGTGATCAACATGGCGCACGGCGAACTGATGATGCTGGGTGCGTACACCACTTACGGAGTTCAGGTGCTGATGCCGGGGCACGCCGGAATGTCGATTCTGGTGGCGATTCCCGCGGCATTTCTGGTGGCGGGAGTGACCGGCGTCCTGATCGAACGCACCGTAATCAGACACCTCTACGGCCGGCCGCTGGAAACTCTTCTGGCGACCTTCGGCGTGAGCCTCATCTTGCAGCAGGGCGTCCGTTCGATCTTCACCGCGTTAAACCGATCCGTGGTGACGCCGGACTGGATGAGCGGCTCGCTGCAAGTGAACGACGCGCTGCAAATCACCTACAACCGGCTGTACGTGGTGATCTTCACGGCGATTGTGTTCGGCACGATTCTGGTGGTTATGAAGCGGACGCGCCTGGGGCTGGACATCCGCGCGGTGTCGCAGAACCGGGCGATGGCGAAAGCCATGGGCATCCGCACGGAGTGGGTGGATGCGATGACGTTCGGGCTGGGGTCCGGCATCGCGGGCGTGGCCGGAGTGGCCCTAAGCCAGTTGACCAACGTGGGGCCGAACCTGGGGCAGTCTTACATCATCGATTCGTTCATGGTCGTGGTATTTGGCGGCGTCGGAAACCTCTGGGGATGCCTGATCGGCGGAGTCTGGATGGGGATCGCGAATAAACTGCTGGAGCCGTATGCCGGGGCGGTGCTGGCCAAGATTGTGGTCCTTGTGGCTCTGATTCTGTTTATCCAGATCCGGCCGCGCGGACTGTTTCCGCAGGCGGGCCGTGCCGCGGAGGACAAATAGCGGTGCTTCGACCTCTTCAAGGGATTGCCGGACGCGAGCGAGGAGACTTGTGGTTTCTCTCCGTCCTGGCGCTGGTCGTTATAGGGGTTCCGCTATTCAACCAGGTGGTTCCCGCGTCGTCGCCGGCGCATCTTTCGACGTACGGCATCACGCTAATCGGCAAGTATCTGTGCTACGGACTGCTGGCGCTCTCGGTGGATCTCATCTGGGGCTATTGCGGGATTCTCAGCCTGGGGCATGCTGCGTTCTTCTCGCTCGGCGGGTACGCCATGGGGATGTATCTGATGCGTCAGATCGGGCCTCGGGGCGTGTATGGCAATCCCGTGCTGCCGGACTTTATGGTGTTCCTGAACTGGAAATCGTTGCCGTGGTTTTGGTACGGGTTCAATCATTTCGCGATCGCCATGCTGATGGTGGGACTCGCTCCCGCGTTGCTGGCCTTGATATTCGGCTGGTTCGCATTCCGATCGCGCGTCACCGGCGTGTACTTTGCGATCATCACGCAGGCGCTCACGTACGCGCTGATGCTGGCGTTTTTCCGCAACGATATGGGATTCGGCGGCAACAATGGCTTCACGGATTTCAAGGACATTCTGGGCTTCGATCTGCACACCGATGGGACGCATGTCGTCCTGGCGGTGATCAGCGCGATCGCTCTGGGCGTCAGCTACGTGGCCTGCCGGATCGTGGTGGAGTCGCGCGCGGGGCGCGTGATTCGCGCCATTCGCGAGGCGGAAAGCCGGACCCGGTTTCTGGGATATCCGGTGGAATCTTTCAAGCTTTGGCTGTTCGTGTTTTCCGCTGTGCTGGCCGCCGTTGCGGGCGCGTTGTACGTACCGCAGATCGGCATCATCAATCCGAGCGAATTCGCGCCTATCAATTCGATCGAGGCGGTGATCTGGGTTGCGGTGGGAGGCAGGGGCACACTGTACGGGGCCATCGCGGGCGCGGTGCTGGTGAATTACGCGAAGACGTATCTGACCGGCGCGTTTCCGGAGGTCTGGCTGTATGCGCTGGGCGCTCTTTTCGTGCTCGTGACGTTGTTCCTTCCGCGCGGACTGGCCGGACTGCTACCTTCACGGGAGAAGCGCAAATGAGCGTGCCAGCGGCGAAAACCACTCGCAACAAGCGCCTGTACCTGGAAGATCTCACCGTCAGCTTCGACGGGTTCAAGGCGCTGAACAATCTTTCGCTTTACGTGGAGCCTGGCGAGTTGCTGTGCATCATCGGTCCAAACGGCGCGGGAAAGACGACGATGATGGACGTGATCACCGGCAAGACCCGGCCCGATACAGGTTCGGCATGGTTCGGGGAAGACATGGACCTGCTGCGGTTGACCGAAGCGGAAATCGCCGCCGGGGGAATCGGCCGCAAGTTCCAGAAGCCGACGGTTTTCGAAGAACTGACGGTTTTCGAAAACCTGGAACTGGCACTGGCAGGCAAGCGGTCTTTCTGGAGGATGTTGCGGGCCCGCATTTCGGCGGCGGAACAGGGCCGAATGCGCGAGTTGCTCGACATCATCGGCCTGGCCGCGCACTGGAATTTGCCGGCGAGAATTCTGTCTCATGGACAGAAACAGTGGCTGGAAATCGGCATGCTGCTGATGCAGAATCCCGAACTGCTGCTCGTCGACGAACCGGTGGCGGGCATGACGCCGCAGGAGATCGAGTACACTGCCGAACTTCTCCTGTCTCTCGAAGGCGAACATTCGATCGTGGTGGTGGAGCATGACATGAATTTCGTTCGTTCGATCGCCCGACGGGTCGCGGTGCTGCACGAAGGGCAACTTCTGGTGGAGGGCGACATGGCGAAAGTACAGAAGGACGCGCGAGTGAAGGAAGTTTATCTGGGAGTATAAGCGTGCTCGCGGTGAATTCACTCAATCAGTTCTACAGCGGCAGCCACACGTTATGGGACGTGGGGCTTACGGTCAACGCGGGCGCGCGCATGTGCCTGATGGGTCGAAACGGCACAGGGAAGACGACCCTTCTGAAGTGCATCATGGGCCTGGTGGCAAGCCGTTCGGGTTCGATTACGTTCGACGGAACTGAATTGCTCCGCTGCCCCGCAGAGGAGCGCGCGCGCCTGGGCATTGGCTACGTGCCGCAAGGCCGCGAGATTTTCTCTCACCTGACGGTCGAGGAAAATTTGCGGGTGGGACTCGGTGTGCGCAAGAGGGGACCGTCGTCGGTGCCGGAGCGCATCTTCGAACTGTTTCCAGTCCTCAAGAAGATGCTGAAGAGACGCGGTGGCGATCTTTCCGGCGGACAGCAGCAGCAACTCGCGATTGGCCGCGCCCTTGTGCTGCAACCCAAACTGCTGATTCTGGACGAGCCGACAGAAGGAATTCAGCCGAACATTGTGCATGAGATCGGCGACATTCTGCTGAAGCTGAATGAGGAGGAAGGGCTGACCATTCTGCTGGTGGAACAGAAACTGCCGTTCGCGCGGAGAGTGGCGAGCGAATTCTGCATTCTGGATAAGGGCCGATGTGTGGCAGCGGGTCCGATCGACGATTTGACTGACGATACCGTTCACACCCATCTGAGCGTGTAGGGTGCCCGCGGTAGAGACCTACGCCTCGCGGCGACCGCTGCACTACTTCTTCAGCGGCTCCAGTTTGACGTTCGAGAACACGGCGGTCTCGACAGCCGTGGCCACGTGTGACGAGACGCCGAGCCCGACGAACGCAGGGTCTTTGATCCGCACATACTCCACCGGCCCCACCTCTTTGAGTTCACCACCGGGCTTGCCGGCGTACATGGTGTATCGACTGCCTTGGCGAACCAGGCGGAGACGCGCGGGGCCATCGAGCTGAATGAATGTCTGGTAAGTGCTCTCGTTCGCAACGCCGCGAAATTGAAGCGAGGTGAGTCCATTGCCGTGCGATACCGCATCGGCGTAGGCGGCGCCTGCCGCGAGGCCGTCGCGCACCATCAGCATGGCTTTACGGTGCTCGGTGGGACTGACGCCCTGCCAAGTGACGTCGGCCGTAAGGCTGAGGTCGCCCGACGCGCGCGACCAGATGAAGTAGAAGGCGTCGGTCGTGTCCCAGACGTTCGCGCCTCCTCCGGTGATCCGGTACTCCTGCTTCACGGGATCGAACTCGGCTTTGCTCCCTGGGGTGGCATCGCCGACCGGCCCCTGGTTGGTGAAGATTCCGACCGGGCCCTCCGGTCCGCGGCGCGGCTTCAGTTCGGAGCAGCAGGGCTTCTCGACCGGCTTCGGTTCCATCAATTCGGCGCGGGTGAAATTGGGGTCGAAGAGATTCAGTTGCCATTTGCCGTCGGGGCCGATCTTCGGCTTTTCGGGCAGAGGCGCCTGACGCGATCGCAGGGTTTTCGCGGCGGCATCCATTTCCGGCACACCGAACGCGACATGATTGAAGATGCCGCGCGTTTTTGGCGTCGGATTGTGAACGTTGCACATGTATTCGAGCCAGTCCTCACCATCGGGGACACGCATGCTGATCCAGTCGGCGGCCGTGTCGCTCATGCCGCCGTGCCACATTTCATCGAAGCCGAGAATGTCTTTGTAGAAGCGGTCTTCGGCGGCGGGATCTTTGACCAGGAATCCGGCGTGGATCATGTGTTCGGAGATGCGGGTGGCCGGCATGAGCAGACCGAACTGCTTGCCCGGAATCGAGTCGGTGAGGTATTGGACGAAGACGATGCGGCGACCCTCGGGGTCATTGACGGCAAAGCTGAGGTTGCCGTCCCATCCCTTAGTGACCGTGGCGGGGACCTCCACGCCTTTGGCGGCGAGGTAATCGCGCATGCCTTTGGCGTCGGGAGTCTCGAAGGCGACTTCAATGAGGCGATCTTCGTCTTCCGACTTCAGCGTCTGGTAGATCTCGAGGTACTGGTGATCGTTGATTTTGAACCAGGCGGCGGGACCGAGGCGTTCGGGCATGGCGAGTGCGTCGGAGAAGCCGAGGTCATGGCCGTAGAAATGCCGCGCCGCGGCGAGGTCATCGGTCTTGAGAGCGACATGTGCGACTCCGGTAATGGGCGGGCGTTTCACATCGGCCTCCGAGAGCAGGAACGGCGCCGTTGCGACCACTCCCGCGCAGACGATAGCTCCAAACCTCAACATACGGACCAGTATAGGACGGTCACGGCGGCTTTGTTCGAAGCCACAACATTCTCCCCGAAGCGCCTGCCGGCGTCGGCGGTCTCCTCCGTTTCAATCCCACCGATGAGATAGGATTTCGTTCGCCCCTACGGCCCTACCTGGAAATCGAATTCGAAGAATCCCTCGTTGTCCTGGAACCACCGTCCGCTGCGATCATTGACGCTGAACCAGATACTCCCGTTTAGCACCCGCAATACCAGCGACCCCGCCGGCTTCCTGGGATCCACAAACTCCGCGCCGCCCTCCACGTCATTCCCCGGCGCCACCCCATTTCCAGCCGGACCGTTGCAGCCCCGGCGCATCCGCAACCGCGGTTCCCCAGCAAACCGTTCCCTTCACGTTCAAAACCCGCGCCGGAAGAGCCTCGCGATCCGGAACGCTCGCTCCCCACTCCCGGTTTGCCGGCAAATACACGTGGTAGATTCCGCCGCCCTTGTTCTGCACAACGGCCTGCTCCGGCGTGCACAGCTTCCGCTCGGGCAGGCAGGGCGCCGGCGCAAACGAAACGGACGAGTCCACGACTGCGATATCGGAATCCACCGTCGCGGCCGATGAATCCGCTTTCCCTCGCGGACCCGACTCGAATTTCCAACTGAGAATGTCATGGTTCTCGAAGGAGCCGCCTGTTGAAGATGTGAAGCCCACCCAGGCAGTACCGTCCCCGCCGACTGCGGCGGCAAGATCGACCGCGCCCTGCCGCACGATGCTATCGTCCAGATAGACCGTCAGCCGCGGCGGCTCGTATATAATCCGCGCCGTATGCGGCTGCCCGTCTTTCATACTCATTGCCAGGCGCTTCGAATACGAAAGACATCGAGGAGGCCATCGCAGATCCGCCTGTCCCGTTCGTGCAAATAGCCACGTGGTTGTCCGAATCGTCCCACCGGTTCTGGAACGTATCGAAGAAAACCGCCACGCGCCGCAGAATCGGCGGCCGAAAACCTCCCGGCGGAGGCTGCCCGTTCGTCCCTACATCGCTGCGCAGGAAACCACCCGACGCGCCGAATCCGCCTATGGCATCTTTCCGCTCGTTCTGCACAACGAACGCGACTCCGTCCGCCCCGCCCGCCACCGGGTCCTGCTTCGTCAATCGAAACGTGAAAGTAGTCTCGAAGCCTTCCAGCACTGGCTGTTTGTTCCGGAACCACGCCGCGCCGGCTTCGAACTCCTCGGCACCAGTCAAACGCAGTACCTTCTTCGATCGATGCGCGTCCAGAACCAGCAGCAGCGCCTTCGTCGAGCTGAAGTCCGCGAACTCGAACCCCTCGCCCATCGCTCCGGCGCAGAGCGCCACAGCCAGAACCGAACTCTGCAGCATCACCTAGAGTGTGCCACACGCTCGAAAAACACCCGAGTCGAGCCCCGACGACTGGTTGGGCCCGATCACAGGGGCGATCCCCACCTGCACGGAACCAGCGGGCAGGGTTCCATTCGGCGTGCACGGCGCGACCGCTGCATGGCTATCAGCTGACGCTCGCCACAGCCCTCGGTGCCGTCCCGACTTCCGTAAACCGATCCCGAGCCCGCCAAAGTCGCGCAAACGACTCCGGAGAAGCATCCACCTCATCAAACGTTGCCCCAATCGCATTCACGGGGCCAACTATCGCGGCTCGCGAACGGCACGGAAGCCCACCATGCGATGTGCCTGAAACGATGGCCAGGCCGCTGTGCGGGCGTACGAGCGCAACTCAAACTCTTCCATAAAGAATGTGCCGCCGCGAAGGACGCGGTACGCACCGGTGGCCGGCCCTTTGGGATTCTTGCGCGGGGAGATCGAATAGTAGTCGCGGCTGTACCAATCCGAGCACCACTCCATCACGTTGCCCGCCATGTCCATTGCTCCGTAAGGGGAGGCGTTGTCGTGGGTTTGAAAACCGTCGTGCGCCTTGCCGTCGAAGAAGCCGGGCTGACGCACAGTGTCGAACCGCTGAGTTCCAACAAAGTTGGCGTAAGAGCGGTCGATCGAGTTGCCCCAGGGATAGCGCCGCTGGTCTACGCCGCGGGCGGCCTTCTCCCACTCGGCCTCCGTGGGCAGGCGATATTTCTTGCCGGTCTTAGCGCTGAGCCAGTTGCAGTAAGCGACGGCAGCGTCCCAATTGACGCCGATCACGGGGTAGTCGTCGCTATTGGGAGTTCCTCCGCCGTGGTTGCGCGGATCGTTCCAATAGGGGCTTTGATCCTTCGGTACGGGTCGACCGTCCGGCCAGAACTTGGGATCGTTGTAGCCGGGATCTTCCATGAAGCGCTTCCACTCGCCATTGCTCATTTCGAACTTGCCAATATAAAAAGCGTCCAGTTCGACGGTGTGCACCGGGCGCTCCCGCGGATCGCCGTCTCCAAAGTTGTCGCCCATTCGGAACGCGCCGGCTGGCACGTAAACGTAGTCTCCATGGCCATCGTTTACAACAGCGGGAGCGCCAGGAACGCTGGCAGCGACTATCAACGCGGTCAGGAGCAAGAGTGCGGAAACAGGGAATGATAGGCGCATATCAATTGCTCGCGGGGAGGAAGCCATCGAGTTTCAAAAAGAGCTCGAGACGGCCCATCCAATCGGAAAACTCGGGGCTTCCGAATCCACTGCCAAATCCGTGGCGGCCCTTTTGATAAACGTGCATCTCAGCCGGCACTCTGGCGCGAATCAGGTCGGAGAGCAACTGCGCGTTGCCTAATGAGGGCCCCGCATCGGCACCTGCGGACACCAGGAACGTGGGAGGAAAACTCTTGAGTGACTCGCCGGGAGCGGCGCGACCGGGCCCATAGACGAGCGCCAGATAGTCGGGACGAGAACTGAAACGATCCACCGGGTCCGCGGCGTTGGGGTCGCCGGACGACGACGTGCCGACGACGGTCCGAGCCGTGTTCGAGCCCGCGGAGAAGCCGATATAGCCGATGCGATTCTGGTCCAGCTTGAACTCAGAGGCACGGGAACGAACGAGCTGAACCGCCCGTTTGCCTTCCATCACACGCACGTTCTCTCCGTACCGCGGTGACAACCTGTAGGTGAGAACGAAAGCCGTCACGCCCCAGCTGTTAAAGCGCTCAGCTACGTCCATGCCTTCGACTCCATACATCAGCATGATGTTCGAGCCACCCGGGGCAACGATTACGGCGCCACCGTTGCGCTTGCCTTCGGGAGGAAGAAACACGGTAAGGAACGGGCTATCGAGTGGGCCGTCACCCTTGGCAAGGGGAACCTGCCCCGCGGGCCATAACGGAATGTTGTAGTTCGCCGAGGAGTCCTTCCCGGCCTTGTTGCCGGAGCCTTTGCCGTGATCGTTATCGGCTGCCGGCAGGCCGGAGGCGAGGAACAAAGCACAGACTAACAACCGGCACGCAGGTGCAAACGCGAAAGGGGCCATGCAGAACAGTTTACCCTCGACCGGGCGAGCCGGTGATGCTGACGCCGCCCTGGCCCAGTTCGAACGTTTTGTCCAACTCGCGCCCTCCGAACCCACCGGGCATTACCAACTTGGCGCGCTGTACCGTCAAACCGGCCGCACCGCGGAGGCGATCGCGCAGTTCGAAACCGCGGCAAAGCTCGATCCGCGCATGGTCGAGCCGATAGCGGCCACGAGATGCCTCACCACTTCGTCCGCGACCCGGCAATCGTGTGCCGGGATGGGATCAGCGGCGCGAACGATACGTTCGGCTGCGCGGGGAGTATGAATCACGTATCGTCGTTCTATGGAGGGGCCGGAGTTCTCCGAGCGGCTTGCCGACTTACAGGCCGGAGATCCGCAATCTCTCGAACAACTCACTCCCGTGCTGTATGCGGAATTGCGCCGGATCGCCAGGCGCGTCTGGGGCTGCCAGGACCCCGGCCATACCCCGCAGCCGACGGTCCTTATCCACGAAGCCTATCTGAAACTGGTTCATCAGAAAGACCGGTCGGGCTGGGATTTGATATCACTCACCTGGTGGCCCTCGATTTCGATCTCCCCTCCAGGCACTATCCGGATGCTGCCACGCGCGCCGGCCCGTGCGATTTATTTGCCGCTGCGCAATCCGCACCGGGCGTCGCGGATGCAGCCGTGACTAGCGATCTGCCGCTTCATTCAGTAACCATGAATGCCTTCCACATTGCCGGCCGTGTCGAGCCGACCCGTGATGCCGCACCCGTCGCGGATTCTTCGTCAGATCAACCCTGAGTTCCTCCATCTGATCGGCCTGAGATTAGAGAGCGGCCGCTGGCCGGCTGAGGCGGATATCAGTGCTGACTGGACTGGCAAGAGCGTGGCGATGGTCAACCATGCTTTTGCACGAACGTATTTCCCAGAGACAAGCCCCGTTGGACACAGGTTGTTGAGCGGTTCGAGTCCTGTTTTGCCGAGACAAATATTATTCATCGACGTGCCGGTAGCCAGAGCGCCGTGCCAACCCCCGCCGACAACGCAATAAGACCAATGGCGTCGAATCTCCTTCGCGCCGAAAGCGGCACGCTTGACGGCGGCTTCAGTGGCCATCGGCTCAGCCGCTGGCCTGTTCGCCCTCTTTGCGTGATATATGGGTATCGTCGAATTACATGTCCTAGTGCAGCAGACAGCACTCCCGGCCGAAGCTGACGGATGGCGTGATCTGCGCCGCGCGATAATGAAAACGGAAATCCTCATGAAGCTCATCGTTTTTCTCGCACTCGCCGTTTCACTTGGCGCTCAACAGCCCGCGGTGGCGCCTGGCGGCGGCCGCAAAGGACCGCGCGGCAATCCCAAAGACACCGAAGTATGGGACCCCGAGCCGAAGGTGATCACTCCGGGCGCCACTGATGCGGCGCCGCCTTCGGACGCCATTGTGCTCTTCGATGGCAAAAATCTCGACGAGTGGGTATCCACCCGCGACAAGTCGCCCGCGCCGTGGATTGTCAAGGATGGCGTGCTGGTGGTGAGCAAGGCCCGCGGCTCCGGCAATATCGAAACCAAGCGCACGTTTCGGGATTTTCAGCTTCATGTCGAGTGGAAGATTCCGCCGGATGTCACCGGCAAAGACCAGGAACGCGGCAACAGCGGCATCTTTCTGGCATCCACCGGGGGCGGCGACTCCGGTTACGAGTTGCAGATTCTCGATTCGTACAACAACAGGACCTATGCCAACGGTCAGGCTGGGAGCATCTATAAGCAGAGCATTCCGCTAGTCAATCCCGCCCGCAAACCCGGCGAGTGGCAAACCTACGAAGTGATCTGGATGGCGCCCGTATTTAACGAAGACGGCTCCGTAAAGACTCCGGCAAACGTCACCGTCTTCTTCAATGGCGTCCTGGTCCAGAATCACTTCGAGTTGGCCGGAGAGACGTTGTACATCGGCAAGCCGTTCTATAAGAAATACGACCGCGCCCCGATCAAACTGCAGGCACACCCCGATCCCAGCCCCCCCATCAGTTTCCGGAATATCTGGGTCCGCGAGTTGAATTAACGTTGTGTGCGGGCACCCAATGCCCGAAGCCTGACGGCTGGATCCGATTTCCGATCGTAAATCGCACGGCCGAGCAGGTCATTGCCGATCTCGGCACGCAGCCCGTATAGGCCAATTGGCGCGATTCGGCGGAGCCACTGTTAACTGGAAGTGATGGGAGTTCGACCATCGTCGACTCCAGTGGCCGCCACTCCAGCGTAACGGGAACGGCTTTCGTGAGAGCTAAACCGGCCGGCGGGCTCCAGGCACGCCGACCGCTTCACGGACTGCTCTAGTTGTCGGTCGGCGTCTTTTCAATGTGATCCAATACGATCACCTCCGTCATCGCCTTTTTGGTATCCACCCGCAGTCCCAACTGCTCGCGCAGCGCCGTCACGAAGTCCGGGCCGGCGGCGTCCGGGTTGTTTCCAGGCACCCAACTCAGCGTGAAATCGTACTCGCCTTTGAGCCCCGTTTCGTCCTTCACCGGATGCCCGAGTTGCCCGGAGATCTGGCTCAGGATCATTGGCATGCTAGCCTTTTCCACGCGCCAGCGCGCCCTATCGCCCATGATCCACATGCCCGGGCCGTCGAGGATGGGATAGCCCTCGGCGTCCTTCTGCATTTTCCGAACGCCATCCTTCGGGGTCTCGGCAGCCGCCGGCGCAGGCTGCTCGACATGCTCCTTCATCTTTCCATTCCTGGCGACCGTCACGACGGACTCCGGCATCTCGCGCTGCTCCCTGTGCGCGGCGAGTTTGAAGCGCTCGATCAGCATGTTGCGCATCATGAACTTGAGTTGGTCCTTGGTGGTCCCTTCCGGCATCCTGGCGTCCACAACGTAGTTCACGCGCATCAACTCGTCCGCGCCGATCAGTTGGTAATACTCAATTCCGTACGCAATCGTGATCAGGTTGTGAAGCGAGAGATTTTGATAACGGATGCGCGTTGGATCGCCCTGCCCCGGTCCGCCTTCGACGCGCATCATCAGCCCGCGTCCGGGTTCGCGCACGGTCGGCTTGATGGAGACGACTTCGAATTGCAGTTTCTCGTCTGGGCTGTCCTGAGACAATGCTAACGAGGCGAATACAACTGTTACGAGCGCGAGGCGCATACCAAACTCCCAGTTCAGTCTACTGCGGTTTGACGAAGCGGTACACCTGAAAAGGTGGGACGTCCGAATGAGTCCGGAATTGCTTCGATGTTGATGATGTGCGCTGCGGGTTGCCGGCCGGGCTGCCACCGTACGGATCGATTGGAAGTTGCTTTAATATCGGAGCCGGCATGTGCCTCTCGCTCGAAGGCGTTTTCACCGCTGCCTTTTTCGGCGTCACCATCCGAACCCGCCGTCGTTGGCTCTGCTGGCCGGGAAACGTGAACAGCGTCGTCACGCTCGTCCCCAGAGCCGTCGCCAGTGTGCAAGAGCCGCTGAATACGAATAGGCGCTTTCCCGTCTGAACGATCTGGTCCGCCTTGGTGAAGTACCCGATAACTAGCGGTACTCGTCTTCCGGACTCTATGGTCTCCCACGCCAGCATCGCCGCAATCGTGTCCGGTTCCAAATCGTTGCGAGGTTTGAACCGATAAACGGCAGCGTACTCGATTTCGGCGGGCGATCTTTCGGCGTTTTCAGCCACACGAATCCCAAACCAGCATCACGGCAATCGGCTTCGGTTGGCGCCTGGAAATGTCCTTCACACATCTCATTCGCCGTACTCTAAATCACCTTACGAGCCCGCCTTGTTCGGCTGCTTGAAGCGCTTACCCTAATCCTCTCCGCTTGGCGGCGATAAGCATAATCTGGTGTTTCCATCGGACTAATCTAGTCACTGCGAATGTCTGTAACTTACTTCTCGGAATCAGTGCCGATAAGCTGCAAAAGCTTACGTTCATCCGCCTTGGGCAGCATTGCCGCAATTGACGGCACAGTGGGAGCAGCGCATACTCCAGCTACCAGGAGGCGAAGTAACTCATGCGCACCGCAACGGCGCTGCACTCGTTTTCAGTTACCGCACTGTTAATTGGCAGCGCACTTTTGCCCGCGAATCTTTATGCCACGGCACTCCCTATTGTTGACGGGGGACTCTTCGAGATCGGGAACACAACCGGCCTGTTGGGGGCGGTGACAGACGTTCCTTTCTGTTTGAACTGGGGCGGCGGCGCAACCTGCGCCGGTGCGACTCACTCGATGGACATTTCAGGCTCTTCAGGACTCTTTCAAGTAGGGACCGGCACGATCAAGGACATTAGCACTGGTTCGGTCACAGATTTCGAGACTTCGCCCGGCGGTCCTCTTCTAGGCTTCCAGACGGTTCATTTCGATCTGACGAGCATTCCTGCAAATACCGGCGCCACCGTCGGTAACTGCACTTCCAATGCGCCGCTCAATTCATGCACGCCGTCAGGTTCGGCATTTACTTTTGCGGAGGATATTACCGGAAACCAAGTCTCGATCACTTTCGCCGTCCTGATGAATGCTTACACTGGCACCTCCGCGAGCGGTTCCACGCCCTATCAAGGACTGTTTATGATGCAGCAGAGCGGGATATTGAAAGGCTCCGGGGCCTGCTCCGGACTTTCCGCAAAAATTACCAACATTCTGTCTTGTGAAGCCGCCGGCGGGACAATTGCGTCGACTTGGTCGGCGACAGAGTCCCCTGTTGGGGAAGGCACCCCAGGTGGCTCCGCACCCGAACCGGCCGTTGCGCTCCTGATTGGAGGCGGTCTGATGGCTGTGGGACTCCGGAAGCGTTTACGCTTTTAGAATCCGCAGCACCGTGAGCATCGTCGTCCAGGACCGCGTCGTGACCGGCACACCGAACTGGAAGAGTATAACGACACGTAGCACTGGGAGAGAATTGACAGGGTTTGGCAGGACGATAGCGGCGAACGGATGGAGATCGGAGCGGTGATCGCGCTCGCCGGAACCGCCTGGGTGCCATTCTGTGGCGAACTCGGGGCGAGGACATGGGCATTGGGAGCGATCCGGCAATAGTGCGGCGGCGCCGCGTAGATTGGCAACGTGCCGGTAGACCGTAGAAAGCAGCGACTCTCACTCCCTGAGGCGTGATAGCCTCAGGGAAATCTTTCGTCCAGGGGTGCATGTATATTCCGTTTTCCACGACTCTTTCTGCTTCTATAATGCGTCAGCACCGTTCTGGAACTCCGGTCTGGTGCAAGCCGCCGTTAGGGCTTAGGACTCCACACATATCCGCAGGCCGGCGTTTTACGTCGAAGTGGTGGACCGATACACTAGGCGACTACGGATTACCAAACGGGCCAAAGTCCCTCGAACGCGTACGTTTCTGGGTAGTTCCGTATTGCTGATTGATCTATCGCTCTTGATTCCACCCGTGGTCCGGTGTTGTCATGGACCTCATGGTGGTATCGCACAAGCCGGCAGCAGCACTCGCCTCTTACGTGGAGAAACTCTGGTACTGCGATGGATACCAGGGAGTCCATGGCAAACAACGCGTCCTGCCCAATGGGCGATTTCAACTGGTGTTCAGCCTCGCGGAGGGGCCTCTGAGGGCCCCGGGTAGTCCGTCAGAAGAGTGGGGGATACTCGCGCCGTCGCTGGTCCTGGGAATACGAACGCAATACAGCGTAATTCATACGGCGGTCCTGCAATCGGCCATGGGAGTGATCTTTCGGCCGGGTGTAACTCGCGCGTTCTTTGACTCGCCGGCCGACGCGTTTTGCAACGACAGCGTCCCGCTCGGTCTGATTTGGGGCTCCAGGGCAGGCGAATTGCGCGACCGCTTGTGCGCTGCACGCAGCGCCGTCGAGAAATTCAGGGTCCTGGAAATGGCACTTCTGGAGCGGGTGAACAGGCGATTCAAAATGCACGCTGCCGTGGTATATGCCATTGGGCAGTTTGAGCGAGCACCACATATCCTCAGCGTCCACGAGATGGCTCGCGAAGCCGGCCTGAGCCGCCGCCGCTTCGCCCAGTTGTTCCGAGAGCAAGTCGGGCTGACTCCAAAACTATATTGCCGGCTCCATCGGTTTCAAGGCGCCGTGCGTCAGATTGCCTCGGGTACACCGGTAGATTGGGCGAACTTGGCCTTGGCCGGAGGCTACTGCGACCAAGCGCATTTCGCCAAAGAATTCCGGGAATTTTCCGGCGCCTCGCCGGGCGCCTACGCGGCAAGTGAAAAGCGTTGACGGATTATGTCTGCTTCCATTGAATAAACTTCCCGCGAGTTCCCATATCTACAAGACAGGGCCGCCGGTCTATTGCGACTCTGGGAACGTGCCCAGGAGAACGGCGCAGGACGCCGGCAATCGTACTCGGCGTCGATGCGCCGATCTGGCCCTTGTTGGCCAGATACACAAAGGAGAATGGACTGATGAAAGTCAACAGCAAACTGGTGCTCGCGGTGCTGGTTAGCTTGTCGGTTGGTGGTGTTGGCGGCATGATCATTCATGCGCAGCAAGTCAAAACGCCACCTGCCTACCTGATCTCGGAAGCCGACGCTATCACGGACCTCACGGCCGCCAAGAAATATGGGGAGAAGGTCGGCGAAACGCTCGCACCTTTCAAGGGTCACTGCCATTTTGTGATTGGCGGCGCAAAAGCTCAGAGCCTGGAGGGCAAAGCGCCACAAGGTATTGTGGTCATCGCTTTCGACAGCGTGGCGCAAGCGAAGGCATGGTATGATTCCTCCGCCTATCAAGCGATCACGCCGATCCGGCAAAGCGCTGTGAAGGGCCGCATGTTCGTTGTAGAAGGCGTCGCTGCGCCGTAGACGATGACGACCCTCAGAAAGAAAGCGCTTCGCTCAATGGTATCGGCCTGTACTACGAAACTGAGGGTGCGGGCGAGCCGCTCCTGCTTCTACATAGCGGTGGCGGTTGGCAGGAGAATTGGATCCATGCTGGCCGTGACCAGTTTGTGCGTGAGTACAGACTCATCCAGCCGGACGCCCGTGGTCATGGCCGGTCGACAAATCCTGACAAGAAGGTTGCACACCGGCAGTGTGCCCTGGACATGCTCGCGTTGCTGGATCGCCTCGGCTTCCGCAAATGCCGCGCGATCGGCCTAAGCATGGGCGGGAATATCCTTCTCCACATGGCAACTCTGCAACCGGAACGAATCCATGCAATGGTCGTCGTCAGCGCCACTATGTATTTTCCCGATCAGGCCCGTGCCCTCATGGGGAGGGTCGCACCAGCCGATAAACAGCCGCCGCAAGAATGGGAGACAATGCACAGACGTCACCGGCTGGGTGACGATCAGATCGTAGCTTTATGGGAATGGATGCGCGGGATGAAGGACAGCTATGACGATATGAATCTCACGCCGTCTTCTCTCTCCAGGATCACAGCCTCAACGTTGATCGTCCGAAATGGCGGTGGAAATGTATCGTGCAATTCCAGAGTCCGCTCTGTGGGTGGTGCCAAGCGGCGGCCATGGGCCGGTGTTTTTCGACGCTGCGGATCGGTTCGCTGAAACAGCGCTCGCATTCCTGCGAAAATCGGCTGTGCGGCCGACCTGGAAGGTTCAGCTATTCCTCATGCGTAGCGTTTACCGAACCACTTGGCCGTGTTGTTGCCATTCCACCACTTTGACACTGGCCCGGCGGCACCGATCACAATCGAGGGTAATACGGGCCACGCGGCCAGGAGGGATAATCTACATTAATGACGAGCACTATCACTATAAATCACCAAAACGGACGAGAAGCCCACTTCGCGACCGGTTCGATTAGTGAGGGTACGCGGACGCCGCGATGGCACTAGCGACATCCAAAGTGTGCGTGCAGTTGGGACAAGTAGTCGTTCCGAATGTCTGGCAGATCCACTTGCCCAGTTCCAAGTCGCCGGAAGCAGTGCAGAGGGTGTAGATCGCACGGCCTGGATCGGTCAACTTCTCTGGCGAGTTGGGGACGATCTTGCTCCGGGGTGCCTCGGTGTTGCGCACCCAATCTTCCACACAGCAAAAGGCTTCGTCGCCAACTACCACACACAGCCTCGTGCGGCAGGCGGGACAGTTAGCGGCAAACTCGCCGTCGTTTAGGCGCTCTAAGGCGTTCCCCCACACGTGATCTCCGTCCAACGCCATTATTGACTGAACCACATATACACGTTCGCTGCGACTGAGGTTAGCTCTGTCGAGGGTGTCGCGAGCCAGGAGGCTCAGTTGCTGGACGACAAGTCCGAAGCCTTCCAGGTTCGTCTCGCGGGCGGCGACAATTCCACCGGCCAATGCCAGCGGCATCGCTCGGCTTTCCGGCTCCCAACGCTGGGCAGCTGAAAGTAGGAACGGAAGAACGTGGGGACTGGCACTAAAAGTGGAGTATTGGTGGCAGACTCGCCCCCATAGGTCATTCCAGACCGGTGATCGGGGGTCTGGGTCTAATTCGGCGAGGAGATCAGGGAGGTCTTCGGCAGACCCATAGGCGTCACGCAGTTCGTTCCAGTTTGGTTCTGGCACACCACAAGCTTGTAATCAGCCGACTAGAAATGCAAGCATCTCCTGAGTGATGTGAAACCGCGCTGGCCTACATCTATGCTTTCATCACTCTCGTCCGAGTACCCCTGCCCTCGCGCAGCACCGCAACTTCGGTAAGGAGTTGGCGCCTCTACTCAACGCTGTACGCGGTTCACTCTGAGTTCGACCGGGCCGGCTTGCTTCCCGCAATCTACCGTGACCGGGTGATCTGTTTCGATATGCTCGCCACTTTGTTTGAAATTCGGAGAGGCTTCCAGGTCGTAGTGAAACCCTTCGAGGCACGGAACGTTCGCGGCGCCGTCGCCGCCACTCTTCCCGAATTCAGTAACGATGCCGTTCAGTAGCGCAAGAACGGTCGCCGCAGTCAAGTACCTGCCGCTTTGGTCCACAACTCTGACTGTAAAGTGGCCGATTTTTGGCGTGGGCGGCAGTTGCAGCACCATACCCGCGCGTCGCTCCCCGACCGCGAGGCGCAGGGTAGTCGCTCTCGATTCGTCAGCGGCATCAGGAAAGTAGACCAGAGGGTATGGCGCTTCGCCAGACGATGGGTGCGTGCTGCCATAAGAGAGCCGAACATCGCTCTCGGGAACTCCCACGATGGCAAAGCGGCCTAGCGCGTCACTTTCGGCCTCGATCGTGACCGGATAAGGGTCGCGCGACGTGCTGATGACTTCCGCGTAAATGGGAACATGGGCAACTGGCCGTTTGTCACGGTCAAGCGCGACACCGCGCAGTTCGGAGGTGGTGCGCAGAGCGACATCGCTCGAGCCACACCCAACTTCGGGGACGATGAACCTGGTCGCCGGAACCACGGGCACGAGCGGCGGCAACTCCGCGCTGATTGTGTAGATTCCGGCAGGAGCATCATCCAGACTGAACGTGCCATCACCCAGTGTGGTGGTTCGGAATGTGGCCTGGCCGCTCGTCAAGGTGATCTGCGCGCCTTTCAACGCTGGCCCATCTAATCGCGGCCAGCCATAAAACGGCTCCAGATACGCCCACCCAAAGACACGCGGCAGGCGCTGCCCGGAGCCATAGGCACGCAGCATCGCCAAATCGACTTCTATATGCGGAAACCCATCCGCGGGCCGCGATCCCGAGCACTCCGGAGCCGAATAGATGACCGGCGGCCGAACAGGGTCGAAGCCGGGAGGCAGCGGCTTCTGTTTGGCGTTGCCGCTGATGACCGTCATCGTTGCGGAATCGCGGGGCATCTGGCCCGTTCGCCGGGCTACGATCAGATACCGCTGGCCGAGAAGATACTCCTCGTAGCAACTGGTGAAACTGCCGGGATCTATCCAAACATCCTTGGTTCCCCGCGGAAGCCCCTTGAAGATCTCCTCAACGTCAAATCGAACCAAGGTCTCTTGGGATATGCCAGAGCCGGCGTCATGATTGGTGAATATGACGCGGCCCAGAAAGATCGCATCTGCTTCGAGGTATGCACAAGCCGGGCGCGGACCACGGCAACTGCACGGCCAGCCGGGGGCGGCCCCGCACGCAATCAGAAGAACGAGAGCCAGCGCTCTCATACACATTTAGAAGTCGAGGCGACGCGAGAAGTTCCCGCGCGAGAGCTTATGGGCCGAACGGCTTAGGGACGGCTGCTAAGCAGGACCAGGTCCCGGCCCCAGTGGTCGAATTGCGAGAACAGCAGGAACTTGCCGTCGGGCGCGAGGGCGATCGGCCGCCGCTGCGGCTTCTGAATGGGAGTGATTGTGGTGACGGCGCGCGTCGCGCTGTTCCAGAAGCGGATTGACGACCTTCCGTCGGCGCCGGGCATGGGAATGAAATACACTCCGTCCTGCGTGACCGCGAATGCCCGGTCGAGCATAGCCGGCACAATCTCCTCATCCTGGCCGCCGTCCCGGTCGCAGCGGCGCAGACTCCACGCCTCCTGCACACGCCGAATATAGTAG